>NZ_VIRW01000035.1 GCF_009760905.1 Chitinibacter sp. GC72 | reverse complement strand
CCACGGTAAAACAACCCTGACTGCTGCGATCACGACTGTGTTGACTCGCAAGTTCGGTGGTGAAGCTAAAGACTACTCACAGATCGACAGCGCACCAGAAGAAAAAGCACGTGGTATCACTATTAATACTGCGCACGTTGAGTACGAAACCGAAACTCGCCACTACGCTCACGTAGATTGCCCAGGTCACGCGGATTATGTAAAAAACATGATTACCGGTGCGGCTCAGATGGATGGCGCGGTGTTGGTGGTTTCTGCTGCTGATGGTCCTATGCCACAAACTCGCGAGCACATCCTGTTGTCTCGTCAGGTTGGTGTTCCATACATTATCGTATTCATGAACAAAGCTGACTTGGTTGACGACGCTGAGTTGCTCGAGTTGGTTGAAATGGAAGTTCGTGACCTGTTGTCTAAATATGACTTCCCGGGTGATGACACGCCAATCATTACTGGTTCTGCTCGTGCAGCGCTGGAAGGTGATCAAGGCGAATACGGCGAGCCAGCAATTTTCCGTTTGGCTGAAGCTCTGGATACGTACATTCCTCTGCCAGAGCGTGCAGTTGACGGTACATTCCTGATGCCAGTTGAGGACGTGTTCTCTATTTCTGGTCGTGGTACTGTAGTAACTGGTCGTGTAGAGCGCGGTATTGTTAAAGTGGGTGAAGAGATCGAGATCGTTGGTATTGTTCCAACTATCAAGACGACTTGTACTGGTGTTGAGATGTTCCGCAAATTGCTGGACCAAGGTCAAGCTGGTGACAACATTGGTGCGTTGTTGCGTGGTACTAAGCGTGAAGACGTTCAGCGTGGCCAAGTGTTGGCTAAGCCAGGTTCAATCACGCCGCATACTAAATTCACGTCAGAAATCTACGTTCTGTCGAAAGAAGAAGGTGGCCGTCATACGCCATTCTTCAGTAACTACCGTCCACAATTCTACTTCCGTACAACGGACGTGACTGGCGCGATCGCGCTGCCAGAAGGTACTGAAATGGTAATGCCAGGCGATAACGTATCTATCACTGTAACGTTGATCTGCCCGATCGCGATGGAGCAAGGTCTGCGCTTTGCGATTCGTGAAGGTGGTCGTACGGTAGGTGCTGGTGTTGTTGCTAAAGTTATTGAATAAAATTGTTGCAAAATGATCAAAGCTAGTTTATAGTTTTGGTCTCCCCAGGCGAGTAGCTCAATTGGTAGAGTACCGGTCTCCAAAACCGGGGGTTGCGGGTTCGAAGCCCTCCTCGCCTGCCACATTATCAGCGGAGCCGTTCCAGATCTAATCTGGGGCGGCTTTGTTTTATGGGTCGCCGGAAACGTAATGCAAAGCATAGAACGACTGAAAGTAATGGCAGCTCTGGCCCTCGTGGCTTTGGGTGTTGCCGGTTTTTATTTGGTGCCTGCGGGGCAGTCTTTTGTTGGCTCTCTCTCTGTTGTGGCTGGTTTGCTGGCGGCAGGGGTTGTGCTTTGGTTTAGTGAGTTAGGGCGCTCTTTTGTTGATTATGCCCGTGACTCAGTAAAAGAAGCTCAGAAGGTTGTTTGGCCAAGCAAGAAAGAAACGTGGCAAGTGACTGGCGTTGTGTTCTTGTTTGTAGCTGTGTTAGCCCTGTTTATGTGGGTGGTTGATTCTGGCTTGGCTTGGTTGTTTTACGATATCGTGCTGGGTCGCGGTTAATCAGTCGGGGAATCGAGCATGGCAATGCGTTGGTATGTAGTTCACGCGTACTCGGGCTTTGAAAAAAGCGTGCAGAAAGCGTTGATCGAGAAAATTGGTCGCCTGGAGATGGGGCATCTGTTTGGTCAGATTCTGGTTCCAGTCGAAGAAGTAATGGAAGTCAAAGCCGGTCGCAAGGCGTTAACTGAGCGAAAATTCTATCCAGGTTATGTTTTTGTCGAAATGGATATGACTGACGATAGTTGGCATTTGGTGAAAAGCACGCCAAAAGTAACTGGTTTTATTGGGGGCTCCGGCACCAAGCCGATGCCGATTCCAGTAAAAGAAGTCGAGCGTATGATGCAGCAGGTGCAAGACGGAGCTGATAAGCCTCGTCACAAAGTCCTGTTTGAAGTTGGCGAGACTCTGCGGGTTACTGATGGCCCGTTTGCTGATTTTACTGCGACCGTACAAGACGTTGATTATGACAAAAACCGCTTGAAAGTGACTGTGTCGATCTTTGGTCGTGCAACACCAGTGGATTTGGAATTCTCGCAGGTTGAAAAAACCTAATCTGCGTGTAGAGGCGTTGGCACTTTGGTGCTGGCGTTATTGGTAGGGGAGCTAGCTGTTCTGGTTAGCGTTTGACCCATTTTTAGGAGTAGTACTGTGGCAAAAAAAATCATTGGCTACATCAAGCTGCAAGTGCCAGCTGGTAAAGCAAATCCATCGCCTCCAATTGGTCCAGCACTGGGTCAGCGCGGCTTGAATATCATGGAATTTTGTAAAGCGTTCAACGCTGCAACTCAAGGCGTTGAGCCAGGCTTGCCAATTCCAGTTGTGATTACTGCCTTTGCAGACAAATCATTCACCTTCGTAATGAAATCGCCTCCAGCAACAATCTTGCTGAAAAAAGCGGCAGGCATTACTAAAGGCTCACCAAAGCCACATACCGATAAAGTAGGTAAAGTGACTCGCGCTCAACTCGAAGAAATCGTAAAAACCAAGCAAGCTGATTTGACTGGTGGCGATTTGGATGCTGCTGTTCGTACGATTGCTGGTTCAGCTCGTTCGATTGGTATCGAAGTGGAGGGCGTGTAAATGGCTAAGGTTTCTAAACGTCTTGCAGCATTGCGCGCAACTGTTGATAGCAACAAACTGTACGCAATCGACGAAGCAATTGCTTTGGTAAAGGGTGCAGCTACTGCCAAATTCAACGAATCTATCGACGTTTCGTTCAATTTGGGTGTTGACCCACGTAAATCTGATCAGGTTGTTCGTGGCGCTGTAGTTTTGCCAAAAGGTACCGGTAAATCAGTGCGTGTTGCTGTGTTTACACAAGGCGCTAATGCAGAAGCGGCCAAAGCTGCTGGTGCAGATGTTGTTGGTTTCGAAGATCTGGCTGAGCAAGTTAAAGCTGGCAATATGGATTTTGACGTAGTTATTGCGTCTCCAGATGCTATGCGTATCGTTGGTACTTTGGGTCAAATCCTTGGCCCACGCGGCCTGATGCCAAATCCTAAAGTAGGTACTGTTACACCTAACGTTGCTGAAGCGGTTAAAAATGCTAAAGCAGGTCAGGTTCAATACCGTACTGACAAAGGCGGTATCGTTCACGCTACGCTGGGTCGCGCTTCTTTTGAGGCTGCTGATCTGCGCGAGAACTTGGCAGCTCTGGTTGATGCTTTGCAAAAAGCCAAGCCAGCAAGCTCAAAAGGCGTGTACTTCAAGAAAATCGCAGTTTCAAGCACGATGGGCTTGGGTGTTCGCGTAGACACTTCGTCCGTCCTGTAATCTGACTTTGGGCTGGAGCACTGATTTGTACTGGTGCTTCAGATAGTCAAAGACCGTAGGTGCCAGCCTTAGGCTGACTTAATCAAGGTGCCCAAACACCAGCCTACGCAGACGGTGCTCCCAATGCAGGCTTCTCACTGAACATTCTCGTTTGGTAAAAGTCTCCTGAATATTGGTCGCCGTTTGATTGGGTGGCATGTGAAAACATGCTGAACTTAACTAATGGAGGTTGACCTTGAGTCTAAATCTTGACGACAAAAAAGCGGTAGTGGCTGAGATTGCAGCAGTAGTTGCAAATGCTCAAACCATCGTGATCGCTGAATATCGTGGTATCGAGGTTTCCAGCATGACTGAACTGCGCAAACAAGCGCGTGAGTCAGGCGTTTACCTGCGTGTTTTGAAAAACACGCTGGCACGTCGTGCGGTACAAGGAACTCCGTTTGCCGAACTGGCTGACCAAATGGTCGGTCCTTTGGTTTACGGTATTTCCGAAGACCCAGTTGCTGCTGCTAAGTTGCTGCACACATTCGCGAAAAAAGACGACAAAATCGTTCTGAAAGCGGGTTCTTATGATGGCAAAGTTATGGATGCTGCAGCAGTTGCTGCCTTGGCATCAGTACCAAGCCGCGAAGAATTGCTCTCGAAACTTCTCTACGTTATGCAAGCTCCGGTGGCTGGCTTTGTCCGCGGCCTGGCAGCTCTGGCAGAGAAGAAAGGCGAGGGCTCAGCCGCTCCTGCAGCCGAAGCGGCTCCAGCAGAAGCGACAGAAGCTTAATTTTTCGTATCTAAATTGTATTAATCAGATAAGATTTTCAGGAGTATTAACAAATGGCCGTATCTAAAGAAGATATCCTTGACGCAGTAGGTGCTTTGACTGTTCTGGAACTGAATGACTTGGTAAAAGCATTCGAAGAAAAATTTGGTGTTTCTGCTGCTGCTGTTGCAGTTGCTGGCCCAGCTGCTGGCGGCGCTGCTGCTGCTGCTGAAGAAAAAACTGAATTCGACGTTATCCTGACTGGCGCTGGTGCTCAGAAAGTTGGCGTGATCAAAGTTGTTCGTGAAGTAACTGGTCTGGGCTTGAAAGAAGCTAAAGACTTGGTTGACGGCGCACCAAAACCAGTTAAAGAAGGCGTTTCTAAAGCTGACGCTGACGCTATCGCTAAGAAATTGATCGAAGCTGGCGCAACTGCTGAAGTTAAGTAATCTTTAGCTAGCTAAGTAGTACAGGCAGACGGAGCAATCCGTCTGCCCTTTTGCGTTTGTATACTGCGGCTTGCTTACAAGAGCAATCTGAAAGTAAGTCTAGAATTTGCAGCAGACAAACCAGAAACCGCTCACAACTTATTGTTAGCGGGCGTTTTGCGGTTTGTCCATTGCGCCCCACCCATGGAGAGTTTATGAGTATGAAATACTCGTTCACTGAGAAGAAACGCATTCGCAAGAGTTTTGCGAAGCGGGCAAGTGTCCTTGAAGTGCCGTTTCTGTTGGCTACTCAGATCGACTCTTATTCCGAATACCTGCAACTAGGTGTGCCTATCGAGGCTCGCCGTGAAATTGGTTTGCAGGCTGCGTTTAACTCAATTTTCCCGATTGTTTCGCACAACGAATATGCACGCCTTGAGTTTGTGCACTACTCATTGGGCGAACCTGCCTTTGACGTGAAAGAGTGTCAGCAACGTGGTATTACGTTTGCTGCGCCTTTGCGCGCCCGTGTTCGTTTGGTGATTATGGATCGTGAATCCTCAAAGCCAACGATCAAGGAAGTGAAAGAGCAGGACGTTTACTTCGGTGAAATTCCGTTGATGACTCGTAACGGCTCGTTCGTAATTAACGGTACCGAGCGTGTGATCGTGTCTCAGTTGCACCGTTCTCCGGGTGTGTTCTTTGAGCATGACAAGGGTAAAACCCATAGCTCAGGCAAATTGTTGTTCTCGGCTCGGATTATTCCTTACCGTGGTTCATGGTTGGATTTCGAGTTCGATCCGAAAGATTTGTTGTTCTTCCGTATCGACCGCCGTCGCAAAATGCCGGTGTCTATTTTGCTTAAAGCACTGGGGTATACGCCTGAACAGATTCTGGCTGAATTCTTTGACACAGATACCTTCTACCTCACAGAAGATGGTGTGTTCTGGCATCTGCAGTCTGATCGCTTGCGTGGCGAAGTGGCCAAGTTTGATATCGTTGCTGACGATGGCAAAGTTCTGGCACAAAAAGACAAACGTATCACGGCCAAAACGATTCGTGATATCAACAATGCCGGCATGACGCGTGTTCAAGTTCCGCTTGATTACACCTATGGCCGTGTGTTGGCGAAAGATGTCATTAGCCCGGAAACGGGTGAAGTAGTCGCTAAAGCCAATGAAGAGATTACTGAAGACTTGCTGGTGAAGTTGGATGCCAACGAAGTGAAAGAAATCACCACGTTGTATATCAATGACCTCGACCAAGGTGGCTTCATTTCTTCGACGTTGCGCACCGATGATACGCAAGATCAATGGCAAGCTCGCGTTGCGATCTATCGCATGATGCGTCCAGGCGAGCCACCGACTGAAGATGCGGTACAAGCTTTGTTCAATGGCTTGTTCTTCTCTGAAGATCGTTACGATCTGTCAGCAGTTGGTCGTATGAAATTTAACAGCCGTGCTTATCCAGACCGTCTGGATGAAAAAGCGCCAGGCTGGCAGCGTCGTTTCTACGAGCGCGTTGGCGGCAAAGGCATTACTGGCCCAGGCATCTTGTCGACTGAAGACATCATTGCCGTGATTGGTATCTTGCTTGAGCTACGCAATAGCCGTGGCGAAGTCGATGACATCGATCACTTGGGTAACCGTCGTGTACGTTCGGTCGGCGAGCTGGCTGAAAACCAATTCCGCGCTGGTTTAGTACGTGTTGAGCGCGCAGTGAAAGAGCGTCTGTCACAAGCTGAATCTGACAATTTGATGCCGCATGACTTGATCAATGCGAAGCCAGTGTCAGCAGCAGTGAAAGAGTTCTTCGGCTCATCTCAGCTGTCACAGTTTATGGATCAAACCAACCCATTGTCTGAAATCACGCACAAACGCCGTGTATCAGCCTTGGGTCCTGGCGGTTTGACGCGTGAGCGCGCTGGCTTTGAGGTTCGTGACGTACACCCAACGCACTATGGTCGTGTTTGTCCGATTGAGACACCAGAGGGTCCAAACATCGGTTTGATTAACTCATTGTCTTGCTACGCACGCACCAATGAGTACGGTTTCCTTGAAACGCCATACCGCAAAGTGGTTGACGGCAAGGTAACTGCTGAAATCGAATACCTGTCTGCGATTCAGGAAGGTAAATACGTTATTGCTCAGGCCAATGCCCAGACTGATGACGAGAACAATCTGACTGACGAATTGGTAACGTGCCGTGAAGCAGGCGAGACCATCGTTGCAACGCCAGATCGCGTTCAGTTTATGGACGTAGCGCCAAGCCAGATCGTATCGGTCGCAGCTTCATTGATTCCGTTCCTGGAGCACGATGACGCCAACCGTGCCTTGATGGGTGCCAACATGCAGCGCCAGGCAGTACCTTGCTTGCGCGCAGAAAAACCATTCGTGGGTACCGGTATCGAGCGCACGTGTGCGACTGACTCGGGTACTGCGGTAACTGCCTTGCGCGGCGGTGTAGTTGATTATGTTGACGCAACGCGGATCGTCGTTCGTGTCAACAATGACGAAGTGATCGCGGGAGAAGCCGGTGTAGATATCTACAACTTGGTTAAATTCACGCGTTCTAATCAGAACACCAACACCAATCAGCGTCCAATCGTGAAGAAAGGTGATTTGCTGGCTAAGGGTGATGTGGTTGCTGACGGCGCGTCAACCGATCTGGGTGAACTGGCTTTGGGTCAAAACATGACCATCGCCTTCATGCCTTGGAATGGTTACAACTTCGAGGATTCGATTTTGATTTCCGAGAAGGTCATTGCTGATGATCGTTACACTTCGATCCACATCGAAGAGTTGAACGTGATGGCGCGTGACACCAAACTGGGCCCTGAAGAAATTACCCGCGATATTTCAAACTTGTCAGAGCGTATGCTCGGCCGTTTGGATGACGCTGGTGTGGTTTATATCGGTGCTGAAGTTGAAGCTGGCGACGTTCTGGTTGGTAAGGTAACGCCTAAAGGCGAAACGCAACTGACGCCAGAAGAGAAGCTGCTGCGTGCGATTTTCGGTGAAAAAGCGTCTGACGTTAAAGATACTTCGCTGCGCGTGCCTTCAGGCATGACCGGTACGGTGATCGACGTTCAAGTGTTTACCCGTGAAGGGATTGAGCGCGATAAACGTGCTCAAGCGATTATCGAAGAGCAATTGCGTCGCTATCGCCAAGACTTGAATGACCAGTTGCGTATCGTTGAAGCCGACTTGTTCAAGCGTATTGAAGAAATGTTGGTCGGCAAAGTTGCCAATGGCGGCCCTAAAAAGCTGGCTAAGGGCGCAACCGTAACAACTGAATACCTGGCAGATTTGCCAAGCAAGCACGACTGGTTCGATATTCGTTTGTCGGACGAAGAAAGCGCGCGTCAGCTTGAAGCGAATAAAGACCTGATCGCTCAGACTAAAGCTGAGTTTGAACTGCGCTTTGAAGATAAAAAACGTAAATTGACGCAAGGTGACGAGTTGCCACCAGGCGTAATCAAAATGGTTAAAGTTTACGTTGCAGTGAAACGTCGACTGCAGCCAGGCGATAAGATGGCCGGTCGTCACGGTAACAAGGGTGTGGTATCGAAGATCCTGCCAGTTGAAGACTTGCCACATATGGCCGACGGTACGCCAGTAGACATCGTGTTGAACCCATTGGGCGTTCCATCACGTATGAATATTGGTCAGATCTTGGAAGTCCACCTCGGTTGGGCGGCAAAAGGGATTGGCCAACGCATTAATGCGATGTTGCGTGAACAGCAAAACACTGCCGAAGTGCGCGCTTACCTTGAGAAGATCTACAACACCAATGGCAAGTCAGAAGACATCGCAGGCCTGGATGATGGCGAAGTGTTGGAGTTGGCCAAAGGTTTGAGCACCGGCATGACGTTTGCCAGCCCGGTATTTGACGGTGCGAAAGAAAGCGAAATCCGTGAAATGCTCGATCTGGCTTATCCGGATGCGGATGCACGCACGCAGCAACTGGCGTTTAACTCAAGCAAAACCCAGATGCAGCTGTTTGATGGCCGCACGGGTGAGCCGTTTGAACGTAAAGTCACTGTGGGTGTGATGCATTACTTGAAACTTCACCACTTGGTGGACGACAAGATGCACGCGCGTTCGACCGGTCCTTATTCTCTCGTTACGCAGCAGCCATTGGGCGGTAAAGCTCAGTTCGGTGGCCAGCGTTTCGGTGAGATGGAGGTTTGGGCACTGGAAGCTTACGGCGCAGCGTACACCTTGCAAGAGATGTTGACTGTGAAGTCCGACGACGTAAATGGTCGTACCAAAGTATACGAAAACATTGTGAAGGGTGATCACCGCATTGATGCTGGCATGCCAGAGTCATTCAATGTATTGGTTAAGGAAATCCGCTCGCTCGGTATCGATATCGATCTGGAAACCTATTGATTGCTGTGAGGTATAGGGCTGCAGGCCAGATTTGATCTGGGTTTGCAGCCAATACCCTGATTGCCCTCACTGGAGAATATTGGAATGAAAGGCTTACTCGAACTCTTCAAGCAAGTCGCACAAGACGAAGAATTTGACGCGATTAAAATCGGGCTCGCATCGCCTGAGAAAATCCGTTCTTGGTCTTTTGGCGAAGTGAAGAAGCCAGAAACCATCAACTATCGTACGTTCAAGCCTGAGCGTGATGGTCTATTTTGTGCTCGTATTTTTGGCCCAATTAAAGATTACGAATGTCTGTGCGGTAAGTACAAACGTCTGAAACACCGTGGCGTGATTTGTGAAAAATGTGGCGTTGAAGTGACTTTGTCAAAAGTGCGTCGCGAACGCATGGGTCACATTGAGCTGGCTAGCCCGGTTGCGCACATCTGGTTCCTGAAATCACTACCATCTCGTTTGGGTATGGTATTGGATATCGCTTTGCGCGATATCGAGCGCGTTTTGTATTTCGAAGCGTTCATCGTGATCGAGCCAGGCATGACGCCGCTACAACGTGGTCAGTTGTTGACTGAAGAAGATTACTTCTCGAAAGTCGAAGAATACGGCGACGAATTTGTAGCGATGATGGGCGCGGAAGCGGTTCGCGAATTGCTTAAATCGATGGACGTTGATCAAGAGATCAGCCGCCTGCGTTCTGAGTTGGAAAGCACCGGCTCAGAAACCAAAATCAAGAAAATCGCTAAACGCTTGAAAGTGCTGGAAGCATTTGAGCGTTCAGGCATCAAGCCTGAGTGGATGATTCTGGAAGTGTTGCCAGTCTTGCCACCCGAATTGCGCCCATTGGTGCCATTGGATGGCGGTCGTTTCGCGACTTCCGATCTGAATGATCTGTATCGCCGCGTGATTAACCGTAATAACCGTCTGAAACGTCTGCTTGAATTGCGTGCGCCTGAAATCATCGTGCGCAACGAAAAGCGTATGTTGCAAGAGTCGGTAGACTCGCTGCTCGATAACGGCCGTCGCGGTAAAGCGATGACTGGCGCGAACAAGCGTCCGCTGAAATCTCTGGCAGACATGATCAAAGGTAAGGGCGGTCGCTTCCGTCAGAACTTGCTGGGTAAACGTGTTGACTACTCAGGTCGTTCGGTAATTACCGTAGGTCCTACTTTGCGTCTGCATCAGTGCGGTCTGCCAAAGTTGATGGCACTCGAATTGTTCAAGCCGTTCATTTTCCACAAATTGGAAGTGATGGGCTTGGCGACGACGATTAAAGCCGCTAAGAAAATGGTGGAAAGCCAAGAGCCAGTAGTTTGGGATATCTTGGAGGACGTGATTCGCGAGCATCCAGTACTGCTGAACCGTGCACCAACGCTGCACCGCTTGGGTATTCAAGCTTTTGAACCGACTCTGATCGAAGGTAAAGCGATCCAGTTGCACCCACTCGTTTGTGCGGCATTCAATGCCGACTTCGACGGTGACCAGATGGCGGTTCACGTTCCATTGTCGCTCGAAGCGCAAATGGAAGCGCGTACGCTGATGTTGGCGTCGAACAACGTATTGGCACCAGCCAATGGCGAGCCAATTATTGTTCCGTCGCAGGATATCGTATTGGGTCTGTACTACATGACCCGCGAAGCGAAGTACGCCAAAGGCGAGCGTTTGAATGACGATGGTCAGCGTCTGACTATCTTCTCTAACGTGTCTGAAGCTTTGCGTGCTTACGCCAATAAAGATGTGACGTTGCAAACTCGCGTTTCAATTCGCCTGAAAGAATGGTTCAAGAATGAATCTGGCGAATGGGAAAGCAAGATGGTTCGTCGTGACACGACTGTGGGTCGTGCGATCTTGTCTGAAATCCTGCCAAAAGGTCTGGATTTCTCGCATATCGACAAGTCATTGAAGAAAAAAGAAATCGGTAAATTGATCAATGCATCATTCCGCCGTTGCGGTTTGAAAGATACGGTCGTATTTGCTGACCAACTGATGTACACCGGCTTCTCGTACTCTACGCGTGGCGGTATCTCGATTTGCGTCGATGATATGCTGGTTCCTGCGAAGAAAGTTGAGTTGCTGGCGGCAGCCCAATCTGAAGTGAAAGAGATCGAGCAGCAGTACAGCTCGGGTCTGGTAACTCAGGGTGAGCGCTACAATAAGGTTGTCGATATCTGGGGTCGTGCCGGTGATCAGATCGCTAAGGCGATGATGGATCAACTGGGTAAAGAGCCAGTACTTGACGCCAATGGCAAGCAAGACGAACAAGAGTCGTTCAACTCGATTTACATGATGGCAGACTCGGGTGCCCGTGGTTCTGCTGCTCAGATTCGTCAGTTGGCTGGTATGCGTGGTCTGATGGCCAAGCCGGATGGCTCGATTATCGAAATGCCGATTACGACCAACTTCCGTGAAGGTCTGACGGTACTGCAGTACTTCATTTCAACGCACGGTGCGCGTAAAGGTCTGGCCGATACGGCATTGAAGACAGCGAACTCGGGTTACCTGACTCGTCGTCTGGTCGATGTGACGCAAGACCTGGTTGTCATCGAAGATGATTGCGGCACGAAAAACGGCGTGGCAATGAAAGCCGTTGTTCAAGGTGGTGACGTAGTTGAAGCCTTGCGTGAGCGTATCTTGGGTCGCGTAGTCGTTAAAGACGTGGTTGACCCATCGTCACAGGAAACACTGTTTGAGGCCGGCTACCTGCTCAATGAAGACGCGGTAGATGAAATCGAACTGCGTGGTGTTGATGAGGTGGTTGTACGTACTCCGCTGTCATGCGAAACCCGTTACGGTCTATGTGCTAAGTGTTATGGTCGCGATTTGGGCCGTGGTCACTTGGTGAATAGTGGTGAAGCAGTGGGTGTGATTGCTGCTCAGTCGATCGGTGAGCCTGGTACTCAGTTGACGATGCGTACGTTCCACATCGGTGGTGCGGCGTCTCGAGCTGCAGCGGCCAATCAGGTTGAAGCTAAATCTAGCGGTAATATCGCTTACAGCTCCAACATGCGCTATGTGACCAATGCGAAGGGTGAGCCTGTTGTGATCGCTCGTTCGGCTGAAGTGCTGATCTTGGATGACAATGGCCGTGAACGCGAAACTCACAAAGTGCCTTATGGTGCAACGCTGACGGTAAAAGACGGCGATGTGATCAAGGCTGGTACTGTGCTGGGTACGTGGGACCCTCACTCACGTCCAATCATCACTGAGTACTCAGGTACTGTGAAGTTTGAAAACGTTGAAGAAGGCATGACCGTTGTTAAGCAAGTCGATGATGTAACAGGCTTGTCAACCTTGGTAGTTATTGCTTCTAAAGCCAAAGTGACTTCAAGCAAAGGCTTGCGTCCGTTAGTGAAATTGATTGATGAATTTGGTAATGAAATGAAACTGGCAGGTACTGATACGCCAGTGACAATTTCGTTCCAGGTTGGCTCGATCATTACAGTGAAAGATGGTCAGCAAGTGGGTGTGGGTGATGTATTGGCTCGTATCCCACAAGAGTCAGCGAAAACGCGCGATATTACCGGTGGTCTGCCACGCGTTGCCGAGTTGTTTGAAGCTCGCTCGCCAAAAGATGCGGGTATGTTGGCCGAAGTAACTGGTACGGCTAGCTTTGGTAAAGATACCAAAGGTAAGCAACGTCTGGTGCTGACTGATCTTGAAGGCGTAGCCCACGAATATCTGATCTCCAAAGACAAGCATGTGATGGTGCATGATGGTCAGGTGGTGAATCGTGGTGAAACGATTGTTGATGGACCGATTGATCCGCACGATATCTTGCGTTTGCAAGGCATTGAAGCTTTGGCACGTTATATCGTTCATGAAGTGCAAGAGGTTTATCGCTTGCAGGGTGTGAAGATTAATGACAAGCACATTGAAGTGATTGTGCGTCAGATGTTACGTCGTGTGGTGATTTCAGATTCAGGTGGCTCTGACTTCATCTTGGGTGAGCAGGTAGAACGTGCTGAAGTGTTGATTGCAAACGACAAGTTGGCTGCTGAAGGCAAAGAGTTGGCCAAGTACGACAATATTCTGCTGGGTATTACGAAGGCATCGTTGTCGACCGATTCGTTTATTTCAGCCGCTTCTTTCCAGGAAACAACTCGCGTTCTGACCGAAGCTGCGATTATGGGTAAAGTCGATGATCTGCGTGGTTTGAAAGAAAACGTGATCGTTGGTCGATTGATTCCAGCTGGTACAGGTTTGGCTTACCACAAAAATCGTAAGCGTTTGCAGAGTAAGGTTGAATCGTTGTTGCCTTTTGCCGAAGTTGCCGCCGAAGTGATGGCCGAATCTTCGGGAGAGGTGTCGGAGTAATTAGTGGAGGCTGACTTTTGTCGGTTTCCATTGACTCCAATGCTTTGATTTCCTTATAATTCAAAGTCTTTTGCTGCGGGAAGCGAAATAAATCGCTTCCCGCAGTGTTTCCATTGGGGAAACTTATAGCCTGCCTGGTGTTCAGGTCGGTTTTTTTTAACGTGGTAGGATGTTAAAACAATGCCAACTATCAACCAACTCGTCCGTAAAGGCCGTGTTGCGGAAACTTTCAAGAGCAAAGTACCAGCTCTGGAAGCTTGCCCGCAAAAACGTGGTGTATGCACTCGTGTATATACAACCACTCCAAAAAAACCAAACTCTGCCTTGCGTAAAGTTTGTAAAGTTCGCTTGACCAACGGTTTCGAAGTGATTTCGTATATCGGTGGTGAAGGGCATAACTTGCAAGAGCACAGCGTTGTGCTGATTCGCGGTGGTCGTGTTAAAGACTTGCCAGGTGTTCGCTATCACTGCGTGCGCGGCTCTCTTGACTTGGCTGGCGTGAAAAATCGTAAGCAATCTCGCTCTAAGTACGGTGCTAAACGTCCTAAGGCGTAATTGGTGCAGTCTGTGCGGCAGCGCAGAGCAAAAGCTGTCAAGTAAGTGGCCGTCCCATTGGGCGTCCCAGGGGTTAGCCCCCAACTGAATGTCACATTAAGGAAGTAAATTATGCCAAGACGCAGAGAAGTACCGAAACGCGACGTCTTGCCGGATCCAAAGTTCGGCAGTACAGAGCTCGCGAAATTCATGAACGTGGTTATGCTTGATGGCAAGAAAGCCGTTGCAGAGCGCATTGTTTATGGTGCATTGGCCCAGATCGAGAAAAAGACGGGTAAAGATGCAGTAGAAATTTTCAACACGGCAATTGGCAATGTTAAGCCAGCTGTTGAGGTTAAAAGCCGTCGTGTCGGTGGTGCTAACTACCAGGTACCAGTAGAAGTACGCCCAAGTCGTCGTCTGGCATTGGCGATGCGTTGGGTCCGCGAAGCGGCGCGCAAGCGTGGTGAAAAATCGATGGATCTGCGTCTGGCAGGTGAGCTTCTTGATGCTGCTGAAGGCCGTGGCGGCGCAATGAAAAAACGCGATGAAGTACATCGTATGGCTGATGCAAACAAAGCGTTTGCTCACTTCCGCTTCTAATTGCGTACTCCGAATAAGGATTAAGCCGTGGCACGTAAAACCCCTATTGAGCGCTACCGTAATATCGGTATTTCAGCTCATATCGATGCAGGTAAGACTACTACGACTGAACGCGTTCTGTTCTACACCGGTGTAAATCACAAGATTGGTGAAGTTCATGATGGCGCAGCCACTATGGACTGGATGGAGCAAGAGCAGGAACGTGGTATTACCATTACTTCTGCAGCGACGACGACCTTCTGGAAAGGTATGTCACTGCAGTTTCCTGAGCATTTGATTAACATCATCGATACACCAGGGCACGTTGACTTCACGATTGAAGTTGAGCGCTCTATGCGTGTATTGGATGGTGCTTGTATGGTTTATTGTGCTGTAGGTGGTGTTCAGCCTCAGTCGGAAACCGTATGGCGTCAAGCTAATAAGTATAAAGTGCCGCGTTTGGCATTTGTGAATAAGATGGACCGTTCCGGCGCCAACTTCTTCCGTGCTGTTGAGCAAATGAAATTGCGCCTGAAAGCGAATCCCGTGCCTGTAGTTATTCCTATTGGCGCTGAAGATAAGTTTGAAGGTGTTGTTGATCTGCTGAAAATGAAAGCGATCATCTGGGATGAGGCATCTCAGGGTATGAAGTTTGAGTACGGCGATATTCCAGCTGATTTGGTATCTGTTGCTCAAGAATGGCGCGAAAAAATGGTTGAAACTGCTGCTGAAGCCAGTGAAGACCTGATGAACAAATATCTTGAAACAGGCGAGTTGTCTGAAGAAGAAATTGTTGCTGCTATCCGTACTCGCACGCTTGCTTGTGAAATTCAGCCAGTATTGTGTGGTTCTGCCTTTAAAAATAAAGGTGTTCAGCGCATGTTGGACGCGGTAATTGAATTCTTGCCATCGCCAATTGATATTGATGATGTGAAGGGTGTTGATGATCGCGAAGCTGAAGATTCACGTCCTGCTAGTGATGATGCGCCATTCTCTGCGTTGGCATTTAAATTGATGAATGACCCGTACGTTGGTCAATTGACATTCTTCCGCGTTTACTCGGGTGTACTGAAGTCTGGAGACTCGGTTCTGAACTCGGTTAAAGACAAGAAAGAGCGTATCGGTCGTTTGGTGCAAATGCATGCAAATGATCGTAAAGAGATCGAAGAAGTTCGTGCTGGCGACATCGCTGCTGCGATTGGTTTGAAAGACGTAACGACTGGTGAGACTCTGTGTGATCTGGATAAAGTTATTATCCTTGAGCGCATGGTATTCCCTGAGCCAGTAATTCACGTTGCTGTTGAGCCAAAAACTAAAGCTGACCAAGAAAAAATGGGTCTGGCTTTGGGTCGCTTGGCGAAGGAAGATCCTTCTTTCCGCGTTCGTACTGACGAAGAGACTGGTCAGACCATTATGTCTGGTATGGGTGAGTTGCACCTCGAGATCTTGGTTGATCGTATGAAGCGTGAGTTTGGTGTTGAAGCTAACGTAGGTGCGCCACAAGTAGCCTATCGTGAGACGATTACCCAAATCGCAGCGGATGTTCAAGGTAAGCATGCCAAACAGTCTGGTGGTAAGGGTCAGTACGGTGATTGTACGATCACGATCGAACCGGCTGGTGAAGGCAATGGCTATAGCTTTGTTGACGAAATTAAAGGTGGTGTAATTCCTCGTGAATTCATCCCGTCGGTTGATAAAGGTATTCAAAATACGCTGAAGTCTGGCGTGTTGGCTGGCTTCCCTGTGGTTGACGTTAAGGTTCGTTTGACGTTCGGTTCGTACCATGATGTTGACTCTTCGCAAATTGCGTTTGAGTTGGCGGGTTCGTTGGCGTTTAAAGAAGCGATGCGTCGTGCGGGTCCGGTAATTCTTGAGCCTATGATGGCCGTAGAAATCGAGACGCCAGAAGACTACATGGGCGACATCATGGGTGATATTTCATCTCGTCGCGGCATTTTGCAAGGTATGGATGATAATCCTGCTGGCGGCAAAATGGTTAAAGCCGAAGTTCCATTGTCTGAGATGTTTGGTTACTCGACTACTTTGCGTTCAATGTCGCAAGGTCGCGCTACTTACTCTATGGAATTTAAGCACTATTCGATCGCGCCTAAGCACATAGCTGACGCAATCATGGCTAAAAAATAATTTAAAGGAATTTGAAGAATGGCTAAAGAAAAGTTTACGCGGACCAAGCCGCACGTTAACGTTGGTACAATCGGTCACGTTGACCACGGTAAAACAACCCTGACTGCTGCGATCACGACTGTGTTGACTCGCAAGTTCGGTGGTGAAGCTAAAGACTACTCACAGATCGACAGCGCACCAGAAGAAAAAGCACGTGGTATCACTATTAATACTGCGCACGTTGAGTACGAAACCGAAACTCGCCACTACGCTCACGTAGATTGCCCAGGTCACGCGGATTATGTAAAAAACAT
>NZ_VIRW01000034.1 GCF_009760905.1 Chitinibacter sp. GC72 | reverse complement strand
GCAGACGGGGCGACCTGTAACAGTTTGCAGATCGGCTCGACCCCGTGCTGCTCACGATGGGCATCGATGAATCCCCTGACTACTTCAATCGGCGGTCGAGCTCCGCCTGCGCGAAATACGCGCTGGCCAGGCGCAGAATTTCATTGGCCTTTTTAAGTTCGCGCACCTCACGCTCTAATGCTTTGATGCGTTCATTCTCGGCTGCATTTTTATTGGCGGGCACTGCATCGCCACCTTGTCGACGACACCAAGTGCGCAACGTTTCGGGCGTGCAACCAATTTTGCTGGCGATGGAAGCGAGGGTAGCCCACTCGGATGGATATTCAGCGCGGTGTTCAATCGCCATGCGTACAGCACGTTCGCGGACTTCGGGGGAAAATTGAGTTGATTTCTTCATGGCACCATTCTCTCAAGAATTGGAGCCTCCGCGAAACCCGGTGCGATTCAGATTCCCTTCTTTGACTTCCCGCCGGAAATTCGCAAGGTGATTTACACGACCAACGCGATTGAGTCGATGAACATGAGCCTGCGCAAGCTGACGAAAAACCGAGGCTCATTCCCGAGCGACGAAGCGTTGCTGAAATTGTTCTACCTAGCGCTGCGTAATATCAGCCAGAAATGAACGATGCCACTGCGGGATTGGAAAGCGGCGCTAACCCGGTTTACTATCCAGTTTGAGGAACGACTTCCTCAGTAATCAACGAGGCCGATTCACACAAAATTCTGCACACCCTCGGCTCGAATAGGTCAGTTTTACTTAGCCCAGCAAGCTGCAGGTTCGCCAATGGCATTGCCGTTACTAACGGTCATTACAAGGGGTGTGCAGGAAGTGCTCCCTGCTTTATCGTTGGCCTGATCGCCTTGAGCCGTTGCTGTGATGATGTAGCCCGTTGCTGTATTGGACTTGATGTTGATTTTGTAATAATCACTGCCGCCGAATTTTGAAGTTAAAGTCTCAGATGAGTTGGTAGTAGCCGTAGTGAGTGTTGAAACATTAAGCCCGTTGCTAGATACGTCTACCGAATAAGTGGTGTTATTTGCGCGCCACTTTTCCTGAGCTTGTTGAATTCTGCTGATAGTCACCGTGGCATCAGTACGGCGCGATTTACGCACATAGTCTAGATAAGACGGCATGGCAATCGCCGTCAAAATGCCAATGATGGCGACTACGACTACTAATTCGATTAGGGTGAAGCCTTTTGCTTGTGTGGTTTTCATTTTTGCGGTCTCTGCTAGGAGTATTTAATTAAAGATCGTAAAACTTACAGTCCTAAGTGGCAACTCAATTAAGCTGATAATTGCTTTAAAGCTGCCGTGGAACTGATGAACGGCTGAAATGCGGAGTTATCTGTTATGTACAAGGGTTGAAGTTAAGCTCAGTCCAGCCTTCATTGCTTCTCGGATTTGTCGGTGTTCCACCGCCTGAGTTTTCTTTCGGGCATGAACTGGTTTTATTGCACACGAAATATCTGCCGGTACCATGTGTAACCACCGTGCCCCAACTATAGCCCTTTGAGTTATCCCAATTCGTGGTGCATGAGGTAGCTTTTATTAAATTAGGGATCGCCGAAACTAAAACAACGCGTTCAGTTTCTCCTTTTGAGCTTGTCCACTCGGTAGTAGTTTGAACCCAGGATAAAGTATTTCTTTTGCTATCTGCCAAATCGCAATCCGGCTCTGGTGGTTGCACCAAGGTGTCATTTTCATGGTTGGTTGCCCCCGGATCAACATTCATATTCGTTGCGCCACCAGTGTTTTCATTCGTTTTTGAATAACATATTTTTAATTTAGTTTTGTAGCTATTCGCATCGCCGGTTGCAGCGGCTACCGTTGTTCCAGATATGTCCTCCTTAACAGGGATGCCCATAGCGGCATCAGCGCGAGCTTTTTCAATTGCAGATTGAGCAAGGCTGGTGGCTTTGGTTCTGCTTGAGGCCAGCATGGCACCTTGACTAGTGAATAAATTTAATTTGGCCAGTGCTGCAGCGCTAAACGCGATGATTAGCATGCAAACTAATACTTCAATCAAACTAAATCCAGATTGGTTTATTTTTTGCATTTTTCATTCCAATTAGTAATCAATCCAGCTACCGGATTTGGTCGAAATTGATGGAGGGAATACATTAGGTGGTATCTTGCTCGGATCGTAATTGACGGTTAATGCTCCTTGTCCAGCCGCTGCAGCTGCATTGTGCCCACCAATTTTAGCGTTCGCTTTACTGTTGGTTGCTTTCCCACCTGTGCAAGCTGGGCAAGTTAACTCTCGTAACGTATTAGCAGCCGCTGGTGGTGAAGGCATATAGAGTGTATCCGCATCCCAGTCACCACCAAGAGCAACCACTCCTCTTACTTCAACAGACCCAAATTGGTGAACATCTTTAGCAAAAAGCAGCCCGTTCATTTTGAAATCAGCTGAAGAGGGCGGTTTAATGGCACCGTTAACAATGATAATTTTGTCGCCCTTTGACATCAGGTTGCACGAGGTGTCGGTCAAATTGCCATCAAAGACTATAACTTTGTCCGAATTCTGAATTCCGCTGCAGCTACCATTGGTTATGACTTTGTCAGCTACAGCTTTATATTCATCTAATGATTTGCCTCCCATGATCTTTTTAAAATAATCGTCAGGATTCATTGTATTTATCGATGCGGTATTTGCTGCGATATCAGTGGGTAGCGTGCAAGTGCTTGAGCTTGTGCAAACGGCACCCGTAGGCGATGTGTCTGTGACTAACGGAACGCCTGCTTTCATTTCGAATGAGTCCCCCGTTAAAATGCTGCATGCTGGTGAGGGGTGCAAAGAAGTGGGTTTTCGTGTGTCGAAGGTTGTGGTCGCATCCATGTAGCCTTTGACTGTGAGTGCAGAGGCAGTAAAAAAAGCACCGCCAGAAAGGTTCACTGTTCTCTTAGAAAGACTGAGGGGGGAGTTACTTGCTGTACAAGCTGGTACTGTAATTGTTGGTGCTGTGACGGCATTGTCGGCACAGCCCTCGCTCTGAATACTGATTTCGCCACTAGAGTTCATGGAAGCTCTGATCCTATAGGCGAGCCCTTGAGCAATCCCTGTGATAGCTTCTGGTGGTGTAATCGTTTTAGAGAAATAACGATCAGCAGCAAACGTGCTCGACGTCGCTGCATCGCTTGCGTAGCCGCTTGAGCCGAATTTGAATTCATATGCAAGAGCACCGAGTGAGCTTAAGGCACCCGCGCAAGTGGCTGCGCTTGGAGAGCGTTTTTTTAATACTTCTGTGCTTGAATCATTTGTGCTATCAGCATCACTCAATAATTTTAAATCGTTCTGTAAAACAGCAATAAATGCCTGAGCACCTGCTTCGGCAGCTTCGGCTGCTTTTGAATTTTGGTAGTTATTGGTGGCTATTTTTTGTGCGGCGATTACATTTTTGTTTGTGTACAAAACCGCAATGGTAGAAATAAGCACTAATAGCACCGTTACAATCATAGTTACAGTGCCTGATTGTCGATGTGTCGAATTAATCATAATAATTTTCTCTATTTTGAGTATTATTGCTTAATAGGTAAATTTCTGAGCTGCACAGTTCGCGTTATGGTTAACTGTTGATCATCACTTGTAGAGCTCAAGCGTCCTGTTTGTGTTGCAGTTAATGAGATTTCAACGCTATCGACTGTATTTGCAGGGATATTTGAATTTGTTAAGTTGGTAATGTGGGGTTTGAGGTTTAATGAATTAATGGTGATTGATTGTTTATTGTGGATGACTGGGGCTTTGTCATTGTCTGACCAAATGGCATCGCTGCAGTTGTTAGTGCTAGCTAAGTCGGAATTTCTTAAGATACGAATTTCATTGTTTTTAGCGTTGGTTGTGTCAACATTGAAATAAATCCCTCGTGTTTCGTCGGCATCAACAGCCGAGTTACTGTTTCTATCATAGCGATAAATGATGCATTTGAAATTTCCGCTTGTACCGATTTGATCATTTAGCCAAATTCTTTGAAAATTGTTGGTGCTAAATCCGGCACGAGCAATGTCATTACTAATTAGGTTTAGGATGTTATCCATCTCTTGTTGTAGAGTGGCTTTGTGGTTGATGGCATAAGTGTTATTAATTGTAAATAGACCTAAGCTGGATGCGCCGCCCAGTAAGAATACGCCAATTGCAATGGTGACGAGAATTTCAATTAGAGAAAGGCCTTGTTGTTTTACAAACATGATGGTATCCCTGCTAGAGATGGTTTTCCTGTTGGTGTGCAGTTTGAAATTACTCCACCAGTTGAAATGGTAGTTTTAACTTGATATTTATTGTCTGCAGTTTTTAACAAAATGCTTTGGCTGGAAGTATTGCCAAAAGTTGGTAGTAATTCTTTTGCAGAGAAAAAGCTACCATTGAGTGTGCTAATCGTAGATTCTGTAGTTGTGTCATCCATCTCAATTTTTCTGAAGTCAGAGCTTTTAACTTCTAGAAAGGTCGTGGTGTTGGCACTGTTAGTGGCTTTTATAGTCCAATTGTCTTTTGCAGTGAGTGTTGCTCTAACATATATGTTTTGATTTTGCTTTGCTGTTTCTGATTTTGCGAACTGGAATAAAGTGTTGAGTGCCTGGTAGGCAGACTCAATCCTTTTTTTATTCAGCCAGTCGGTAAAATTTGGCACAGCAATAGCAAGCAAAATGCCGAGGATTGCGATCGTGATCATCATCTCGATGAGTGTGAAGCCCTGATGCTTCGTTTTCATATCCACCGTCCCTATAGTTTTATTTAGGGTGGATTCTACTGACGAATGCTTACCAGATACAGCTTTTCCCTGATGTCGGGCTTAATCGGCAGTTTTTCAGGGATGAGCGGTTGAGGGGGGGTGGGTTTAGGATTTGCTGGCGAACTTTAATACCTTTGATGTGCTGCGCGGCCTAGTCGATCATGGATGGCCAGCCATGCTGCGCTAGTGGGGGGCGAGGCTAGAAATAAGGTGTCATAACCTTGCAAATCTAGCTGGCGCAAGGTGGCATAGATTTGGTGTGCATACGCCTCGGGGCTGCTCGGCATCAGATATTGTTCAAGCTTCAGATTGGTATTAATGTTTTGGGTAATGAGTACCACTTTTTTGCCAAGTTGCTGTTGCTGTTGAATCTCAGCTTGCAGTTGTTCTGTATTGCCTGTAATCAACGTAGTGCGTGGGGCGTAGTGTGAGTCGAGCAGGCCGGAGACGCGTTGTTTGGCGGAGTGCTGGTTGGTGTGATGTTCCAGATCATGGCCCAGTACCGCTTCGATGGCTTCGCGTGATACGCCGCCGGGGCGTAGCAGTTTGGGTGTTTCGCCGATGAGGCTGACGATGGTTGATTCCACGCCCACGTCGCAGGCGCCGCCGTCCAGCACCAGCTGCAATACATCCTGGCTAAATTCGCTACGTACGTGCGCTGCGATGGTGGGGCTGACGTGGCCGAACTGGTTGGCGCTTGGCGCGGCCAGGCCGCCACCGAAGTGTTGCAGTAGTTGTTGTGTGATCGGGTGGGCGGGCGCGCGCAGGCCCACGGTATTTTGCCCGCCGGTGACCGAATCGCTCACATGAGGCTGGCGTTCCAGAATTAGCGTGAGCGGGCCTGGCCAGAAATGTTCGGCCAGCAGATAGGCTTCGTCCGGGATATTTTGTGCCCAGGCAGCCAGCTGCTCGGCTCCTGCGATATGCACAATCACCGGATGATCGGCCGGGCGGCCTTTGGCGGCAAAAATTTTGGCCACGGCGGCTGGCTGGCTGGCATCGGCAGCGAGGCCGTACACGGTTTCGGTGGGGATGCCCACTAGCTCGCCTGCGCGGAGCAAGCTAAGCGCGGTATTGAGTTCTGCTGTGGTCAGGTGTGCCGTGTGAGCCGTGGAATTCATGGTGGTTCGCAAAGGGTGATTTATCGGCCGATTATACCATTGCGTTCCTTGCCAGTGCCGCAGGCCTTGGCAGCGGCATCTGCAGGTATTTGCCGTAATTACTGGCAAATATCTGTGATATTGATGTGGGTATTGCTTTGAAAGTTAATCTAGATGGGTTCTATGGCTGTATACCCCGTAGTTTTCTCCATTTGTATTTCCAGTTTTGGCATGCGCTGATTTTTTGCTGCTCAGGCTAAGCCCTTACAAATAAAGCATGGCGCGGCCGACCTGTTTGGCGCTGGCTTCGCCGTTGAGCTGGGCGGCCAGCTCCAGAGCAAAAAGCGCTGCGGTGGCTGGGCCGCGCGAGGTGGTGATTAGGCCATCGTTCACCACGTTGAATGCGCTGATCTGGGCGCCATGCTCCTGCAATACACTTTCGCAACCAGGGAAACACGTTGCCTGTTTGCCCTGCAGCAGGCTGATTTTGGCCAGCACCATCGGTGCGGCGCAGATGGCCGCAACGCGTTGGCCTGCGGCAATCTGTGCGTGCAGACGGCGATGCAATTCGCTATGTGCCAGCATGGCTTGCGTGCCGGGGCCGCCGCCGGGCAGGATGATCATCTCGGGAGCGTGTCCGGTGACATTCTGGAACGGCTCGTCGGCGTGAACGGCAATGCCGTGCGCGCCGTGGATTTGCGTGCCTGCAGTGAGCGATACCATCAGCGTATCGATCTCGGCGCGGCGCAATACATCCACAATGGTAATCAGCTCGACTTCTTCAAAACCGGGTGCGACATAAACATGCACTGTCATGATGTACTCTCCTTGGGTATTGCCTTGTAGGATAATGCTGGATTGATCTTGATTGATATACCCTTAGTAAATCGGCAAAGCCATAAATAGCTTGATCACAATCGCGTTGGCAATATCAATAAAGAATGCGCCCACCATCGGCACCACAATAAAAGCCAGATGCGATGGGCCAAAGCGGTGTGTCACCGCCTGCATATTGGCAATCGCCGTTGGCGTTGCGCCCAGGCCAAAGCCGCAATGTCCGGCCGCCAGCACGACCGCGTCGTAGTTTTTGCCCATCACGCGGAAGGTAACAAAAATCGCGTAGCCAGCCATGGCCGCCGCTTGCACCGCCAGAATCAGCAGCATCGGCAGCGCCAGATTGGCCAGCTCCCACAGGCGCAAGCTCATCAGCGCCATCGCCAGAAACAGCGCCAGACTTACATTGCCCAGCACTGATATTTCGTGGTCAAACACTTCGTACCAGCCCAGACCGGACAAAATATTGCGCAGCAGTACCCCATTAAACAGCACGCACACAAAGGTGGGCAGCTCGAATGCGGTGCCCGCCAGCATCTCGGCCAGCATATTGCCGCCAGCCAGGCTCAGTACAATCAGCGCCAGCGATTCGATAAAGGAATTCACGGTAATCAGCCGCGTGGCTTGCGGCTCTTCAAACATGCTGGGGTCCTGATCCTGATTGTGTTCGGCGCCGGGGGCGGCGACTTTTTTCAGCAGAATTTTGGCCACCGGCCCGCCGATCAGCCCGCCCAGTACCAGGCCAAAGGTTGCGCAGGCCATCGCCAGCTCGGTGGCTCCCGCGATGCCAAATTGCTCGGTAAACACCTTGCTCCACGCCGCGCCAGTGCCATGCCCGCCCGAGAGCGTGATCGAGCCCGCCAGCAGGCCCAGATAGCCTTCCAGCCCCAGCATTTTGGCCAGACTGATGCCGATGATGTTTTGCATCAGCAGCAGGCCAAGCACCACAAACAGAAACTTCACCATCACGCTGCCGCCCGCACGCAGGCTGGCGAGATTGGCGCTTAAACCAATGGTGGCAAAAAAAGCCAGCATCAATGGCGTCTGGATGCTGGTATCAAATTTCACGCTCACCCCGGCCACCTGCTGCGCCAGCAGCATCAGCAGTGCCACCACTAAGCCGCCCGCCACTGGCTCGGGGATGGTAAAAGCCTTGAGTGGCGCGGTTTTTTCCACCAGCACGCGGCCAAATAACAAGACCAGTGAAGCGGCCACCAGCGTGCCGTAGGTGCCGATGGTGATCAGGTTGGAACCCATAAATTACCCTGTGAGTTTATTTCGGTAACGAAGGCGCTTGTTTGTCGCATTGCCGTGCCATATAGGCACAAAAGAGAGCGCCCAAAATACCGAGCACAAGTAATGCGCCCCAGAATTTCAAATTGAACAATGCACGCTCTGCCGAGTAAATGCTGCCAGCCTGAAGCAGGGCGAGGAGGCAGAACAAGCTGAACAGCGTTGCACCGCAGGATAGCATCCACAAAATTACTTTTTTCATCTTGCTTCCAGTCCTCGTCGTCCAATAGAAAATGGCTTGCAATTGTTGCAAGCCATTTTAAGTGAAATCAAGCAGCACAGCATTGTTAACTACCCCAATAGGCAGGCGGTAGTGATTACGTCCTGTTCCTGTTTAGAGCTCCAGCGCCAGTAGCTCGGCCACCGTCTGGCGGCGGCGGATTTGGGTGAGTTTGTCGCCGTCTATCATCACTTCGGCAATCAGCGGGCGGGTATTGTAGTTGCTCGACATGCTCGCACCGTAAGCGCCAGTATCGTGCAGTACCACCCAGTCGCTGATTTCACACGCTGGCAAATCGCGCGGTGTTACCACGCCGCCTTCTTCCTGCGTGAATACATCGCCCGATTCGCATAATGGGCCAGCCAGCACCGTGCCGCGCGTGTCGCCACCTGCAGCAGAGCCATCGGCGCGCAAGACGCTGATTTCATGGAAGCTGCCGTACATCGCCGGGCGCATCAGATCAGAAAAGCCCGCGTCAACCAGCACAAAGTGATTGCTGCCCACGTCTTTCTTGGCGCGCACTTCGGTAATGAGCTTGCCGCTTTCGGCAACGAGGAAACGACCCGGCTCGATTTCAAGGTGAACGGCGTGGCCCAGATGCGCGGCAATTTCATTGCGCGCCGCATCCCACAGGCTGAAATAATGTGCCGTGTCGATGGTTTCGCCGCCAACGCGGTAAGGAATCGACAAGCCGCCGCCGGCGGAAATCGCCTGAATGTCGCGGCCGGATTCTTTCACCTGTGCGACCATCGCCGCGCAGACTTCCTGCAAATGGCTGTAATCCACGCCCGAGCCAATGTGCATATGCAGGCCAACGAGTTCCAAGTTGTATTGGCTAATCAGCGTCAGCGCTTCGGGGATTTGCTCGTGCCAGATGCCGTGTTTGCTTTGCTCGCCGCCGGTATTGGTTTTCTGGCTATGACCGTGACCAAAACCGGGATTGACGCGCAGCCAGACACGATGGCCGGGGTGGGCTTGGCCCAGTTGCTCGAGCATTTGCGGGCTACCGCAGTTGACCTGAATATCCAGCTCAACCACACGCGCCAAAGTCGCTCTATCTAATAAATCAGCGGTAAATACGATGTCATCGCTGTCTTTACCGGTCTGAAAACCCGCCGCCACTGCGCGTTCAATTTCACCCAATGACACTGAATCAACCTTGACACCCGCCTCGCGCATCAGGCGCAGAATGTGGATATTCGAATTGGCTTTTTGCGCAAAGCGGATGGTGTCGAACATTTTGAGCTGGCTGATGCGTTCGCGGATGGTCGCTGCGTCATAAGTCCAGACCGGGGTGCCAAATTGCTGGGCGATGTGCGCGACTTGCGCGCCGTTTAGAGGTTTCATTGCAAGTGTCCTGAGGTGTAACTAATTGATTGTGAATTTATTGTGCGGCGTGTGGGGTGCAAAGACGGCTGTAGTTTTGCAGTACTTGCTGCATGCCCATCTCCAGGCATTCAACGACAAAAGCGTGGCCGATGGAGACTTCCAGAATGTTCGGGATGGTCAGAAAGAGGCCCAGATTGTCTAGGTTCAAATCATGCCCGGCGTTGACGCCCAGTCCTGCGTCTTGCGCGCGCTGTGCGGCGGCGGCAAAACCGGCCAGTATGGCGGCGTTCGCGTCGCTAGCGAAGGTTTCAGCGTAAGGCTCGGTATACAGCTCGACGCGATCGGCACCGATGGCGCGGGCTTTGGCCATATCCTGCGTGGTGTAATCGACAAACAGGCTACTGCGGATATTCAGTGCCTTGAGTTCGGCCAGAATTGGGCGCAAAAACTCGGCATCCTTGTCCAGATCCCAGCCGTGATCGGACGTGAGCTGATCGGGCGCATCGGGCACCAGCGTGCATTGTGCTGGGCGGTATTGTTTAACCACGGCCAGAAATTCCGGCGTGGGATAGCCTTCCACATTGAGCTCGACGCCACGCGCTTGGCACAATTTAGCCAACTCGGCCACATCGGAATAACGGGCATGGCGCTGATCGGGGCGCGGATGCAGCGTAATGCCGCCAGCGCCAAAATCGAGGCAGCGCGCGGCAAAGGCCGCTACATCGGGGTAGTTGCGCCCGCGCGAATTGCGGATTAGCGCGATTTTATTGATATTGATCGAAAGTATGGTCATCTGGAAAAATCCGGCTTGGCTCTATCTGATGCCGCTATTCAAACAGATAGTCAAATCGTGGTAAAACGATAAATTCTGTGCCCACTCCAATTTGGCTTATGTTTGACTACAAACTTCTTGAAGCGCTGGATATGGTTTTGCGTTGCGGCAGCTTTGATGCGGCGGCCAAACGGCTGCATCTAACGCCGTCGGCGATTTCGCAGCGCATCCGCCAGCTGGAAGAGCGGCACGGCGAAGTTTTGCTGCGGCGCGAAAATCCGCTGTGCGCCACGGCAACGGGCGAAAAGCTGCTGGCACATGTGCGGCAGGTGCGCCTGCTCGAATCCGAGCTGGCCGGTCAGCTGGACGATGCCGATGGCAGTGCCGAATGGTTGACGCTGCGGCTGGGCGTGAACGCCGACAGTCTGGCGCTGGGGTTGCTCAATGCGCTCTCGCCCTTGCTAGCGCAACAGCGGCTGCTGCTCGAATGCGTGGTTGATGACGAAGCCTATACGCTCGATTTGCTGCGATCGGGCGAAGTCTATGGGTGTATCAGTACGCAGGCCAATGAAGTAGCGGGCTGTAGCGTTGTACCTCTGGGGTGTATTGAATATATTGGCGTGGCGCGGGCGGATTTTATCGCGCAATACTTGCCTGATCTCCTGTCAAATCATCCATTATCGGCCAAGCAGTTGATGCACGCGCCTGCGGCCGTGTTCGGCCACCGTGAAAGCCTGCACCGCCGCCTGCTGCGCGAGCGCTGGGGTTTGCTCGACGGGCAATATCCCTGCCATGTTATTCCGGAAAGCAATGCGCTGTTTGCCGCTGCGCAAGCCGGCTTTGCTTATGCCGTGGTGCCACGCCAGCAGGCTGCCGCCGCGCTGGCGGCCGGGCAGCTATGCGAAATCGCCGCGCTGGCCGAGCTTGTACCGCTGTATTGGCATCATTGGGCGCGCCAGACGCAACCGGCCCAATCGCTGGGGCTGGCCTTGCAGGCTTTTGCCGCCAGCCATTTTCAGAGCCCGGCGAAGGGTTGATCTTGGGTCTAATTTCAGAACCCGTTTTATATTTCGTTTCAGGACACACCATGACTTCACCCTTGCCGCTGATTGTTTTTCTGGATGCCGATACGCTGTGCGTGCCGCTCAAACCGCTTGATGTGCCGCATCGCTGGCAAGCGTATCCGCAGACAGCGCCCGAGCAGGTGATCGAGCGCGTGCAGGGCGCGAGCGTGGTGATCAGCAATAAAGTGCCGCTGACGCGCGAGATGATCGCCGCCTTGTCCGAGCTCAAACTGATTGCCGTGGCTGCAACCGGGTATAACAATATTGATCTGGCCGCCGCTCGTGAATATACGGTGGGGGTGTGTAATGTCAGAGACTATGCCATTCATGGCGTAGCGGAACATACCCTGATGTTAATGCTGGCCTTGCGCCGTCAGTTACTCAGCTGCCGCGCCAGATTGGCGGCGGGGGAATGGCAGCGCGCCAGTGGTTTTTGTCTGCTGCCGGATCGGCCGGAGCACACGCTGCGCGATCTGGCGGGCAGCCGGATGGCGTTGATCGGCTCGGGAGCGCTGGGGATGGCCACGGCCAGGCTGGCGCAGGCTTTTGGCATGCAGACGTATTTTGTCGAGCGCAAGGGCGCCAGTGCGGTGCGCGAGGGCTATTTGGGCTGGGATGAGGCCATCAGTACAGCCGATGTGATCAGCCTGCATTGCCCGCTGAACGAGCAAACGCGGCACCTGATCGGCGCGGACGAGCTGGCGCAGATGAAACGCAGCGCCATTGTGATCAATACCGCGCGCGGTGGGCTGATTGATGAAGCGGCGCTGCTGGCTGCGCTGCAAACCGGGCAGATTGCCGGTGCCGGGCTGGACGTGCTGGTAAATGAGCCGCCGCGTGAGGGCAATCCGCTGCTGGCGCTGGACTGGCCCAATCTGATTATTACTCCGCATGTGGCCTGGGCCAGCGAAGGCACGATGCAAACGCTGGCCGACCAGCTGATCGACAATATCGCCGGTTTTTTGCGCGGCCAGCCGCGCAATCTTCTGTAATGCTGTTGTGGCGATGGCTTGAGCGGCGGAATCTGCCATGACTGATGCCTTGATCAGCGATTACACCCGGCGGCTGCAGCAGGCGCTGGAGTATATCCGTGCCAATCTGGATCAGGATTTGAGTCTGGCGCAGCTGGCGCGGCTGACGCATTTTTCACCCTATCATTTTCACCGTATCTTTACCGCGCAATTGCAGGAAACCCCGGCCGATTACGTGCGCCGTATCCGGCTGGAAGCGGCGGCACAAAGCCTGATCAGCCTGCCGCTGCGCAGCATGTCGCAGATTGCGCTCGAATGCGGCTTTAAATCCCAGGCGCTGTTGGCGCGCGCTTTTCGTGCGCAGTTTGGTCTCAGCCCCAGCCAGTGGCGCAAGCAGGAATCATGGCAATACGACGGACAATTCTGGTCGCTTTTGCCACCTGCCGAACGTGACACTGCCAGCGAGCGCGCCCCTGAGCTGCTGGCTGCCCGCCGGGGTATCCGCCCGGCCTCCGTGATCGATGTGCAGTTAAAGCAACTGCCCGCGTATCGCTGGGCCTATCTGTGGTGCAACGGGGCCGATACCGCACAGTTGGCCCGCATCTGGGCGTCGCTGCGTGAGTGGGCAAAGCTTGAGTGGACGGGAGAACAGATTCGCCAGCTGCAAGGCGCTTCGCGCTGGTCGGACGACCCCAGCATTACGCCGCTGGCGCAGCGCCGCTACGAGGCCGGGCTGCTGATTACCGATACGCAGCAGCCGGGCAGGCAGCTGGCGGTGCGTCAGCTGCCCGCAGGGCAATATGTGGTGCTCGATTTTTGCGGCCGCTGGCAAGAGGAAGCAGCGGCGGCCGAGTATCTGTTCAACTACTGGCTGCCGCGCAGCCCGTGGGCGCTGGACGATAGGCCGCATTACTGCCTGAGCCAGCCTTTTCTGCACGAATCGTTTGAGGCTGAATTATCCGGCCCCGAATCATCCACGCCCGCAGCGGCACGCTATCAATGGTGCGTCCCCGTGCGCCCAGCGCGCTCTGGCGCGCGTCGACTCTACCAGTTGGCCGATTTTCAATCCTGATTGCCGCATCATGAGTATCTGCACCAATTTTTTGTATTCGTTTCCCCCTTCGGCGAAGGGGGGCTAGGGGGGATTTTTGCGCCATGAAGGACTGTATTTGACTGCCCACCTCGAGCCGAATCCCCCTCAATCCCCCTTTTACAAAGGGGGAAGCTAAAGTCAAAACCCTTAAGTGAACGGCCTTTGGGACTAAGGGGGGGACGAAGGGGGAACAAATGCGAAAAATTGCTCTAGATGCCCACGCACAGCGCAAGATTTGCAAAGTATGCCCGCACGCGCCTGCCTAAAATAGGCCGCAATTCTAGCCACCTAGGGGTAAAAATCATGCTTGGAAAAACCACATTCAAGGCCGCATCACGCTCGATGGCGGGTCTGCTGCTGGGCAGCGCGCTGCTACTGGTACAGGTGCAGATACAGGCCGCCAGCATCCAGTGGACGTTTCGTAGTGGCGCGCCGATTCGCGGCGGCGTATTGCCCGATCAGCAGGGTGGTGTGGTCTTTGGCAATCTGGCCGGGCAGGTGTTTTCGCTCGACGCGCAGCAAAAACTGCGCTGGCAGCGCAAGCTGGCTGGCGCAATCAGCACCACGCCGCTGAAATCGGGCTCGCTGATTCTGCTGACCAGCAGCCAGGGTGTTTCTGCGCTGGACGCCACAACTGGCGCGCAGCGCTGGCAATACACGATGCCCGAGCATGCACCGGGGGATATCTGGGATAGCCTGAACCCCGAGCCGATTTTGCTAGGGCAGCAGCTGCTGGTGGCGCTGGGGCGCGAGCTGGTGCTGCTGGATGTGGCGCAGGGCAAACCGGTGTGGCGGCAAGCGCTGGCCGAAGTGATTACTGCCACCCCGGCGATTGATGGGCAGATTGCCTATCTGGCCAGCGAATATGGCACGCTAAGCCGCGTGGTCTGGCGCAGCGGCAAGCTGCTAAGCCAGCATCGCGCCGCCGACGGCATGATCCAGAGCCAGCCTGTTCGCGTGGGTAAATCGCTGGTGTTTGCCTCACGCGACGGCAAAATCCGTGGCTGGGACATCCAGCAGCGCAAAACGCGCTGGGAAGTGGATCACGGCGGCTCGTGGGTGATGGCCAGCGCGCTGGCAGACCGTGGGCGGATTGTGATCGGTAGCTCGGATAGCTTTCTGGTGCAACAGATTGATGGCCAGAGCGGCCGCGTGATCTGGCAAGTGCCGAGCCGGCAGAATATCTTCCGTCAGGCCGTCTTGGCGCACGAACAATACTGGTTTGCCACTGGCGACACCTATGCGCCCGCCAAAGCCGGGCAGCTATTGGCGATCAATCGGCAAGGCCAGCAAACGCAGCGCCTTGAGCTACCCGCCGCCGCGTTTGGCCAACTGCGCGCCACGGCCACATCGCTGCTGGTCGGCGCAGAAAATGGCGTGTTGTACGCCATCAAGCCTGACTAGTGATCCGGCTTTCTGCAGATTGAACTTCCATAGGAGCGAGCGAAGCCTTGCAGTTCGCGAGCAAGCTCGTTCCTACGACTTAAAACATCAAGAGGCTGGATCTGTATGCTCGCCAGAGGGCTTTAGCTTACAATTTGCAACAGCTTTTGATCGAATTTCGGCAATATGCGGGCTTTAAACTGCATCCATCATTCAGTTTGTGAGCGCAAAATGATGTCGATTCGGGTCAATACACTGCAGCACATTTACAGCAAAACCCCGCTAGGTCAGCAGGCGATTGCATCGCGATCCATTCCGATGCTGGCCAGCGAGCGCCGGGTGCTGATTCTGATCGATGGCGAACGCAATATTGCCGAGCTCTACCAGCAGCTCAATCACCACGATGTGCTGGCACTCGTCGATCAGCTGCAAGCCAAGGGGCTGATTCGCAGAATTGGCGGTGAGGATGCCAGCCCACTGGCAAGCTCTGCAGTGACACCATCTCCAGCATCACCTTCGCCGTCAGCCACACGGCCACCCGTTCCCTCACCGCCGCCGCCCGCGCCAGGTCAAAGCGCCGCCATTGCGCTCGACGATGCCACGCTGCAGGCGGTAAAAAGCCTGATGATTAGCAGCAGCCAGCAAGGCCTGGGGCTAATGGCCGCGCGGCTGGTGCGCGAAATCGAAGACATCCGCGACGCGCAAACGCTCAAAGCCACGATGGCGCGCTGGAATATGGCGCTGCGCGAATCGCGCTCGGCCGCCGCCCAGGCCGATCAATTGCTGCAAACCGCCAAAGCCCTGCTGCCGATGGCCGCCTAAGCGGCCCAGTTGCAGCGCACGGGCAGGGCGCACGCGCTGCCGCTCGGCTTACACCCGCAGATGGCCATCCTCGGCAAAAATCCAGCCATCTTCGTAACACACCTCGAATAAATGCCCGTCCGGATCGCGAAAATAGCCAGCAATGCCCCAGGCGTTCGGCGTAGCGGGTTTCACAATCTCGGCCCCCAATTGCGCCGCCGCAGCCAGCACCTGCGGTACTTCATTGGCCGAGCGTGCAATATACGCCAGCGCAAAACCGGCAAAACCGCGGTAATTACTATCGGGCAAGCCGCAATCAGCGGCAAAGGCCGAGCGCGACTGAAGCGCCAGCACCACGCCACCCAGATCGAACTTCACAAATTTACTATGACTCGTCGCCGCTTTTTGCCACCCCAATGCTTCATAGAAAGCAGTTGATTTGGCTACATCGGCGACGCCGAGCAAGATCAGATTGAGGCGAGGGCGCATGGGGTTTTCTTGTAGAGTTGAAGTGGAACGATTGTTCTGTCTGTTTGCCTTGGCGTCAAGTTCAAAATAAACGCTGCCGCGTAGACGATGTTGCGGAGTGATTCAGGTTTTATGCGGCTACGCCGCGACTATTTTGATGCGCGTTCCGCCGCGCGGGCAGGTAGGGGGCTTTGCTTCTCCAAAGCCCCCTACACCCCAAAGGAGCCCCCCGCCTGCGGCCCTCCGGGCTACCCTCAGTCGGTCGTGAGCCAAACGAAAAACTGTTTGTCTCACTCCACTCCCTCGGCGATGGGCGACAGGGGATAAAAGCCCCAGACCACAGAGCGCGAATAAAACAGGCATGGGTATATCGTTGAAAAGCATATCAAAATTGACCTACAGAGCAACACCCAGGCATGTATATGCTGCAATCGTTGGTCTGCATGGATTCCCCTACGTCTGCGCCGAGCGAGGAACGGGCGGGGCGGGGTTTCGGCGGGGCCTGTTTTGTTAAGCCCCGCCGCCGCCTCGATCCGTCCGCAGTCGAGGGCATCGGCGTAGCCGACGCAGATGTGGGGGCGCCTTTCTTTGCTTACTTTCTTTAGGCGAAGCAAAGAAAGTAAGTGCCGCGGCGCATAGCCGCCAATCCCAGCTTGATCAATTGCGGCAGACAAATACTAACCTTTTGGCAAGTAAAGTCATTTTAAGTAGAAAAATCTCCTTGTAGATCAATGAACTACATTTTCGAGAAATGAATCTACTTTTGCAAAGATTAGTAAAAACTGCCGTGGATAGTGGTTTCTTGGTAAACGGTGGGCTACGCAAGTTTAGCCCACCTACGGCGCTACGTGGATGTAAGAAATGCAGCTTTCGATCTCACGAACTCGTTAATATTTTCTCTTAGTTTTGCTTGCTCTGATACAGATACAGCTCGATCACGAATTAATTTGATCTCGTCTTGAGAAAAGTCATTTTCTTCAAGAAGTCTTAAATTATCTTCAATTACCTTAAGTGAGCTATCCGCAATTCCGTTTATTAATAGCATGCATTTAAGTGCTAAGTAGTTCCTTGCAACTAATTGGAATGAATTTTGCTTCAAAATAGGCTCTTCATAGGAGCCAAGCTTGAAACGTAATCTTTTAGGTCAACCACTCACGCCCGATGAAATCGTCATGTTAGAGAGCATGGCGCAACAGCATCATCACGCCAATTTTCGCCCACGCGCCTTGGGTTTATTGGCTTTGCACGAAGGAGAGTCGCCCAAGACCGTGAGCAAAATATTACGCATGAGCGAACAAATGGT
>NZ_VIRW01000033.1 GCF_009760905.1 Chitinibacter sp. GC72 | reverse complement strand
TCGTTGTCTTCAATGCTGCCGATGCCGGTTTTACCGGTGCTTTCATATTCGGTTCTGGCGTTCAGGCTGAGGGTTTCGCTGCCTTCAACCAGGGCGTCGTCAACGACCGCAACACGGACGGTGAAGCCGGTGGTATTGGCTGGCACGCTAATGCTGTTGCCGACCACAGACTGATACCCATTGCCGTCACCAAAGTCGACTTGCACCAGTCCAGTGTCGCTGCCCAGTGTGGCGCTGATCCCTTGCAGGTCCAGCGTGACTTGCGTCGGGGTGCTGCTGGCATGGTCGAGCGTGATGGCGAAGTCGACGGCGACAGGGCCGGTTTCCTTGCCGCTGCCCGGTACCTGTTCGATGCTTTGCACGTGAGGCTGATCGTTGTCCGGCAGGCCAATCGGTGGGTTCGGGCCGGTACGGCCGTCGTCCACAATCGTGCCCACACCGGTGGCGCTGCCCACACCAGCGACGTCGGCTTTGAGGCTGAAGTTTTCTGCGCCTTCATAGACGCTGTCCTGCGTGGTCGGTACGCGCACCTGGACGCTGGTGTCGCCGGCTTTGATGGTGACCTGACCGCCGACGACGGCAACCCAGTTGCTGCCGTTGAAGTATTCGAGTGCGTCAACGTCGCCGGCGGCGGCCTGGCCGGTGCCACCCGCGGTGGTCAGCGTGAGGCTGACCGTGGTGTCGCTGGCCGAGGCGGCGTCCAGTTGGATGGTGAAGACGGCGGCGGTGCCCTCAAACACGACCGTGTCGCCCGTGCCGGTGCCGTTGCCACCACCGACAATGGTGATGCCTTGGCTGTCGTTGTCTTCAATGCTGCCGATGCCGGTTTTACCAGTGCTTTCGTATTCGGTTCTGGCGTTCAGGCTGAGGGTTTCGCTGCCTTCAACCAGGGCGTCGTCAACGACCGCAACACGGACGGTGAAGCCGGTGGTATTGGCTGGCACGCTAATGCTGTTGCCGACCACAGACTGATACCCATTGCCGTCACCAAAGTCGACTTGCACCAGTCCAGTGTCGCTGCCCAGTGTGGCGCTGATCCCTTGCAGGTCCAGCGTGACTTGCGTCGGGGTGCTGCTGGCATGGTCGAGCGTGATGGCGAAGTCGACGGCGACAGGGCCGGTTTCCTTGCCGCTGCCCGGTACCTGTTCGATGCTTTGCACGTGAGGCTGATCGTTGTCCGGCAGGCCGGGTTGGCCAGGTGGGACCTTGCCGCTACCATTGTCAATAATGCTGCCATTGCCAGTCACGGTCTGTCCATTGATGATCGCTTGTAGCTGGAAGGTTTCTTTGCCTTCATACACGCCATCTTGCGTGGTTGGTACACGGACCTGCAGACTCGTCGTATTGGCCGCAATAGTGACTTTACCGCCCGCAACAGCCACCCAGCTGGTGCCGTTGAAGTATTCGAGTGCGCCCACGTCACCAGCAACAGCCGTATTACTACCACCTGTGAGCACATTCAGACTCACTTCGGTCGGTGTCGCAGCAGGATTACTCATTGTCAGCGTGAAGACGGCACCACTACCTTCTGACACGCTATCATTACCCAAGGCCGGATTGATTGTCAGGCTTGATGGCGCAACGTTGTTGTCGTTGTCAAGGATGTCACCGCTTACGGCGGCGGTGAAAGCGGTGTCGTATTGGCTCTTCGCTGCCAGCGTGATATTTTCGGTGCCTTCGATCACGGCATCATCAACTACGGCGATGCGGATCTGGAAATCGGTGGTATTGGCCGGAACATCGATATTGCTGCCGCTTACCGGGATATACGTTGCTCCACCGTCAAAACTCACTTCAACGGCCGCAGTATCGCTACCTAGTGTTGCGGTTCCATTTTTGAGCTCGATGGCAACCTGGGTCGTTGTCGTGCTGGCGTGATCAAGTTTCAAGCTGTACACAACGCCCACCGAGTCCTGCTCGTTGCCTGGGGTGACGCCGGTAATGCTAACTTTCGGTTGGTCATTGTCGGGCAGGCCAGGCTGGCCTGGTGGCACCGTACCTGTTGCGTCGTCAATGATGCTGCCGTTACCAGTCGCAGTTTGCCCATTTACTGTGGCTTGCAACTGGAAGGTTTCTTTGCCTTCATACACGCGATCTTGCACGGTAGGGACACGGATCTGCAGACTGGTTTCATTGGCTGGCAGAGTTACTTTGCCGTCTACGACCGGCGCCCAGCTGCTGCCATTAAAGTATTCAAGCGCACCGACATCGGCTGCAGACGCCGTATTGTTACCGCCAGTGAGTAAATTGAGCGTTACTTCAGTTGGCGTCGCCGATGGGTTGCTCAGTGTCAGCGTGAAGACGGCGGCGCTGCCTTCCGACACGCTGGCGTTGCCCAGATCAGGCGTGATGCTCAGGCTGGCGCTGTCATTGTCGGCGATGCTGCCGTTTGCAGTTACACCGCCGATGCTCAATGGTACGGTTTCCGCGCTTTCGATCAGTGTGTCGTCCACTGTTGGCAGGGTGACGCTAAAGCTGGTGACACCCGCTGGCACGGTGATTTTGCCAGTGGCGGCGTCGTAGGTAACGCCGTTGCTGAACGTCAGATTAGTACGATCGATATCGGCTTCGGCTGCGCTGCCGCCGCCCAGTACAAAGCTATAGCTTTCGGCTTTCGGGCTTGCGGTGCTCAGTGTGACGTTGTAGACCAGTGCATTGCCTTCTACGACACTGTCGTCTTGCGGGCCAGGCTGACCCACTTCGATGTTGGCAATCGGCGGTGTCGGTACGTCGCCCACATTGACGGTGAGCTGGGCAGTATCAGTGCCGCCCTTGCCATCGCTGATGGTGTAGGTGATCACCACCGGGCCCAGCACATTGGTTGCGGGGATGAAATTGAGCGTGCCGTCCGGGTTTACCGTGACCGAGCCTTTGCTTGGATCTTGCAGGTTGGCGCTGGTTACAGTGAGGGTATCGCCGTCAACGTCTTTGTCGTTGCCGAGTACGTTGATATTCTGTACGGGGGTATTGATCAAGGTGCTGGCGGTGTCGTTGATCGCGTCTGGTACGTCGTTCACTGGCGTAACGCCAACATTCACGGTCAGCGTATCAGTGCCGCCTTTGCCGTCGGTCACGATGACCTGGAAGCTATCTGGGCCGTTGTAATCGGGATTAGGCGTGTAAGTCCAGCTGCCATCGGCTTGCACGGTGACGCTACCGTTTCGCGGATCGCTTACTTTACCGTAGCTCAGCGTGTCACCGTCCGGATCGCGGGCGGTGAGCTGGCCGCTCACCGGCGTATCTTCCGGCGTGCTGACGCTCAGATCGTTAACCAGCGGGTTGTTATTGGCGTCGACAAAATCCGGATTGCGGTTCTCTGCTGGCACTTCAGGCTGGGCTTCGCTGCTGGCCGCAACAGGCGCAATTGGTTCAGCGGGAGGCAGAGCGGTCGCAAATTCGAAGCTAATCGGATCAACCTGTTCCACAATCCGCAGCAAACGGACAAAGCCGCTGCCCTCGCCCTCGCCACCCGCGCCATTCAGACCCGCTGCGGTGGCTTCGAGTTCTTCGGAAAGATCTTTACCCTGATTCAGTGCATTGATGATCTGGTCTGCGCTGGCATCGGTATTGGCGACTTTGGCTTCGGTCGCGTCTGTGGGCTGAGTGGCGGCCAAATCGCCATCCAGCAAGAGATTGCGGTCTGCGCCCAGCTCGATCACCTGGCCGTTAGGCAGCAGCAGCGTCACATGGCCGGTGGCCGAAGTAAAAATCACCTGGCCTTCCTTCAGCTGATCACCCGCCACGACAGGGGTCACTTTGCCGCTGGCATCGCGGATAAACGCTTCGCCTTCGACAACAACGATTTGTTGGGGTGCTTTATTGTTGCTGCTGATGATTGTTTCGGCCATGACGCATGCTCCAGAATTAGATTTTCCTAATGATGGAATTTACGGCACTGGCATGGATCTGGCGACTGTACCAAAGTACAGTCAGCCCGGAAGACGGATAAGCGGTTGATCAGAAAAGGGAATTTTGCCGAAAAATGGCGAGAAAAAAGCGACTAGCCCAGCCCGTTCACCCGCAGCACCAGCTGGACACGATCACTGACCTTGAGCTTTTCAAAAATCAGCGATAAATGCGCCTTGACCGTGCGCTCGGTGATGTCGAGTTGACGGGCGATTTCCTTATTGCTCAGGCCTTTGGCTGTCAGCTGTGCCACCTGGGTTTCGCGCTCGGACAAGCCTTGCAGGCTGCTCGATTGTGCCGGCAAACGGTTGACGGCACTCACCAGACGCTGCACCAGCGAACGTCCGGCCCAGATTTCGCCAGCCTGGATCACCTCGACAATCTGCTCAAGCAATGGTGCGGGTGCATAAGCATGGCAATAGCCGCTAAAACCCAGCTGCAGAGCCCGATAACCCTCTTCGTCATTGGGCGTCGAGCTGGCGAGCAAGACCGCATGCAGCTGTACCTTGCCTTGCTCGACCAGCCGCTGCCAGGCCATCTCGCCGCTGCAGGCGGCGTCAACAATCAGTGTCGCCCCGGCGGGCAAAGGCGCTGCACCCGCCTGTTGCAGCGGATACAACGCCAGGCTTTGCTGCCAGTGCGCCAGCAAGACCGGATCATCACTGATCAAATAAAGAGTTCGGCTCATCGTTCGCTCAATGCGCTGGATTTAGCGCGCAACACTGGTTTTAGCAAATAGGACAACACAGTTTTCTTGCCGGTCAGCACATCCACTTCGGCAATCATGCCCGGAATAATCGGCAGGCGTTTGCCGTCTTTTTTCAGAAAGCCCTCGGTCGTGCGTACCCGGATCAGGTAGAACACATTGCCTTTTTCATCCTTGACCGTGTCGGCACCGATTTGCACCACTTCTGCAGCCAGACCGCCATAAATCGAGAAGTCATACGCAGTGAACTTGACGGTGGCCTGCTGTTTGGGGCGCAAAAAGGCAATATCGCGCGGCTGGATTCTCACTTCCAGCATCAGGCTCTCACCCGATGGCACGATTTCGATAATGTCTTTGCCCGGCTGCACCACGCCGCCCACCGTATTGGCGAACAGCTGCTTGACCGTGCCATCCATTGGCGAGCGGATTTCCGATTGCTTGACGCGATCAGCCAGCCCTACATTGCCTTCCGAAATCGAGCTCAGCTTGCCGCTGGTTTCGGCCAGCTCGGTGCGGGCCTGATTGCGAAAGATCAGCTCGACTTCCTGCATTTTGCGGCTGGCTTCGGAAATCGAAGCCTGCACACGTGGAATCTGTGCACTGGCGCTATCACGCTCGCCACGGTAGCGCGATACATCGCGCTCAAGACGCAAGACTTCAACATCGGATACAGCGCCGCTTTTCAGCAAGGGCCGTGTTGCGTCGAGCTCTTTCTTGGTCAGCTCATAGCCTTGCGATGCTTGCTCGCGACGGGTACGGATTTCGTTGAGCTCCTGTGTGCGCTGATTCATTTGCTGGCGCGCTACGCCCAGGCTGGCATCGAGCTCGGAGCGCTTGGACTCGTAGAGCATTTGTTCCTGATTGGCGATTTCGGGCGCTTCGGTCAGCACCTCGTCGGGCATGGTAAAAGGCTTGCCATTGGCCAACGCATCGAGTCGTGCAGCCTTGGCTTTCAGCGACAGGTATTGCGCCCGGCTTTCTTTCAGGGTAGAAACAAAGCGCGTTGAATCGATCTTGAGCAGCAGCTGGCCTTTTTTCACCTGCTGACCTTCGCGCACCAGAATCTCCTGCACGCTGCCACCATCCAGACTCTGAATCACCTGTAATTCACGCGAAGGAATCACTTTACCCTCGCCCTTGGTTACTTCATCCAGCTCGGCAAATGCCGCCCATAGAATCAGCACAAAAATCGCCAGCGCTGACACCCGGATCAACACGCGGGCGCCATGCGGGCTTTGCTCGACGATGGTGTGGTTGGCATCAGCGATATAGTCGCTATCGTCGATCAGGTCTTTTTCTTCGGCAAAAAAGATATAGCGGTCAAACAACATATCGCTGCGATTGCTGATTTTGCTCCAGATGCGTTTGAAGATATTCGGTTTGGCCTGCGTCGGCATCGTGTTTGCGTCCTTCATCATGCCGCCCCTCCGGCTTTGCCGATCCTGCCTTGCTGCAGAGCCTCAACCACTTGTGCTTTCGGCCCGTCAGCCATCACTTGTCCCTGATCAATCACGATCAGGCGGTCAACCAGCTCGAGCAAGGACGTGCGATGCGTCACCAGCAACATGGATTTGCCCGCCAGATAGGTGCGCAAACGCTGCTTGAGGCGCTCTTCGCTTTGGTGGTCCATCGCGCTGCTGGGCTCGTCCAGAATCAGCATGGGCGGATCGTTCAAGACGGCACGGGCAATCGACACGGCTTGCCGCTGGCCACCCGATAATGAATCGCCCCGCTCGCCAATCTGCATATCAAAGCCACGCGGATTGGCATTAACGAACTCGGCAATCCCGGCCAGCTCGGCCGCCGCAAGCACTTGCGCGTCGTCAGCCGAGGCATTGCCCAGCGCGATATTTTGCTTGAGCGTACCAAAAAACAGCAGCGGATCTTGCGGTACAAAACCGATGGCGCGACGCAGCTCGGCCGGGTCTATCTGGCGGGTATCGATCCCATCGATAAGCACCGCGCCCTCTTCCGGCTGATACAGTCCCAAAATCAGTTTTTCTATCGTGGTTTTGCCCGAACCAACCCGGCCAATCACGCCCACTTTTTCGCCTGCTTGCATTTTGAAGCTGACATTTTTCAGCGCGATATCATCGCGATCCGGGTAGCGGAAAGTGACATTGCGAAATTCGATTTCGCCACGGAAGCTATCACGATGCAAAAACGAGCTATTGGCCGGACGCTCAATCGGCATCTGCATATGGCTTTCCACTGCACCGAGCGAGGTTTTGGCATTCTGGTATTGCATCAGCAAACCGGCCACCTGCCCCAGCGGCGCCATCGCCCGCCCCGCCAGCATGGATGCGGCGATAATGCCACCCATGGTAATTTTGCCCTCAACCAGCAGATACACGCCGACAATCACAATGACAATCGACACCAGCTGAGCGATGGCTTGCGCAAAGTTCACCGTCGTGGTCGAAAGCAACTTCAGGCGACCACCGATTTGCGCCAGAAAGCGCGTAGCCCGCTCATAGCGGCGCTGCATCTCGCCTTCGGCGCTCATGATCTTGATGGTTTCCAGCCCCACCATGCTTTCAACCAGCGTCGCATTGCGCTGGGCAGCGGCGCGCTGCGTTAGCTCGACCATCTGGTTCATCTTGGCCTGCGCCAGCCATGAAAAACCGACAATCAGCAGCGCCCCGATCAGCGGCGGCAGCACCAGCCACGGAGAAATCCAGATCAGCACCAGAAAGAAAATCAGTACAAAAGGCAGATCGACCAAGGTGGTGATCGACGCCGAGGCGATAAAGTCACGCACCGACTCAAAGGCGCGCAAATTGGCGGTGAACGAGCCTACCGAAGCGGGCTTGGCGCTCATTTTCACACCCAGTACGCGCTCCATAATCAAGGCTGACAGCGAAATATCAATCCGCTTGGACGCCACATCAAGGATGTAGCCGCGCGCGGTGCGCAGCACAAAATCAAACCCCAGTATCAGCCCTGCACCCAGCGCCAGCACCCATAGCGTTTCGATCGCATGATTGGGCACCACCCGGTCGTACACATTCATCGAGAACAGCGGCATTGCCAGCGCGAAAATATTGATCAGCAAAGCGGCGATCAAGGCATCGCGGTAGATCCGCCAATTGTCGTACATCGCGCCCCAGAACCAGTGGCGCTCGCGAATCTGGCCCAGCTCGGGCGTGCGCAGATCAAAGCGGAAACGCGGCCGCACAATGATGGCAATGCCGGAATATTGCGCCGCCAGCTCGGCGTCACTAAAGACTTCAACCGCCTCGGCGGTTTCAGGCATCCGTACACGAAAGCGCCCGTCGGGCAGTTTTTCCAGCAGCACGCAGGCACGCTGGTCATGCAGCAGAATAATCGTCGGATACAGGCGCTCTGGAATTTCATTCAGGCCCTGCCGCAAAACCCGGGCCGATAGCCCTGCGCGTGACGCCGCGCGAGGTAGCAATGATGGCGTAAGGCGGTTTTCCACTAGCGGCAAACCCGCAGCCAGCGCCTGTGCAGTCCAGGGCTCGCCGTGCAAACGCGTCAGTTCAACCAGACAATCGAGCAAAGGGTCAAAATGAGCCTGACTTTCCGAAACGTGCCAGCCGAACTCATGGTTGCTACTATTCGTGCTCGATTGCGTCATGACATGCCTTGAACAATAAGATAAGCCCATTGGCCAGCCCAAATGGCTAGCCCGAATTAAATCTACAACACTTTGCCCGGATTGAATAAGCCTGCAGGGTCCAAGGCCGCCTTAATGTGGCGCATCAAACCCAGTTCGAGGCTGGAGCGTGTCTGCTGCAGTGTGTCACGTTTGAGCTGGCCGATGCCATGCTCGGCGCTGATGCTGCCATTGCGCGCAGCGACATTACGGTAAACCACCTCGTTGACCGCGTGTTCATGCGCATACACTGCTGCCGTTTTATCGGCCAGAAACAGGTTGTAATGCAGATTGCCGTCGCCCAGATGGCCAAAAGCCACAATTTGCGCGCCGGGAAATGCCGATAGCATCTCAGCATCGCATACTTTCAGAAAGTCAGGTATTGCACCAATGGGCAAGCTGATATCGTGCTTGATGCTGACACCGTCAATTCTCTGCGCTTCAGGAATCGACTCGCGCAACGCCCAGAAATCCGCCGCCTCGCCCAGCGTCTGCGCTACATAGGCATCCATGCAGCCGTGTGCAAACAGATATTCGGCCAGCCTGTCCGTCAGCGCAGCCGAATCGCCGCCATCGGATAATTCAATCAGCACGCACCAGACAGGGCTTGCATCGAAAGGCTGCGCCAGCCGGGGGAAATGTTTTTTCAGCAAGTCCAGACAAGGTGCAGAAATCAGCTCGAACGACGTGACCCTATCGCCCACCTCGGCCTGCAAGCCGCGCAGCAACTCCACCGCCGCCGCCGGATTATCCAGCGCCACCAGTGCGGTAGCATGCGCCGTGGGTAGCGGATACAGCCGTAATACGGCCTGGGTAATCAGCCCCAGCGTGCCCTCCGAGCCCACAAACAATTGCTTCAGATCGTAGCCGGTATTGTCTTTGCGCAAGCCGCGCAAGCCATCCCACACATCGCCGCTGGCCAATACCACTTCCAGCCCCAATGTGAGCTCGCGCATATTGCCGTAGCGCAGCACATTCACGCCACCGGCATTGGTCGCCAGCGCGCCGCCGATCTGGCAGCTGGCCGCTGCGGCCCAGTTGGCCGGAAATAATCGGTTGGCCGCCAGTGCCGCCTGCTGCACCTGCAAGAGCGTTACACCAGCCTGCACGGTCATGGTGTTGTTATCGGCATCGACCTGAATAATATCTTTCATGCGCTCCAGCGAGACAATCAGCGACAGGCCTTCATTGAGTGGCGTGGCCGCGCCGCACAAGCTGGTGTTGCCGCCTTGCGGCACAATGGCCACCTGATGTTCAGCGCACAGGCGCACCAGCTGCTGCACCTGTTCGGTATTTGCCGGGCGTGCCACGGCGATGGCCTGACCTTGATAACGGCGGCGCTGATCCAAACAATAAGGCGCCGTATCGGCGCCAAACAGGATGGCATGCGACGCCTGCCATTCACGCAACTGCGCTAAGAACATCATTGTGAGCTTCGGTCTCTCAAACGGAAATGAGTTGAGTGGCAAATTATGCAAGCTAAGTAGTGGTGCATAACCAATTGGAAAGTCTCAACTACCTCCTGCGTAGAAGGCGCTTGGTAACTGGCTTTGCCACGACACCGGTTCGAAGCTTTTCCAATCAGTTGCACGAAATTACTTATAGATCTTATGAACATAAGAATAAGAGTTAATTCAACTGTAATTGAAATAATTGATCAATAGTCACGCAAGGCATAAAACTGAAGACGTGCGACAAGGCGAAGCAACTAAACGTGAGAATTTTTAGTCTTTAAATACTTACGATGAATCTAGGCAGCCAGAACCTGATGGTCACTTTATGCCAGCGACACCAGCTTCAATAGAAGTCGAAAAAAGACTCTCTAATAAATCGAGCTTTTCAACTACTTCCTGAGAAATTGTACTGGGATTTACATATTCCATCAGGCGATGCAACTCCCCTTTTTTTAGCAACATCTGACCGCTAAGTTGCTGTGCTAACCTACGGAAAAACTCCTCAGCAAATGTGCTCAGTTTTCGCCGTTCAGTTTTAGCCTCCCAAAGTACTCGCGCCACCTCTGGTGCAGCTTGTTTCCAAGCTTGAAAATCTGGTGCCAAATTATCGAAGACCAGCTCTAGAATCAAGTTATCCAGTGTCGCATCAATCTCCAGCCGAAAGCCATCAAACAACTCTAAATCCTGATAATGAGCACAAGCATAGGCGCGTAGTACGTCTGGCGTAATGAAATAGTTTTCAGCTTCATAACGTTTCCAGTAGCTGATCCTGAAATGCCCGTTTTGTGTTCCTTTGCGATTCCGTCCATCATTATCCAAAATCGCCAAACCTTTGAGTTGCGGCAACAAATTACGCAAACCATTGAAGTGCTGCTGCGGTGTCACACCAAAACCGCCTTCAACTCGTTCCAATTCAGCATCCACGTCCTGATCAGGATAATTGTTTTGTACATAAAACGAATTAATGCGCTCATCCCATATTTGTCCGACAGGGTGGTTCAAGCGCTCTGCCAAAGCACGCAACATATCAACATCGGTACCACCTTCAACATACAGCACGTAACCACGTTCACGCGCTTTCACATAATGCTCGGCACCAAAATGTTTGAGACTGTTGCGAATATCCTGCTTGTTTGCCAAATCATCGGCACGGCCGTCCAGCAACAACGTCAAATTATTATCTAATGCCTCGTCCAAAATCACTTCCGAATGCGTCACCATCACGACTTGTGACCGGTTTTCACTGGCAATATCCCTCAGCAGTACATACACCTGCTTTTGCCTCAGAATTTCCAAATGCGCATCAGGCTCATCCACCAGCAGTACGCTCCCCTTATGGGAATAGAGATAGGCAAAAATGAGCAGCATTTGCTGAAAACCCCGCCCTGACGACGAAATATCCAGCGTTTCTTTCACGCCCGGCTGACGATATTGCAGCTCAATGCTACCGCGCGTAGTTTCCTTAGGATCAGATAACTCGACATTGAATAGTCGCTTCATCAAATTAGCAATGCGTTTCCAGTCCTCAATAGACTCCCTGATAACGACCAAACACAGATTCCGCAATACCTGCGCCGTCTGCCCCTGACCGAGCAACACATCAATCCGCCCCGGTTGCAACAGCGGCTCTTCGGTTTCCAGCCCCGACATGGGGTAGAGCAATTCAACTTTGACGCCTGCGGCATGACGCAAGACATCAATATCAGCAACAAGATCGGGGTCGGGCGTGCAATACACCAATTCATCGCCCTGGTTACGAAAACGCATCGCCAGCGGTACAACCTGATCACGGTATGCCACCCCAACGGTGATCACCATTTCAATATTTTTGCTACCTGTGCGCACCTGAGTGTTATGCCAAAAAAAACGCGTGCGCTGGACGGGAACCGCCACGATATTCAAGCGGTTGATCGATGTCGCGGTACGCTCTTTAGCAGAAGAATCTTTGCGGGCGTCATACCAAGTGCGCACGGCTTGCGACCACAAAGCCAGCGCTTGAATAGCACTCGTCTTGCCACAGTTATTAGGCCCAATCAGAACGGCAGGGTGATCCAGTTCAATGCGCTGCTTGTCACCAAAACGCTTGAAGTTTTCGATCTCAAGATAATGTAACAAGCGCACTGTTGGACTCTCCACTCACGGGTTGATTGAAAATAGACAAATCAGCCTATTGCAATAAAATACTCTACCCGAGTATACATAAGCAAGTCTTGAAAAATATAAGCTAACAACACATACCCAAGAATTCAATCGAGTTAGAGCCAGAAATCCGTACGCCGCTGGTGATGCTCGATAACGCGCAGGAAATGGCCGGGGTCTTTGGCAAAAGTCATTTCGCCTGCCGCCGGTTTATAGAAATCGAGCAGTCGCGACACCCAGAACCGCAACGCGGCGGCGCGCAGCATAATCGGCCAGTCGGCCACTTCATCTGCCGTTAATGGGCGTACCGATTGATACCCCGCCAGCATCGCGCGGGCGCGCTCGGCATCAATATCGCCATTCTCCAGCACACACCAATCGTTGAGCGTAATGGCCAGGTCGTAGAGCAGAATATCGTTGCAGGCGTAGTAAAAATCGATAAACCCACCAACCTGGTCGCCATTCATCAAGGCATTGTCGCGGAACAGATCGGCGTGGATGACGCCGGTTGGTAGATTCATCTGGAATTGATCGAACTTATGCTGCGATTGCAATTGCACTTCGGCGTGCAGCAGCGCGGCGTCGGCCTCATTCATAAACGGATACATCTCGTGCGCGGTGGCAGACCACCATTGCGGGCCGCGCGGATTGGCCATCTGGCCGCTGTAAGTGGCGGCTGCCAGATGCATTTGCGCCAGCATTTCGCCGACCTGCGCGCATTGCACCGCGTTCGGGCTGTCGGTCACCGCGCCGGGCAGGCAAGGCACCAACAAGGTCGGCTTGCCATTGAGCTCATCGACATAGTCGCCATTCAGATTGGCAATCGGTGCCGCAATCGCAATGCCGTGCTGGCCCAGATGCACCATTAGATTCACGTAGTACGGCAGCTCGTCGGCGCGCAAAGTTTCAAACAGGGTCAGGACATACTTGCCATGAGTCGTGGTGACAAAGTAATTGGTATTGGTGACCCCCGCGGCAATCCCCTTGATCTCGACCAGCTGACCCAGCGAATAGCGCTTCAGGAACGGGGTTAAATCTTCGCGGCTAACAGTTGTAAAAACAGACATTCAATTATCTCAAAATTCCAGCAAGACCCACGTTGGGACGGCGATATTGTCGGTCATATCGCGGCGCATAAATTCGCCTTTGCCGGTCGGGTCAATCAGGTAATAGGGCTTGCCCACTTTTGGCGTTACTTTTATTTGGTACAGCTTGCCGCGCAGTCGGTATTCGGCAAATGTCGCATCGTCTTTTTCGATAATGCGAACTTCAGGGCCGGACTCAACCTCGGTAGGGGTGTCTTCGGTTGGCATGGGTGGCGGCTGGTCAGCAACCACTTCGGCAAATGTCGGAGCGGCCAGCGCCCCGAGCAATACAGCAATCAGCACATTTCTCATGATTCCGGTTCGCATGGTTCGCTCCCTTAAGATGTGAATAGCTCGTTTATAATGGGCGGCACACCCAATCACAGTATAGAGAACTCCCGCATGGCGACGCTGCTTTTAATCGACGGATCTTCGTATCTCTACCGCGCTTTTCATGCCATTCGAGAGCTTTCCGCCCCCGACGGCACGCCGAGCAACGCGCTATTTGGCTTTGTGAACATGCTTAAAAAGCTGCGAGTGCAAACTCACGCCGATTATATCGCGTGCGTGTTCGATGCCAAAGGTAAAACCTTCCGCGACGACATTTACCCGCAATACAAAGCCCAGCGCCCGCCAATGCCGGACGAATTGCGCGTGCAAATCGAGCCGATTCATGCCGCCGTGGCCGCGTTTGGCATCCCTATTCTGATGATTGAAGGCGTCGAGGCCGACGACGTGATCGGCACGCTGGCGCGGCAAGCCTCCGCGCAAGGCATCACGACGATTATGTCGACTGGCGATAAAGACATGTCGCAGCTGGTGGACGAGCACGCGCGCATTGAAAACAGCATGACCGAAGAAGTGCTCGACCGTGATGGTGTATTTGCCAAATTCAACGTCTGGCCCGAGCAGATTGTGGATTACCTCGCGCTGATCGGCGATACGGTGGATAACGTGCCGGGCGTGCCGAAATGCGGCCCGAAAACCGCCGCCAAATGGCTGGCCGAATACGGCAGCCTCGATAATCTGGTCGCCAACGCCGACAGCATCAAAGGCGTGGTCGGGCAAAATCTGCGCGATTCGCTCGCGTGGCTGCCGACGGCCAAAGAGCTGGTCACGATCAAGTGCGATGTGGATTTGAGCGCCGAATTACCGAATGGCCTTACCGATCTGGCACCCAAAATGGAGGACAGCGCAACGCTACTCAGCCTGTTTACCCGCTTTAATTTCCGCACCTGGATGCGCGAGATGGAAAACAAGGTGGCAAGCCAGAGCGGCCAAAGCGCAGCGCCTGCGGCACCAAATACATCAGCAGGTATGACCGCAGACCTATTTACAGACAATGCCCCCGAGGCAATACCCCAAGACAATCCCGCTCCCGGTACGCCCGCAGCACCAGTCGAGCGCCATTACGAATGCATTACCACGCCCGAATTACTCGCCAAATGGCTGGCCAAAATCACCGCCGCAAGCATGACTGCATTCGACACCGAAACCGATAGCCTCGACTCGATGCAGGCACGCATCGTCGGTATGTCATTCTCGGTACAGGCTGGCGAAGCCGCCTACCTGCCGCTGGCGCATCACGGCGCCGACACGCCCGAACAATTGCCGTTCGACGCCACCATCGCGCAACTGAAGCCGTGGCTTGAATCCGCCGACCATAAAAAAGTTGGCCAAAATCTGAAATACGATCAGCACGTTTTGGCGAATATCGGCATCAATCTGGCGGGGATCGCCGACGATACGCTGCTGATGTCGTATGTACTGGCCAGCCACGAAAAGCACAATATGGACGACCAGGCCGCGCGCGAGCTGGGCGAAACGACAATTAAATACGAAGACATTTGCGGCAAAGGCGCCAAGCAAATTGGCTTTGCCGAAGTTGATCTGGATACTGCCACACGGTATGCAGCTGAAGACGCCGATATTACTGGCCGCCTGGCCAATACCCTATTACCACGTTTGCAGGCACAGACGGGTCTGTACCATGTCTATCGCAATATCGAAATGCCGTCGCGTGACGTGCTGTATGTGATGGAGCGCAACGGTTTTCTAGTCGATGCGGGCAAACTCAAACAGCAAAGCCACGACATCGGCCTGCGTCTGATAGCACTGGAGCAGCAAGCGTACGAGCTGGCGGGCCAGCCGTTTAACCTTGGCTCGCCCAAGCAACTGGGCGAAATCTTCTTCGACAAACTCAAACTGCCGGTGATCAAAAAAACGCCGAAAGGCGCACCGTCGACCGACGAAGAAGTGCTCAGCGAATTGGCGAAAGACTACCCGCTGCCGAAAGTGCTGCTCGAACACCGCAGCCTGAGTAAACTGAAATCCACCTACACCGACAAGCTGCCGCTGATGATCAACGCCGTCACCGGCCGCGTCCACACCAACTTCAACCAGACCGTCGCCGTCACCGGGCGCCTGAGCTCAACCGAGCCCAATCTGCAAAACATCCCGGTACGCACGCCCGAGGGCCGCAAAATCCGCGAAGCCTTTATCGCGCCCGCCGGCAGCAAAATTGTGTCGGCCGATTACTCGCAGATCGAGCTGCGCATCATGGCGCATCTATCTGGCGACGCCGCTCTGATCCGCGCCTTTGAGCAGGGGCTGGACATTCACAAGGCCACCGCCGCCGAAGTGTTTGGCGTGAGTCTGGATGAAGTGAGCAGCGAGCAGCGCCGCTACGCCAAGAGCATCAACTTCGGCCTGATCTACGGCATGAGTGCGTTTGGCCTCGCCGCCCAGCTCGAAATCACCCGCGAAGCGGCGAAAACTTTTATCGAACGCTACTTCAATCGCTTCCCTGGCGTCGCCGAATACATGGAAGTCACCCGCGCCGCCGCGCGTGACGCGGGCTACGTCGAAACCGTGTTCGGCCGCCGCCTGTGGCTGCCGGCGATCAAATCATCCAACGGCGCGCAGCGTGCCGGTGCCGAGCGCGCAGCGATCAATGCGCCGATGCAGGGCACGGCAGCGGATTTGATTAAATTGGCGATGGTGGCGGTGAATAATTGGTTGATTGCTGAGCAGTTGAACAGCCGCCTGCTGTTGCAGGTGCATGATGAGTTGATTCTGGAAGTGCCTGAGGCCGAATTGGAATTGGTGAAAGCCAAATTGCCGGAGATTATGGGCAATGTGGCGACGCTGAAAGTGCCGTTGTTGGCGGAAGTGGGGGTTGGGGAGAATTGGGAAGAGGCGCATTGATCTTTTCATTTATTTACATAAAAACTCTTCGCGACTCATTCCGGTAGCACTTAATAGAGGCCAAACAAAAGAACATGTTTGAAAATCTAAAAAACTTTGCATCAATTGCATTCGGCGGCCTTCTAATCGGAACCCTTGCTCGTCGACTTCATGAAAGCATCAAGAATATACCTGCAATTGTAGACACCGCAACAATAGAAACTGAATCGATATATCTTGGAACAATGACATCCATATTAATTATATGGATGATTTTAACCCTTCTTGCAATCGAAAAACACAAACCATGGAAAGAGTCAAAAGATTTTTTCAAAAAATTCTATCCAAATGAAAAGGTTTGCTGGATCAGAGTTGCTTTACGAGCGCATGTCACTTTTGTGTGTTACGTTTGGTATTATTTCCCAGTCGCATTATTTTTTTGCTTTGCAATGGCTGGTGGATTTAATTCAGGGTTTGCCTACTTGGCAACATGGTGGTTCGGATTGTTTTTTATGAACCTACTCTTCATCAGGTTAAACAACACAGACTCAGAACCTCTTCCTGGAGAAACATTTGCCAATAATATTTCAGAAATGTTTGGAGTCTCAAACGATAAAATTAAATTTATATTCCCAACCCTATTAACTTCTTTTGGAATAGCCATTGGGGCATTCAACTATATTAGTCCTATTATCGGGGGGGGCAAACCTCAAACCCTTACAATAAAATTAAAAAAAGATGAAGAAATAACCTTCTCCAACGGAAAATCAATAGACGGTCAAAAAATTGTAATTGTCTATAGAAAAGGCTCAAAGCTAATCGCAAAAGATGACACAAAAAATGGGGCCTATCTTGTTTTTGATATCGACTCAGTAAATCATATCTATGCTTTATCCAATTAATATGTAAGCGCTGTAGCCATGTAGGGCGGGTCTTGACCCGCGCTGATCAATGTTTGTTGATTCACAACCTGATTGGCGGGTTACGCCTTCGGCTAACCACGCCCTACGGTGTTTTTCTTTACCTGCAATGTGTCATCCACCACGGATTGGCGGCTATGCGCCGCGGCACTTACTTTCCTTGCTTCGCCAAGGAAAGCAAGCAAAGGAAGGCGACCCCACATCTGCGTCCCGCTGGGCGGGATTCCCTCGACTGCGGACGGATCGAGGCGGCGGCTGCGCTTACCAAAACAGGCCCCGCCGAAACCCCGCCCGTTCCTCGCTCGGCGCTGATGTAGGGGAATTAGCGCAGACCAACGATTCATGCACATACGTGTCGCAGTGTAGCCATGAAGGCATTTTATTGATTGGATTTGGTAGATATACCCCACGCCAATTTTATTTGCGCTCGTTGATCTGGGGCTTAATCCCCTGTCGCCCATCACCGAGGAAGTGGAGTGAGACAAACAGTTTTTCGTTTGGCTCACGACCGACTGAGGCGTGGCGGAGCTTGGCAACTTGTTGCCTTAGCGTAGACCGTGGCCTAAGGCTAGCAGCCCGGAGGGCCGCAGGCGGGGGGCTCCTTTGGGGTGTTAGAACTCGTAGCTCCGATTAGCGAAGCGTAATCGGAGACTTCGTGCACCACACATCCCACGGGCGATTACGCTACGCTAATCGCCCCTACGCCTGTTTCATTCAGCACCTGCTACGACCAAATCATCATCGCCACACCAATCACATCGATAAATTCCTGCCGCTACCGCGCGGTGAAACGTTGAATATGGCCAATCAATCACACGAGATACATAACCATGTTTCAAGGGGTTGGCATGCACATAATCAACATGCCGCTGAAAATCAACTTCATCCCGAATCAAATGCTCCCAATAATGTCTTTGCCAAATTCCACGCTCACCTGCCGCTTCGCGTACAGCGGATATGCGCTCGGTTTTAGGCAAGGCACGAGAAAAACCACTTTTAATCAAACGCCAACGCAAACTGAAATCGCTATCGCCTGCAGGCAAGGTTAAAACCGCATGCAAATGGTCGGGCAATACGACCCATGCATCAATCCAAAATGGATACTTTCGTTTGACGTCGTGCACGATTTGGCGCAATAGATCAATTTCACGCACCAATAGATTATTACCACGCCGTTGCAATAAATTAACGGTGAAAAACCATGTTCCACCAGGAGTAAAGGCTCGTCGGTAATTGGGCATTGGATGAACTCATAGATCGCTACATTTCAGTATGGCATACGTCCGATTACGCTTCGCTAATCGGGACCTACGTCACTGCGGACAATCGGCAAGGCGGCGGGCTTTGACAAAACAGAGCCCGCCGCTTACCTCCTTGCCGCTTGTTTATCCCAACTACACCGCCAATCATGGCTGCTTTTCATAGCTGCAGACTGCGTAGCTCACAGAACACATACATTGATAGGTATTGCCATAAGGGCCAGTTAAATGACCCCCAGCAAAGCTGGGGGCTTATTAGAGGAACGCCTCGAAGGCGTCAACAAACCAAGTGCCGCCCAAGGCGGCGAGTCACAACCCCAGCTTCATCTGGTCGTAACGCTCATCTTCCTTTTCTTGATTTCGGATATAGGCTCTGACCATTGCTTCATCCAAACCCACCGTCGAAACAAAATAGCCGCGCGCCCAAAAAACTTCACCGGTGAAGTTTTTCGTCCTACCACCAAATTGCC
>NZ_VIRW01000032.1 GCF_009760905.1 Chitinibacter sp. GC72 | reverse complement strand
GGCAATTTGGTGGTAGGACGAAAAACTTCACCGGTGAAGTTTTTTGGGCGCGCGGCTATTTTGTTTCGACGGTGGGTTTGGATGAAGCAATGGTCAGAGCCTATATCCGAAATCAAGAAAAGGAAGATGAGCGTTACGACCAGATGAAGCTGGGGTTGTGACTCGCCGCCTTGGGCGGCACTTGGTTTGTTGACGCCTTCGAGGCGTTCCTCTAATAAGCCCCCAGCTTTGCTGGGGGTCATTTAACTGAGTGAGGGATAAAGCAAAGCCACTCTGCGGAGTGGCTTTTTATTTGCAACTGTGTTTTCCATCGCGCTGGATACAAGCGCAGGTTCTGGTTTAACTGCGCACGATTTGTACTATGGTGCGCTGCAGGGCTGGTAGTACGGCTTGCGTATTGAGGCGCGGGTTGCTGATGGCGCGCATGCTCAAGCCATCAAACAGAGAAATAATCAGGTCGCACCGCGCATTATTATCTTCTTCGCTGAGTGCGGGCAGATCTGCGCGGGCCTTGGTGATGATGTCCTTGCCAAATTCATGCAACACGCGATTTGACGCTTGCAGCATTTCGGCGACTTTGGGGTTGCGCGATGCTTCGGCGATCATTTCAAAGTTGAGCGCCGAGTTTGATAAATCCAGACTGTCGGCAAGGCCTTGTTCGGCGTGCTCAATTAGCGCCTCAATTGTGTTTTCTGCGCGCAGCAACATATGGATTACCTGCAACTGCTTGTGCTGCTCGCGATCAATAATCGCCGAGATAATCGCTTCCTTGTTTGCAAAATAATGATAGATATGGCCCACGCTCATGCCCGCTGCTTTGGCGATTGATGCCATGCTGGCAGCATGAAAACCGGCGAGGCGAAAACAGGCCGCTGCTGCATCCAGCACTTGCAGCCGTCGTAATTCTGCTTTATCAATATCGGGTAAATCAGCAGAGTTGGCGCTCATTGTCACAATTTCCTAAGGTATTCAAGCTAGATTCGGTGTGGAATTATACTCACTTGCCATTTTTTTGCTAAGAAATTAGAATGATCGTTCATTCTAGAGTGAGCGCTCTAAATTTACAAGCCAGCTGCCAGCAGGATCTGCTTGGCTTTCTACTTCATGCATTCAGATAAAGAGAACAAATATGCCCAGACAGCCAAAGTCCCTGCCACGGTTACTAACAATGACATTGCTCGCTGCTGCGCTGAGCGCTTGCGGCCAGCAGGCGCCCCAGGGGGGGGCGGGTGCCAACGGCCCTATGCCAGTAGGCGTCGTGAGTTTGAAGGCTCAGGATATCCAGATCGAGCGTGAATTGCCGGGTCGTACCGTCGCCCACCGCAGTGCTGAAATTCGCCCGCAAGTAGGAGGCATTTTGCAAAAACGCCTATTCACCGAAGGCAGCGAAGTAAGTGCTGGAGAGGTCTTGTACCAGATCGACGACGCTAGTTTTAAAGCCAGCTATGAAAGTGCTAGCGCGGCATTGGCGCGGGCTCAGGCCAGCTTGCTCAGCAGCAAACTTAAAGCAGAACGCTATCAGGAGCTGATTGCGATCAATGGCGTTAGCCGTCAGGAAAACGATGATGCACAGGCCGCTTTTCTGCAAGCCAAAGCTGATGTGGCGGCCGCAACGGCAGCGCAGCAAGTTGCCAAGATCAATTTAAATTACAGCCAGCTGCGCTCGCCGATTAGCGGGCGAATTGGCAAGTCTAGTGTGAGTGAAGGGGCTTTGCTCGCAGTTGGGCAAGCCACTGCCTTAGCCACGGTGCAGCAGCTTGACCCGATTTATGTCGATATCAGCCAGTCCAGCGCAGAATTATTGCGCCTGAAAACCGAATTTGCCACTGCGCAGCCGACCAAGCAAGGCTTGCCAGTTCGCCTGATTACCGAAGACGGCCGTGAATTTGCGCACGAAGGTCGTTTGCAATTTGCCGATGCGACGGTTGACGCCGAAACCGGCGGCGTGACCTTGCGTGTGTTGGTGCCCAATCCGGACAAAATCTTGCTGCCTGGCATGTTTGTCCGCGCCAAATTGGCCACTGCGGAAGTGCAGAAAGCAGTGTTGATTCCGCAGCAGGCACTGATTCGCTCTCCGAAAGGGCAAGCCAATGTCATGGTGGTCGATAAAAACGGGCAGGCACAGGCCGTGCCGGTGAAAGCCAGCCGCACTGTGGGCGATCAGTGGCTGATCAGCGAAGGCTTGCAGGGTAACGAGCAATTGATCGTTGAAGGTTTGCAGAAAGTGCAGCCTGGCATGCCGGTGAAAGCCGAACCAGCCAAAACACAGAGTCAAGCCCAGCCACAAGCCAGCGCAGCAGCGCGTCAATAAAGGAGTTTGAGCATGGCGCGTTTTTTTATTGATCGGCCCATTTTTGCATGGGTGATCGCTCTGATCATTATGCTGGCCGGTATTTTGGCCATCCGTGGTCTGGCGGTTGAGCAGTACCCGCCGGTGGCTCCGCCCGCAATTACGATTTCGGCAGTGTACCCAGGGGCTGCGGCCAAAACGGTGGAAGACTCAGTCACCCAGGTGATTGAACAGAAAATGAAAGGGATCGATAAGCTGAGGTATATCAGCTCAAGCAGCGACGAATCTGGCGCGGTGAGCATTACCCTCAGTTTTGCTGCCGATGCCGATGCCGATATTGCGCAAGTACAAGTGCAGAACAAATTGCAGCTCGCGCTGACCCAATTGCCGCAAGAAGTGCAGCAACAAGGGGTGACGGTCACCAAGTCTTCATCGAGCTTTTTGATGGTGGTTGGCTTTGTTGCCAAAGACGGCAATATGACCAAAACCGATTTGGCCGACTATGCTGCCGCGAATATTGTTGATCCGCTCAGCCGCATTAACGGCGTGGGTAATGTGCAACTATTCGGTGCGCAATATGCGATGCGCGTCTGGATTGATCCTAGCAAGTTGGCCAATTACAAGCTTACCACCCAGGATGTGATTGCCGCCATCAAGGCGCAAAATGCGCAGGTATCGGCAGGTCAGATTGGTGGCATGCCTTCGGTACCGGGGCAGCGTCTGAATGCGGCGATTATTGCGCAAAGCCGATTGGAGACCCCTGAGCAATTTGGCCGGATTTTACTGCGCGTGAAGCCCGACGGTGGCCAGATTCGGCTTGCGGATGTGGCGCGGGTAGAGCGTGGTGCAGAGAGCTATGACATCGAAAGCCGCTTTAACGGCAAACCTGCTGCAGGGATTGGTATCAATCTGGCGACTGGTGCGAATGCTTTGGAAACCGCGAGACTTGTGCGCGAGAAAATGGCCGAAATGCAGCCGTATTTCCCGGCAGGCATGGATGTCGTCGTGCCGTATGACACCACACCTTTTGTGAAACTCTCGATTGAAGAAGTCGTTAAAACTCTGATCGAAGCCGTGATTTTGGTGTTCTGCGTGATGTATTTATTCTTGCAGAATTTCCGCGCCACGCTGATTCCGACGATTGCCGTCCCGGTGGTCTTGCTCGGTACTTTCGGTGTAATGGCTGCGTTTGGGTTCTCGATTAATACGCTCACGATGTTCGGCATGGTGCTCGCCATTGGTTTGCTGGTTGATGATGCCATTGTGGTGGTCGAAAACGTCGAACGGGTGATGAGCGAAGAAGGCCTTACCCCAAAAGAAGCCACGCGCAAATCCATGTCGCAGATTACTGGCGCGCTGGTAGGGATTGCGCTGGTTCTGTCGGCGGTGTTTGTGCCGATGGCTTTCTTTGGTGGCTCCACTGGCGTGATTTATCGCCAATTCTCGATCACTGTAGTATCCGCTATGGCGCTGTCGGTCTTGGTGGCCTTGACCTTAAGTCCTGCCTTGTGCGCCACTTTGCTCAAGCCGATTCCAAAAGGCGGCCAGCATGGCACACACGGCTTCTTTGGCTGGTTTAATCGCCAGTTTGAAGCGCTGAACGCGCGTTATCAAAATGTCGTTAGCCGCTGGTTGCTCAAATCGGGCCGCTATATGGTGGTGTATCTGGTCTTGGTGGGCGTGATGGTGGCGATGTTTATGCGTTTGCCGACTTCATTCTTGCCCGATGAAGATCAGGGTATTTTGTTCACCCAGGTGATGTTGCCTGCGGGATCAACCCAAGAGCAAACCGTGAGCGTGCTGGAAAAAGTTGAACGTCATTTCTTGCAAGATGAAAAAGACAGCGTGGCGTCGATCTTTACCGTTGCAGGCTTTAGCTTTGGCGGTAGCGGCCAAAATGCCGGTATCGGTTTTGTGATGCTCAAAGACTGGTCGGAACGGCACGGTGCTGATCAGCATGTGCAAGCGGTGATGGGGCGAGCCTACGGCGCATTTGGTCAAATCAAGGAAGCGATGATCTTTGCCTTTGCCCCTCCGGCGGTGATGGAGCTGGGTAATGCGTCGGGCTTTGATTTGCAGCTGCAAGATCGCGGCGGTGTCGGCCATCAAAAGCTCACCGAAGCGCGCAATATGCTACTGGGTATGGCGGCTAAAGACCCGAATGTGGTTGGTGTTCGCCCCAATGGTCAGCCAGATTCACCGCAGCTGCGGCTCGATATTGATCAGGAAAAAGCCAGCGCACTGGGCCTATCGATTAGCGATATCAATCAGACGTTGGCGGCGGCCTGGGGTTCGGCCTATATCAACGATTTCGTTGATCGCGGTCGGGTGAAGAAGGTGTATTTGCAAGCTGATGCGCCATTCAGGATGAAGCCGGAAGACCTGAATCAGTGGTATATCAAAAATGCCAGCGGAAAAATGGTGCCGTTCTCGGCCTTTGCCACTAGCCGCTGGGATTATGGCTCGCCACGGTTGACGCGCTATAACAGCGTGCCATCGATGAATCTGCAAGGTCAGGCCGCACCGGGTAAAAGTTCGGGCGATGCCATGCTGGCCATGGAAGCCATGATTGCCAAATTGCCAGCCGGTATTGGCTATGAGTGGAGCGGTTTGTCGCTGGAAGAGCGTGAAGCAGGGGCACAAGCGCCTGCACTGTATGCCTTGTCCTTGCTGATCGTGTTCTTGTGCCTGGCGGCGCTGTATGAAAGCTGGTCGATTCCATTCTCGGTGATGCTGGTGGTGCCACTGGGCGTGATCGGTGCGCTGGCGGCGACGATGGGGCGCGGCTTGAGTAATGACGTGTATTTCCAGGTCGGGCTGCTGACGACGATTGGTTTGTCGGCGAAAAATGCCATCCTGATCGTCGAATTCGCCAAAGAGCTGGTTGATGACGGCATGGAGCTGATGGCAGCCACTTTGAAAGCCGTTCGGATGCGTTTACGGCCGATTATCATGACCTCGCTGGCCTTCGGCTTTGGCGTATTGCCGCTGGCCTTGGCGGATGGTGCAGGTTCTGGCGCGCAAAACGCGATTGGTACTGGCGTATTGGGTGGCATGCTTACCGCCACTGTGTTGGGGATTTTCTTTGTGCCGGTCTTCTTTGTGCTGATCAGCCGCTATTTCTCGGCGAGCCGTTATCGCTCTGCCGAAATCACTAAGGAGCCACGTTAATGACGCGCACGCTGATTTCAATCGCCATCGTGGCGATGCTCTCGGGCTGCATGAGCCTTGCGCCCACCTACGAGCGTCCGGCCAGCCCGGTATCTTCTGAAATTAATGACGGGTATAGAGCTACAGAGCAATCTGTATCTGATCTGCAGCCCTATACCCAGTGGGAGCAATTGTTCGCTGACCCACAACTGCAAACATTGATCCGCAGCGCACTGGCGCAAAACCGCGATTATCGTGTCGCGGCGCTGAATATTGAAAAAGTACGGGCGCAATACCAGATCAGCCAGGCCAGCCGCCTGCCCGCCATTGGTCTTAACGCTGGTGCCAATCTCACCGGCGAGACCCGCGGCGAGAGCAATGTCCGCCGCCAATACACAGCCACAGTGGGTTTGAGCAACTATGAAATCGATTTTTTTGGCCGCATCAAAAGCCTGAATGACGCCGCGCTGGCGCAGTATCTGGGCTCGCAAGCCGCGCAGCAAAGCCTGCGGCTGAGCCTGATTGCCGAAGTCGCCAATGCTTATTTCACGCTGGCTGCTGATCAGGCCAATCTGCAGCGCGTGAGCGCCACGCTGGCCTCAAGGCAGGAATCGCACACGCTGATCGAGCGCCGCTTTGCCGCCGGAGTGATTGGCGAGCTGGATGTACAGCAGTCAAAAATCGCCGTCGAAACCGCCCGCGCAGATCAGGCGCGCTATCAGGCTTTGCTGGTGCAGGATCAAAATGCCCTGCGTGTTCTGCTGGGTGGTGAAACCGGCTTGAGCGATGCCGCAATCGACGTGCAACAAGCGCTAGCTGCACCGGTATTACCGGCGCAATTGGCCTCTGATGTACTGCTGCGCCGCCCTGACGTGCAGCAGGCCGAGTTTGCCTTGAAAGCGGCCAATGCCAATATTGGTGCGGCGCGTGCGGCGTTTTTCCCCAGCATCACGCTGACGGCCAATACCGGGTTTTCCAGCGCCAGCCTCTCCAGCCTGTTTCAGTCTGGCAGCGGCCTCTGGTTGTTTGCCCCGCAGTTGAACCTGCCGATATTCGATGGTGGGCGCAATCAGGCCAATCTGGACATCGCTAAGGCCGAGCGCGACATTGCGCTGGCCAATTACGATAAGGCGATTCAAAACGCGTTTCGTGAAGTGAGCGATGGTTTGACCGTGGCCAGTAGCCATCAGGATCGGGTCGCATCCCAGCAAGCCCAGCTGGATGCCGCACGGCGCGCTTTCCAGATTGCCCAAGCCCGCTATCAGAAAGGCGTGGGCGCGTATCTGGACGTACTGGATAGCCAGCGTGCGCTGTATCAGGCCGAGCAGGCGCTGACCAGCCTGCAATTGCAGCAGGCCCAAAATCTGGTCAATTTATACAAAGCCACGGCCTTGTATTAATTTGATATTGTTCGGCTGCACCACGGCTGCATCGCAAAAACCGGGCCAATCTGGCCCGGTCAGGCTGCAGACAAAGTGGGAAATTACGATTTTCAAGTCTCGGCAAAGCCGAGCCTAGGAAGTAAGGCCTTTAATCTGCAGCCTTGATGTTTTATTCCCACCCCTCCCGTCCCCTTCTTGAGGGGAGCCTCGCTTCGCGAGTGGGGTTTGTCATCAATCCGACCGGGCTTATCTGGCCCGGTTTTTTTTATGCATTTTACCGCGAGAAAAAATTTACTCGGTGGGTATATTTAGCTAGAGCAATTGTAGATTGATTTAGCTGGCAATACCCATGGCTTCAGTCTGGCTGATGCGATTCAGAATGGCTTGTTTTTCTTCGTCACTGGCCTTGGACCAGCGCCGCAGCTCGTCCAGCGTTCGCAGGCAGCCAATACAATGGGTGCCGCTCTCGTCAAGCTGGCAAAGTTTGATACAGGGAGATTGAATCGTCATCAGAATTTCCAAACCGGGTGCGGCCTGCATTGAAACGCAAATCAGCGAGCTTGGCAATCTGTCTGGTTGGCGCCGGACTGTCGCTTGCTTGCTGACAAGTTGCAGATTACAAAAAGATTATCAGCCTTTGCGGCCATGCCGCGCACGACTTATCGCGATACCGCATCCACTGCAGCTTTCACGCCAGAGACTCCACGTGCGATCACGCATCACAGGCTCATTGTTCCGGAGACACCATCATGACCATCAAACAGAAATTAATCGCGCTCTGCGCGGGCTTGTTAACCTTGATGGTAGCGATGGGCGCGCTGGCCGTGCTGGGGCTGGCTAAAACCAATTCGGCATTTGAGACCACCTACCACGACCGCATTCTGCCACTGGCGCAGCTGAAAATTGTCGCCGATATGTACGCCGTCAATATTGTCGATGCCACGCACAAGGCCAATTATCAGCTTTTTACCCCGCAGGAAGCGCTGGCTCAAGTCAAGCAGGCGCATAGCCTGATTGATCAGCAATGGCAGGCCTATACGGCCACGGACTTAACCAGCGAAGAAGCTGCACTGTTGGCCGAAACGCGCAAGACCATGGAGCTGGCCAACCAGGAAGTGGTGTATCTGGAGCAATTGCTGGCCAAAGGCGAGATGACCGAAGTCGATGAATTTGCCCGCAAGCGACTGTATGCCGCCATCGACCCGGTATCGGGCCATATTTCGCGGCTGGTTGATTTGCAGCTGGCCGAGGCGAAAAAGAATTTCGAGCTGGCGCAGCAAAGTTATGCCCAGACGCGGACCTTAACGATTGCCTTTTTGCTGGGGGCCTTGCTGTTTGGCGCCGGATTTGCCGGCTGGCTGATTCTGGGCATGAGCCGTAAAATCAGCGCACTGCGCGATCGCTTGAGCCAGGCCACCGAAAATCAGGATCTAACGCTGCGCGCCGATGTCATCGGGCGCGACGAAATCGACAGCATCGCCGTTGGTTATAACGCGCTGGCGGGCAAAATGCAGTCCTTGGTTGGTAATGTTGCCAAAGCCATCGATACGGTGACGAGAGAGACGGAAAATCTGGCGACCAGCAGCGATCAGGTCGCACAAGCCACGCATATGGGCGCCGAATCGACTAGCTCGATGGCCGCAGCGGTTGAGCAGATGACAGTGGCGATCGCGCATGTGGCCGATAATGCCGAATCGGCCCGCGAGCTGGGGCAGCACACGCTCAATAGCGCACACGATGGCGGCCAGCGCATCCAGCGTGCCGTTAGCGAAATCCGCAGTATTGATCAGGCCGTGGCCAGCGCGGCGCACAAAGTGGCCATGCTCGGTGAGGACGCCGCGAAAATCAGCTCGGTGGTCACCGTGATCAAGGAAGTGGCCGAGCAGACCAATCTGCTGGCGCTCAATGCCGCCATCGAGGCGGCACGCGCAGGTGAGCAGGGGCGTGGTTTTGCTGTGGTCGCCGATGAGGTGCGCAAGCTGGCCGAGCGTACCGCGTCGGCGACGGTGGATATTCAGCAAATGGTCGGACGGATCGACAGCACCAGCAAGGAAGCGGTGAGCAGCATCAGCTCAACGGCGCAGCGCGCGCATGATTGTGCTGATGTGGCCAATGACGCCGGCCAGGTGATCGAGGGGATGAATGAAGACGTCCGGCGCGAAGACCACGCGGTGCGCAATATTGCCGAATCATTGAGCGAGCAGAAATCGAGTACGCAGCTGATTGCCCAGCAGGTGGAACGCGTTGCGCAAATGACCGATGAAAATACGGCGGCGGTGGCCAGTATGAGCCAATCGGCCAATTTGCTGGGGCAGTTGACGCAAAACCTCAGAAGCGAAGTGAATCGTTTCCGCTATGTCTAATCCACTGCGACTCGTCAATTGAAAACAGTAATGAGGCTCGCGCTTTGATCAAGGCGAGCCTCGTGTCGTTCGATTTACTGTTCTTGTGCCTTGTTCTTGGCGCGATCCTGCTCTTTTTTGCGCTGCTTGGCCTGACGGTGTAGTTCGGCCGCACGCGCGGCATCGCTGCCAATATGCGCTTCACCGCGTTCCTGCGCCAGACGTACCTGCTTCTGGCGCTCAAGGAAACGCTGCTGTTGCTCGGGGGTATGCGTCCCAAAGCAATGCGGGCAGCAGGCGCCAAGGATATACTGCTCGCTTTTCTTTTCTTCGTCGGTCAACGGCATGCGGCAGGCGTGGCATTGATCGAAGCTGCCTTTTTCCAGTTTGTGATTGACTGCCACGCGGTCGTCAAAGACAAAGCATTCGCCTTCCCACATCGTTTGTTCTTCCGGCACTTCCTCCAGATACTTCAGAATGCCGCCTTCCAGATGGTAAACCTCTTCAAAACCCTGCTCTTTCAAATACGCCGTTGATTTCTCGCAGCGAATACCGCCAGTGCAGAACATCGCAACTTTCTTGTTTTTAGCCGGGTCGAGATTGTTTTTCACGTAATCCGGAAATTCGCGAAAAGTCTCGGTTTTCGGGTTGATTGCGCCTTTGAACGTGCCGATTTGCACTTCGTAATCGTTGCGCGTATCGACCAGCACGACTTCGGGGTCGGAAATCAGCGCGTTCCAGTCTTTGGGCTTCACATACGTGCCGACGACGCGGCGTGGATCAATGCCTTCAACGCCCATCGTGACGATTTCTTTTTTCAGCTTCACCTTGCTGCGATGAAACGGCATTTTGTCGTCATAGGAAAACTTCACAACGATGTTTTCCAGCCCCGGCTGCTTGTCCAGCCATGCGAGCAGTGCGTCTATGCCTTCCTGTGTGCCTGCCACCGTGCCATTAATGCCTTCGAGCGCGAGCAAGAGCGTGCCGCGAATGCCGTTGCCATTCATCTGATTGAGTAGCGGCTGGCGCAACTCGGCAAAGTTTTCCAGAGTGACAAATTTATATAAAGCACACACAACGATTTGAGCAGACACCATTTGAGACATTTTCCACAAACTCCTCGCCAATCGGCAAAACCTGGTACGCCCAACAGCTGTACCCAGGGTGGGGGATTTTTAAGCAGGCGCAATTATACGGGCAATGTCGCGGCTGACCAGTCCCCAATCTGCCGTATGGCGGGTCAATGGCCGCAGTGAAGGGGAGGAATGACGCGCCAGTTGTGGCTTTGCCTGCACGGATGCAGCATCAGCTTGGTGAATCGGGCTGCGGGTATTAAGGTATGGTTATCGCCGAATCGGACACAGTATGCTCGCGCCATGAAGACCTTACGGATGCTTTTTTACCGCTTGAAAGCACGCTGGTACCGGCAATGGCCGTGGTGGATGGCCTATGGGTTGGTTTTGCTGCTGCTGTGTGCGCTGGTTTTCTATGTGGTGCAAACCGAGCGCACAGAACGTCAGGCTCGCGAAGCGGCCTATGCGCAGGATTTGCTCTGGCAAGAGCAGGAGCTGCGGGTGCGCTTGCAAAGCAACCAGAATTCGCTGGAAAGCCTGGCCTATTCGCTGGCCTCAGATTCGATTGATCTGGAAGAATTCCGCGTTCGAGCTGACTTGCTGATCAAGAATAACCCCGAAATTCTGGCCATCGAGCTGATTGATGCCAGTGGTTTTTATATTGGCGGCATGCCCAAATTTACCCATCGCCCCGAGCATCTGGTGCCGCTGGCCGACGAGCGCCTGATTGAAACGCTGGACGGTGTCGCCACGCTGGGCTATCCCCTGTATTCCAATGTGATTGCACGCAGCGAGCCGCTGATGATGCAGATGGTGCCGATCTTCCGCTTTGCCAGCTTTGATGGCGCGGTGATGGTGACCTATAGCCTGGAGCGCATGCTGCAGCACCGCGTACCGTGGTGGTTGGTGCAGCGCTATCAGTTGCAGCTGGTTGATTCGCAAAACCGCGTGCTGGCGCCCAGCGCATTTCATAGCAAACTGGAAGGTAGCGACGTGCGCGAAATGGCATTTGGCAATCTCGGTTCGGGCGTTCGTCTGCTCGCCAAGCCGCTGCAAACGCCATCGCGCTGGCAAAGTTGGTCCTGGCTGGTGCTGGTGCTGCTGCTGGTTGGTTTGCTGATCTGGGCGCTCAAGCTGCTGCGCTTGCGGATGCAGGAGCGGCAACTGGCCGAAATGGCCTTGCAGGATGAAATCTCGTTTCGCTCGGCGATGGAAAATTCGCTGGCCACCGGCTTGCGTGCCACCGACAGGGAAGGGCGGCTGATTTATGTGAACCGGGCGTTTGCCGATATGGTCGGCTGGTCGGTCGACGAGCTCAAAGGGCAAAAGCAGCCGCTGCCATTCTGGGCGCCCGAAGCGCTGGCCGAATGCGATGCTGCCTACCGTGCCATTCTGGCCGGACAAAGCCCGGTTAATGGTTTCGAGTTGCGCTATATGCGCAAAAACGGCGAGCGGTTTGACGTGCGTCTGTATTCATCCAAGCTGATTGACGGCAAGGGCGAGCATCGCGGCTGGATGGCCTCGATCAACGACATTACCGAGCTCAAACGCGACCGCGAAGCATTGCAACAGTCGCGTCAGCAATTGCGCACCGTACTGGAAGGGCTGGATGTGGCCGTCTGCGTCAGCGATGTGCACAGCGGCGAAGTGCTGTACCGCAATCGCAAGCACCAGAAATGCTTTCCGATTGACGAGCTGAACTTGAATGAGCAACCGAGTGTATTTTGCTGGATTTCATGGCGTAGAGGTCAAGGGTATATGCCTGAAGGACAGGAATTTGAAGAGCTGGATGTCATTACAGGTAGGGAGTATCAGCTGGCTCAGCGCTATGTGAGCTGGCTCGACGGGCGGGCGGCTTTGCTGGAGATCTGCAGCGACATTACCGAGCGCCGTCAGCAGGAAGAAGAAAACCGCCTGCGTAATGAACGGATGCAGCATACGGCCAGGCTGGTCAATATGGGCGAGCTGGCCTCCAGTCTGGCGCATGAGCTCAATCAGCCGCTGGCGGCCATTGCCAGCTACAGCGCCGCCTGCGAAACCATGCTCTACAAACCCAATCCCCCGCTGGGCAAAGTGCAGGAAACGCTGGTCAAAATGACCGAACAGGCGCGGCGGGCCGGGCAGATTATTCGCGGTATCCGGCAGTTGGTGGTTAAACGCGCCAGCGAGCAAGGCCCGTGCGTGCTGGCTGAGCTCATCGACGTGGTGCTGCCATTGCTCGCGCCATTGGCGCAGAAAATGAAAATACGCATCGACATCGAGCTGCCCGAACCTAGTCCAGTGGTGTTGGGTGATGCCGTTATGCTCGAACAGGTGATTTTGAATCTGGTCAAAAATGGGCTCGAATCCATGACCGAGACTCCGGTGGCCCAGCGCCGCCTGCTGATTCGTTGCGAGCAGCAGGCCGACAGCGTCGAGATCCGCATTCTGGATCGTGGCTGCGGCGTGGCCGATATGTCGCAACTGTTCCAGCCTTTTTATACCACCAAGCGCGAAGGCATGGGGATGGGCCTCAATATTTGCCGTTCGGTCATTGAACAACATAAAGGCCATTTGTGGGCCGAAGTGCACACAGGCGGAGGTACGCAAATGTGCTTCCGCCTTCCTACAATCAATACAGCTGTAAGTCTCTGAGCAAGCATTTCGGAGCCAAGAGGAAGATCGACGCCCAGCAATGCTTGCCTTTCTGCTCAACATAGATATAAAGGGAGTGAATTGAATGAAAGCCAACCCCATCCCCATGGTGGCAATTATTGATGATGATGAAGCGGTGCGTGACTCGCTCAGCTTGCTGCTGGAAACCGAAGGCTGGGCTGCGCTCAACTATCCGTCGGCAGAGGATTTTCTTGAGGAAGGCGACGCCAGTCGGTTTGCCTGTTTGATCGTCGATGTGCGCATGGATGGAATGAGCGGTCTGGAGTTATTCACCGAGCTCAAGCAAGGCAATTATCTGCCGCCAGTGATTTTTCTGACCGGCCACGGTGATGTGCCAATGGCGGTGAATGCGCTAAAAGATGGTGCTACCGATTTTCTGCAAAAGCCCTGCGATCACCGCGAACTGCTGGCACGCGTTAGCGAGTGCATTGCCAAGGACATCGAGCGACGCGGTGCCACAGCCCATCAGCAAAAGGTCAGCGAGCTGGTCGCCGAGCTCACCCCGCGCGAGCGCGATGTCCTCAAGGAAATCATGCTGGGCAAGTTGAACAAACAGATCGCCGACCGGCTGGATATCAGTACCAAAACGGTTGAAGTGCACCGCGCACGGATTTTCATCAAGATGAAAGTGCACTCAGCAATGGAGCTGGCCGCGATGCTGAAAGAAATCCCGATGGATGAGCTACTCGGCTCATAAAACCGGCATGTGGCCTGACTGACATCGCTTCAAGGTAAAGCCCGGAAACGGGCTTTCAGGCTGCGGCGAAAGCGGAAGCGGACACTTTTCAAGTCTCGGCAAAGCCGAGCCTAGGAAATATGATTTTGAATTTGCAGTCTTGATGTTTTATTCCCACCCCTCCCGTCCCATCCTTGAGGGGAGCCTCGCTTCGCGAGTGAATTTGATCATCAATCTGAACAGCCAGGAAACGGATCTTTATTATTTCAAGTCCTTATTTTTACAAGATAAATTTATTATTTTGTCAGGAATGCGGGGTAAAGCTGAATTTATCTATAAGTGGATAACCTTAGGGCGTCAGCCTGACAGGAGATTACCTGATTTCTCGTAATGTGTAGTGTGCGTATTCTGACTACAACCGGAGCGGATTGAGCCGCAATCGGCGAGATAAAAAACCATTGGAGATTCGATAATGCGCAACTTGAAATTGGGTTTGATGGCAGGCAGCATGGCATTGGCTTTTTCGGCCCAGGCTGCTGAGGTGGAAGTACTCCATTACTGGACTTCAGGTGGTGAAGCCAAAGCCGCAGCCGAGTTGAAAAAAATGATGGAAGGCAAAGGTAATAAATGGAAAGACTTTGCCGTGGCGGGTGGTGGTGGTGAAAACGCCATGACCGCGCTAAAAACCCGCGTCGTTTCGGGGAATCCGCCTGCTGCAGCCCAAATCAAAGGCCCGTCCATTCAGGAATGGGGTGATGAAGGCGTTCTGGGATCGATCGATGCCGTCGCCAAAAAAGAAGGCTGGGATAAAGTACTGCCCCCTGTCGTATCCAATGTCATGAAATACAAAGGCCAGTATGTGGCTGCGCCAGTCAATGTACACCGCGTCAACTGGCTGTGGGTTAATCCCGAGTTACTGAAAAAAGCCAATGCCAAAGTGCCAAGCACCTGGGATGAATTTTTTGTCACCGCTGCTGCACTGCAAAAAGCCGGCATTCAGCCTCTGGCCTACGGTGGCCAGCCTTGGCAGGACAGCACCGTGTTTGAATCGGTGGCGCTGGGCGTAGGCGGTGTGGATTTCTATAAAAAAGCTTTTGTGCAGCTCGATCCGGCGACGATGAGCGGCCCGACCATGGTTAAAGTGCTGGAAACCTACAAAAAACTCAAACCGTTTACCGATAAAAATGCAGCCGGTCGCGAATGGAATCTGGCCACCAGCATGGTGATCAATGGTAAAGCGGCGATGCAATTTATGGGCGATTGGGCCAAAGGCGAGTTTCTGGCTGCGGGTAAAGTACCGGGCAAAGACTTCCTGTGTGTGGCAGCCCCGGGTACGGCCAATGCCTTTACTTTCAATATCGACAGCTTTGCGATGTTCAAGCTCAAAGATGCAGCGGCAATGAAAGGGCAGAATGATCTGGCCAGCACCTTGATGAGCCCGGCCTTTCAGGAAGTATTTAACCTGAATAAAGGCTCAATTCCGGCTCGCACTGACCTGAAAATGGACAAATTTGACGAATGTGGTAAAAAATCTGCGGTAGATTTCAAAGCCACAGCAGCCAAAGGCGGGCTAGTACCATCGTGGGCGCACGGCATGGCGATGAAATCAGCCACCCAGGGCGCTGTTTATGATGCCGTTACCCAGTTCTGGAATGACGACAAAATGAGCGCCAAAGATGCGGCCGCGAAATTGGCTGCCGCAGCAAAAACGAAATAAACCCACTGAGTAAAACCCTTGCTCATCCAGTACGACGGGTGAGCAAGGGGTCCTGCAATTTGTTGTGTCTGTGTGAATGAAACGTCTGCGGCAGAACGATCCCACTTCGCCCACGCGCACTCCCGTCACTGGTCGGTCTTTGCGCATGTGCTGCTGTGCGTTTCAAGTTGCTGTCATTCGCTGACTGGTATTCAGTTTTATCTTTGGGTTTTCTAGGAGTTCCCCATGTCTACGCCGAACGCCCATTACGGGTTTGCCGAGCGCTGGCTGCCGCGCCTTGTATTAGCGCCGTCCTTTTTATTAACGCTGGTTTTTCTCTACGGCTTTATTGCGTGGAATGGTTATTTATCGTTTACCAACTCGCGCCTGTTGCCCAATTACGAATGGGCTGGTCTGGTGCAGTACGCTACCTTGTTTGAAAACGAGCGCTGGTGGGTGGCCGTACGTAATCTGGGCATTTTTGCCGTGCTCTTTATTGGTGGCGCGATGGCGATCGGCATCACGCTGGCAATCTTGCTTGATCAGAAGGTCAGGGGAGAAGGCGCAATCCGTACCTTGTATCTTTACCCGATGGCGCTGTCCTTCGTGGTTACAGGTACTGCGTGGAAATGGATGCTCAATCCCGGTTTGGGGCTTGAAAAGCTGATGCATGACTGGGGCTTTACCAGCTTTACTTTTGATTGGCTGGTTAATTCCGAAATGTCGATTTACACCGTGGTGATTGCGGGTTTGTGGCAATCATCCGGTTTTGTGATGGCGCTGTTTCTAGCGGGGTTACGTGGTGTTGATGATTCGATTATCAAGGCGGCGCAAATCGACGGTGCCACACTGCCACGCATTTACTGGAAGATCATTCTGCCGGCGCTGCGTCCGGTGGTGTTCTCCACGCTGATGATTTTGTCGCACATTGCCATCAAGAGCTTTGATCTGGTGATGGCGTTGACCGGCGGCGGGCCTGGCTTCTCATCCGATCTGCCGGCCACCTATATGTATTCAATGGCGTTTACGCGTGGCCAGACCGGGCTGGGTGCCGCCAGCGCGATGATGATGCTGGCCACCGTGGCAGCGATTGTGGTGCCGTATTTGTATTCGGAATTGAGGAAAGACAGTCATGGCTAATTCTGAGAAATTCTGGCGCTTTGCGCTGTATGGTGCGCTGCTGTTTGCCGCTGCCTATTACCTGTTGCCGCTGTATGTGATGCTGACAACCTCAGTGAAAAGCGTCGAGGAAATCCGCGTTGGCAATTTGCTCTCATTACCAATGGCGGTGACCTTTGATGCCTGGAGCAAGGCCTGGAGCACAGCGTGTACTGGCGTGAGCTGTAATGGTTTGTCGGGTTATTTCTGGAACTCGGTGCAAATGGTGATTCCGGCAGTGGCGATCTCGACCATGCTGGGGGCGATTAATGGTTATGTATTGTCCAAATGGCGCTTTCGCGGCTCGGAAATCGTGTTCGCCATGATCCTGTTTGGCGTATTTATGCCATTTCAGGTCTTGCTGCTACCCATGGCGCAAACGCTGGGCATGTTTGGCATGGCCAATACCACGGCAGGGCTGGTCTTTGTGCATGTGGTCTGCGGCACGGCATCTACCACCCTGTTTTTCCGTAATTACTACGTTGGTATTCCGGATGAACTGATCAAGGCTGCACGACTGGATGGTGCGGGCTTCTGGCGGATTTTCTGGCGGATTATTCTGCCGATGAGCACACCGATCATCATGGTGACGCTGATCTGGCAATTTACCCAGATCTGGAATGATTTCCTGTTCGGCGTGGTATTCGCCTCGGGTGACGCGCAGCCAATTACCGTGGGTTTGAACAATCTGGCCAATACCTCGACCAGCGTGAAGGAATACAACGTGGATATGGCCGCCGCGCTAATTGCAGCGCTGCCCACCATTCTGGTCTATGTTTTTGCCGGAAAATATTTTGTCCGTGGCCTTACTGCCGGTGCGGTGAAAGGTTAGAGGTATTGCTCTGCAGGTATTTTATAGATTGATCTGTAGGGCAATACATTACTGATGTATGTGAAGATGTGGTTGATTAACTGAGTCATCAATGATCTGAATCATTGATGAAGTGCATGATCGATGAAGTGCGTAGGCACGCTGGAGAATAAACATGGGCGCTTTGGCCATCAAGAACGTAACCAAAAGTTTTGGCGATACCCACATTTTAAAAGGCATCAATATTGATATTGAAGCGGGCGAATTTCTGATTCTGGTCGGCCCTTCGGGCTGCGGTAAATCAACGCTGATGAATATCATCGCAGGGCTTGAGCAGGCTACTTCAGGTGAAGTGCATATTGCCGATCGCGTGGTCAATAATGTCGCCCCCAAAGATCGTGATATTGCGATGGTGTTCCAAAGCTACGCGCTCTATCCGACGATGAATGTGCGCCAGAACATCGCCTTTGGTATGGAAACGCGTGGCGTACCCAAAGCAGAGCAAAATGAAATCATTAACCGCGTCGCCAAAATGCTACAAATGGATCATCTGCTTGATCGCAAGCCCTCAGCATTATCCGGCGGGCAGCGCCAGCGGGTCGCAATGGGGCGGGCCTTGGCGCGAGATCCAAAATTGTTTTTGTTTGACGAGCCGCTATCGAATCTGGATGCCAAGTTACGTGTTGAAATGCGGGTGGAAATCAAGCAGCTGCATCAACGGCTGAAAACCACCATCGTGTATGTCACGCACGATCAGATCGAAGCGATGACGCTGGGCGACAAAATCGCCGTCATGAAAGACGGTGTTATCCAGCAATTTGGCTCGCCGCAAGACATCTACGAGCGCCCAGCCAATCTGTTTGTCGCCAGCTTTATTGGCTCGCCGTCGATGAATTTTATCCCCTGCCATTTGGTGCAGCAGGGCGAGCAGATCGGTGTCACTTTGCAGGGTAACGGTGTGCCGCAATTTATTGCTCTATCAGATCGTGCCGAGCTGAAAGATCGTGTCGGCCAAAAAGTGATCTTGGGCGTGCGCCCAGAGCAATGGGACGTCGAGCAGAGCGAGCACGCGCTGCAATGCGCCGTCAAAATCACCGAGCCCACTGGCCCTGATACCATGGTCTACAGCGAAGTGAACGGCGTCGAAATGATCGCCCGGGTTCACCCGCGTGCCGCCACCGCAGCCGGGACTTCATTGTCATTGATTCTGGATGTCAAAAAAGCCGTGGTGTTCGACCCGGAAACCGAGCTTAGAATTGCCTAATCGCTAACTTGCGATTGAAAATATAATGCTGTTCCCTTGGTATGCTACCTATTTGGCAGCATGCCAAGGTTTGCGCCGTCTGCACTGAAATATCTCCAAGTCATTTGCAATTCGGATGATTGCATCCGAAATGTTGCTTATAGCGATCGTTACTTGCGCAACCCTTTATCAATTTGCTTGATGATTGAAGCGGTAAACCAATTAAAAGCATTTTCTGCTGGTGACGTAGTAGATCTGGAATTTAGGATTGACACCGTTGGGCTGAATGAAAATGCAAATGGATTTAAAGCAAACTTACATTGCGTTCATGATTGGTCAGAAACACTTACGCGAGATCAGGTGTTGAAAGGCGCAGTAGAGTATTGTGGGCTCACTCCTTTGATCATTGTGGCGGACCAACGCGAGGGTATAGTCATGCATGGTCGTGCGCTCACGATCAATTTTGACTCGGGAGAGTTTGTGCGGATTCGCCTGGATCAAGGCTTCTCTTACTGGCGTCTGAACACGAAACACTATCCACCATTTCCTTTTAAAGGCAGCGTAGACGATCAAGTGGAGCGGCTGGTTAACTTGCAAGGTAATCTAACGGCCTCGGGAGAAATGCCGACGCAAGTTTTATCAAGTTTATTAATTCATAAACCCATATAAGTAGTTCCTTGCAACTAATTGGAATGAATTTTGCTTCAAAATAGGCTCTTCATAGGAGCCAAGCTTGAAACGTAATCTTTTAGGTCAACCACTCACGCCCGATGAAATCGTCATGTTAGAGAGCATGGCGCAACAGCATCATCACGCCAATTTTCGCCCACGCGCCTTGGGTTTATTGGCTTTGCACGAAGGAGAGTCGCCCAAGACCGTGAGCAAAATATTACGCATGAGCGAACAAATGGTTT
>NZ_VIRW01000031.1 GCF_009760905.1 Chitinibacter sp. GC72 | reverse complement strand
TGTGGACTTCTTCGACCAATTTATCCTTGCTCCACGACTTGAAGCTACGCCAAAAATGCTTGGCGTGTTTCCACACGATCTCGATCAAATTGAGCTCAGGGCTATACGCTGGCAAGTACATCACCACAAAACGATGATCCACCAACCAACGATTGACCACCTCTTCATCAAAATGGTGATGCACTGTCGCGTTATCCATCACCAACACCGTTAACCGCTCCGGGTCAGATTTCTTCGCCAGTCCGTCAATAAATTCAACCACCTGTGGCCGCTTGATTGAATGCTCAAACAGCATGTAATCCAAAGTCTCTTTGGCATAATCCAGCGCACCAATCACATTGGCACGCTTGCGGCCAACACTGGCATCGGCCCGGTGGGTTTCACCCAGCGGAGCCCAAGCGCCCTGAATACTGGGCAAGCAAGAAAAACCACTCTCATCACCATACAACAACTCGATTTCGCCCGCCTGTGCCTGCTCTTTCATTATTGCCAATGCCCGCTCTGTGGCTCGGAAATGCTCGTCGTTCCGTTTTTTTCTAAAGACAGACGTGTGCGCTTGAATGACAATCCCCGTGCGTGCAAACCCACTGACAATCTATCTTCGCTAAAGGGTTTCGCCTCTGGGTAGCGCGCTCTGACCTTGGCGGCAATCTTTGCCAGCGTCATCGGCTCTTGTTTCGCTACTTCTGCCGCATAATCGAGCATTTCATACGTTAATTTACGTGGTGCACCACCGACATTGCCACCAAGAATCCCCAAAATCCCACGTTCGCGCCAGCGACGTGCCCACTCATAAACCATTTGTTCGCTCATGCGTAATATTTTGCTCACGGTCTTGGGCGACTCTCCTTCGTGCAAAGCCAATAAACCCAAGGCGCGTGGGCGAAAATTGGCGTGATGATGCTGAGCCATACTTTCCAGCATCGCTACTTCGTCTGACGTGAGTGGCTGACCTAACAGATTACGTTTCAAGCTTAGCTCCCATTAAGAGCCTACTCTCAAGCAAAATCCATTCCAATCAGTTGCACGTAACTACTTATCTGAATCGCACCGGGTTTCGCGGAGGCTATTTAGTTTGAGTCAGACCAACATGGCCTGCTCGCTTTGGTTGCGATAATAGTTTGCTTCTGCTTCCGCAGGTGGGATATGGCCAATCGACCCAAGCAAACGATGGTGATTGAACCACGAAACCCATTCCAATGTCGCGAGCTCCACAGATTCTAGGTTTTTCCACGGACCTAAACGATGAATTACTTCCGCTTTTTAGAGCCCGTTAATCGTTTCGGCTAGCGCATTGTCGTAACTATCACCCGTCGTACCCACGGAGGGCTCGATCCCTGCTTCAGCCAATCGTTCGGTGTAGCGAATCGACACATATTGCGACCCGCGGTCGCTGTGGATGAATCAATGCCTCACGCTCTGGCTGTCGCGCCCACAACGCCTGCTCTAATGCATCCAGCACAAACTCAGTGTGCATGCTGCGACTGACTCGCCAACCCACGATGTACCGCGCGAATACATCAATCACAAACGCCACATACACGAAGCCTTGCCACGTCGATACGTAGGTAAAATCCGACACCCAGAGCTGATTCGGTCGTTCGGCGACGAATTGACGATTGACATGGTCGTGAGGGCAAACAGCAGCAGAATCTGAGTAGGTCGTTCGCACGCGCTTTGCCACGCGTGACACCACGTAAACCGAGGCTGCGCATCAAGCGTTCAACGGTACAACGCGCCATCGTATGTCCATCACGTTTGAGCTGGCGCCAAACTTTTACGGCACCATAAACCTGATGATTCACTTCCCAGACGCGCACAATTTCACTACTCAGTTGCTCATCACGAATGGCCCGTTGGCAGCGCAACGCTGGATTACGCTGCCGAGCGGCATACCGTCGATAAGCAGACGGGGCGACCTGTAACAGTTTGCAGATCGGCTCGACCCCGTGCTGCTCACGATGGGCATCGATGAATCCCCTGACTACTTCAATCGGCGGTCGAGCTCCGCCTGCGCGAAATACGCGCTGGCTAGGCGCAGAATTTCATTGGCTTTTTTAAGTTCGCGCACTTCACGTTCCAATGCTTTGATGCGTTCGTTCTCGGCGGCATTTTTATTGGCTGGCACTGCATCGCCACCTTGTCGACGACACCAAGTGCGCAACGTTTCGGGCGTGCAGCCAATTTTACTGGCGATAGAAACGAGGGTTGCCCACTCGGATGGATATTCAGCGCGGTGTTCAATCACCATGCGCACAGCGCGTTCGCGGACTTCGGGGGAAAACTGAGTTGATTTCTTCATGACACCATTCTCTCAAGAATTGGAGCCTCCGCGAAACCCGGTGCGATTCATATCTGACTGAAAACCAATATTTATATGGTTTCTAGTCAGTTACGTTGGTTACTACCATCTGTTCTATCATTTTCCTCCCCTCTTTTACCTTTCATACCCAGCAATATAACGCTAATCATACTAACAAGATTTTTCATAACGAATGAACTATCTTATAAAAAACAGGCGCTTAGCAAGCGAGTGTATGCTGATGCTGACTAATATGTTCAACAAGTGAGAACCACTTGTCTTGAAAAGTAGGCTTTCTATCGTATCTCAATGTCAGCCAGATCAATATTGGTATATCATAAAAAACTAATATTATGGGTAAATAAAGAACATGAAACAGCTCGGTCTTTCATTAGTCGAATTAGTAGTCACGCTTGCAATCATCACAATTGTTTTAACGATTGCCGCAACTAGCTACGGCTCCTACATTCAACAAAGTAGACTCAAAGGTTTTGCAGAAAATTTATCTGCAGATTTGCGCTATGCACAAAATGAAGCTCGAGCATCAAAAAACAATGTGTGCGTTGAAATCACAACTGGAAGTAGCTGGACTTATACCTTAAGAAAAGTCACATTGACTGGCGCAAGCTCAGTATGTAGCACAGGCGGTACAGTCTTAAAAACAAAAACCTCCAGCGAAATTAAAAACACCTCAATCAATTCAGTACTGGTTAACGGCGCGGCCTATGACAGCAGTAACCCACCGCTCCTAGATGGTATAAAAGGTACTGTCAAACTTAATGGGGCTTATTCAAATATAGAAATCACATTGGAAAATAGTTCAGAATCTACTTACCGACTCAAACTACTGATTAACCCACTAGGCTTAATTACCATGTGTTCTCCAGCTGCATATTACATAGCAGGATATACAAAATGCTAAAAAATAAGGGATTTACATTAGTAGAATTATTAATATCCACTGCAATTGGTTTATTAATATTATTTGGTGTGCTCACTATGTTTATTGTTAATTTATCCACTTCACGCCAACAAACAGACCAGATTAAGCTTACTCAACAATTACGCTCAACAATGGATATTATGTCCAGCGAAATTAGGCGCGCGGGCTATTGGGCCAATGCAAAAAATCAGATTGCTAACTCACCAGCGCCAACTGCAAATACAAATCCTTTCTACACGATTGACACCTCAGATCCAACCTGCATTGTTTTTGCTTATGACCAAAATACTAATGGCACTTTACAAAGTAATGAAATTTTTGGCTTTAAATATGAAAACGGTACCATTTTAGTCCGGATTATATCAACTGACACTGAAATTAATTGTAGCTCATCCACAGGCTGGCAAGCAATTACTGATCCCAATAAAATTAATGTTACCGGCTTAACTTTTTCATTAAATAGTCAAACATGCTACAGAACGAATGGAGCAACTAATGCAGGTTGCATTGGAACAGCAACCAATAGTGTAGGTGTCGCGAAGGGTGCAACAACACCCATAACTGCAAAACTAGAGAGCCGAGCAGTGATAATTTCTATATTTGCAGAATTAGTAAACGATTCCAAAGTTCAAGGCGAATTAATTGAAGAAGTGAGAATTCGAAATGACCAACTCAGATTTTAAAATGTTAAAACACCAACATGGCATCGCAGCTTTATTAACCAGTGTAATTATTCTTATTTTAACTACACTGATTGTTCTTTTTGTGAATCGATCTGCAATTTCAGAGGAAAAAACTGCGATTGCACAATATCGTATTACCCAGAGTTATGAAGCTGCAGAAGCCGCTTTAGAAACTATGGTGGGATTTTTACAAAATGCCACCACGATTGCTACTTACAGTACTTATACGGGTGGTAATGTCAATATTTTAAGTAGCAGATATTACACAACATTTAATTTAGATGCCGCAAACAATTTTAAAGCTGCAATTTATTTATGCCGCCCTTATGCTTATTCAAGCGATACAGATCGCTGTGTGCAAACTATTGGCGATATTAATTTGGGTGATATTACACCAGATGTTAATCGTCGCAATGTAATTCGCATTTTGAGCATTGGTACTGCAGATGGATGTAACCCATCCGTATCTTCACCAATGACTCAACCACAATTTGTTAGTTTTACTCAGTGTATATATAAGAGCTTCATTATTACGGATGTATTTCCAGTCAAAGGTAGTATTCCTATGGTAGATGCCTTGGTGACCACAGGTACAGCAGATCTATTTGGTAGTCAATGTATTCAAAATACCACTGGCCAAGGTAATGCGGTGCGCTATGGCGGCGCTTTAGCGAATAACATTAATAAAACCAATAATACCGATTGTGCAGCCAATAATGCCAAAGGTACTTTTGGCCCGGTAACTTTTGATAATACCTTGCCGCCAGCTAATACAACACCTAGTGGTTGTTTATCCGGTGTTATTAATTGCAACTTAACTGATCCAAATGCAGGTAAATTTTTTAAAGATACTTTAGGCGATACTCCAGCTAATATTTATGCTCAAGCTAACTTAAAAGTTACCAATGGTACTTTTCCAAATCCAATTGCTTCGGGCAGTACTGTTTGGATGACTGGAGCATATACAATGTCTGGTAATCAGAATATCGGTACCCCCAGCAACCCTGTTATTTTGGTTATTGATGGCACATTTGCTATTCACGGTAATGTTACTTGTTACTGCGTTATTTTTGTTAATGGCTCTATTCAAATGACTGGTGGTGCAACAATTTATGGTGGTATTGCTGTTGATGGTACTGCTACTGTTAATGGCGGAAATAATACAATTATTAAGGATGATGCAACACTAGATGCATTTGGTAAACCATATCGCTACGATCGTATTGCCGGTAGCTGGAAAGATTGGTAATGGAGTAAATCATGTCAAACATTAATTTGAATAAAAAACTGTCAAGATCGAAAGGCTTTACGCTTATCGAGAATATGGTTGCTGCATTAGTCCTATCCGGAGGTTTGTTGGCGGTTGCCAAAATGCAGAGTAATTTATATCAATCGACGTCTTATTCGCGTGATTTAACTGAGGCGCAAATTGTAAGCCAATGGAAAATTGAAGAATTAAGGAAAATGGTATATACAGCAATTACAACTGGAAATGATATCAAGACATTATCAAATACCAACTTCACCAGAACGTGGACGGTTACAGATAATGCTGATTATAAAAATATCACTTTAGTCACTACTTGGAAAGATCAGAATAATATTAGTCGTAATGCAACTTTTTTTACACGTATTAGTCGATGGGCTCAAGTTGGTAGTTTGGATATGCATTTCTTGGAACAAGAGGTATCGGTTACCCCCTACCCACCATTACCAACACCGGTGCCTACAACATCAGGAAATAATACACCTGCACCTTCTTCAGTTAATACTACGCCAATTCCGAAACCAACCCCTCCTGAATTTATTAGTGGTGATTCATTCACATTTGGTAATTATTCAGTTCGTTCTTTAGTATTAGGTGATAGTACAGGTCGTTCGATTAAATGTACTTTGGAAGGTTTTGATACCAATGGAGCTTCAATTAAATCAAATGTACAGACCTTATTACAAGGTACTTGCGCCCAACAAACCGATGTGAATTCTGATAATTCTTTCCAAGTTCAATATACCTGTGGTTTAACTAGAAAAGATACCAGTGTTGCTAAATTGAAAGGAGGCTGTAGTTTATTTGATCAGTTTGGTTTGGTTGTTTCTTCTGCTTGTGGGGTAGTAAATTTATCACAAACAAATGTGAATGAAACTATTCAGTTTGATTTTACATTAGATTCAAATGGTGATAATTCAGGTCTGGCTAATTGCAATGGAAATATTCCTACACCAGCTCCAACAGTAACTCCTGTACCAACCACTACATCTATTCCGACAGCAACTCCTGTACCAAGCACTACATCTATTCCGACAGCAACTCCTGTAGTAAGTTGTACTATTCAAACATGGAGTGGTAGTAATGTAAAATATACTAAAAATTCAGAAGTTTCATATTCGGGTAAAGTATATAAATCATTGCAAACACATAATTCTCAATCTAATTGGGATCCAGTATCTGTGCCTTCGCTTTGGGGATATGTCAGAGTATGCCCATGATAAATTACTAACCTTTTGGAAAGAAAGATCATTTTCAGTATTTAATAAACATATACAGATCAGTAACTTCACAAATTTGGTATAATTGGATTTATGAAATGCAAACGTGAATCCGATGGCCGCAAAATTGATCACCATTCATTACAGGTGATGCGGCAACAAGCCATTAAATCCGGCCAATCCGTTCCTACTGTTGCGGAAGTTTTGGGCTTGAGTACTCGAGCTGTTTACGACTGGTTAGCTAAGTTTGCTGCAGGTGGACAGCAGGCTTTATTGGCCAAGCCCATTTCCGGTCGGCCACCCAAAGTGACTGCTGAGGAAATGCGCTGGTTGGCAGAAACCATCAAAGACAACACACCTCAGCAGTTGAAATTTGAATTTGGTCTTTGTCTTTGATTGGCTTGCTGATCAAACGCCAATTTAGCAAATCCCTGTCGCTTGCTTCGGTGAGTCGCGTGATGAAATTGCTTGGCTTAACGGTGCAAAAACCACTTTATCAAGCGTGGCAACAAGACGGCGTATTAGTTCAAAAATGGCAGGATGAGATCTATCCCGAGATCAAGAAAGAAGCGAAAGCAGTCGGTGCAACCATTTATTTTGCTGATGAATCAGGGATGCGCTCCGATTATCACACGGGCACAACTTGGGCACCTTGCGGTGAAACGTCAGTTGTCAGCGTCACAGGAAGTCGATTCTCCTTCAACATGATTTCGGCAGTGAGCCCTCGGGGTGAATTCCGCTTTATGCTGCATGAAGGCTCCGTGACGGCGGCGGTTTTTAAGGAATTCTTGAGCAGGCTGATGATTGGTGCGACCAAGCCGGTGCAGGAGTATGTGGTGAGCCTGGATGGCCAGTTGAAACTGTTTTTCCTGCCGCCGTACTCGCCGCAATTGAACCCAGATGAGCAGGTATGGGCGCATGTAAAACGGCAAGTGGCCAAGCGGTTTGTGCAAAATAAAGAAGAAATGAAACGGCTGGCAATTGGCGCTCTACGCCGAATTCAGAAATTACCGGAATTGGTCAAATCCTTCTTTCGGCAGCCCGAATGCCAATATGCGCAGATGTGAAGTTACTTTCTAAAAGATTAGTAACAGATTACGTTTCAAGCTTAGCTCCCATTACTAACCTTTTGGAAAGAATGGTCATTTTTAGGATTTAAAAACCACATGCAGATCAATGGCTTACATGTTTCCAATAAATGAATTTACTTTCTAAAATATTAGTAACTAATTACAACTATTATTTTATATATTACTTATGATTTCAGTATAATTAGGTATCCCAATATATTTTTTAATTAATTTACCGTCTTTACCAATTAAAAAATTAGTCGGTGTTAATGTAACACCACCAAAATTTTCAGCAATTTTACCATCTGCGTCATGAACTATTTTAAATGGAATATTTTCTTTTTTATTATAGTTTCTAATATATTCAATATTGTCATAGCTCATTGCAATCGCAATTGTCTGAAAACGCTCCTTACCATATTTAAGCTGCAATTTTTTCAGTTCAGGCATTTCCTGCATGCAGCCTGTACAGCTGGTTGCCCAAAAATTCACTAATACAATCTTTCCTTTGTAGTCAGAAATCTTGATTTTTTTCCCTTCCAAGCTTGTCATTACTTGTTCACTTGGTATTTTTTTATCACTTGAAAGTACAAAGTAGCTAGCTATAGCAGTACTCAGTAGGCAAACAATGATTACTTGTAGACGGGTTTTCATGATTTTTCCTCTTGATGCATCTGATTCTATGGCATGTAGTCTGCTTTGAGCGACCTTTTGTTCCTGAAATTTGGAAGGCTTTGCTTTACATATATATTGATAAGAAGAAGATAGTAATAATAAATAAGGGTGTCACTTCTCTGTGGACAAGTCAAAATATACATATAAATCAATTCTTTAAGATATTCACAACCTATCTGAAGGTTTTTGTACCGCCTGTGGATAATTTGGTAGGCTTTTTATCCACAGCTCCCTTTTGTTATTTATCCACATATGAACTTGCTTTTCTCCACATGGCAAGTACCTGATTTGATAAGCTGTTTGTGAATAAGCGTATAATCGCGCTTTTTCTTGGGGGTGCATGATGGCAATTCAGTGGTTTCCGGGGCATATGCATGTGGCTCGCAAGAAAGTCGCTGAGACTTTAGCCAAGGTTGATGTAGTGATCGAGATTGTTGATGCGCGCATGCCTCTGTCTAGTAGTAATCCTATGATTGAGAAACTGCGGATGCATCGGCAACGTCCTGCTTTGAAAATTTTGAACAAGGCTGATCTGGCAGATCCAGCGCTTAATAAAATTTGGCTGGAGTGGTTTAGAGCTCAGCCTGGTACTGAGGCTATTTTGCTGGGTGAAGATAACAAGCAGGAGGCCTTGAAGAAAATTCCTCAGCTTTGTTTGAAGCTGGCGCCTTTTCGTACCGGGGTTGAAAAGCCACTGCGCGCGATGATCATGGGTATTCCGAATGTGGGCAAATCAACTTTGCTTAACACTTTGGCGCAACGCAAAGTGGCCAAAGTGGCAGATACGCCAGGGGTCACAAAGTCGCAGCAACGAATAGAGACCTTGGGTGGGGTCATTCTTTACGACACACCGGGTCTGATGTGGCCAAAAGTAGAGCATGAGCCTTCGGGTTTTCGTCTGGCTTTGGGGGGCTCGATTGGTCGCAATGCGTATGACGAAGTTGAAGTCGCTTATTTTGCCATTGAGACGTTGAAGGCTCGTTACCCTGCTGAATTGATGAAACGCTATAAATTGCCTGATCTGGATGGTGAAGTTGAAGCGCTTTTTGAGCGGATAGGCCGCAAACGTGGGGCGGTGATGAGTGGTGGGATTATTGATGAGCAGAAAACAGCAGATTTGATCATCACTGATTATCGAAGCAAAGCCATTGGCCGAATGACGCTGGAAACACCGGATGATTTCATTGGTGTTGATCTGGGTTCTGGCGAGGATGTGCCACCAGATGCGCTCGCTGAAAGTGCTGATGAATGATAAATGGCCTGATCGTTAGGGGGCTGGCAAATTTGCATCCGTTAAACCTTGCTTAAAGCTAGCTGTTTTATGGGTATGTTTATCCAGGCACTGATTTGTATGTTCTAGATTGATATACCCGGTTAGAGTATTTTTGGAGTGGGCTTTTCCAGCGGTACTGATGGCAGACTTAAGCAAAATTGGCTTAATATTCCCTAAAACTGTGTGATTGGATGGTGCTTATGGATACAGAATTGGGTAATTTGGAGGATAAAGTGAAGCAACTGGCTGATCTTTGTCGTCATCTGCGGAATGACAATCGCAATTTGCGTCTGGCTTTACTGCAAGCCACGCAGGAAAATCAGCATTTGATTCAGAAACTGGCAGGAACAAAAGAGCGGGTGGCTACGATTTTGGCTAAATTGCCGGAGGATATGCTGTGAGTGAAGTGATCAAGCAATTGGATATTTCAATCATGGGGCGCGAGTTTCGCGTTGCTTGCCCGGAAAATGAAGAAGCCACGCTTTTGCAAGCTGTGCAGCTACTTGATACGCGAATGCATGATATTCGCAGCAACGGCAAAGTGATTGGTTTGGAAAAAATCGCCATCATGGCAGCCTTGAACATGACGCATGAGTTTCTGCAGACCAAGGTGCCCGGTGGAATTGACATCGGCGCGTTTCAGCGTAGAATCGACAGCATGAATTCAACGATTGATGCGGTATTACAAGAGCAAACCGAGCTCTTTTAAGCATCAAACGCACCCTTGCTTTCCTGCGGTGTTCGTAACGGCTCAGATTCTTTGAACCGATAAGCTGTATAGCATGTCCGCCGGGTCTCCCGACGCCTGTTGTGAGCACTCTCGCTGTTTCGGCAGTTGATGAATGCACCTGATGGCATCGACTTGGTGGCAACTTGAACCATTGGGTTCAAGATGCGAGTCGGTACGGCACTCGCGGGAAGCCCCCCATCTATGATGTCTTTAGCCTCAGACCTTCCAAAAGTTGAACTCCGAAGCCGTTTGCGCAAAATCCGCTCTGCGATTTTGCCAGCACAAAGACAGGCTGCAGCTTGGGCTGTGACGCGTTCAAAACCGGTCCTGCAGCGTTTGCGGCCTGGAAAAAGTATTGCCCTGTATGTGCCCGTGGGGAGCGAGTTTCCAAGCTGGCCGCTGATTTTCACTGCATTGCAACGTGGTTGCAAAGTGTACTTGCCCCGAACACCCCGATTTGGTCGTCAACTTGAGTTTGTGCGCTTGAATTCGCAGTCGCAATGGCAGATCGGGCCATACAACATCCCTGTTCCTTCTCATCCGGAAGTATGTTCGCCCCGAAAGCTCGATACGGTGTTTGTGCCTTTGCTGGGCTTTGACTCGCAATTGGCCAGGCTGGGCCAAGGCGGTGGCTATTATGATGCGACTTTTGCCTTTCGCCGTTTGCGTCGGCAATGGCGAAAGCCGAAATTAATTGGCTTGGCGTTTTCTTCGCAACGCCTTGCACAGTTGCCGCTTGAGCCGTGGGATCTGCGTTTGGATGCGGTACAGACCGAAAATAGTTATTGTCGAGCTGCTCGGTATTGAATGCAGCTGGTGAATAGTGGTTATTCCGCAGGTACATTACGCAGAATATTCGCTATCATGGATGGATGATTACATGTACAGCTATCACTAGCTGACATATTGCTAATTCACCATCGAGGTTAAAATGGCTGCTATCGTATCGACCCCTGTGAAGATTGTGAATGCAACAGGTCTGCATGCACGCCCAGCGGCAAATGTTGTCAATGTTGCAAAACAATTTCAATCAGACATTAAATTGATGTTCAAATCCATTGAAGCCAATGCCAAATCGGTAGTTTCAGTGATGGGGCTGGATGTCAGCCTGGGCGATCAAATTCAAATTAAAGCCGATGGCCCTGATGCACAGGCTGCTATTGCTGCGGTCACACAAATTATCAGTAGTGGTTGTGGCGAGAAGTAGTAAGACAAACCGTAAAGGGCAGCTTGCTGCCCTTTTTGTTTGTTGCAGGCTATGTAATTGATAATGATGAATTGTAATTTTACGTAATTGGAATAGAACCAATTTTGCTAAATCTGACCAGAAACAAGTTTTTATCCCATTACTGGCAGCACACTACTTGTTAGAAAACCGTAGGCCTATCGGAGTAATAATTGGCTGGCAATTAAGCCAATTATTTACTTCATGCTGATGGTGTACCGCTTTGAACTGGCTTTTAAGCAAACTACTGTTTAAGTCAGAGACCGAACAAAAAACGAGGTATTTATGTCGAATCCTGCAACCCGGATTGAATTGAAAGCTCCCTTATCTGGGGTGATGGTGCCATTGGAAAAAGTACCAGATCCCGTATTTGCGCAAAAGATGGTTGGCGACGGGATCTCGATTGACCCTACCAGCAATATTTTATTAGCACCATTAACGGGTAAAGTCACACAGCTGCATTCTTCCAAGCATGCGGTCACCATCACGGCCCCTAGCGGTATTGAAGTGCTGATGCATATTGGGCTCGATACCGTCATGCTTAAAGGCCACGGGTTCAATGCCAAAGTCAAGGAAGGTGACATTGTTGATGTCGGCCAGCCCTTGATTGAGTTTGATATGGATCTGGTGGCGCGCAAAGCTGTTTCGCTGTTAACCCAGATTGTGATTACCAATAGCGACCAGGTTGCCCAATTTATACCAGCAACGGGTCTTGTCGCAGCAGGTGAGCAAACCGCTCTGACTTTGCAATTGGCGGCGGGCGCAGCCAATGCAGTTGCCAACACTGGCACAGCCAGCGAAGCATATTCCGATCCAATTAAAGTCCCGAATCACACCGGTTTGCACGCTCGTCCATCAGCAGTCTTGGCCAATGCAGCAAAAACCTACCAATCCGATATCAAACTGGTGCGTGCTGGCGAAGAAGCGAATGCCAAATCCGTGGTCGCCATCATGGGGCTCGAAGTGCAGCACAATGATGAAATTCGCGTGCGCGCAGCTGGCCCGGATGCTGCGGCGGCCGTTAAAGCGATTTCAGAGCTGATTCAAACCGGTTGTGGTGAAGACATCGGCGGTCCGGTTGCTAAAACTAAGCCAGCGCCATTGAATATCAAAACGGCCAAGCCACAGCCAAAATCGAGCGATCCCAATGTACTCAGCGGCGTTTCGGCCTCGCCAGGTCTGGCCGTTGGTCACGTATTTCATGTCAAGCAGGAAGAAATCTCGGTTGTTGAGCAAGGTGAAGGCCAGCAGGTGGAAAAACGCCGTCTGGATAAAGCCCTGAAAGACGCCCATCAGCAACTGGAAAACCTGAAAGCCGAGATTTCGGATGCCAGCAAAGCCGAAATTTTTGCTGCGCATCAGGAGTTGCTGGAAGACCCGGATTTACTCGCCATTGCGATTGCGCACATTGGCAAAGATAAAAGCGCGGCATTTGCATGGAAAGTGGCTTTCAATACCTATGCCGAAAAACTGGCCAGCCTGAAAAATGAAGTCCTGGCCGGTCGTGCCAATGATATTCGCGATGTTGGTCGCCGTGTCTTGCGCCTGATTGCCGGTGTTGAAGAAGCTGCGATGGTGGTGCCTGAAAACGCTATTCTGATCGCCGAAGAATTATCCCCGTCCGACACCGCCAGTCTGGATCGCACCAAGGTCCTCGGTTTTTGTACCACTGGTGGTGGTGCAACCAGCCACGTCGCCATTCTGGCGCGCTCACTGAATATCCCGGCAATCTGTGGGATTGACGAAGATGTGATGCAGTTGGCTAATGGCACCCCCGTCATTCTGGATGGTACGCGTGGCACGCTGCGCAAAAATCCGTCTGAAGCCGAAGTGTCTGCCATTCGTGAAAAACAGGCGGCTCAAGCAAGCAAGCGTGCCGCCGAGCTAGCCGCCGCTTTTGAACCTGCGGTAACCAAAGATGGTGTGCATGTTGAGGTGGTCGCCAATATTGGTGGTCTGGAAGACGCCGAGCAAGGGGTGAAGCTGGGCAGCGAGGGGGTGGGTCTGCTACGCAGTGAGTTCCTGTATCTTGAGCGCACTGACGCACCTTCGGAAGAAGAGCAAAGCCAGATCTATATCGACATTGCCAAAGCGCTAGGCACCGAGAAGACTTTTGTAGTGCGCACGCTGGACGTGGGGGGTGATAAACCACTGCCTTACCTGCCAATGCCAGCGGAGGAAAATCCTTTCCTCGGCGTGCGCGGGGTGCGTCTGTGTCTGGCCGAGCCAGAGCTCTTGCATACCCAGGTTCGCGCTGTGTTGCGCTCGGCGCCATTCTCCAAACTGGCGATCATGTTCCCAATGATTACCAGTCTGGAAGAAGTGCGTGAAGTAAAACGCATCGTGGCTGAAGAAAAAGCGGCGCTGGGTATTACGCAGGAAGTCCAAGTCGGCATTATGGTTGAGGTGCCTGCCACCGCCGTGATGGCCGAGCAATTTGCCCGCGAAGTGGATTTCTTCTCGATCGGTACCAACGATCTGACCCAGTACACACTGGCAATGGATCGCGGTCATCCGAAGCTGGCCAAGCAAGCTGATGCGATGCACCCTGGCGTGTTGAATCTGATCAATATGACAGTACAAGGCGCGCATAAACACGGCAAGTGGGTCGGCGTTTGCGGCGGTATCGCGTCTGATCCGATGGCCATTCCGCTGTTGCTGGGGATTGGTGTCGATGAATTGTCGGCCAGCGTGCCCGCTATTCCGGCAATCAAAGCGCTGGTCCGTACACTTGATAAAGCCCAGTGCCAGAAACTGGCTACCGAGGTGTTGCAATTGGGCACCGCAGCGGAAGTGCGGGCTCGTTTGTCTCAACTGCTGGATTAAGTGCAAGGCGAAAGTGTTCGTGCCGAGCATGCACGAACACTTTAACCCCGTAATTGGAAGGAAAAACCACCATGGCAATTTTTATTAGTTTTATCGTCGGCCTGCTACTGGGCGTGATTGGTATGAAACTCACCCGCAAAACTCCTCAAGCCGCTCCGGCGGCTACCTCTCAAGCTGCGGCTCCAGCGGCCAAAGTCAGTGCAAAACCTCAGTCAGTTTTAAAAGACAGCTGGTTGGCTGGCCTGGGTGGCGAGCAAAATGTCCAACAGGCCGAAGCAATCGCCGCTACGCGAGTTCGCGTCAGCCTGCAGGATGGCAGCCGCTTGAATGAATCAGCGTTGAAACAAGCCGGTGTCTTGGCTATTGCACCAATTAATGCGCAAGTCTTTCACCTAATTATTGGCGCGTAAGCGGTCTGAATGAGCCAAGCCCTGCGGATCGATAATCAGTGTTTTTGCAGGGATAGGCGTCAGCCCAATGGCGTGTTCCATTCACCCAACCCACCTTCACGGTGGGTTTTTTGATCTGGGTCAATAAATACCCCCTGCTAGTATTTATATGTAGGTCTTTTAATGTATTGCTCGCGTGCTTATACCCAAGAATAATCAATCGAAATATTCAAGTTTTATGGTCAGCGCACCCAGCGTGACTGAGAAAACAGGAGAAAGTCGATGTTTAAAAACGCGTTTGCCGTACTGCAAAAGATCGGGAAAGCCTTAATGCTACCCGTGGCCGTTTTACCGGTTGCGGGTTTGTTATTGGGGATTGGTGCTTCACATTTTTCCTTCCTACCTACCGTTGTCTCACAGCTGATGGAAGCCGGTGGCGGGGCCATTTTTGGTCATCTGCCGCTGATTTTTGCCATCGGCGTTGCGCTGGGTCTGACCGAGAATGATGGCGTCGCTGCGATTGCCGCTTCGGTGGGTTTTGTCGTGCTGCTCGCCACCATGGGTGTGATGGCGCCGGTGATGGGCGTCGAACCAGCCACCGTGATGGGCATGAAATCGATGGAAACCGGCGTGTTTGGCGGGATCATCATCGGTGGCGTGGCCGCCACTTTGTTCAACAAGTATTACCGCATCGAGCTGCCGCCGTATTTGGGCTTCTTTGCCGGTAAACGCTTTGTACCGATCGTGACCGGGATTGCCGCGATTTTTGTCGGTGTGATCATGTCGGTGATCTGGCCTTCGATCCAAGGCGCGATTAATAACTTCTCGCAATGGGCCGCGCATTCTGACCCACGCATGGCGGCCACCGTGTATGGTTTCATCGAGCGTTTGCTGATTCCATTCGGTCTGCACCATATCTGGAACGTGCCGTTCTTCTTTGAAATCGGCAGCTTTACCAATGCGGCTGGCAAGGTAGTGCATGGCGATATTGCCCGCTTCTTCGCCGGCGATCCAACTGCCGGTATTTTGTCAGGCGCCTTCTTCTTCAAAATGTTCGGCTTGCCAGCTGCGGCCTTTGCCATCTGGCATACCGCCAAACCTGAGAAAAAGGTCATGGTTGGCGGGATTATGGTGTCGGCTGCGCTGACTTCGTTTCTGACCGGGATTACCGAGCCGATCGAATTTGCCTTTATGTTCGTCGCGCCGGTGCTGTACGTGATCCATGCCTTTCTGGCGGCCAGCGGGCAATTTATCGCCAATACGCTGGATATGCACATGGGCTTTACCTTCTCGCAAGGCGGCATCGACTTCCTGATGTTCAATGCCTTGGGTAGATACGCGCAAAACTGGTGGTATGTGCTGATCATCGGCCCGATCTACGCCGCGATTTACTACAGCGTATTTCGCTTTGTCATCGTGAAATGGAATCTGAAAACGCCCGGCCGCGAAGACGAAACAGCAGAAAACGTGGTCAGCCACAGTGCTGGCGGCATGGCGCAAGATCTGGTGCTGGCTTTTGGTGGAGCCAGCAATATCAAATCACTGGACGCATGTATCACCCGCTTGCGGATTTCGGTGCAGGATGTCGCCAAGGTCGATCAACCCAAACTCAAAGCCCTCGGTGCAGCAGGCGTGATGCAGGTGGGTAACAATATGCAGGCCATTTTTGGCACCCGCTCGGAAAACCTGAAAACTGATATGGAGATGTATATCAAGCAAGGCGGCATGCAGATTAATGTAGCGAGCAATACCCCTGTTGTCCAGTTTGCAGCTGCCAGCAAGACCGCCATCAATCCGGTGCTACAGGCGGCTTTGGGCGGCGCAGCCAATATCCGCAGTGCAGTGCCAATGGCTGCAACACGGGTTCGGGTCGAGCTGACAGACGCCAAACTGCTCGATCTGGCCGCGCTGAAAACACAGGGTATTGAAGCGGTCGCGCCTTTGGCCGACGGTGTTGTTCATTTGATCGTCGGCGATCGTGCCGAACAGATAGCCGGGTCTTTGCTGTAAATCGTTGAAGTATTATTCCCGAGCCATTGCAGCCGCGATGGCTCGGTTTGCCATGATGGGCAAGCAAATATCAACAGCCCTGAACGGTGCGTATTATTTTGCTGGATAGTCACGACAGATTCAGCCACACTTTCGCCATGGCACGCGAAAAGCATTTAGACCTTCCCATCTATCGTCCCTCATCCTGGCTACCCGGTGGGCATGCCCAGACGATTTACCCTGCCGCCTTGCTGTGGCAACGCCCCCTCACTTACAAACGCGAACACTGGATTACGCCTGATCTGGATGCGATCGGTGTTGACTGGACCGATGGCCGTGCCGGAACGCCGCTGATTGTGCTGTTTCATGGCTTGGAAGGCAGCTCGCGCAGCCATTACGCAGTTTCCTTGTTTCATCAGGCGTATCGGCGTGGCTGGCGGGGCATCGTGCCGCATTTTCGCACCTGCGGGAATGTGCCTAACCGCTTGCCGCGCAGTTATCACGCCGGTGATTCCGCCGAAGTGGACTGGATTTTGCGCCGCCTGAAGAAAAACTTCCCCGAGACGCCCTTATTTGCCGTGGGCTATTCGCTGGGCGGCAATGCCTTATTGAAATGGCTGGGCGAGCAGGGCGATACTGCGAACGATGTCATTTACGCCGCAGCGGCTGTGTCTGCGCCGATGGATTTGGCCGCTTGCGGTAATGCACTGGATAAGGGCATCAACCGGCATTTATACACCCGGGAGTTTCTGGGCACGATGCGCAAGAAAGCCCAGTACAAACTCAAACTATCAGAAAACCCGTTTATTGATTGGCAGCAGGTGAAGCAAGTGCGCACGCTGCGAGAATTTGACGATCTGGTCACCGCGCCGCTGCACGGCTTTTTTGGGGTCGAAGATTATTGGTCGCGGGCCAGCAGTAAAAGTGTACTCAAACAAATTGCCGTACCGACTTTACTGATCAATGCTTTGAATGATCCATTTATGCCTGCACACAGCTTGCCAACGGTACAAGACGTCTCTGAAGCCGTGCATCTGCTCCAGCCGCGTGAGGGTGGACATGTCGGATTTCTATCGGGCCCGCCGCCTGGCCGTTTGAGCTGGCTGCCCGAAACCATTTTGAAGTTTTTCCAATACCACCTGCCCTTGGTGAGATAGATGAGCCGTATTCCTGCCGCAATTTTCAAAGCCTACGATGTGCGTGGCCCTATTTCGCTGTTAACACCAGACGTCGCCTACTGGGTGGGGCGTGCCGTGGGCGCACAGGCGCTGGCGCGCAATATCCGCAGCATTGCGCTAGCTGGCGATGGCCGCCTATCCACACCAGAGCTGATGGAAGCGATGCAACGTGGCCTGCTTGAAGCGGGGGTATTGGTCTACAGGCTAGGTATGGCCTGCACCCCATTGCTATACTTCGCAGCAAAACATCGTGCCGATGCCTCGGGCATTATGATTACCGGCAGCCACAATCCACCGGAATACAATGGCATCAAGCTGGTGCTGGGCGGTGAAACGATTGACGGCCCAGCGCTGCAAGCCCTGCGCGAGCAGATCGAAGCCGATCAGTTGCCCGTGGTGGCAGGTGGTGCGGCCAGCGAAATGGATGTATTTGCCGATTATCTGGCGGCGATCAAACGGGATGTTCAAATTACCCAGCCGCTCAGACTAGTGATCGACTGTGGCAATGGCGCTCCCGGGGCGGTAGCACCACACCTATTTCGCACCCTCGGTTGCGAAGTGACCGAATTGTATTGCGAAGTCGATGGCCATTTCCCCAATCATCATCCCGACCCGCAAGTCGTCGATAATCTGCGCGAGCTGCGCGCCACCGTGCTGGCGAAGGGGGCCGATCTGGGTATTGCCTTCGATGGCGACGGTGATCGCCTCGGCGTCGTGACTCGCTTCGGGCAGATGATTCCCGGCGATCGTTTGCTGATGATTTTCGCTAGCATGGTCTTGGCACAACAAAGTGGCCATGTTTTATACGATGTGAAATCGAGCCGCTCAGTCGCGCAATGGGTGAAGCAGCTCGGCGGCACTTCGGAAGCGATCCCCACCGGGCATTCGCACATGAAGCGCAAGCTCAAGCAAAGCAAAGCGCTGTTAGCCGGGGAGCTATCGGGGCATTTTGCCTTTGCCGGCTGGGATGTGGATGATGCCTTGTACGCCGCAGCACGATTATTAGCGGCCGTTAGCGCAGGGCTGGATCTGGATGCCGAGCTGGCGCGGCTGCCGCAATGTCTGGCCACGCATGAGTTGCAAATTCCGCTGTCGGGCGCAGGGCATTTATTAGTCAAAGACATCGCCGCCAAAGCGCAATTTCCCAGCGCGACGGCGATTAGCTTTGTCGATGGTCTGCGCATAGAATACGCCGATGGCTTTGGCCTGATCCGCGCATCCAACACCACGCCGGTGTTGACGCTGCGGATCGAGGCCGATGAAGCGCAGGCTTTACGCCGGATTGAACAAGAACTCGCGGCCGCCATTGCGCCGCTTCCTTTTCCAAACTATACCGTCGAATAAATGATTAATTTACCCCCCCAGCACCTGATTGCCGCCAATGTTGCCACCGCTCTGGCCGAAGACATCGGTGAATGCGATTGGACAGCCCAGCTAATCCCGGCTGATCAGCAAGCCACTGCGCGCATTATCGTGCGTGAAGCCGCCGTGATATGTGGCTTGCCATGGGCTAATGAAGTGATTCGCCAGGTTGACGCCAGCATTCAAGTCGATTGGCAAGTTACCGAGGGGGAGTATGTGGTTGCGGATCAATTACTGTGTGTACTGCAGGGCAATGCCTGCTCTTTGCTCACTGCCGAGCGCAGCATTCTCAATTTCATCCAGACTTTATCAGCTGTTGCGACGGAAACTCGGCGTTATGCCGAGGTGGTTGCCGGCACCAATGCTGTGGTTCACGACACCCGCAAAACCATCCCTGGCTTGCGTCGCGCACAAAAATACGCAGTCACCGTTGGGGGTGGCGCCAATCAGCGTATGGCCTTATACGACGGCATTCTAATTAAAGAAAATCACATCGCCGCCGCTGGCGGTATTGCCAATGCACTGGCCGCCGCCCTGCAAATCGCACCCAAGCATGTGACGATTCAGATCGAAGTTGAAAACCTCGATGAACTCGCACAAGCCTTAGCTGGCGGAGCTGTTTCAGTCCTTTTAGATAATATGAGTCTGGCCGACATGCGCAGCGCGGTTCAAATGGCGCAGGGCAAAGCAATACTGGAAGCATCGGGTGGCGTAGATCTAACGACCATCCGCGCCATTGCTGAAACCGGTGTTGATCGTATCTCGGTAGGAAAACTCACCAAAGACATTCAGGCTATCGATCTTTCAATGCGTTTTAGCTAAAGATTCGGTCAAAACGAACACAATTTAATTTTTCATCAGGTTTCATCAGTGTAAAACTTAGCCCGCGCCAGCGGGCTGAGTGCTTTTTAGTGTGGTTTTTGCCCGGTTTGAGCGTTTGGTGTCGCTATTTCTGCCCATTGCGCGCAGTTTTTGCTGTTCTTGTTCAGTACTGTGCTGGTGCTGGTCGTTTGATTTTCGCGCTCTTTGCTAAAATGTTTCAAACTTCGTTTCCTTATCGATCAACCACTTATCGCCTTTCGTCAATTTTATTTGTCGATAGGTGTTGACGTGTTTCAAGGCGGTGGGTATAGTTCGGCCTCTCTGCTGATGACGCAGCGAAACAAAACGAGTTTCTCTCTGTCTCACACCGATCTTTAACAAATTACAGCCGATGAGTGTGAGTGCTTGATTCGTAAGTCGAAACAAGTGCTTGCACTCAATTGAAAAGAAAGTAAAACAAGACGAACTTTATTGTTCATCTCGTTTTTTTCTTTGAGTATTGAAGTACAAGCCAAGTA
>NZ_VIRW01000030.1 GCF_009760905.1 Chitinibacter sp. GC72 | reverse complement strand
ATGGCTATTTTGTGGCCAATATTTCAGGGCATGGCGGTTTGCAGAGCTGGCACGTACAAAAAGTGAATGCCTACGACAGCCGCCTGAAGGAATGGATGAGGCGTTTTCATGGCGTTGCGACCAAATATTTAGAGCACTACCTGGGCTGGCGCAGATTGCTCGACCGTTGCAAAGATGCGATGACGGGCGAGCAATTCTTGTTTCATTCCTTGCGGGAGGAATTCATCAACACATAATCTGAACATGGCCTTACTCATTCATGGTTTTTCAACCTGATCTAACAACAAAAAATCCCCTGCGCTCTAAATTGCTCGCGCACGCGATGAGTCAATTCAGTGCTCGGTGGCTTGGTGTCGCCCAGCTCGTACTTCAGCCCCAGCTCGGCCCATTTGTTTTCGCCCATTTTATGAAAAGGCAGCACTTCTACCCGTTCCAGCACACCGGGGTAAGCCTGATTCAGTTGCGCCAGATAATCAGCCAGCTTCTGCACGTCGACCTCATCATCAGACCAGCCGGGCACCAGCACATAGCGTAGCCAGATTTTTTTGCCCATTTTAAATAGCCGTTCGGCAAAATCCAGCGTTGGCTGCAGCGGCTTGCCGGTTAATGCTTCATATTTTTCCGGGTTCATCTGTTTGATGTCGAGCAATACCAGGTCGACATTGTCGAAATAGGCGTCGGGTAAATGCGCAGCCAGAAAACCCTGGGTATCGAGCGCGGTATGCAGCCGCATTTCCTGTTTGGCGCGGCGGAAAATTTCGCCAATAAAATGCGCTTGCATCAGCGGCTCACCACCTGAAATGGTCAAGCCACCCGCTACACGCAGAAAACTGGCGTATTTGCCAATTTCCGCCACGATGGCGTCCACAGTCCACGGCTTGCCCGTATGCAGCTTCCAGGTATCCGGGTTGTGACAATACAGGCAGCGGAACTGGCAGCCAGATACAAACAGCGCAAAGCGCATACCCGGACCATCGACCGCTGCGCCCGTTTCGATTGAATGCACGTAGCCAAATTGCTTGCCATCGGCATCGAAGGCGGCGGGTACAATCTCGCCCAACGGCTTGCCGGGCGGCTCAATGAGTTCGACAGGGGTCATGATTATGCTCTTGGAAATCTCGTGAATATGGGCGATCTTGCGGCGCAGCAATAAAAAAACGGATCGCCAGGATCCGTTTCCTTTAGACCGGCATCTGAGCTTAACACTTTTCGTGAAAGGTCCGGTTAATGACATCGAGCTGCTGCTCGCGCGTTAATTTGACAAAATTCACCGCGTAACCCGATACCCGCACCGTCAGCTGCGGATATTTGTCCGGATTGGCCATCGCGTCTTCCAGTGTTTCTTTATTCAATACATTCATATTGAGATGAAACAATTGCGCCATTTTTCTTTCCTTGTAGGTATATAACTACAGAGCAATCCAGTATTGGCTTGCAGGGCAATACCCTTATAGGGCCTGCCCTGCTCGCGACATTCAATTAACACCTCGCATGGAAGGTGCGGTTAATCACGTCCAGTTGCTGCTCGCGGGTCAATTTCACAAAATTCACCGCATAGCCTGAAACACGGATCGTCAACTGCGGATAATTTTCCGGATGTTCCATCGCATCCATCAAGGTATCTTTATTCAGCACATTCATGTTCAAGTGGAACAATTGATCTGGGCCTTCTTCGAGCTCAGCCAGTTTTTGGTCCACTTTGTCGGCGCTTTCACAGATCGAGCATTCTTCTCCATGTGGGCCAAACAAACCATCAATCGAAGCAGCCAGTGTTTTAACACGATCCGCAGCATTGTGGCCTAGCGCGTCTGGCGTCATTGACGCAGTCCAAGACACACCATCAAGCGCTGATTCGTACGGAATCTTCGATACCGAGAAACCTGCAGCCACGAAACCATTTGTGTCACGACCATTCATTGGGTTGGCACCTGGTGAGAATGGTGCGCCTGAACGGCGGCCGTCTGGCGTGTTACCAGTTTTCTTGCCATACACCACGTTTGACGTAATGGTCAGAACGGATTGAGTTGGCATTGAATCACGGTAGAACACGGGTTGCGCTTTGATTTTTTCCATAAACGCAGTAGATAGCCATACCGCGATATCATCGGCACGATCATCATTGTTACCGTAAGCTGGGTATTCGCCGTCGATTACGTAATCCACAGCTAAGCCCGCATCATTGCGCTTGATATGTACTTTAGCGTGCTTAACGGCAGACAATGAGTCAGCGGCCACAGACAGGCCAGCAATACCACACGCCATCGTGCGCAAGATGTCACGATCGTGCAGTGCCATTTCGATACGCTCATACGCGTATTTGTCGTGCATGTAGTGAATTGAATTCAAAGCGGTCACATAGGTTTTAGCGAGCCAGTCGAGCATTTTGTCGTACTTGGCCATCAATTCGTCGTACTCAAGTACGTCGCCTTTGATCGGCTCAAAGCCTTTGGCTACCAGTTTGCCGGTTTTCTCGTCCACACCGCCGTTGATGGCGTACAACATGGCTTTGGCCAAGTTCACACGGGCACCGAAGAACTGCATTTGTTTACCAACGCGCATCGCTGATACACAACAAGCGATGGCGTAATCATCGCCCCATTTCGGACGCATCAAATCGTCGTTTTCGTACTGGATCGCAGAAGTGTCGATTGATACTTTCGCGCAGAATTCTTTAAAGCCTTGTGGGAATGAAGTTGACCACAGCACAGTCAAGTTAGGTTCTGGCGCTGGCCCCAAGTTGTACAAGGTGTTGAGTACACGGAAGCTCGATTTGGTCACCAAAGTACGACCATCTTCACCCATGCCACCGATAGACTCGGTCACCCAAGTTGGATCGCCTGAGAACAAATCATCGTACTCTGGCGTACGCAGGAAGCGCACGATACGTAGCTTCATCACCAAGTGATCGATGTATTCTTGTGCTTGGGCTTCGTCGATGCGGCCTTCTTTGATGTCACGCTCGAAATAAATATCGAGGAAAGTCGAAATACGACCGATCGACATTGCAGCACCGTTTTGCTCTTTAACTGCAGCCAAGTAACCGAAGTACAGCCACTGTACGGCTTCTTGTGCGGTTGCTGCCGGACGGCTGATGTCAAAGCCATATTTTTTGGCCATGACTTTCAATTCGTTCAGCGCTTTGATTTGTTCGGCCATCTCTTCGCGCAGTCGGATCACGCTTTCTGTGAAGGCTACGTCATCCAATTCAGACTTCTCGCGTTTTTTGTCGGCGATCAAGAAGTCGATACCGTACAGCGCAACTCGGCGATAGTCACCGATAATACGGCCACGGCCGTAAGAATCCGGCAGGCCGGTAATCACACCCGAGCTGCGACACGCCATGATTTCCGGCGTATAGGCGTCAAACACGGCGTTGTTATGATCTTTGCGATATTTGGTGTAAATCTCTTCGATCTGTGGATTCATTTCGAAGTGGTAGGCCGTCAAGCCGTTCTGCACCATGCGCAAGCCGCCATTTGGCATAATGGCGCGGCGTAGCGGTGCATCGGTTTGCAGGCCGACAATGGTTTCAAGATTTTTGTTGATATAACCCGCATTATGCGCGGTGATCGTTGAGCCAAACTGGGCAGAGACTTCCAGCACCCCGCGCTTGCGCTCTTCTTTGAGCAAGGACGACAATTCAGTCCACAATTGGGTTGTTCGCTCGGTCGGGCCCGCAAGGAAGCTATCATCACCCAGATACGGGGTGTAATTCGCCTGGATGAAATCACGTACTTCGACTTTGGTTTGCCAGTCACCTGCGGCAAAATCACGCCAGGCGTCCAGTTGTGATTGATCCAAAGATTTGTCGATTGGGGCGTTCATGGGAATCTCCTTGTGGCGATGTCGGCTAGACATCATGGGCCAAAACAGCTTTTGGCGTGTTTTACCATTGCCCGGACGATACGGTATCGGCCGATACTAATAATGACATCAAACTATCGTAACAACTTGCACCCAAACAAACTTGATTCAGGTCAGTTTTTTCAGTTTGTTGTCGATCAAAACTGCCTACATTTGAATACTGCCAAAGCGGGATCGACTTAATACAGTCCTGATTTGTTACTGATATTCTATTCCTCTGACCAGCTGGAAGACATCGAATTTATTACTCTGGCATAGGTAAATATTGACACCTACCCTCAGCAGCGGCAGGAGCGACAATCAGTTTTTCCGCCCAGAATACCAATACCACAAAGAGAGTCCCAGCAAAGCGCCCAGCGCATTGGCCAGCATATCGGCCGGATCGAAGCTTCGCCAGGGTGTTAGACCTTGGGCAAATTCAATCAACACACCGAATGTCGTTGCCAGAGCAAAAGCCAGACCAATGCGGGTACGAACCCGAAAAATCAGAATCGCCAGGACGGCGTAGCCGATGAAATGCTGGATTTTGTCGCCATGCTGAATGCCGGGCGAGCCCGAGAGTGGCAGTAAAGAGCCAATCAACAAGGCCAGCAGCCAGATGATGAGCATCCAGTGGCGATAATTTATGGGCACAGATTGCAATTTCATTTTGATCGTCCTGATTTTAATAAGACCAATACCGCACCATCAGCGCCTTGTGCGGGCTTGGCTTGAGCAAAGGCCAGCACCTCGGATCGCTGTACCAGCCAGTTTTTCAGCTTAAGCTTGAGCACTGGCTGCCCGTCGCGTGAACTTAAACCCTTGCCATGGATAATACGCACGCAGCGCTGCTGCCTTTGTACGCAGCGATCCAGAAAAACAATCACTTTCTGGCGGGCGCTCTCGGTGCTCTCGCCATGTAAATCGAGCTCTGCCTCAATGTCATATTGCCCGCGTTTGAGCTTTCTCAGTGCATCCAGGCGCAAACCGGGCTTGGCAAAGAGCAACTGCTCAGTCGCACCCAGCTCATCCCAGGGCCAGAAGTCACTAATATCTTCATGCGGCAAAGCAAGCTGAGGCGCTTGCAACTTGGGCCATGGGCTTGCAGGAACTTGAGGGTGATCAAATTGGCCTGCCCGACTGATTGGCACCACCCCTTGCATGGCCTTAAGAAACAATTGCTCATCACTTAATGCTGGCTTGATCGTGGTTTTACGAATTGCACCTGCTTGCTCTTTAAGCCGTTTTTGCAATTGCTTGAGTTGATATAAGGTAGCTTTGTCCATGTGCAATCAGGCGAGTGTGTATAGTAAGATGGCAGTGCGTTGATATTATTTGATTGTGCAGAAAAAAATGCGTCTGGATAAATGGCTGTGGGCCGCCCGCTTCTTCAAAACCCGCTCTATCGCCAGCTCGGCCATCGAAGCCGGACATGTTAACCTGAATGGTGAGCGGGCAAAACCAGCCAGACAGCTCAAATTGGGCGATTGCCTGCTCATTCGCACCCCGCACGGCGAGTTTGAAGTCGAAGTCATGCAGCTAGCCGAACAGCGCTGCGCTGCAGAATTAGCCAAAACCCGTTATACCGAAACAGCCCGTAGCGTGGAAAAACGGCAACGCGACGCATTTGCCAAAGCACTGCAACCGAGCTTTGATCATCCGCAGATCAAAGGTCGGCCAACCAAAAAATGGCGCCGTCTATTAACGACGCTCGACCATTCCTGACCCAGAGTTAGAGAGCACGCATGCCTATCTATACCAAAAGATTGATTTATTTTGTCGCCCCCAATGCACAGACCTTTGCCGAACTGGGGCGACAGCTACAGTTTTTCGGGTTTGAATTCATGGTGTTCGAGCGCAATAGCGCCCTGCTGGCTGCGCTGTATACAGAAAAGCCCTCCATCGTGGTGCTTGACGAAAACGGAATGAGCGACAGCAGTGCCGAGCAATGCTTGCCCCTGCTGAAAAAGCTGTTCAAAGGGCCGATATTTCTTGCCAATCTGGGTATCAATCTGGCCGAGCAGCTCGCCTTCTTGCGCACAGGCGTTACAGACTTCATCAGTTATCCAATTCATTTGCAGACGCTGATCGACCGGCTCGATCACCTTGAAGAACTGGAACATATTCTGCCGTACAAGGTACTGCTGGTTGATGACTCGGACACGGTTGCCAAATGGGCCAGCTCAACGCTGAGCGGCGCGGGCATGATTGTTAAACATCTGGCCGACCCGCTCAAAATCATTGAATGGCTTGAGGAGTTTCACCCGGATATTCTGCTGCTGGATGTCTATATGCCTGAATGCCAAGGCGATGAAATTGCCAAGCTGATACGCCAGCGCCCGCAGTTTGACTCGGTGCCGATTGTGTTTCTGTCCACAGAAACACACCGAGGTCGTCAGCTTATGGCTCGCAGTATGGGCGGCGACGATTTTCTGGTGAAAAATATGGAAGCGGACGAGCTGATTGCGGCAGTAAGCATTACCGCCGAGCGCTATCGCACACTCAGACGCTGGATGACCCGGGATAGCCTGACTGGCTTGCTCAATCATACCAACCTGATTGAAGCCCTAAGCCGTGAAGTTGCCCGGGCACATAAAGAATCACGTCAGCTTTCATACGCCATGATCGATATAGATCACTTCAAGCAGATTAACGATCGCTACGGCCACAGTGTTGGAGATCGGGTCATCAAAAGTCTTTCGCGTTTTCTGAAGCAATCGATGCCTAACGCCGATGTGGTTGGACGTTACGGTGGTGAGGAGTTTGCGCTGATCTGGTCAGACCATACCCAGATCCGTGCAGCCCAAAGAACCGACGAGTTGCGCGCCAAGTTTGCCGAGCTGGCACAGGCCAATACCGATGGCCATTTTGTTGCCACCTTCAGCGCGGGCGTCGCCCAGCTGGAAGAAGGCATGAGTGCCCAGGAGCTGATCGATGCGGCAGACCAGGCGCTGTATCAGGCCAAAGCAGCAGGCCGCAACCAAATTGGCCTGGCGGCTAAAAAATAATCAACCTTTCCTGACGATCTCAATGCGCATTCACTACCGTATTCAACCTCTCGATCTCGCATCGCACCGCTTTGCCATTCAATTAACCATCGCCCAGCCCGACCCGGCAGGGCAGATTCTGCAGCTGCCATGCTGGATACCGGGTAGCTACCTGATTCGCGAGTTTGCCCGCCATCTGGTACGCATCAGCGCCAGCTGCACAGGGCAAACCGTGCCTCTAGAGAAACTCGACAAATCCACCTGGCAAGCCGCGCCCTGCCAAGGCCCGCTGACAGTGAGCTATGAGGTGTACGCTTTTGATCTGTCTGTTCGAGGCGCTTATCTGGATCAGACCCGGGCCTTTTTCAATGGCACCAGCGTCTTTTTGCAGGTGCAAGGGCAAGAGCATCTTCCTTGTTATGTTGAGTTTAATGCACAGGATTTCTCAGCCAATTCAAACTGGCAGGTCGCTACCGGACTCAAAGCGGAGTCGATTGATGAGGCTGGATTTGGCAACTATATTGCGTGCAACTATGACGAGCTGATTGACTGCCCGGTCGAGGTGAGCGATTTTGCATCGGTCGAATTCGAGGCGTGTGGTGTGCCGCACCGGATGGTGATTTCAGGTCGGCATCAGGCCGACCTGACCCGCCTGAGCCTTGATTTGAAAGCCATCTGCGAATACCAGATTCGCCTGTTTGGCGAGCCAGCGCCGTTTGATCGCTATCTATTTATGACCATGGCTGTGGGCGATGGTTATGGCGGACTGGAGCATCGAAACAGCACGGCACTGATTTGCAATCGTAGCGACCTGCCCCTGGCCGGTGACGAAGGAGTTTCGCCCGCCTACCGGCAATTTCTGGGCTTGTGCAGCCACGAATACTTCCATAGCTGGAATGTCAAACGCATCAAACCCGCCACTTTTGCCCCCTATGATCTGCAGCAGGAAAATTACACCACCCTGCTCTGGGCCTTTGAAGGCATCACCTCGTATTACGATGATTTGTGCCTGCTGCGCTCTGGCCTGATCGATCTGGATGCCTATCTGCAATTACTCGCTCAAACTGCCACTACAGTTTACAGGGGGTATGGCCATCAACGGCAAACACTAGAAGACTCCAGCATGGATACCTGGATCAAGTATTATCGCCCGGATGAAAATAGCCCTAATGAGCTGGTGAGCTATTACACCAAAGGGGCGCTGGTTGCCCTGTGTCTGGACTTACACATCCGCCAGCAGACGCAAAACCGGAAATCACTCGATCAAATTATGCAGGCTCTGTGGCTGCGTTATGGTCGGGACTTTGACCAACACGGACTCGGTGTTGGCGAGCAAGAATGGGAGGCATTGGCGGCCGAGGTAAGTGGGCTTGATCTGCAAGATTTTTTTGACCGTGCATTGCGCAGCACTGAGCCATTGCCATTGCCGGACTTGCTTGGCCATATCGGCATTGAAATGCAGAAGCGCCCTGCTTCAGGCGCGAATGATAAAGGTGGCTGGCAGGAGCCCATAGCCAAGCCAGCCTTGAGCTGGGGATGCCGCTATAGCGCCGATGCAGCCGGGATTAAAGTAAGCCATGTATTTTATGAGCAAGCCGCCTGCCGAGCCGGGCTGGCCGCAGGCGACGTCATTGTCGCGATTGACGGCTTGCGCGCCAATACGGCGTTGCTGGAGCGGCTATTTGCCACGCCAAATGCGGCTCAAACTCATGTGTTGCACATATTTCGACGCGATGAGTTGATGCAGCTGCAACTTGCACCGGAAATGTCACCCGCCGACACGATTGGATTTCGAATAAAAAAAGAATCCAGTCAGCAGGAAATAGATAACCTTTCCATATTCACCGGAAACTGATTGCGCACTGCAAAATACTGGGCTAAAAAAGCTTATTGCTTCACATGCGATAAACCTCACCAATGCCCAAGAAAGTCGCTTCTTTTGGCTTAAACTTCATCCGCAGTGCTCGGGCAAAAGTATTGCTGATCCTTTTTTTTCTCAATTTATTGATTTGCATCGGCCTAACAGCCAGTATCTATCAGCAATTATCCCAAGCTCTTTTTTCTGAGCTTGATGGTCGGCTGCAAACTGCCGCCGATGCAATTCCTTACATTCTACCCGATCATTATATTGAGGCCGCCACCGAAAACCCGCCACGGCAGTTGGGCAGTTATCTGGAAAATACGGCACGCCTGGACCAGTACGCGCAAAATTCCGGTTTGCGTTACCTATATGTACTCAGTCTGGATGGGCATGGTCAGGTCGTCTATCTGGCAGATTCGGCCTCACCCGCAGAAATAGCCAAGCAGCACTTTGGCCGCTTTTATCAACGCTATCAAGATCTTGAACAACACACCCTGAACGCGTTAAAAACGGGTGAAACCCGCTACGGCCAACTCAAAGATCAATATGGCCATTTTCGTTCCTTGTCACTGATACGCCAAACCAGCAAGGGGAAAAACTACCTGCTGGGTGCGGATCTAGCCTCCAGTACGGTCAATCAGCAGTTGTGGGGAATTCTTTCCAAAACCTTGTGGCTGGGCTTTGCCCTGCTGATAATAGGCTCGATTGTTTCCTGGCTTTTGGCATCCAAGCTAACAGAGCCGCTACGCCGTTTTAGCCACGCAGTACAACGTTTTACACTGGGCGAATTCGATTTGCGCATGCCAGTCAAATCGCGCGACGAGTTGGGCAATCTGGCAACCGCTTTTAATGCCATGGGCGACGCACTCACTGCCCGTGAACACCTGCTCAGACAATTGGCTTTTGTCGACCGGATTACCGGCCTCCCCAATCGCACGCGTTTTGTCGAAATCGTTCATCAGCACATTGGCAATGCACCGCCGCCCTTTGCGATTGCCATGATGAATATTGCAGACTTTCACTATGTCAATGATTGCTTCGGTTTCTCCGAAGGAGACAATGTATTAAGGGCTGTAGCAGACCGCTTAACACTACTTAAACCACTACCAGTGCTGGCGCTGGGGCGCGTATCAGGCAATGACTTTCTGCTTTTGCTCCAGTGCCGTGACCAAAATGAGCTGGCCGAGATCATCAGAAAAATCGAAAAAGTGCTATCGGAAGCGATTGTCATTGATGATCATCGGGTAAATCTGGCCATGCGCTTCGGGGTAAGCTGCTACCCAGAGCACGGCCAAGACCCTGAAGCGCTGCTACGTCAGGCTGAAATCAGCATTTTTTCTGCCAAGGAAGAGTGTCAATTCTGTATTGTTTACTCGCCATCACGAGAGGTGGATAGACAAAGCCAGTTCACATTGATGGGAGATTTGCGCGAAGCGATTGAAAAAAATCAGCTGATTGTTCAATACCAGCCCAAAATCCTGCTCTCAGACATGCACGTACATGGGGCTGAAGCGCTGGTGCGCTGGCAGCACCCGGTCCGCGGATGGATCCCACCCAACTTATTCATCACCTTTGCCGAGCAATCAGGCAAGCTGCGCACCATTACCGAGTGGGTAATCAAGGATGTTTTGCGACAGCAACAGGAATGGCAATCAATGGGGCTGGATATTTGCGTATCCGTTAATGTGGGTGTGGGTGATGTTGAAGACGCGCAGTTTGTTGATTTTATTGCCCGTCAAATTGCCAATTGTGAGCGTGGCATCAATTTGTGCCTCGAAATTACCGAAACAGGCGTGATGAGACAACCCGATCTGATGCTGCAAAATCTGAATCGCTTGCGCCAGCTGAATATCAAACTATCAATTGATGATTTTGGCACAGGCTATTCCTCGTTTGCTTATCTGGCCAAGATGCCGGTTAACGAGCTTAAAATTGACCAGACCTTTGTGATGGCGATGAATAGCACATTCGAAAGCATATCCATTGTTCGCTCCATGATCGAGCTGGGGCATATTCTGGGTTTGAAAGTGGTTGCCGAAGGGGTTGAAACGCTAGCTTGCTGGCAGGCACTCTCGGTGATGGGTTGTGATGAGATACAGGGCTACTTTATTGCCCAGCCGATGAATGCAAGTCGCTTTACCGATTGGTTGCAACATGATTTACAGCAACTCAATCTATTCTCGCTTCCCAATATGGCTGATAAGCTGTAACCCCCATTTACTTAACGCTGACGCAATCATTGATAGTCACTGCGGTATACTGGGTGCAAGACCAACTTACCGCAAGGCAATACACAATGCGCCCATCACAACGCCAGCACAATCAACTCAGAGAAGTTCGCCTCACCCGTCAATATACCTGCCATGCCGAAGGCAGCGTACTGGTTGAATTTGGTCAAACCAAAGTCATTTGCACTGCCAGCGTTGAGGAAAAAGTCCCACCTTTCCTTAAAGGCAAGGGCGAAGGCTGGGTCACAGCCGAGTACGGCATGCTGCCACGCTCAACAGGGAGCCGGATGAAACGCGAAGCTGCGGCAGGCAAACAGAGTGGGCGAACCCAGGAAATTCAGCGTTTAATCGGTCGCAGCTTGCGTGCAATCGTTGATCTCAAGGCTCTGGGGGAGCGCCAGATCACGATTGATTGTGACGTAATCCAGGCCGACGGCGGCACGCGTACGGCCAGCATTACTGGCGCCTACGTGGCCCTGGCCGATGCAATCAATGATCTGGTTAAGAGCGGAAAATTAAGCAGTAGCCCCATCCGCGAAGCCGTTGCGGCCATTTCGGTGGGCGTAGTTGGCGACACCGCAGTGCTGGATCTTGATTACGTAGAAGATTCAGCCTGCGAAACAGACATGAATGTCGTGATGACTGCCTCAGGCAAATTCATTGAAATTCAAGGCACCGCAGAAGGCGAGGCTTTTAGCCGGCAACAAATGAATGAATTGCTTGATCTGGCAGAATCTGGCATTTCCCAGCTTGTTCAGTTGCAGCAACAAGCCTTGGTCAGCGTCTAATCATTCATCAAGCGTTGATGAGTGGACAGACCTTAGCTCAGATCACTCATCACGCCCTGCATGGCTCTTTCCAGCAAGGAACCTTCCAGAACCAAGCGCTTCATTTTGCCGTCCCTAATTACCGCTTCGAGCTCAGACGCCAAAAAGGCCTGTCCCTTGACGTTTTTGTTGGTAAACAAATAGCGGGTACCTTGAGGACTAATCCACGACAGGCGCAGACGCACAATCTCGCCTTCGCCGAGCGCAAAATCAACCCACTCCCCTTTTTCGGGCAAAATGGACTTGGCTCGATTGCCCTGCGATGGATCAGGCGCAATACAGTCATCGACGCTGCTTAATACGCGTAATTCTTCGGGTTTGCTTGATTGGGGCGATTGTGTCGGTGCCTGTGTACTACCCAGTTTAATGCCGTTGCGAATCGCTGCTGCATGACATTGAACCAGATCAGAGAAAAAATCCTGTGCCTGAGCCTTGCTCAAGCCAGTTTCCACGGCGCCCTCTTCCAATGTTTTGAGCATGGTCGGTAGCAAATTCACCATTTTAAACCGCTCATCCGGCCCGGCCTTGGGCTGAACGCTCCAGAGCAAATCATCCATCGCTTGCAAGCGCCTAGCAAATTCAGGCTCGGATTCACCCTGTAGACCATAGGCCAGTTGCAAGGATTTGACCCAGGTACGATTCAAAAATTGGACTATTACTTCCGGAGCATCCTGATGTGCCGACAAGCGCTGCACAACCAATTGTTCGGCTGTCACCTGCGCCAGTTCAGCGCATTCCTTGGCAGCCAATTCATCTGCCTCGGCAGAAATCAGTTGTGCTGCGAGTTGCTCTTGCTGCTCAACCAGTTTGCGCAGTTGCTGCAAGGCATCGCTAAATACAGTGATATCTTTGTCATACTTGCGCAGCAGTTCGTTAACAATAGCGGCCAAGGCATCGTAGCGCGGCATCCCCGTTTCTAGGTCTTGGGCATCCAACGACGCATAAGCCAGCTCATCAAGAAAAAGCCGGGCCGGGTGTGACTTCTGAGAGAAAAAACCTGTATCGAGCATGCCCACCTTGAGTACGGGAATTTGCAAGCGCCCAATCAGACTCTTCATTGATGGAGAAAGCCGTGGGTCACCAAAAATATGCTCAAACAGCATCGACACCAGCTCAAGCGTCATCGAATCGAGCTGAGGCAATTGCTTCGCCCAGCCCGAATCACGCAACATACCCAGCAGATTGTGCGAAATTGGCCCACCATCTTCATGACTGAATGCGTCGTGCGCAGGCGCTTTCCTTTGCAGGATATCCAAAAAAGACAGCCAGCCATCGGCATGACGCGCACCACCCATTGCTGATTCATCAGCCTGAGCCGCCATCATTCGCCGCCCTTGTGAGAGCAGATTGAAATGATCGCTTAATTGTTCAAACCGCTGATGCGCAAGCAAGGTTTCATCGGCACTATGGCTAGCCTCGGCACGGCTACCTTGTGTGGCACCAGAGGGGCTGGCAAGACCTGAATCACGTGCGTTCTGTGACACTGCTTTGCGGGTGGAACGCCTTTGATTACGCGGTAAAGGTTCTACATTTTGAGCGATCAAATACTGATTGATTTGGTGGTAGACATTGGCGACCTGGCTGCTTAGTTCATTTTCGAACTTCTGCATGGCAACCAGCCGGGCATCCACGCCAGTTTCAAGCTGTTTACATGCTTGCAAAAAGGCATCACAAATCGCCTCTGGCGACATCGGATTAGCTGATTCATCGTCTTTGGAAGCCAGCAGCCTTGCAAAGCGCATTTCAAGCTGATCAAGCTCTTCCCCGCCTTGTGATTTGATGCGTTTTACGATTTTGTCCGCGGTCAGATTTTCTTCATACTCTTCATTGGCAACCAGGCTGAGTTGATCCGGATCGGCATTTACATAGAAAAACTTCTGCTCCGCCTCGCTTTTTTGCTGCACATTTTTATTGAAAGCGACACTGAGAAAGCTGGCAAATTGTGCAGCCAATTTGGCACGCTTGTTATGTGTTTCGATGCGAGCGGCAAAGTAATCGTCGCGCTGCTTTCGATCCAGACTTTTGTCTGCCAGCTCGAAATAGGTATCTTCAAGTTTGGCAAAGAAATTATCCAGCGATTCGGTCAGCATCTTGATTGCCAGATCGCGGCACGCGAGCAACATGGGATCCTGAGTTTCAAGATGAGGGTTTCGTGGCATTTTGCTGTGTGGCTTTGGCTGGATCATGGTATCACCCGCTTTTTGACGCATCTGGCATATATATTAGCAAACAATAATATACAACAGTCTACCGTTAGTCACGTGGCTTCGCCATTTCAGCGCTTTGAGCAACAATTCTTTGCTCTGACAAAGAAAAACGCATACTCAAACGAACGCGCCATCGCCAACAAAACCCAAAAGGACATACCCAATAATCCTAGTAGAGATTCGCTATTTTAAGCACTAAAGTGCAAGAAAATCTGACCCAAAGGCAGTCACTATGAAAAGCGTCGAACGATTCACTGCATTGATTGAATGGCTGCAACAACAGGGTCTACAGCAGCCGGCAAATCTTGTTGAACAATATTTTGGCGATATTCCTGACGACGAATGGCGACAGCGCGACATCACTGACTGGGGCGGCGCATTGCTGGCACACTGGCGCTTTGGGCAGCATCGCACTGCAGCACAAACACTGATCCGTATTTACAACCCCAATCAGGCCGAACATGGCTGGCAATGCAGCCATACCGTCATTGAAATCGTTGCTGACGACATGCCTTTTTTGGTTGATTCGGTGGGTATTGCGTTGAGTGCCTTGAAATACAACGCTCTGACTGTAATACACCCTGTACTTCTTCTTTCTCGAGATCAGGCAGGTCTGGCAGATGCCTTAAAAACCACGGGCATCAAAGAATCCTGGATGCACTTTGAAATTACCCGGATCAGTCAGCCCGACCAAATTTCCGCACTGTACGAACAAATTGCAACGGCACTCGCGGCAATAGGGGCATCGGTTAGCGACTGGAAAAAAATGGCTGATTGCGTCACTGACCTGCTCGAAGACTTTAGACACAAGCAGCACGCCCAACCCCAGGCCATTTTGAAGGAAAGCGTTGCGTATCTAGAGTGGCTGCTGGCGGGGCATTATGTCTTTCTTGGTCTGCGTAAATACCAGTTCGTCGACGGACAATTAATGTTGCAAGCCAATAGCGGGTTGGGTATTTTGCGCGACCAGGGCGTACCTGAGGTATCCAAAATATGGTCCAGCCTCAGTGATGAATTGCGCTCGATCGCCTACGCCAATGAGCGGGTGCTGATGCTCACCAAATCCGATCGGCGCTCGATCATCCACCGTCCAGCTTATCTGGATACCGTCCTTGTGCGGCAGTACGACGAACAAGGCCGCATCGTTGGCGAAACCAGAATCGTCGGCCTGTACTCTGCCAGCGCCTATACAGCTCAGCCCCGTCAAATTCCGGTTTTACGGCAGAAAATCGAATCGGTTATCCAGCAAAGTGGTGCTGATTTGTCGGGTTACCGAGGGAAAACGCTGCTCAACACGCTGGATACCTACCCGCGCGACGAGCTGATCGAAATTGAAGTCCCCGAGCTGAGCCGGATTGCACAAGGCATTGTGTCGCTGCACGAGCGCAGCCGTGTTCGCGCCTTTTTCCGGGATGATATTTACCGCCGCTACGTCTCGGTCATGGTATTTGTGCCGCGTGACAACTACAGCACCGAAGTGCGCGTCAAGATTGAAAGCCTCCTGCTGGAAAAACTCTCGGGCTACAGCGCAGAGTACACCGTCCTTTTGGGGGATGCGCCGCTGGCGCGGATTCAATACATCATCCGCCGTCCGCCAGAAGCCCGCAGCGCTTATGACGCTCCTGCCATCGAGGCACAGATTGCCCAGCTGGCGCAGCGTTGGACCGATGCGCTGCACCGGGAGTTGATCCATGCACACGGCGAAGAGCGCGGCGCCCAACTGTATCAGCTTTACCATGCGGCATTTAATGCGGCTTATTGCGCCGATTTTCTACCCAGAATTGCAGTGCACGACATTGATGCGCTTGAACAAAGCCGAAGCCAGAAAAAACTGACCGTGTCCTTGGGCGCAGGCAATGTGCTCGATGCCAATATCTGGCGCATCAAGCTGTACCGGCATCAGGCCATTGAATTATCAGATTGCCTGCCCCTATTGGAAAACCTGGGCTTGCGCGTACTTGATGAGCGCCCTTACCAGATTCACTTGCCGGCTGGCGAGTCGATGTGGATTATGGATATTGGCGTTCGGCTCCCCAAAGAAGCTTCACTGGAAACGCCACAAGAACGCCAACGGCTGGCCGACAGTTTTATCGCGCTATTTAATAACGAAGCCGAAAATGACAGCTTTAACCGCCTCACCCTGCTCGCTTCGCTGAACTGGCGCGAAGTGTTGGTGCTACGGGCCTACGCCCGCTTTTTAAAGCAGTTGGCGCTGAAATACGCGGTCGAAACCATCGCCGACTGTTTGATCAAATACACCGCACACAGCAAACAGCTGGTGAATGCCTTTATGCTTTTGCAGCACCCTAGCGAGCATCAGGAAGGGGTGGCTGAAATTGTGCTGGAAGAAATTGAGCAGGCAGCCAAAGTCATGCCCAATGTGGATGAAGAGCGCATCCTCAGCGGGTTTGTGCAGGCAATTCGTGCCACAGTGCGCAGCAATTTCTTCCAGCTCGGCAATGGCACCCATAAGCCCTACCTATCCTTAAAAATTGCCTCGCCCCAGATCAGTTTTATGCCGCAACCGGTCCCCATGTGCGAAATATTTGTCTACTCGCCGCAGGTAGAGGGAGTGCACCTGCGCGGTGGCAAGGTGGCTCGTGGCGGCTTGCGCTGGTCGGACCGACGCGAAGACTTCCGTACCGAAGTGCTGGGTCTGGTGAAGGCGCAAATGGTTAAAAACACCGTTATTGTTCCTGTTGGCTCCAAAGGCGGATTTATCGTCAAAAATCAGCCACTTGAGCGGGATGCTTTAATGGCTGCAGGAGTAAGCTGCTACCAAACATTTATCAGCGGCCTGCTTGATCTGACCGACAACCTACAAGACGGCACAGTCATTCCGCCAAGCAATGTTCGTCGCCGTGACGGCGATGACCCCTACCTGGTAGTGGCAGCCGACAAGGGCACGGCAACCTTTTCCGACATCGCCAACCGCATCGCTCAGGACTATCAATTCTGGCTTGATGATGCCTTTGCCAGTGGTGGCTCGGTTGGCTATGACCATAAAAAAATGGGCATCACCGCCCGTGGAGCCTGGATTTCAGTCGAGAGATCGTTCCGCGAGCTGGGGCTAAATACCCGCAGCGAGCCATTTACCGTTGTCGGCATTGGCGATATGTCGGGTGATGTATTCGGTAATGGCCTGTTGCGCTCGCCGCACACCAAATTGGTGGCAGCATTTGATCACCGCCATATTTTTATTGACCCCAATCCTGATCCAATGAGCAGTTTCATCGAGCGTGAGCGCCTGTTTGCCTTACCTCGCTCAGCCTGGGCCGACTACGATACCAAGCTGATCTCCGCAGGCGGCGGCATCTGGCCGCGCACCGCCAAAAGCATTGTTCTCTCGAGCGAAATGAAGCAACTGCTGGACACTGACGCCGAGCAACTCGAACCCAATACACTGATCCAGCTTATCCTGAAAGCGCCGGTTGATCTGCTCTATAACGGCGGCATCGGGACTTACGTAAAGGCCAGCACGCAAAGCAACGCCGAAGCGAACGATAGGGGCAACGATGCTGTGCGTGTCGATGGCCACGACTTGCGCTGCCGGGTGATTGCCGAAGGCGGAAACCTAGGCTTTACGCAGTTGGGCCGCATCGAATACGCCGCCAACGGCGGGCGCATTCATACGGATGCAATCGACAATTCAGCCGGGGTTGATTGCTCAGACCATGAAGTCAACATCAAGATTCTGCTTGGCAATCTAATCGCCAGTGGCGACATGACGCTCAAGCAGCGCAACGAGTTGCTGGCCAGTATGACCGATGAGGTCGGGCAGCTGGTCTTGCGCGACAATGAATTGCAAACGCTGGCTATTTCACTCGAGCACCGGCACGCAAAATCATTGCTCAGCGTGCACGCACGCATGATGCAAATACTGGAAAAAACCGGAAAACTCTCGCGCAGGATCGAATATCTGCCCAGTGATAGCCAGATCGCAGAGCGTCAGGCTGCAGGTCTTGGTTTGTATCGGCCCGAACTGGCGGTGCTACTGGCCTACGCCAAGCTAGTGCTAAATCAGGATTTGCTCACAGAAACACTGGTCGATCAAGAGCGCTGGAATGAGCGCCTGGAATACTATTTCCCTAGCCCGCTCCGAGCCCAGTTTGCCGACGCCATCACGCGTCACCCATTGCGGCGCGAAATCGTGGCTACTCTGTTAACCAACCATGCCATCAATCGGTTTGGGATTAGCTGTGTTTTCAGGTTACAAGAAGAAACCGAGCACAGTGCCAGCGAAATTGTTGATGCGCTGTTGACCGCACAAAACCTGCTTGATGGCGAACAACTCGCTTGTGATGTGGAGGCACTGGATGGCAAGGTGTCCTCGGCTGTGCAAACCGAGCTGCAACTGCAAATTCGCCGTTATTGTGAACGCGTCGCTCGCTGGTTGCTACAACACCCGCTCACACCGGCAGAAAGTGAGCATCTGCATGCCTGCGCTGCACTGACACTACCCAAAGCGCCGGAGTGGCTGGCATCCAGCCCGCGCTATGAAGCGCAAAAGGCCCAGTTGCTGGCCGATGGTGTGCCCGGCGGATTGGCAATGAATGTACTGGTTCTGCAAGAAATCCAGCCCTTGCTTGAAATGGCGCGACACGGCAATGACACCGGGCAATTAGCAGAAAGGCTTAAATTGCATCTGGCATTGGGCGATTTGCTGGAGTTCAACTGGCTGCACGGTGCAATCGAGCAATTGCCACGCGACAACCGTTGGCAAACTTTGGCACGCATGGCCGTGCGGGACGACCTCAGTCAGCTGCAGGCATCACTGACCAGCCATGTCTGGCAATGTCACGGGCAGGCCGATTGCCTGATGCAATGGCAAAGCGACAATAAAGTCGCCATTGATCGCATTGCCGCCATGTTCAAAGAGTTGCGTGGTCTAAACCCAGATCTAGCGATGATTTCTGCCGCAATCAGGGAGCTGCGGCATCATTTATGCGCCTGAAAAATTGCCCACAAAAACAGGCTCCGGGCTGATATAATTGACGGTTTTGCACCAGCGGAAAGCGGATCATCGCATGGAAAGCGAACAGCTAAACCAGATTGAAAATCAGCTCAAAGAGCTAGCCTCACGCGCAGACGAACTCAAGCGCTACCTTGACTACCCGACCAAAGTGGATCGGCTCGAAGAGGTTGTACGCCTGTCTGAAGCACCAGAAACATGGAACGACCCGAAAAAAGCCCAGGAAGTGGGCCGCGAGCGCAAATCGCTGGAAGACATTGTTCTGGTTCTTGATCGCGTCACCGGCGGCGTTGCCGATGCGCTTGAGCTATTTGAAATGGCCAAGATGGAAGACGACTTTGGCACCGTCGAAGTCATCGCCGCAGATTACGCCGAGCTGGAAGCCGAAATTGCCAAGCTGGAATTCCGTCGGATGTTTAGCAACCCGATGGACCCAATGCCGTGCTTTATCGACATTCAATCGGGCGCCGGCGGTACTGAGGCGCAAGATTGGGCTGGCATGCTGTTGCGCATGTACGTTCGCTATGGTGAGCGCAAGGGCTTTGGCGTTGAAATCATGGAGCAATCGGATGGCGACATCGTCGGCATCAGCCAAGCAACGATCAAGCTGACTGGTGATTATGCTTACGGCTTCTTGCGCACCGAAACCGGCGTACACCGTCTGGTTCGCTGCTCACCGTACGACTCAAACAACCGCCGCCACACTTCGTTTGCCTCGGTGTTTGTCTATCCTGAAGTCGATGATAGTTTCGAGATCGAGATCAATCCGGCCGACGTTCGTACCGACACGTATCGCGCATCGGGCGCAGGTGGCCAGCACATTAATAAAACCGACTCGGCCGTTCGTTTGACGCACATTCCAACCAATACCGTCGTGCAATGTCAGAACGATCGCTCGCAGCACAAAAACCGCGACGAAGCATGGAAAATGCTGCGCGCCAAATTGTACGAGCTGGAATTGCGCAAACGGATGGAAGCGCAGCAATCGCTGGAAGCGACCAAATCCGATATCGGCTGGGGCCATCAGATTCGCTCCTATGTATTCGATCAAAGCCGCATTAAAGATCTGCGTACCAGCTACGAGGTGGGCAATATCAAAGGCGTTATGGATGGCGACCTCGATGGCTTTATTGAAGCGAGCTTGAAACAAGGCGTTTAAGCATTAATGCGGCAGATACATGCAAGTGTATCTGCCGCAAGACTATACACACATTAATTTGCAGGCATATACCTCATGTCAAATCCAAATACAGAAGAACAAGTTGTTCAGCAAGACGAAAATCAAATCATCGCCGAGCGCCGCGCTAAATTAGCCGCGATCCGCGAAAAAGGCGTTGCCTTTCCGAATGATTTCAAACGTGAACATTTGGCGGCTGATTTAGCAGCCCAGTACGGCGAGATTGAAAAAGAACCGCTCGAAGCACAAGCGGTGGCGGTATCTGTCGCTGGCCGTATTATGCTCAAACGCGTCATGGGCAAAGCCAGCTTTATCACCATTCAAGACGTTTCTGGTCGTATCCAGTTCTACATCAGCGGTCAAGCCGTTGGTGAAGACGTTTATGCCGGCTTTAAAACTTGGGATATGGGCGACATCGTTGCGGCACGCGGCACTTTGATGAAAACCAAAACCGGCGAATTGTCAGTACATGTGTCTGAATTGCGCTTGTTGACCAAATCGCTGCGTCCATTGCCAGAAAAATTCCACGGCCTGACTGATCAAGAAACCAAATACCGTCAGCGTTACATCGATTTGATCACCAACGAGCAATCACGCAATACCTTTATCAAACGCTCGAAAATCGTTCAACGCCTGCGTGAATTCATGGTTGAGCAGCGTTACCTCGAAGTTGAAACGCCGATGATGCACAGCATCCCGGGCGGCGCGACGGCCAAGCCTTTCGTGACGCACCACAATGCGCTCGATATGCCACTGTACTTGCGGATTGCGCCTGAGCTGTATCTGAAACGTCTGGTTGTTGGCGGCTTGGAACGCGTATTCGAGATCAACCGCTCTTTCCGTAACGAAGGCATGAGCACGCGCCACAACCCAGAATTCACGATGATCGAATTCTACGAAGCGTACGCCGATTACCAGCGCATGATGGACATGTCAGAAGGCATTATCCGCGCTTGCGCGATTGAAGCGACTGGTCACGCTGTCGTTGAATATCAAGGCAAAACGGTTGATTTGTCGAAACCGTTCGCACGTTTCACGATTGCTGGTGCGATCAAGCATTACAACCCGGAATACACCGACGAACAACTGAACGATCGCGCATTCCTGAAAGCCGAAATCGCGCGTTTGGGCGGCAAACCAGTACTCACCGATGGTATCGGCGGCCTGCAACTAAGTCTGTTCGAAGAAAATACCGAAGGCAAATTGTGGGAGCCAACCTTTATCGTTGATTACCCGGCCGAAGTATCGCCACTGGCACGTGCATCGGACACGCAAGCGGGCATTACCGAACGCTTCGAGCTGTTTATCGTTGGCCGCGAACACGCCAACGGCTATTCCGAGTTGAACGATCCGGAAGATCAGGCCGCGCGTTTCCAAGCTCAGGTTGACCTGAAAGAAGCTGGCGACGACGAAGCCATGCACTTTGACGCCGACTACATCCGCGCACTCGAACACGGCATGGCGCCAACCGGCGGCTGCGGTATCGGCATTGACCGTTTGGTGATGTTGCTAACCGACGCACCAAGCATTCGCGACGTGATCTTGTTCCCGCAAATGCGTTTAGAAGATTAATCGCTAGCCTTCACGGAAGACCATTAAGCCCGTATAAAACCTAGGTTTTACGGTAATGCCGTTCACTTATGGTCTGTTTTCATGATTTTTCGTGCCGGATAGCGCTTCGCTAGGGCTTTGACAACACGGGGGCATTCACGCCCCCGTCGTTGTATGGGTAGTAATAATTCCCCCAGCCGCTCACGAAGATGATGCAATTGTTTCGGAATCTTGCCCGGACTATTGGTCGCCAGCCAACCCCATTCATACTGCAAATAGCCCAGTGCCATTTGGAAGCTCAGATCGGTCTCTGCAGCGCCTACTTCTTTTGCCACCTCGGCCATTTCTATTGTAAGCATCCAGCTGGCCCACATTGAATAGCCGTATTGCTCCTTGAGATGATCGTGTCCACGATAAACTTAGGTGGACACATGGACGCTATACTCCCACTTCAATCAACACCCAGTAGAGCTCGTCGCAAGCACAGCCCCGAGTTTAAGGCCGCTGTGCTGGCAGCTTGTCACCAACCCGGTGTTTCAGTCGCAGTCATCGCGCGCCAATATGACCTCAACGATAACATCGTACATAAATGGTTGGCC
>NZ_VIRW01000003.1 GCF_009760905.1 Chitinibacter sp. GC72 | reverse complement strand
ATGGCTATTTTGTGGCCAATATTTCAGGGCATGGCGGTTTGCAGAGCTGGCACGTACAAAAAGTGAATGCCTACGACAGCCGCCTGAAGGAATGGATGAGGCGTTTTCATGGCGTTGCGACCAAATATTTAGAGCACTACCTGGGCTGGCGCAGATTGCTCGACCGTTGCAAAGATGCGATGACGGGCGAGCAATTCTTGTTTCATTCCTTGCGGGAGGAATTCATCAACACATAATCTGAACATGGCCGCTACTGTCTGATTGTCTATTGCCCCAGAACCAGCGCCGGAAACCCGGCTTCGATTTCTTCGCGGGTGTTGAGCGTGCGGATTTGGGCAAATAGCAATTCGGCCTCGGGGTAGTGGCGGCGCAAATAGTTGAGCCACTGCTTGAGTCGCCCGGCCTGATATTTGGGATAGCAGTGCAGCAATACTTGCTGCCAGAAAACAACGAAGAGCGGCATCACTGCTTCCCATACGAGTTTTTGCCCGGTTTTGGCTTCCAGCGCCAGACCCGGATTGGCCACAATGCCGCGCCCCAGCATGATGTCGTCGCAGTTGGATATCTCTCGGCAGCGATGGAATTCTTCAACGGTCCAGATCTCGCCATTGGCCACCACATTAAACTTAACGTTTTCCTTGATCTTGGCGATCCACTCCCAGTAGGCTGGCGGCTTGTAGCCATCTGTTTTGGTTCGGGCGTGAACGACCAATTCAGCGGCGCCAGCTGCTTCAATCGCCTGCGCGCAGGCAATGGCAGGCGAGGTGTCGGTGTAGCCTAGGCGCATTTTGGCGGTAACCGGGATGTGCTTTGGCGTGGCATCACGTACGGCTTTGACAATCTGGTAGATCAACTCCGGCTCGTCCAGTAGCACCGCCCCGCCACGGTGGCGGTTGACTGTTTTGGCCGGGCAGCCAAAATTCAGGTCAATGCCATGCGGATTAAATGTGGCTAGACGCGCAGCATTTTCAGCTAGGCAGATTGGGTCAGAACCCAGCAGTTGTACGCGCACTGGTACGCCAGTGGCCGTTTTGCTTTCGCTCAGGATTTCTGGCGCAATGCGCTCGAAAGTGCGGTTGGGCAATAAGGTATGGGTGACACGAATAAACTCGGTGACACACAAATCAATGCCGCCCGCCCGGGTGATAACGTCGCGCAGCACGCAGTCGAGCAAGCCTTCCATCGGAGCTAATAAAATCCTCACCCTGCTACCGCCTGTCCAGTTCAAAGCCGCATTTTAACAGAGCCGACGATGAATCGGGCGCAGCTTGCGTGAGGGGGGGGTAAGCTGCTCGGTCGCTTGACAAGGGAACGAACGTTCAATACGCTAACAGAACGAATGTTCATCTAGAGGTGGCGTATGGCCAATCCGAACCGGGATCATGAATATCTGGGCAAGCTGCAAGACTATTACAGCGACTACCGCAGCATTCCATCCTATGCAGCCATTGGCGAGCTGCTGGGTATGGCGTCCAAATCGGCGGTTTCTGCGCTAGTCAAGCGCCTTACCCTGGCCGGGTATATTGAAATGACGCCAGACAAGCGATTGGTGCCGACCAAACGGTTTTTTGAGCGCGAACTGGCCGACTTTAATGTGCCAGCCGGCTTGCCGGCGGCGGCCAACGACGCGATGAGCGAGTCAATTTCGCTGGACGAATACCTGATGCCGCGCCCTTCTACCTCGATCATCATCAAGGTTCGGGGCGACTCGATGCTGGATGCAGGCATTTATGATGGCGATCTGGCGGTCATCGAAAAGCGCCATGCCGCTCATGTGGGGGATCTGGTGGTGGCCATGGTTGATGGTGAATATACGCTCAAGGAGCTGGGCCGGGACAAGCAGGGTTACTACCTGATTCCGCATAATCCTGAGTTCTCGATTATCCGACCATCCGAGAGTTTGGAGATTTATGGTGTGGTTGTTGGCCTGATGCGTAAATACCGCTAAACATCACGCCCGCTTTGCAGTTCCGGTTTTCAACGGTGAAAGCCGGAAAATGCCGCTACCGACCAGCACAAACAGCAGTAAAATGCGGCAATCCGCTTTCAATTTCAGGTTGCATCAAATGACAGAAGCTATCGCCTCGGCCTCACCACTGGGAAAAACCGTCAGCTATATCACTGAGTACGACGCCAGTCTGCTGTTTCCAATCCCTAGGCAGGGCAAGCGGGATGAAATCGGCATTGGTGCTGCGCTGCCATTTATGGGGCTGGACATCTGGAATGCCTACGAAGTGTCGTGGCTTAATCCGCGCGGCAAGCCGCAAATTGCCTTGGTTACGTTCCAGATTCCGGCCGATAGCGCCAATATCGTCGAATCCAAATCGTTCAAGCTCTATCTCAATAGCTTTAATCAAACCAAGGTCGACGATATAGACCAGCTTGCCAGCATCTTGCGCGCGGATATTGGCGCTGCAGTGGGTGCGCCAGTACAGGTAAAAATCAGCGAGCCCGCACAGTTTGACAGCTTGCGTCTGGGGGAGCTCAAAGGCTTTTGTATTGACAATCTGGATATTGAAGTTAGCGATTATTCACCGCAGCCACAGCTTCTGCACTGTGATGAATCTGATGGCACAAGCAGTGAAACGCTCACATCCAACCTGCTTAAATCCAACTGCCTGGTTACCGGGCAGCCCGATTGGGCCAGCGTGCAAATTCAGTATGTTGGCAAACCGATCAATCGCGAAAGCCTGCTGCGTTACCTGATTTCATTTCGCAACCACAACGAATTTCACGAGCAATGTGTCGAGCGGATTTTTGTCGACATCATGCGTGCCTGCAAACCCATGAAGCTGGCGGTTTATGCGCGTTACACCCGGCGCGGTGGCTTGGATATCAACCCGTTTCGCACTAACTTTAATGCCGACTTTCCCTCTAATCTGCGCGGTGCGCGTCAATAAAACATTGATCTGATGCTGGAGAATGAACATGAGCGAAATTGCAACGCTGGCGGGTGGTTGCTTCTGGTGTCTGGAGGCTGTATTTCAGCGTGTACGCGGGGTGAAGTCGGTTAGATCGGGGTACGTAGGTGGGTATGTCTCGCAACCTCAATACAGGCAAGTCTGCGATGGCAATACGGGTCATGCTGAAGCGGTGCAGATTGAATTTGATGCCGCACAGGTGTCATTTGCCGAGTTGCTTGATGTGTTTTTTGCTATTCACAACCCCACCACCTTAAATCGTCAAGGGCATGATGTTGGCACGCAGTATCGTTCGGCGATTTTTTATCACAGTCCACAGCAGCTGACTCAGGCGCAGGCGGCGCTTGCTGATGCAGCTCAGGTCTGGGGCCTGCCGATTGTGACCGAGCTTGCCGAGGCCGCAACATTCTGGCCTGCCGAGGACGAGCATCATGACTACTACAATCAGCACCCTGATCAGCCCTATTGCGTGGCAGTTGTCGGCCCCAAGGTGGGAAAGCTGATCGGGCATTTTCCGCACTTACTCAATTCGGGACCGATTGAATCCTGAGTTGTGATGGCGAAAACGTGCGGGATCGCTTATGGATTGCGCCAGTTTTCGCTTTGAGCTCGACGCTATTTAAAGCGTCCTTGGGATATAATCAGGACTTTCCCTAAATGAATGCGTTATGTCGCCACGCTTAGAGTTACTGCACCCCTATCCGTTTCAGAAATTACGCCAGCTGTTCAGCGATTTAACGCCCAATCCGGCGCTTAAACACATTAATCTGTCGATTGGCGAGCCTAAACACCCTGCCCCGCAGTTGGTAAAGACCGCGCTGATGGATAATCTGGCCGGTCTTTCCAGTTATCCGGCCACGCTGGGCTCGGATGACTTGCGTCAGAGTATTGGCGAATGGATTGCAAAGCGCTATGGCATCGCCGCACCCAATGCAGCAACTGAAATTTTGCCGGTCAACGGCAGCCGCGAAGCGCTGTTTGCCTTCGCTCAGGCGGTGATCGACCCGGCAGCGAAAAGTCCTGTGGTTCTGTCACCTAATCCCTTTTATCAGATTTATGAAGGTGCCGCGCTGCTCGCTGGCGCTGAGCCATGGTTTGTCAATTGTCCGGCGGAAAACCGTTTTCAGCCGGACTGGGATAGCGTTCCTGCTGAAGTCTGGGCGCGCACGCAGCTGGTGTTTGTTTGTTCGCCGGGCAACCCGACTGGCGCAGTGGCGTCTTTGGCTGATTGGGAGCGCCTGTTTGCGCTATCTGATCAATATGGTTTTGTCATCGCTTCGGACGAGTGCTACTCGGAAATCTATTTTGGCAACGACAGACCTTTAGGATGCCTGGAGGCCGCGGTTAAATTGGGTCGTGATTTCACGCGACTGGTGATGTTCTCGTCCTTGTCCAAGCGCTCGAATGTGCCCGGCATGCGCTCGGGTTTTGTCGCTGGCGATGCGGCCATCATGGCGAAATTCCTGCTTTATCGCACTTACCATGGTTGCGCAATGAGCCCAATGGTGATGGCAGCCAGTGCCGCAGCCTGGCGTGATGAAGAACACGTTATTGAAAACCGCCAGCAATACAGCGCCAAATTTGCTGCGGTAACCCAGCAGTTGGCTGCTGTGCTTAATGTGACGCTGCCCGATGCAGCATTTTATTTGTGGGCTAAAATTCCCGACCACTTTGCCGGTACGCAAGCCACCAGTAGCGACGAAGAATTTGCACGCCGCCTGTTTGCAGAGGAGCACGTCACCGTGCTGCCGGGCTCGTATCTGGCGCGCGAAGCGCACGGAATTAATCCAGGGCGTGGCTATGTGCGCATCGCGCTAGTGGCGCCACTGGATGAATGTATCGCTGCCGCAGAGCGCATTGTCCGCTTTTGCACCCCTTAATCATTTGTAAACAGTTAACTCAACGGAGTCATTTATGAGCAATCTGCAATCCATCATCGAAACCGCGTTTGAAAACCGTGCCGACATTACGCCGAGCAATGTCTCTGCCGAATTGCGCGACGCCATTAACGAAGTGATCAATGCACTGGACAAAGGCCAGCTGCGCGTGGCTGAAAAAACCTCCGGCGACTGGGTGACCAATCAGTGGGTAAAAAAGGCGGTTTTGCTGTCTTTCCGCATTAACGACAATGTGGTGATGGATGGTGGTTGCACCAATTACTTCGATAAAGTGCCCAGCAAATTTGGCGATTACACCGAAGCCGATTTCCGCGCGGGTGGCTTCCGTGTGGTGCCAAACGCCATTGCACGCAAAGGCTCTTTCATCGGCAAAAACGTGGTGCTGATGCCGTCGTACGTGAATATCGGCGCTTTCGTTGACGAAGGCACGATGGTTGATACCTGGGCGACCGTAGGCTCTTGCGCGCAAATCGGTAAAAACGTGCACTTGTCGGGCGGTGTTGGTATTGGTGGTGTTCTGGAGCCGTTGCAAGCCGGCCCTACGATTATTGAAGACAACTGCTTTATTGGCGCACGCTCCGAAGTCGTTGAAGGCGTGATTGTTGAAGAAGGCTCGGTAATTTCAATGGGTGTCTACATCGGCCAATCAACGCGCATTTACGATCGCGAAACCGGTGAAGTGACTTACGGCCGTATTCCAGCAGGCTCGGTTGTTGTATCAGGCAACTTGCCTTCAGCCGATGGCAAGTACAGCCTGTACTGCGCAGTGATCGTGAAAAAAGTCGACGCGAAAACCCGCTCTAAAGTGGGTATCAACGAATTGTTGCGTGGCATCTAATGAATTAGGGGGTATTGCTCTGCAGCTAAATTAGATTCTAACTTGCAGAGCAATACCCCTGTGGTGCCACAGTAAAAAAGCCAGTCGTTTGACTGGCTTTTTTATTTTCGGGTGAAAAAGCTACTTAGAGTACTACGTCGCGTGTCACACCGTAGCGACGCAGAATGCGGCGCAACTGGTCAAGTGCCTCAATCTGGATCTGGCGTACCCGCTCGCGGGTCAGGCTTAAATTGGCCGCCAGATCTTCCAGCGTACAGATTTCATAGCCATTCAAGCCGTAACGTCGCTCGATCACCATGCGCTGCTTTTCATTGAGCTGCTTCATCCATTCACGCACGTAGCGCTCTACTTCGGCGTTTTGCAGTGTGGCTTCCGGGCCGTCGTGCTGATCGTCCGGAATCGATTCGCCAATGGTGAGCATCGGGTCAATGTCCAGCGGCGCATCCAAAGAGGCGACACGCTCGTTGAGCCCCATCACGCGGCGCACGTCTTCGACGTCTTTGCCGACCAGATGGGCGATGTCTTCAATGCTTGGGTCGTGCCCCATTGTGGCTTCAAGGTGGCGCTGGGCGCGCAGATAGACGTTCAGCTCCTTGATCACATGCACGGGTAAGCGAATGGTACGCGACTGATTCATGATCGAGCGCTCGATACTCTGGCGTATCCACCATGTGGCGTAAGTCGAGAAGCGGAAGCCGCGCTCCGGATCGAATTTCTCCAGCGCATGCATCAGACCGATATTGCCTTCTTCGATCAGGTCAAGCAGCGTCATGCCGCGGTTGATATAGTGCTTGGCAATATTGACCACAAGGCGCAGATTGTGCTCGATCATTTTCTGGCGGGCGGCAAAATCGCCTTGAACCACGAGACGCGACAGGGTGCGTTCTTCGTCAGGAGTTAGCAGTTTGCATTGGCCAATTTCGTTCAGATAAATCTGCGTTACATCGCCGGTGCTTTCGCTGGTGTAGCGTTCGGCATCTTCCTTGGCTTCAGCTTCGGCTTCATTCGCTTCTTCTTCGACGTCAGCTTCTGCTTCCAACACTTCAACGTCGTCTACGATCATGTCTTGTTCAATAATTGGTTCGCTCATATTTATTCTGTCGCGATGAATTTGCCGGGGTCGACTGGCTTTCCGCCTTTACGAACTTCGAAGTGAAGCTTCACCTGGTCCGTATCTGATTTACCCATTTCGGCAATTTTTTCACCTTTTTTAACGACATCCCCCTCTTTAACCAGCAATTTATCGTTATGAGCGTAGGCGGTGAGATAGCCATTACTGTGTTGCAATATCACCATCTTGCCGTAGCCTCGCAACCCGGCGCCAGCGTAAACTACCTTTCCTTGCGCTGACGCAACGATAGATTGCCCAAGTTTGCCTGCAATATCAATGCCTTTGCTTTCTTCACTAAATCCCCGCAAAATCTTCCCGCTGGTTGGCATGCCAAACTCCATGCTGCTGGTATTGCTAGTGGTAGAGGATGATGCCACTGCAGCGCTTGATTTAATGGGGGTTGCGGCATCAATGGTGCTGGCTGCGCTGGCAACTGGTTTGGCTGTTTGACTGGCTACTGCACTGGCCTTGCCTTGTTGTTTTGATGCAACTCTCAAGGCCTCTGCGGCTGTCGTCGAGGCGGCAGTTGCTTGCGCCCTATACACCTCCTTGATTGCTTTAGGGCTGGTTTTGGTTACTACCGGCGCAGTATCAGTGGTTTTTTTACTGGTTTCATCGCTTAATGGCGTAATGGTGACGCCGCCCTCACCCAGCGGCGGGGCCAGTAGCAAGATCTGTCCGATCTGGATTTGCGTGTCAGGCAGTTTGTTCCATGCCATCAGGTCGTGATAAGCCACGCGGTTTTCGGTGGCAATTCTGAATAGGGTGTCGCCTTTTTTTACCGTGTACTGGGTCGCATCCGGCGTTACGATGGGCGCTGGCTTGCTTGCCGGCTGCGTAGTCTGCGGGTTGGGTGTGCTGGCGTGGCCGTCAATAATCGGCGCTGGCGAAGTGCGCGGCGTCGTGCAGGCAGCACAAATCAGGGTCAAAATAAGCAAGATTGAACGAGAAGCACGCACGCAATGTCTCCTGCGATGGGATGGTGTGGTTAAAAGTGAGTCAGAGTAGGTGCTTGAAAAGCATTTGCCAGATAGTTTACACGGGAGTGCGGCGTAAGGCGGCATCCTGATGGCGGTAAAAGTCAGTATTGCCAAGCTCGGTTACAGGTTGCGGCTGGCTTAGCTGATTCCGCTTAGCAAAGGAACAAAATTAACTTTCTCCAGTCGGCTTTCGAGAAAATCCTCGCCACGCCGCTCGATCATGCGCAGCTCCTGCTCTTGCGAGCCCACCGGAAAAATCAGCCGCCCGCCGTTGGAAAGCTGGCTAATCAGGTTTTCCGGCACAATGGGTGCTGCGGCTGTGATCAGGATAACGTCAAAGGGGGCCAGCTCGGGCAGCCCCTGGCTGCCGTCGGCATGGCGCAGGCGCGCATTGTGAATGCCCAGGCGGCTGAGTCTCTCGCGCGTATTGCGCACCAGGCCGCCAATTCGCTCGATGGTGTGCACCGTTTTAAATAGCTTGCTCAGTACTGTGGTCTGATAGCCGCAGCCGGTGCCGATTTCCAGCACGTTTTTGCGCTCGGGCACGGCAACGGCCAGCTCGGTCATGCGGGCCACAATATAAGGCTGCGAAATGGTCTGGCCAAAGCCGATGGGAAGCGAAGTGTCATCGTAAGCCTTATGCGATAAGGCTTCGTCAATAAACTCATGGCGTGGCACCTGGGCAATCACCGCCAGCACCTGCTCGTTGCTAATGCCTTGCGCGCGCAGGCGCTCAACCAGACGGGCGCGGGTTCGGGCTGAAGTCATGCCAGTGCCACTGCTGATCATCATGTGGCCATCCAGCGATTGATCATGTCCAGTTGCGGATAGGCAGTCAGATCAACCGACAGCGGGGTAATTGACACATAGCCCTGCTCGACGGCAGCAAAGTCGGTGCCATCGCTCGCATCGGCAATATCGCCAATCGGCCCCACCCACCAGATGGTATCGCCGCGGGGGTTGGCACTGCGGATCACCGAGGCCGATTTGTGGCGACGCCCAAGACGGGTAATCTGTGTGCCCTTGAGTGACTCATAAGGCAAATCGGGGACGTTCACATTCAACAGCACGGGCTGATCAAGTGGTGTTTTCTTAAAGCGCTGCACCAGCTCACGGGCGACGCGGGCAGCCGTTTCAAAATGCACCGGATTGCGTGAGGCCAGAGAAATGGCAATCGACGGAATGCCGAGCAGGTAGCCCTCGGTCGCCGCGGCCACCGTGCCGGAATAAATTGTATCGTCGCCCATATTGGCGCCGTGATTAATGCCCGAAACCACCATGTCGGGCGGTGAGCTCATCAGACCGGTCGCGGCCAGATGCACGCAGTCGGTCGGCGTGCCATTGACGTAATGAAAGCCCGATGGCGACGTTCTGACCTGCAGAGGCCTGTCCAGAGTGAGCGAATTGCTGGCGCCGCTACGGTCGCGCTCTGGCGCACACACCAGTGCCTCACCTTCGTCGCCCAGCGCCATGGCCAGCGCGGCAATGCCGGGGGCGAAATAACCATCATCATTACTAATCAAAAAGCGCATTGTTTTCTCCGATCCGGCCATTCTAACTTGAAGTGCAGGCGCGGCAAATATGCATCTTAACTACGTTGTACGCGCGTAGCACCGGCCCAGATTCCGGCCGCCGCAATCAGCAGCATCCCCAGAATCGCCAGTGGTGAAATCCGCTCTTGCCAGATCAAAAACGAGAATAAAGTCGAGAACAGCACTGTAAGATAAGCTAGGCTCACCACCACCAGCGAGCGCCCTTTGCGGTAGGCACGGGTCATGCACAGCTGCGCCAGGGTGGCGGCGACCCCCATGCCAAGCACAATCAGCCACTCTCCCAGATTGGGGCGATGCAAGGCGGGCGCCTGCAGCAGCATCCAGAAGCCGGCCCCCAGCGTGGAAACCAGCGAGAAATAAAATACGGTGCGCCATTCCGGCTCGCCCGCCTTGCCCAGCTCGCTGACATTCAGATAAGCCACGCTGGCCAGCATGCCCGAGCCCAGCCCCAGAAAGCCCGCCAGCCACTGGCCGCCAATCAAAGTCGGGCGCAGCAAAAACAGCACCCCGACAAAGCCGAGCAAAACACTCAGAATCTGGCTGCTTTGCGGCCATTGCCGCTGCCGCATGGTGACCAAGAGCACAAAGAAAATCGGCGAGGTGTAGTTGAGCGTGACCGCGGTGGCCAGCGGCAAATGGCCGATGGCGTAAAAGTACAGCATCAGCGCAACAAAGCCCGACATACTGCGGCTTAAATGCAGCTTGAGGCTGTCAGATCCTACGCGCAGCGATTTGCCTTGTGGCAATACAATCAGCGCAATGCCGACCAGCCCTGCTGCACATCGATAAAAGACCAGCTCGGCCGTTGAAAACGAGGCACTCCCGAGCTTGACAAACATGCCCATCACAGCAAAAGCCAGCCCGGCCAACACCATCCAGAATGGCCCGGACTGGCTGGCTTTCAGTAAATATGTTTTCATTAATACCCATAATATGTATTGCCTTGAAGGTCTCTCGCATCATGATCTTCGTGGCAATACCCATAAATAAAAAAGGCGGCCAAGGCCGCCTTTGGTGTCGCGATAATTATTTTTCCAGCTTGCTGATCGCTTCGCCCAGCTCGCGGCGCAGGAACTGGTGAAAATGCCGCATGCCGTCTTCCATTGGGCTTTGATACGGCCCGACTTCATTGCGCCCGGCTTTAAAAAGCGCCGTGCGCCCTGCTTCCATCCGGTTGATGATTTCCACGTCCTCAACCGCCGTTTCGGCATACGCAGCCTGCTCGGCGGCAACAAACTCCGGCTCGAAGTAGGCAATGTCTTCGGGGTAATAAAACTCGACGACGTTTTTATAGCTGCGCGGCCCGGTTGGAATAATGGTCGAGATGACCAGCGTATGCGGATACCACTCGACGGTGATATTCGGGTAATACGTCAACCAGATCGCGCCATGCTTGGGTATTTTGCCTTGTTCATAGCGTTTAACCTGATTGGCCCATTCTTCATACGTTTTTGAGCCCGGACGCGCCAGCGCATTGTGCACGCCAACGGTTTGTACCGAGTACCACTCGCCAAATTCCCAGTTGAGCTCGTTGCACTCCACAAATTTACCCAGGCCCGGATGAAACGGCACGACGTGATAGTCTTCGAGGTAGACCTCGATAAACGTTTTCCAGTTGCCCTGGTATTCATCCACTTGAACGCTATGCAGCACGTATTTGGAAAAATCGAGGTCTTTGCGAACGCCCAGATTTTTCAAATCGCCCTCAATATCGCGGCCATTATTTTCAAACAGCAGGCCATTCCAGTTAACCAGCTCAGTTTGTGGCAAATGCAGGCATGGGTTGACCGGAAAGTGCGGCGCGCCGAGCAATTGGCCGTGCTGATCGTAAGTCCAGCGGTGCAGCGGGCACACCGTATGGGTGTTATTGCCACGCCCGCTGAGCATGCTGGCCTGGCGATGACGGCAGATATTGGAGAAAACCTTGACGCCCTGGTCGGTGCGTTTGAGATAGCGCGCACCATTGTCAAGCTCAAGAACGTGATAATCGCCCTGATTGGGCACCATCAACTCGTGGCCGATATAGCGCGGACCTTTGGCAAACAGTTGCTCAAGCTCAAGTTGATACAGTTTTTCATCAAAATAAGCCGCAACAGGTAGCGGTGTCTTTAAATCCAGCGATGCCTTGATCGCAGCGGTCGCTGTAGCCAGATTGGACATAATCCAATACCCCCTGGGCTAGAAGGTCTTGCCACTTTGCACGTAAAAAACCACGCAACGATGGGTGGGCAAGCCATCAAAACTAAAATTGCCAGCCCAAGGGCTGACCCGAAAAAGCCGCACATTATTGCAGAGCGGCCGCTTTTAGGCAATATTCGGCCTAAAAACCCAATATTTTGAATGACTTAGAATAAATCCAAAGCTCGCCGACGTTTAATTTGCCCAGCCAATCGCTTTGGCCGTATCTGGCCCCATTATCACATCGGTCAATGATCTGGGCATTGCCGCCCTGCTCTCGTCCAGTGGAATCCGCCCGGCCATAATTTCTGCCCATTGTTGCGGAAAGCGCGGTTCGAGATCCGGCTCGGCAAAGCCTTGCGGAAACAGCGGCTGATTATTGGCCGGATCATAATGATCATTTGCGCCGTAGATATGCAGCAATTCGTGCGTGACCACCACCTGATTGCTACCGTGCATTTTCTCGCTGGCAAACAGATGCGCCAGACCCAGCCGCGCTTTGGCAATGCCCACCGAGTGTGGCAGTACCACTCCATTTTCTGCCGGGTGATAGATCATATAAATTCGCGCATCGGGTTTGACGCGGCTATCCGGGGTGTGTCGCCAAGCCCACCAGCGCAGCTGCAAACTCCATAGCATGATATTGAGCGTTGAGCCGCCCGCTGCGAGTTGCGGCGGCGCCACCTTGATCGGCTCGCCCCAGAATACGCGCACTGGGCTGCTAAGTTTCAGGGCATAGCTTTCACCTTCACGCTTGAAAAACTGCTCGATGTCTTGCCACTGTTCGGTGTTTTGTGTCTTGATGTATTGCAGGGTATCTTCATCCAGCCCAGCAACAACAGGATGTAGGTAGATATACTGGCTGGTTTCCCAGGCTTGCGCTTTATTTTCGGTGCGCATGGCGTCCAGTGCCACCCAGGCCAAAATCATGACCAAAACCAGAACGCGAATTTTCTTGAACATGAACAAACCGTGTAGATAACAATAAAAAGCCCAACACACGGTTGGGCTTGGACGAGATTAAATGCTGGAAACCGGAATCTTCCCGATTTTGGCCTGCCACTCTTTCGGCGCGGTCGCGTGAACCGAGGTGCCATTGCTATCAACGGCCACCGTTACCGGCATATCAACCACGTCGAATTCGTAAATGCCTTCCATACCCAGGTCTTCAAAACCCACCACGCGGCTGGCTTTGATTGCTTTGGACACCAGATAGGCAGCGCCCCCGACAGCCATCAGATACACCGATTTATGCTTCTTGATCGCATCCAGACCCGCCGGGCCGCGCTCAGCCTTACCGATCATGCCTAAGAGACCCGTTTCGGCGAGTACTTGTTCGGTAAACTTATCCATCCGTGTTGCGGTGGTCGGGCCAGCTGGTCCGATCACTTCATCGCGCACGGCATCGACCGGGCCGACGTAGTAAATAAAGCGCCCAGCAAAATCAACCGGCAGTTTTTCGCCTTTGTTTAGCATTTCAACCATGCGTTTGTGCGCTGCATCGCGGCCGGTCAGCATTTTGCCGTTCAAGAGCAGCGTTTGCCCCGGTTTCCACGTTGCCACGTCTTCGCGTGTCACGGTGTTAAGGTCAACGCGCAGTGATGATTCCGACGCGTGCCAGTGCACATCCGGCCAATCTTCGAGTTTTGGCACTTCCAGCTCGGCCGGGCCTGAGCCGTCGAGTGTGAAATGCACATGGCGCGTCGCCGCGCAGTTTGGAATCATCGCCACTGGCAAGCTGGCGGCGTGCGTTGGGTAATCCTTGATCTTCACGTCGAGCACCGTCGCCAGGCCGCCCAGGCCTTGCGCGCCAATGCCGAGGGCGTTCACTTTTTCGTACAGCTCGATACGCAGCTCTTCAACGCGGTTTTGCGGGCCGCGCGCGATCAGCTCGTGAATATCGATTTCTTCCATCAACGCTTCTTTGGCCATCACCATCGCTTTTTCGGCCGTGCCGCCGATACCGATGCCCAGCATGCCCGGCGGACACCAGCCCGCGCCCATCGTCGGAACAGTTTTAATGACCCAGTCAACAATCGAATCAGACGGGTTGAGCATGACAAATTTCGATTTGTTTTCCGAACCGCCGCCCTTGGCAGCGATGTCGATATCAACCGTACAGCCCGGTACGATTTCGTAATGAATCACCGCAGGCGTGTTGTCTTTGGTGTTTTTACGACCACCGGCTGGGTCCATCAAGATGGATGCGCGCAATTTGTTATCTGGGTGCAGATAAGCGCGGCGCACGCCTTCATTAATCATATCGGTCACGCTCATGGTCGCGCCTTCCCACTGCACATCCATACCTACGCGTACGAACACCGTTACGATGCCGGTGTCTTGGCAAATCGGGCGATGGCCTTCGGCACACATGCGGCTATTGGTCAGAATTTGCGCAATCGCGTCTTTGGCGGCGGGGCTTTCTTCCAGCTCGTAAGCGCGGCCCAAGGCCTGGATATAATCTTTCGGGTGGTAATAGCTGATGTATTGCAGGCTATCTGCGATACTGGCGATCAGATCGTCTTGGCGAATCTTGCTCATCGTGTAGGCTCCATCGGTGTAGTGGCGCGATTGTAGCAACAAGCGCGCGCAATCAACAGCGCCAATCGCAGCAAAATCGCGCAGGCGAAGGCCAAAACGAATACGCCCTGCTTCGCCTTACGGCTATTTTTAATCACTTACCCGCCACAGGTTTCGGATATGTCAGCCAACCCACCTCTGATTGCCAGCTATCTGCGCAGCCAGCCCCAGTTTGATTCGCGCCATCTGCTGCGGCTGATGGTGGATCAGCAGCAAATCGGCTGGCTGGAGCCACGTATTGCGCAGATTTTGCAGCAATTTGACGCCCGCTTTGCGATTGCGGCGCATACCATCACGCTGCAACTGCCGCCTCATGCACTGCAAACACTGATGAATGCTGCCGCGCTGCATTTGCGCGAGCTGGGCGAAATCCGCGTCTGGCGTGATGAGCTGTATGCGGTGCATCCGCACGTAGAATGCGGCGCATTTGGAATAGACACGGCGAACACGCTGTTTACGCTGGAGCGTGGTGCGTTTCGCCGCTTTGGTCTGTGCAGCCAGGCGGTGCACATCAATGGCCTAACGGATCGCGCCGGATTGCCCCAGATCTGGTTGGGGCAACGCGCAGCAACCAAGGGTATAGACCCCAACTGCTTGGATAATCTGGCTGCTGGCGGCATACCCCATAATGAAACACCCGCGCAATGTGTCATTCGCGAGCTGGCCGAGGAAGCTGGAATTAGCCAGCACATTGCACAGCAAGCAGTCTATATCGAGCAAATCCGCAGCACGCGCAATGAGATCGACGGCACGCACGACGAGATTTTGTATTGCTACGATTTGCAACTGCCTGCCGAGGTGATTCCGCGCAATACCGACGGCGAAGTCGCCGCCTTTCATCGCGTCAGCGTGGCCGAGTGTGCCGCGCGGCTGCCGGAAATGACCTGGGATGCCGGGCTGGTGACTGCGCGGCTACTGGCTCGATTGGCAAGCACCTAGCCCAGTAGCCACACCACTGATAAAGCATCGCATCGACCGCGCGTCTGAAGCCTTGGGCAAAACTTGATCTGGATCAAACTCCGGGAGTTTCACCAGTGGCTGGCTGGGTGATGGGCGATAAAATCGCGCCCATTACGATAAACCTGCCACCAGAGCCACACCACGATGCTGAAAGCCCCCGAACTCCTCCTCCCCGCTGGCACGCTAGAGCGGATGCGCGCCGCCTATGATTTTGGCGCCGACGCCGTTTACGCCGGTCAGCCGCGCTACAGCCTGCGCGCACGCAATAATGAATTTGGTCTGGAAGAAATCGCGCTCGGCATCGATGAAGCGCACGCGCGTGGCAAAAAATTCTTTGTCGCCAGTAATATCCTGCCGCACAACTCAAAAGTAAAAACCTACCTCGCCGACATGGAGCCGGTGATCGCGATGAAGCCCGACGCGCTGATTATGGCCGACCCCGGGCTGATTATGATGGTGCGCGAAAAGTGGCCCGAGCAGGTGATTCATCTGTCGGTGCAGGCCAATACGGTGAACTACGCTGGCGTCAAATTCTGGCAGTCGCTCGGTCTGGAGCGCGTTATTCTGTCGCGCGAGTTGAGCCTCGATGAAATCGAAGAAATCCGCCAGCTTTGCCCCGATATGGAGCTGGAAGTGTTTGTCCACGGCGCGCTGTGCATCGCCTACTCAGGCCGCTGCCTGCTGTCAGGCTATTTCAACCACCGCGACCCGAACCAAGGCACCTGCACCAACGCCTGCCGCTGGGATTACAAAACGCACGACACGGTGGAAGACGACGCTGGCGACGTACAACGACTGGATTCAAATAATGGGTCCCAAGTCATCCAGTTCGACTTCAATAAAGCCATGTCCGAGGGCAACCAGAACTTCGCGGCTTGTGGCGGAGCCGAGCGCCACCCGTTAGCCGACAAGACCTACCTGATCGAAGAAGGCAACCGCCCAGGCGAGCTGATGCCGATTATGGAAGACGAGCACGGCACCTACATCATGAACAGTAAAGATCTGCGCGCTGTGCAGCATATCGAGCGGCTGGTCAAAATGGGCGTTGATTCGCTGAAAATCGAAGGCCGAACCAAATCACTGTACTACGTCGCCCGTACCGCACAGGTATATCGCCAGGCGATTGACGACGCCGTTGCTGGCCGTCCATTCAACCCCGCCCTGCTTGCCGACCTGGATGGCCTGGCCAATCGCGGCTACACCGACGGTTTCTACCAGCGCCACTACACGCACGAAGCGCAAAACTACCTCGACGGCCATTCCAAAGCCAAACGCAGCCAATTTGTCGGCGAAATCATAGCCAATACCGATGGCTGGGCGCGGATTGAAGTGAAAAACAAATTCTCACTCGGCGACACGCTGGAAATCATCCACCCAAGCGGCAATATCGAAGTCAAGATTGAGGTTATGCGCGATAAAAACGGTAAAGAAATCACCGTCGCGCCGGGCAATGGCATACAGGTGCAGATTCCGCTTGAATCGCAGTACGACAAGGCTTTGCTGGCAAGGTTGTTTTGATCGTTAATTAAATGAAAAAGGCCATCCGCTTGGATGGCCTTTTTCAATTTTGGGTGTTTGGAAATGTTGGGCTGCGCAGGCTTAGCCCAACTTACCATGCTGCCCGCCAATGTGACCCCGCACAACACCGACGACGAAGTTGCCGCCTTTTATTGCGTCAGCATCGGCGAATGTACTGCGCGGTTGGCAGACGTGAGCTGGGATGCGGGGCTGGTGACTGCATGGCTATTAGCGCGGATATCAGACCTTCTTTTTTTATTGGATTTTGTGTAATATATTTGGCATCTTTATGTCAGAATTATTTGGGTAAGGTATACTGGGTCACAGAGCTAATTTACACTATTCAGCCTCGTCATAGCGGTGACCTCTTCTATTTGAAAGGTGAAAACAATGAAAATCAGCGAAATGCTGGAGAATTTCAATCAACGCCTTGTTGCAGAACTCGGCGAAGATGAGGCTGTATCGTTGCAATTGCATCCCTCTGCCCCCGCCACTGAGGCGCAATTAGCTCAATTACAAGGGTTTTCCAATCTGCCTATCCCTGCAGAGTTACTACAGTTGTACCGCCAGCTCGGCGGTATCACGTTTAATGATTATGAAGAATCGTACATTGAGATTTTCAGCCCTCCTGAATTACTGTCTTTACTTGTAAATCGCTCGCCAAAACTACCTGCGGACAGCCTTGGATTGATCGATACCATCCGCCGCTCTTGGGCTTATGATCGCAAGGAGCTAGATCCTGAGGCGTATTTTGATGAAGACACATTGCGCAGCCTGAACGAAGACTACAAATGCTTTGGTATTTACCGGGAAGATCTTGAAGCCGCTTACTATTTCTACTTCGACAAGAACGGCCAGTTTGGCGAGGTTTATTACCATCAGGATGAATTTAACGTTCTAGAATGTGCGTTGAGCCAAATGGTGGATGAAAGCGCCGCCGACAACTCACTAGCCACGCTGCTGGAACAAGGCTTTGAAGACTTGGCCGCCTTTCACATCGATGGCAAATATCGAGGGTGGTAAAGTTACGATAGCTAGGTTCAAATAATTTGGAGCAATGTGCCTGTTTTGTGTTGATGTTCTTGCTTTTGCTCCTCTTTTCGCCTGTACCCCTGTGGTATTGAGGGAACAGCGCCGTAGGGCGTAGTCGCCTTCGGCACTACGCCGCATAAGACCGCCACTTCCGGCGTATTGCCGCTACGCGTCGAATACGCCCTACACATCGCAAATACTCTGCCGCAAAAACACCAGCACTCGCACTAGCTCTTCGGCGGTGTGTTGCTGCCGAGTTTGCCCAGTGTGGCCGCCGCTTTGGCTTTCGAAAAACAGTGCATCGTGGCCGAGTTCCTGCAACCTCGCGGTCATTTTTCTGGCGTGCGCCGGGTGAACGCGATCGTCTTCCAATGAGGTGGTGAGCAATACTCTGGGGTAGTGTTGCTCTGTAGCTGGCTTTGCATTTTGGTACGGTGAATATACCCCAAGGTGTTCTTCGTCCGGCTTGCCATATTCGGCAATCCAGCTTGCACCAGCGCCGAGCTGGTCGAAGCGCAGCATGTCCAGAATCGGCACTTCGCACACCACCGCGCCAAATAGCTCCGGCCTTTGCACCATGCACGCGGCGACGAGCAGGCCGCCGTTGCTGCCGCCCTGAATTGCGAGCTTGCTTGGTTGTGTGATGCCGCGCGCGATCAGGTCTTCGGCAATCGCGATAAAGTCGTCAAAGCTGTTTTGTCGGTTTTTGCCCCGCCCGGCTTCGTGCCACGCCGGTCCAAATTCGCCGCCGCCGCGAATATTTGCGACAACATACGCGCCACCTTGTGCCAGCCAGTGTTCGCCCAGATTATCGAGATAGTACGGCAGCAGCGGAACAGCAAAGCCGCCGTAGCCATACATTAGTACCGGGGTATTGCCATCTAGATCAATGAGGGAATGACTTACAAGGAAATACGGTATGGTAGTATCATCCTTGCTGATGGCGTGATATTGCTGGACTTGCAGATGACTCGAATCAAACGCTGCTGGTTGTGCGCGCAGCAACTGCGGTGGCCGGGTGTCGCCAAGTTCATGGCAATACAAGCTGGCAGGTGTGAGAAAATCGCTGTACAGATAGTAAAACTGATCACTGCGCCACGGCTGCGCAACGATTTCGATCACCCCGCCGGTGTGGATGGCATTGCTGAGCTGTTGCCATTCTCCGCCCTCTTCACCGTCATTCCAGCGCATTGAGATAACGCGACTTGTCACATTATCTAGAATGATAATCAGCAAGCCATGCAGCGTTGCTTCCAGCATTTGGACTGATTGAGCTGGGGATTGCGTTGCAGTCGGCGCAAACAGCAGCTGTGCCCTGCCCAGCTCGCCAGCATCGCAAGCAAGCGCGATCAGGCTGCCTGCAGGGAAAGTTTCGCCTTCGTATTGCCATGCGGTGTCCAGCCGGATCAGCAGATCACCGTGGCTGTAGGCTTCGATGACGCAGCGCGTCGGCAACGGCAAATGCAGTGGCTCGGCTTCGCCACCCTCTAGCGAATTGAGATAAAAATAGCTGCGGCGGTAAAAATCCTGTGCGACTTCGATCAGATCAAATGGTGTAATCGCCTCGCCACCGGCTGCATCGAGAAAACGCCATGCGACCACTTTCAAAATCTGCGGAGGCAACACAATCATCGACGCGGCATCTTCCCACGCTTGCCCGCGCTCCAGTAGTACAACTTCGCGCGAATAGCCTGCAGTGCTGATCTGGTCTTCATCCCAAGCCGGGCAGACAAAAACGCTATCGGCGTCGCGCCAGCTGACCTGGCTTTTGCCGTAGGGAAAGGCAAAACCGTTGTTCACAAAGCTTTGCGTCGCTAGGTCGTATTCGCGAATCACGCAGGCGTCGCTACCGCCGATGTTCAGGCTGACCAGGCAGCGTGTCGGTAGCAAGGTGCAGTGGTCAACGCCAGCCAGGTACCAGTCATAGCCTTCAACTTCGGCCAGCGCATCAATATCCAGCAGGACTTGCCAGCCGGTTTCTGCTTGCGTGTATTCATTCAGCGTCGTCGCGCGATATACGCCGCGTGGCTGCGCGGCATCCTGATGAAAGTTGTACAGCACGTCGTCATGGACGGAAAAGAGCGGAATTTGCCGCGTGTCCTGCATATTGCGCAAAATGGCGTCGCGCAAGGGCGCAAAGCGCGGGTCGCTATCGAGTTTTTGTGCGGTGTGTGCGTTTTGCCCGGCGATCCAGTGTGCGACTTGAGGGGTTTCGCTGGATTCAAGCCAGAGATAAGGGTCCTGGTGTGACATGCGGTGTCTTGATTGGTGGCAATAAGGCGCGATTATAGGCCAATGCGCGATGACGGTTTGGATTGCGCCGGATCTCGGCTTTTTAGCGTGGCGATACAGCAGGCTCGAGGCCTTTGAGTATCCAGTCCGGGTAGGTGTTTTTGTATTGCTGCCAGAACGCAGGGGATTGGAATTGGCGGCTAAGGGCCGTGTGAAGTAGTGCGTGATCGGCTGGCACAAGGCGGGTTTTGGATAAATACGCCCCTGCCAGCACCGGTGGAATTTGCGTCAGCAAGGTGATCTGCACCAGTTTGGGGTCAAGGCGGTTTTCCAGCATGGCTTGATAAAATGTCGTTGGCGGCATAATGGCGGCGTGAATTCTGCCCGCCTGCAATTTGCGCGCAATAATATTGGGTTCGGCCACATCCTCCAGCGCGCCTTGCTGACGCAGTCGCTGGATCAGCTCGATATAGGCTGAGCTGGCATAAGGTGCGCCGCGCACGATATTGATTTTCAGCTCGCCACGTTCCATGGCATTGATGGGATCGGTGTGCGCGCTGCCGTAGGTGATGAGCGCAATGCGCGATTTGACGATCGGAATAAAATCGCCAGCCTGATCCAGCTGCGTGCGCTGGATGGCAATCGGAATCAGATCGACCTCGTGGCTAACGCCGAACATATGCAGAGAACGAACGAATGGCGCTTCAATAAAATCGAATTTGCAGCCCGTCTTGCGGCTCACCTCGCGTAGCGCATCAATATAGATGCCGCCCTGTACTTGCTCCTTGCTCACGATCAGCGACTGGGTAATTGGGCTAACCCCAACCTGAATAGTGCGCGAGCAGGCCTGCAAATCAGGCGGAAACAAGATCGCCCAGAGAGCAATAAGCGAAAAGTATTTAAGGGCGGAGCGACGGAAAATCAGGGGCATGGCGGAGGAGCGATCAGCTGGAGTACTCCAGCACAGCCAATCGGTGCGAACTTTGTGTGAATGCGGCTAAGGTGCAATAAAAAACGGCACATTGCTGTGCCGTTTTTTGCTATCTGGAGCGGGCGATGGGAATCGAACCCACGGCTCGTGCTTGGGAAGCACGGGTATTACCATTATACGACGCCCGCAGAGCCGCAACTATAACACGGTTTGCCATGGCAAATCAAAATACCTGCCTGTTGATTCAATGAGCACACCGCAGGGGTATTGCCCTGTAAGGCAATGGTGTCAAGTACTACAGAGCAATACCCTTCTGGTCAATAAAAAAGCCCCGCACGATAGCGGGGCTTTGCCTTGCAGCTAGACGCTTATACTTTTACCGAATCAGCTTCAGCTTGGTAAGTGTCGATCTGGTTGAAGTTCAGGTATTTATAAACTTCAGCCGATTTGCTATCGAGCACGCCGACGTCAGCCATGTATTCTTCAACCGTCGGGATGCGGCCCAGACGTGAAGCAATCGCCGCCAACTCAGCCGATGACAAGAACACATTGGTGTTTTTGCCCAAACGGTTCGGGAAGTTACGCGTTGACGTTGAAACCACGGTCGCGCCTTCACGAACTTGCGCCTGATTACCCATGCACAATGAGCAACCTGGCATTTCGGTACGCGCGCCAGCTGCGCCGAAGGTGCCGTAGTAGCCTTCTTCGGTCAGTTGCTGAGCGTCCATCTTCGTTGGAGGAGCAATCCACAATTTAGTTGGCAGATCACGTTTGCCTTCTAGCAATTTACCCGCTGCGCGGAAGTGACCGATATTGGTCATGCAAGAGCCGATAAACACTTCATCGATCTTGGTGCCAGCCACTTCAGACAATACTTTCACATCGTCCGGATCGTTCGGGCAAGCCAGGATAGGCTCTTTCACATCGGCCAAGTCGATTTCGATCACTGCAGCGTATACAGCATCGGCATCCGGCTCGATCAGGCTTGGATTAGCCAACCAGCTTTCCATGCTCTTCACGCGACGCGCCAAGGTTTTCGCGTCGCCGTAACCGTTAGCGATCATTGATTTAAGCAAGACGATATTCGATTGCAGGTATTCAATGATTGGTTCTTTGTTCAGACGAACTGAACAACCCGCTGCTGAACGCTCAGCAGACGCATCAGTCAACTCAAACGCTTGCTCAACTTTCAGATCTGGCAGACCTTCAATTTCGAGGATACGGCCAGAGAAAATGTTTTTCTTGCCGGCTTTAGCAACAGTCAACAGACCCGCTTTGATTGCGTACAACGGAATCGCGTTCACCAAGTCACGCAAAGTGATACCTGGCTGTAGTGTGCCTTTGAAGCGAACCAGAACCGACTCAGGCATATCGAGTGGCATCACGCCAGTCGCAGCAGCAAACGCGACCAAGCCGGAACCCGCTGGGAAAGAAATACCGATTGGGAAACGAGTATGCGAATCGCCACCAGTACCCACGGTATCTGGCATCAACATACGGTTCAGCCAAGAGTGAATAACGCCATCACCTGGCTGCAAAGAAACACCACCGCGGTTGCGGATGAATTCTGGCAATGTGTGGTGCGTTTTCACGTCAACTGGTTTTGGATACGCGGCAGTGTGGCAGAACGATTGCATTACCAGATCAGCCGAGAAGCCCAGACATGCCAAGTCTTTCAACTCGTCGCGCGTCATTGGGCCGGTGGTATCTTGCGAGCCAACCGAAGTCATTTTCGGCTCGCAGTATGTACCTGGACGAACGCCTTGGCCTTCTGGCAAGCCGCATGCGCGACCGACCATTTTCTGTGCCTGCGTAAAGCCTTTACTAGATGCGGCAGGATCTTGCGGCAGACGGAAGATCGTCGAAGCTGGCAAGCCCAATGCTTCGCGCGCTTTTGAAGTCAAACCGCGACCAATAATCAGGTTAATACGGCCACCGGCGCGCACTTCGTCGAGCAAAACTTCGGTTTTCAGGCTGAAAGTGGTAACAACTTGGCCGTCTTTTTCAACTTTACCGTCGTATGGGTAGATCGTGATCACGTCGCCCATGTTCAGGTTCGTTACGTCGAACTCGATTGGCAATGCGCCCGCGTCTTCCATTGTATTGAAGAAGATCGGAGCGATCTTGCCGCCAACGCAGTAGCCGCCAAAGCGTTTGTTTGGCACGAATGGAATGTCTTCACCCGTCCACCACAATACCGAGTTGGTCGCTGATTTACGTGATGAGCCAGTACCTACCACGTCGCCCACATAAGCGATTGGGTGGCCTTTTTTCTGCAGCTCGACGATTTGTTTCATTGGGCCGACTTGGCCTGGCACGTCAGCTTCAATGCCTTCGCGCGGGTTTTTCAGCATCGCCAAAGCGTGCAATGGAATATCTGGACGCGACCAAGCGTCTGGTGCTGGCGACAAGTCGTCGGTATTGGTCTCACCAGTTACTTTAAATACGGTCACAGTCACTTGTGCTGGTACTTCTGGACGGCTAGTGAACCACTCGGCGTCAGCCCAAGATTGCAGAACTGCTTTGGCGTTGGCATTGCCTGCGTCAGCGAGTTCTTTCACATCGTGGAAGTAGTCGAACATCAACAAGGTTTTTTTCAGGCCTTCGGCAGCAATGCCACCGACTTCAGCGTCACCGAGCAAGTCGATCTGTGGCTTAATGTTAAAGCCACCCAGCATTGTGCCAAGCAATTCAGTTGCTTTCGCGCGAGAGATCAAAGCACAGGCTTCTGTGCCATTGGCAACGGCAGCCAGAAAAGCCGCTTTGACTTTGGCCGCATCGTCCACACCAGCAGGTACGCGGTGAGTGAGCAGCTCAACCAGGAAGGCTTCTTCGCCAGCTGGCGGGTTTTGCAGCAATGAAATCAGATCGGCAGTCTGTTGTGCAGACAGTGGCAGTGGTGCGATGCCTTGCGCGGCGCGCTCGGCTACATGTTGACGGTAGGCTTCTAACACGGCGATACCCTTTTTTAGCTATGGATGGGGGCGTTACTCGACCAAATTCTTGATCAAAAGCAAATCCTAGCCATTTTACCCCCAGAAGGCCTTGCTGTGAACCAAGAAGTAAGTGGAAACACCAAGACTACATTCCGCTGCCATATGCAGTACAGCCTGGTGCCAGAGGCGCGCCCTGGAGATGGGGCCGCCGGATCACGATCAGATTCGCTGGCAGTGCACCAGATTCTCGCCTTCCAGCATGGACTCGGGATTGCTGGCCAATTGCCGTGTCGTTGCCGTTTCCAGCTGCTCAAATCCGCGTTCTGCCAGAAAATCAGCCATAGCTGCCTCAGGCAAAGCCCAGGCAAAGGGTTCACCCCGCCAGGCTAGCCAGCGCTCGACCCAGCGGCTACGCGGGCGAAAGCCCGCTTTGCCATCCGGCCACTGATTCATAAAACTGAACACAAACTGCAGGCGCTCGCCAGGGGCGCGCTGCAAGCAGGCAAATAGCTGCTCAATCGCCGCTGGCGACAAATACATCAGTACGCCTTCGGCAATCACCAGCGTTGCTTTGTTGCTGAAGATCGGCAATCCATCCAGACCATCAGCGTTTAAATCGCAGGCAATAAACTGGACCGACTGCGCATCCGGCCCCAGCGCTACCTGTTTGGCACTTTGCGTTGCCGGATGGTCGATCTCAAGCCAGCTGATCTGCGGCATTTCCAGCGACAAGCGCAATGCCAGCGTGTCAAATCCGGCGCCCAGCACAATTACACGCTCAAAGCCCTGAGCGATGGCCAGGCGGCAGCGCGCTTCAATCCAGCGTTTGCGCTGCCAGTAATGCAACAGAATACCGGGCAAGGTATGTTGCTCTAGCCATTTCCAGACCATTGCTGTGGGCCTATACCCTGCCGAGCTGGCCAGCAGCCGATCTGCCCACGACCTTGACAGCAGCCTTTTGCACCACATGGCGGCACCGGGCGCGACCCGATGCGCGGTAGCGGGCTCGCTGGCGAGCAAGATCGTGCTGGCGGCAATCAGTTTGGCGGTGCTGCTCGGGGTTTCTGCTTTCATTCGGTGCCTTTCAAAGGGCTGCATGCCGCGCAAATTCGTCGCGATAATGGCAATACCAGTCGCTGCGAAACAGCTCATCGGGGTCGTACTGTTTTTTGAGTTGCAGCCACTGCGCAAACTGCGGATAGGCGCGACTCACTTGCGCTGCCGAGGCGTAGCGGTGGTAGGTCAGGAAAAAACTGCCGTCCAGAGCGGAACTGGCGTCGATCAAGTCGCGAAACGCTTGTGCCGTGCGCTGCAAACCGGCTTCGCTGTGTTGGGTGCGCAGATTGAAAATCACGCAGGCGAAATCGGCCTTGGCCCACGGTAGAAACGACACTGTGTCGCGCATAATGGCGCGGATCGTGCCATACACCACTTCCACGCCCAGCCGGCGCAAAATGCCTTTGGCTTGCCGCATAAAAGCGAGCAAGTGCTCGCGCGGCACATAATGCTCGCCGATCACCAGACTTTCCGGTTCGGCGTCCGCTGCGCGCTCGCCCGCCAGAAACTCGGCATAACTCGGGATGTAGGTGCTGAGCTGCATGGTATCGGCCCAGTATTGCTGGCCGTCGGTGTTCAGATAGTGCTGCGAATAGAGGCGGAACGCCTGCTGCTTGTCATCGTGCGCGAGTTTGAGCAGCTTGAGCCACGCTGCAGGCGGCAAATCGGCACTCGGCTCGGGGGCGGTTGACGATGTAGCTTTGTAGCAGGCAAAGACGCCGCGCTGCAAAAAGCGCTCGTCGCTGTGGTCAATTGCAAATTGAAAATCGCCATACAAGCAGCCTTCGTCGGCTCGCCGAAAGACCGCATTGATGGCGTCGTCCAGATCGATAATATCGACGATGCGCTTGACGCACTGCCGCTGCATCAGCCGCAAAGTCGCCGCATAAATCACGCCAAACAAGCCATAACCGCCGACCACCAGCGCAAATAATTCGGCGTTCTGCTGACGGTTGCAAAAGAGCAATTCGCCGTGCGCGTTGATCAGGGTTAGGTCTTCAATATCATCCCCCAGGGGCTGCATTTGCAGGCCGCGACCGTGGGCATTGGCGGAAATCGAACCACCCAGCGTGACGCTATCGACACCGGTTTGTTTCTGCCGGATTGCCCAGCTGCCACCTTGCGGGTGAGGCATGGTGTGCGTCGCCGCGATAATCGCAGGCCAATCAGCGCCCGCTTCGATCTGCAGCAAGCCATGCTCGGCGTCGTGACTCAGTACGCGATTGAGGCCGCGCAAATCAAGATGCAGCGCCCCGCTCGCCATTTGCTGCCCGCCCATCGCATGCAGACCACCAGAGACGGAAATATAGCGCTGCTCGCGTCGTGCGCGGCGGATGATTGTTTGCAGTTGCGCGCAATCTGCTGGCTGCTCGATGGCGGCCAGCTGCGTCGGATTCAGTCGGGAATGCACGTCGTTCAGCAATGTCGTCATTGCATGCTCCTTGAGCTTGAGTCGGGCGGCAACACTGAACGAAAATAATTTAGGTATATGGCTACAGATCATATTTAAATTGGCCTGCAGCCATATACCCTACTCGTTCAATGCCAACGTTTCGATGGCTTCACCTTCAAGCCGCACCTGCTCGATATTGTTGAACTGTTTGGAGATTTTTTCACTGGTAATACTCACGTCCTGCGCGTCTTCATGCGCCTGGCGGATATGCGTGGCAAGTTTTTTCATTCGCGTGTCAAAGCGGTTAAATTCCTGCCCCAGCTTGCCCAGCGCCTCCTTGATAATATGCACCTGCTTGCGCGTTTCAACGTCCTTGATCACTGCGCGCGCGGTATTGAGCACGGCCATCAGCGTCGTTGGCGACACAATCCAGACCCGTCGCGCCATCGCGTGCTGCACCAGCTCGGGGTGGTAGGCATGAATTTCGGCAAAGACCGCTTCGGCCGGAATAAACATCACCGCGCCATCGGCAGTGACATTGGGCACGATGTATTTATTGGCAATATCGTCGATGTGTTTTTTAACGTCGGCTTTAAACAGCCGTGTTGCCTGTACTTTGTCGACTTCGGTGCTGAACATGCGGTGGTAGTTTTCCAGCGGGAATTTCGAATCGACCGCCACGGTACCGGTCGGCTCAGGCAATTTGAGCAGGCAGTCAACACGCACACCGCCGGGCAAGCTGGCTTGCAACTCGTAGACTTGCTGCGGCAGTACATTGCTGATCAGATGCTCCAGCTGCACCTCGCCAAAAGCACCACGACTGCGTTTGTCGCCCAGCAATTCCTGCAGACTCACGACATTAGTCGTCAAGCCGTCGATTTTTTTCTGCGCCTCATCGATGGTTGCCAAGCGCGCCATCACGCTGGCAAAGGTTTCATTGGTCTTTTTAAAGCCCTCGTCGAGCCGCTCGGTAACTTTGCCGGAAATCTCGCCCAGCCGCGTATCGGTGGCCTTGGTCAGCTCGCCCACACTGGCGGTCAGCGTTTGCGATGATTGCTGCAGTGCGGCTTGAAGTTGTTCCATTTCGCGCTTCGATTGTTCGGCGAGCATGGTCGAGAGTTTGAGCAGCATGTCTTCGCGCAGCGCGTCCTGCTTGCTTTGCAGTGCGCTGGAAATATCGCCGAGTTGTTTTAAAACTTGCTCTCGGGTGTCGCCCTGGCTGGCCGTCAGCGACAGACGCAGTGTGGCCAGCGCATCGCTTTGCGCGCTCTGCAGCCGCGCCATAGCTTCGCGGCTTTCTTTCATTTCACTGTTGACGCCGCTGCGCAGGCGCTCGAAGGACTCGCTCATACCGTCACGCAAACGGTCGCCCGAGCGATTCACCGCCTCGTGCAGCAAAGCACCATGCTGCGCCAGGCCGGAATTCAAGGCCTCCGCCTGTTTGCTCAACCCCTGATGCAGATCGGAGAGCATTTGCCGGTGCTTGGCTTCCAGCTCCTGCATTAAAGTGTCGAGCACTTCGCGCTGATTGCTGGCCAATTGCTGCAAACGGCTTACCACCAGCACCCCAGCCAGCAAGACCACTAGGGTAGAAATTCCAAACAGCAACTCCAGCATTGTGCAAATCCGCTTAGTTCTAACAAAACGCCGATTGTAGGCGATGCGGGCAGATGCGCATATAATTTGCGGATGCAAAAATTAATCGCACTCTTTCTGGCGCTGCTGCTCGGCTCGGCGGGGCTAGTGGTCTCGCCGCTGGCGCACGCCTCGTCTGGTAAGCAGGATTTGCAGCTATTGCAAAAAGAGCTGGCAAACTGGCTCGATCAGGCGCTGCTCAATAGCCCCGGCACGGCGTCATATACCATCAGCAAGCTCGATCCGCGTTTGCAGCTTGATGAGTGTGCTGCCATCGAGGTGAGTTTGCCCCAGGGCTATCGGCTGATTGGCAAAACCATGTTGCGAGCCAAGTGCATGCAAGGGGCCAACTGGAGCGTGAATACGCCGGTGCAAATCACCATGCTGGTGCAGTATCTGGTCGCAGCGCGGCCAGTGGGCGCCAATCAGACCCTCGCCGAGTCCGATCTGATGTTCCAGCGCGGCGATCTGGGTACTTTGCCCGGCTCGGTACTGATGGATGCCACGCAGGCCATTGGCCGTACGCTCAATACGGCAATTGCCGCCGGCCAGCCGATACGCAAAGAACATTTGCGCGCAGCAATGGTGATTCAGCAGAATCAGCGAGTGCGGATTGTATACCGCGAAGACGGCCTTGAAATTCGCAACGAAGGTATCGCGCTGAACAACGCAGCGGAAGGCGCTACTGTGCGGGTACGGGTGGGGCGTAATATGATACTGACCGGCATCGCCCAGGCTGGCGGTGTCGTCGAAGTCAGCCCCTGAGTAACAAGCTGGCCAGCGCCGGACTGCTTCGGGCCATGCAAGGCGGAAGGCAAAAACCCTCGCATGCGATTGCTACGGCTGATGTGAAAACTTTTGTTTAGCCACTCACCCCTTCTGGCGTTAGAATACGCGCTTGCGCAAGGCTGGCGATGCTGCCCGCCTTGCAATTATTTCACCCTAGAAACGGTTCGCTAGAGCACCTTATTGGCATGCAAGTTTTTCGTGGCACACCGCCTCAACCCCTTTCTCCTTCCGCGCTGACCATCGGCAATTTTGACGGCCTGCATCTGGGGCATCAGGCGATGCTGGCGCAGCTCAAGCAAGCGGCCAAAGCGCGTGGTCTGGCCAGTGTGGTGATGACGTTCGAGCCGCATCCGCGCGAAGTATTTACCCCAGCCACCGCGCCTGCCCGCCTGACCAGCTTGCGCGAGAAAATCGAGCTGCTCGCCGCCAGCGGGGTTGATTGCCTGATCGTGCAGCGCTTTAACACGGCCTTTGCCGCATCCAGCCCCGAGTTTTTCCGCGACCATATCGTTGCGCAGCAAATCAATGCCCGCTACGTGCTGGTGGGCGATGATTTCCGCTTTGGCGCCAAAAGAGCGGGTGATTTTGCGCTGTTGTGCCAGCACCCCGATCTGGAGTGCCACAGTCTGCCTACGCAGGATGTACAGGGTGAGCGTGTGTCTTCCACCGCCGTTCGCAATGCCTTGCAAGCCGGGCAGATGCAGCACGCTTCGCAATTGCTTGGCAGGCCATATTCAATATCTGGCCGCGTAGTCGGCGGCGATCGGCTGGGGCGGCAATTCGGTTTTCCCACCGCCAATATCCAGCTCAAACACAACCGCCCGCCACTGTTGGGGATATTCGTCGTTGAAATTCATGGGCTTGAGCGCACCTATCAAGGCGTGGCCAGCTTGGGATTTCGACCCACCATTCATGGCGGCGATTTAAGCCCGAAGCTGGAAGTGCATATTTTTGACTTCCAGCGCGAAATTTACCGTCAGCATTTGCGCATTGATTTTCTGCACAAATTGCGTGACGAAGAGAAATACCCCGATTTTGACACACTGATCGCACAGATTGGCGTCGATTGCCAGCAAGCCAAAGACTGGTTTGCGGCTCATAGATAACATCACTGAATACCGACATTAAATTAAAGTAGAGATTGCAATGAGCGACAAACCCGCAAATAAATACCCGGTTAATCTACTGGACACGCCGTTTCCAATGCGTGGCGATCTGGCAAAACGCGAACCGGGCTTTTTGAAACAATGGCAAGACGGCCAGATTTACCAGAAACTACGCGCCAAAGCGAAAGAACAAAATCGTCCGAAATTCATTCTGCACGACGGCCCTCCGTACGCCAACGGTGACATTCATATCGGCCATGCGATGAATAAAGTCCTCAAGGACATCATCCTCAAATCAAAATCGCTCGCCGGATTTGACGCTCCCTATGTACCGGGTTGGGATTGCCACGGCATGCCGATTGAGCACCAGATCGAAAAACTGGTGAAATCGGACAAAGACGCGATCAAAGCCAATCCGGTGATCCACTCGCGCATTGTTGAATATCGCAAAGCCAACGGTTTAGATGAAAAAGAAATCCATCTGCCAAGCAGCTTCATCCGCGAATTGTGCCGCGAATATGCGGCGATTCAGGTTGAGCGCCAGAAAGTCGACTTTATCCGCCTGGGCGTTCTGGGTGACTGGGATAATCCATACCTGACGATGAATTTTAAAACCGAAGCCGACATCGTTCGCACTTTGGGCAAAATTCATGGCAACGGTTACCTGGTAAAAGGCCAGAAACCGGTTCACTGGTGCGTGGACTGTGGCTCAGCGCTGGCCGAGGCTGAAGTTGAATATGAAGACAAAGTATCGGCAGCGATTGATGTCGGCTTTGAAGTCGTCGACAAAGCCGCACTATCCGCGGCCTTTGGTGGAGTAGCCGTTGGCGACTTGAGCGCCAAAGCCGTGATCTGGACGACGACACCGTGGACGCTGCCAGCCAATCAGGCGGTATCGGTTCATCCTGATTTTACGTACGATTTGATCGCAACCGAACGCGGCTTGTTGATCTTGGTGCGCGAGCTGGCCGAAGCTGCACTCAAACGCTACGACATCGACAGCAATGAAGTGATCGCGCAAGCCAAAGGCGCAGCGCTCAATGGCCTGTTGCTACAACACCCATTTTTAAATCGCCAGGTGCCGATTATTTGCGGCGAGCACGTAACCGCAGAAGCGGGTACTGGCTTAGTGCACACCGCTCCAGCGCATGGCTTGGAAGACTACCAAGTTGGCTTGAAGTATCACCTGCCAGTTGATAATCCAGTAGCGAACGATGGCCGCTATATCTCTACGACCGAACATTTCGCCGGTGAAACCGTATGGAAAGCCAATCCGAAAGTCGTAGCTTTGCTTGAAGAGCGCGGCGCCTTGCTGGCGAACAAAAAGTTGGAACACAGCTACCCGCATTGCTGGCGCCACAAAACTCCGCTGATTTTCCGCGCGACGACGCAGTGGTTTATCGGCATGGATAAGCAAGTTGGCTCTGAGACTTTGCGTGACAAAGCGAATCGTGCGGTGGATGCCACCGAGTTTTTCCCGGCCTGGGGCCGCGCTCGCTTGGAAGCGATGATCAAAAACAGCCCGGACTGGTGCGTTTCACGCCAACGGACTTGGGGCGTGCCGATGACGTTCTTTATCCATAAAGAAACGGCTGAATTGCACCCACGCTCGACCGAATTGCTCGAACAAGTTGCGCAGCGTATCGAGAAAGAAGGCATTGAAGCCTGGTTCAAGCTCGATGCGGCCGAATTGCTTGGCGATGATGCAGCTCACTACGAAAAACTGAAAGACACCATCGACGTCTGGTTTGATTCGGGCTCGACGCACTTTGCCGTGGTAAAACAGCGCGAAGACCTTAACCACGGTGATGACAGCCGCCCCGCTGCTGATTTGTATCTGGAAGGCTCGGACCAGCACCGTGGCTGGTTCCAGTCCTCACTGAAAACGGCCTGCGCAACGGTTGGCCACGCGCCGTACAAACAATTGTTGACGCATGGTTTCGTTGTTGATGGCAAAGGCATGAAAATGTCGAAATCCAAAGGCAATGTCGTTGCGCCTCAGCAAGTGATCAACCAAATGGGCGCGGATATGCTGCGCTTGTGGACGGCGAGCACCGATTACTCTGGTGAGGTATCGATCTCTGACGAAATCCTGAAGCGGACTGCAGACGCATACCGTCGTATTCGCAATACTTTGCGTTTCTTGCTGGCCAATCTTAGCGACTTCAACGCGAGCAATGCTCTGCCAGTTGAACAACTTGCCACGTTGGATCGCTATGCGCTGGTGCAACTGGCCGCGTTCCAGGAGCGTGTGACGGGTTTCTACGACAAGTACGAGTTCCACCTGGCCGTACAGGAAATGACGGCCTATGCGTCAGAAGAGCTGGGCTCTTTCTATCTGGACATCATTAAAGATCGTCTCTACACCATGGCCGCCGATAGCCAGGGCCGCCGCTCGGCGCAGACTGCGCTGTGGCATATCACGCAAGCGCTGGTGCGCCTGCTGGCTCCGATTACCTCATTCACCGCGCATGAGGTGTGGGAAATATTGAACGGCAAGGATGACAGCGTATTCCTTGACGCTTGGTACGATATCCCTGCCGTTAGCGATGCTGCAGCATTGAGCGCCCAGTTTGCGCTGGTACGCGAAGTACGCGCACAGGCACAAAAAGACATCGAAGTGCTGCGCGCAGCGGGGGCGCTGGGCTCCAGCCTCCAAGCCGAAATCACCATCAGCGCTGAAGGCGAGCAGTTCGCAGCGCTCAACGCACTGGGCGATGAATTGAAGTTTGTGATGATCACCTCGCAAGCCAAACTCAAACAAGGTGCATTTGACATTGAGGTATCGGCCTCTAGCGAACAAAAATGCGAGCGTTGCTGGCATTACCACCCTACCGTATCTACGGTAGTGGGCTATGAAACGCTGTGCGCACGCTGTGATGACAATCTACACGGCGCAGGCGAGGTTCGCTCGCATGCCTAAGCAATTTAAAGGCTATCTGGGTCTGGCTTTGATCGTTTTGATTCTTGATCAGATCACCAAACACTGGATTGAATTTGTGTTTGAAATGCATCAAATCAAACCGGTGATTCCAGGCTTTTTTAACCTCACTTTGGCGTACAACCCCGGCGCCGCGTTTTCCTTTTTGGCTGACGCGGGCGGCTGGCAGCGGCATTTCTTTACTGGTTTAGCGCTAGTGGTATCGGTTGTGATCGTGTTTTTGCTCAAAAAACACGAGGCCGAACCGCGCTATGCCACATCGTTGTCGTTGATTTTAGGTGGCGCGCTAGGCAATGCGATTGATCGCATCGTGTTTGGCCACGTGATCGATTTTCTGCAGTTTTACTATCAAAATTGGTACTACCCATCGTTCAATATCGCCGACTCGGCCATTTGCATCGGTGCCGCTCTGATGGTGATTGATAGCTTCAAAAAGGATAAACAGGCCAATCATGAATAAACCCATGAATATCATCCTCGCTCAGCCACGCGGCTTTTGTGCTGGCGTGGATCGCGCTATTGCGATTGTTGAGCGCGCCCTAGAAAAATTTGGCGCACCAATTTATGTCCGCCACGAAGTGGTACATAACAAATTTGTGATTGAAGATCTGAAAGCCAAGGGCGCGATCTTTATCGAAGATCTCAGCGATGTGCCTTCTGGTAATACGCTGATTTTTTCGGCACACGGCGTATCGCAAGCAGTGCGCGCTGAAGCTGCCGAGCGTGGCCTGCATATTTTCGATGCCACCTGTCCACTGGTGACCAAGGTGCACTTGGAAGTGAAACGTCTGCGCGAGCAAGGCTATGAAATCATCATGATCGGCCACAAAGGACATCCCGAAGTGGAAGGCACAATGGGACAAGCTGCAGGTGGGATGTATCTGGTCGAGGATGAAAAAGACGTGCTGGCGCTGCAAGTGCGTGATGAGCATAAGCTCGCTTACGTGACGCAAACCACGCTTTCCGTTGACGATGCACAAGTGGTGATCAATGCCTTGCGCGCACGCTTTCCTGAGATTGTCGGGCCGAAAAAAGACGATATTTGCTACGCCACACAGAACCGGCAGGATGCAGTCAAGCAGTTGGCTAAAGAGATTGATATTCTGGTAGTGGTCGGCTCGCCCAATAGCTCCAACTCCAACCGCCTGCGTGAAGTAGGTGCTGGCCTCGGCATTGATGCCTATATGGTCGACAATGAGACTGAACTCAAAGAGGAGTGGTTTGCCAGCAAAGGCAAAGTGGGTATTACCGCCGGTGCATCAGCGCCGGATGTACTGGTTCGTCGCGTGATTGCCAAAATTGAAGAATTTGGCGCCAAATCGGTCGAGTCCATGTCCGGAGTCGAAGAAAACGTGATATTTGCCCTCCCGAAAGGGCTGGTCTGAGCACTTTGAATATTCAGCCTGACGCCACATGATGTGGCGTTTTTTATATCTGCTTTTTCAACCTATACTCTGCATACTCTCTGTCTGCGTGATGTGAGCCATGGAAAAATTGACCAACCCCACCGATATTGCGCGTGAAACCCTAAAGCAGCTGGCGATGCGGCGTATCGTGCCCTCGCCCGATCATTACGAATCGATTTACCATGAAATTGCGCAAACCAGCGAAGCCGACCGTCAACACCCGGGGCTAAAGGAGCTGATCGCCGCTCTGGAGCGCACTACGCCGCAGTCGCACGAAGCCAAACGACAGCTGGAGCAACTCAAACGGGCCATCAAGCGTGAAGAATGGGCCGCCCTGTATGACCAGCTGATCCGCTGCATTCAAAGCCAGGGCACCACATCAGAGCTGAGTAAAAGCTGGGGCGAACTGATTCGTGAACTGATTTTACAGTGGGATTTACGCAACCCGGCTTACCCGCCGAGCCGGAAAAAAGAGGCTCTGGACAGAGTGCTGGCCAATTTTGGCAATAACGCCAACGAGCTCAATCAGAAGATGGTTGGCCTGATCAACTCCTGGTCGGAAACCGGAGTAGAAAATACCCAGATCAGCAGCCTGGAGAATATGTCCGCGGAGGCGATTACGCCAAGTGCACCCTCTCCAGCTGGCACAGAGTCGATTAATTGGCAAGATTGGCGTGATTCAACCGTAACGGCACTTGAGCTGGGTTTGGCCGCCCGCCTGTTGCACAATCCGGATTTGCAGCAGGAAACGCTCGTGATCGCCAGAGAAGCCAAGGCTGTCGGCAATCGGGCCGAGATGGAAAAATGGCTGCCGCGCTTGCGCAAATTCTGGCTCAAACTCGAGCTGCAGAACGATCAGGAAGACCGGCTTGCCGATGGCCTGATGAAACTGCTGCGCCTACTAACCGACAATATGGCGGAAATTGTCATTGACGATGAATGGGTGCGTGGCCAGATTGCCGTGGTGCAAACCATCATGTCACAACCCCTGGATATGCGGGTTTTATACGACGCCGAGGCTGGGCTCAAGGAAGTGATGTTCAAGCAAAGTCAGGTGAAACATAGCCTGGTTCAGGCGCAAACTGCCTTGAAAAACATGCTGGCTTCATTTATCGACCGGCTGGGTTTAATGTCGCAAAGTACGGACAATTACCACACCAAAATCACGCAGTACGCCGGCAAGATTGAAGAAGCCAACGATCTGGTCAGTATCCGCCACGTTATGGAAGACCTGATGCAGGATACGCGCAGCATGCAACTTGATGTGATGCGCTCGCGCGATGATTTGCTGGAGGCCAGAAAAAAAGCCGATCAGGCCCATTTGCGCGTGCTTGAGCTGGAAAAAGAGCTAACAGCTCTGAGCGATAAAGTGCGTGAAGATCAGTTAACCGGTGCTTTAAACCGCCGCGGGTTAGAGGACGCCTATCAGGTCGAGCTGGCACGCGCGCAACGCAGCAATGTGCCCTTCGCGGTCTCGCTACTCGATATTGATAACTTCAAAAAACTGAATGATTCACTAGGGCATGCAGCGGGTGATACGGCGTTGAAGCACCTGGTGCAGGTGGTCAAGGATTTGCTGCGCCCTACCGATACCGTGGCACGATACGGTGGCGAAGAGTTTGTCATTCTGATGCCGGGCACGGCAATTGAAGAAGGTTTGCAGGCCATGCAGCGCGTACAGCGCGAGCTGACCAAGCGCTTCTTTATGCATGAAAATGAAAAGGTTTTGATTACTTTTAGCGCTGGTTTGACCCTGGCGGGGCTGGATGAATCACGCGATGCGGTCATTACCCGTGCTGATGCGGCGATGTATAAGGCGAAAAAGAGCGGGAAAAACCGCGTAGAAACGGTGTAGAAAGTGCGTAAGCAAACTCAAAGGCTGGCATTAGCCTGCCTTTGAGTGGGGGTATAGTCCGCTAGAACAGCTCCTCTGCGCTCGCCACGGCAGTACCCAGCTTGGCAACGACAATGCCGGCCGCTTTGTTTGACCAGTCCATCGCCTCAGGCAAATCAAGTCCAGCCGCCAGCATCAACCCCAAAGTGGCGATCACCGTATCACCTGCCCCAGAAACATCAAACACTTCACGTGCCTGCGTGGGTTTGTGAACGACTTCGCCTTCCTTAAACAGCGTCATCCCCTCTTCGCTGCGCGTAACCAGCAAGGCAGTCAAGTCCAGCTGCTGGCGTAGTGCCTGTGCCTTTTCTGCCAGCTCGGTATCGCCTTTCCATGTGCCCGCCACTTGGCGGAATTCGCTGCGATTCGGGGTGAGCAAGGTCGCACCACGATAGGCCTGATACTCATCACCTTTGGGGTCTACCAGCACAGGTTTGCCTGCCGCTCGGGCGATCTGGATCATATCCTGCACATGGGTCAGGCTGCCTTTGCCGTAATCGGACAAAATTACAACGTCGGCATCAAGCAGTGATGTTTTGAACTCGTCCAGTTTGGCTGCCAGTATTTCGTGCCCCGGCAAGTCTTCAAAGTCAATGCGCAGTAACTGTTGCTGCCGGGCCAGGACGCGCAATTTCACCGTGGTTGAAATATCCGGATCGCGATGAAAGCCCGTTTCAACGCCTGCAGCCAGCAGTAGTCGTTCCAGACTATTTCCGGCTTCATCGGCCCCGATCACGGACAGCAATTTGGCTTGCCCACCCAGCGAGACGATATTACGTGCCACATTGGCGGCGCCGCCAGCACGCTCGTCGGTTTTATTGATTTTGGCTACGGGTACGGGGGCCTCGGGCGAGATGCGCTCCACATCGCCAAACCAGTAACGATCCAGCATCACGTCGCCTACCACCAGCACCCTGGCGGATCTAACTCGGTCTTTCAGTGACATTCAATTACCTCGATTAGCCATGCAAAGTGGCATTGATGGCCTGCAAGGTAGCGACCGGATCGGCGCTTTGCGTAATTGGGCGACCAATCACCAGATAATCCGATCCCGCCACGATGGCTGCTGCCGGCGTCATAATGCGGGTTTGATCGTCGGCAGCGGCGTCGGCAGGGCGAATTCCTGGTGTAATCAGCTTGAAATCCTGACCGCAGGCGGCTTTCAATAGTGCAGATTCTTGTGCCGAGCATACAACACCATCCAAACCGCAAGACTGGGTCAGGCGCGCCAGCCGCTCGACCTGCTGCGCTGGCGTTACATTCAAGCCCAATTCGGCTAGCTCGTCGCCGCCCATGCTGGTCAACACAGTAACCGCAATCAGCAGTGGCCGCTGAGGTAGCTTTTCCAGCGTCTCGCGCGTCGTTTCCATCATTTTTCGACCTCCAGAGGCGTGAACGTTCACCATCCAGACGCCCAGCTCAGCGGCCATTTTGCAGGCCTGAGCAACCGTATTGGGAATGTCGTGAAATTTCAAATCCAGAAAAACATCAAAGCCTTGTGCAACCAAAGCTTCAACCAGTTGCGGGCCTGAGGCCGTGAACAACTCTTTGCCCACTTTCAGGCGACACAATTGCGGCGTCACCGTTTTGGCAAAGGCCAAAGCAGCAGCGGCATCAGGATAGTCAAGCGCGACAACAACGCGTGGATCTAAAGACATACTCAATTACTCTTTTCAAATTTAATGAGCCAGACAAAATTGACCATGCACGGTTTGAGTAACACTGCCACAGAGCCGTGCAAAGCCATATTTATTCGCTTTGATTTCGACGTTTTCCGCGGATAGGCGCATACGTTTCCCAGCCATTGCAGCCGGGGCAGTGCCAGAAAAACTGCCGGGTTTTAAAGCCGCATTCACGGCAGTAATACATGCTGTGCTCGCGCGTATTATCGTGCAGTAGCTTGCCGATCAACTCGATTTCGGGTTTCTGATCATCCGGGGCAACCAATAAGTGGGCTTCAAGCAGCTTGCGCAAACCCGGCATCGACGGCGAATCACGCAGGCGCTCACGAACAAACAGATGCGCCGCTTCCACGCCGTTCGAGGCGATCAGATGCTCGTAGATCAAATCAATCACATCGAGTTCCGGGTAGCGCTGCAGATAGCGAATCAGTAGTGCGATACCCTCTTGCTGCTGGTCGAGCCTCTCGTAGGCGTTAAGCAGGTTACGGGCAACCAGTGACAAATAGCTGGCGTCTTGCGCCTCAATCAGTAGCCATTGATCAATCGCGCCCTGATAGTCCAGCTTGCCAAATAGGATTTCGCCCAGCATGAGTCGAGCCCTGACGCAGGGGCGATGCACGTTGAGTGCGTTTTCCAGATAATTCTGTGCCTGTTCGGTTTGATTGCGAATCAAAGCTGCAGCGGCAAGCTCGCATTTGAACTGCGCAATTTCATGCTGGTAGGTGTGACTTTCATCGCGCAGCTGCTCAGCAATCTCGATCGCTTTTTGCCACTCATGTTCCTGCTGATAAATCGCGAGCAGCTCAACACGGGCCGCTTTGGCGGCATTTGTACCTGATAGCTCGTGCAGCAGATTTTCCGCCCGATCAAACAGGCCTGACTTGATAAAATCAATCGCCAGATCAAGTTGCGCTTGCTCTTTTTGCGGAATGGTCAAATCTCTGCGTGCCAGAAGCTTTTGGTGCATGCGAATAGCGCGCTCGAGCTCACCCCGTCGCCGGAAAAGATGGCCCAAGGTAAATTGCAGCTCGATTGTTTCTTCGTGCTGTTTGGCGATATCAACATAGACTTCAATCGCCTTGTTGGTTTCACCCGATAATAAGTGATTCAGCCCTTTGAAATAGGCACTAGGCAGTGATTTACTCTGGGCAATGACGTGCTTGATATCGACCCGGGCAGCAAGCCAGCCCAGACCAAAAAATAGCGGCAGAATAATCAGCCACCAGAATTGAATTTCGATCATTTAAATAGCGTCTTTGGGTTGTTCAAGGGCTTGATCTGCTTGGACAGGGTGAGGATTCACCCGGCTTTTTAATTCTTTGCGCAATTGAACCAATTCGCGACGTAAGCGAAAAACTTGCCCTAGGCTGGCGAGCAAGCCAAAAGTGGCACCAACAACAAAAAACACCAGCAAAATCATTGCCAGTGGCGCATTCCAGGAATACCCCAGAAAAAAGTGCAAATCAATGGGCGCCGCGTTATGCATTGCAAAGCCAAATAGCATGGTAAAAATTAGAAATTTAAGAGCCCAGCCTAAATAATGCATTCGTCAAACTCCTGTTGTTTTGCCAATATTGTAGCTTATATTTGCTTTGCGCCTGAGTTAGAGCCAATAAAAAAGGCGACATCCAAGATGTCGCCTTTTTATTTAGCACTTGCGTTTACGCTTCCGAATCGACGCGCTCACGTAGTTCTTTGCCTGCCTTGAAGTGTGGCACAAACTTCTCAGGTACCGATACTTTGGTGCCTGATTTCGGGTTGCGCCCCACTCGTGGCGGGCGGTAGTTCAGGTCGAAGCTGCCAAATCCGCGGATTTCGATACGTTGACCCTGAGCGAGGCTACGCGCCATCGCATCGAGCATCGTCTTCACGGCTAACTCCGCATCTTTGGCTACCAGCTGTGGATAGCGTTCGGCCAGTTTTGCGATGAGTTCTGACTTGGTCATGTTCCGCTGTAATCCTTAAGAATTATTCAGCAGAGCCTGACAATTTTGCTTTCAACAATGCGCCCAGGCTAGTTGTGCCTGCGTTGCCTTCGATAGTCGAAGACAATTTGCTCATCGCCTCTGATTGATCAGCGCTGTCTTTTGCTTTGATAGACAGGTTGATTGAGCGAGTTTTGCGATCAACATTGATGATCAGCGCTTCAACTTCATCACCTTCTTTCAGAACGGTACGGATGTCTTCAACGCGGTCACGTGAAACTTCAGTAGAACGCAGGTAGCCTTCAACTTCTTCAGACAGTGTAACAATCGCGCCTTTAGCATCGAGAGACTTCACGATACCCTTAACGATTGCACCTTTGTCTGATTGAGAGATGAAGTTGTTGAATGGATCACCTTCCATCTGTTTGATGCCGAGGCTGATGCGCTCTTTCTCAACGTCGATAGACAGAACCATGGCTTCAACTTCGTCGCCTTTCTTAAAGTTGCGAACAGCTTCTTCGCCTGGAACGTTCCAAGACAGGTCAGACAAGTGAACCAGACCGTCGATGCCGCCAGCCAAGCCAACAAATACGCCGAAGTCGGTGATCGATTTGATCGCGCCTTTCAGTTTGTCGCCTTTCTTGAAGTTAGCAGCGAAATCATCCCATGGATTAGCCATGCACTGTTTCATGCCCAGGCTGATACGACGTTTGTCTTCGTCGATATCCAGGATCATCACTTCAACTTCGTCGCCCAAAGACACAACTTTAGATGGGTGAACGTTTTTGTTAGTCCAATCCATTTCAGAAACGTGTACCAGACCTTCGATGCCTTGTTCGATTTCTACGAATGAACCGTAGTCAGTCAGGTTAGTGACTTTACCGAACATGCGAGTGCCTGATGGGTAACGACGTGACAGACCCACCCATGGATCTTCGCCCAATTGTTTCAGGCCGAGAGATACGCGGTTTTTGTCTTGATCGAATTTCAGAACTTTAGCTTCAAGTTCATCACCCACTGCCAATACTTCAGATGGGTGTTTAACACGGCGCCAAGCCAGGTCAGTGATGTGGAGCAAACCATCAATACCGCCCAGATCAACGAATGCACCGTAGTCAGTGATATTTTTAACGATACCCTTAACGATTGAACCTTCTTTCAAGGTTTCCAACAGTTTCTGACGCTCTTCGCCCAGAGAATCTTCCAGAACGGCGCGACGAGAAACTACTACGTTGTTACGTTTGCGATCAAGTTTGATTACTTTGAATTCAACTTGTTTGCCTTCGTAAGGAGTCGTGTCTTTTACTGGACGAATGTCAACCAGTGAGCCTGGCAAGAAAGCGCGCAGACCGTTAACCATTACAGTCAAGCCGCCTTTAACTTTACCGGAAATAACGCCAGACATGATTTCGCCACGTTCCAGGCAGTCTTCCAATTCGATCCAAGAAGCCAGACGTTTGGCTTTTTCGCGAGAAAGCTTCGTTTCGCCGTAACCGTTTTCGAGGCTATCGATTGCAACTGGTACGAAATCACCGATCTTAACGTCAACTTCGCCGTTGTCGTTTTTGAACTCTTCCAGAGGAATCAGTGATTCAGATTTCAGGCCTGCATTTACAGTAACAAAGTTGCTGTCGATGCCTACAACCTCGGCAGTAATCACTTCACCCGAACGCATTTCTTGACGGGTGAGGCTTTCCTCAAACAGGGCTGCAAAGCTTTCCATAGTAGCGGTAGTCATTAGTGGAAAATTCCATTTGCTGTCGGACTTTAGTACCACAAGCCACAGCGGGTTAGTTAGTAAAAGCCAAACCACAAAAGGTGGATGGCCAAAGTAAAAGCCCGTCAGAACAACGGGCAAGCATCAAATTTAGCAAAAGCCAAATTTGAATTGGAGCATTCTAAAGAAAAAAACGACTTTGATCAAGCGCTTAAGTATTGTTTTACTTAAGTTTTTTCGTCCACCAGGTCAAAACTTGTTTCACCGCCGAATCAATATCCATTTCAGTTGTATCAAGTAAATAAGCATCGGGCGCCTGCGCCAACGGTGCAACGCTGCGCGCACGATCACGCGCATCGCGCGCCTCCAGATCGGCCGTGATCACTGCCAAATTAGCGGTTTCACCGCGAGCGATCAATTGCTTATAACGCCGCTCGGCACGCGCTGCGGCGCTGGCGGTCAGGAAAATCTTCAGCGGTGCCGCCGGAAAAACGACCGAAGCCATATCGCGTCCGTCGGCGACCAGACCCGGCACTTTGGCAAAGGCCTGCTGGCGCGCCAGCAATGCGGCACGCACTTTGGGTAAGGCGGCGATCTGCGAAGCGCCCGAGCCGATTTCTTCGCTGCGGATCGTGTTGCTGACATCGACGCCTGCCAGCAAAATGGCTTCCCCGTCAAATACTACATCTAGGTATTGCGCTACAGACGATACTGCATCTTCATCAGACCAAGATACCCCTTGCTGCTGAGCAGCTAATGCAGTCAGGCGATAAATTGCACCCGAATCCAGATAATGAAAACCTAGCGCATCTGCGACGCGCTGGGCAACGGTACCCTTGCCGGAAGCGGATGGGCCGTCGATGGCAATTACAGGAATCAGGTTCTGCGTCATATCGGTCTCGTCGTATTAAGTTCGTCGCAAATAAAAAGGCCGGAAAACATTCCGGCCGTCATTGTATCGATTTAAATGGCGCGCTTAAACCTGCTGCAGAATCAATTCAATCTGTTTTAGCTCGTCAGCATTGAAGTCCAGATTATTCACCGCCCCCACATTTTCCTCAATTTGTGCCACCCGGCTTGCACCAATGATCACCGATGTGACCGTTTGCAAAGCCCATGCCAGCGACATTTGCGCCAGCGACTGACCACGAGCAAGAGCAATCTCGTTCAGAGCCTTGATTTGCGCCAGTCGCAACTGGACTTTATCACTATTGAGAAAATGGTTTTGTGTGTCAGCCGCGCGCGAATCAGCTGGAATGCCGTTCAGATAACGATCGGTCAATAACCCCTGCGCCAAGGGGCAAAATGCGATGCTACCGATTTGCTCCTGGCGCAATACATCGGTTAAGCCATTTTCTATCCAGCGATCAAACATCGAGTACGAAGGCTGATGAATCAGGCATGGTGTGCCGAGCTCTTTTAAGACTTTGGCCGCAATTGCGGTTTCCTCGGCCGAGTAGGAGGAAATGCCAACGTACAGCGCCTTGCCTTGGCGCACCAGGCTATCAAGCGCGCCCATTGTTTCTTCAATCGGCGTATCCGGATCTGGCCGATGCGAATAGAAAATATCAACGTAATCGAGCCCCATGCGTTTCAGGCTTTGATCACAGCTGGCGATCAGGTATTTACGACTCCCCAAATCGCCGTAGGGGCCCGGCCACATTTCCCAGCCCGCCTTGCTGCTGATGATCAGCTCGTCGCGATAGCCAGCCAGATCGGTTTTTAGCAAACGCCCCATCGTTTCTTCGGCTGCACCGGGCCTGGGGCCATAATTGTTTGCCAGATCAAAATGCGTAATGCCCAGATCGAAAGCCTTAAGCACCATCGCGCGACTATTGTCGAATGGTTTATTGTCGCCAAAATTGTGCCACATGCCCAAAGACAGGGCTGGCAGTTTCAAGCCGCTGCGACCACAGCGACGGTAAGGCATCGTTTCATAGCGATTTGCAGCAGCTTGATAAGTCATCACAATCCTCGGTGGGTAGTCAAATGCGTTTTTTGCCCCAGGCACTACGCGCCTGACTGGCCTGATTGATGTATTCGGTTAATGCGCCCGCCTCACCCGCCTCAATGAGCGCAACCAGCGACTGCAGCTGAGCCACATTGGCGCGCAAATCAGCCAGGATTGCATCCCGATTGGCCAGTGTAATATCGCGCCACATTTCCGGGTGCGATCCAGCAATGCGCGTGAAGTCACGAAAACCGGTACCCGCAAAATCCAAACACTGCTCGCCATTATCCTTGCCCAGCACGGCATTCATATAGGCGAAAGACACTAGATGCGGTACATGGCTAACCGCAGCAAAAACGCCATCGTGCGTTGCGGCGTCCATTTCATAGACAATCGCCCCGCAGGCCTGCCATAGCGCACGCACTGTTGCCAGCGTCTCGGCCGAGGTTTCGGCCAAAGGCGTTAAAACAATGCGACGACCTTCATAGAGGCCGTAGGTAGCCGCGCTTGCGCCCGACAAATCAGAACCCGCAATTGGATGCCCCGGCACGCAGCTTGCCAGCTGATTGGGCAGAAACTGCCGGTAGAGCGCGCAAACATCCTGCTTGGTCGAGCCGCCATCAGTCACAATACAATGCGACGGCAAATGCGGCGCAATCTGTGCCATCAACGCGCCCATCTGGCCGACTGGGGTGCCCAGAAACACCAGGTCAGCGCCCTGCACTGCCTGCGCTGCGTCATGGCTGGCGACATCAATCACCCGCAACTCAATCGCACGAGCCAGATTAGCCGCATTGCGACCGACGCCGACCACTTCGCCAACCAATCGCGCCCGCTTAAGCGCCAGCGAGAAAGAGCCACCGATCAAGCCTGTACCCAGCAGAACCAGTTTGTTGATTTTTTGGGCGCTCATCGGCTGGATAACACTTTGACTAGACTGGTTTTGATGCTACTAGCATCGGCCGGTGGATTGGCAATCTGCTCTTCACGCACCTTTAGCTTGTAGCGCTTGCCTTCTTGCCAGTCAAAACCGGCGATCTCGCCATAAAAATTGAGCCACTGGCTATTCTTACTGGTTTTATATTGCAGACACTGCGTTTTCATCACGCCAGCGACACAATCTTTCTTGCGTGGCCCCACCCAGATTACCTTCTCAACAGGCTTGGCAAACAACATAAACTGCAGCGATTGATTCGCTTGGGCCCGCAAAATCAGGCCAGATGGCGCTATGCGCTCGAGCGCGCTGGCCTGATTTAAAGCATTCAGAAAAGCCTGCTCCTGCTGCATCACCGCCGGGTCAGCGCACAGCTTGCGCGTGCTGGCGACAGGGCCAATGCGCAGTGGCTCGGCAGTTAATTTTCCGTGAAATTGGTTGCAGCCGGCAAAACCGGACAGCTTGCCATCGGCCGAAATCGTGAGCGTAATGGCTGCTCGGTCAAATGATGAAACGGGCCGAGCATTTAGCTCGACCAATTGATAATCACCAGCCAGCCGAGTCGCCGCCGTTGCACTTGTGTCACCGGTAGTCTCGGCGGCATGCGCAAGATGAAAGCCGCCCAGCCCCACCAAAATCAATATTAATTTATTCATATGTTTTCCTTGCATATATTCAGAGCCTGTTCACAATCTGCTGCGCTTGAGCGATGCGGCGTTAAAAACGCCTTCGGCATTCTCATTGACAATGCGTAAGTCTCGCTTCCTTCGCCGTTTTGGCCTTGCCTCGCTCTAGCTTCGCTAGATCGTGAACACTTCTTCGGCTTAGATGCAACGTCCCACGGCCTGCGCAATGGCGCCCAAAGTAGTTATCAGCTCGTTCAGTTGCGGCGGCGACAGCGCCTGATCGGCGTCGCACCAGGCCTCGGCCGGATTGGGGTGCATTTCGATCAGCAGCCCATCCGCACCAGCAGCAACCGCGGCTTGCGCCAGCGCAGGCACCATCCACGCCTTACCGCCCGCATGGCTTGGGTCAACAATCACCGGCAGATGCGTTTCGCGCTTTAAAACCGGTATCGCGGTGACATCGAGGACATTACGGTAGGCCGTTTCAAACGTGCGGATGCCGCGCTCGCAGAAAATGATATTGTGATTGCCCCCCGCAGCAATGTACTCGGCGGCCATCAGCCATTCGTTAATCGTTGCCGACAGGCCGCGCTTCAAAATAATGGGTTTATTAACGCGCCCGACTTCTTTGAGCAAGTCAAAATTCTGCATATTGCGCGCGCCGATCTGAATGACGTCAACGTCGTACTCCATAAAAGTGTCGAGCATGCGCACGTCCATCAGCTCGGTCACGATAGGCAGATTGTGTCGCCTGGCGGCAGTCTGGAACATCTCCAGCCCTTCAACGCCCAAGCCCTGAAATGCATACGGGCTCGTCCGCGGCTTGAAAGCACCGCCGCGCATCAACCGGCAGCCTGCCGCGGCCACACCCGCCGCCGCTTCGTCCATTTGCGCCTGCGTTTCAATCGAGCAAGGCCCGCCAATCACCTGAATCTGCTTGCCACCTAGCGGGATGCCGCGAATCTGGATAATCGATCCCGCCGGATGCGTGTCACGCGACACGATTTTGTACTGCTTCATGATCCGCGTTACACGCTCGACACCGGCCAGAATTTCAAAGCGCGATGCATCCAGCAAATCTTCGTCGCCCATCGCACCAATAATCACCAGCTCCGAGCCACGCGAAACGTGCTCTTTGAGGCCGGACTCACGAATCAGCCCCACCACGGCGGCTACCTGTGCGTCGGTCGCCGAAAGTTTCATTACGATAATCATTGTACGTCCTTTTTCCGGAGTATATGCCGCTAGCCTAGGCCTGATCAGCCACGCAAGCCAATACCGTTTACTCAATCTTTGGCAGGCCGCGCCAGGCAATTATGCAACCCAGAAGACACGATAGTGCGGCCAAACTAAACACCCATTCACCACCCAGTGGCTGCCAGGCCAGCCCTGCCAGTATGCCACCCAGACTGCCACCAATGCCAAACGACATCGCAATATACAGCGCCTGCCCTTTGGCCTGATGTCGGCCGGCAAAGTAGCGGTGAATATAGGCCATATTCACCGCGTGATTACTACCAAAAGTGAAAGCATGTGCCAATTGGGTCAGCAAGAGCAATGGCAGCGAGGCAATCCCCCACGCAATGACCCCGAAGCGTGCCGCACCAATGGCCAGACCAAACAGCAGGATCAATTTCTGACTAAAGCGCAGATTCAGCCGTGGCATCAGCCAGAAGATTGCGATTTCAGCCAGTACGCCCAGCGTCCAGAACCAGGCGATGGTGCTCTTGCTATACCCCTGATCGGCTACGTAAATCGAGTAAAAGCTGTAATAAGGTCCGTGTGCCAAGGCCATCAGAAAGCACGAGGCCAGCAGCGATTGCACTTCACGCTGACGCAAAATCTCGCCAAACCCGGTCTGTGCATACTGGGCGGCTGGCGTGGACGGCGCCTCGGGCACCCACCAGCAATACAGCGCCAGACTGGCCATAATCGCAATCACCGATATGGGCAATACGGCAACGCCTTGCGCCTCGATCAGATAGCCCGCCGTCATGGTGGCGACCACAAAGCCGATCGAGCCCCAGATGCGCAAGCGCGAATACAGGCCCGAATCGCCTTTGAGCAAGCTCATCGCTGTGGCTTCAACCAGCGGCAGCGCGGCGCTCCAGAAAAAGCTACCTAAAAAGACGGCGATAAAAATCGGCCAGAAGCTTTGCGCCACCAGCAGCGGAATAAAAAACAGCAGCCCACACGCGCCCGCCAGCCGCAAAATCAGCTGCCGTTTGCCGCTACGATCGGCCAGCCAGCCCCAGAGGGCGGGCGCATAAATCCGGTTGATTTGCGTCAGGCTGGTCAGAATGCCGATCTGCCAGGCAGGAAAAGCCAGCCCCGCCAAATACAGCCCCCAGTAAGGGGAAAAAATGCCGTTAAATGCGAAATAGCAGAAGTAAAAGCCGGCAATAGCCAGCAAGGCAAAGTTTTTGGCCATTTATACCCTATGGGGTATCTTTATCAAGCTCAATCTGTGTATTGCCAGCAGGGCAATACATCAAATATCAGCGGTTTACTGATTTTTAAATTGCTCGGCAGCGACGCGCAGATAGTAAAACATCGACACAATGGTCAGAATGCCAGCCAGATACAGCGCGATGGTGCCCAGGAGTGGCGTTGAAACATGCGGCACCAGCGGCTCCCACCACAACAAGAGCAAAATGGCGACCATTTGTGCAGTGGTTTTCAGCTTGCCAATCATATTGACCGCGACGGATTTGGATTTGCCCAGTTGCGCCATCCACTCGCGCAACGCCGAAATGGTGATTTCGCGGCCAATAATAATCACCGCCAGCCACGATGGCGCGCGATCGATTTCAACCAGCAGGATCAGGGCGGCGGCGACCATCAGCTTGTCAGCAACCGGATCAAGAAACGCGCCAAACTGGCTGGTCTGATTCCAGCGTCGCGCCAGAAAGCCATCAAACCAGTCCGTGACTGCCGCCAGCGCAAACAGTAGCGTGCCAACGATATTTTGCCAAACCAGCGGATATTCGGCTTGCGGCAGATAAAACACGCCAACAAACACGGGAATCAGCGCGACGCGCAGCCAGGTTAGAATGATCGGTAAATTTAAAGGCATAGTTGGCTACTGTTGGGGCCGCAGCGCGGCGCGGTATGAATATCGTGGCCAGCCCCGAGCAGCAGGGTGACAAAAGCCGGATTGTAACTGTTTTCGCCTGTTCTTGCTCCGGGCATTTGCGGTATTTGAGTCGTAGGAGTGAGCTTGCTCGCGAACAGCAAGGCTTCGCGAGCAAGCTCGCTCCTACGGAAATTCAATCTTCAGAAAGCCGGATCAATAAGCAGCCCGCTTCTGGGCAGGAGCCTGCTTCGCTGATGTCGGTGACAATCAGATACACCCAAGCCACGGTGGTGGTCAGCAATGCGTATCTGAAGAGCTTGAGTGATGAACCAGTCGCCGGACCCGGCGCATTCCCAACACAAGCACGCCCACCACCACGGGAATCAATAGCGCGCTGCTCAGCTCGACATTCAGATGCACACCTGCCGCTTTTAGCCCTTTCAAGCCATATACCAGCAGCCCGATGACGTAGTAGCTGATGGCGGCCACCGACAAGCCCTCCACCGTTTCCTGCAAGCGCAATTGCAAATCGGCGCGTTGCGACATGGCCGAGAGGATGCCCTGATTTTGCTGCTCCAGTGTCACATCGACGCGGGTGCGTAGCAGCAAGGTGGCGCGGCTAACACGCTCGGCCAGCTCACGTTGCCGCCGCGCAACCACCTGGCAATGCTCAAGTGCCGGCGTCAGCCGTCTTGTTAGAAACTGTGTAAAAGGCTGCAAGCCCTGAATGCGGAACTCGCGTAATTCACCCAGCCGCCGCAGCACAATTTCGTAATAAGCGTGCGAAGCGCTAAAGCGATAGTCGGTTTGCGACAAAGCGCTTTCGATTTGCGCCGAGAGCTGCGTCAGGCGATCGAGCAATTGCGGCTCGTCTGCGGCTCTGGCGTGCGAAATGCTACTGGTCAATTCGGCCAGCTCGCGATCCGCCGCCATCAGTTCAGGCGCAATGCTGTCAGCCAAGGGCGGCGCCAACATGGCCAGGCTGCGATAGCTTTCAATATCAAACAAGCGCTGCAGCATGCGCCCGGCTTGACGTCGCCCCATAAAGCGATCAGCCAGCAGATAGCGGACAAAACCGTTTTCATCTTGCTGGAAATCGCTATACACCCTGCCCGCGCCGTCGCCAATCTCTGCGCCAATAAGCTCATTGCCAGCAAAATAATGCCTAGCCAGCAATGGCAAAGTGGGGGGCAAAGCCGTATGTGGTAACACCAGTGCATGGATTGCCACCAGCGTATTGCCCGGCAGTTGCCCCAGCCAGTCGGCGGGCAGCTCGGCGAGCGCCGGGCACGCAAACGGCACCTCGCCTTCAGGGAGTGCTGCGCTGACACTCAGGCTGGAAAACTCGCTATAGCGCATCCACAGCAAGCGGCAATGACCCAGATCAAGGGTGAAATGATTAGCATGCGGTTCTGGCGACGACTGGCCATAATGCCGCGCCAACTGGCCGATCAGCCATTGCTCGTTGGCCAGACTTAAGTGGTGATTCAAGTAAGCCAGATGACTGATGCGCCCTGGTGTAGGCAAGTGCGGATAGGGCGAGGCATGCGTTTCGCGTGCCATGGCGCGCCGTTGCGAATGCTCGCGCACGCGAAATTCAAATCGGGTGCTTGCAGTGGTGCTTGGCATCTTACCCTCCAGAATGGTGTAGTGCTGACAATCTGGATTTAGCACAAGGCATGCCAAGTTATAACTAAGGGGTATTTCCATGTAGATCAATATCCAATTGAGCTACAGGGCAATACCCCTTTATTATAAACTGGATGAAATTGCTTGCGCACCGAGTTGGCGCGCCAAAGTGAAACAATATTACGTAGTTGGTGCGCTTTTCTTCGCCGCCGCGAGGCGTTGACGACGGCTTTCCGACAGTACAATCCCCGTCGCCACTGACACATTCAGGCTTTCAACCGAACCGAACATCGGAATCGACACCAGCGTATCGCACAATTCGCGCGTCAGGCGGCGCATGCCGTCACCCTCGTTACCGAGTACCCACGCCACTGGGCCAGTCTGATCATAACTAAAGAGATCGCAAGAGCCTTCGGCATCGGTGCCGACAATCCAGATGCCGCGCTCTTTCAGATCACGGATCGTCCGCGCCAGATTCGTCACCATCACATACGGAACGACTTCGGCAGCACCGCAGGCCACTTTCGACACCGTTGCGTTAATGCCGACGCATTTGTCTTTCGGTGCAATCACCGCGTGCACGCCCATTGCATCCGCAACGCGCAGGCAGGCACCCAGATTGTGCGGATCAGTAATGCCGTCCAGAATCAGCAAAAATGCCGGTTCGTCCAAATCGTCGAGCACATCTTCAATCGACAGATAGCTGCGCTCGGTATCGATCATCGCCGCCACGCCCTGATGGCGCACGTGGCCAGCCAAACCATCGAGACGGTCGGACGACATTGGTGTGACTTTCTGGTCAGCGTCTTTGGCGGCTTTGAGCAGATCTTTCATCCGCGGATCGGTACGCTCGCTGCTGACATACAACTCCAGCACGCTATCGGGAAAGCGGCGCAAACGGGCGGTAACGGCGTGAAAGCCGTGGATGATTTTCTTTTGCATAATGGACAAAGCCGGACATTCTAAAAGCTGCGATTTTACGAGGTTTTAGCCAAAAAATCCTGAATAGATTTGGATCAGAGCCAATAAGCTGCTGGCGTTCAACCGAGTGCCAGCACTTACAGGGGCGCGGCAGGCTGGCATGGCACGTCAAATCAAGCGCAGCACTGAGCCCCACTGAAAACTTTGATGCACCAGCCGATGTGGGTCAAGCCGTGGCGAGATTTTTTGGCAGAACGACGTGGACAATCAGGCCATGCGGCACCGCATCTTTCAGCTCGACCTTGCCGCTGTGGCGCTCGACAATCTCGCGCACAATCGCCATCCCCAAGCCGCAACCGTTGCCGGTTTGTTCACGGCGGAAGAAGCGCTCGAAAACCCGTTGCTTGTCGGCATCGGGAATGCCGGCGCCATTGTCTTCCACGTCAACGATATACTGCTGCTCGTTTTCTGTTAGCCGCACTGTCACACTGCCATCGCGCGGGATATATTTGATGGCGTTTTCCACGAGATTGATAAATAGCTCACGCAGCAAGGCTGAATTGCCTTCAATCCACGCTTCGCTGACCAGGCAATCGCAACCCAGATCGATGCGCGCAGCCAGCGCGCGCGGCACCAGCTCGCCAGTCAGATCACGAATCAGGCGCGCCAGATCCATTTTGACTTTCGGAATACCATTGAGGCTGCCAGGCTCGGAGCGCGCCAGTGTGAGCAACTGATTCACCAGATGAATACTGCGTGTTGCACTGGTGTGCACCATATTCAGCCGGTCGCGCAGCCCTTCTGGGCTGTTCTCACGCATGGCCAGCTCGGTCTGCGATTTCAAACCTGCCAGCGGTGTACGCAGCTGATGCGCCGCGTCGGCAATAAAACGACGCTGGCGATTCATGCTCTCTTCAGTGCTGGCCAGCAATTGATTGAGCGCGCTGGATAATGCGTTTAATTCTTCGGGCGCATTGTCCAGCGACAAAGGCGATAAATCCTGCGCCTGCCGGGTTTCCACCAGCAGCTTGAGGGTGCGTAGTGGTTTTAGACTGTGGCGAACACCAAACCAGACCAGCACGCTGACCAGTAAGAGCATCGGCACCAGCGGCAGCGCCATATTCAGCAGGTAGCGCTGAAAAGCCTTCGACTGGGCGGCGGTATCTCTGGCGATTTCGATCTGTATAGCGGGCAGATTGCGGTTAGCGAGTTGCTGGATATGCAGTACACGATGCGGCTCATTCGCAACGGTCACTTCATGAACTTCATGAATAGTAGCGGTGTTTTCGCTCACTTCGCTGGCAAACGCGTGCAGCGGCTGCCCCAGAATCGTCTCCTCGCCCACTTTTACGGCCAGATGTACATTTTCATCGGCTACGGCAGCAAAGAGCTGGCGACTTTGTGCAGTCAGCGCTGCAAGATCTAGGCTCTGTTGCTTGTCGGGAGCTGATTGTGCAATTTGTAGCGATTGTGAAATCTGCTGGGCGATGACGCGGCCAAGGCGCATCAGCGCCGCGTCATTGCTTTCATTGGCAAAATGAAATGAGGCCAGATAAATGACCGCTGCCCCTGCTGACCATAAGGCAAGCAAGGGCAACACGGTCCATAACAAAATCTGGCGCTGTAAAGATTGCTTAGTTACTTGCATCCGCGGCCAAAGGTTGCTGTTTTTCAAGGAGGTAGCCCAGACCACGAATTGTGCGGATTACAACACCACATGGTTCCAGTTTCTTGCGCAAGCGGTGTACGTACACCTCGATAGCATTCAGACCCACTTCGGCATTTTCATTGCCCAGCTCGCTTACGATTTGTTCTTTGGTCACGACACGGTCGATATTGGACATCAGAATTTCCAGTACCGTTAGTTCGCGAGCGGACAAATCGAGCGGAGAATCATTGCACCATGCGCGCTGACCTGCGCGATCCAGGCGCAGATTGCCCAGCTGCTGTACCGATTGCGGCAAGATCTGGCTACGGCGCAACAAAGCACGCAGACGCGCTTCCAGCTCGGAAAACTCGAAAGGTTTGGTGAGGTAATCGTCCGCACCAGCATCCAGGCCTGCAACGCGCTCGTCCAGGCCATCCAGCGCCGTCAAGATCAGGATAGGCAAGGAAGGTTTATGCTGGCGCACATTGCGCAATACAGTCAGACCATCCATATTGGGTAGGCCAATATCGAGCACCACGGCGTCGTAGTCGTTGTGCAGCAAGATTTGCAGGGCCAGAGCGCCATCATTCACGCAATCGCACTGAAATTCGGCTTGTGACAAGCTGGTTTTCAGCGCATCGGCCAGAATCAGATCGTCTTCAGCCAGAAATAGACGTGTAGCCATTGGTAATTCCCCTTTTTGTAAGAATAAACTTACCGCAGAGTGTAGCGTTAATTTCTGTAAAGCCCAAGATCATTTTTGTAAGCCTAAAGACCTGGCTGCGATATCCCTTTGTTCCAAAAGGGTTTTGTCATTTCTGGTAGATTTACCGTTTGTCAGCCAACTTGTCAGCTCGCGGGAAATCAGCCCGGAAAGACCGGAAATCCACGCGGGATGATCATTCAAACACGGAATGAAAGCATACTTCTGCCCACCAGCGGCCAGATAATCGTCGCGCCCTTCCATGGCAATTTCTTCCAGCGTTTCTAGACAATCGGCTACAAAGCCGGGGCAAATGACGTCAAGCTGACCCAATTTCTGTTTGGCCAGCTGGTGCAGCACGGCGCTCGTATAGGGCTTTAACCATTCGGCCTTGCCAAAGCGCGACTGGAACGCCACCGTGTACTGCCCTTTTTCCAGCTGCAGCGCCTCTGCGAGTAAGCGCCCTGTTTTGTAGGCGTGGCAATGGTAAGGGTCACCCTTGTCCAGCGTATAGCGAGGAACACCATGAAAGCTCATCAGCAAATGATCGCCCCGGCCATTACGCTGCCAATGCTCGCGTACGCTTTGCGCCAGCGCATCAATATAAGCCGCATCATCATAAAATGGTGCAACCATGCGCAGAGCGGGTTGAAAACGGGTTTTCTGCAATACGCGCGCCACTTCGTCAAACACACTGGCGCTGGTACTGGCCGCGTATTGCGGATACATCGGCACCACGACCAGATGCTGGCAGTTTTGCGCCTTCATTTTCAGAATCTGTGCTTCAATCGATGGATTGCCGTAACGCATTGCGTAATCAACGAACAATTCGCCTTTGAATTGTTCGCCCAAAGTCCCTTTGACCAGCTTGGCCTGCTTTTCAGTCCAGACGCGCAGCGGCGAGCCATCCTTGGTCCAGATACTGGCGTACTTGGCTGCGCTTTTTTTGGGGCGGATATTCAGAATGATGCCATTCAGAATCAGCCACCAAATCGGCCTGGGGATTTCAACCACGCGCGGATCGGATAAAAACTGCTTTAAATACGGACGGACAGCTTTGGCCGTGGGCGCGTCGGGCGACCCCAGATTCACCAACAGGACGCCAATCTTGCTTGGGTTGGCGTGCGAAAATTCCGGCTCAGGATAAAAACGGGGCATAAAGCGTCTCGGGGCAAGTCAGAAGTGTTCGCTATCATAGTGGATTTTAAGGCTTGGGTTTTCAGTCCACGCCGTTTTTGCCCGCAATAAAAGCCAAAACACTGCAGAAACTTTAATCCGCGTCAGCTTCAATCCCTGCAGACACGGTACAATTGGCTTTTGTTCACTTCACCATTTTTTGGGGACTCTATGGCTAAGCTGTTTATTGAAGATCTCGATCTCGCAGGCAAACGTGTACTGATTCGTGTTGACTTTAACGTGCCGGTAAAAAATGGCGTGGTGGAAAGCGACAAACGTATCCGTGCGGCGCTGCCAACGATTCGCTACGCCCTTGCGCAAGGCGCCTCTGTGGTTCTGATGTCGCATCTGGGCCGCCCAAATGGTCAGAAAGTAGAGAAATACAGCCTGGCTCCGGTTGCCACCCGTCTGCAAGAATTGCTCGGCAGCCCGGTCACTTTCCTGGCCGATTGTGTGGGCGCCGAAGTGGAAGCCGCTTGTGCCAATCTGGCTGCGGGTCAAGTAGTCTTGCTCGAAAACGTGCGTTTCCATATCGAAGAAGAAGGCAAAGCCAAAGATGCAGATGGCAACTCGGTGAAAGCCAACCCAGCCCAAGTCGCCGCTTTCCGCGCAAGCTTGTCAAAACTGGGCGATGTGTTTGTGAATGATGCCTTTGGTACGGCGCATCGTGCCCACTCTTCAATGGTCGGTGTAGATCTGCCGCGCGCGGCTGGCTACTTGCTGAAAAAAGAGCTCGACTTCCTTGGCGAAGCAGTGAATAAGCCAGTTCGTCCATTGGTGGCGATTATTGGCGGCTCAAAAATCTCCGGCAAAATCGACGTAATTCAAGCCCTGCTGCCTAAAGTGGACAAGCTGATTATCGGCGGCGGCATGGCGTTTACTTTCCTGAAAGCGCAAGGCTATGAAATCGGCCAATCGCTGTGCGAAAACGACAAAGTTGATCTGGCGCGTGAATTGATGGCGCAAGCGGGCGACAAACTCGTTCTGCCAAGCGACACCATGGTGACGCGCGCGCTGAATTTTGATGCACGTACTTTGGATGGCTTGGTAGAAGTAAAATCCACCGCAATTCCAGCCGATCAGGAAGGCGTTGATATTGGCTCAGCCACGCGCGCTGCGTATGCTGAGATCATCAAATCAGCTAAAACTGTGTTGTGGAACGGCCCGATGGGCGTGTTTGAGATCGACGCATCTGCTGAAGGCACATTCGCGGTAGCACACGCACTGGTGGATGCGACTGCCAATGGCGCGATCACCGTGGTCGGTGGCGGTGATTCAGTCGCTGCAGTTGAAAAAGCCGGTCTAGAAGATAAAGTCAGCCATGTTTCAACTGGCGGTGGCGCTTCGCTGGAATTCCTGGAAGGCAAGGCGTTGCCAGGCGTTGAAGCGCTGAGCGAAAAATAATCACCATCACTCGTCTTCAATCCGTCGTAGTAAATAGCAATGAAAAACCTCGCCAATGCGATAATGCCGTTCACTTAAGGTCTGTTTTTATGATTTTTCGTGCCGGATAGCGCTTCGCTAGGGCTTTGACAACACGGGGGCATTTACGCTCCCGTCGTTGTTTGGGTAGTAATAATTCCCCCAGACGTTCACGAAGATGATGCAATTGTTTCGGAATCTTGCCCGGACTATTGGTCGCCAGCCAACCCCATTCATCCTTCTGTTGGCTTCCACCCCTGTTGTGGCGCATACGGATCAGGCAGCCCACTACCACCACCATGCACTCATCTGTATCGAGTACCTGTCGTACGTAATTTGGCGGTTCCAAATGGATTACCAAGTTTGCCTCGCTGGCAGTATGTAACTTGCCCATGGTATGGCGTATCTGCATTTTTTGCATGAGCAGCTCTTGTAACATCGTTACGACTTGGAATCTCCAAATAGGACGATGGATTTTGAGGATCATAGAATGTTGTTTTACCGCCGCCCATATCTGTAAGTACAACAGCTGGGCCTGTAGCTTGGCGATCTAGCCCCAAAGGATCTGTGTAGCCAATCGGATCTCCACCCACATAGGCATACGTATTAATCCCCCCCGCCAGCCCAATCGGATCTGACTGCACATACCTTCCCGTCGCTGGATCGTAGTCGCGGTAGTAGTTGTAATGCTTGCCGGTTTCCTTGTCAAAGTACTGGCCGGGGAAGCGCAGGTTGTAGACGTATTGGCCTTTGCCGCTCGGGTTTTCATTGGCGAGGTCGGCGCCAAAGGGTTCGCCGTCCCAGCGCCACAGGATGGCTTGGCTGGCGGGGTCGCTGATCTGGCGCGGGGTGTTCAGGTGGTCGGCCCAGATATAGCCGATCTGCGGGTTGGCCGGGTCGGCGGTGGGCTTGACGACCGCAACGGGCGAGTCACCCAGCCAGACGGTTTCCTGAATGGCTTTGCCGTCGGTGTAGTATTCGCCGAGCAGGTGGCCTGCGGTGTCGTAAACAAAGTAGGAGGTGACGCCGCCGCTGGTTTTGCTGACGCGCTGACCGAGCGCGTTGTAGCGATACGTTACAGTGGTATTGCCCTTCACGCTTTGAATCAAGCGGCCTGCATTGCTATACGTCTGCACCCAGCTATTGTCATTGCTGCGATTACCAGCGGCATCGTAGCTGTAGCTGGCCGAACTGGCCTCGGTGCTACTACGTAGATCCGAATTCGCTACGCTCTTTCGGACCTACGAGCTGGTGCGGATTTTCAATTGCCCGGATTTTTCAGTTAATCGGCAATAATCGGCGCATCGCCCACCACCTGCCATGGCAATGCAGGATCGGTGCTGCGGGTCATCAGTTGCAGATGATGCTCGACGACGCTTTTCAGTATTTCCAGCTGGGCTGCCTCCTGGGCACAGAGGCGCAAACGCAGCTGGTTTTCGCTGGCGGCCAGCTGCAGCTCGCCGAAGTCAAAATATGCCACGCCGTGTTCGGTATCAAAATCGACGCGGATTTTGCGGGCAAAGTGCTTGCACAGTTTAAAAAGGTATTGCTTCGCAAGGCTTGTATCTACTTGGGTTTCAACCATTACCATATCTGGGTATCTCATCATTAAGCCCGAACCAGCTGGTCGAGCACAAAAATTGGGCGGCCTTGCGAGCATTGCTCGACCCGGCCAGTAATGCCATACACTTGCGCGAGCAAATCCGGCGTGAGTACCGCCAGCGGCGCACCATCGGCGGCGCATTGGCCGTGATGCAGCACGATAATGCGGTCGCAACAGCGCAGCGCCAGATTCAGATCGTGCAGCGCCAGCAGTGCAATGCTGTTGCGCTCGCGCACATCGCGGCGGATGGCCTCCACCAGCGCTAGCTGCCAGTGCAGATCAAGCGCACTATTGGGCTCGTCCAGCAGCATGAGCTCGGGTTGGCGGGCCAGCAATTGCGCCAGCGCCACCATCTGCCGCTGCCCGCCCGACAAGGTAGAGAGCGGCCGCATTGCCAGCGCGCTCAGTTGCAATTGCGCCAGATAGCTGGCGATCCGCGCTTCAGCCTCGCGCAGTGGCAAACCCAGCGTGAGCAAACCGCCCAGCAGCAACTCGTACACCGTGAGCCCCGCAGCCTGCGGCAAGCTCTGCGGCAGCAAGGCGATACGGCGGCAGCGCTCGTCGTGCGACAAACCGGCAATGGCCTGCCCGTGCAGACTGATCTGCCCTTGTGCGCGCAGCAGGCCAGCGATGGCATGAATCAGTGTTGATTTGCCCGCGCCATTGGGGCCGATCAGCGCCGTGACGCTGCCGGGTGCCAAAGGCGCGAGTGTCAAGCCGGGAATAACAGGGGTATTGCCGCGCAAGACCTTAATATTATTGATTTGCAGACTCATACCCTAAGCCCTCCGATTCAAAATCAGTGCAATCAGTACCGGCACTCCCACCAGCGCGGTGACAATGCCAATCGGGATCAGCAGCCCCGGCACCAGCGTTTTGCTAGCAATCGATGCCAGCGAGAGCATCAGCGCGCCACAGAGCAGGCTGGCGGGCAGGAAAAACCGGTGCTGCTCGCCCACCAGCAGACGTGCGATATGCGGGCCAACCAGCCCGACAAAACCAATCGTGCCGACAAAAGCCAGTGCTACGGCGGTGAGCAGGCTCACTTCGATCAGCACCCGCCAGCTAAGCCGCTCGACCTGCACGCCCAGGCTGGCGGCATGCATAGCACCACCGCGCAATAAGGTAAGCGCCCAGGCGCGGCGCATCGCCAGCACAAAACACAGCAACAGCACCGCCGACACAATCGCCACATGCAGCAAAGTGGCACGCCCCAGATTGCCCATCGACCAGAACACAATCTGCTCCAGCGCATTGGCATCGGCCAGAAATTGCAGCAGCCAGACCAGCGCTTCCAGCGCAAACAGCAAGGCAATGCCAAACAGCACCAGCGTATCGCTCCCGCCACCATGGGCGCGGCTCAGCAGCAAAATCAGCCCGGTGGCGGCCAAAGCCAGCGCAAAGGCTCCCAGCGGCAGCAAGATTTCGTGCGGCAGGGCAAAACTCAGGTGCTGCTCGAACACAATCACCAGCGAAGCGCCCAAAGTTGCAGCGGCGGCTACGCCCAGCGTAAACGGGCTGGCCAGCGGATTATTGAGCACCGTTTGCAGCTGCGCGCCGCCCAAGCCCAGCGCACCACCAACCGCCAGCGCCATCAGCGCGTACGGCAAGCGCACGTCAAAAATCACCACGCGCAAGCTGTCGTCCATCGCCGCCGGATTAAGCAAGCCCGCCAGCACGACAGACAGGGGAAAACTGGCGCTACCGCTGGCCAGATCGGCGGCCAGACTCAGCACCAGTAGCAAAAGCAACCCAAGCAGGCACAGCACCCGCCAGCGATTTTGCTGCCGGTATTGCCGCGCTAACATGCCTTGCTCTGCATCAGCGTGCGCATCCAGCACTGCGGAATGTGTCGCACTCATAAGCCCGCCTCAATCCAGAAAGTGCCAGCCAGTGGCACCGGCTGAAAGCGCTGGTAAAACTGCTGCAGGCTGGCTTGCGGGTTTAACTGGGCAAATTGCTGCGGGTACAGCCATTTGGCCATCACCTGCACGGCAATCACATTGGCGGCGCTGTAATTAAACTGATGTGACACCGCGTAGGCGCGGACGCTTTGCACGGCTTTGAGCTGGGCAAACCCCGTGCGGCTCAGTGCGTGCCGCAAGCTGGCCTGCGCCGTGGCACGGTCAATGCCCGCGCCCAGTGCAATACGCGGGCTGCGCGGATCGCGCGCGGTGTTCGGGTTGCCAATGCCGGTGCCGATATACACTTCGGGCTGTTGCTGCAGCAAAAATTCCAGGCTCACCGTCCCGTGTGCACCGGGCACGATGGCATTGGCGATATTGTCGCCACCTGCCGCGGCGACAAAAGTGCCGAGCATGCCGTGCGTCAGCGTTTCGCAGCAGCTATTACCCAGCCCGACGCGGCTTTCCAGAAACACCGTGGTTTTGCGCGGCAGCTTAGCCAGCCCTGCTGCCACCTTGGCCATTTCGCTACGATAAAATGCCAGGTATTGCTCCGCAGCCTTCTGCCTACCTAGCACTTGACCCAATACCCCTATACTTTTTTCTGTATTGCGTAGCGGGTCTTTATTAAAATCCACATACACCACGGCAATACCGGCCTTGGACAAACGCTGCATCGTGGCCTGATCGTTCAAATCCGGCCCATGCCCGCCCAGACTGAAAATTGCCAGCTGCGGCTTGAGCGCAATGGCTTCTTCAACGCTAAAGCTCTGGCTGCTGCGCCCCAGCCGGGCAATCTGATCCAGATTCGGGTAAACCTTGCGATATTGGGCATAGCTGCCCGGGTCGAGCTGCTCAAAATCACCCAGCATGCCCACCACCCGCTTGGCCGGTAATTCCCGATCCAGAATCGCCAGACTCGATAGCATGCGCCCCTCGCCCAGAATAATGCGCTCGACCTTGGCCGGAATCGGCACCGTGCGCCCGGCCAGATCGACCACCGTAGCGGCCTGCGCCATCGTCGCAGCGAGCAATAGGCTGACCAAGGCCAGCCAGCGGTTTATTTTCAATTTCATCTTTTTGGGTTCCCAACAATGCACAAACAGGAAAGCCACCGGCACACCGGTGGCATTAGGCCAGCTTCACATCAGCCCTTAGAACTGCCAGCTCGCCTCAAGGCGCACATCACGCCCCGGTTCGGCATAGCCCAGTACCTTGCCTTGCCAGCCGTTGTAGGCGTAGGTGGCCTGATCGTAGTAATGCTGATCAAACAGATTTTTTACCGTTAGATTCAGGCGCAATGTGTCTTTGGCCAGCGGTTTCCAGCTGATAAATACATCGTGTACACCGTAGCCGGCTTTGGTTTGCTCAAGCTGAGCCCCCACCGGCAGGTAGCGCATCGATTCGACAAATCGCCCCAGCCAGCCCAGCTCGACGCGCTGCGCAGGCAGCTGATACGCCACTTTGCTCACCCAAGTACGCCCGGTGCGTGTACCCAAGCCCAGATCGGCATCGCTGAATTTGCGGCCATCAAGCTCGGGGCGGCTATCGGCCACGCTTAATCCCAGCGTGAGATCACCCCATTGGTAGCCGGCCGCCAGCTCATAGCCATCAATCGTGGCCTTACCCAGATTGCCGCGGCAGCCGCCGCGTGCGCTGGCGCAACTAAACGTCGTGATGAAGTTGTCGATCGCCTGGCGATACACATTCCCGCTCACACTCAGGCCACCCTGGCGGTAGGCAAAGCCTAGCTCGGCGTTATCGGCTTCTTCGGCCTTGATATTCGGCTGATTTTTCCACTGCGCAATATCGAGCATAAAGGCCTCTTTCAAACCCACGCCGCGCAAGGCTTTGGCGTAGCCGGCCCGCAATTGCAGCGCATCGCTCGCCTGCCAGCGCAGGCCGACGCTAGGGCTAACGCCACCACTGGCAAATTGCTGCAGATGATTATCGGTGTACTGGTAGTCGTCGTAGCGCACGCCACCGGTGAGCGTGAGTGTATTGAAATTGAGCTCACCCTCAACATAGCCACCCCAGACGCGCAAGTTTTCCCGCCCGTTTCCGGTCAGTCCGTACGGATTAGTGATGCGCTGCGCGGCCGATTTTTCCTCGCGCCAGTTCACGCCGTATTTAAGCAGGTGCTCGCCCAGCGCTTGCTTGAGCTGCAGATCGGCGCCGGTGGTGGTGAGCGTTTCGCCCCAGTTGCGGCCTTTTTTATTGGTGCGCTCGCTGTCGACTTGCGAGCGGTATACGGTGGCATTGAGCGCATCAATCCAGCCCAGCTGCTGCGCCTGATAATTGAGCGTGGCGGTATCACGATCCAGACTTTGCGGGATGGCGTCATTGGGCAGTACCGGATGGGCAAAGCCCACCATATTGGCGCGCGCCGTGCGTACGCCTTCGTCACTACTGCGCTGGAAGCTGGCCACCAGGCGCTGCTGCTCGCTCAATTGCATCCCCAGTTTGGCCAGATAATTGGCTTGCTCGGTGGCCGAGCTGGCGACAGTGTTGCCATTGCCAGCCTGATAGTCTTGCGTGCGCATCGTGGTGGCCGCCAAAAGCGCATCGACCTTGCCCACCTTGCCGTAGACATTGGCGCTACTGCGCCAGCCTTCATTGCTAAACATACTGGCAGTGACGCTGCCGCCCACTTGCTGACCTGGGCGCAGCATATCGAGCGTCGAGACGGTTTCGTAGCGGATTGCGCCACCCAAAGCACCGGGACCGGCGCTGGCCGAGGCCGTACCTTTTTCCACTTCAACACGTTTGATCAACTGCGGGTCCAGAATCAGCGCGGTCTGGTGGTGATACACCTTGCTATTGATTTGTGCGCCATCGACGCTCAGATTGAGCAAAGATTCTTCCATGCTGCGGATATACATTTTCTGCGCAATCGGATTGCCACCGCCGCCGACGCTGATTTCGGCATCCGACCGGAACACATCGCTCAGGTCTTGCGCCTGCTGGCCAATCAACGCGTGCCGAAGCAGCGTGTCATCCTGCGTTGGCGTGCTGGCACTCACCTCCACCGGAGCCAGCTGGGCTTCGTCCTGCGCCCAGGCCGGGGCGGCCAAACCCAGTGCAATGGCCAGAGTCAGCAAATGGCGGGGGAACGGCGGTTTTTGCGGCATATCAAGTCTTCCTAAAAAACGGGGTATTACGGCTAACCCGACTATCAGTTGAGAATAATTATCAATACAATGACGTCATTGTCGCAATTCCGAAAACCGCGCGCTTTTGCGAACGACAATTTTTTGTTTGCAAATTGTTTACATAAAGATCAATCAGCTCATGGGAAAACGAGAAGACGTACTGGATGCAGCCAATCTGCGCTGGCATCAACAGGAACACCGTTATTCGGTGTGGCATGACAAAGAAGCCGTGATGGAAGGCACTATCATCGAGCAGGAATTGCGGCCCGGCTTATGGCTGCACGGCACCGAGGTGGATTTTCATCGCAAAATGAGCGGCGGCGGCCAGATCAACCCGGGCTTGAAGCTGATCATCATGCTGCAAGGCCAGGTTGAGGCGCGTTTTGACCGACGCGCTGTGCAGCTGGGCGGCGCGCAGAGTAATTGCGTCTTGCTCAATATCGGCCAATCAGCCCTACCCTACGAGCGCGTAACAACAGACACCGGGCTGCACCGACAACTGGTGCTCACGTTCAGCCCGCAGTGGCTGGCTCAGTCCGGGCTGGACAATATTGCCGACGCGACTGATTTGCAGGCCTGGCCGCACAACACGCTGGCTAGCCGCAGCACAGCGGCATCACCGCAGATGCTGGCTTTGGCAGCACAACTGATAGCCCCGGAGGCTAAAAAACAGCCTTTGCAGCAGCTGGAGCGCGAAAATCAGGCGCTCTCGCTCTTGCTGGCGGTATTGCAAGGTCATACAAGCCCACAGCGCAAACTGGCGCCGCGCGCCCGGCACAGAATCACCCAGCTGCTGGAGTTGCTGCACGCCGATCTGGCGCAGGAATGGAGTCTGTCGCAGCTGGCGCAAACGCTGGGCAGCAATCCAACCACATTGCAGCAACAGTTTCGTCTGGTCACCGGACACAGCATTGCCAGCTATATCCGGCGTCAGCGCATGGAGCAAGCCTGCACGCAGTTGCGCGATGGGATGTCGGTGACCGATGCGGCGCTGAACGCGGGCTATAATTCGCCAGCCAATTTTGCCACTGCGTTCAAGCGCCTGTTTGGCTTTAATCCCAGCCAGATTCGCAAGGAGTAAATGCAGTTCAATGTCATGCCTTGCCAAATCAGGCTTGCGCTGGGGCAAAAAACCAACAATTGCTACTGCAGCAACAAGACAAAGCGGCTTCTCCCTTCTAGTATGGCAATGAAGAGCCGCCCCAAAGTAAGCAGCACACAAAACAAGTAGCAAACAGTACAAACGGGGCACTCCTTACCTTGCGACAAGCCCGGACTGATAGCGATACACCGCCGGCAAAACACTGGCCAACCATGAACCTCATTCACTCCATTCGCACTTCACTCATCCTGATGCTGATGTACATCGGCGCAGGCTTGTGGAGCATTCATCTGGGTAGCCTGAATGGTGGCAACCTGGCCGTGGTGTGGCTGGCCTCGGGCATTGGCCTGATCATCATGATACATATGGCGCGTATTGCTCCCTACCTAGTATTTCTATCGAGCTTTGCAGTCAATACCCCCTTTTATATTGGCAAAGCCACGCTGGACTTGCAGGCAGCACTGCTGATCGGGCTGGCCACAGCCCTGATCGATATGTCGCAATCACTGATCGCCCGACACTACTACCAGCAATTTGCACGGAGTTACCCACAGGACACCGTCATCCCGACTACTGTACTGCCCCGCTACTGGCTGCAGATCAGCCTGATTCCAGCCGCGCTCACTTCGCCACTGCTGGTGCTGCTGCAGCAGTACACCGGATTGATGCACCATGCGAGCACGCAGGAGCTGTTACGTACCATGTTCTCGCTCACGCTGAGCGACACCGCAGGCATTTTGCTGCTGCTGCCGGTCTACCAAAGCTGGCGGGCAAATCGCATCATCAGCACCCTCAAACAGGCCTGGCTACCCTTGCTGGGCCTACTTCAATTTGCAGGTTTTCATCTTTGCCACGATGCTGACGCTGCAATACCTGGCCAGCATGCAACGTGAACTCAAACAGCGCCATCAGGCGCTGGAGGGTGAAATCGCCTTGCGCACCGAAGCGCTCACCGAAGCGAATGGCCGCCTGCTGGAGCTGGCCACCACCGACGAGCTGACGCAAGTACCCAACCGACGCGAATGGCAACAGCGCAGCTCAGAAGCGATTGTGCGCAGTAGGCGCTACAAAGACCCGCTATCGATCATCATGCTTGATATTGATCACTTCAAACGCATCAACGACGAGCACGGGCATCTGGTTGGCGATGTAATTCTGAAACGTCTCAGTCAGCGGTGCAGCAAGAATTTGCGTGAAATCGATACCTTCGCCCGCTGGGGCGGCGAAGAATTTGTCATTCTGTTACCGGAAACTGACGAGGCCCACGCGCTAATCGTGGCCGAGAAATTGCGCCATGCAGTCTGCGCCGAGCCAATACTGAGCGAGGGGCAAACGCCGATCTCGCTAACAATCAGTCTGGGTGTCACCTCGCTGAGCATGATTGATCTATCACTGGACGATCTGCTGCGCCGCGCCGATGAAGCGCTATACGCGGCCAAGGCGGCCGGTCGCAATTGCACCATCAGCTACGCCCAGCTGCGCACGCACTTTCTGCACTCCGACCCGGATGCAGGCAAAAAGCCTGCGGCATAAAACATCACCTTGGCTGGCAAGCGTTTTGAATCCGGCCAGCCCCATCAATCCTCAATCCTCAGCAACCGTAACAGCAGCGGTCATCGCCAAAACTCACGTACGGCAAGGCAGCAAAAGGACGCGTGAAAACTTTTACCTTTGCACTTAGAATCGGGTTTTCATTTGCCGATGCCCAGACCATGCAAGCGATTATTGTTTTCGATTTTGGCGGTGTTCTGTTTGACTGGAATCCGGATTACCTTTATCAAAGCCTGATTCCCGATGAGGCCGAACGCGCCTGGTTTCTGGCGCATGTGTGCAATCCGGCGTGGAATATCGAGCAGGACCGAGGCCGACCGATTGCCGAGGCGATTGCGCTCAAGGCTGCCGAATATCCACACTACGCCGAGCAGATTGCCGCTTTTTACCAGCGCTGGCCCGAAACATTGCGCGGCTTGCTGCCAGAGGGCATGGCGCTGTATCAGGCACTCAAGCGGGCTAGCTACCCGATTTTCGGCCTGACCAACTGGTCCGATGAGACTTTTCCCTACGCCTGGGCGAATTATCCATTTCTGCATGAGATCACCGACATCGTGGTATCTGGCCGCATCGGTTTAATCAAGCCGGATCCAGCGATATACCATGCCATGTATCAACGTATCCTGCAGCACTACCCGGAGGCCAAACCTGAGCAGCTGATTTTTATCGACGATGCTGCGCACAATGCGCAAGGCGCACGCAATGTGGGCTGGCAGGCCATTCACCACACCAGCGCAAGCGAAACAGCTACCCGTCTGCGCGAACTGGGATTGGCGTTTTAATCAACACAGGGCCAAAAATTTAGCATGTCGAACGAACACATCAACAAACCACGCATCACCATTCACTACTGCACCCAGTGCAACTGGATGCTGCGCAGTGCCTGGCTGGCGCAGGAACTTTTACATACCTTTGCCTTCGAAATCGGTGAAGTGGCTCTGCAACCGGGCACTGGCGGCATTTTTGTCATCCATTGTGACGGGCAACTGATTTGGGACAGACAAATCGACGGTGGCTTTCCGGAGGCCAAGGTACTAAAACAACGTGTGCGAGATCACATTGCCCCTGAAAAACCATTGGGTCATTCAGACAGTGTGCCGCAGTAATTTCAAACTCCCCTCCAGACTGTGATACCTTACGGGCATGTACGCAAAATCGCTTTTTACCCTGTTGATCGCCTGTGCCAGCCTGCCAAGCTGGGCCGACATATACAAATATGTCGATGAAAACGGCCATGTCACCTTTACCAATACACCGATTAAAGGTGCAATGCGCATCATGTCCGAGCCCAGCGCACCACGCCGCAGCAGTAGCGAAACCACGGTGCGCTCCAGCCAGCCGCGATCACCGTCGGTTTCAGTGCCTTCACCCGTTAATTTTCCGCGTGTTGACGCAGCCACCCAAAGAAGCCGCGACAGCAATCGCAAACAGATTCTGAGCGATGAGTTGGCCAGCGAGCAGGCTTCGCTGAACGCCGCGCGCAAGGCGCTGCAGGAGGCCGACAGCAATCGCAGCGCGGAAGAAAAAAGCAATCCCAAACTTTATCTGGAGCGGATTGGCCGCCTGCGCGAAACCATTGTCATGCACGAAAAAAATACCGCGGCCTTGCAGGCCGAGCTATCGCGAATGCGCTAAAGCAACACAAACCAAAACAAAACGCACCTTTATGGTGCGTTTTTTGTATGCTTAAGTGCTGTCGCCGTGCATCTGAAGCATCAAGTGGTAGCGAATTTTGCACTCAAAGCAATTGCAAGCAGCGCCACGCAAAACTGCACAGCACGTTCATGCAGAAATTCGCTATCAAAGCAGTAACTTAAGGGCCAATCGCCATAACAAAGCCAAGCCGGCTCATTCGCGTGCAAAATAGTTGGCCTGACTTTTGCTAATTAAAAAATCAACTGCACACTCACCCTCATTCTGCCGTGGAGCCTCCCATGAGCCACCCTGCTTTTGCCGGCCTGGATTTTATCGACGCTGCAGTGATCGCGATCGATCAGGATTGCCTCGTCTGCTATGCCAATTCGAGCGCAAAAAGCCTGTTCAATCTGCGCAGCGTTGAAGGCAACCACCTGGTGCACTATTTTGGCCACGACAGCGCGATCAGCACCGCTGCGCAAGCAGCATTGCAACAGAATATCTCGATTATCGAGCACGAGCTGATCGTCTTTGGTGCCGAGGGCGAAATGTATGTCACGCTCGAAGCCAGCCCGATCGAGTCACCGGCTGCCGCCTTGCTGCTGGAAATTCGCCGCATTGATCAGCAGCGCCGCATTGTGAACGAAGAGCGGCTGCAAGCGCAGCAACAGGCCAATCGCGAGCTGATCCGCAATCTGGCGCACGAGATTAAAAATCCGCTCGGCGGTATACGCGGCGCGGCGCAATTGCTGGCGCACGAACTGCCTGACCCGCAGCTCAAGGAGTACACGCAGGTCATCGTTGATGAAGCTGTGCGCCTGCAAAGCCTGCTCGATCGCCTGCTCACACCACATCGCCTGCCGCAGCTCAATCCGCTCAATATTCATGAAGTGCTCGAGCGCGTGCGCAGCCTGGTGCTGGCAGAAACACCCAACGGTCTGGCCGTGCGGCGTGACTACGACACCAGCCTGCCCGATCTGATTGCCGATAAAGAGCAGCTGATCCAGTCGGTACTCAATATCACCCGCAACGCAATTCAGGCAATGAGCGGCATTGGCGAAATCATCCTGCGCACCCGAATTGCCCGCCAGGTGACGCTCAATCGCCGTCGTTACCCACTAGCCTTGCGCGTTGAAATTGTCGATAACGGGCCGGGCATTCCCGATCACTTGAAAGAAACGCTGTTTTATCCGCTGGTTTCCGGCCGTCCGGGTGGCACCGGCATCGGGCTGCATCTGGCCCACACCTATGTGGCGCAGCACCATGGCACGATTGAATTTGACAGCCGGGCCGGCCAGACCACTTTTACGATTATTCTGCCGCTTAACGCCTGGCAAAAACACGATTAAGAACGGGACATACCACCATGAATACAGTCTGGGTTATTGACGACGACCGCTCGATTCGCTGGGTTTTTGAAAAAGCCTTAAGCCGCGAACAAATTGCGCACGCCACCTTCCCTTCGGCGACCGAAGCGCTAAACCGCCTGACAGTAGAACAACCACAAGTGATTGTCAGCGATATCCGCATGCCGGGCGAATCCGGTCTGGCCTTGCTGGAGATGGTTAAGCGCGACTGGCCGCAGATTCCGGTCATTATCATGACCGCGCACTCGGATCTGGATAGCGCCGTATCGGCATTTCAAGGCGGCGCTTTTGAATACCTGCCCAAGCCTTTTGACGTTGATCAGGCCATAGCACTGATCCGCCGTGCACTGCAGGAGAGCGAACAGCTCAGCGAGCAGAGCGAACCAGCGGCCAATGTGCCCGAGATGCTGGGTCAGGCTCCGGCGATGCAGGAGGTATTTCGCGCTATTGGCCGCCTGAGCCAATCGGCGGCCACGGTGATGATTACTGGCGAATCGGGCAGCGGCAAAGAGCTGGTTGCCCGTGCCCTGCATCGCCATAGCCAGCGCGCCAACAAGCCCTTTGTCGCGATCAATAGCGCGGCCATTCCGAAAGATCTACTGGAATCCGAGCTATTTGGTCACGAGCGTGGCGCATTTACCGGCGCCGATGCGCGCCGCGTCGGGCGTTTCGAGCAGGCTGAGGGCGGCACGCTATTTCTGGATGAAATTGGCGATATGCCGCTTGATCTACAAACGCGGCTACTGCGCGTGCTGTCCGACGGCTTTTTCTACCGGGTTGGCGGCCATCAGCCGATCAAGGCCAATGTGCGCGTCATCGCTGCCACACACCAGAACCTGGAAGACCGCGTCAAAGCGGGGCAGTTTCGCGAAGACCTGTTTCACCGCCTCAACGTCATTCGTCTGCGCCTGCCTGCATTGCGCGAACGCAGCCAGGACATTCCCTTGCTCGCCAAGCATTTTTTGCAAAAATCGGCGCAGGAGCTGGGTGTGGAGAGCAAACGGCTTTCGGATGCGGCCATGGCCTGGCTAGCCAGCTTTCCTTTTCCCGGCAATGTGCGCCAGCTGGAAAACGTCTGCCACTGGATTACCGTGATGGCGCCGGGGCAAGTGGTTGAAGCGGCCGATTTGCCACCCGAATTGATCCAGACCGAAGGACACATCAATCTGCCGCTGGGCGATTGGCGGCAAGCACTAAGTCAAGAGCTGACGCTGCGCCTGACCCGTGGCGATGCGCGTATTTTGGACGAAATCATGCCAGCCTTTGAACGGACCGTGATCGAAGCCGCCCTGATACATACCGGAGGTAAACGCATAGAGGCTGCAGAATTATTAGGCTGGGGACGCAATACCCTTACTCGAAAAATTCAGGAGCTGGGCATGGACGAAATAATCTAACGCTCATGGCCGCGAAGTAAAATATCCCAGTTGTTTTAATTGGGGCAAGAAAAAACAGCGAAAAATGACCGCACCGGGCATAAATGAACATAAATACGCGAAAGCGACCCAGCCATGCAAAAGAAACTCATTTGAGGCATTAAGCTCAGCTTGCCAAAGTTTGATTGCGTAAAGCAGTGGAGTGACGAAACCTATAGAAAACACGATCCATAGAATGATTGCCAACATTGTTTTTAGCCAAGTGTATTTGACCTTTGAGCAGACAAGAAGTAATTTGGCATAAAGGATGAACCAAGCAATGGTTGGCAGAACTGATATCACGAAGTACACGCCAACACTCAAGAACATACGAAGTCCCTTCGGGGTTAATAAAAAACCGGCCAAAGCCGGTTTTTTATGCTTAATAGACTGCACCTATAAACAGTGCAAATCTAACTTATCTAATCTCGAAAATCTTGCCAAAATTGGCGATATCGAGCACCGACTTCACCGTGCCCTTGCAATTGATCAAGGTCACTTTGCGGCCACTGGCGCGCTCGTTCAGCAGCAGCAACATGCCCAATGCAGCCGAATCCATGTATTCAACGGCGTCAAAGTCGAGCTCGACCTCGGCCACACCTTCGTGCTCCAGCACTGTTGTCGTCGCCTGTTTGAATTCGCGATGAGATTCAAAAGTAAAATTACCCACCATCGCAATCCGGCCACGACCCTGGTCAAAACTGATTTCTGTTTGCATTGCTTGCCCCACCGACCCAAATATTCCGCAGAATGAAAGTCTAGACATGCCCGCTTGCAAGCGCAAACTCTATTGCATTGTGGGCACAAGCGTACAACAGAGCTGCGTTTGGGCACCAGAACGCTTGCGTCTATTTCTCGACAAAAGCGCGCTCGATCACATAATCACCCGGCTCGCCAATCCGTTTGGAGACCTGAAAGCCTCGTGCGTCGAGCATTTTGCACGTGTCTTCCAGCATCGCCGGGCTGCCACACAACATTGCGCGGTCGGTTTCCGGATTTAGCGGGGGCAGGCCGATGTCATCGGTCAGTTTGCCAGACTCGAACAAATCGGTCAGTCGACCCATATTGCGGAATGGCTCGCGCGTGACTGTTGGGTAGTAGATCAGCTTGTCTTTGACCATATCGCCAAAGTATTCGTTGTTTGGCAGATCGTGCTCGATATAGTGTGAATAAGCCAACTCGCTCACCGTGCGCACGCCGTGCACCAGGATGATCTTGTCAAAACGCTCATAGGCTTCCGGGTCTTTGATCAGGCTCATGAATGGTGCCAGACCAGTTCCCGTGCTCAGGTAATACAAATGCTTGCCCGGTTTCAAGTCCGACAGCACCAGCGTACCGGTGGGTTTGCGGCTCACCAGCAATTTATCGCCCTCCTGCAAATGCTGCAGGCGCGAAGTCAGCGGACCATTGGGCACTTTAATACTGAAAAATTCCAGATTTTCTTCGTAGTTGGCGCTGGCAATCGAGTAGGCGCGCACCAGCGGTTTCTCGTCGACTTCCAGACCAATCATTACAAATTGGCCATTTTCAAAGCGCAGCGATTCATCGCGCGTGGTGGTAAAGCTAAATAGCGAGTCATTCCAGTGACGCACACTCAGGACAGTTTCATGGGCAAATTTGGACATTTTTTTTACCTTGATTGATTTATTGCTTTAAGGCGGCAGTCAGTTCAGGCACGACATCAAACAGATCGGCCACCAGACCATAATCGGCCACTTTAAAAATCGGCGCTTCGGCATCATGATTCACCGCCACAATCACTTTGGCATCCTTGATGCCGCCAACGTGCTGCGCGGCACCCGAGACGCCAAACGCAATATACAAATCAGGCGCGATCACCGTACCAGTCTGCCCCACTTGCGCGTCGTTCGGCGCCATACCGCTGTCCACCGCCGCACGCGTTGCGCCGATGGCCGCGCCCAATTGCGCTGCCAGTGGCGCTAAGGTGTCGTGGAATATTTCCTTGCTACCCAGCGAGCGACCGCCTGAAATCACCACTTTCGCCGTCGCCAGCTCTGGGCGATCTGACACGGCCAATTCACGGGAAATAAATTGCGTTTTACCCAGCTCACCCGTCGCTGCAATTGCCTCCACAGCCGCATCGCCACCTGTTTCCGCCGCCGCTTCAAATACCGTCGGGCGAACGGTGATCAGCGCCAGCCCGGGGGGCACTGCAACCGTCGCGTTCAGATTGCCCGCATAAATCGGGCGGACAAAAGTGCGCTCGCCGATGATTTGCGTCACTTCCGACACCATCGCCGCATCAAGCAAGGCCGCTGCGCGCGGTAGCAGGTTTTTACCAAAGCTCGTGGCTGCCGCCAGTACCGTACTGTAGCCGGGAGCCAGTTTCACCAGCAGCGGCGTCAGGTTTTCGGCGATGCCGTGCGCGTACTCGGCCGAGTCAGCAAGCAGTATTTTGCTCAAGCCCTTGATGGACTTGGCCTGCAGAGCAATACCCTCAAGGCCACTACCCGTCAATAGTAAATGTACATCGCCACCCAGCTGACCCGCCGCCGTAATGGCAGACCGCGTTGCGGCCTTGATGCCGTGGCTATCGATTTCAGCAATCACAAGAATACTCATGGCAGCACCTTCTCTGCGCGCAAGGCGGCAACTAATTCAGCAACATTATTCAAAATCCGTCCGGCTTTGCGCGCTGGCGGCTCGGCCACATTCAGCAAGGTCAGACTTGGCGCGGCGGTATTGCCCAGCTCGGCCAGCGCAATCGTTTCTAGCGGTTTTTTCTTGGCCATCATCAGCGCGGGCAATTTGATAAAGCGCGGTTCGTTCAGGCGCAAATCGGCGCTAATCACCGCAGGCAAAGCCAGCAGCAAGGTCTCCTGACCACCATCAATCTCGCGCACCACCGTCGCCTTGCCATCGGCAACCTGCACATTCGAAGCAAAAGTAGCCTGTGGCCAGTTGAGCAAGGCGGCGAGCATTTGCGCGGTTTCCGCCGCATCATCATCAATCGCCTGCTTGCCGCTCATCACCAATTGTGGTGCTTCGCGCTCAACCAGTGCGCGATAGATTTTGGCCGTTTGCAACGATTGAACCACGGCGTCGGTTTCCACCAGCAGCGCCCGGTCTGCGCCCATCGCCAGCGCATGACGCAACACATCCTGGTTGGCCGCACTGCCAATGGCCACTGCCAGCACTTCAGTGGCCACGCCGGCTTCTTTCAACCGCACCGCCGCTTCCAGTGCATTTTCATCAAAAGGGTTGATACTCATTTTGACGCCCGCAGTTTCCACGCCCTTGCCATCGGCAGTGGATCTAACCGTGACCTGATAATCGACCACGCGTTTAATACCGACCAATATTTTCATTTTTCGCCCCTCAGGCTGCTCTGGGCTGGCCGGGGTAATCGGCAGCAGCACAGTGTGTTTAAACTTTGCAATGATTCTATATAGGCGTAGAATATCTGTAAATCAGATTAATTAAATTATATTTATCCAATTTATCTATATAGGATCAATCATGAGCAATCGCGATCAAATGCAATACGATGTCGTCATCGTCGGCGCGGGGCCGGCCGGTTTGTCTGCCGCCATCCGGCTCAAACAGCTCAATAGCGAATTGAGTGTCTGCATTCTGGAAAAAGGCGCGCAGGTGGGCGCGCACATTATGTCGGGCGCAGTGATAGACCCTATTGGTTTAAATCAATTGCTCCCCGACTGGCAAAGCCAGCAACCCCATCTGGCGACGCCCGTCAGCGCCGATGAATTTCTACTACTGGACGAAGATGCCAGCTACCGCCTTCCGCATGCCCTGCTGCCACCACCGCTACGGAACGAGGGCTGTTTCATCGTACGTCTGGGCGAAGTGTGCGCATTTCTGGCGCAAGAGGCAGAAAAGCTCGGCGTTGAAATCTACCCGGGCTTTGCCGCCAGCGAGGTTTTATACAATGCGCAAGGTGCAGTCTGCGGCATTGCCAGCGGCGATATGGGCATTGCCAAGGACGGCAGCCATAAAGGCGACTACACGCGCGGCATTGAAATTCTGGCCAAATACACGCTGATCGGCGAAGGCGCTCGTGGCTCACTCACCGGCGAGCTGGAAGCGCATTTTGGCCTGCGCGGCCAGAGTGATCCGCAGCACTACGGGCTGGGCATTAAAGAAGTCTGGCAAGTCGCGCCCGAGCAGCACCAGCTGGGCAAAGTTCAGCATGCGCTGGGCTGGCCGCTTGATCACGATGCACAAGGCGGCGCATTTATCTATCACCTGCCCAACCATCTGGTTGCAGTCGGCTATGTGGTTCACCTCAATTACCGCAACCCGAGCATGTCACCTTTTGACGAGCTGCAGCGCTTTAAAACCCACCCCAGCATTCGGGCACTCTTCAAAGGCGGCAAACGCATTGCCTATGGTGCACGCGCCATTGCCGAGGGCGGCTGGCAATCATTGCCACAGCTGACTTTCCCCGGCGGCCTATTGATGGGCTGTGCGGCGGGCTTGCTGAATTTTCCACGCATCAAGGGCGTGCATAACGCCATGCTATCGGGCATGGCGGCGGCGCAGGCGGTGAACACCGCTATCAGCGCCGGGCGCGAACACGATGAGTTGAGTGATTACCAAATCCTGCTGGACAGCAAGGGCGTATTGCCCGAGCTACACAGCGTACGCAATATCAAGCCCGCGCTGGCCAAACTGGGCACCTGGGCCGGTACTCTGTATGCAGGCACCGAGCTGTGGCTGGCTCGTTTCGGCATGAACCTGCCGTGGACGCTGCGTAGCTCAACCCCTGATCATGCCACATTGAAAACAAGCCGCTACAGTACGCCCATCCAGTACCCCAAACCGGATGGCATTCTGACTTTCAGCAAACTCGATTCGCTCATGCTCGCCAATGTCTCGCACGAACACGATCAACCCAGCCATTTGCAATTGCTCGATGAAAGCAAGGCATTCACGGTCAATTTCGCTGAATATGACAACCCGGAAACCCGCTACTGCCCGGCGGGTGTGTATGAAATGCTTTCGCGGCGCGAAGATCAGGTTTTTCAGATTAATGCGCAAAACTGCCTGCACTGCAAAACCTGCGACATTAAAGACCCAAGCCGGAATATCCGCTGGGTCACCCCCGAAGGCGGCGGCGGCCCCATGTATACAGGCATGTAGTATCTGCTTGTAGACTTCATTGAATATATCTCACAGGGATATACTCTACAGCTCGTCATGATTGACGAGCTTTTTCTTGCACCGAAAAAATGCAACCAGTCTTCGCCACCCCACCTTACAGGGCTGCGTTGTGGCGCAACTTTTGCCCAGTGACTTGTGTAATTTCAGTCAATAATGGGTTTACAAACTGTCATGCCGAGAACATGCCATGATTAGCGAAAAACAAACGGTTAAAATCCGCCGTGACCGGATGCAAATTTATCCTGCCGCCACCGGCAGGCTGCTCGATGGCCGCAAAGGCCGTGTTCTTGAAGTGTATGTGCCGCTGGGAGCCAAGGAAGCCGTAGTGAAAGTACGCTGGTTTGCCCGCCGCCCCAGCGAAACCGACGTCACCATGGAACACCCAATGAGCGATCTGGAAGTCATCCCCAACCCGTAAACCAACCCGAGTCCACCATGAAAACCCTGCTTGAGCCTCACGCAGTACGCCTTGAATTTGACGAAGAATTGCTAGTCCACGCCAATCTGTCCGGCGCAGCCTTTGTGGGCAATGAACTCTGGGGCGCTGGCGACGAAGCCTGTGGCCTTGATCGCCTGCAAGCGCTACCCCGGCTGGGCGCAGAACAATTGCGATTTGGTCAGGGCATTCACTTTCCGCTGGGCGACTATCTGGATCTGCCCGACGCTGCTGACATTGAAGCGGATATTGAAGGGCTGGATTTTCACGGCGGCTACCTCTGGCTGGTCGGCTCGCACGGACTGAAGCGCAAAGCACCGCGCGCGGGCTATAGCGAGAAGAAAAACCTGGAACGATTAGCCACGGTCAGTAGCGACGGCAATCGCTGCCTGCTGGCGCGCATTCCGGTGATTGCGGGTAAAGATGGCAATACCCTCAGCAAGCATACGCCTGAAGGACTCTCTGCAGCTAGGCTACGCGGCGATACACTTGAAAATGACTTAAGCAAACTACTAAAAAAAGATCGCCACTACGGCGCTTATCTGGCCATACCAGGCAAAGACAATGGCTTTGATATTGAAGGGTTGGCAGTTTGCAACGAGCGGATTTTGCTCGGTTTGCGCGGCCCCGTGCTACGCGGCTGGGCCGGGCTGCTGGAAATTCGCATCAGGGAGCAAAAAGGCGAATTGCGACTGGATGACATCGAGCAGTCGGACGAAAAACTGCGCAAGCATTTTCTGAATCTGGCCGGGCTAGGCATCCGCGATTTGCACTGGTCGGGCGATGATCTGATTATTCTGGCCGGACCCACGATGGCGCTGGACGGGGCGATTCGCGTGTTTCGCTGGCAGGGTGCCGCACAGGCGATGGCCAATGTTGACCCCAGCGCCAGCGAAGTGCTGTGGGAAACAGGCCCAGAGACAGGCTCGGAAACAGGCTCGGAAACTGGCTCGAAGACCGGCCCGATCGAAATGCTGAGCCTGCCTTATGGTGTCGGGCAAGATCGCGCCGAAGCCATCACCGCCCTGCCCTCAAGCCAAGAGCAGCAATGGCTGGTGCTGTACGACGCACCATCAGCACAGCGCAAGCTGAGCGAGCAAACCGTGCTGGGTGATCTGATTTCGTTCAAACAGGATTAATCAGCCACTCGCAACCCCCATTAACAAGCCTTAGCGATCACGCGCCAGCCACGGTGGTGGCAAGCCCCGGCTGGCCCAGTGCTGCTCCAGCCGCTGCCAGATGATTTCTTTATGCTCGGCGGGCAAAGCCACCCACATCGCCACTTCCTGCATGCTGCGCCCGCAGCCGCGACAAACCTCATCACCCAGCGCAGTTGAGCACACGGCGATGCAGGGGGAATCCGGACGATTGCCCGAATTGCTTTGATTACTCGTTATCGCCATTGTTGTTCCGCCATTTAAAAATCAAGGGTTGTCATATTTCATTCATTTTTCAGTCGCACTACTGTCATGTGACAGCGGCAAGATGGTTTTACACCCTCGACGGAGTGCGATTATGGCTAATGAATTACGCTTTCGCAGCATCTGGATTTCCGATGTCCACCTGGGCACTTCGGGCTGCCAGGCCGAGTATTTGCTGGATTTTCTCAAGCACACCGAATGTGATCATCTGTATCTGGTCGGCGACATTATCGACGGCTGGGCTTTAAAAAGAAACTGGTACTGGCACCAGAGCCATAACGATGTAATCCAGAAAGTGTTGCGTAAAGCACGCAAAGGCACGCAGGTTACGTTCATCCCCGGCAATCACGATGAAGCCGCCCGTCAGTTTATTGGCCTGATGTTTGGCGAAATCAAAATCGAAGACGAAGTGATTCACACCACGGCCAATGGCAAACGCTATCTGGTACTGCATGGAGATCAGTTTGATGCGGTGGTGCAATGCGCCAAATGGCTGGCAATTGTCGGTGATCGGGCCTATGGCATCACGCTCAAGCTCAATCACTGGTTCAACCGCGCCCGCGCCCGCATGGGGCTGGGCTACTGGTCACTATCGCAATACCTGAAACACAAAGTCAAAAAGGCCGTCAACTTTGTCACCGACTTTGAAGAAGCCGTCGCCGCCGAGGCCAAAAACCGAGGGCTCGATGGCGTGATTTGCGGCCATATTCACAAAGCTGAAATGCGTGAAATCAACGGCGTGATGTATTGCAACGACGGCGACTGGGTGGAAAGCCTGACGGCACTGGTCGAGCTGCCCAATGGCGAACTCAAAATTATTAACTGGCAAAAGCTTTACGGCGAACAGGCTGAGCAATTAGCAGCCCTGCTGCCGAGCCCATCTTTAACTCCTGTCCTTCAATTGAACAAAGGAAATGCGGCATGAAGATTTTGATCGTTACCGACGCTTGGGAGCCCCAAGTCAATGGCGTGGTACGCACCCTCAAACAAACCCGCGCCGAGCTGCAAAAAATGGGCCACACCGTGGATTTGCTCACGCCACTGGAATTCAAAACCGTCCCTTGCCCGACCTACCCTGATATTCGCCTGTCCATTCTGCCGGGCAGCAAGGTCAAACAGCGCATCAGCGAATTTGCCCCCGATGCAATCCACATCGCCACCGAAGGCCCGCTGGGCTTGGCTGCACGCAAATACTGCCTGAAACACAAACTGCCCTACACCACCGCCTACCACTCGCGCTTCCCGGAGTATGTGCAGCTGCGCTTTGGTATTCCTTTGTCGTGGACCTATGCCTGGCTGGCGCGTTTTCACAACTCCGCACAAGCCGTCATGGCGCCAACACGCGTGGTGGTGGAAGACCTGGAAAAACGCGGCATCAAGAATGTTGTACTGTGGTCGCGTGGCGTTGATCTGGAAGTGTTCAAACCCGGACGGCGCGACAAACTGGCCTCGCGCTCACCGATTTTTGTCTATGTCGGCCGCGTGGCGGTGGAAAAAAACGTGCAGGCATTTCTGGAGCTCGATTTGCCCGGCAGCAAATGGATCGTCGGCGATGGCCCGGCTGCAGCGGGGCTGAAAGCACAATACAAGGATATGCCCAATATTCACTGGCTGGGCGTACTCAACCAAACCGAGCTGGCCGAAGTGTATAGCAGCGCTGATGTGTTTGTTTTCCCGAGCAAAACCGATACTTTTGGCCTGGTATTGCTCGAAGCAATGGCCTGCGGTTGCCCTGTAGCGGCATACCCCGTCACCGGCCCGATTGATGTCATAGGTCAGGATGGTCCGGGCTCGCTCAATGAAGACCTGCGCGAAGCGTGCATTGGCGCGCTGCATATCGATCGCGACGAAGTACGCCGCTTTGCCGAGCGCTACTCATGGGCCGCTGCCAGCCGCCAGTTTGCCTCACACCTGCATCCATTCACCCCGCACGCACAGCAGGAATTGCGTCTGGCCGAGCAAGGCGCGGGCGGCGAATAATCCGGCCCAGTCTTTATCCGGTCCCGCCGCTACCAAGCGAAAGGCCACACCCGCCATGAGTTTATGGCTGCGTGTGGCCTTCTGCGACTGCAAAATCAAACGGGCTATCAGCGCTCGGGCAGCTGCACCAGCGGATTGGTCGGCTGGCCTTTAAAGCGCAATTCAAAATGCAGCTTCACCGTATCGGTACCGCTTTTGCCCATTCTGGCAATCGGCTGCCCCTGGCGCACTTGCGCGCCCTCAGCCACCAGCAGCACCTGATTGTGCGCATAGGTTGTCAGATAGTCTCCGGCATGACGCACAATCACCATATTGCCGTAGGCACGGATGCCATCGCCCGCATAGACCACCTTGCCATCGGCGGCGACCAGCACCGGGTCGCCCTCTTTACCGGCAATATCAATCCCTTTATTGCGCGGCGGCGCGTATTTGCCGACCAGATTGCCCGCGTGCGGCCAGACCAGCGATAAGCTGACCTTGGGTGCTGGCGTCGCGCTCGCGGTGGGCTTGCTCGCCGGCGGCTTGCTACTCACAGGTACAGGCTGCTTGCTTGCACCATCGGCGCGGACACGCAAAAGCTGGCCCACCACAATCTGGTTGTCGCTCAGTTGATTCCAGCTTTTGAGATTGGCAACGGACTGATTGTGCGCCCTGGCAATCCGGTACAGCGTATCTCCGGTCTGCACCCGGTAAAAACCGGGCGCAACGCGGGTACTCCCCGAGCCCGAACCCGTGCTGCCACAGCCAGACAAGCCGGTGCCCAGCAGCACCATCAAGGCTATGCAACAGCTGAAAAGTCGGGGTGACATTGGCACGCTCAGGCCTTGCCTTGCGACAGGCCCAGCGCCAGCCAGCCACTCAGGCCGATTTTTTCCAGTGTGGCGATATTGCGCTCGAAAATTGCTTCAGGATTTGGGAAGGCCGCGACCGCCTTGGCGATACTCTCTTCGCGCAGCAAGTGCAAAATCGGAAACGGCGCACGATTGGTGTAATTGCCAATATCGCCCGGCTCGGTATCGGCAAACTGGAAATCAGGGTGAAAGCTGGCAATTTGCAGTGTGCCTTCCAGCTCGTGCTCGGCCACCACTTCGTCGGCAATGGCCAGAAAATCATTGAAGACTTCAAAGTCAGGAAACAGCGTTGGATGAATCAGCAGCGTGGTATCAACTTCATCAGCGCTAACACCGGCCAGAAAATCAAGCTCGCGATCCAGATCATCCAGAAAACCATCCAGATGCCGGGCGTGCGAGACGACAAAACGGATCTGGTTTTTCACATACACCGCCTTGGCAAACGGGCACAAATTAAGCCCGATGACTGCCTGTTCCAGCCAGTGCCGCGTTTTTTCGATGACCAGTTCGTCCGACATGCCTTTTGCCTTGTTGATATTGCGAATAGTGCGATTTTACCGGGCTTTGGACGCAAGGCGCAGCGTTAATACCAGAAATAAAGAGCGCGCCTGTTGGTAAAACTGCAGCTATGACGAAGAAATTAACGTGCAGGTAGTTTTTCCAGCTCGGCGACCACCAGCTTGGCCATGTCTTGCAACATTTCAACTTCAAATGGCGCAAGGCTTTTGGGCTGGCGATCGATCAGGCACAGCGTACCGACGTTGCAGCCATTGGCAGCCTGCAGTGGCGCACCCGCATAAAAGCGGATTTGCGGCTCGCCAGTGACCAGCGGATTGTCGGCAAAGCGACTATCCAGCAAGGCATTTTCAACAATCATGACGTCGCTTTGCAAAATGGCGTGCCCGCAAAACGAAATATCGCGTGCGGTCTCGCTGGCATCAAGACCGCAGGCCGATTTAAACCACTGCCGGTTCACGTCCACCAGGCTAACCAGCGCAATCGGCACGCGAAAAAAACTCGCCGCAACGCGGGTCAAATTGTCAAAACGCTCCTCGGGTGGCGTATCGAGGATTAAAAAATTGCGCAAGGTGGCAATACGAAGCGCTTCATCACTGGCTACTGCGGGTGCTTTCATTCTGGGTCAGCCCTCCATCTGAGCGCTGATTATAGATAGAGACGGCCCCGCAGTGCAGCAACTAATTGCAGGCGCAGCTGCCAGTGTGCGCAGGTGTCAATACGCGCGCGGCATCGATTGCAATGCTTTGCCCCTGAGCGATTGCAGCGCGTGCGGCATGCGTGGCGGTCAGCATATTGGCCAGCGCCGCCTCGGTTTCCGGCCAGCCGCGCGTTTTCAGGCCGCAATCGGGGTTGATCCACAGCCGTTCAGCCGGAACAACTTCGAGCGCCTTGGCGATCAGCCGCAACATCTCATTCACCTGCGGCACACGCGGGCTGTGAATATCGTAAACGCCGGGGCCGATTTCATTTGGATAGCTGAAATGACCGAAAGCTTCGAGCAATTCCATATCCGAACGGCTGGTTTCAATCGTGATCACATCGGCGTCCATCGCCGCAATGGCGGGCAGAATGTCGTTAAATTCCGAATAGCACATATGCGTGTGAATCTGCGTGTCATTGGCAACGCCCGAGGCCGAAATCCGGAAAGCGCGCCCAGCCCAAGCCAGATAGCTCGCCCAATCGGCTTGCTTGAGTGGCAAACCTTCGCGGAAAGCTGGCTCGTCAATCTGGATAATGCCGATGCCAGCGCTTTCCAGATCACACACCTCATCACGAATCGCCAGCGCGATCTGATCGCAAGTGGTCGAGCGCGGCTGATCGTCACGTACGAATGACCATTGCAAAATCGTCACCGGCCCGGTCAGCATGCCTTTCATCGGCTTTGTGGTCAGGCTTTGCGCGTAGCTCGACCAAGCCACGGTCATTGGCTTATTACGTGACACGTCACCAAACAAAATTGGTGGTTTGACGCAGCGACTGCCGTAGCTTTGTACCCAGCCAAATTGCGTAAACGCAAAGCCCGCCAGCTGCTCGCCAAAATACTCAACCATATCGTTGCGCTCGGCTTCGCCGTGCACTGGCACATCAATGCCTAATGCGTCCTGCTTTTGCACCACCAGCGCGATCTCGGCCTTCATTGCTGCTTCGTACTGCTCAACCGAAATTTCACCGCGTTTAAATGCCGCCCGCGCAGCGCGAATTTCCTTGGTTTGCGGGAACGAGCCTATCGTCGTCGTTGGCAGCACCGGCAGATTAAAGCGTGCGTGCTGCGCTGCCTGACGCGTTGCAAACGGCGCCAGACGCTGATCGATCTGCCCATCCAGATTGGCCAGCCTTGCCGCCACCGCCGGATTATGAATCCGCTGCGAGGTGCGACGTGCATGCTGCGCGGCCTGGTTTGTTGCCAGCTCGGCGCTGACATCCTGCCCGTTGAGCGCTTGTTTCAGAATGCTCAATTCAGCCAGTTTTTGCTTGGCAAATGCCAGCCACGATTTCAACTCGCTATCAAGCTGCGCCTCCTTCGTTTCTTGTTCCAGATCAACCGGCGTATGCAGCAATGAGCAACTAGGCGCAATCCACAGCGCAGCTCCCAGGCTGGCGTGCACAGCTTGTAATTGTTCCAGCGCCTGCTCCAGATCTGCAGCCCAGATATTGCGACCGTCAATAATGCCGACCGACAGTATTTTTGGCGTTTTTTGCGCAGCCCAGACATCGGCAAACTGTGCGAGCTGCTCTGGCGCACGCACAGCATCAATATGCACGCCAGCCAGCGGCAAATCGGCCAGCAATTGAGCGTGCTCGGCAACCGAATCAAAATACGTCGCCAGCAAGATGGGCACGCCCGCACCAGCCAGCGTGCGATAAACCGGCTCAAATGCACTCACCCACTCAGCAGGTAGCGACAAAGCCAGAATCGGCTCGTCCAGCTGCAGATGCGCCACGCCCAGACTCGCCAGCCGACCAATAACACGGGTATAGGCTGCAACAATAGCAGGGATAAGCTCTAGCTTGCTATACCCATCCTGTTTGCATTTGGATAACCACAAGAAAGTCAAAGGCCCCGGCAGCACCACTTTAGCCTGATGGCCTTGCGCCAGCGCGTCTGCAATATCGTCAAACAACCATTGCACACCGCCGTCAAAGCGGGTCTGGCGACTGAGCTCGGGCACCAGATAGTGGTAGTTGGTATCGAAATACTTGGTCATTTCCATCGCAAACTGCTCGGTATTACCGCGAGCGAGTTCGAAATATTGCGGCAGGCTCAGGGTCTGGGCGTCAAAGCCGAAACGCGGTGGAATCGCGCCCAGTAGTGCCGCCGTATTTAGTATCTGGTCGTACCAGGCAAAATCACCCACGGTGACAAAATCCAGCCCTGCTGCGGCCTGCCAATCCCAGTGACGGCGGCGTAGCGTCTGCCCGGTTTGCGCCAACTTGGCCTCACTGATTTCGCCACGCCAGAATTTTTCCAGCGCAAATTTGAGCTCGCGCTGCGCGCCGATACGCGGAAAACCCAGAATATGCGCTTTCACGCCCAAATCATTGACGCCACTTAATTCATTAATCGCACTCATTGCAAAACACCTCATCCATGAAAGTGATTTGCATAGTACGCCGCGCAGCGATATGATTACAGCTCATTATTTTTGCAATCAACGTGAAAATAACTAATCAATCGGAATAAGCATGCAATCCCTACTCGAACTTCGCCACCTGAAAACCATTACCGCCATTAGCGAAGCGGGCAGCCTGACGCGCGCCGCTGAACGCCTGCACCTGACGCAATCGGCGCTCTCGCATCAGGTACGTCTGCTGGAAGACCACTATGGGCTGCCGCTGTTTGCACGCAAATCCAGCCCGCTCAAGCTCACCGCGGCAGGCGAAAAACTCGCGGCACTGGCCAACGAAGTGCTGCCCGCGATTGCCGCCACCGAACGCGATATTGCGCGGCTGCGCGAGGGTCAAGCTGGCCAGCTGCGCATTGCGGTGGAATGCCACACCTGTTTTGACTGGCTGATGCCAGCGATGGATCAGTTTCGCCATCACTGGCCGGAAGTGGAGCTGGATATTGTGTCGGGCTTTCACGCCGACCCGGTGCAGCTGCTGTATGAAGATCGCGCCGATATTGCAATTGTGTCCGAAGTCGAGGCGCAGCCCGAACTGACGCACCTGCCGCTCTTTAGCTACGATATGGTCGCGCTGCTGGCACTTGACCACACGCTGGCCGCCAAGCCGTACCTGGAAGCGACCGACTTTGCCAGCGACACGCTGATTACCTATCCGGTGCCCGACGAGATGCTCGATCTGCTACGCAAAGTGTTGAAACCGGCTGGCATCAACCCCAAACGCCGCCCCACCGAGCTAACGGTGGCCATGCTACAGCTAGTCGCCAGCCGCCGCGGCATCGCCGCGCTACCGCGCTGGAGTGTGCAATCGTATCTGGATCGCGGCTATGTACTGGCCAAACCAATTACCGCGCAAGGACTGAAAAGCGAGCTGTATGCCGCGCTACACAGCGAACGCAAACAGGCCGCCTATCTGCTCGATTTTGTCGAAACCATGCGTCAGGTCAGCGTGCAGAATCTGCCGGATGTGGTTTTACTGTGAATGCTGCGCAGCCTCGGCTAGCACAGGCGAGCGCTGGCGCAAAAACTCGCGCAAGACGGCCTGCTCGACCTTGGCGCGCTGACCTAGCGGCACAGGCAATTGCAGCTGGAATGCAATCGAGTCGAGTTCTTCCAGATCGATTCTGACGCGGGGTTCCAGCACCAGCGCATTGAGCACCTGCATGTTTTGCTGCTCTTGCGCGTGCAGCGCCAATTCCCGCTCGTAGCTCACAATCGCCTGCTGGCCTGCGGCAAGCAACACTGATTCGGCAGCCTGCCAATCGTCATAGCGGGCAATGCGCACATGGACTGTGTGCATGACAAACTGCCCCAGCCGCGTTTCATTGAATACCGGATTGGCCAGCAACAGGCTATTGGGGATCGTCACCACCCGCCCTACCGTGCCCTGCTGGGCGCTGGCATAGCTCGATTCGGCCACTGTAAACGACAGCACATTGGTATCGACCACCTGGCCTTTGAGTTTATTAAACTCGATGCGATCACCCACGCTGAACGCATGCGTGCTGGTGCGGTAGATCGAGCCCATCAGACACATGATCATTTCCTTGGTGGCCAACACCAGCGCGGCGGCAATGGCAACCAGCGATACCGCCAGCGTTTGCAGTTCGCGCCCCCAGATAAACAGCAAGCCGGCCAGAAACAGCAGCAGCCACATATTGCGCAAAGTCACCAGCCAGCGGCGTTTGACTTCGACACTCAAATCGCTGCGCCTTAGCACCGAGCGCTTGACCAGAGCACGCGCAATCACCAGCAAGACCATGAAAATCAGCGTGGCGGCAACATCGTGTTGCGTGGGTTTATCCACCGCCGAGGGCAATAAATCATTCAACCATTGTGGCGGAAAGAACATTGATTTTTCTCCCGAATCAGCTCAGAAAGCAGTCTTGCCAATAAAAAAGCCCTGCAGTGCAGGGCTTTGGCGGGCACCATACGGATTATGACTTGATCAGAATCTCGTTGTAACGCACCGATACCGCTTGCTCCAGTTGCTCAGCGCTAGGCAGTGATTTATTGGCAATCAGCAGATTTTGCAGGACTTTTTCGGCTTCACGCAACAAGTAGCGTTTTTGCTGACGTTTGCTCAGGCGTTTGATTTTGGCGTTCATGGTAAACCTCGGTGGACTGTGTAGCTGCGATTATACATTGATCTCTTGTGATTCAGCCTGCTTGTGCTGCGGCACGATCACCGGCTCACCTTGCGCCATTTTCGCCAGATTCGGCGGCGGCGTAATGCCCATCGAGACATAAATACTGGTCAGTTTATCGACACCGATATTGGCCGGGCGTATCCATTCCTTGGGCACATAGAGCAAACCGCCACCAATCGGCACGGGCGCGGTGGGCACCAGAATCACCTGATATTCACGCCCTTCAATTTCCACCGGCTCGGGGTTAGGCATCAGCGCCAGCACGGCAATACCGTCGCCACCAAAGATACACCACACCGGGCTCATTGCACCAATATCGGCGTCCTGCTTTTGATCGAGCAGGCCGACAAAGCGATCAGCCAGATTATACAGACTGCCAATCACCGGAATGCGGCGCACCGTGCGATCAACCAATCTGGCCAGCGGCTTTTTAAGTCTGGATTGCACCACGATGCCCAGCAGATAAATCGCGCCAATCAGCAGCAAAGTACCCGCCAGATATTGCAAGGCCGGGTTTTTGACAAACGATTGACCAAAAAATGCAAACAACCGCCCCACCAGACTACTCGGTCCGATATAGCTATTGAGCAAATTCAGCGCCCAGGCCAGCAGCGACACCGTCACCATTAACGGTAACAGCGCCAATAATCCGGCCAGCCAGGTACTCAATACACTTTTCAAACTGCGTTTAACCATACATCCTCTTTATATACATGCCATGGTATTGAGCCACAGAGCAGACCACTACTATTTCTGTGAGCAATACCCATTAGGTGCAATTCGCTACGCTCAGTGCATCCCACATAACCTTCCAATCGGGCTCCAATTGCGCAGCGCAGATTAAATCGCATCTCGATATTTACTCATCAGCCGCACATAGTGCGCCGCCGAATAATTAAAGTGCGCCACTTCTTCTGCCGTCAGTGCGCGCACTTCCTTGGCCGGACGCCCCATATACAGATGACCGGACTTCAGTACTTTCCCCGGCGGCACCAGCGAACCCGCACCAATCATCACATGGTCTTCGATCACGACGCGATCAAGCACAATCGTTCCCATCCCGATCAGGCATTCATTGCCAATCGTGCAGCCATGCAGCATCACGCCATGACCAATCGTGACGCGCTCGCCGATCACCAGCGGCGCACCGAGCGGATCATCGGGGCGTTTATGCGTTGTATGCAGCACGCTGCAATCTTGCACATTGGAATCTGCGCCGATATGAATATGATTCACATCGCCGCGCAGCACCGCGCCCGGCCAGATCGACACATTGCTGCCGAGTTTCACTTCGCCAATCACACTTGCTTGCGCGTGCACCCAGGCACCATCACCGATTTGCGGCGCGATACCGTCGAATTGTTCAATTGCCATAATCTGTCTCACTACCTTGAAATTAGTCGCGCAAGCGCCCATTTAAATTGCATCTGATCAATGCGATTCTACCTGAGAGCAACCATGACCACGACCACAGAAAACAATCCGCTGCTCGACTTTTCTACCCTACCCCAGTATGCGGCTGTAAAGCCCGAGCATATTAACCCAGCGCTCGATACCCTGTTGAAAAACGCCGCGGCCGCGATTGCTGCTGCCGAGCAAATTGCCAATCCAAGCTGGGATAGTCTGGCCGTACTCGAAGAGCCACTCGAACATCTGGGGCGGGCCTGGGGCGTGATTGGTCATCTGGAGTCGGTGGTGAATACGCCCGAGTTGCGCGATGCGTACAACAGCAATATCCCGCGCATCTCGAACTTCTTCACCGAATTGGGGCAGAACGAAAAACTCTATGCGCTGTACAAAGCGGTGAAAGAGCGCGAATACGAGCAGCTGACTCCAACGCGCAAAGTGATTATCGACGATGCAATTCGCGGTTTTGTTCTCTCCGGCGCTGAATTGCCAGTCGAACAGAAACAGCGTTTCAAGGAAATTGAAGAAAAGCTTTCCGAGCTGACAACGCGGTTCTCACAGAATGTCCTCGATGCCACCGATGATTTTGCGCTGTATGTGAGCGCCGATGAACTTAACGGCCTGCCCGATGACAACCTAGCTGCCGCCGCAGCGCAAGCGGACGCCGATGGTCATGATGGGCGGTATAAAATCACGCTTAAAATGCCAAGCTATTTGCCGGTCATGCAATACGTACAAAACCGCACACTGCGCGAGCAATTGTATAAAGCTTATTCAACGCGAGCGTCCGAATTTGGCAAAACCGAGTGGGACAACGGTGTGCTGATTCCCGAAATCCTCGCCTTGCGCCAGGAAAGCGCCACCCTGCTCGGCCACGAGAATTTTGGCGAAACCTCATTGATCACCAAAATGGCCGATAGCCCTGAGCAAGTGATCGCCTTTTTGAAAGATCTGGCCGAACGCGCCAAGCCCTATATGCTGGCTGATCGCGCCGAGCTGGAAAGCTTTGCCAAGGCCGAATTCGGTATCGAAAAACTGGAAGCATGGGATGTGGCACTGGTGTCCGAGCGCCTGCGCGAACAGAAATACTCGTTTAGCGAGCAGGAAGTGAAGCAGTATTTCACCGAGCCGACTGTACTTACTGGCCTGTTCAAGCTGATTTCCGAGCTGTATGGCTTGCAATTCGTCCCTGCGCAAGCGCCAGTCTGGCACGACGACGTGCAATATTTCGAGCTAAAAAATAATGACGGTTCGCTGGTTGGTGGCCTGTATATGGATTTGCACGCGCGCGAAGGTAAGCAAGGCGGCGCGTGGATGAACGATGTGCGTGGCCGCAAGCTGCGTGCCGATGGCACGGTGCAAACGCCAGTGGCGCTGATTGTGTGCAACTTCGCCAGCGGCGTCGATGGCAAAGACGCCATGCTGCCGCACGACGATGTGATTACCTTGTTCCACGAAATGGGCCACGCGCTGCATCACTTGCTGACCGAAGTGGACGAGCTCGAAGTTTCTGGCATTAGCGGCGTCGAGTGGGATGCAGTTGAATTGCCTAGCCAGTTTATGGAAAATTTCTGCTGGGAATGGCAGGTATTGCCAGCTTTGACCCGCCATATCGAGACTTTGCAGACTATACCCCATAGTTTGTTCGATAAAATGCTGGCGGCGAAAAACTTCCACAGCGGTTCAGGCCTGCAACGCCAATTGTATTTTTCGATTTTCGATATGGCGCTGCACCAGAAATCCGAAGCGATTTCAGCGGGCGATCTAACTGCCTTTGCGCAAGCGGTGCAGCAGGAATTGGCGCTGCCACTGCCACCGGAATACAACCGCTTCCCGCAATCGTTCAGCCATATTTTCGCTGGTGGCTATGCGGCGGGTTACTACAGCTATAAATGGGCCGAAGTACTGAGCGCTGACGCTTACGCTGCGTTTGAAGAAGCCGCCGACCAAACCGGGTGCAGCGTTGTTAATCCGGCTGTTGGCGCGCGTTTCCGCAAGGAAATCCTCTCAGTCGGCGGCTCACGCCCGGCTGCCGAGTCGTTCGCCGCCTTCCGTGGCCGCGCGCCAGCCATCGACGCGCTGCTGCGCCATAACGGTCTGAGTGATTAATTCAACCGCTACTGACGATTGAGATTCCAGACCCTGCTTCGGCAGGGTTTTTTTTATGACCTTTTATCAACTCATCGGCCAATGAGGCATTGCGCAATCTGCACGCAAACTTAGGCTTAAACCTCCCCAAGCAGGAGTTGCATCATGATTAAGCCTCTTTGCCTTACATTATTCATCGTATTTCTGGGTGGATGTACAACCCAGACCAGCAGTCATTCCAAAGGAATGATGCAGCATGGGCCCAAATATGGCGCTCATTTTAAATCCGCTCAAGATCAGCAAGTCATGGGCATGCTGATGGTGCACGAAATGAATGGCCATCTAATGCTCAAGGGCAAGATCTCCGGGCTAAAGCCCAATGGCGAACATGGTTTTCACATCCATGAAACCGGCGATTGCAGCAAAATGGACTTTAGTAGTGCTGGCGGGCATTTTAATCCGGGTAAAGTGAAGCATGGTCAGCAAGATAGTGAACATCATCTGGGCGATCTGGCCAACCTGAAAGCCGATGCCAACGGTCGGGTAATGGTGGAGATGATGTTGATGGACTTCAGCCTAAATCCGAAAGCCGATCATTCCATTATTGGGCGGGCTGTTGTTATCCATGCCAACCCGGACGATTACATGAGCCAGCCAGCGGGTAACTCCGGCCCACGGATTGCCTGTGGCGTGATAAGCGAAATGATGAAATAAAAAATGCCACTCCCCGAATACCAGGGAGTGGCATTTTGCTGTGATGCGTTATCACTCACCCAGATAGGCTTGCTGCACTTTCTCGTTCGCCAGCAAGGCCGAAGCTTTGTCGCTAAAAGTGACTTTGCCCGACTCCATCACATAGCCGCGATCTGCGGTTTGCAAGGCAAGCTTGGCATTTTGTTCAACCAGCAGCATGGTGACGCCTTCGGCAGCGATCATTTTGATGATTTCAAAAATCTTCTGCACGATAATCGGCGCCAGCCCCATTGATGGCTCGTCCAGCAAGAGCAGTTTGGGGCGGCTCAGCATGGCGCGGCCAATGGCCACCATTTGCTGCTCGCCACCAGAGAGCGTACCGGCCAGCTGCTTGTAACGCTCTTTCAGGCGCGGAAACAGGTGATAAACGCGTTCCATATCGTGCAGGATGTCGGCTTTATCGTTGCGGCTGTACGCACCCATCAGCAGATTTTCTTCTACCGTCAGGCGGCTGAAAATGCCGCGCCCTTCCGGCACCATCACCAGACCCTGTTTCACATAATCGTGCGCAGCCAGCTTGGTCGTTGATTTGCCATCAAAGACAATCTCACCACCAGCGGGTTTGACCATGCCCATCAGCGTTTTCAGCGTCGTGGTTTTGCCAGCACCATTGGCCCCGATCAGTGCCACCAGCTCGCCTTGCTTAACCTCCAGATCAATCCCTTTCACCGCATGAATGCCACCATAGGCAACTTTCAGATCTTTAACTTCTAATAAGGTACTCATTCGGGCGCAACTCCAAGGTAGGCTTCAATCACGCGTGGATCATTTTTCACTTGCTCTGGCACGCCTTCGGCGATTTTTTTGCCATAATCGAGCACTGCAATCCGGTCACACAGGCCCATCATCAGCTTGACATCGTGCTCGATCAGCAAAATGGTCACGCCATCGGCGCGAATTTTTTCCATCAGCTTTTTCAAGTCGTCGGTTTCTTTCGGGTTCATCCCGGCTGCAGGCTCGTCCAGCGCCAGCAGCGTCGGGTTGGTGGCCAGCGCGCGCGCGATTTCCAGGCGTCGTTGATCACCATACGATAGATTGCGCGCCAGCTCTTCAGCACGGTCGGCAATGCCAACATAGGCCAGCAGGCCTTCGGATTTAAGGCGAATTGCCTCCTCTTCAGCCTTGGCTTTCGGATGGCGCAGCACCGCACCCAGCACGCCGGTTTTGGTGCGGACATGCTGGCCAACCATCACGTTTTCAAGTGTGGTCATATTGGCAAACAGGCGGATATTCTGGAATGTCCGCGCAATCCCCGATTCGACCACCACATTGGGTTTTTTGCGGAACAGGTCTTTGCCTTGGAAGGTAAATTTGCCCTCATCCGGCTGATAAAGCCCGGTCAACACATTAAACAGCGTGGTTTTGCCCGCGCCATTGGGGCCGATCAGGCCATAAATTTCACCTTTGTTGATCGTCAGCCCTACGCCGCTCAGTGCATGCAGGCCACCAAAACGCTTGTTGATCCCTTCAATACTTAACAACACTTCAGTCATGATTGCGCTCCGCATCTTGCAAGCTGTCTTTTTCTTGCAGGGCAATATCTTTGGTTTTCGGTTTCAATTCGGCACGGCGGCGCTTGGAAGGCCACAGACCAGCCGGGCGCACCAGCATGATAACAATCATGGCCAGACCGAAAATCAGCATGCGCAGGTTTTCCGGATCAACGACCCGCTTGCCCGCAATCGCCATTTGCAGCGGATTGATAATGTCGCGCAGCAATTCAGGGGTAATCGACACAATAATCGCCCCAAGAATCACGCCGGGGATATTACCCATCCCGCCGAGCACGACCATGCACAAGACCATGATCGATTCCATCAGCACAAATGATTCTGGCGATACAAAGCCCTGAAAGCTGGCAAACAGCGCACCAGAGACACCACCAAAGCTGGCACCCATTGCAAAAGCGAGCAATTTGACATTGCGCGTATTAATGCCCATGGCATTGGCGGCAATTTCATCCTCGCGGATGGCCACCCAGGCCCGGCCGATACGCGAATTTTGCAAACGGACTGAAACAAAGATGATCAGTACGCAAAACGCCAGAATCAGGTAGTAATACAGATGGATTTTTTCAAAGGTCAGGCCCAAAAACTCGATGGGACGACCAAAGTCATAGCCGCCAATCTGCACCGGATCGATATTATTGATGCCTTGCGGGCCATTGGTGATATTGACCGGGCGGTCCAGATTGTTCATGAAAATACGCACAATCTCGCCAAAACCCAGCGTGACAATCGCCAGATAATCACCGCGCAGTTTGAGCGTGGGCGAACCGAGCAGCACGCCAAAAATCCCAGCGACCACCGCTGCCAGAATCATCATCACCAGAAATGGCGGGTGGCTCAACCAGGCGGGCAAAACAGCCTGCAAGTGCGGCGAATTAAGGATGGCAAACAGGTAAGCACCAACGGCATAAAACGCGATATAGCCCAGATCGAGTAAACCGGCGTAGCCAACAACGATATTGAGCCCCAGCGCCAGCATGATATAGAGCAAGGCAAAATCGACTGCGCGCAGCCATGAATTGCCGTTTTCAAAAAAACCACCCAGCGCCCAAGGCAACACCGCCAGCACAACGGCCAATACCGCCAGCAAGATGGTGTTTTTGCGATTGTTTTCCATTAATAATGCATTCATTGTCGTGATCTCCGGTTAAGCGCGTTCAGCCACACGCTCGCCCAGCAAGCCGGACGGACGGAATACCAGAACAATAATCAGCACGACAAAGGCAAAAATGTCTTTGTAGTGGCTGCCCAAAACACCGCCAGTCAGATCACCCAGGTAACCCGAGCCCAGACTTTCGATAACGCCGAGCAAAATACCGCCCAGTACCGCACCACCGATATTGCCAATCCCGCCCAGCACCGCCGCCGTAAACGCTTTCAGCCCGATCATAAAACCCATATAGGCATGGGCCTGATCGTAATTGGCCGCGACCATCACACCGGCCATGGCACCGAGCGCCGAGCCGATCACAAAGGTCATCGACACAATCGTATTGACGTTCACGCCCATCAGTTTGGCCACTTCCGGGTTTTGTGACGTTGCGCGCATGGCACGACCGAGCTTGGTTTTCTCGATCATAAAGAACAGCCCGCCCATCAATAGCAGCGCCAGCGCGATAATGGCAATCTGCAGATCGGTAATCGCCGCGCCACCGATAATATGCACCTCAGACGGCAGTATTTGCGGGAACGGGCGGTAATTGCGGCCCCAGATCAGCATTGCTGCCTGTTGCAGCACAATTGAAACACCGATTGCGGTAATCAGCGGCGCCAGACGCGGTGCTTTGCGCAAGGGCTGGTAAGCAATCTTTTCGATTGAGTAACCCAGAAACATCGACACCGGAATCGCCATCATCAGGCCGACGAGCAGCAAGGCCGGGCCGGGTAATTGCACGCCAGCGCCGACGAGCAAATTAATGCAGGTAATCGTCACCATCGCGCCAATCATCACAATTTCGCCGTGGGCAAAATTGATCAGCTGCATAATGCCGTACACCATCGTATAGCCCAGTGCAATCAGCGCATAAATGCTGCCGACCACCAGGCCATTAATCAGTTGTTGTAAAAAGATATCCACGCTAGCCACCCTTGAGGAGGTTTATAAGTACGATTCAGCCCAAACTTGTGTTCGTGTGCGTTCGTGCCGACCGTTTTATGTGCAATCCATATCAGATCGATGTGAATTTTACCGTTACAGTTCGGTATTCACGCAAATTACCTGTTTGCTGTTGCGCGGAACACTGTGTTTTTCCCTTACGTGGAAAACCCTTATTGAACTGTCTACCTCAAAATGCATTCGCCACGCGGCAAAAACCGGCCAAAAGTCATAAAAAAACCCGCCATAAAGGCGGGTTCAGGCTGCTAACAAAGTGGGAAATCACTATTTTAAGTCTCGGCAAAGCCGAGCCTAAGAAATAAGGCATTAAATCTGCAGCCTTTATGTTCTATTCCCACCCCTCCCGTCCCCTCCTTGAGGGGAGCCTCGCTTCGCGAGCAGGGTTAATTTACTTCAAACTTCAAACTCAAGCACTCAACGTGGCAAGTGCCAGATCCAGCCGCGCTAGTGCGGTGACGATTTCTTCATCGTTAATCACCAGTGACGGCGCAAAACGCACCACATTGGTGCCTGCCATTAGCACCATCAAGCCCTGTGCAGCAGCCGCGTTGAGTACATCTTTGGCGCGATCCTTATATTGATCCGCCAGCACGCAGCCCATCAGCAAGCCCATGCCGCGCACTGCTTTGAATACGCCGTACTTGGCATTCAGCGCCTCAACGCCTGATTTGAGCTGCTGATGCTTGGCGCGCACCCCGGCCAGCACTTCGGGGGTGTTGATCACTTCGAGCACTGCACCCGCTACCGCGCACGCCAGCGGATTGCCACCGTAAGTGGTGCCATGTGTTCCGGCGACCAGATGCTTGGCGATGTCGGCCGTAGTCAGCATCGCACCGATCGGAAAACCGCCGCCCAGACTCTTGGCGCTAGTCAGAATATCCGGCGTGACCTGATATTCCTGATAAGCAAACAGCGAGCCAGTGCGGCCCATGCCGGTTTGCACTTCGTCAAAAATCAAAAAGGCATTGTGCTGATCGCACAGCTCGCGCACGCCTTGCAAGAAGGCCGGATCGGCTGGCAACACGCCGCCTTCTCCCTGAATCGGCTCGATCACTACACACGCGGTGTTGTCGTTGATCAGTGCCTTGAGGCTATCGAGATTATTGTATTCAAAGTATTCAATCCCCTGCGGTTTCGGGCCAAAGCCGTCGGAATACTTGGGCTGGCCGCCCACGGTGACGGTGAAAAAGGTCCGGCCATGAAAGCTGTTCAGCGTTGAGAGCACCTGATGCTTGTGCTCGCCAAAGCGCTCAATCGCCGCCCGGCGTGCCAATTTGAGCGCCGCTTCGTTGGCTTCGGCACCCGAATTGCAGAAAAACACCTTGTCGGCAAACGTCGCCTCAACCAGCTTTTTGGCCAGCGCCAGCGCTGGCTCGTTGGTAAATACATTGGAAACATGCCATAGCTTATTCGCCTGCTCGGTCAGAGCCTGCACCAGCACCGGATGGCAGTGGCCAAGCGAATTAACGGCAATGCCGCCAGCCAGATCGATGTATTCCTTGTCGTTCTGATCCCAGACCCGGCTACCTGCACCTCGCACGGGTACAAAATCGGCTGGCGCGTAATTGGGAACCATATATTGATCAAAATCGGAGCGGGTCAGAGACATTTTTCATCCTTCAAAGTCAAGAAACAGGGACTCAACAACAGCCCCATCTTAGCAGTTAGCTTTGTGCACAATAAATACCGAAGTAGCGAACTGATTGTTCATCAATAAAAACAATCCGTCGCAAAACCTGGCTTAAATCAATCGCAGTACAATCGAAAAAAATCGGGGTATATTAATCTAGGTCAACCTAGCATTGCCCTAGCTAAATATACCCTGTCAATATTAAAATCCGGCATCAGCACCAGGCCATTATTCTTCCAGATGCGAGCGTGACTGCTTATCTCGCTGCTCGCGCTGCCACGGCTTTTCCGGCGCCGGACGGATCAGATCCGAGCGCGCCAGCAGCATCAGCACGCCGCACAGAATCAGCAAAATCGGTATTTGCACCGAGCGAGCCAGATCATATTGCTGCTGAATAAACGTCGTTACGCCGCCTGCGATCAGCATTGGGCCAACCACCACGGTTGATTTATTAATGCCTTCAAGCAATAAGACCGCCACACCCGAAACCAGCAAGGCCAGAATCACGATCCAGTTCACGCTGGGAAAAATATCCAGCCGGTGCATCAACCAGCCCGAGCCAATCACAATCAAAGCCACAGGCAACCAAATACCGGAACGCTGCTTCATCAGAATAATCTCCTCGATCGCTTTATAAAATCAGCCCGATCAGCCGCATCACCAGATGCATCAAGGGCGCCAGAATCTGCCCCAGCAAGCCGCTAACCAGCAGGCCGATCAGAATCAGAAAGCCATAAGGCTCAATCCGCGACACCTGCGCAGCCTGCTGATTGGGCAACAGGGAAACCAGAATCCGCCCGCCATCGAGTGGTGGCAAAGGCAGAAGATTGAGCACCATCAGAATCACATTGATCTGGATACCGGCCTCGGCCATCAAAGCCAACGGCAGCTGGAACGAGCTACCGTCCATACCGGAGAGCGCAAAGCGGTACACCAGTGCCCAGAGCATGGCCATCACCAGATTAGCCAGCGGCCCAGCCGCCGCCACCCAGCGCATATCACGCTTGGGATTGCGTAGCGCATCAAAATTAACCGGCACCGGTTTGGCATAGCCAAATAGAAAACCGCCGGGCATCAGCAGGCAAATCAGCGGCAACACGATGGTGCCGACCGGATCAATGTGCTTGAGCGGGTTAAACGTCATACGCCCCAACAAAAACGCCGTAGGATCACCCAGCTTTTTCGCCGCATAGGCATGCGCAGCTTCGTGGGCGGTAATCGCAAACAGCACCGGCAAAGCCCAGACGGCAATTTGCTGAATCAGAGTGAGTTCCATTTTTTCCTTTTAGCCAGCGCAGCAAGAAAATCATCAGGGTATTACACTACAGGTCATACTAGATAAAGCCTACAGAGCAATACCCAATTACAAACCAAATGGCGTCAACACGCCCTTGCCTTCGCGCAACACTAGCGGGTAATCATCCGATAAATCAACCACGGTCGTCGGCTCGGTGCCGCAATAACCGCCTTCGATTACCAGATCGACATCACGCTCCAATCGATCACGAATTTCCCATGCGTCGGTCATTGGATATTCTTCACCGGGCAAGAGCAGCGTCGTCGACAACATCGGCTCGCCAAGCTCTTCAAGCAGCGCCAAAGCGACCGGATGATCGGGAACGCGCAAGCCGACGGTCTGCTTTTTCGGATGCCAGACGCGACGCGGCACTTCCTTGGTGGCCTGCAAAATAAAGGTGTAGCTGCCCGGTGTCGCCGCCTTGAGCATCCGGAAAGTACGGTTATCCACCTTGGCATAGCTGCCCAATTGCGACAAATCGCTACAGGCCAGCGTGAAATGATGCTTGTCGTCGAGCGAGCGAATGCGGCGAATGCGCTCCAGCCCGTCTTTGTTGTCGAGCGAGCAACCGAGCGCATAGCATGAATCGGTCGGGTAAACGACCAAACCGCCACCACGAACGATGTCGGCCGCCTGCTTGATCAGGCGCGCTTGCGGGGTTTCGGCGTGAATTGAGAAAAATTGTGACATGGTTTCTTCTGTAGTTGATTTAGTTTGCGGCAGGAATCGGCTTCAAATCGGGCGCCCAGCGCGTCCAGACTGGCTCACAGCCGATCGGTAAGTCAGCGTTCACTCCCGGCTCGCGGGCGCCTTCGCCGGTGGCGTGATAATCGCTGCCGCTCGAGCATAAATAACCGAACTCTTTGGCCAGATGATTAAAACGCCCGACGTCGGCGTGGCCGTGGCTGCCGGATACGACTTCAATGGCTTCGCCGCCCAGGCGTTTGAATTCGGTGAGCAACACGCGCATTGTTTCATTGCCCATATCGTAACGCCCCGGATGTGCGAGCACCGCAACGCCGCCTGCGCCGCGTATCCAGTCAATTGCATCGTGCAGGCGCGCCCATTCGTGTTCGACAAAGCCGGGCTTGCCGCGCACCATGAATTTTTTAAACACCGATTTCATGTCTTTGCAGCGGCCGGTTTCGATCAGAAAGCGCGCAAAATGCGAGCGGCTAATCATTTCGGGGTTATCGGCGTGACGCCGCGCGCCTTCCAGTATGCCTTCGATGCCGAGTTTTTCCAGTGCCGCCGCCATGCGTTCGGCGCGCTCGATCCGGCCTGATCGCACATACGCCAGGCCTTCGAGTAGCGCCGGATTATTGGCGTCAAAACCCAGGCCGACGATGTGCAGCGTGTGCTTGCCCCAGCTGACCGAGATTTCAACGCCATTGATAAAGGGCATGCCCAGTTCATCAGCAGTGGCTTTGGCCATCGCCAGCCCGCGCGTGTCGTCGTGATCGGTCAGCGCGAATAATTGGCAACCACGCGCGTGCGCCTTGCGCACGACTTCATCGGGCGGCAACAGGCCGTCGGAAATATTGGAATGGCAATGCAGGTCAACGGGCGTCATGACCTTCCTTTTTATCGCGGCGATCAAAAATCACTTTCATCACCAGCACGGCACCAGCCAGGATCAAAGTGACAGTATTGGCCAGATACACAGGCGCAGAGCCAACTAGCAGCCCATACCCCAGCCACATGGCAACACCGGCGACAAATATCGCATACATGCCCAGCGAAATATCCTTGGCCGATTTGCTTTTCCACACCTGCCAGACTTGCGGCACAAATGAAATCGTCGTCAATGTCCCAGCCAGCAGGCCGAGCAATTCAATGGCGGCCGGGGTCATGCGGGAAACACCCCGGTGGACAGGTAACGATCACCCCGATCGCACACAATGCTAACAATCACTGCGTTTTCCAGCGTGCTGGATAAGTGCAGCGCGGCAGCCAGTGCGCCGCCCGATGAAATACCGGCGAAGATGCCTTCCTCGCGCGCCAGACGGCGGGTCATTTCTTCGGCCTCGGCTTGCCCCACTTCCAGCACCTGATCAATCAGCGAGAAATCGCAAATTTTGGGCACATACTCGGCTGGCCATTTGCGGATACCCGGAATTTGCGCGCCATCGCCGGGCTGAACGCCGACGATCTGAATGGCCGGATTTTGCTCTTTCAGATAGCGGCGCGTGCCCATGATTGTGCCAGTGGTGCCCATGCTGGAGACAAAATGCGTGATCGTGCCTTCGGTATCGCGCCAGATTTCAGGGCCGGTGGTTTCATAATGCGCCAGCGGATTATCGGGGTTGGCAAACTGGTCCAGAATCAGCCCCTGCCCAGCCTTGGCCATCGCTTCGGCCTGGTCGCGGGCTTGTTCCATCCCCTCGGTTAGAATCACCTGCGCACCGTAGGCTTTCATCGTTTGAATGCGCTCGATACTGGAATTTTTAGGCAGCAACAGCACCATGCGGTAACCCATCATGGCCGCAGCCATCGCCAGCGCAATGCCGGTATTGCCGCTGGTGGCTTCGATCAGCGTATCGCCAGGCTTGATGGTGCCGCGATGCTCGGCATGCGTAATCATTGATAATGCAGGACGGTCTTTCACCGAGCCGGCCGGATTATTGCCTTCCAGCTTGAGCAAAATGGTATTCGAGGTATGGCCGGGCAAACGCTTGAGCTTGACCAGCGGGGTATTTCCGACAAAATCTTCCAGATACTTGTACATGCAGCAATCACTCCCTAGGTCGCATGATTATACGCATCCGCGACCAATTCGGTACTAGGGGCTGTTGAGGTTTGGTTTGCATTTACAAACCAAACCTCAACAGCCCCAGCGAATTAGGAGTTTGCAGTGCAATCTTGCCGCGCTATTTGCCGCGCAGCAACTTGGCGACCGAAATAATGACCCCAAGTAGCTTCAGACTTTTGACCGCCCGTGATAGCGCTGGCGAGAAATGGGATAGCACCGCCAGCAGCGTGGAAACCGAGCGCCAGCGGGCAAACACGCCACCAGCCTGCGGCTGTGTTGATTCGCGCAAAATGGTTTCCAGCTGCATACGGTGCAGCTGCGAGCGATACAGCAGATGCAGTTTTTTCTGCTCACGCGAATGATTAATCAGCATGAGGGGCTCCGGATGATTTGAGCTTGGCCAGCGCAAGCTCCAGCAATTGCTTATCCTGCGCAAACTCTGCTGCCGTCAGTGCAAACGGGGCACTGGCCATTTCCAGCAACTGGCGTGCCTTGCGCCAGGCCAGCCATCCCACCAGCGCAAACATCAGCGCCAGCAGCAAACACACCCAGATGCGGTACACCCAGAAACCGAATAGCAGCGACAGGCTCAGAAAGCTCATCGCCATGAGCAGAGCAAAAGCCACCGTCATCGCCAGACCAGCCAGCAGCGCAGCCCGATCCACCTCGTCGCGCAACTCCAGGCCGAGCAAAGCAAAGCGGGCGGCAATCAAGCCACCCACCGCTTCACGCAAGGATTGAGCCAAAGCCATTAGCGGCGCGCCACCAGAAAGCCAACCAGCAAGCCCACCGCCGCACCAATCCCGACCGCCTGCCACGGATGATTATGCACATATTCATCGGTTTGTTTGGCCGCCACTTTGGCTTTTTCCAGCGCATTGCCTTCAAGCTCGAGCAAACGGTGCTTGGCACCACGCAGGCGATCAGCGATTTTGGCATACAGTACCTTGGCCTCTTCACCCTGCGCATTGGCCGCCGCTTCGATCAGCTGTGCGGTTTCTTTTAGTGCATCTTTGGTTTCATCGATCAGTACGGAATCCAGTTTTTCAGACATCTTGTCGCCCCTCAGGATTGGAAAGAATGGAAAATCTCAGACCCATGTCAGCGATGCGACATGCAAGTTGAAATTCATCTTATCAATACATGCTGCACTTGCACAGTAAATATGCCACACCCTGACAAATACCCGGCACTGAGTGCATTTACAGTTTCAGTGCATAGGAACAAACCAACACATCCCCCCCTGCTCAATCACCGATACAGGATGATGGTATAGCTTGCTAAGACAATCTGTATTTAGCACTTCATTCAATACCCCTGCTTGCCATTCCCCGTTACCAAACAACAGCAAGGCGTGCGTGGCAAATTGGGCTGCGTGGTTCGGGTCGTGGCTGACCATCACAATACTGCGCCCTGCCGCCCGTTCAGTGCGCAGCACTTGCAAGGCTTGTTGCTGATGGCGCAAATCAAGCTGCGACAAGGGTTCATCCAGCAACAGCAACGGCGCTTGTTGCGTCAGCGCGGTAGCCAAAGCGACCCGACGGCGCTCGCCACCCGACAGGCTGGCCAAATCGCGTTTGTCAAAACCGCGTAAATCCAGCCGTGCCAATTGCGCCAGTGCAAGCGCCAAATCATGCTCGCCCTCCCATTCCCAGCGCGATAAATGCGGGTGGCGGCCGGTGAGCGTTTTTTCCAGCACCGTCAGTGGAAACGGGCATTCGTCGTGCTGCGTTTGCCATGCCACAGATTTGGCGCGCTGAGCGGGTGCCACTTCAGGTAAAGACTGACCATTGAGTAAAATTTGCCCGTGCAGCGGCTTAAACCAACCCGCCAAGGCCGAGAGCAGCGTACTTTTGCCGCAGCCGTTTTCACCGAGCACGATCCACGCTTCGCCCGCGCCGATCTGTAAGCTTAAATCGTCGATCAACAGCCGCTCGCCTTGTTTGAGACTGAGGTTTTTGACTTGCAATAAACTCATCGTCGGCCTCGGTGTGATAGCAAATACAAAAACACCGGCACACCAAGCAAGGCCATCACGACGCCGACTGGCAATTGCTGTGGCGCAATCAGCGTGCGCGCCAAGATATCGGCCAGCAGCAGCACAATGCCACCCGCCAGCGCAGCCGCCGGTAGTAGCAGACGCAAATCCTGCCCGATGATCAGCCGCAATGCGTGCGGCACAATGAGGCCGACAAAACCGATCATTCCTGCGGTGGTCACCGCCAGCGCACACGCCAGCGCAGCGGCGAAATATAAAATCCAGCGCAGGGTATTATGGTTTAAGCCTAATGAATATGCGGCCTCTGAACCCATACCCATGATGTTTAGCTCACGCGCCAAGGGCCACAGCAGCACCAGCAATATCGCCAGCAGCGCTAAGGCGCTTTGCCAGTGCGCGCCAGCCAGATCGCCCATCAACCAGAAAATCATGCCACGCAGCAAACCATCGGGCGCCATGCTCAGCAGCAAAGACGACAGCGCGCCGCAAAACGCCGCCAGCGCCACGCCGGTTAGCAACAATCGCGTTTGCGTGGAGGAATGGTCGCTACCTGCGAGCAGAAACACAATGATGATACTGATCAGCGCACCACTGCCCGCCGCCAGATTAACGCCCAAAGTACCCACCCCCAGTAATAGCGCCAATAGCGCACCCACACTGGCGCCGCCGGAAGTACCCAGGATGTAGGGATCGGCCAAGGGGTTGCGCAGCAGCACTTGTTGCAAGGTACCCGCCAGCGCGAGCAAGCCGCCGACGGCAATCGCCGCCAACGTGCGTGGCAGGCGTAGCTCTAGCACCACATCGCGCGCCAGCGCCGCTTCATCCGCCCCCCCCCACAATTGCCACGGACGATAATTGGTCGAGCCAAAACACAGGCTGGCGGTCACTGCGAGCAGCAGTAGTAGTGCAAGCAGACCCATGGTGGCAGCGACTTTGCTCGGGATTAAACGGGCGGTGCCAAGCGCTGCGGGAATCACAACGCTCATCGACGCGCCTTCTCCAGTGCTTCGCACATCGCCTTGCCGCCTTCAACCAGGCGCGGCCCCATGCGATTCACGCTGTCTTTAGGCAAGATATAAAACTGATTATTTTGCGTGGCTTTCAGGTTTTTCCATTTTTTCCAGCCCGCTAGCCAATCGGTTTTAACACCCGGCTCGCCGCTAGTCATGATGACATCGGGGTTGGCCGCCAGCACCGCTTCCACGTCAACTTTGGGCGTTAAATCGCTTTGCGTGCCAAACACATTCACACCGCCACAGATGCGCATCACATCGGAAATAATCTGCGTGTTATTAATCGTCATCAGCGGCCTATCCCAAATCTGATAAAACACGCGCACCGGTTTGCGGCCGGCGTAGGTTTTCTCCAGCACCGAGAGCTGATCGCGGTATTGCTTGGCCGCTTTGCCCGCGCCCGCTTGCAGCGCCGTCATTTCACCCATGCGCTCGAGCACCGTGGGCACGTCGGCCATTTTTTTCGAAAAAGTTAAAAACACCGGAAAACCCAGCGCCTTGATTTGGTCGAGCTGACGCTGCGGGTTGCCGGTCGCCCAGCCGATAATCAAATCAGGTTTCAGCGCGCGGATGCGCTCCAGATCAAAACCGTTGTAGCCGCCGATGCGCTCGATTTGATTGGCTTCAGGCGGGTAATCGCTGTAGTTCACCGCGCCCACAATCAGCTTGCCCGCGCCGATGGCGAACAAGTCTTCCGTCACATGCGGCGCCAAGCTGATAATGCGCTTGGCTGGTTGGGCCAAAGTGATCGTGTTGCCGACGTCGTCTTTGACGGTGATCGCGGCATTCGCCGTCACGCTGGCGAGCAAAACGCACGCCGCAATTGCAAACTTCATACTGCAACTCCAAACAAGGCAGCGCTGGCCGCCGGATTACTCATCAACCACGCGTGAATATACGATGCCCGTATATACCCATGCTCGTATAGTGCCTCACCATTAGACCCTAAGCGACATGGCGAGCCATACCCCACAGGGGTGATTTCTGTACTTAAGGTTGAATAATGAAAAGTGTGGCCGCGAATTTCACCAGCCGCGTCTGCGGTCAGATTAAAACTTTGCGAGCCTAAAGCCGCCAAGCGTTGCTGCATCGTCGCCTGCGCAGGCAGCAAGCCCCACATCGCTTTAACACTGCCGTCGAGCAAAGTCAGCGACTCGCACAGCGCCAACATGCCGCCGCATTCAGCCCAGATTGGCTTCTTGTCCGCCAAATGCGCGGTTAAATCGGCGCGAATTGTTGGATGCGCGACCAAGGTATCGGCATGCAATTCAGGGTAGCCGCCGGGCAAGTAAATCGCATCGCACTCGGGCAAGGCTTCGTGCGCGATTGGTGAGAAGAATTTTAATTCTGCACCCAGCATTTCCAAGCAACGCAAATTGGCTGGATAAATAAAGCAAAACGCCGCGTCGCGCGCGATGGCGATGCGCTTACCTGCCAATAAGGGCTTAATTTCTGTCGCTACAGGCGCAGCCATTTCAATCGGATTGGCTAATTGAGCGATGGGTTGATTTGCTAACGCGTCGGCAATCGCATCAAGCTTGGCGGCGAGATCGGGAATTTCTTCGGGCAGCGCCAAGCCTAAATGACGTTCTGGCAAAGGTTCTACTTTACCAACCCAACCCATCCAGTGTTCAGACTTGGCCGACTCTTTGAGCATCTGCGCATGGCGCTCGCCCGCCACTTTATTGGCCAGCACCCCATAAAATGGCAAATCGGCGCGGTAATTCGCCAAGCCAAACGCCAGTGCGCCAAAAGTTTGCGCCATCGCGCCCGCGTCGATCACCGCCAGTACCGGCAAGCCAAATTTCACCGCCAAATCCGCCGTACTCGGCTCGCCATCAAACAGGCCCATCACCGATTCGATCAACACCACATCGAAATCGCGCGCAGCTTCGGCGAGCATCTGACGGCACAGGTCTTCTCCGACTAACCATAAATCCAGATTATCGACCGGCGAGCCGCTAGCAAAACCGAGCAATAGCGGGTCGAGAAAATCCGGCCCGCATTTAAACACTTTAACGCGCTTGCCTTGGCGGCGATACAGCCATGCCAAGCCTGCGGTAATGGTGGTTTTGCCCGAGCCGGATGAGGGCGCGGCGATCAGCAGAATATGGGCGCTACTTTGATTTTGTTGCGACATTTATTGTCCAAGTTTAGCCAGCGTGGCTGGCGCAATCAGTTTATGCATCGGGCCAACGAACAGCATATACACCCGCCCTAGCCAATTGTGTTGATGAACAACTGTTGTGATGGCTATTGCGCGCCGCTCTGAGGTGGCGATGCGTTGTACAGCCAGCTGCACGCGTAGATGCTTGTCGACATCGCTCAGCACCAGCTCGTTCTGCGCAATCGAAACAATCGTAAAAATCCCGAGCCGCTCGCCAACCCGATACTCAGCGAGTGGTTTTTGCTGCTCCAGATCTCCCAAAGTGCCTAAATCCTTCAGCCCTAGCAACTTCACGATGCGATTGCGCAAACTCATCATCGCGTTCACCCAAGCTGGCGTTTGCTGCACCATTTGCACAAAGGCCGCCAAGGCCGATTCGGGCAAAGGATCAACTGCCACCCAATGCGAATCGGCAAAGTCGGCGTTATGGTAAGTTGCACTGATGGCACTATCTTGCGGTAAAGCTTGCTCTGGCATCACACACTCCTAGTTATGAATCACATACTGACCACGAAACTTCACCGCCACGCCCTGCTGCGTGACGATCTGCACGTCGAGCGCAATCCGCCCGCGCCCTTTGCGATTAAATAGCTTTAGGCAGCGGTCAAAATCGGCATCGCTAGGCAATTCGCAGCGCGCGTTGATCGTTTCAACCACTGGCAGCAGGTATTCAATCTGTGCATCCTGAATCACGATATGCGCGTGCAGACCTGCTGCGTGTAGCCGCGCAAACACCATACTCCAACCCGCCAACACTGCCACCGCGTACAAGCTGCCACCGAATGCCGTGCATTTATGGTTGATGTTTGGCGCGAGCGGAGCGGCTAGCTCGATGAGTTTCGGGTTGGCGGTGATGACTGTGATACCTATTTCGCGCGTTAGCGGGATTTCTTCGTGCAGTGTTTTTTCCAGTAGCTGTGCTAATTCGCTCATTCGATTTAATTACCCAGCAATTTTTAGTGCCTTCGGCACGGCTATTTTCAGTCGCAATCCGCGACGGGGACTTCCTTTCTTTGCTTCGCCAAAGAAAGGAAGCATTGAGCGGCGACCCGGGCGAAAAGCGCTCCGCGCTGCCCTTGCCGCGTCGTGAGCCAAACGATGAAACTGTTTGTCTCTCTCCTTGCTGCGGTTTTCGCTACACGGGAGATGAAGCCCCAAATCAACCAGCGCATTTCGTATTGAAGTGTATTCTCACCATTCCAAGCCTTTTTGTGCGCGAATACCGGCCTTGTACGCATGTTTTTCATCGTTCAATTCGGTAATCGTGTCGGCAATCTCGCGCAATTCTGGCACTGCCGCGCGGCCGGTGACGACGACGTGTTGCATTTCGGGACGAGATTCAATGTCGCGAATCACGGTGGCTTTATCCAAATAGCCGTACGATAGGCAATAGGTAAGCTCGTCGAGCACGACCACGTCGTAGCTTGGATCGTTCAGCATTTTGGCGGCCAGCGCCCAGGCTTGTTCTGACTTGGCTTTATCAGATTCGAAGTTTTGCGTTTCCCACGTAAAACCATCGCCCATCACATGCCAGTCGCAATGTTTACCGAGCAGCGCTTCTTCGCCGGTGTCGGTGCGGTTTTTAATAAATTGCACCACGCCTACTTTCATGCCATGGCCGATGCTGCGCGCGACCATACCAAAGGCCGACGATGATTTACCTTTGCCGTTACCGGTGAGCAAAATCATGATGCCGGTGTCGATATTCGCCTCGGCGATGTGGGCGTCGATAATGGCTTTTTTACGCGCCATGCGCGCGGCGTGGCGTTCGTTGCGGGTGGTTTCTTGGCTCATGGCGTTATATTCCGGTTATATGATTGAATAAATGACTGGATCAAGGGCAAACCGCGCGTAATCGCGGTAATGCCGGGTACCAGCAGATCTTCGCTGGCGATTTCAAATACTTGGTGCTGTGCGATGGCAGGAATAGCTTGCCAGCCTGCCCGCTGCTGCACCGCTTGCGTGTCAAACTTTTGCCCGCACCAGCTACCCAAAATCAGCTCGGGCGCGGCGGCAATCACCTGCTCAGGCGTCACAGTGCGATCTGCCGCGCGCACCGCGTGCGAGACATCGGTAAAGACATCAACACCGCCAGCAATCTCGATCAGCTCGGATACCCAACGAATACCGGTGTACAGCGGCGTGTGCCATTCTTCGAAATACACTTTGGGGCGGTGCGTAAAGGTCGCGGCGACAAAGCGGGCATTGTCAAGCTGGCTTTGCAGCTGGGCGATCAATGTTTCAGCTCGTTCGCTGCAATCGAGAAGCAGGCCCAGCGTGCTGATCATATTGAAAATGCCCGCGATGGATTTCTGATTGAAAAAATGCACTTCAAAACCGGCCAGAATGCACTCTTTGACCATTTCACCTTGCAAGCTGGAATACGCCAGAATCAGATCGGGCTGAACGGCGAAGATTTTCTCGGCTTTGGCACTCGAAAAGCCGCAAATAATCGGGTGATTTTTGGTGACGCCTGCCGGATGGCGCGCAAAAGCGGTAATGCCAGCGATGCGATGCTGCTGACCAAGTGCGTACAGCACTTCGACGGTTTCACTACTCAAACAGGCAATGCGTTGCGGGCCTTTCATTGATACTTCCTTGTGATTTAGACGACTTGGCTGGCTGCGAGGCGCAGGCGCTGTGCAAACGTCGCGCGTTGCTCAACTGCAAGCGCGCCAAAGCGGATTGCATCCAGACCAATATCCAGGGTATTAAATGGGCGGGCATATATTCTGTTGCTTGCCAGTGCATACCCCCACTGATCAATCGCTTGCACCGGGCAAAACTGCATTAGCGGATGGCTACCGCTTGGCGGCAAGCCGACCTCAGTGAGCAAAGCGGCCAGCCATGCGGCATCGGCGGCCAAACGAGCGCGCTGCGCCGCCTGCCAGCTGTGATCAGCCAAGGCCAATTGCCCGGCCCATAGCGCGGGGCCGCTGACATTCCACGGCCCGATTTGCTGCACGAGTCGTTCACGCAGTGCCGCGTGGGCAAAGACAAAGCCCAGCCGTACACCGGCCAGGCCAAAAAATTTGCCCACCGAGCGCAGCACAATCAGCCCTTCTCGCTCAGCATCCGCGCATAAACTCTGCGCGCCCACGCCATCACAGTCGCCATCAATCGCATCGATAAATGCTTCGTCAACAATCAACCAGCCCCCACGCGCGGCCAAGGTTTGGTGTAAGGCCAATAGGGTCTCGCGTGACCAAATCAGCCCATCGGGATTATTTGGATTCACCAACACCAGCACATCCAAATGCTGGGCGGCGTATTCGACTTCGTTTGGATTGAGCGACACCACCGTGTGACCAGCCAATTGCCAGCGCCACGAATGTTCGGCGTACGAGGCGCGCAACACGCCAACTTTACCTGCGCTGCGCAACGTCGGCAGTGCTGCAATCGCGGCTTGCGAGCCGGCGACGGGCAAAAATACGCGACTACCGTAATAGTGGGCAACAACTTGTTCAAACTCGGCAGTGGGGTGTGGCAGACGCTGGACGACGTTGACCGGCAGATTGGGCAGCGGGTAGCTATACGGCGCAATGCCGGTTGAGCAATCGATCCAATCGGCCAGTGTGCCGCCAAAATTGGCCATCAAAGTGCGTAAATTGCCGCCGTGTCGTGGTGCGCTATGCATGAATTTCCCTTTCCATCAGCTGATCGCATGGGCGATGAGCAGCAAGACTACGCAAGATAGCAGCCACAAAGCCAGCGTTTTTTGCACCAGTACGATGCTGCGGGCAATATCGGCTGCTTGCGGTACAGGCCCGGCACCCAAATCGGTGCGCTGCTCGATCTGCCCGTGGTAAATCGCATTGCCACCCAGCATAATGCCCAAGGCGCCCGCCCCCGCTGCCATCACCGGCCCGGCATTCGGGCTATCCCAGCGGGGAGCCTGGCTGCGCCAGCATTGCCATGCAGTACGAGTCTGGCCGAGCACGGTGTAGGACAAGGCGGTTAGGCGCGCCGGAATAAAATTGAGCACATCATCAAGCCGCGCGGCGCAGCGACCAAAACAATTCAAACGCGGCGTGCGATAACCCCACATGGCATCCAGCGTATTAGCCAGCCGATGCACAATCGCGCCCATCCCGCCGAGCAGCATAAACCAGAACAAGGTTGAGAAAATCGCGTCAGCGCCGTTTTCCAGATTGGATTCGATCGCGCCCTTGGCGATCTCGGTTTCATTAAGCTGGCTGCAATCGCGGCTCACTATCATGCTCAGCGCCAGGCGCGCAGCGGGTAGATCGTTGGCCAGGAGTGGCGTCGCAATTGCACGCACATGTGCGAGCAGGCTATTGGCCCCCAGCGCAAACCACAGCGCCCCGCCATTGAGCAGCACAAGGCCGATTAAATTGGCGTTCAAGGTAGCGCTTAAGATAGCGGCCTCGCTGCCGAGTAAATGCGGCTGAATATACTGCAGGTACAGAGTGTGAATAACCCAATAAATACCACAGGGTATTGCCAGCAAGAGCAGCACAGACAAAAACCCCATGGCAATACCCATGGATGTATTGTATCGCCAAGGAGGGTTAAGGCGCTGCTCCAGCCATTTCGCCCACCGGCCAAACCCCACCAGCGGGTGAAAACGGCGCGGCTCGCCGACGCACCACTCCAGCGCCAGCCCGAAGGCCAGCGCCAGCAGTAGTATCAGTGGCGAGCACAGCAACATCGCTTACTTGGGCGACCAGCGTACATTGAGCATGCCATTCACGCCCAAAGTGCCGTAGTCGTACACCTGCGTGTACGTTTTATCAAAGACATTGTTGACCCGCGCAGCAAGCGTCCAGTCCTTGCTGAGCTGGTATTCGGCCAGCAGATGGGTCAAGGCATAGCCGCCCAACGTCACGCGGCCCACGCCATACACATCGTCATAACGCTGGCCTTGCAGCTGAACCTCGGTACGCACCCGCCACGCCGACTGGCTAAAGCCCGCGTAAATCAGGCCACTCTGGCGCGCGCGCAGCTCAAGCTGGCGATCGGCTTTCTGATCCAGCGCATCCAGATAATCAAAGCTCAAGCCCGCCTCGAAACCATCGCTGGCCCAATCTGCCGTCAGCGTCAGGCCGGAAAGTTTGACCTTATCCACATTGGCAATGTGATTTTGCTGATTCAGGATGAAGTTTTTCACCTGATTGCGATACACCGTTGCGCCCAGTTGCAGGCTGCTGGTCTGATAACGGGCAAACAATTCGCCGCCAGCTGATTCCTGCGGCTTCAGATGCGGATTACTCCAGCCTGGGTAGTACAGCTGATTGAAGGTCGGCGCCTGATAGCCCGTGCCATAGCTGCCGCCCAGCTGCAGGCCGTGATTCACCTGCCAGGACGCGCCCAGCGTGCCGGTGGTCTGACGACCGAATTGCGAATTGTCATCGCTGCGCACATTGGCTTGCAGTGTAACCGCGCCCAGATTGGCCAGATAGCCACCGAGCACACTATTGATGCGTCGCTGCGTCACGTCGTATTTGGTAGTGCCCGCCACATTTTGCGCCAGCGTTTCCAGCGCCAGCGTCAGCACGCCGGGGCCAGCCTGCAGATTGTTTTGCCATGAAAGTTGGGTTTGCCGTGTTTTAAAGCGGCTTTCTTCCTTGGCCCAGGCGCTAGGCGGCTGATAGCTGTAGCTATCGTCAATGCTGGTGCCAGCCAGCAATTTGCTCTGCCAGGCATCAGTCAGCTGATGCTCGCTCCAGACGCTGGCGGCCAGATTGGTGCCATGATCGCGGTAATCGTAGTATTTGCTGGTTGACGTATTGTCGTACTGATTGGCCACTTTGGCGTACAGCAGGTTGGCACCGAAAGCGTTGGCAGCATTGAGCTGATGGCTGGCGCTCAATGACAGGCTGTTGTTTTCATAGCCGTCGTCGTCGGCGTTGAATTTCTGGTATTTGGGCAAGACCAGCGCGCTGCCGCCATCGGTCTTGCTGTGTGCTACGCCAATGGCGTAACGCGTTTGCTCGTTACCACCAGAGAAGCTGGCGCTGGCTTCAACGCTGTTTTGCGTGCCATAGCCCACGGCCATACTGGGCGTAAAACCTTTGCCGCCGCGCTTGGTGAAAATCTGGATCACGCCGCCGATGGCATCTGCGCCATACAAGCTGGCTGCCGGACCACGCAGAATCTCGATCCGGTCCACTTGTGCCAGCGGAATATGCTGTAGTGCAGCGCCGCCCGAGGTGGCCGAGCCATAGCGCACGCCGTCGATCAGCACCACGGTCTGACTGGAATTGGCACCGCGGATAAACACGGCCATATTTTTGCCCGCGCCGCCGTTGCTCATCATTTGCAAACCGGGCTGTCTGGCCAGCAATTCGGGCAGGCTGGCGCTGGCTTGGGTTTCAATCTGCGCGCGCTCGATCACTGTCACATCGCCCACCACTTCACGGGCGGGCTGCGCAATGCGGGCTGCGGTGACGACAATTTCGTCGAGCTGGGTGATTTCAGCGTGCGCCATGGCCGAAAGAGCCGACAAACATACTAGGTATAGCTTGGAAAAACGCGTATTCATTAGAGCCTCCGGCAATACACCCTCAGTGTATTGCATCAATAAAACGGCAGGAGACTCGGAAAAAGGAAACAGCAGGCAGGCCGCGCGGCCACCGGATCTGTCGCCACGGTCACCCTGCCGCAGGAATCCGCCACGCACCCATAGGCAGGCACGCTGACGAGCAAGGCCGGTATCCGGACTGATCAGTGGCCACAGCAGCGCATTGCGCCAACTGAATGGACAATCATTCGCCTTCCCATTTCATCGCCTTGAACAGGCCGAAACAGTGGCTGCGCCTGATACACGCAGGAATGATCTTGACTGATTTACCGTTGCAGGGGCAGTACAGGCTTTTCACCTGTTTCCCGTTTAAAGGTGCCGAAAGTCATGCTTTCGCCCACCTCACCATTGCTGGCGCGCATTGTAGCCCAAAGCCTGCGCCGATACCTGTCTTGAATATGACATGGCGCACCGGCAGCGATTTAGATTTTCTCTATCGAGCACATAGCCAAATACAATCAGCGCCGCCCATTGCGGGCAATGAGCAGTAAGAATATGATCCATATCAAATTTCACAAATTACTGTAAATTCAAAATCTACATGAACCTCACACCACTCATTCAATCTTTTGTGCTGCACTTTGGCGAAATGGGCAGCCATTGGGGCATTAACCGCACCGTCGGCCAGATGTATGCGCTGCTATTTGTCAGCGAAAAGCCGCTGAACGCCGACGAAATGGCCGAGGCGCTGGGCTTTTCGCGCTCGAATATTTCGATGGGACTTAAAGAACTGGTGTCGTGGCGGCTGGTGAAACTGCAGCACCTGCCGGGTGATCGGCGCGAATACTATTCAACGCCCGACGATGTGTGGGTGATTTTTCAAACGCTGGCCGAAGAGCGCAAAAAGCGTGAAGTCGACCCCACGCTGACCATGTTGCGCGGCGCATTGCTGGAAACGCCAAGCAACGACGCCGACAAACACGCGCAAGCGCGAATGGCGCAAATGCACGATCTGATCGATTTGACCACCAGCTGGTTTAGCGATATTCAGCGCCTGGACGTCGAAACCCTGCAAAAGCTGATGAAGCTGGGCGCGCAGGTGCAGAAATTTCTCGAACTCAAGCAAAAGCTGCCCGCTTTTCTGGGCGGCACCGATTCCAGTAACAGCCCAGAGAGCAAGGACTAATCATGTCGCCCGATGCTTTAACCCTACTTGATCCTGTGGTGCTGGCGCGCATCCAGTTTGCCGCCAATATCACCTTCCATATTTTATTCCCGACCATCAGCATTGCCATGGGTTGGGTGCTGCTGTTTTTCAAGCTGCGCTTTAACGCCACGGGTGACGAAAAATGGCTGGCGGCATATGGCTTCTGGGTGAAAATCTTTGCGCTGACCTTTGCGCTGGGCGTGGTCAGCGGCATCACGATGAGTTTTCAGTTTGGCACCAACTGGCCCGGCTATATGAAAACGGTGGGCAATATTGCCGGGCCACTGTTGGCCTATGAAGTGCTGACCGCGTTTTTCCTTGAGGCCACTTTCCTGGGCATTATGTTGTTCGGCCAGAAAAAGGTGAGCAACCGGATGCATACATTGGCTACGGTGCTGGTAGCGGGCGGCACGACGCTGTCGGCATTCTGGATTATTGTGCTCAACTCCTGGATGCAAACGCCAACCGGCTTTGAAATGATCAATGGCCAGGCACATGTTACCAGCTGGCTGGCGGTGATTTTCAACCCGTCGATGCCGTATCGCCTCACGCATATGCTGCTCGCCTCTGGCCTGACCGTGGCGTTTCTGATTGCCGGTGTGTCGGCATTTCAATGGCTCAAAGGCCAGCGCCAGGCCGCCGTGCAGGCGGCGCTGAAAACCGGTGTTTTTCTGGCTGCGGCGCTGATTCCGCTGCAAATCTTAGTTGGCGATATGCATGGTCTGAACACCATGCAGCATCAGCCGGCCAAACTGGCGGCCATTGAAGGCGTGTGGCACACCGAACGTGGCGCGCCGCTGCTGCTGTTTGCGCTGCCCAATAGCGAAACACGCAGCAATGATTACGCCATCGGCATTCCCAAAGTGGCCAGCCTGATTCTGACTCATGAGCTGGACGGTGAAATCAAAGGCCTGAACGAGTTTGCCGAGCACCCTCCCGTTGCCAAAGTATTCTGGGCTTTCCGCGTGATGGTGGGGGTGGGTATGTTGATGCTACTGGCGAGCTGGCTGGCCGCGTGGCAGATACGTCGCAATGGCGAACCACAGCCGCTGGTGAGCAAGCTGCTGATCGGCATGACCTTTAGCGGCTGGATTGCCACCGTGGCAGGCTGGTACGTCACCGAAATTGGCCGCCAGCCGTGGCTGGTGCAAGGTGTACTGAAAACCGCCGATGCGATTTCCAGTGTGCCTAGCGGCATGGTGCTGAGCACCTTGCTGATGTATCTGGCGCTGTATGTGTTCTTGCTGGCGTCCTATATCTCGGTCGTCTTTTATCTAGCCAAAAAAGCTGGTCAGCCAGCTGGGGAGCACTAATCATGCTGACAACGATTGATCTGGCCCACTGGCTACCCGTGATTTTTGCCGCATTGATGGTGATTTCGATGTTCGCCTATGTCATTCTCGATGGGTATGACCTTGGCGTAGGCATTCTGCTTGAGCTTGAGAGCAATACCCACGAGAAAGACAAAATGATTGCCGCCATTGGCCCCTTCTGGGATGCCAATGAAACCTGGCTGGTGCTCGGCGTGGGCCTGCTGCTGGTGGCTTTTCCGCTGGCGCATGGCGTGATTCTCACGGCGCTGTATCTGCCGGTGGCGCTGATGCTGCTCGGGCTGATTTTGCGCGGTGTGGCGTTTGATTTTCGCGTTAAAGCGCAAGCGCATCATCAACCACTGTGGAATCGACTGTTCTTCGTCGGCTCGCTGCTGGCCACGGTTTCCCAAGGCGTGATGCTGGGGCGTTATCTCACCGGCTTTGCCCCCGGCTGGGGCGCGTGGGGCTTTGCGCTCTTGGTCGGCGCGAGTCTGGCCGCTGCGTACGCGCTGATTGGCGCGAGCTGGCTGATCATGAAATCGACCGGCGCATTGCAACAACGCGCAGTCGTATGGGCGCAACGCAGCGTGTGGTTTGCCGCTTTGGCGGCGGTGCTGGTGTCCATTGCAACGCCTTGGGTCAGCCCACGCGTATTTGATTTGTGGTTTTCGCTGCCCAATGTTTTCCTGCTCGCGCCCGTGCCGATCATGAGCGCCGCGCTATTTGGCGTGATCGCCTATTCGCTACCCAAACTTGCGCAACGTCAGCGCAATGGCAATGATAATTTCTGCTGGATTCCCTTCGCCGCCACGGTAGGGATTGTGCTGCTGTCGTTCTTTGGCTTGGTGTACAGCATCTTCCCACATCTGGTGATTGACCAGCTCACCATCTGGCAAGCCGCCAGCAGCACCGAGGCACTGCTGATTATGTTCTTCGGCGCAGCACTGGTACTCCCCACCATCATCGGCTACACGATTTATTCGTACCGGGTGTTCTGGGGTAAGGCGGGCGAGTTAAGTTACCAGTAACGACCAACAACACGCACTGCAAGGGCGGCTGATTCGCGGCGCCAATGCAGTGCTAGGCGCCCCACAGTTTCTGACAAGTTGCGCACATAAGACGACATCAGCGCGTAACCATCCTCACCCCTAGCAGGCTGGTATGATGCGGTTTTCCCATATATCTGAACGATGATGGATCGCGACATTACTCTGAATATTCAGCAACAGCACCCCGATATGCGGGTGCGATTTTTATTGTCGAAAATACTCAAGCACCAGAGTTATTCGGAGCGAAAAAGCCGGCGTCTTAAGCGCACGACCTATGTGCTGAAGTTTTCCATGCTGGCACTGGCGGCAGCATCCACGGTGGTGCTGGGGCTGGATGTGGCCGTTTTGCTGCCGTATGCCAAAAATATTGCGCTAGTACTGGGCGCGATCATGACTTTGCTGGGCGGGATTGCCAGCTTTTTGAATATTGAAGAATATTGGATGCGCAATAATGCGATTCACTTGCGGCTCAAGGGATTGCATGATCGGCTGGTGTATCTGTCGGCTGATCTACAGCGCATTGAAGAGGACGCATTGCAAAGCCTAATCAATGATTATCAGGCCATTACCGAGAGCAATATCAACTACTGGCATGAAGCGATTGCCGAACGCAATGCAGCGTAATTCAGAATGACCGCGATTTATTACCAGCCGCGCCGCCACTATCGCTACACCCTGGCGAAGTCTTGCGAATTTGAGCTTGGCTGGCAGTTGCCGCAGCCGGTTGAATCGCCTTTTATTAGCCTTAGTCGCGATGGCAGACTGCGTCTGGCCGAGCGCTACGCCTGGGACGGGGCGAGCGGGCCTATGCCCGACCTACCCAGCATTATGCGGGCTTCATTACTACACGACGCGCTGTATCAGCTGATGCGCGAGGGCCACCTGGATCGCCAGCGCTTTCGCCGCTCTGCCGATCAATTGCTACTGCAGGCGTGCCGGGCTGACGGAATGAATGTGCTGCTGGCCTATTGGGTGTATGCCTGCGTGCGGCTGTTTGGCGAGCGCCATGCTCGCAGCAATATGAAGACGCTTGCCAACCCATCGCTGCACGATACCCAGCAAAGTATTGCCACAGAGCGCAATTAATGATTATCCTGCAAGCATATACCCCACCACTACAATATTAGCGCCGTTGGCGAACAATTTCATAAAGACAGATCGCTGCGGCGTGGCCCACATTGAGCGATTCGATCCCCGCCTGCATCGGAATCAGGATTTTGGTGTCGGCCAGTTGTGCCATCTGTGCTGAAACCCCGAGGCCTTCCGAGCCCATCACCAGAGCCAGATCACCCCGCAAATCGCTTACGTATAAATCCTGCGCCGCCTCATCGAGCAGACTGGCCGCAATCTTGCCGCAAAATTGCTGCGCCAGCGCGGGCAAATCGACGTTTTCAATGCAGGGCAAAACCACCTGCGCCCCCATGCCCGCGCGCAGAACCTTGGGCGACCAGATGTCGGCGCAAGCGGCCGATAACCACACCTGATCGACGCCTGCGGCATGGGCAGTACGCAAAATGGCACCGACATTGCCGGGGTCCTGCACCCCGTCGAGCAAGAGGCACAGGCCATCGTGCCGTGGCACTTGCGGCGCGGGAATGGCCACCAGCGCCAGAATGCCGCTGTGGCTGGGCAATTCGCTTAATGATTCAAACAGCGCATCGGCCAGCATAAGACATTTCATGCCTTGAGACTCACAGCGCGCTAGCAGCGTGGCGATTTCTGGCTTTTGCGCGCCAGCAGCAGTCACAAACACCGTTTGCAGGGCCTGCCCGGCGTCAAGCCAGGCCGCTAGTAAATGCGCGCCATCGAGCAGGGTCAGCCCGGATTTGCTGCGCTCGCGCCGAGACTGGCTGAGTTTCAGCGCGAGCTTGTATTGAGGATTTTGCAAAGAAGTGATTGTTTCCATAATGCCCGATGTGCGGTAAACCGATGTGCAAAAAACCTACCCCAATTGCTCCTGCGCTCAGTGTTGAAAGTGCGTTGGCACGACGTACGAACCTGGAGCCGGGCAGGCTTATTTATGATGGCGGGCATTATGCGCCAAAGCGCGGCTGGTGAGGGTGCTGATTTGCTTGAAATGCTGATATTGATAGTCGGACACCTGGCCTGTGCTGCCCGGATCGGCGTACAGAATGCCCAGCGGCTTGTCGGCGACAAAAATCGACATCGCGCAAAAACCGTCGGCCAATACCTGCTCGCGAAACTCGCTGGGTAAGAGTGGCCGGTATTGCGCGGCATTACCTGCGTTAAGCCAGATGCTGCTGGGCTTTTGCAGCAAGCGGGTAAAGAGGTGCATCTCCTGCAGCGAAATCACCATCTTGCGCAGCGCATCGGTATCGCTGCCTTGCACATAGCGTGAGCGCAAGGTATTTTCACCGGCCATAAACAGGGCGAAGACAATACGCTGCATGCCCAGCCCGTCGGCAATGGCCTTGATGCTCAGCGACATCACCTGATTGGTTGGTGCGCCCTGAATACCAGCCAGATGCAGCGCCTGCATTCTTTCAACCAGGACGTCTTTTTCCACTTTTTCCGGCTCGGCCACCGCAGAAGCTGCTTTTTTGACCACCGGAACCGGCCAGTCACCAGGCTGCATCACCAGCCAGCGCGCAGGGCTGAAAAAAGGCCCCTGCTCGCCCAGCTGCCGGGTGAGGCGTAGTAAATATTTGGTCAAGGTGCGCCAGACATCGCCGACTTCCTGCCCCAGAATCAGCGCCATAGTCTGCAAATGGCTTTGTAATTGCGGCTGCCACCAGCCCTGTTCAAGCAGCTCGACCGCGGCGAGCAATGCTTTATGCAAAGCGTAGCGTGGCGTCGGCTCGGCCATGATGCCAAGCAAATCGGTCACCGCCACCGGATACTGCCACGCCTGCAAGAGCTGGCTGACATTAACACTCGCATCAGCAATCCCGATGGCTGGCGCGCGCGCCAATATGGGCAAAATCTGCTGCAAGGGCTGGAGTAAGGCCGCAATCTGCACCACATCCACTTTGGAGTCATAGCGCTGGGTGGCCAATTCATGCGCCAGCTTGCGCTGAACCCGGGCTTGAAAAACCCACTTCAATAGTTGCGAATATTCCTGCTGCAACGCGGGCAGCATGACACTCTCCACCGTGGCATGCCTCGCAAAGCGATCCAGAAACGGGACAACACCAATGAGCAAAATAGCGCTTTCAATCGCCGCAATATCGGCGGTTAATGCCGTTTTATTGCGGTGATTGACCGTGCGCAGCAACTGGGCAGCCAGCAAAGGGTCTTGCAACACCACCTCAGCGATTTCTGCCGGCTTGATCTTGTCTGCACGGCGCACCATATTGATGATCTGGTTGCGCGAGGCCTGCAAAATCGGCAAGGGCTTGTTCAGCCAGGCTTGATATCCGGTGGCTACATCTGCCATATCAGTAACTTCCCGTTTTTCCAGTCGTGCAATGGTAGGGTTTGTGTGGGTTCTTGCTCATCGATCGCAAAACTATTGCTGATCAAAATAGCACCTTCTTTCATTTCGGCTCTGGCTTTGCGCCATAAATCCGGCATCGCCGCAGGCGAGAGGTAGGCGTAAATGCAATCGTAGTCAGCAAAATCGAGTGTCTGGTAATCGGCACGCAACCAGCCAATGTGCGAATCCAGCGTGCAGCGCCCCATCAGCCAGGGCAGCAACGCCATCTCGACGCCGGATAATTGCAAATCCGACCTATGCTGCGCCAGATAAGCCAGCACCCGCCCAGTCCCTGCTCCTACATCGAGAAAGCGCTGCCTGGGTTTGATAGTTTTCGCCAGAGCTTCCAAAGCTTGCTGCTCGGATAAAAACAAGGGCACTCTGGACGCTGAAATCCGGCCAAAAATCAGCCAGGTCAAAACAAAAGCAAGCAAAAACCAGTAACTATCAATCTGCAATTGCGTGGTGAGAAATACAGCAGGTAAAAAAGCCAGATGAATCCATGACCACCAGACTTCCTCATGCCAAACACGCGCCAGCGTAAAAGCAGCTACTGCTGCCAGGCCAATTGCAATTGGTAAAGGCCATTGAAAATATAGCCCCGCCAACAAAGGGGTGACAGCAAGGGCTTGAATCAGCAAGAACAAACGGGCAGGCTTGGCAAACATGGGACTGCACTTATTCGGTTGGCGCACTTATTCGGCTGGCGCAGGCGCAGGATCAACAGGCTGGGCTTCTTGCTCGCCCGCCTGCTCGCGTATATCGGTTTCAGCTTCTTTATTGAGCACTACAATGCTGATTCGGCGATTAATCGGGTTATAGATATTGTCTTTATCAAGCGGAATGACATCGCCAAAACCGTTGACCCGCAATATCTTGCCCGGATCCAGCCCACCTAGAATCAACTCGCGCCGCGATGAATTGGCTCGCTCAGACGATAGCTCCCAGTTGGTAAATCCCGCAGCTCCGCCAGCAAACTTGCTACTGTCGGTATGTCCAGAGAGCGAAACGGCGTTAGGCACTTCATTGAGCAGCTGGGCGATTTCTTGCAAAATACCATGCGCGAAGTCTTCCAGCTCGGAGCTGCCCGATTTGAACATCGGGCGATTCTGTTCATCAACGATCTGGATTCGCAGCCCTTCAGCGACCATATCCAGCTTGAGCTGATTTTTATATTTGGCCAGCGTTGAGTTTTCCTTGATTTTATTATCCATCAAGGCCTCAAACTTCTGCTTGAGCGCCGAAAGGCGTCGCTTGTCTTTGGCGGCTTCTGTCTGCGTTGGCGGATCACCTTTTTTGACTTGACCAGACTCTTTCGTCAAATCATTGCCACCACCCTGAATAACCGTATCGGACTCACCCGCGCCAGAACCACCTGCATTGGCAATTTTGACCGGATTGGAAAAATAATCGGAAACGCCTTTTAAATTGCCTTTCGACACCGAGCCCAGCAGCCACATCAATAGAAAAAAGGCCATCATTGCCGTTACAAAATCGGCATAGGCAATCTTCCATGCACCACCATGGTGACCATGCCCACCTTTCTTGATTTTTTTAACAACTATGGGGCGCTGGGAATCGTCGCTCATTATTCATCCATCATGCAGGTAATGTTGATTGGCTTACTTACTTGCCTTTAGCATTTTTGACAAAATCTTCCAGCTCTTTAAACGATGGCCGCTCGGTTGAAGACAATGCTTTCCGCCCAAATTCGACAGCCACTTGCGGCGCATAGCCATTCAGACTGGCAAGCAAGGTCACTTTGATTGTTTGTAGCACTTGATGCATTTCTGCATTTTTCGTTTCCATGACCTGAGCCAAAGGACCAAAGAACCCATAGGCAAGCCAGATACCCAAAAATGTACCTACCAAGGCGGCACCAATCAATTTACCTAATTCTGTCGGTGGCAGATGAAGTGAACCCATCACATTCACCACCCCCATAACAGCAGCAACAATACCGAATGCAGGTAGACCATCCGCCAGTTTGGTCATGGCCGATGCCGGTGCCTCTGCTTCATGGTGATGGGCATCAATCTCGACATCCATCAGGTTTTCGATCTCAAACGCGTTTAAATTACCCCCCACCATCAGGCGCAAATAGTCGCAGATAAATTCTGTGACGTGATGATCGTGGGAAATTTTGGGATATTTGGAGAAAATCGGACTAGCATGAGGATCTTCAACATCGCCCTCAATCGACATCAAGCCTTCCTTACGAACCTTGGCCAGCAGCTCGAAAAGGCAGGCAAATAAGTCCATGTAGAAGGGCTTACCATAGGGTGAGCCTTTAAAAATCGGTGGAATGGCTTTCAAAAAAGCCTTCATGCCCTTGCCGCCCTGCGCGGCAATCATGCCGCCGATAGCGCCGCCGAAAATAATCACAAGCTCAAGCGGTTGCCATAAAATCTTCAAATTACCGCCGTGCGCGGCATATGCACCCAAAATACAAGCGCACATGAAAATGTAGCCAATAATTACGAACATGGAGCCGTGCCCTATTTTTCGTTATCAAACCCACCACCAGCGTATCTGATGTGGCTTCAAAACCATCTTAATTGATACATAAATCGAGTAACAACCTAAATCGGACTAAAACAGCTTGGTTTGCATTAATGCTGCACGAACCGGTGCAAACGATCTCCGATGACACGCAGTTGCTCCTAGGGCTTTCAAATTAGCCAGATGCAAAGCTGTACCATAGCCCTTGTGCTGTGCAAACCCGTAGCCTGGATATTGGGCTTCCAATTCTTGCGCTTCGGCATCTTTGGCAACCTTTGCCAATACTGAAGCAGCTGATATTTGCAGCACTTTGGCATCCCCCTGAACAATAGCCTGAGCAGGAATAGCGAGCTGAGGTATGCGATTACCGTCGATCAAAGCCTGATCGGCAGCCACTGACAAACCAGCTATCGCGCGCTGCATTGCCTGCATGGTCGCCTGCAAAATATTAAGCCGGTCAATTTCTTCCACCGAGGCCGACGCGACACACCAGGCAATCGCATCCCGCTTGATGGCGATGGCCAGTTGCTCGCGTTTGCTTGCACTTAGTTTTTTTGAATCTGTTAACCCTTCACACAGCCAATACTCAGGCAAAATCACTGCCGCAGCAAAAACAGAACCCGCCAAAGGGCCCCGGCCTGCCTCATCAACGCCGCAAATATGCATAGCTATGCCCTCTTCTGCAAAAGACTCTGGATTGCAGTTGCAGCACGCTCACTGGCAGAGCAGCGCATACTCAGGTGCAAATCGGTAAATTTGTCAGCAATTTTGCTTCGCAGTGCTTTATCAGATAAATAGTTACTGATGGCCAATGCCAGATTTTCACTATTTGCATCGGACTGCAAGAATTCAGGGACCAAGAACTGCTTGCTAATAATATTGGGCAAACTGACATAGGGCAGCAAATATTTGCGTTTAACGATTCGGTACGTCATATCGGAAACACGATATGCCACTACTGTCGGACGTTTTGCCAGCATGGACTCCAAAGCAGCAGTTCCCGAAGCCAGCAGAACGACATCAGAAGCAGACATGGCATCGTGCGAATGACCAAACATCAGACGCCAATTCAAATGCTGCACGCCTTGCCGCCAGATTTCCTGCTCAAAAATCTGGCGCGTCTCACGGGTAATAAAAGGCACAAGAAAAACCAGACCTGGGTACTGCTGCTCGAGCTTGCTGCAAGTTTCAATAAACAAGGGCGCAAGAGCCAAAACTTCACGCTGGCGGCTGCCCGGCAACACAGCAAGCACTTGGGCATTCTGGGCAATATTCAGGATTTCCCGGGTTTGGGTTGCATTACTCTGCACAGGCATCTGATCAGCCAATGGATGACCGACATAAGTTGCAGGAACGCCAGCCTGCTCATAGATAGCCTTCTCAAACGGCAGAATCAACAGAATATGATTAACGGCGGCCTTGATTTTTTTGATACGCTCAGGGCGCCAGGCCCAAATAGACGGGCTAACATAATGAACAGTGGGAATCCCCATCCGTTTGATTTTCCGCGCCAAACCAAGATTAAAATCAGGGGCATCGATTCCAATAAACAAATCTGGCTTACTGGCCTTGCAACTGTCCACTAGTCGGGCGCGCAAATGCAGCAAGACAGGAAGATGCTTGATGACTTCCACAATTCCGCCTACTGAAAGCGTTTCCATCGGTTCGATTGTTTTGGCGCCAGCGGCTAGCATTTTGGGGCCTGCGACGCCGATAAACTCAGCGGTGGGAAATCTTGCTTTCAATTCTGCAATTAATGAAGCCCCAAGTAAATCTCCGGATGCTTCACCAGCTACGATTGCAATTTTTGGCCAAGAGGATGGATTAAAATTGAATTCCGACATTAGCAATTAGCGAACAATGCCACGGTTAGAGAGTGCGAAAAACCGAACGAAGGCCATCAAAGCAGCATCTGATTGTGCTTGCTCTTGAATTTGAGCAACTGCGTCATCGTATGAAATACCAGAACGATACAGCAAGCGATAAGCCGATTTAACCGCTTTGATATCTGACTCATTGAAACCCCGACGCTTCATTCCTTCGGCATTAAACCCACGAGCAATCGCCCTGTTTCCTTCGCACATCACAAAAGGGGGTAAATCCTGAACGATAATTGAACCGCCACCAGCCATGGCATGTTCACCAATTGTGCAAAATTGATGTACCGCAGTTAAACCGCCCAGAATGGCATAGTCACCTACCGTGACATGACCTGCCAAAGTGGCACTATTAGCCAGAATAACATGATGGCCCAGTACGCAGTCATGCGCAATGTGCGCGTAGGCCATAATCCAGTTGTCATCGCCAACCCGTGTTATACCGTTGTCTTGTGCAGTGCCTGTTGATACGGTGACATTATGGAAAAAAGTATTGCCATGACCAATCTCAAGCAGAGTTGGTTCATTCGCGTACTTTTTGTCCTGAGGATCACAGCCAATTGCGCAGTAAGGATAAAACCGGTTATTTTTGCCGATCTTTGTGTTTCCTGTAATCACGCAATGCGAATCAATCACAGTCCCGGCGTCAATTTGCACCTTAGGTCCAATAATCGAAAATGGGCCGACAGTAACATCCTCGGCCAAAACAGCTTGTGGATCGATAATCGCACTAGGGTGAATATTTGCCATCAGTAAATTCCTGTCAAACTTCGCGCTGGGCACACATCAAATCAGCTTCACAAGCCAATTCATCGCCGACATAGGCCTTTGCCGAATATTTCCAGATGCCACGTTTTGACGCTGTAATTTCAGCTGTCAAAATTAGCTGATCACCCGGAATAACTTGCCGCTTGAATCGGGCATTATCGATTCCGGCATAGAATAAAATGGTGTTTTTTGATGGTGGTGGATTAATACTCTTAAATGTCAGTACTCCAGCCGCCTGTGCCAAAGCCTCCAGGATCAATACGCCAGGCATTACAGGATAACCGGGGAAATGTCCCTGAAAAAATGGCTCATTCATTGATACATTCTTGATTGCCTTCACTGACTTTCCAGCTTCCAACTCGAGCACGCGGTCAACCAACAGGAATGGGTAGCGATGTGGCAAATGCTCCATAATTCCTACAATTTCAATTGGTGTCACAACTCTCTCCCTGTTCTGTCTGTTGTTCAATACATTTTTCTAAATATCTTATTCGCTTGGCCAATTGATCCAATTTTCGCAAGTGAACCATATTTTTAAGCCAAGTATTATGCGGGACAATTGGCACTCCGGATGCATAAACGCCACTTTCTTCAATCGAGGATGGCACTGCACTGGCAGCAAGCAATGTCACTCTATCAGTGATCGTGAGATGCCCACCAATCAGAACGCCACCGCCAATCAAACAATTTTCGCCAATTACTGCAGAACCCGCGACCCCCGTACAAGCGGCAATCGCAGTATGCCTGCCCACTCTCACATTGTGCGCAATTTGAATCTGGTTATCCAAACGAACACCTGATGCGATAACCGTATCGTCCAGAGCTCCGCGATCAATTGTGGTGTTTGCTCCAACTTCAACGCAATCACCGATAATAACACGGCCAATTTGTGGAATTCGCTCCCAATGGTCACCTGCCCAAGCGTTGCCAAATCCATCAGAACCGATCACTGCACCGGCATGGATAACGCAGTCTTGCCCAATCTCTGATTCTGAATAAATCACCACATTGGGCATAATGATCGAATGAGCACCTATTGTGGATTCGCGCCCCACAAATACACCCGCTTTGAGCTGCGCGCCATCGGCAATCCGCACATTCTCCTCAATTACAACATTGGGTCCAATCTCTACACCTTGACCAAGGATGGCAGAGTCGGCAATCACCGCACTGGCATGGACTGAACCATTTGATTTGGGAAGGGGGTGGAACAAATTCGAAACTCGGGAAAAAACCAAGGCTGGGTCATTGCAAACCAGATACGATTTCGTTTCAGGCAAACCATCTGCGTTTTTGACGATAACGGCAGAACACGAACTTTCGAGCAAGCTACTGGCCAATTTTGCATTCGCGAGATAACAAATCTCACCTGCATTCGCCGATTTTAATGATGAAACGTCATGAATAAGTTGATCTTCACCGACCAAAACAGCAGAAAATTGACCTGCCAACTCAAGCAAGCTGATTTTTTTCCCTGACATTATTTATCCACCAACTGACGTAACACCTTATCGGTAATATCTAATTTGGGGTTTCTATAAACTGCGTCTTGCAAAATGACGTCAAATTTCTCTTGTTCGGCAATATTGCGAATTGCGATATTTACGCGATCCTGCAGCCCTGATAACTCCTCATTTCTTCTGGAGTTCAAATCCTCATTAATTTCACGCTGAATACGCTGGAAATCCTGATTGAGCTTTAACAGCTCCCGCTCTTTTGATCGGCGCTCGCTTTCGGAAAGACTGCCTTTATCAAGTAACTGTTGCACTGCCTTTCCCTGCATGGAAACTCGTTGAAGCTCAATACGGCGAGGCTCGAATTCTTTTTCCAGTTTCTTTGATGCACGAACAGCAGGTGCGGCCTCACGCAAAATACGCTGTGTATCAACAAAGCCGATACGCATATCTGCCAAAGCAACTTGTGACAAGCCAAATGAAACCATCAGAGCACAAAAGATGTATCGAATACCCATCAGTTTTTTTCTCATATTAAAATACTTGACCAAGCTGGAATTGAATACTTTGAGTTTTGTCACTCTGCTTCAAGTTAAATGGCTTGGCCCAGACAATTTTCAATGGGCCAACAGGAGAAATCCAGGTAAAGCCAAAACCGACTGAGTATCGCAGAGAGCCCACGTCAATTTTCTCTCCTTTGCCCCAAATATTACCAGCATCTGCAAAAACACTCAGGCGCATGGATTTATCATCTTTAACACCTGGAAAAGGTGCATATAATTCGAAATTATTTACGAAACGAACTACGCCCCCTACTGCATCCCCATTTTCATCTTTAGGACCCAATGAGCCTGACTTATAACCGCGAACGGAGTTTACACCACCCGCAAAATAATTCTTATAGAACGGAAGATCATCACCTGCATAGCCTCCGCCATAGCCTAATTCGACATTCCATGCAAAAGTGATCGGCGATTTCTGACGGAATGAATAGAAAAACTGACTCTGTGCCGAAAGCTTATAAAAAGTAAGATCGGATGGTGGGGTTGCTACTTCAGAGTTTAAGCGTTTATACCAGCCGCTAGTCGGAAACACCGCGGAATCACGATCATCCGCAGACCAGTTAGCTGTCAGTGAGTAGGTATCAGAAATATTGCCATATTTTTTGACATGATCTTTAACATAACTAGGCGAATTACTATTCGTAATCAACTTAAGGTTTTCATAATTAATCCCTAAACCAATTGTATTGTAATCACTAGTTGGCATTCCAAAATTAAAATTCAGCCCCTTAGACTCAGTAGAGTAATCACCTAACTCTAACTCATTTGGATCTGTTTTCCGCATATACAGACTCCAGCCAAATGAAATACCATCCGTTGTTGCATATGGATTATTCATTGACAAGGCGTAAGTCTTAGCAGCTGAACTATTATTCAATTCAGCTGAAAATCTTTTTCCAGTCCCTAGAAAATTAGCTTGCGAGACCGAAGCTTGAAATAATGCGCCTTCACTTTGACCATAGCCAACACCAAAGTTAAAATTACCCGTTTTTTGTTCAACAACTGAAACATTCATATCAACCTGATCGATGGCTTCGGGCACGATTGGTGTTTCAATATTCACTTCAGAAAAGTAACCTAATTGCTGCAAGCGCTGCTTTGAGCGTTTAATTTTTGACAAGTCGTACTCAGCAGATTCTATCTGCCTTAACTCGCGCCGAATCACCTCATCACGAGTCAAACTATTGCCGGCAATATTAATTCGGCGAACGTTAGTTTTTTTTCCCGGATCAACCATAAAATTAACAGAAACCAAATTTCCATTCTCATCAATCTCAGGAACAGGATTGATGTTGGCAAACGCATAGCCCTGCTCACCTAATAATTTGGACATTGCTGCGGCTGTTTTATTTATTTCTTCACGGGAATACACATCACCCGATTTGACACTAGCAAGCGCCAACAGCTGATCTTTATACTCGGGAAGGGCTGTAATAACATCAACAGCCCCTACTTTATACAAACCACCTTCACGCATATTGATGCTAAGATATATTTCACTTTTATCTTCAGACAACGCCACGCTAGTTGATTCAATCGCAAACTTGATATATCCATTATCAAGATAAAGTGATTTGATTGCTTCAATATCTGCGGAAAATTTCTGTTTGGAATATTGGTCTGCCTTGGTATACCAAGTCATCCAATTACTGGTACTAGCGCTCATAGCGTCAAGTAAATCAGCATCGCTGTAAACAGTATTCCCTACAAAATTAATCCCTTTGATTTGCGCAACGTCACCTTCAGAAATATCAATCTGCAAACCAACGCGATTACGATCCAGCTTGGTGACCGTTGCTTTGAGATCAACCGAATAGCGTCCACGGGAGTAATATTGCTGTTTTAATTCATTAACAGCAGAATCCAGCACTTCTTGCTGGAAAATCTGGCTTTCTGCCAGATTTTGTGATTTGAGCGCAGCTTTGACCTGATCTTTATCGATCAATTTCGCGCCATTGACATTGATCTGTGCAACTGTAGGTCTTTCGTCCACAGTCACAACAATCACATCCTGATCCGCCTCAATCCGCACATCATCAAAAAAGCCGGTCGCAAACAGATTGCGGATTGCAGTACTGGCTTTTGCCTGATCAAACGGCTCACCCACTTTAACACCCAGATAATTGAAAACCGTACCGGCATCGGTACGCTGCAAACCTTCTACGCGAATATCACGCACGGTGAATGAATCAAAAGCCAAAGCATTGATGCTCAGACTTGCAAGTGCTGCGCTAAGCAGCAGGTACATAGGCTTAAATTTCATTTTTATCGGCTGTTTAAAGTTGAGTGATTAGCCCAGAAGAAAGCGACTGGTATCGTTATATAGAGCCAGCGCCATCAGCATGAGCAAAAGAGAAAGGCCAATTTTCTGTAACCATTCCGTTACGAAATCGGGCACGATTCTACCTGTGACTAGTTCGTAGCTATGATACAGCAAATGACCGCCATCCAGAATCGGTACCGGCAACAGGTTCAGCACGCCAAGGCTAATACTGATTAGCGCTAGAAACTGCACATACGTCATCCAGCCTATTGCAGCGCTTTGCCCGGCATAATCAGCAATGCCAATCGGGCCACTAATCTGCTTGGGTGAAAGCACGCCAGTTAGCATTTTGCCGAACATCCGTAATGTCATCAGCGACATTTGATAGGTTTTCATTACCCCCATCTGGATTGCCGCAAGCGGATCGAGCTTGATCGTCATGACTTGCTGCTGGTCACGCAGCAAATCTGCTTTTGGCACAATACCCAGACGCGCGACCTGCTGCCCATTGATCGCTTCAAGCGCAGGTGCTGCACGCAGTGTAAGCACTTCAGCCCCACGTTTAATCGTCAATTCGAGATTGCGCCCTGACGATGCCACGACCCAACGCTGAACATCCTGCCATGTATTTACCGCCTGATGATTAATCGCAACGATTTCGTCGCCAATCCGCAGCCCCGCTTGCTGGGCTGGACTATTTTCCTGAACGACACCGATCACATTCAGACTGGAAAATGGGGAAATGCCCACCCTGGCCAGCATCTGCTGATCGAACTGTTCGGGCTTCAGCTGACCCAGTGGCAACTGACCATGGCGGATAGAGCCATCCTGTTTTTGCAATACAAAAGGGACCGACGCCTCGCCCGCCTGCGCAAGCAACTCCAGCTGCAGTTGATCCCAGCTCTCGACTGCAGTATTGGCAATCGATAAAACCTGGTCACCCACCTCAAAACCTGATCTGGCCGCCATACTCTGCACTTGCACGCTGGCAATATGCGGTTTTAGCGTTGGCACGCCAGCGCCGTAGCACAGCGCAAATGCTATGACAGCAAAGATGAAATTGGCTAACGGACCGGCAAAGACGACGGCTATTTTTTTGAGCGGATGTTGGCGATTAAAAGCACGCTGACGCTCGTCAGCGGTCAATGCCTGCTCGTTTTCATCCAGCATCCGAACGTAACCACCCAGTGGAATCATGGCAATCTGCCAGGTAGTTTCCCCGCGCTGCCATTTAAAAACCGGTTTGCCAAAGCCAATCGAGAAGGTTAATACCCCTACCCCGCATTGCCTTGCAACCCAATAGTGGCCGTACTCATGGATAAATACCAGCAAGGATATTGCAAAAACAAAGGCCAGCAGCGTTAGCATGCGATTGCAGTTCCCCACTTGGCAACCAAGGCCTGCGCATGAGTGCGCGCCTGATGATCGGCGGCGAGCAATTCATCCAGACTGCCCGCTGCAAGCCCTGCTTTGGCCATCAGTGTTGATTCGATCAATTGCGGTATCTGGGTAAAACGGATCTGTTCGGCAAGAAATGCGGCCACAGCCACTTCATTGGCAGCATTCAAAATCGCCGGCGCAGCGCCGCCCTCACGAATTGCCGCATAAGCCAGCCCCAAACAGGGAAAGCGCTGCTGATCCGGTGCTTCAAAATCAAGGCGGGCGATGGCAAACAGATCAAGGGGTTTCACTCCCGCGCTAATGCGTTCCGGATAGGCCAGGCCATATGCAATCGGCGTGCGCATATCAGGCGAGCCCAACTGCGCCATCACCGAACCATCACGATACTGCACCATCGAGTGAATCACACTTTGCGGATGCACAACAACATCAATTCGGTCGATCGGTGCATTAAACAGCCAGTGCGCTTCAATGACCTCCAGCCCTTTATTCATCAAGCTAGCTGAGTCCACTGAGATCTTTTTGCCCATCGACCAATTGGGGTGTTTGATCGCCTGTGCAGGCGTGATTTGCTCAAGTTGCGCCAGTGTGTGCGAACGAAATGGGCCACCTGATGCGGTAAGCAGCAGCTTCTCAATACCCGCCTTGGAAAAACTGCTGCCATACGGCTGCTCACGAAAATCAATTGGCAGCGACTGGTAAATGGCATTGTGTTCACTATCAATCGGCAATAGCTGAGCACCAGACTGGCATACCGCATCCATAAAAATCTGGCCGGCCAATACCAATGTTTCTTTGTTGGCGAGGAGCACCCGCTTGCCAGCTTGAGCAGCCGCTAAAGTAGCAGGCATACCCGCCGCCCCCACAATAGACGCCATCACAGTGTCCACTTCCGGTGCAATGGCGACACCAACCAAAGCCTGCTCACCCACCTGCACTTCAATATCCAGCGCCAGCGCTTTAAGGCCTTCACGCAATTGCTTGGCGCGCACCTCATCAAGAACCACGATGATTCTGGGCTGAAATTTCTGGCCTATTTCAAGCAATTTGTCGATCTGGCTAGCACCAGAAACAGCAAAGACAGAATACAGCTCAGGATGTTGCGCCACCACATCCAGCGTGCTCTGACCGATACTGCCCGTCGCACCCAGGATGGTAATTATTCTTTTCTTTTGAGGCATGGCGTAATTTCTCACACAGTGAAGCCAAAGCTAGATTAATTGCGACAAATAAATCACCGCACTGACAGGCAAGATGGCCAGCAGGCTATCAATTCGATCCAGCACTCCGCCATGACCGGGCAAGAGATTGCTACTGTCCTTGAGATTAACCTGGCGCTTGAATAAGGATTCCAGCAAATCACCCATCACGCTCACGGCAGTGAGCAGCAATGCAATCAACAGCCACAAAACGGCTTGCGCCACCGGGCCGGGAAACACTTCGCCCAATAAGACAAAAGGCTTGGGCAACAGCTGGACATAAATAATCACCGCCAATGCACCGCCATACACGCCCTCCCAGCTTTTTCCGGGGCTGATGGCTGGAGCCAGCTTGTTTTTGCCAAACGCCTTGCCAGAAAAATACGCAAATGTGTCAGCAACCCACGCCACCATCATCACGGCCAGCAACGTTGTGCCATCGGGATGAAGCACCACCATGGCAAGTGCGGCAGGCACCAGAATCGCCAAACCCAACAGTGCATTCATATTGCCAGCACGACTCAACACCCATTTTTGCCTGAGCCAGAGCGGCACCATTAGCAACCAGAAGATCGCCGAAACAAGCAGCAAGGCAATTTTGCTCTCAAGCGGCAAGCCATACCAGCTAATCAAGAAGGCAGCTGGCACCAGTGCGGGGTAGATTTTGGCCAACCAGCCAGACATTGAAGCAAGACGCTGCCATTCCCAAGCGGCAAAACCTAGCAAGCTTGCGCAAAACAATATCCATAAATTCTTGGGCAGGAAAAACAGCGCTGCCAGTACAATCGGCAGCAAGACACAGGCAGTAATAACTCGGGTTTTTAGCATGAGGAATCGCTCAGTTGCTCACTAATGCGGCCAAATCGTCTCTCACGCTGCTGAAACCACGCAATCGATTGATGCAATTGTTCGCGACCAAACTCCGGCCACGCCAAATCGGTGAAGTAAAGCTCGGTGTATGCCAACTGCCAGAGCAGGAAGTTGCTAATTCTTTGCTCCCCACCCGTGCGGATAAACAAATCAGGATCAGGCGCGTACGCCATCGACAAATAAGGCTGCAGATCCGTCTCGGCAAAACCGGCCAACAAGCCCGGCTGATCACGCAGCATAGCCTGCGTTGCCTGCATCACATCCCAGTGCCCACCATAATCAGCGGCAATAGTCAGGCATAAGCCCGTATTATTGGCCGTTTTCTGCTCAGCCAACTCAATCAATTGCACCAGCTCTGCGGAGAATTGGTCACGTCGGCCAATAATCTTCAGCCGGATATTATTGCGCTGCATACGCTCGATTTCACTATCGAGCACCTGCAGAAACAGCCCCATCAGAAATGAAACTTCATCGGCGGGACGTCGCCAGTTTTCGCTCGAAAAAGCAAAGACAGTCAGATAAGCCACCTGCAGCTCATCACACGCCCGAATCACATCACGCAGTGCATCTACACCCTTTTTGTGACCATAGATACGGGGCATCATCCGCTTTTTGGCCCAGCGGCCATTACCATCCATGATGATGGCAATGTGCTGCGGAATTTTGCCCTGGGTAAGATCGATTTCCTGCTCGCTGACGCGATTAAACAAAGCCACGCTCTACCGCCTTTCAATTAAACCGTCAGCAACTCTTTTTCTTTCTCGGCCAATTGGCGATCCAGTTCAGCGATGTATTTATCGGTCAGTTTCTGAATATCATCCTGACCACGACGCTCGTCATCTTCAGAGATTTCTTTATCTTTCAGTGCACGCTTGAGTTGATCATTCGCATCGCGGCGTACATTACGCACAGCAACGCGCGCATCTTCTGTTTCACCACGCACCACTTTGATCAGATCTTTACGACGCTCTTCAGTCAACATCGGCATGGGCACACGGATCAAATCGCCTTGCGCGGCCGGATTCAAACCCAGATCACAATCGCGAATGGCTTTTTCAACTTTGCCAACCATGTTTTTTTCGTAAGGCTGCGCACCAATCGTGCGTGAGTCAATCAGCGTAATATTGGCGACCTGATTCACAGGCACCATGCTGCCGTAGTACTCAACCTGCACATGATCAAGCAAGCCAGTATGCGCGCGGCCTGTACGAATCTTTGCCAAGTCAGTTTTTAACTTCTCGGCGGTTTTCACCATCTTTTCTTCAGTTGCTTTTTTGATATCCGCAATCATTTGGTAACCTCTACAACACTTCAGCAATAAAGACGTCTGCTCAATGGCATCCGCAATAAAAAACAGGCGGAATTATACCCGCCCGTCGAGATGATTTCGAAAAATATTGAGTTCGATACAATCTTAGCAGTGTACCAGCGTACCCTCGTCTTCCCCAAGCACGACACGCTTTAGTGCACCCGGCTTGAAGATACTCAATACGCAAATATTCATTTTCTGATCACGACACAAGGCAAATGCCGTTGCATCCATCACTTTCAAATTCCGACCAATTGCCTCATCAAACGTTACGGTCTGGTAACGCACAGCATCCGGATTTTTCTTTGGATCATCGGTATAAACACCATCAACCTTCGTGGCTTTCAATACAATATCAGCACCGACTTCCATACCGCGCAGCGCAGCTGCAGTGTCAGTGGTAAAGAAAGGATTACCAGTGCCAGCACCGAAAATGACGACTTTATTTTCTTCAAGGTAACGAATGGCTTTGCCACGCACATAAGGCTCGGCAACTTGCTGAATGGTCAAGGCTGACTGCACGCGAGAGACAATCCCCGCATGACGCATCGCATCTTGTAGCGCCAATGCGTTCATCACCGTCGCCAACATACCCATATAATCGGCCGTTGCACGATCCATTCCTGACGCAGCTGGCGCTACACCACGGAAGATATTTCCACCGCCAATCACCACGGCAACCTGCACCCCGAGATCAACGACTTCTTTGATTTCCTGCACGATCCGGTCAATCGTAGCGCGATTAATGCCGTAGCTATCGTCGCCCATCAATGCTTCGCCGGAGAGCTTTAACAGAATTCGTTTGTATTTTTTTGGCTGGCTCATACATAGTCCTTATTAAGTTTACCCGGGCGTGCTTGTGACGTACTCGTAAAACGCGGCGCGCATAGTCGTAGAAACGCCGCGCTTTAAGGCGCGGCGTTCATAAGCAATCTGCGCGACGCTTATTTAAGTCTAATTTATAGACTTAAAGTTGCGCTGCTGCAGCAACTTCGGCTGCGTAATCAACTACTTTCTTCTCAATGCCTTCGCCCACGGTAAACATAGTGAATGCATTGATAGAGGCAGCTTTTGATTTAACCAATTGCTCGATGGTTTGCTTGCCATCTTCGGCCTTGATGAACACTTGATTCAGCAAAGTCACTTCTTTCAGGAACTTGTTAACAGTACCTTCGGCGATTTTTTCCAGCATGTCGCCAGATTTACCTGCTTCTTTAGCGCGTTCAATCGCTACACGACGCTCGGTTTCAACGAGTTCAGCGTCAACACCTGAAGCATCCAGCGCTTTTGGCTTGCTTGCAGCAATGTGCATAGCCAAGTCGCGGCCCAGTTGCTCGTCGCCACCGCTAACATCAACCAGCACGCCGATTTTCGCGCCGTGCAGGTAAGCCGCCAATTGGCCAGCAGTTTCGTAACGTACAAAACGGCGCAAAGTCATGTTCTCGCCCAATTTGGCGATAATCGCGTTACGCGCTTCTTCAACTGTTTCACCAGAATCAGTCTTAACCGCACCCAATGCAGCCACATCAGCAGGATTACCCACAACAACGGCTTTCGCACACGCTTTGGCAAAGGCGGCGAAGTTTTCGTCTTTACCCACGAAGTCTGTTTCACAGTTCACTTCGATGAGGGCGCCAACTTTCTTGTCATCAGTAATAAATGCAACAACGGTACCTTCAGCAGCAGTACGGCCAGCCATTTTAGAAGCTTTGTTGCCTGATTTAATACGCAACACTTCTTCAGCTTTTTTGATGTCGCCATCTGCTTCAACCAGTGCTTTTTTGCACTCCATCATGCCAAGGCCGGTCAGTTCGCGCAGCTCGGCAACCATTTTTGCAGTAATTGCAGCCATGAAATTCTCCCGAATATAAGACTTCAGTTTATTGGGTCAATGTTACAAAAAAGGGGCTAAACGCCCCTTTTTAAAATGTGCTACTTCAGCGCCCGGATTACTCGGCAGCAGCTTCGCTAACTGCAGCAACCAAAGCCTGAGTTGCTTGGTTACGGCCTTCCAGCACCGCATCAGCTACTGCACGTGCGTACAGGCGGATTGCGCGAGAAGAGTCATCGTTACCTGGAATTACGTAGTCGATACCTTCTGGGTTGTTGTTAGTATCAACAACACCAATGACAGGGATACCGAGCTTGCGAGCTTCAACGATCGTACCAGCTTGGTAACCAGTGTCGATAACGAAAATCGCATCTGGCAAGCCACCCATCTCATTGATACCACCCAAAGAACGCTCAAGTTTTTCAACTTCACGTTTCATGTCCAGCAATTCTTTCTTGCCGTAGCCAGTGCCTTCAGCATTTTCCAACACAGCTTTCATGTCGTTCATGCGTTTGATCGATTGCTTAACTGTTTTGTAGTTAGTCAGCATACCGCCCAACCAGCGGTGATCAACGAATGGTGAATTTGCGCGAGTAGCTTCTTCAGCGATGATTTCGCGAGCAGCGCGTTTAGTACCTACGAACAATACGTTGCCCTTGTTTGCAGACAATTGACGCACGAATTTCAGTGCATCTTCAAACATTGGCAATGTTTTTTCGAGGTTGATAATGTGAATCTTGTTGCGAGCGCCGAAAATGAACTTGCCCATTTTCGGGTTCCAGTAACGGGTTTGGTGGCCGAAGTGTACGCCGGCTTCCAGCATATCGCGCATGCTAACAGACATTGATTTCTCCAAAGTCTCAGGGGTTAAGGTCTTCCGCCCGTAGGAACTAATCAAAGCACCCTTGAGATACGGACGGGAAAATTACTGCACAAACCATTTGCACAGCTAGTCGACGATTATAACCGCGAAAACCCGGAGAATTCAAGCTGGATGCCGACTTAAATTTTGCCCTCAACGTGGGTAGTCCGGATCACATCGCACCGCTTGGCAAACGCTCTGCAGTCTTTGCCGGCTTTCTTGCTGTAATGCCTCATCACGGAGAACGGTGGCAATCTCCAGCTGCAAGCGATAATCCTCAAGCAGCCAGGCTGGCTTTGCCAGCACACGATCCAGCTCAAGTGCCGCCTGAATATGCGGCAAAGCAGCGCCTGCTTGCTGCTGCCTGAGCAAAGCCAGAGCCTGCAGGCGATGTGCGTGGGCAATTTCAGCGCGCTCGGTAGCGGGGGCGGTAGCGAGCAATTGCCCGCTGATCATGGCGACCCGTGGCCAATCGAGCTTGCTGGCGGCAATTTTGGCCGCCAGATTGTGCTGTGCCCACTGCAGAGCACATGGTTTGGCGCACAGCCGCTCTGATTCAGCCAGATACATGGCCGCCACACCCACATCGGGCAAAGAGATCATCGCCAGTTGCAAGTGCGCTTGTGCACGGATCGCATCACCAAAGAGCACCTGCGCAAGCAGCGGCTTCAATGTGGCTTGCGCCACCTCCAACTGACCGAGTTTATGCTGCGCCTGAGCCAGACCCAGACGAGCCTGTCCTTGCCCCTGCCAATCGTCCAATGCCTGATAGCGGAGCAGCGTTTGCTGCCAATACTCGGCAGCGGAGGCTAGATCTTCCTGCTGTATTGCCCGCAAAGCTTTGCTGTGACTATCATGGACAGCCATACGTAGTGCAGGTATAGGCTCTTTGGGTGCACTGGAGCACGCTCCTAACAGGGCAAGCAGCAAAAGCAAACTCAATCGTTGCCAAAACATGATCGACTCTCCACGACTTATCGACTTTCCACGACTGGCGCCGTCAGCGCAGGTCGCTCAAGGCTACGACTTAAAGGCCAGATTTGTTGCACCGCCTCCAGCGTTTGATCGCTGCGGCGCAATAAATCGCCACCGTCGCGCACCATACCCGGAATCATCGGCGCCGACTGCTCCACGGTCGAGCGCAAAATACGCATGCTGGCGCTGGCGTCCTGCGTAATTGAATCAACACTGCGCAAACTGGCATCGGCACTGCGCAGCATTGACGGCATTTGCTGAGCCACTTCGCTGGCGATCAGATCAGCGCGGTTTAGAAATTGCTGGCTGCTTTGCAAATTGCTGCGCACCTCCTGATCGAGCAAACCATCAGTGCGTAAAAGCAGTTGGTCGATTTTCTCGCGCGTCTGGCGCACTTCGGCGGTGAGTTGCTGCACATTGCTCAGCGTCTGGCGAATATCGCCTTTTGGATCATTCAGGTAGTCAAAAGTCTGCTGAACCGAGTCAAAAATCGGCAAGGTACGATTGCGCAAATCCAGCGCAATATCCGATAAACCCAAAGTGGCGGCAAAAGTGAGCACCCCGCCTTCCTGCATCACCGCCACATTGCTGGAGCCACCTGAAATCTCGATAAAATGATCACCAATGACCCCGTCCTGCTGCAGCAAGGCAATCGAATCGAGCTTGATCCACTTCATATAACGCTCTTCAACCAGAATCTCGACATCGACCTTAGCCTGCTCATTGAGCGAGACTTCATCGACCACCCCGATCCGGAAGCCCGACAGGCGCACCTGCAAACCCGGCGCCAAGCCCGCGCCACTTTCGGCAACAAAATGCAGGCGGGTTTTCGGATTGAAGAGCCCCTGCCGCTCAGCCAGCACCGCAATCAAGCTGATGATAATCAAGCCGATCACAGCGGCAAACACCCCGACGCGCCAGCCTAGCAGCTGAAAACGCGGGTCAATATCTTTTAAAAATTGATGCTGTTTCATGACTCAAGCCACTTCATCGTGAGGTTCGGTTAGCAACTGAACGGGGGTATATCCTGCTGGCACTTCACCAGAAACAATCAGGATGCAATACTCAACCCCCGTATATGCATCATACAATTGAGCCAGTAAGCTATTGCGGTGGCGGGATTGCTGCAGCCAGGCCAGCCATTCGTGCTCGATCAGCAAAAACCGCGGCTGCTGCAACAAGGCGCGCAGCAAAGCGGCAATCCGGCGATGCGGCGTATCAAGCTGCGCAGGCAGCAAGGCCAGATTGTGCATCAGCAGCTGATGGTCAAAGTCAAAGGGCGCAAGCACGACCTGTAAGTGCGCATCCAGCTCGGCCAAACTCTCGCCCGAGTGATACCAGCTGGGCAGGACAATATTTTCCCACACGCGCAGATTGCTGACAAAGACCGGCTTGGCTTCCAGAATGCCCAAAGCGCCCTGCTCCAGCAAATGAATGCGGCGCGCCAGCTCGCTGATCAGCTGCTGGCTGGCGTCTTCATCGTCAAGCACAAAAGCGTAATTGCCCGGGCACGCCAGAGGATCGGGACTACATTGCCACTGACGTGGCGTTTTCAAATTCAGCGCCATCCATCTACACCAAAAAAGCCCAACATAAATCGAGCGCAAACAGCGCAAACAGGCCGCGCATCACCGCCCGCGATGCCGCACGCGGAATTTCGGTGGCGCTCAATTGCACATTCAAACCCGCCTGACACGCCAGAATACCGCCCGCCAGACCAAAGCTTGCCGCCTTGGCTAGACACAGCATCATCTCTTCCATTTTCAGAATCCGCTCCAGCGCCAGCACCTGATAGCTGGCGTCCCAGCCGGCAATCATCAGCACCCCGCCCAGCATGGCACCCAGCGCCATACAGGCGGTCAGCAGCACGGCCGAACTCATCATGCCCATCACACGCGGAAAAATCAGATAGCTGCTAATGGCAATATCCATACGCTCCAGTTCGCGCACTTCGCCATTAATCCGCATCGTCGCCAGCTCAATGGCAATCGCCGAAGCCGAACGCGCCATCACAATCAGCACAGTCAGCAACGGCGCCAGCTCGGTAAAGGTCAGCGATCCCAGCAGGCGCATTGCTGCATCGCGGCTTTGCCCATATTGGCCATGCAATTGCGCCACCACAATGCCACCGAGGGCAAAACCGATAAAAAACATGAGCCAGGCCGCTTCATTGGCCGTGAAATAAACCTGCTTCAAATACACCCGGCGCACCGGGGCACGGGCAAAGCCCGAAAAAGCGCGCAGTAAATAATGCCGCAGCCATCTTTTCAAAACACAAATCCCACCCATTTAAACAGACATGCCAACAGTCGCAACACAGCGGTGCGCAGCCAGCGCTATCGCCACGATAGCAACAAACGAATAGAACGTCACCGCACAAAGCTTTAAACTAGCGCGATTGTTTGCACCCGCAACATAGCTTTTGCCCGAATAACACTCACCATCAAAGGAATAATCATGGCGACTCAACACCACCGTTTGCTGATTCTAGGCTCAGGCCCTGCCGGTTACACGGCCGCAGTGTACGCTGCCCGTGCCAACTTGAAACCGGTGCTAATTACCGGCATTGCGCAAGGCGGCCAGCTGATGACCACAACCGACGTGGACAACTGGCCAGCCGACGCTGATGGCGTCATGGGCCCGGAATTGATGAGCCGCTTCCAGAAGCACGCCGAGCGTTTTGGCACCGAAATGATTTTCGACCATATCCATACCACGCACCTGAACGAAAAACCGATCCGTCTGGTGGGCGACTCTGGCGAATACACCTGCGACGCCCTGATTATCGCCACGGGCGCATCGGCACAGTATCTGGGTATTCCATCCGAAGAAGCGTTCTCTGGCCGCGGCGTATCGGCTTGTGCAACCTGCGATGGTTTCTTCTACCGTGGCAAACCGGTTGCCGTGGTAGGTGGTGGCAATACGGCAGTTGAAGAAGCGCTGTATCTGTCGAACATCGCCAGCCATGTCACGCTAATTCACCGTCGCGATACCTTCCGCTCGGAGAAAATCCTGATCGATCATCTGATGGAAAAAGTGGCTGAGGGCAAAATCACGCTGGAGCTGAACCAGACGCTGGACGAAGTACTGGGCGACGCCAGCGGCGTAACCGGCGCGCGCCTGAAGCAGTTTAACGGCGAAGCCACCAAGGAAATCGCTGTTGACGGCGTATTTATCGCGATTGGCCACAAACCGAACACCGATATTTTCAAAGGCCAGCTCGAGATGGACACCACCGGCTACCTGATCACGCAAGGCGGCCGTAACGGCAACGCCACTGCCACCAGCGTACCCGGCGTATTTGCCGCTGGCGATGTGCAAGACCACATCTACCGCCAAGCTGTGACTTCAGCTGCGAGCGGCTGCCAGGCCGCACTGGACGCAGATCGTTACCTGGAAAGCCTGCGTTAAACCAGGCAGGTATACGCCTACAGACCCATCTGCACCTTGCGTACAAGGCAATACCCAGAAGCCCCGGATAATATATTTTGTCCGGGGCTTTTTTATTACTGCACGGCAAAAGCCATCGCGGTAGCACCAGCATGGTGCACCGCAACGAGCTGACCGCCATCTTTCACCATATCTGTTGCATAGATTCAATATGCAGAAAAAAATGATGTGCTGTCTTTAAATTGACATACATAATTGACATGCTTGCTGGGCTGTACTCGGGGCCAAGTCACTCATCAAAAGTGTTCACGCAAGGCGCAAAGTCAAAGACAAGTACAAGCTGCACCGCGAGACCAAGCCACGCCGCATGAGCACTTTGGGTTTAAGACTGCCAAGGCCAAGAATTACTGGTTTAACCTTCAAAGAGGAATCACCATGTCTCTGCCGTCTACGTTCAAAACCTCTCGTCAACGTCGTTCTTTGGAAGAAGCACAGCGCAATATGGAAATCGCTGTGATGGGCACGTACCGGAAACAATTTGAAACCAAACGCCAGATCCGCAACGCCTTGGCCGATCTGGCCGCAGAGCGGGCCGAAAAATCGCTCGATTACCTCGAACAAGCCTGACCAAACCCAGCCCGCATTCAACTCCCGATATTTATCGGGGGTTTTTAGTCTCTCGCACCTCAAAACCTGCCGCCCCCTCCAATAAGTAGTTACGTGCAACTGATTGGAATGGATTTTGCTTGAGAGTAGGCTCTTAATGGGAGCTAAGCTTGAAACGTAATCTTGTTACTAATCTTTTAGAAAGTAAATTCATTTATTAAAAATGCAAGTCACTGATCTGTATATGGTATTTTAAATGCTGAAAATGATCGTTCTTTCCAAAAGGTTAGTAGGTCAGCTACTCATGCCAGACGAAGTATCGATACTGGAAAGTATGGCTCAGCATCATCACCATGCCAATTTTCGCCCGAGAGCCTTGGGTTTATTGGCTTTGCATGAAGGTGAGTCACCCAAGAATGTGAGCAAAATTTTACGTATGAGCGCGCAAATGGTTTATGAGTGGGCAAGTCGCTGGCGTGAACGTGGGATTTTGGGGATTCTTGGCGGCAATATCGGTGGTCCTCCACGCAAATTAACGCATGAAATGCTCGATTATGCGGCAGAGGTGGCGAGACAAGAGCCGATGACGCTGGCAAAGATTGCCGTCAAGGTGAAGGATCGCTTTCCAGATGCCAGGCCATTTAGTGAAGATCGATTGTCGGCTGGTTTACGCGCACGGGGATTGTCATTCAAGCGCACACGTCTGTCCTTAGAAAAAAACGGAGCGAAGAGTATTTCCGTGCCACAGAGCGGGCATTGGCAATGATGAAAGAACAGGCAAAAGTGGGTGAAATCGAGTTGCGATATGGTGATGAGAGCGGTTTTTCTTGCTTGCCAAGTATTCAGGGTGCTTGGGCTCCGCTGGGCGAAACCCATCAGGCTGATGCCAGTGTCGGCCGCAAGCGCGCCAATGTGATTGGAGTGCTGGATTATGCCAAAGGGTCTTTGGACTACAGGCTGTTTGAGCATTCAATCAAGCGGCCACAGGTGGTTGAATTTATAGATGGACTGGCGAAGAAATCCGACCCGGAGCGGCTAACAGTTCTGGTGATGGATAACGCGAAAGTGCATCACAATTTTGGTGAAGAGGTGGTCAATCGTTGGTTGGTAGATCATCGTTTTGTGGTGATGTACTTGCCAGCGTATAGCCCCGAGCTCAATTTGATTGAGATCGTGTGGAAACACGCCAAGCATTTTTGGCGAAGCTTCAAGTCGTGGGGCAAGGATAAATTGGTCGAAGAAGTCCATGCTCTTTTATCCGGTTTCGGTTCGAAATTTAAAATCAGTTATGCGTAACTACTTAGCATTCTGTTAGCTGTGCTGCCCGCGCCTCATCACAGTTTCCCCGTCCTCATTCAAGCTTGTTTTTCACCACGCACGGCAATGGGATAGGCTCCTCCCTCCTGATACGGCATCAAGCGCGGTAGGTTGGGTTGAGCGCAGCGAAGCCCAACGCGACAGCAGCAATTTTGCTCATGTGCTGCAGCTTTGCGGTAAGGTCAACATCGTCAAGCTGGCGAGAGTAGCTCTTAACAAGAAGCATAGGTATACGCCTGTAGCTTTTAACTTTAAAGGGCTAAAGGCATATACCCTTCACAATCAGTAGCCAGCTACACCGGCTACTCGCCGCCACCAGCCGCCTAGGCCAGGAAACCTTGGCTTTCGATCCCGCTGGCAATCTGCCCGGCCCGCAAACGGCCGGGCAAGTCACCGCGGGGCGATGCCACCAGCCGCCCCATGCTTAGAAAGAATGCGGGCAGCCAGCTGCTATACGTAGCCTGATATAATCGCGTCAACTTTCCTCGTAGTGCCAAGATAATGACGCTCCCTGCCCTGCCCCCAGCTTCCAATATTGTGCAACGCTTGCAAATCGCCACGCCACATGGCTCGGGTGATGCGCGGCTGCTGGCCGAATATGTGGGCGAGGTGAAATTACTGGTGGTGATCACCGCCAGCGCACAGGAAGCGGCGCGCATTAAAGATGAGATGGCGTTTTTCCTGCCCGACAAAAACATCGTGCAGCTGCCCGATTGGGAAACGCTGCCCTATGATCATTTCTCGCCGCATTCGGATTTGATCAGCGAGCGGCTCGCCGCGCTGTGGCAAGTGCGGCAAGGCGCGGCCGATGTGCTGGTGGTGCCTTTGCAAACGGCAATGGGCGTGTTTGCGCCGGTCGAGTTTCTGACTGGAACGACTTTTTTCCTGAAAAAAGGCGAAAAGCTCGACGCCGAAAAACTGCGCGCCGATATGGCGTTTGCTGGTTACAACCACGTCACACAGGTGTACGGGCCGGGCGAATTTTCAATTCGCGGCGGCCTGATCGATTTATTCCCGATGGGCAGCACACTGCCATTCCGGATTGATCTGTTTGACGATCAGATTGAAACCATCCGCACTTTTGACGTCGATACGCAGCGCAGCCTCTACCCCGTACCCGAAATTCGCCTACTGCCAGCGCGCGAATTTCCGACCGATGACGCGGGCAAGACCAAATTCCGCCAGCGTTTTCGCGAAGTGTTTGAAGGCGCGCCGACCAATGCGCGCCTGTATAAAGATGTCAGCAATGGCATTATCCCTGCGGGGATCGAGTATTACCTGCCGCTGTTTTTCGATGCCACCGCTACGCTATTTGATTACCTGCGGACTGATTTCGAACAGGAAGGGGTATTGGCACTGCACGGTGATCTAGCTTCGGCTGCAGAGCAATACTGGCAAGATATTGCCGAGCGTCATAAGCTCAACATCGGCGACAAAGATCGCCCGCTGCTGCCGCCACGCGATCTGTTTCTCGCTCCCGACGTGCTGTTTGCTCATCTTAAACAATGCCGCCGCATTGAATTAACACAATCCACAACCAGCATTACCCAACCCTTGCCTGCGCTCGATGTAGACCGCCGCAGCGAAAACCCGATTTCCAAACTCACCAACTTTGCCGCGCACTATCCGGGCCGGATTTTGCTGGTGGCCGAAAGTCTGGGCCGCCGCGAGACGATGGCGCAATTCTTCGCCGAATACGGCTTTAAACCTGAGCTGGTCGACAACTGGCTTGAGGCCAAAGCCAGCAAGGCTAAAGTCCAGCTGATCGCTGCACCGATTTTCCGTGGCTTTGTTTGGCAGTCCGAATCGCTGGCCGTAATTTGCGAGGCGGATCTCTACCCCGCCGTGATTCAATCGCGCGGCAAAAAGCAGCAAAAACGCAGCAATACCGATGCAATGCTGCGCGATCTATCCGAGCTCAAAATCGGCGACCCTGTCGTACACGAAGCACACGGCATTGGCCTGTATATGGGCCTGACGTCAATGGATTTAGGCGACGGCAATACCGAATTACTGTTAATTGAATACGCTGGCGGCGATAAATTGTATGTACCAGTCAGCCAACTACACGTCATTTCGCGCTATTCAGGCGGCTCAACCGAAAATGTGAATGTCCACAAACTCGGCTCTGGCGCGTGGGAGAAAGCCAAACGCAAAGCCGCCGAGCAAGTACGCGACACCGCGGCCGAATTGCTCAATCTGTACGCGCGCCGCGCCGCGCGCCAAGGCCATGCGTTTGAATGGAGCCCGCACGATTACCAAGCCTTTGCCGCTGGCTTTGGCTTTGAAGAAACCGCCGATCAGGCCGCGGCGATTGAAGCGGTGCTGGTCGATATGCGCACCACACAGCCAATGGATCGTTTGGTCTGTGGCGACGTGGGCTTTGGTAAAACCGAAGTCGCGCTGCGCGCGGCGTTCTGCGCAGTCGCAGGTGGCAAGCAAGTCGCCGTCTTGGTGCCGACGACGCTACTGGCTGAGCAGCATTATCAAAATTTTGCTGACCGTTTTGCTGACTGGCCGATTAAAGTTGCCGAATTGTCGCGCTTTAGATCAGGCAAAGAAACCGCCGCCGCGATCAAGGGGCTGGCCGATGGCACCGTTGATATCGTGATCGGCACGCATAAATTGGTGCAGCCTGATGTCGAGTTTGCCAAACTTGGGCTGGTTATTATTGATGAGGAACACCGCTTTGGCGTGCGCCAGAAAGAGCAACTGAAAGCGCTGCGCGCCAATGTCGATGTGTTGACACTCACCGCGACGCCGATTCCGCGTACGCTGGCGATGAGCTTGGAAGGCTTGCGCGACTTTTCGGTGATTGCCACGGCGCCGAATAAACGCCTCGCAGTGAAAACCTTTGTCGCGAAATTTTCTGATGGCATTATCCGCGAAGCGGTGCTGCGCGAACTCAAGCGTGGCGGGCAGGTTTTCTTCTTGCACAATGAAGTCGAAACCATTGAAAACATGCGCGAAAAATTAGCGCTACTGTTACCCGAAGCTCGTATTGGCGTCGCCCACGGCCAGATGCGCCCCACCGATCTGGAGCATGTAATGCGCGACTTTAACCAGATGCGCTTTAATGTGCTGCTGTGTACGACGATTATCGAAAACGGGATCGACATTCCGAACGCCAATACGATTTTGATGAATCGCGCCGACAAATTCGGCCTGTCGCAACTGCACCAAATGCGCGGCCGCGTTGGCCGTAGCCATCACCAAGCCTATGCCTACCTACTGGTGCCGGATGTCGATGGCATTTCGAAAGACGCGAAAAAACGCCTTGAAGCGATCCAGATGATGGAAGAATTGGGATCAGGCTTCTATCTGGCGATGCATGACTTGGAAATCCGTGGTGCCGGTGAAGTGCTCGGCGACTCGCAATCGGGTGAAATGCAGGAAATTGGCTTTGCGCTGTATAGCCAAATGCTCAAACAAGCAGTAAAAGCCCTCAAAGCAGGTAAAGAGCCAGATCTGAGCCAACCGCTAGGCGTCACCACCGAAATCAATCTGCACGCGCCCGCGCTGCTGCCCAATGATTATTGCCCGGATGTGAACGAGCGCCTGTCGCTATATAAACGCCTTGCCAGCGTAGAGAACACCGATGAATTAAACGACATCCATCAGGAAATGATCGACCGCTTTGGCCTGCTGCCCGATCCGGCCAAAGTGCTGCTCGACTGCCACCGCCTGCGCATGCTGGCTGGCCCGCTAGGCATTAGCAAAATCGACGCGGCCGATACCGCGATCATTATTCATTTCTTACCCAAAACCACAGTTGATCCGATGAAGATCATCTCGCTGATCCAGAGCAAGAAAAATTACAAACTGGCTGGCCAGGACAAGCTGCGCGTTGAAGGCAACTGGCCGGAGAGCGTGCTGCGTGCAGTGCGGGTTAAAGAACTGATTAACGAGCTGCACTAATGAAAACTAGTCAAACCAATCAGAAAACTAGCCAAACCAATCCCAACCAGATGGATTTAAGCAGCCTGGAGGCAAACGATTGGCCGCTGCTCGCCGCGTTTGCCTGCTATGGCGCTGGGCTGGCGCAAAACCGCTTGTTCAGTATTGTGAACGATGCACAAGCGCCAGGCGGCATTCACTTTACGCTGGAAACCCTGAAAGCTGCGCTGGCGCGCCTGATGCTCAAACGCATCATCAAGTCGGCGCAATTTCAAGGCTTTGAGCTCGATAGCCAGTGGCAATGGCCGATATTGCACGCCTTACAAGCGCAAGGCAGCTTGCAAAACTGGCTCAATATCACACGCAAACACCAGCCCACCATCCAGCCGTGGGAAGCAGGCAGCCAGCGCGCCTGGGCGCAGCGAGCCTTGCAGGCGGCGCTGAGCGATGATGCATTGGCTTGCGGTCAGGCGCTGTATCAGATGGGGGCCAATGGCATGAGCGCTGAGGCACTGCAACGCCACCCCACGCAGCTATTGTTCGAGCCTGCGGCCAAAGACCTGTTTCACCAGTGCAGCGCAGCCACGCAAGCGGCGCTACTAAGCGATTATTTCCATTTTGCCTGCCGCGCCCTGCTCCCTGCCACGGCGCAATACCATTTTGCCTGCGCGCATTTCACCGCACGCTTTGCAGGCAATAGCGAGCTGGCCGAATACCTGAGCTGGCAAGCGATATTGCGCGGCGATCTGGCGCGGATTGCATTGTTTCATGGGGCGCTGGAGGTGCCTACGCAGGCCGAAATCGGCATTATGCTGATGGTGCTCAAGGGCGATTACAGCCGCAGCGTCAAGTTTGGCTTCGAGCTGCTGGCGGCCATCAAAAAAATGAGCAATAAGCGCAAAGTCGCCATCGGCGGCCCGGCCGGGCTGTTTTATAGCGCAGCGCTGTTTGCCGAGCCACGCAATGGCGAATATCTGGCCGCGCTGCAAACCCAGTTTGAAGTGGGCGACAAAGCGCGCTACTCGGCGGTGTATGACATCCATTTGCCGTGGATCAAGCAGCTGGCCAGCCATACCCCGGCCTCGCCGCAAACACATCACCTGCCCGCCGCCACGCTGGGGCTGGACGGCGTGTTTGATTTGTTACTGCTGTACTGGCAGGAGCAAACGCTGGATCGCGACTGGCAGCATGAGCTGGAGGCGCGGCTAGAGCAATGGCAGGCGTATAGCTGGGTGCGCGAAGAGCTGGCCTTGCTGCTTGATCGCAGCTTCGATACCCGCTGGGCCACGCCGGACTGGCATGCCGAACATGGCATCAAGCCGCTGATCGATATCGTCAAGCTTGAACCCGTCTGGCAACGTGCGCTCACGGCGCTCAGTCAATTCAATAAATCCCCAGCGGTGGCGCCCGCAGCGAGTATGCGGCTGGCCTGGCTGATCACGGCCGGGCGCAGCGGCGTGCTGCTTGAACCACGCGAGCAAAAGGTCAACACAAAAGGTGTGTGGAGCAAAGGCCGCGCCGTGGCGCTCAAACGCCTGCTTCAAGGCGACCCGGCGCTCAATTACCTGAGCGAAGCCGATCGAAACATCAGCAGGTATATCTCTACAGACTACGGATACTATGGCGATACAGGCTATACCCTAGATGGTGAAGCGGCATTACCCGAACTGATCAAGCACCCCTACGTATTCTGGAGCGATTCGCCCGATGTACGCATCGACGTGGTGGCGGGCGAAGTGACGCTCAATTTAAAAGAGACTGCTGGCAAAATCTCGCTCAAGCTCGACCCCGCCATTACGGCTGGTCAGAGCACACTCTGGCGCAAGGAAACGCCAACGCGGCTGGCGGTGTATCGGATTACGCCCGACATTACGCAAATTGCCGGCATTCTGGGCAAAGGGCTGACCGTGCCGTCCGAGGCCAAGCCACAGCTGGTCGAGGCGATCACGGCGATTGCGCCGCATATTACGATTCATTCCGACCTGCCCGAATTATCGGCGCACATTGATAGCGTGGCGGCCAATCCGCTGATTTACGCGCATTTGCTACCGATTGAAAGCGGCTTGCGCTTGCAGTTTCTGGTGCGCCCGCTGCCCGAGAGCGGCTGGTTTATCCCCGGCAAAGGCGCGGCCAATGTGCTGGGTGAGCTGGAAGGCAAAACAGTCCAGGCGCAGCGTGACCTGAAAGCCGAGAAAAAAGCCCATCAATTCATCCTCGGCCATTGCACCGCGCTGGCCGAGGCGATCTCGAGCGACAACGACTGGCAGCTCGATACGCCCGAACTCTGCCTGGAATTGCTCGCCCAATTGCGCGAGCTGCCCGCCGGGCAAGTCGAGCTGGTCTGGCCCGAAGGCGAGCGATTTAGGCTTAAGGCCTCGCGCGCGATGTCGCAATTGAAAATGGGCATTAAGCAGCAAGGTGACTGGTTTGTGGTCAACGGCGAAATCACACTCGATGATGGCAAGGTGCTGCAATTGCGCCAGCTATTATCTTTGCTCGATGGCTCGCCCGGGCGCTTTATTCAATTGGGTGAGCACGATTATCTGGCGCTCACCGACAATCTGCGGCGCAGACTCGAAGAGCTGCGCGCCTTGTCTGAGGACAGCAAAGATGGCCTGAAAGTGAATCTATTGGCCAGCGGCGCGCTATCTGAACTCACCGCCGAAGCCGGTGAAGTGCAAGCCGATAAGGAATGGCAAGCGCATCTGGCCAAGCTCGACACTTTGGCACAGCACCAACCTAAAGTACCCTCCACCCTGCAAGCCACGCTGCGCGATTATCAGCTCGAAGGCTTTCAGTGGCTATCACGCTTGGCGCACTGGGGGGTTGGCGCTTGCTTGGCCGACGATATGGGCTTGGGCAAAACGGTGCAAACGCTGGCGCTATTGCTCGAGCGCGCGCCCAATGGCCCGGCGCTGGTCGTTGCGCCAACGTCGGTGGCGATTAACTGGCAAGCCGAAACCGCCAAATTTGCCCCGACGCTAAAGATTCGCAACTATCAAAGCGAGCGCTCTTTGAGTGACTTGTCACCATTCGATCTGGTCGTCGTCAGCTACGGCTTGTTTCAGCAAGAAGCCGAGGCTTTTGCTGCGCCGCATTGGCATACCGTCGTACTGGATGAAGCGCAGGCGATTAAAAACGGCCAAACCCGCCGCAGCCAGGCGGCCATGAACCTGAATGCCGATTTCAAAATGATCGCCACTGGCACGCCGATGGAAAACCATCTGGGCGAGCTGTGGAATCTGTTCCGCTTTATCAACCCCGCGCTGCTCGGCTCGCAGGAGCGCTTTAAAAAGCGCTTTGCGCAGCCGATTGAAGATGGGCAAAGCGATGCCAAGCACGCCAAGCTCGCGCTCAAAAAGCTGATCGCGCCATTTATGCTGCGCCGAACCAAAACGCAGGTGCTAACCGAGCTACCCGCGCGTACCGAAATCACGCATAAAGTGCCGCTCTCCAGCGAAGAAATGCATTTATACGAAGCGCTGCGCCAGCAGGCGGTAGAAAAACTCGACAGCATGAAGCCACAAGAGGGCAACAAACCGCTGCAAGTGCTGACCGAAATCACCAAACTGCGCCGCTTCTGCTGCAACCCGAGATTAGTCATGCCCGAAAGCCAAATGGCCGGCAGCAAGCTAATCGCCTTTGCCGAAATCGCCGAAGAATTGCTCGACAACAATCACAAAGCCCTAGTGTTTAGCCAGTTTGTCGATCATCTGACCATCGTGCGTGACTGGCTCGACAGCAAAGGCATTAGCTACCAGTATCTGGATGGCAGCACCAGCATCAAACAGCGGCAAAAGGCGGTGAACGATTTTCAAGCGGGCGTCGGTGACATCTTCCTGATCAGTCTGAAAGCCGGTGGCTCAGGGCTAAACCTGACCGCAGCCGATTACGTGATCCACCTCGACCCGTGGTGGAATCCGGCAGTCGAAGATCAGGCGTCCGACCGCGCCCACCGGATGGGCCAGCAACGCCCAGTGACGATTTATCGACTGGTGGCAGAAGGCACCATCGAAGAGCAAATCGTCGCCCTGCACCACAATAAACGCGATCTGGCTGATTCATTGCTTGAGGGTGGCGACACCAGCGGCAAGCTGGATGCGGAGGCTTTGCTGAGTTTGCTGAAGAGCTCGCACTAGGGGTATAACCCCAAAGGCTATATAAATAAATGCCTAGCTGCAAATACAATGACCGGTATGGCGGACATACTCTATTCGTATTGATGATTCGTTGTCATGACTGTGCTACGCCTGACTCTGCACACTCAGCAGGCGTAGCGCAGCAGCCCCATCCGGCTGTGCACTTTCAGACATAGGCTGCTCCGCATACTTGAGGAATAAAGCAGCAAGCACTTAACATGATGTTTCATGCACACGGATCGTGTGTATATCTTCTACATTGGATCGTTCCCATGAGTTCCTTGCCACTTGCCGACTCCGTTCCCGCTGGCGAAGACAAAGATAAAATCGCCGCTCAAGCTCGTCAAAAATTCTTGGGGGCACTCGCCAACAACACGAAATGGAACGAGTTAATCAGTCACATGCGCAGCCTCGACGGCTGGCGTCCTTCATATCGCTCAAAATGGGTCAACGGCTTTGTTTCTGGCTGGGATATCGAGTGGTTCTATCACCTTCCACTCCCATTCGTCGGAGTCGAATGGCTCGATATAGGGCTGCATGAGCACGTCTACCGAGGGCGGCTCTTGCACCCAGCCATTGTTGATCATTCACCAGAAATACTTACGAAGCTAAAAGAGATTGGTTTCGAATTTGAAGCAAGAGGGGATGTCGTCAGAATATGGGGATATCACCCCAAGTCATATGAGGATTTTCTCTTTGACTCAGAGTCGTAGGTTGGGCTAAATGAAATGCAGCCCAACGTTTACAAGCTTTCGCTTTGGGTTTAATTAAGGTCTGCCGGAAAAACCACGCCAGTCTGGCGGCGAATTTCGGTGAGCAATTTGGCTACGATCAGCGAAGTTTCTAGTCCGCGATGTTCCACTTGCCCGGCGGCGATCAGATCGGCGAATGTTTCAGCCTCATAGCGCATGGTGTTATCACTTTGCGGCAGATTGATGCTCTGAGCCGCTCCGCCACGCGGCGTGAATTTCACGTCCAGGCATTGAGAAATTTTGCCAATTGTCAGCGTGCCATCTTCGCCCTGGATTTCGCTGGGGATCAGTGAATCCGAGACTTTTGAATGCACCAGCACCGCTTCGAAATCGCCGTAATCGAGGCAAACCGTGCCATGGCCATCAACGCCGCTTTCGAGCAAGCTGGCAGTGGCAAAAACTGATTTGGGCTCGCCCCACAAGGCCACAGCCGTGGCGAGGCAGTAATAGCCAATATCCATGATCGAGCCATTGGAAAATGCCGGGTTAAACGTATTCGGGTTTTTCCCCTCCAGATAAGCCTGGTAGCGGGATGAATACTGGCAATAGTTGAAAAACACTTTCCGCAGCCGCCCGAGCCGGGGCAAAGCCTGCTGGATCGCCATGAAGTTGGGCAGGTGCGCACCCATAAAGGCTTCGAGCAATACCATCTGATTTTTGCGGGCACAATCGAGCACCGCTTGCGCCTCGCGCAGATTGGACGCCAGCGGTTTTTCACAGATCACGTGTTTTTGATGATTCAGAAACAATAAAGTCTGTGACGCATGCAGGGAATTGGGGCTGGCGATATACACGGCATCGATCAGGTCTGATTGGGCGAGCGCTTCCAGAGAGTCGAAATAATGCGCTACCTGATATTGCGCTCCAAAAGACTCGGCTTTCTGCAGTGCGCGCGAATACACCGCAGTCAGTTGTATCCGGCCTGTTTCGTGCGCGGCATCGACAAAACGTTGGGTAATCCAGTTCGTACCCACCACAGCCAGACGTATCATCAGCAACTCCAGAGAAGATGGCGCAGCAGCCATCAAAGTAGTCATTGTACCTGTACCGATCAGCGCGGGTGATTGACTGCCACGCTGGCTGCAGTATTGATTGCATTAGTATCTCTGTGCAGGCGCAGCAATTCACGACCTAATACTTTTACCAAGAGGCACAAGCAGCTGACGTATCAAGCACAGAAAACCTTGCATTAGTTTGACTGAGCCAACAATTATCCGGATCATCATTCGTTTTGTTTCCCTATTCAATAAACGATATGATCCGGATTGTTTTCAGAGGCGAGTTACAGGCTGGCAAGCAGCGCGAGGAAGTGGCACCACGTCTTGCTGCGGCGTTGAATATTCCGCTCGCGCAGGCTCAGGCGCTGTTTTCCGGCTCACCAGTTATCCTTAAACGCAATCTGCCCCGCGCTGACTTCCCGCGCTACGCCGAAAATCTGTCGCGTCTCGGCATTGTCGTCGAAATGGAAGATGAAGTACCTGCGTCGGCAACGCTGCCTACTGCACCTGCACCTGCACCAATCAAAGCTGAGCCGGGCACACCGGCACCGATCCCACTGCCAGCGGCTGAATCCGCGCCAGCCGATGACGAAAATCTGCTCTTTCCTTCGCTGTTTGGCGCGGCACCCAGTTCAGTGTCCAATTCAGCACCCAGCCCGACTCTCGCACCCGTCGATACAGTAGCAACAGCCGCTGCGCCCATGGCTTTGGTGACTGAGGTCGAACAGATCAATTGCCCCAAATGCGGCACATTGCAGCCCAAACGCACGCTGTGCCGGGAGTGCAGCGTGGATATGCCACGTTTTGCCGCCGCACAGACACAAATTAGCACTGAACCGGCCATCATCAGCTCGCCCAATGGTCAGCCTATGCACGCCAGCCAGATTGCGCCTGACATTGATCCGGCGGACGGTGCCGAAGACACGCCCGCATTCCGTGGCATGAGCTTAGAAGGCCGCCTTTGCCGTATCCGTTACATGGCTTATGCAGTGGGCGCGATGCTGATTGCCGGCCTAGTTTTTGGCCTGATGATTCCGCTGGGGTTGATACGCAACTGGGTCGGCGTCGGTTTCTTTGGCTTACTCTTTCTCGGCTACCTGATCCGCCTGAGCACGCTGCGCCTGCACGATATGGATCGCAGCGGCTGGTGGCAGCTGATCCTGATCCCGATTGTCCTGTTGCAGGGTTTTGGCGCGTACAAACTCTCAACATCCGGCTCTTCGCTGCTGTTCAACCTGAGCAGCCTGCTAACGATGCTCTTTACGCTCTGGCTGATACTCTGGCCTGGCGACAGAAAGGGCAATGGCTTTGGTTTTCCGAATGAGCGCAATACCGGGCTGGGCTATTTCGGTGCCGTACTGTTCTCTTTGTCACTGATTAGTGGCGGCATCGGTGCCAAGCAAAATCGTTTGCCGGGTCTGCCCAATGAGCAACAGGCGGCACAACACGCCATGATCACGCTGTATTGCACCAGCAATGACGAGCCATGCGTTGAGGCGCGCGACTGGTTTAGCAATAATCCGGACTACGTCTACATCGATTGCAATATCGAGACATCCCCGGCTTGCCGCAGCGAGTTTGACCGCATTGGCGATTCTGTCGTGCCGCTGGTGGTGGTCGGCAACCAGCAGCACAACACTTTTGATCCGCAATGGTTAGAGAAGGAAGTGGTCACCCAAACGCTGCTCGGTAGCCAAGCTACCACCGAGGAATAACGGGACCAACGACACCTCATGCTGATTCTGCCCTTACCTTCCGCACCTGACTGGCGTCGCCCACCCTGGGTGACGCTGGGTATCATCACGCTATGCTGCTTTATTTACCTCTTCTTGCAGCTCAGCGACGAGCCGATCGAGGACAAAGCCTACAGCCTTTATTATTCGCAAGAGCTCGATCAACTCGAGCTGCCGCGCTACCTTGAGCATTTAAGCCAGACCGGCAAGTCAGCAAAGGTAGAAGAGCTGAAATCACACAAGGCAGGCGACCATTTCACTTTGCTAAGCATGCAGGCCGACGAGGATTTCATGCGCCGCCTGCACAATGATGAAATCGTCAAACGCGATGAACCACGCTGGGCAGATTGGAAAAAACAGCGCGCGGCGTTCGAGGACATCCTCGCGCAAAGCTTTACCGACCGCTTTATCCTCAAGCCCGCCAATCCGACCTGGTACAGCCTGCTAATGCATATGTTCATGCATGGCAGCATCGACCACCTGCTCGGCAATATGATCGTGCTGTTTATCGTCGGCTACACCGTCGAGGCCGCACTGGGCGGATGGCGCTACCTGGCCTTTTATCTGCTCGCCGGACTGGGTGCAACCAGCGCCGATCTTGTTCTGAGCTCGGACAGTTTTATCGGCTCGCTCGGCGCATCGGGGGCGATTGCCGGTGTGATGGCGATGTTTGTCGTGATTTACGGCATGCGGAAAATCCGCTTTTTCTATTACGTGATTTTCTATATGGGCACGCTGCAGGCCTCGGCGCTGTTGATGCTGCTGGTCTGGCTGGGCAAGGAATTGCTGCAAAAAGCGATGAATCCCGGCAGCAATATAAATTACTACGCCCACTTCTGCGGGCTCTTGGCCGGCACCCTGCTCGCCACACTATTTCGCTGGCAGCGTGGCTGGCAGACCGCCGACCATGTCATCGCCGAAGAAAACAGCACTGAGCGCCGCAAACAGCAAGCGCAAGCCGAAAAACTGCTCGCGCAATTACAGTTTGAACCCGCCGCCCGGCTGCTGGCCAAGCTTGCGCAAGCCAATCCGGGCGATCATCAGTTGCTCACGGATTTTTTCCAAACCGCGAAAATGCAGGCCGATACCGGGCTACGCCAGTGCGCCTGTCATCTGATCCTGCGCCAGAATCCGGGCGCAGCGCTCACCGCCGAGGCCTGGCAACAACTGCTTGAGCTGAAAGCGCCATTGCCGCAGCTATCCACCAGCGACTGGATGCGCCTTGCGGTGAGTTGGATCGACGCGGGCCTGCTCCACCCCGCCGAAACGCTGCTGTCCATGCTGATCCGCAAAGCCAGCCATCACGTCGGCTTATCGGCGCAACTTTATCGGCTGGGTCATGGTTTCCAGCGCGCAGGCAATACTGAGGGCGCACTATCCTGCTGGCGCACACTGATCCGCCAATACCCGGATTCACCCGAAGCGAGGCTCGTTCGCAAGCCCCAGTAGATTCTTCCCGGAATTCGCTGCGCTATTGTAGGTCGGGTTAGGCCACGCAAGGTCGTTGGATATTTTGATCGCATGATGGCCGTAACCCGACAAGCTCTTGAATTGACAAAAAATGTCGGGTTACGGCCTTTTCACGTTTGCGATCTTTCGAACGATAGAGAAGGCCTAACCCGACCTACGAAGCATGGGTATATGGATATAGGACAATTCATATATTGGCTTTAAGGCAATACATAGCAGGGTATGCGTGAGCGCTACGAGGTCTGCAAGCGCTGGATCACCGTTTGCAATTGCAGCGCTTCATCACGCACAGCATGGTTAGGAAAACGCTGCAACAGCATATCGAGGATTTTGAGCGCCTGTGCATCGTTGCGCAGATGCTCGGAAGCGAGCCGTGCGCCCAGCAGCAGTATTTCAGGCAAGGCGGCATGATTGCCAAACTGCTGGTCGAACCCTTTAACCAGCATCAGCGTCAGATCGTGCCGATGCGCATTCAGTGCCGCCCGGCCGAGCGCGGCACGCACATACCCATCCGCAGGTAGATAGGCCGGATGAAGACGGCGAACGGACTCCAGTACGCGCAAACCAAGATCGTCACGTTTTTGCTGCAGCAGAAACGACAAATAGCGATCCGCTTCGCGCGGCAGCTCGCCGCGATGTGGCGCAGATGCCAGCAGCAACTTGAAATAACCTTCGCGCAAGCTTAGATCCTGCGGATTGGCCTGCACAGCGCCAGCCAGCAAGCGGATAGCCTCGCCAACTTGCCCTGAGCGCACCAGCTCTCCGGCTTGGGCAAGCTGGCTGCGTGCGTCGGATTTTGCGGGATTCTCGACCTGTGCCTTGGCGCCACCACTCTGCTCAATGCCGAGTGCCTCGTGATACTGGTGCAGCACATAGCCCATCAAGGCGTACATCACGATCACGAAGTACATATTGATAAAGAAGAACAACAGCGGCGTGATCGCCTCGGGCAAGCGCGGCAGCAGCAAGGAGGACGCTGCGGCGCCACTGCCTGTGAGCAAACTCAGACATCCCCACAAACCCAGATAGGGCAAGCCAATCGTGCGCATGATCCGCCACAACTCATCCGGATTCATCGATTCGGCAAGGTCGTCAGTCAAGGCCAGCACCATGATGCTGGCCGGAATTAGCAGCAGCAAACCCAGTGACACCACAATCAGCGCAACCTGACCCATCAGCTCGCCAAAGGCACTCCCGACCAGACCGGCCAGCAAGGGAATCAGCGCAGCGCCGATCACCAGTACCAGAAACTGCTTGTACGGCCGGTAGGGGTGCTCCTGCGTGTTTTCAAGCCAGGCCTGCTCATCCGCCTTACCCATCGCAATACGCTCCAATACTTTGAACGCATGCCGCAGCAGCGCGACGAACAACAGCCCGCTCAGTACGAAATAAATGATCCCGCCGTCGCTGACGACATTAAGTAGCCAGAAAGCTATCGACAGCAAGGAAAGGCTCAGTAGCGAATCAAATTTGAACGGATAGGCAAAAAAGAAAGGAAAGCGCTCCCAAAAAGGAGCAATTGCAGGCTGGCGCATGGGAAAGATAGGCAGAGGAGAATGCTAAGCACTCTATCAGACTTCGCTGTCAGCCTGAAGTCAATAGCAGCAAAGACTTCTGCTACAGGAGCGGGCCAACCGTAAACCGGATTGATGCCCAATCCGCTGCAGACTCGGCCAGAATCAGCTTGAATCGGCCAGCTCAAGGCTTCAACCCGAGCGATTTGGCTGGCCGTTAAATATAGGGCTTGATCAGTTCCTGCTGGGGCTGATTTTGAAAATACGGGAAATGGGCGCGTTGCTTTGCGGGCCAAACCAGCGGTTGAATATGGCTGCCGCTTCGCCGGAGGTTTCCATCTCGACCAGCGCACGATTGATGGCCGCTTGCAGGGTTTTTTCGCCCTTGGGCATGCCCACGGCATACACTTCCAGCGCTAGCGCAAAATCGCTGATGGCGTAGCGCTGGCGCTGTGCTTCGGGCATTTTATTGAGCGTCATCGCCAGCACAGGCGCATCGTCGACCACGCCTTCGACAATATCGGCATTCAACGCTTTGATAGTTTCCGGTACATCATCAAATTCGGCCAGCTTAGTTTTGGCAAACGATTGACGAATCAGCTTGGCGCCGGTGGAGGCATTCACGGCCGTCAGATAAGCACCCGCCAGATCCTGCTCGGACTTGAAGCGCCCTTTTTTGGCCAGCACACGGGTATCGGTCACAAAATAGCCCACGCTAAAATCCACCAGCTTTTCCCGCTCTGGCGTGCGCGAGAGCACCGCCACCACGATATCGGCCTTGCCCTGCTGCAGCCATGGCAGCCTGTCATTGGACTCCAGCGTTCTAAATACAGGCTTCACATTCAAACGCTTGGCAATGCCTTGCGCAAATTCAATGTCATAGCCTTTCAGAATGCGCGTTTGCGGGTCCAGCAGTGAAAATGGCGGCGAAGAATCACGCACGCCAATCACAATCAGACCATTGCGCTGTATCGATTCCAGCGAAGCCGCGTGCACGGCGTTGATCGTTAAGGCCAGCACAATACCCCAGAGCGTTTTAATCATCATTTTCCCCTTGTTTTTGCCACGTCTCTATTAATGTAACTGCTTTTTAGCCAATGACTTACAGCATCGCGCAAACGCAGACAGGGGCGCAGTGTAGGGGAAAATCAGGCGGCAGCCTGTTGGGGAAATAACTCATCCGGTGAAAGAGCGAAGTAAGCGCACAAGGGCTGCGGGGCTTTGCTTTGCCGATCGCATCCGTACCGATTCTGGCCTGAAGCAAAGCCGAGCGCGGTTTTCTGATTTTAAGTGAGCGCTTTGCTACGCCGCATCAGGCCATCAGCAGCGCCTTGAGCTCCTGCCACAGAAAAAAAGAGCCCACCAGCAAGAGCAGGCACAGGCCGGTGAACGCGCCCAGCACCCGCGTGGCCTGATAAAAATAAAGCCAGGTATTGCTCTGAATGCGTTTATAGCCGCCAGTTCTGGACGCATACCACACCGCAGCAATATACGCGCCCATCCCATCATCGGCATCACCAAAGGCGATGGTGTTTTTTTCCGGCAGCGCGTCGTGGTAGTGGTCTTTTAAATAGTCATACACCAGACGCGCACAAACCAGATACAGCAAAGAGCCAATAAATGAACCCAGAATGAGGGTGGGGAAAACATAGCTGTAAAAAAATTCCATAACCCGACCCTATTGATTGAGATGACCCGAAAATTTCACATCAAAGACTTCGTTATCCGCCAGACTCACGGCAACGGACTCTCCTTCGAAGCGCATTTCATATTCCCACTTCATACCACCCGAAGGGTACTGGGCTTGCAACTGCAAAGTATTGGCGTCAAGCCAGCGGCCACGCAGCGCCAGAATCTCGCCATTTTGCTGCGGATCGCTCTGCAGCCGGTACGCGCCATCAAAACCGACTTTCCACTCACTACCCGCTGAGTGGGAACGCCAAGCCGCTTGATTCGACCATTCCACGCGGCAATTCATAGCACCGGCGTCGCCTAGATCGGGCGTGAGTTCGATCGAACTCATTCCGCTTGGATTGTCGTCCAGCTGCCATTGCTTGCCGTGCCACTGCTGGCCGATCTGGATGGAGTTAACCTCCGGCTTGGCGCTGGCTATTGAGGCAAGCACGGTGTTCAGTTTGTGTTGCGCCGCCGGGTTGTCCGCTAGCGGCGCTTCATTCATTGAGCGTGTTAGCAAGGGATAAAGCTCGTACCACTCCTTGGTTTGCTCATTGAATTTGCCCGTAACCACCATGACCACCCGATCTTTCGGTGAGGCAATAATCATCTGCCCATGCCGCCCTTGCGCCTGAAAAATGCCTTGCTGGGGGTTGATCCAGAATCCACGGCGATATTGCATTCCGAAGGCGGCGGGCAAACCCTCGGCGAGCAGTTGATTCGTCCAGCCTGCGGGCAGCAAACGCTCGTCTGCGATCACCCCATCATCCAGCCAGAACTGCCCCAGCCGGGCCATATCGGTGGGTTTGAGGTATAACCCTGCTTCGCCGATGGTATGGCCTTGCGAATCGCTGGCCCAGCGATAATCGGCAATCCCCAGCCGGGCAAACAATTGATTGCTCGCCACTTGCGCCATAGTCTCGCCCCAGGCTTGCTCTATCACGCCCGAGAGCAGGTTGGTATTGCCGCCGTTATAGCTAAATTCGCTACCTGGCTTGCTAGACAGGGGCTGGCCGATCACAAATTGCTGCTGATTGGCGCTGCGATACATCTGGTAAATCGTCGAGTCAGGGGTATATGGCCATTCATTCCACTGCAGGCCAGAGCGCATATCGAGCAAATGCGCCAGCGTCAGCTTCTTCTTGGCCGCATCACGCTCTTTGCGCGCCAGCGCCGGATAAAACGGCAGTACGGGCTGTTTTATACTGCTCAGTTTGTTCTGCTGCAGGCTGATGCCCAGTAGCGTCGAGACCACCGACTTGGTGACCGAGCGCATATCGTGCAATTGATTAGGTGCATAGGGATAGAAGTAGCTATCGAGTACCACTTTGCCATTGCGCATCAGCAGTAGGCTATCAATCGCCCAGCCTTCGCTCTCTATCATTTGCAGCAAGCTAGCGAGCTTATTGGAATCAAAACCCTGCGATTCCGGGCTGGCGCTGGGTAACTCGGCGGCGTGCACGCTGGCCGTGATGGCCAAGGAAATTGCGATTGATTTATACATACTCCCCTCTGTATCAAGCCATAAGTCATATCTATATTGATCCTCAGATATATACCCCTACTAGCACATATCTAACTCAGCGCAGGGGGTGCAGCGGACGGGTTTGAAGCGTTCGCGGTTGCTGCCGGACAAACTCGGTTGCTCGCACACCACGCGGCAAAAATCGCGCCGTGGGGCGTGCGTGGTTTTGGGGGCGGCCAATGCGGGACAGGCCAGCAAAATCATCAATAGCGGCAGCACCGAGGGATTGTGTGGGGTGATCATTCTGCCAACTTTGCTGACTGCCTTCATTCTCTACCCCCGTTCGGCTTGCCTTCTCGGTTTATGTTTTCAATCTGCGCCGCTTGCGCACCGGCAAATACCAGCGAGTGTGGATCTGCATGTCGGTGTGCAAGCGCTGCTGCGCATTGCTCATTGGCACTTCCAGATAGCCTGCGCGATCGGCGAATTCCCACTCACTCGTGGGTAGCCAGTAGTTGTAAAAATACTCAACCACCAGCGCCTCATCGGCCATCCGCCCCGCAAAATCAATCACTACAAACTGCCCGCCGGCTATCTCGTCAAACAGAATGTCGTAATGGCCGGCCTTGCGCTGCGCGGCGCTCAGCACCCGATTTTCATCCACCACAAAGCCCGCTTCGTAGCGGCACAAGGCCACGTCGGTGATATTGAGGTTGTCGATACTGCGTGCGATCCCCAGCAAATCCGAGCCCATTAAATCGGGCCGCATCAAGCCTTGCATCACCGCCCACTGTAATAGCTCGCGCCACAGATCAAGTATTTGCTCGCCCTGCACGCCCTGCCGCCAGATATAGGCACGGCGAAATGCGGGCTTGTGTTCAATGCGCAAATCGCGGATATAGCATGGGCGCTGCCCTTGCCGCACGGCGACAAATTCTTCGCTGCGCTGCAAATACAGGCCCGATAGTAGCTGAGGAGCAGGCTCGCTCGTTTTGCAATTCTTGCTGTCTTTTTGCTCCGAGCTGTCGCGCCAGCGCCAGAATTGCCCGTCGTGCTGCCAGAAATCGCCTTTGCGCCATTCGCTGGCGGTCATGCCAAAGTGCGCGCGAAAAGCTCGCGCCAGCAGCGCCTGCGATTTAAAGCCGCATTGCACGGCAATCTCCAGCATCGGTATCGCTGGCCGCACAAACAGCATGTGCGCGGCACGCTCAACCCGGATACGGCGCAAAAAGTCATTCGGCGTTTCATGGGTGAAAGCGGTAAACACCCGGTGAAAATGAAAAGCCGATAGATGTGCGGCGCTGGCCACATCAGCCAGACACAGATCTTCTTCACAGTGGCGGCGGATATAGTCTTGCGCCAGATGAATGCGGCGGGAGTAATCGTTGGACATAGCGTTGACCATACCCTGCAGGGTATGGCTCCATCAGCGTCAAAAGCAAAGAGCTGGGATGATATACCCGGTTAGTTCTTTTTACTCGCTGACAGTGGATGGCGGCCCGGAAGTGTGTGTTGTCAGTGCGCTATTGACGCCGCGCGGGCTGAGATAGGCGCGGTAGATGTCATCGTACCAACGGATGCCCTCGCCCTCGATCTGGGCGGGCCAGTAGACAAAATACACGCGCACCGGCTCGGCCAGCGCTTCGGTATAGGTTTTCTTGCTGGCGATGCGGCGGCTGATTTGCTGCTCGTTCACGCCCAGCGCCCACGATGCCAGCGCCTGCCATTCCTGCACCCGCACACAGCCGGACGAAGCGGCGCGATTTTCCTTGCCAAACAGACCCTTGCTCGGCGTGTCGTGCAAATAAATGCCATTGCTGGCCGTAAGCTCGAATTTAAGCCGCCCCAGCGCATTTTTCGCCCCGGGGTCCTGCACATAGCGGTAGCGCCCCAGATCGGTTTCACCGGCTGCCGCCACGGCGGCGGGGTCAACTTCATTGCCCTCAGTATCGAGCATGCGCAGGCGATGCTTTTGTACCTTGGCCAGATTGAGCGTGCCATCCTTGGTGAGATCATTTTTGATCACCACCGGCGGCACACTCCAGTTGGGGTTGTATTTGATCGCGGCAATTTGCGTGCGCAGCAGCGGTGTGGGTCTGTCGTTTTTGCCGATCACAATCCGGGAGCGGATCACGGCCTGACCATTTTCATACGCAACCAGCGTGTAGGCCGGAATATTGATCACCACATAGCGTGCTGGCGCTTGCTCGCGCAGGCTTTGCATTTGCGGCAGCTGCCACTGCAATAGCTCGCGCCTACGCGCATCGGTGAGGTTGAGATTAAAACGGGTCTGCTTGTCGATAATGCCGTCTTCTTTCATCTGCAAGCCCAGCTGATATTCGCGCACGGTGGCGTCCAGCTCGGTATCAAACTCGGTGCTTTTGGCCAGCGAAAAACCCAGCTCGTTCAGCCGCTGGCGCACCAGCGCAACGTCCGCGCCCTTGCTGCCCCGGCGCAGCGGCCGCTGCGCACTGAGCTGCGTGGCAGAAGTATCTGCGTTACCCGGAGCCAGCGACTGGGCGTATTGCGCCAGCGCACTGATTTCGGCTTGCTCTACGGCCTGCGCGGACAATGCTGGCAGACTCAGGGCGAAAACTAGCAAGCAGCGGGCAAACATAGGTCTATCCTCCGGGCGAAATGTACAGATCAATCAGTGCAGGTCAGCCAATATGCCACCATTTCAAATTCACCCGCAAACACATGAAAGGAAGTCGTAATCAATGCCACAGTTTGTGCCCAGTTTTAATGGCGACCACGAAAAGTGCGGTATATCAGGCAGATCCAGCCAGCCATCTTCTGCCTGAGCGCGCAGCAGTGCCGGAAACAACACGGTATAATCGCGCCATGCCCATGATTATCCGCCCCATACAAAACAAAGACCTCGCCAGCGCCAGCCTGGCGATTAGCGAAGCCACGCAAGCGTGCACCGCGCTGGATCAAACCGATGTTGCCGAATTTCTGGCCAGCTGGAATGAAACCGCCAACAGCCTGCTGCACGAGCCTGAGCCCAATCACGCCATTACGCTGGTGGCCCAGATGGGTGACGAAGTAGTCGCCGTGGTGCAGCTCAATCAGGATGGCGAAATCAAGCTGTTTTATGTCACCCCGCGCTGGCAGCGTCGCGGCATTGGCCGTGCGCTGCTGGCCGAGCTGGCCCTCAATGCGCAGTGCATGAATATCAACTCCCTGCAAATTTATAGTAGCAACAATGCGCGGCTTTTCTTTCTGGAACATGGCTTTCACGCCGAACAACACGACTTTAGCGACTGGCTGGTCGCCGATCTGACCAAATGGAAAATTAAATATGAACAGCAAACTACTCACTGACGATCAGCTGGAACAACTTGATGGCTTTCTGATGTCGCCGCGCACCCCCGGCGAAACCATGGACATCGAAATGCTCGATGGCTTTCTGGTGGCGCTGGCCATCGGCCCGGAGGACGTCCCCGAAGCAGAATGGCTACCAGCGATTTTTGCCGGCACGCCGCCCGAATTTGAAGACCACGCTGAAGCCGATGAAATTTTCGGCCTGATCCGCCAGCACGCAGCCAGCATCAAAGCCGCTTTCTCGGTGAGTCGCCGCGATAATCCGGGTGAAAACCCGCTGTATGTGCCGGTGATTCTGTCGGATGAAGATCAGGACGAAAAATGGCAGGAAACCTCGGGCGTATACTGGGCCTCAGGCTTTTACGCCGGCATCGAAGCGCGCGCCCAAGCGTGGGATGCACTGCTCGAAGCCAATGAAGAGCTCGATAGCGCGGTGGAGAAAATCCTCGCGCTGGCGGCCAGCGACGGTGACGAGGCTGACCAATCGCCTAGCGATGAAGTCGGTGCCGAGCCGCTGAAACTACTGAGCATCAAAGAGCGTCAGGAGCGTGTTTCTGAGCTGCCATGGCATATCGAAGACGTAATGTATTACGTGTTGGAAGAGAAATTCGGTAAGGTCGAGCAAGTGGTGCGCGAAGAGCCCAAAGTGGGCCGCAACGACCCCTGCCATTGCGGCTCGGGTAAAAAATTCAAAAAGTGCCACGGCGCTTAAGCGCCTCCTCGGCCAATACCGACCATGCCCAATTGGCGCCAACTGATTAAACCCGCGCGCAACCCGTTTCATGCCTCGCGCATGCTGCTGGGCGCGCTCGCATTTGGCTTGCCGATGGGCTGGTTTGTGCTGAACGGGCAGCATAGCCACGCGGCCTACGCCGGTTTTGGCGTGATTGTGACGCTGTTTATGGACATGGGCAGCACACGCCGCCTGCGGCTGGAAAGCATGCTGCTGGGCAATACGCTGATTCTGGGCGCAGCTTGTCTGAGCCTGCTGCTCAATAGCAGCTGGCTGCTGTGGCTGGGCGGCGTGGTGCTGCTATTTAGCCTGATCGGCAGCAAGCTGGCCGCCGGTTTTGCGCTTGATATGAAGCTACGCATGCTGGCTGCGGCCTATCTGGTCGGTTACCCCGGCACCATGATCAGTGGCGACATGTTGCCGCTTTATCTGCTGGGCGCAGCAGCCACGATGACGCTGAGCACACTTTTTGCGCCGCGCATCAACAACCCTGTCGCGCTGCCTTTGCCGCCACACTGGCGGCAGGACTGGCTCAAGCTACGAGCAGGTGAAACGGCGGGGCTGACTTTTGGCGTTTTTCTGGCGCTGGCTTGTGCGAGCAGTTTTTTTGCCGCGCACGCCTTCAATCTGTATGCACCCAATCTGGCAGCAGTGACCACGCTGATGGTATTTCGCCCCGAACCCAATCGCACCGGATCGACCATCTGGCTGCGGCTGCTGGGCGTCTTGCTCGCCTCGGCGCTGGCTTGGCTGCTGGTTTTTCCGAATCATTCCAACTGGCAATTGCTGGTGCTGATCATTGTGGCGGGCTCGCTGCTGCCGGTGGCATTTGCCAACGGCCTGCTGTATGTCGCCGCACAAATGACCTTCACCATGTATCTGATCCTGGCGCTACTGGGCGTCAGCGGGCAAACGGCGCGGCACTTTGCCGAAATGCGCATTATTGAAACCCTGCTTGGCGCATTGATTGCCGCCATTTTTGCCATGGTGTACGAAATTCTGACTACTAAACCTCAACATCCTCACTAGCCTTTACGAGAGCACCGCATGTACCGTCTTGTTATCCAAGCCCCGCATATCGAAACCCAGCACCTGAAACAGCTCGCCCGCCTCTCTGGCGCACACAGCATCGAAACCGTGCAGCAAAATTCGCAGCACGCGTTTAAATTGCACGGTGCAGAAATTGAAAACGATGAAGCCGTCGCCGATTTTTGCGAATCAAACCAACTCGATTACGCCTTTATCCCCGAAGACCTTAGCGTGCGTGATATTGGCCTGATCGTCATGGACATGGATTCAACGCTAATCACCATCGAATGCATCGACGAAATCGCCGACATGTTTGGCATCAAGCCGCAAGTGGCCGACATCACCGCCGCCGCCATGCGTGGCGAGCTGGATTTCAACGAAAGCCTGACGCGCCGCGTGGCGCTGCTGGCCGGGCTGGAAGAATCGGCGCTCAATCGCGTTTACGAAGAGCGTTTGCAACTGATGCCGGGTGCAGAAGTGATGCTGGCCGGTTTTAAACAAGCCGGGGCCAAATCTCTACTGATTTCCGGCGGATTTACTTTCTTCACCGAAAAACTCAAAGCGCGGCTGGGGCTGGATTACGCAATTGCGAATGTATTAGAAGTTGAGGACGGCAAGCTCACCGGCCGCGTGGTGGGCGACATTATCAATGCCGAGCGCAAACGCAGCGAGCTGATCGCACACCGCGACATGTTGGGCCTGCGCCGCGATCAGGTGGTGGCAATGGGCGACGGCGCCAACGATTTGCCCATGTTGCACGAGGCCGGATTTGGCGTCGCGCTGCACGCCAAACCGAAAGTTCAGCTTGAGGCACCGTATGTAATCAACACCGTGGGCATGGAAGGCGTGTTGAATTATTTTTGCTGAGTTGTAGGGCGTACCGAGCGCAGTGAATTATGCCGCGACACAAGCACTCTTGGGGTGCTTCACAACATGGTGCAATTCGCTATCGCTCAGTGTACCCTACACAGGTATACCCTCATAACATAAACGCAGCAATAAATACAGAGAAATACCCCTACAAGCACAAGCCGGAGAATTGCGTTTTATTCCGGCTGCGACGGCTGTAGGCTTGCGCAGCCTTCTTCGATAAACACCCCATCGGGCAGCAGAATGCCGCGAGGTTGCGGGTGAAAATAAGTCCAAGCCATCATGCGCTCGCCCTGGCGGGTCAGCACTTCGATTGGCTCGCGACAGTAGTCGTCGGGGTGCTGCTCCAGCTGATCGACCCGCGCCAGATCGGCCGGGCTGATCAGATAGAGCTCGCCGTGCACCGGATACAGCGCCGGGGTTTTGGCAAGGAAGGGATATTCAATGGTATAGAGCGCAAAGCTAGCTGTGGTGCGGGCTTCAGCAATATACCCAGCCTCACCCAGCCAGTGATGATTACTCAGTCCACGCTTGAGCGTACCGTAGACAAACAGATAAACCCCGCCTTGCTGCGGCTTCTGCTGCAATGCCATCAGCGCGCCTCAAGCTCGATGCCGGGGATGTCGATGGTGTCACTATCGCTGCAGCGCTTGGCCTGACACAGCTTCACCCGCCAGGTTGCGGGGCGCGTAGCGGGCACGCCTTGCCAGCTGCCGCACCAGACGCCATTGCCGCAATCGGCTTTGATCAACTGACTGGCGAGCACTTCGCGTGTGGTTTCATCGAGCAATAACCAGCGATCCGGCGTGATACCGGGCTGCTCGGTTTTCCAGCTCAGCAAGACCTGCGTGGGCAACAGCCCCTCGCCCAGCTCGGGATCATCCGGCGTGTACAGCGCCAGCGCGGGCTTGGCGGGTGCCAGCTCTGGGCCGAGCATAGCATCGACTTTGAGCACATCCGAGCGAGTACACTGCATCTGGCGGCACAGGCGCACCGCCAGCTGATGTTCGCCATTGGCCAGCGGCACGTCCACCGTTCCGGCCTGACTGTTTTCAGTCTCGTCACTGAATTTATCGGAGCGATAAATCACTTTGCTACCGTTCAGTACTTCCCAGTGTGTGCCCGTTGTACCCCACCACAGATTCCACGCCACGGTCACCTTGCCGTCGGTGGTCACCTGCGGAATCCAGGCAAGCGACGGTGCGCCGGGCTCGCCCGCCTGCACTTCATCGTCGTCACCACTGACCGCGTCGACCCAGGTGCTGGCGCTGGCTTGATTGCACACCGGCGCTTCCAGCGTGCCATTGCACAGCTTGATCACAAAGCGATGCTCACCCGGTATTAGCCTGGCGATCTGGAAGCTGCCGCTTTGCACCGCTTGCATGGGGCCTGCTGCCCCATCGACCATCTGGCTATCTGTAATCTGGTTTTCTGCAGGGGCCCCACCAGAAACATTAATGGTACCGGCCTGCGTGGCCTTGATGCGGCGCGAGAAATCGCGGCCACGGTAGCGCAACTGGTCGTTATCCCACACCTCCCACCACTGAGCGGCCGTGCCAAACCAGATATCCCACGCCAAAGTGAGCCGCCCGGCCTTCATCCGCGGCGGGATGGGGTCGAGTGCAGGCAGCATGGGCTGCTCGACTTGCTGCGCCGGGATACTGGGCCCGCTATTGGCGACAAATTCGGCGGGCTTGATTTCCGGGGCATTGCCCGGCGCGGGCGCGGGTGCCGCCAGCTGCTCGCATTCCAGCACCCCCAGAATTGCCGTCGGCAAACACGCCAATTGCTCGCGCCGCGCTGCCTCGCTGGCGGACAGTAAGATCCCGGCCTGCGATTGCACGCAGAGCAAGGCAAAACACCAAGGTAATAAACGCATTCGGGCTTTCCTTCCGGGGTATCGCAACTGACTGATGCCTGCGCACTTTGCCATCAAAGGGTTTTAACAAGGGCAATTGGCGTATTTAGCCGATGAAACCGACTAAATGGCTTCGCAATAATCTAACTGTAACTGCAATATCCGCTCGCCGCGAAATTCATTCACGCTGATTTTATACACGGCATGAATATCACGGGGTATAGGCTCAGACCAGTTAAAACGCATAGCCTCCAGCACGATACCGTCAGTGTTACTTAATTTTAACTTGCTGTGTTTTTCGCCCACAATCCGCTGCTCAAGCACGCGGAACTGCCCGCTAAACACCGGCGCGGGAAAGCCCTGCCCCCAGACCTGCTTGTCGAGCAATTCAGCGGTGACAATCTGCAAATCGCGGCTAGGCAATTCGCCGTCGGTTTCAATCACGCGCGTCAATTGGGTTTCATCGAGCAGCTCGCGGCAGACAGTTTCGAAAGCAGCCTCAAACGCAGCAAAATCCTTGCGCAGCAAAGTCAGCCCCGCCGCCATCGCGTGGCCGCCGAATTTTTTGATCAGAGTCGGATGGCGCTTGGACACCAGATCAAGCGCATCGCGCAAATGCAGACTCGGGATTGAGCGACCTGAGCCTTTGATTTCGTCATCATCGGCACCACTGCTATCTGCCCCGTCCGCAAAGACGATTGTCGGGCGATGGAACTGATCCTTAACTCGCGACGCCACAATCCCGACGACGCCTTGATGCCAGTCGGCCTGATACAGGCTAATGCTGTAGCGGTCGGCCACGTCGACATTGATCAGCGCGCGCTCGGCCTCTTCGCGCATTCCCTGCTCGATTTCACGGCGCGAACGGTTAAGCTGATCGAGCTCTCTGGCCTGCGGCAGCGCGACTTCTTCACTCGTTGCCAACAAGGTATTGATGCCAAAACTCATATCGTCGAGCCGCCCCGCCGCATTCAGGCGCGGGCCGAGCGTAAAGCCCAGATCAAAGCAGCTGGCGCGGCCATAGAAACGCCCCGCAGCGGTGAACAACGCCATAATGCCGGGGCAGGCACGGCCTGCGCGCATACGTTTGAGACCTTGCTCGACCAAAATGCGGTTATTGGCGTCGAGCTTGACCACATCAGCGACGGTGCCAAGCGCGACAATATCGAGCCACTGTGCCAGATTGGGTTCGGGTTTATCAGCAAAAGCACCGCGTTTACGCATGACTGCGCGCAGCGCCATCAGCACATAAAACATCACGCCGACACCGGCTAAATTTTTGCTCGGGAACGGGCAATCGCCCTGATTCGGGTTGACAATCAGCGCGTCGGGCAGCGTGTCGGCGGGCAAATGGTGATCGGTAATCAGCACTTCGATGCCATGCGCTTTGGCCGCCTCAACCCCCGCGTGGCTGGCGATGCCGTTATCGACGGTGACAATAATGTCGGGCGATTTGCTGCGCGCCAGCTCGACAATTTCGGGTGTTAAGCCATAGCCGTACTCAAAACGATTCGGCACGATAAAATCGACCTTGCCACCGAAGGCCGCCAGGCCTTTCATTCCCAGCGTCGTTGCCGTAGCACCATCGGCGTCGTAATCGCCGACGATCAGCAACCGTTTGCCCTGTTCAATTGCATCGGCGAGCCGCGCACCCATTTCGGGCGCATTTTTCAGCAGCTTAAACGGCAGCAGGTGCTTGAGTTCGTGTTCCAGCTCGGTCGGGCTGGCAATGCCGCGCGCAGCGTACAAGCGTGCCTGTAGCGGATTAAAGCCCGCCGCGAGTAAGTTCTTTTCCAGCGTAGCGGGTACGGCACGCTTTTTAATCAGCGACATCAGTCAACTCCAACATCCGCGGACTCCACGGCAGTGAAATGGGCAGGCAAAGCGCTGCGCCGCCAGAAGCGCCACAAGTCGGCGCGAGTCACGACAATCTGCTGCGCCGCGTCGCTAAACGACAGCGTCAGCCTGCTCAATTCACCGCTGCGCAGCGCAGCCAGCGCAGGCGCAAACCAGTGCTGCTCCCAGGCCAGCCAGACTTGCTGCCAGTCATAACCCGCACCATACAGCGCGTGCAGGCGCAATTGATCAAGCACCACAACCGCATCGCGGGCCTGTATATGCGAATAGCTCACTGGCAGCGCACTGGCCGACAGTGCAGCCAATACCGGATCACTGGCGAACAGCGGCCGATCCAACCGGGGTATATCGCTACAAGGCAGGTTACCATTACCCCACAGCCATATACTATTGATTAATATTTTCCCAGCCGCATCTCGCGCATCGTTCACCGCGTGCGAATACAGCAGCATCTGCATTTCATTTAATAGCGCGTTAAATTTCAAAGCCCCGGCGCCTTGCGGCAAAACATCGTTCAGGTTTTGCCCCAGCGCACGATAAATCGGCGTAAAGCGCAAATCCGGATCGGCTGGCAAGCGAACAAACCAGCGTTGCGGCGTGGGCGCAATAAATTCGAATCCGTCGGCGCGATACAGCGCATTGAGCGCCGCAATCAGCGCATCGGCTTCCGCCTGCGTCACTTCAAGATAGGGCTCGCCCAGCACGGTAAGATGATCGCGATCAACGCGCAAGGTCACCGGATCGGCGCACAACCAGTAGCCGGGGGTGAGATCGGGCTGGCTGGCCAGTAACAAGGGCGCAACCGGCAAGACTTCCGCGCCAAACAGCGAGGCCAGATACGTCTCATGATCTGCTTGCGCCAGTGTAGTTTTTTTCCCTTTCCCCGCCAATAGCGCCAGTGATGGCATCGGCAGATCGCGCCAGATGGCCTGGCGGCTATGGGCATCGGGCCAGATGCTGGCCGGAATAATCAGTTCGAGATGATTTTGGTGGTTTTCAGTCTTCATAAAGCGCAATTCTACACGGATGCGCAGGCGATCAGAAATGAAGCGCTTCGCAAAATCGCAGGCAAACAGTCGGCCACGCCATACACGATGCCCGATTAAACATCTGATTTAAAAAATAAAATCCAAAGTTCGCACACCACCTAGCAGCAAGCGTATGTAATTTCAAATTTTGTCGCTACAGCTGTTGCATTATCCGCAACACCTAGGCATAATTCGCCCCCTTCGGTTGTGTGACGATCATTACTTGACGACACAGCCACTTTCTATCGATCTCATCGCCTCTGACCTTATTCCCGCACCCGGCTCGCAAGAGCCAAGCCATTGTGATTAGCGGTTGTTCCTGGTTGGCGTCGATGTTGTGCCGGTGAGTTTTCCCGGCCATACCACAAGGACTGCCAACATGCCGCATACAGCTGCTACCGCTACAGACACGCCTAATGAATTCGTAACACTGGGTCTTGCTTCGCAAATTACCGAGATTCTGGAAGCTCAGGGCTTTAACAAACCAACACCGATTCAAGCCGCAGCGATTCCTGAACTGCTCGCAGGCAACGACATCATGGCATCGGCGCAAACAGGCACCGGTAAAACTGCCGCCTTCCTGCTGCCAGCACTGCACAAGCTGACCAAAGAATCGACCCACCACGCTCGTGGCCCGCGTATTCTGGTGTTGACACCAACTCGCGAGCTGGCCGAACAGGTTTCCAAAGTAGCGACAGAATTCTGCCGCAAGATTCCACGCTGCAAAGTAGTGACTGTCGTGGGTGGCGTACCTTACCCGGTACAAAACAAAATGCTGGCGCAACCGTACGAAGTGCTGGTGGCAACGCCAGGCCGTTTGACCGACTTGCTGCGCAGCGGCCGTATTGACTTCCGCCGTCTGGAATTGCTGGTGCTGGACGAAGCCGACCGCATGCTGGACATGGGCTTTATTGATGAAGTTGAAGCGATTGTCGATCAGCTGCCAAAAGAGCGCCAAACCGCGCTGTTCTCTGCGACATTGACTGAATCAGTTCAGCGTTTCGCCGGCCCGATGCTGCGCTCGCCAAAACTGGTTGAAATGGCACCACAAGCGACGATGCAAGCGCAAATTGCGCAATCGGTGCATTACGCAGATGGCTACGAGCACAAACAGAAACTCGTTGCAGCCCTCTTGAAGAAAAATGAAGGCCAACAGTCGATTATTTTCACTGCGACCAAAATCTCTGCCGATGAAGTGGCTGAATGGCTAAAAATGGAAGGCTTTAAAGCCGCCGCAATGCACGGTGATTTGGCGCAGCGCGATCGTCGCCGCACCCTGGATCGCCTGCGTCGCAGCGACATCGACATGATCGTTGCCACTGACGTTGCTGCGCGTGGTATCGACGTTGCCGGCATTAGCCTGGTGGTGAACTTCGACTTGCCACGCTTCTCGGAAGACTACATCCACCGTATCGGCCGCACCGGTCGTGCCGGTCGTACAGGTGAAGCTGTTTCTTTGGTCACCAAAAGCGACTTTACTTTGCTGACCAAAATCCGCCGTCAATACAATATTGACTTCACGACACAAGAAATCGAAGGTCTGGAAGCACGCTTCCAGCCAGGTCGCGGTGGTCAAGGTGGCGGCGATCGTGGTCGCCCAGGTAACGGCGGCGGTCGTGGCCGCGGCGGTTATGCAGGCAACGGTGGCGGCGGCGCAGGCCGCGGCGGCTACGCAGGTAATCGTGACGGCGGCGCTCCACGCAGCGGCGGCTACCAAGGCAATCGCGACGGTGGCAGCTACGCAGATCGCGCACCACGTGGCGATCGTCCGGAAGGACATCGCAGTGAAGCATCGCGCGGCAGTTTCGGTGAGCGTTCACACCACAACGAAAGCCGTGGCGGCTACGGCGAGCGCGCGCCACGTGACAGCGGCTACCAAGGCGCACCGCGCGAGCGCAGCTTTGGCTCAGGCCAATCGCGTGACCACGCAGGCGATCGCACTGGTGGCTACAACCGCGATGCAGCACCACGCGGCAACTTTGGTGGCAACCGTGATGGCGCACCACGTAGCGGCGGTTACGGTGGCCAACGTGAAGGTGCCTCACGCGACGGCAATCGCGGCGGCTTCGGCGGCAACCGTGACGGCGGCGCACCACGCGGCGACCGTGGTGGTGATCGCGGCAGCTACGGCGGCAAACCCGCTGGTGGCAACCGTGGTGGCGGCCGTTTCAGCTAAGCCCCACCCATTAATATGCAAAAAGGCAGCTTAGGCTGCCTTTTTTCGGATTCAGCCTTCGCAATCTGCCCGAACTCTGAACCCTGCCCCTCATTCAATCTGCGGCACCCCTTGCCTGCAAACCCGAAACTCTGTTGACTGGAAAACGCGCCATGCTCAGTTATCGCCATGCTTTTCATGCCGGCAATCATGCCGACGTCCTTAAACACGCCGTTGAAGTTTTGCTCCTTGATTACCTAAATCAAAAAGAAAAACCTTGGTGGTATATCGACACGCACGCCGGTGCTGGCGTTTACTCGCTCACCGAGGGCTACGCGACCAAAAATGCCGAATTCGAATCGGGCATTGCACGGATCTGGCAACGCAATGATCTGCCCGACGCGCTGAAAAAATACGTGCAGATCGTTAAAACACTGAACGCAGGCCAAGATCAGCTCATGTTTTATCCCGGCTCGCCTTTTGTCGCGCAAGCCTTGCAGCGCTTTGACGATAAATTGCGCCTGTTTGAATTGCACACCAGCGACGCAAAATTACTGGCCGATAATTTTGCCTCGGCCGGTAAACGCGCACAGGTGATTCACGCCGACGGTTTTGCCAGCATCAAAGGCGTACTGCCGCCGCCGCCGCGCCGTTCGCTGATGCTGATCGACCCGCCATATGAAGACAAACACGATTATGTGCGCGTCGCCGACACGATGAAACTGGCGCTGGAGCGCTTTGCCACTGGCGTTTACGCAATCTGGTATCCGCAACTGGCGCGCGTTGAAGTGCAAGAAATGCTCGAAAAGCTGAAAAAAATCCCATGCAAAGGATGGTTACACGTTAGCCTGACGGTACAAACACCAAGCGCCGATGGATTTGGCATGCACGGCTCAGGCATGTTTGTGTTCAATCCGCCATGGACACTGGAAAAAGATCTCAATACCCTGATGCCGTATCTGGTCAAACACCTTGGCCTGGATAGCAGAACGAGATATACCCTTGAATCACACACCAGCTAAATCACAAAAAAGCCCCGAAATCGGGGCTTTTAGGTCTGTTCAGAGTGCGATGGATTGACTCAAAGTACGGCCCTTACACCAGAGCCAGCAACAAAGCCGCTGCCCGCGCTGGCAAGCGCGCATTATCGGCAACCAGCCAGATCGTTGCGGTACGACCATCTTCCGACAATTGCAACTGATTTGCCCACACCTTATCGCCACCTATTGCATCCTGTGGCGTGGCAATGCCCACTGCACCTGAGCCTTGCAGCAAATACAGTGCGGGTGCACCATGGATCGCCTCTTCCAGCGCCGCCATGGTTTGTGGCGCGGCAAAATGCGCCGTTACACTCACTGCGTGCCCAAAAAATACCGGCACGCGGCTCACGGTTAAACTGTTAATCGCATGCCCTGCTGCTGCCAATTCGGTATGAATACGCGCCTCTTCACCACGCTGCGCCGTTGGCAAAACATTAAACGCCAGCCGCTTGGGATAACCCGCCAGCTCGACTTCTTGCTGTGCAAACAGCTGGCGAGTCTGCATCGACAGCGCTTCAATGGCTGATTTACCGTCTTCCGACACCGACACCATGGCTGTTGCCGCAGCAAAATCGAGCTGCCCCAGCGTTTTAAATGCCGCCAGCGTGGCGGAAACCATGGAGGTCAGTACATGCGGCAGGCTAACAATCTGGCCACGACGCGGCTGGCCCACTTTGCTCTGCGTGGCGCCTGTCAGGTCGATCACTGCCACATTGGCCTGCGCCGCTTGCGCAGCGTATTTGCTTGCCAGCTCAGGCACGCCAACAAACACCGCCGCCTCTACCGTGCTCCAGTCAAATACCTCAACGTCGATTACCGGTAAAACATGGTCGCGCAGCTCAACCGTGCCCGCGTCTTCGTCATCCGAGAGCGGATACAGCGCAGCAATGGCGAAGGACATATCAGCCAGCATTTCGCCCAATACATCTAATACGGTTTGTGCTGCGGGGGTATCTGCACCAACTAGCGCAACAGAAAGGGCTTTAGACATATACTCACTCCATGTATCAATAAAAACAACCGCAGCAGCCAGAGCCTATTAACGATTTGTGTGCAGATCTGCAGACACAACGTTAACCGTCTCCAAGACTGGTGCGGCGGAGTGAATATTTTACTCGGTCAGCGCGGATAACACGAGCCAAAGGCGGCGTGAATCGTGCAATTAATTGGCCTGATTGATTTCGCGCCGGGTATTTTCAATCAGGCTGTTCAGTTGCCCGCTCTCGTTCAATGCTCGCAAGCCCTGATTAAAGCTTTTCACCCAGCGCGGGGAGTTTGGGTTTTTGCGGCTAAACACCACATGCAAAGGCGCGGTCCAGTAAGCCTGATTCTGGCAGAAGATTTTGTCGCGCTCGGCTACACTCAGATTTTTGGCCAGCACATAGGGGCCCACTTCAATATCAATCGGCAATAAATCGATATAACCGGCGTGCAGTTTTTTGAAATTACTCACGTCGCTATTGCTGGTATCAATTTGCAGCACGCCCGCCTTGCTGAGCTTGTCGAATTCTTCGGAGTAAAAATTGCCGGAAGTAATGCCGATGCTGTAGCCCGCCAGATCTTCGAGTTTTTTCCAAGCAATTTCGCGCCCTTTTTGCTGACAAAACACCATGCGCAGCGACAACACGGGATCGGTATACAACAGATCTTTTTCCCGCTCAGGATTTTTCGCCCAGCCAAAACCGCCGGGATACAAACCCATCCGCACACCATCAATAGCCCGCCGATTCGGCACCGACTCAAGCTTCACGCCGATTTTCTGCTGGGCAAAAGCCGCCACCACCACCCTCGTCAGCAAGCCCTGATAGGGCAATTTCTCACCCATATAGGGCGGATACTCCTGCAAGGTGAGCTGAATCGTTTCGGCCTGCACCATGCCAGCACCGAGCATAAAAGCAAATATCAGAGAAGCCGGTTTGCGCATGGTGAATACTCCTGCAATGTGTTTTTCCAGCCAGCTACAGCGCTTACTTATTCGTAGCGAACAATGGATTTAAATCCACCATAGGCCATGCGTTTAAAATCAAAAGGTGGATTTTCCTGGTCACACATCCCGCTTAGGCGCGGATCAGCCATCACCAAGGCATTAATCCGATCGCGATCTTCACGCGAAGGATAAATGATCCAGGCCATCACAACCGTTTCATTGTCTTTACAGCCTGCAGCAGCACGAAAAGACACCATCTCCGGCACATCAAGCTCATCGCCCACACATTCCCAGTAGGCAATAGCGCCATGCTCCTTCCATACCGCACCAGCGGTATTGGCCATTGCTTGGTAATCGGCCAGTTTTTCCGGGGCGATGGGCAACAAAAAACCGTCTACATAATGAGTCATGTTCAGCTCCTTAAACAGATTGGGTAGTTGTTGTACTTTAGTTCCTTCTACCTAATAAAGGGCAAGCAAGCGATAAAAAGATTCCGCCTCCCTGTAAGAAATCCCTTTTATCATTCATCGCTTATCTCAGGCAGCTTCAGCGCCAATATGTCTAAGCCAGGTGAGCGGCAATAAAAAAGAGCCCAAACGGGCTCTTTTTGCATCAAAATCAAACGATGAATTACAGCGCGGCAACCACTGCATCGCCCATTGCCGAGCAGCCAACCTTGGTCGTACCGGCTTCATAAATGTCGGCGGTACGCAGGCCTTGCGCCAGCACTTTCTTCACAGCATTTTCAACGCGCTGTGCAGCCGCTTCATTATTGAAGGTGTAACGCAGCATCATCGCGACCGACAAAATTGTTGCCAGTGGATTGGCCACATCTTTGCCCGCGATATCCGGCGCTGAACCGTGGCTTGGCTCGTACAGGCCTTTGTTGTTGGCATCGAGCGAGGCGCTTGGCAGCATGCCAATTGAGCCGGTTAGCATTGACGCTTCGTCAGACAGAATATCGCCAAAGATATTGCCGGTGACGACCACGTCAAATTGCTTCGGCGCTTTCACCAATTGCATCGCAGCGTTGTCCACCAGCATATGGCTTAGTTCAACGTCTGGATATTCTTTGGCCAGATCGGTCATGATTTCTTTCCAGAATTCGGTCGTTTCCAGCACATTGGCTTTATCAACCGAACACAATTTTTTGCCGCGCTTTTGCGCAGCCTGGAAAGCCACATGGCCAATGCGACGAATTTCGCTTTCGGCGTACAGCATCGTGTTAAAACCTTCGCGCTCTCCCGCTTCATTAACGCGAATACCGCGTGGCTGGCCGAAATAAATATCGCCAGTCAATTCGCGCACGATCAGGATATCCAGACCTGACACCACTTCCGGTTTCAGTGTTGAGGCATTGGCCAATTCTGGGTACAAAATCGCTGGGCGCAGATTAGCGAACAGGTTCAAGTCTTTACGAATCGCCAGCAGGCCGCGCTCTGGGCGCAGCGGACGATCAAGCTTATCGTACTGTGGGCCACCCACAGCACCGAGCAAAATTGCATCGGCTTCACGCGCCAGGTTTTGGGTAAACTCTGGATATGGCGCGCCGTACTGATCGTAAGCCGCACCGCCCAATGGCGCTTCTTGCAATTCCAGATCAAGGCCATCGGCTTTCAATGCGTCGAGGACTTTGCGCGCTTGCGCTACGATTTCAGGGCCAATGCCATCGCCGGGCAGAATCAATACTTTCATTTTTATCTCGTGGTCTTATTAGATGATCATTAATTTAATTGCGAGCCCATTGGCAATCCATGGGTATATGCTTATAGAGCAATCCAGCCAAGCACTACAGAGCAATACCCATCAGTAACGTGCAATTAATTACTCTGATATACATAGAAAAAGAGGGGCAAGCCCCTCTTTCTTCGCTGCAACTGAATGCTTAGAACGATACTTTGTAGTTCACATCGCAATCGGTCATCACAATCACGCGTGGGTGCGTTTGCAGCAATGACGCTGGCACTTGCGTAGTGATCGGGCCGTTCAAAGTGCGATCCAGAATCTCGGCCTTTTCAGCGCCTTTCACCACCAGCAAAATCGCGCGCGCTTGCATAATCGTACCCATGCCCATCGTTACGGCGTGCGTTGGCACTTCGTCGATGTGGTTAAAGAAACGTTTATTCGCTTCACGTGTTTCTTGCTTTAAAGTCACTTTGTAAGTGCCACGCGACAGGTGCTCGTCCGGCTCGTTAAAACCAATATGACCATTGCCGCCAATGCCGAGCAGCTGCAGATCCACCGGGCCTTGCTCGAACATCATTTTGTCGTAGCTGCGGCATTCGGCATCGACGTCAGCCGCATTGCCATCGGGGACGTGCGTGTTTTCACGTTTGATGTCGATGTGATCAAACAGATTGCGCTGCATGAAATTGCGATAGCTTTCCTGATGCGTCACTGGCAAGCCGACGTATTCATCCAGATTGAACGTTTTGGCGTAAGCAAAGCTCACCAAACCCGCTTTGTACGTTTTAACGATTTCTTGATACAGACCAACCGGTGTACCGCCTGTAGCCATCCCCAGAATGGCATTGGGTTTGCTGCGAACCATGGAAATAATCAGGTCAGCGGCGGCACGATCTAGATCGCTTTGATTTTTGAATTTATGCAGGATCATCGGTTACTTTCCAAAATATGAATTCGACCGTCAAAGAATACGGCAAAACTCCAAGAATAATATTGATAAAGCCTAAAAAATGAGCCCGATTTTGGCAAAAAAGGGCTGCATTCCTGATTTATTTAGCAAACAACCAGGGCTGCTGGGCTTGGCGTTTGGCTTCAAATGCCGCAATTTCATCGCGGTGCGCCAAGGTTAGGCCAATTTCATCCAGACCATTGAGCAGACAGTGTTTGCGGTGTTCGGTAACCTCGAAGCTGAAAACTTGGCCAGCTGGCGTCGTAATCGTTTGCGCTTGCAGATCGATATTCAGGCGATAGCCTTCTGCTTTGGCTTCATTAAATAGCTGATCGACCACGGCAGCGGGCTGCACAATCGGCAGCAGGCCATTTTTGAAGCAGTTATTAAAGAAAATATCGGCAAAGCTCGGCGCAATCAGCGCGCGAAAACCGAAGTCTTCAATCGCCCACGGTGCATGCTCACGCGAGCTACCGCAGCCGAAATTATCCCTCGCCAACAAAATCTGCGCGCCCTGATTGCGCGGCAGATTCAATTCGAAATCCGGGTTCAATGGACGGGTGCTATTGTCCATACTCGGCTCGCCCTGATCGAGGTAACGCCATTCGTCAAACAGGTTCGGGCCAAAGCCGGAGCGTTTGATCGATTTCAAAAATTGCTTGGGGATAATCGCATCAGTATCCACATTGGCGCGATCCATTGCGCAGACCAAGCCATCCAGTTGCACAAAAGGTTTCATTTCGCCGCCTTTTCAATGGCTTCGCCACCCTTTTTAATGTCTTGCCCGATCCCTGATACGGTATTGCAGGCTGTTAGCGCCAGAACCAAACAAGAAAGCATGAATGCACGCATTTGAGTGACCTCCAGATTAGTTAAAGTGACGCACATCAACAAAATGGCCGGCAATCGCTGCGGCCGCGGCCATTTCCGGGCTAACCAGGTGAGTGCGCCCACCCTGCCCCTGACGACCTTCAAAGTTGCGATTAGACGTAGACGCGCAGCGCTCGCCGGGCGCCAGACGGTCGGCATTCATCGCCAGACACATCGAACAGCCTGGCTCACGCCATTCAAAACCGGCCTCGATAAAGATCTGATCCAGACCTTCAGCCTCAGCTTGCGCTTTGACCAGACCGGAACCCGGTACGATCAACACCAGCTTGACACTATCGGCCTTCTTTTTGCCCTTGATCACGCTGGCTGCAGCGCGCAAGTCTTCGATCCGGCTATTGGTACAGGAGCCGATAAAGACTTTATCAATCGCAATCTCAGTCAGCGGTGTATCCGCACTCAGGCCCATATATTGCAAGGCACGCTCGTAGCTGCCGCGCTTCACCGGATCAGCTTCATTGGCCGGGTTGGGTACTTTGCCCGATACACCAAGCACTTGCTCGGGTGAAGTACCCCAGGTCACTTGCGGCTCGATGTCTTCGGCGCGCAATTCAACCACGGCATCAAACACCGCGCCCTCGTCCGACACCAGTTCGCGCCATGAGGCAACGGCAGCATCCCATTGCTCGGCGCTTGGCGAGAATGGACGTCCCTTTAGGTATTCGATGGTTTTGTCATCAACAGCGACCATACCAGCGCGCGCGCCACCTTCGATCGCCATATTGCACAAGGTCATCCGACCTTCCATGCTCAGACTGCGAATCGCTTCGCCGCCGAATTCGATCGCGTAGCCGGTACCACCCGCAGTGCCGATTTTGCCGATGATCGCCAGCGCCACGTCTTTGGCGGTGACGCCAGTACCCAGCTTGCCATCGACACGAACCAGCATGGCTTTGGATTTTTTCGCCACCAGTGTTTGCGTCGCCAGTACGTGCTCGACTTCGGAAGTGCCAATACCGTGCGCCAGTGCCGCAAAGGCACCGTGCGTCGAAGTATGGCTATCGCCGCAAACCACGGTCATGCCGGGCAGCGTTGCGCCGTTTTCCGGGCCAACGACATGCACGATACCCTGACGTTGATCTTTAAACGGAAAGTAAGCCAGCGCGCCAAATTCCTTGATATTGGCGTCCAGCGTTTCCACCTGCAGGCGGGAAATCGGGTCTTGGATGCCCTTTTCCCATTCATTGGTTGGCGTATTGTGGTCAGCCGTGGCAACCACGGATGATTTACGCCACGGCTGGCGTTTTGCCAGCTTCAAACCTTCAAAGGCTTGTGGACTGGTCACTTCGTGAACCAGATGGCGGTCAATATAAATCAGGCAGGTGCCGTCGGCTTCTTCGCGAACCACATGCGAGTGCCAGAGTTTGTCGTACAGAGTTTTAGCGGACAGGATTTGAGCCATATCAGGGATCGCCATTCGGGACAATCGGGAAACCCCCGATAGTAGCGGATTCGCCCCTTTGCGACAAGGAAATGGCTAGGGTCTGTTAACGTTTCAATCAGCCTTTCGGCGATGCGGCCTAGTTTGGCCAACATCGCAAATTGAAGTTTGCTTACCCGCTCAATTTCAGCAGCGCCGTCTCATGGGCAGACTATTTGCGCCTCAAGTACGATTATCTTTGGTCCAGATCATGAATTGCTTGAGGGCACAGCAGCATAATTGACTACGGCAGCAGGCAAAGCAGTCCAGATTGAAATCTGGAAGGAATGATGGGTATATCGCCAAAACTGAATTAGTAATTAACCTGCAAGGCAATACCCTGGGATACGCCCTCACATCATCGCAACACAAAATACAAGAGCCCGGCAGGGGCATTTGATTGTCAATATTCAACATCTGGAAAGTGAAATAGTGCCGTGTGTGAGTGACGCAGAATTCTTATCATGACATCAACATTGTTCCGCCACAGGCGAGCGCCTTATTTCGCCACCAAGGAGAATTGATCATGAATCATTTAAACCCCAAACTGATCCGCAAAAAACTGGGCTTGAACCAGCAGGAATTCTGGAGCCAGATTGGCGTCACCCAAAGCGGCGGCTCACGCTATGAAAGCGGCCGCAATATGCCCAAACCGGTGCAGGAGTTGCTCAGGGTGGTGCACGTGGAAGGGATAGATCTAGCCACCCTGAAACGCGAGGAAATCCGTGCGCTCGACTATCTGCGCGAACAACAGCCACAGATGCTGGCCGAGCTGATCAAGAAAGCCAGCATCAGCGAACCGAAGCGGTTTTAAACGCTAAGCTTGACGACGAGACCTAGCCCTTCGAGCTTGGTCTTGAGTGCCGCCATCCATGCTTCGGGAGCCGCACTCAGCCTAGGGGCCTCGGACTGCAGCGAAGGCCGTGCTAGACCATACAGGAGCACACCTTCCAGCTTGACCCCTTGCGCCAGTTGTTCGGCCAGAAACGCTGTGTAAGCGTCAATTTCGGCCTCACTGGGCAATGCACCATCGGTGGCAAACATGCAGGTCTGGATCCAGGTCGGACAGGCCTGAGCCGCCAGTGCCAGACGCCTCGCCACTTGTGAGCGTTTTAGCGCAATCTGGTTTACAAATTCAAAACCATCGCACGGAGCGCGATCGAGCTTGAACCACACTTCGCCGCGCATACTGGCCATGCGCCGCAAACCTTCTTGCACATAGTCTTTATCAAGCTGACTGCCATTGCTGATCAGCACGGTTTTCAAATCCAGCTGATAGCGCTGCCGGGCTGCGGCAACAATCTCGATGGCCTGCAAAAATTGCGCCGACGTCGTGGGCTCACCATTACCGGAAAAAGCAATATCATTGATGCGTCTGGCCTGTTCAGGCACCGAGGTTGCCATAAATGAGCCATGGACAATCTGCTGCAACATGATGCCCAGCTCTTCTTCGAGCAATGGCAAATCAGTCTCGGGGGCCGGGCCGCGCTGCAAATCCGGCACCTGGCAATAAACACAACGCCAGTTGCAGGCATTGTTCGGATTCAGATTGATCCCGATGGAAACTCCACCCGCGCGGCGCGAGATGACAGGGTAAACGTATTTCAGCCCGGCAATATCCCGGCTATGGTCGTTTACACTCAAAGGCGCGACAACTTTAATGCTCATGCAACTGATTACCTGAAGATGGATTGATACTGAAACGTCAAAACAGACATTAAAAATGATACATGCGCAAGGCTTTGCTAGCGAAAAGCCTTGATACTGCGACCGACGATTTATTTAACCGGGGCTTTAACCAGCAAAACTGGAATGCGGGTGTGCTGCATTACGCCCTCCGCCACACTGCCGAGTAATAAATGCGTCAAGCCGCCATAACCGTGCGTGCCCATCACCAGCAGATGCGCCTGCCAGCGGGTGGCGTCTTCGACCAATACTTTGGCAATCTGGCCGCCCCATATTTCCAGCAAGTCCGTTTCCACCTCGATGCCCTGCTCACGCAAAACGGCGGCACGTTCAAGCAACAAATTATTACCGCCTTCTTTCAATGACGCCTGCAGCTGCGGCACATCCAGAAACTCGTTGGCACTCCAGGCAAACTGAGCCAAATCAATGACATGAACCAGTCGCACCACTGCGTGCTGCTCCGTAGCCAAGCGTGCAGCCTCTGCCAGCGCTGCTGCACTGGTATCGCTATGATCAACCGGAACCAAAATGCGCGAATACATTTTCATCTCCCTGTACGGTGAATACATTACCCAGTCTAGCAGGCTAATCCACCCTCGGGCTATTGCAGCATCAGCCCCGACGAGCATACACTCAGCTTAACCATTTAAGAATTAGCTAATTTAAAACCATGGCACGTTTGGCGCTTACATTACCTGATTGCAATTTATTCAGCACCGAATTGCCAGTCCGGATCCGCGATATCAACTATGGCCAGCACCTGAGCAATGACGCTTTAATGGCCATGCTGCATGAAGCCAGAATGCAATGGCTGCAATCGCAAGGATTTGAATCCGAGCTGCATGTTGGCGATAAAGGACTGATTATGGCCGACGCGGCGATTGTTTTTGGCAGCGAGGCTTTTTATGGCGATGTGTTGCGTATTCGTTTAGGTGCAGCAGAAATCAGCCGTGCCAGCTTTGAACTTTACTATGATGTCAGCCAGCAAACGCGCACGATTGCGCAAGCCAAAACCACAATGGTTGCTTATGACTACCAGCGGCAGCAAATTTGCAGCCTGCCGCCCGCATTACGCACCGCTCTTGAACGACAAGGACTAGAAAAATGAAAAAATACCCAGTAAACAGCCCCGAAGCCATGGCTCGCCTGCTTGTCTTGCAAATGATTTGTGATGGCAATTTTGACCCGGAAGAAATCGACGAGCTGGAACACCTGCATGTGTACGACGTGCTGGGCATCACCCGCAAAGGCTTTATTCAGGTCTTGCAAGATTATTGCAACGATATTGGCGACGAAGCTGATGAACAAGGTACGGTGCATCTGGTTAACAAAGAGCATATTGACCAATTGCTGGAAACTGTTGACGACCCGAAAAAACGCCTGCAACTGGCAGCACTCTCGCTTGATCTGGCCAAATCGGATCAGGAAATCAACGACGCCGAGCTGGCCGTATTTAGCCGCATGCTGAAGAAATGGCACCTCACTCTGGACGATCTGCAACTGGCATTTGATCACTGAACCTGATTCACCTGACGCTTACAGCGCAGTCATCGCGCGGAAAAAATAACAATGACATGGCTAGCCGACTTTCATCGCTCGTTTGAGCGAAATTTCATCCCTACGCTAGGGCGAAAATACGCGTTTATCGGAATTTTGTGCCTTTTTCCGCTGACTGCACTTTTGAGCCTGTATTGGGCGCAAGGTGAGCTAGAGCCGCTGATTGGCAGCATTCCCACGGCACAACAAATCGGCGTCAGGCAGCTGTTTGCTGACCTGATCAATATCGGTTGGCTATTGTCCATCGGCTCGATTGTTTTTTGCGCCATTGAAATCCTGTATTTCCATTTATGGATTACCAAGCCGGTGCAGCTGATCAATCAGGTTTTTACGGATGCCGCTGATCACGAAGGTGACTTGTCACAAAACATACCAGCGCCTTATAGCGACGAAATCAGCCAGCTAGCCATGACCTGCAACCGCTTCTTGGGCAAGCAGCGCGATATTATTGCCAATGTGCAGACCATGACGATCAGCATGGCGCTGGAAGCGGCCAAATCGCAAAAACACATCCGGGATTCGGCGCAGGCCACCGCACAGCAGGACACGCTAGCCAAAAGTATTGTGCAGGCCAGTCATAACACCAGCGAAGGCATCAACACCGTTTCGCGCCAGACTGGCGAAATATCGCACACCACCGTCACCAATCTGGATATGGCACATGCCTCGTACTCCGAATTGCAGGACGTTGTCAGCCGGATTAATGCGATTAACACCAAAATCAGCTCGTTCAACCAGACGGTGGATGGCCTGAACAAGCGCTCTTCCAGCATCAAAACCATTGTTGATCTGATCAAGGAAATTGCCGGACAGACCAATTTGCTGGCGCTCAACGCCGCGATTGAAGCCGCCCGAGCTGGAGAACAAGGCCGTGGCTTTGCAGTGGTGGCCGATGAAGTACGCAAGCTGGCCGAAAAAGTCGGCGTCGCTACAGATGAGATTTCCAGCGACATCGACAATATGCTCAATCAAGTATCGGAAACACTGACCGAAACTCAGCTGATTACTCAGGATGCCAACCTGACTCGCGATGTCGTCGAAAAAGCCTCCTCGCAATTTGCCAAAATGATGCACGATTTCGAGCAAACCGCGCAGGCGCTCAGCGGGATTGCCCAGACACTTGAAGAATTTACCGCCGCCAATAATGTCGTGAACGCGAATGTGGCTGAAATTCACCAGCTATCGCGCACAGTTAATGAAAAAATGGCCCGCTCGGCCGAGTCGTCCAAAGACGTCGCCAAGGCAACCGAAGACGTGCAGGCCATGGTCGGCCGCTTTGTCATCGGCCAAGGCCCGCTCGATGCCATGATCAGCCTGTGCTCGCAATACAGGGATAAAGTTACCGCCAAGATTGAAGCGATGCAAGCACGTGGTATCAATGTCTTCGATCAGAACTACCAGACAGTGCCGAACACCAAGCCGCAAAAATACAAAACCAGCTACAACCAGCTCTTTGTCAGCGAAATCCAGCCGCTATACGACGAGCTGGCCAAAACAGCGCAAGGTGGCAAATTTGCGCTGGCGGTGGACAACAAAGGTTATGGCCCGACGCACAATAGCTGGTACTCGCACGCGATGACGGGAGAGCACGCAGTTGATTTGCTCAATAGCCGCAATGAGCGCATTTTTAATGATCCGGCGGGCCTGCGCGCAGCGCAAAATACCGAACGCTTCCTGCTGCAAAATTATGTGCGCGATACCGGCGAGATCATGACCGAGCTGGACGTGCCGATTTTTATTAGCGGCAGGCACTGGGGCAATTTGCGCCTGGGCTTTGATGGCGCAGCGCTGATCAAATCATAAAGACACCCAGTGTTATCGATGGGAGAGCCCGCACAGATCAAATCCAGCTTTGCTCCGGTATGCGATCAGCACAGCCGTCTGCTGATTTTAGGCAGCTTGCCGGGGGATGCATCGCTCTTGCAGGGGCACTACTACGCCCACCCGCGCAATGCATTCTGGCCGATGTTGGCGGCCATCCTGAGCGAGCCTTTGCTAACGCTACCTTTTGCAGAACGCTACCCGATTCTGCTCAAGCACGGCATTGCACTCTGGGATGTTGTGCACAGCGCGGCTCGCCCCGGAAGCTTGGACTCTGCCCTCACCGGCATTCAAACCAATACTCTGAGCGAGCTACTGCAACAGTATCCAGGCTTGACGCATGTGGTTTTCAACGGGCAGACCGCCGCTCGTCATGGCCAGAAGCTGCTACCTGGGTATATTCATGCAGCCATTGCGCCGTCTAGCAGTCCCGCACATACCCTTAGCCTCTCGGCTAAGCTTGCAGCCTGGCAGCCCTTGATTGAAAAGGCGTTAGTGAAAGATTAACGCTCGGATTTGCTGGAAATCCAGATCGCAAACATCAGCCAAATGGCATTGAGCAAAGCGACGACAAAACCCAGAAAACCCAGCACCGGCATGCCGAAAATCGTCGGACCCACCTTGATGGTCATGGCAATCGATGAGCCGATAATCAAGGCACCAGTCACAATGCCCATCGTCAGCCGATTGGCGCTTTTGGCCAGCTGCACGCCGAAATGATCGAGGCGTTTCAAATCCAGATCAACGCGCAAATTGCCCCGGCGCGCCTGCTTGATCAGCTTGCCCACATCCCGTGGCAAGCCCGACAACACGTTAAATGCCTCAAACAAATTGTCTTTGCCGCGTTTGAGCAGGGTTTTGGGGTTGTAGCGCGTCAGGATTACTTCTTTCACAAACGGTGTCAGGTGCGGCACCATTTGAAAATCCGGATCCAGCTGCCGCCCCAGCCCTTCCAGCGTGATTAGCGCCTTGAACAGCAGGGTCAGATCCGATGGCAGCGTAATTTCATGCTCGCGCATAATCATGGCCACGTCATTGAGCAAATTGCCAAACTGGATATCCTTGAGCGAGAGATTTTCATAATTAAACATAAAGTCGGCGATATCGGCCTCCAGTTGCTCTTCGTCGACCACCGTATCGCCAGTCCACTCGAGCAAGACATTCAGAATGCCATGCTCGTCGCGCTGCGCCAGCGCGGCCAGCAGATCAACAATATGATCACGCCGCGGATGCGGCAAGCGCCCCACCATGCCAAAATCGAGAAAGGCAATGCGGCTGCCGGGCAGATACTTCACATTCCCCGGATGCGGGTCGGCATGAAAATACCCATCAATCAGCACCATCTTGAGCACGGCATCGGCACCCCGCGCGGCCAGCAGCTTGCGATCAAGCCCGGCTGCATCGGCAGCGGCCAGATCATTACCCGCCACGCCGCCCACATATTCCTGCACAATCAGGCGCTCTGAAGTCCACTGCCACCAGATTTTGGGAATCACAATCTCGTCGTGGCCGGCAAAATTGGTGATAAAGCGCTCCAGATTTCGCGCTTCAATCGACAGATTGAGCTCGCGATGCAGTGATTTGGCAAATTCATCCACGACGCGAATCGGCTGATAGCGGCGCAAATCAGGAAACTCAAACATCGCCAGACCGGCGATATGCCGCAAAATCCGCAGATCAGCTTCGATTTTGGGAATAATATTCGGCCGCCGGATTTTCAGCACTACCTCGGTGCCATCGGGCAATTTGGCGCGGTGCACTTGCGCAATCGAGGCCGAGCCAATTGGCTTGGGGTCCAGCTCGCTAAAAACTTCGTGCGGATCTTGCCCCAGTGCCGTGCGCAACTCAGCCTCAATCTCGGCAAAAGCCAGCGGCGGCACGTCATTTTGCAACTTTTCAAATTCGGCAATCCACTCGGGCGGAAACATGTCCACGCGCGTTGCCAGCACCTGCCCCAGCTTGATAAAAGTCGGCCCCAGCTGCTCCAGCGCCCGCCTAACCCGCACAGGTGGATCAAGCAATTCAACCTCGTGATCACCCGGCCAGTGCAGCAAGTCGCCAGCACGCTCAATTCCTTTTGCCAAGCCTAATCTTTGTACCAAATTACCCAAGCCATGACGCATCAAAATTGCAATAATCTCGCGCACTCGCGGGAGATCCCGCATCACGGTGAACGTTTCTTTAAGCATTCAGTCTGTCCAGTTAGGGCAATCAGCCAATTATTTGAATTTTAGGCTTTACAGCCGTTTTCTACACCCGTAAAGTTCTTGCCCATGAAATGGATCATCATTCTCGCCACAGTCTTGAGCTGTGCAACGCAAACAGTGCTCGCGGATCAGGATATGCCGCTGGGTGATAGCAACCCCGAGCTCAAAAGCAGCATCACGCTGGAGAACGTCCCCGACATTCCAGTGGCCGCCGAAGCCCCTGCCCCCTCGCGCCAGCGCAGCAAACCCAAGACCATGCCCAAGGGCAGCGATTACCAGCCCGCACAGGATTTGCTGCTGTCGGCCATGAGCCTGATCGGCGTGAAATACACCTGGGGCGGCAACACTCCCGAATCCGGGCTTGATTGCTCGGGCTTTATCAAATACGTGTTTCAAAACTCGATGAACATCACCTTGCCGCGTACCGCGTTTGAAATGGCGCATACCGGGCAGTCCATCGACAAATCGGAATTAAAGCCGGGCGATCTGGTGTTCTTTAATACGCTGGGGCGTACATTCTCACACGTGGGTATTTACCTGGGCGACAACCGCTTTATCCATTCGCCGCGCGCCGGTCGCAACGTCGAAGTCGCCAATATGAATATCAACTACTGGCAAAGCCGTTTTAATGGCGCACGCCGCATCGCCGACGGCGGATCGCAAGGTCTGAACGTCAATTCTCTGCTCGCCGCCAGCAGTCGCCCCAAAGCTGACAGCAGCGCGCGCAGCGTCGCCACAGAAAACCGTAGCAACCGGCAATGCAAAAAAGTGGTGACGGGCAAAGGGAAAAACAAGAAAACAGTGATTCAATGCGCGCGCGTCGGTGCGAGTGAAACCGGCAAATCCAGCGTCAGCAGCCGCAAAAAAGCCAGTGCCAAAGAAGCTCGTGGTAGCAAAGTCAGCAGCAAGAAAAGCAGCACTGCCGCCAGAAAAGCCAAGCAGCCAGTGAAAAAGAAAACGCAGCGCAGCTAATCTCAACCTCAGCGCCCCCAGCGAAAACCGGCACGGCGGGTAGAGCGCCAGCAAGCATTGCTGCAGGATTCCGGCTAACGCCGATAGAAGTTCACATCAGCGAGCAGAGTCTATGAAGTGGTATATCACTAAAGGCAATATTCAAACTTGCCTTCAGTGATATACCCCCTGCCCAGCTCATCGAAACACCTCGTCTGCGCTGCGGCTTTTTGGGCCAAGATCAGCCGCACCCTTACCACAAGCCTAAAGGCCAATGCAGCTTTATCGATAGCCAAAGCGATTTCGAAGTTGCTAGCTATCGAGCAAATTTTAAGAATCCGCTGATTACGCAGCTTCAGGCCGATACCTCTACACTGCAACAAATCAGCGGCAACAAAAAAGCCCCGAATAATCGGGGCTTTGCATTGCACAGCAGCGCTGGGCTTAGCCTTGGTATGGATGACGCAAGACGATCGTTTCTTCGCGATCTGGGCCAGTCGAAACGATATCAATCGGCGCTTCACAAATTTCAGCAATACGCTGCAGGTATTTGCGCGCATTTTCTGGCAAACCATCCCACGTTTTCACGCCGAATGTGCTCTCTGTCCAGCCAGCCCACTCTTCGTAGATCGGTTCGCACAAAGCAATATCATCTGCGCCAACAGGCAGGATATCGGTTTCAACACCGTTGACTTTATAACCAACACAAAGCTTGATCGTTTCAATGCCGTCCATCACGTCCAACTTGGTTACACACAAACCGGAAACGCCATTAATCTGGATCGAGCGTTTGAGCGCAGCAGCGTCAAACCAGCCACAGCGACGTGGACGACCTGTTACCGAACCGAACTCATTGCCACGTTTGGCCAAGCCAGCGCCAACGTCGCAGAACAATTCGGTCGGGAATGGGCCGGAACCAACACGCGTTGTGTACGCTTTCACAATGCCCAGTACGTATTGCAGCATTTGTGGTGCCACACCTGCGCCTGGCGCGGCCGCACCGGCCACACAGTTGCTCGAAGTCACGAATGGATAAGTACCATGATCGATGTCGAGCAGCGTGCCTTGCGCGCCTTCAAACAGCAAAGGCTCACCGGCTTTGTTCATTTCGTACAGGGTGCGCGACACATCGCCCAGCATTGGCTTGATACGCTCGGCGTAAGCTAGCGTTTCATCGTAAATGGTCTGAAAATCCAGCGTTGGCGCATTGAAATAGTTTTTCAGTGCAAAGTTGTACCAGTCGAGGTTTTCCAGCAATTTGGCAGCGAAACGCTCTGGGTGATACAAGTCTTGCAGACGGATCGAGCGACGCGCGATTTTGTCTTCGTAAGCAGGGCCAATACCGCGGCCCGTTGTACCGATTTTTTTCTCGCCTTTGGCCGCTTCGCGGGCCTGGTCGATGGCGATGTGGTACGGCAGAATCAGCGGACATGCTTCGGAAATGCGCAGGCGGCTCATTACGTCGATGCCGGCTGCAGTCAATTCATCGATTTCTTTGAGCAAGGCTTCAGGAGAAATCACCACGCCATTGCCGATAAAGCAGGCTTTACCCGGGTGCAAAATGCCCGATGGGATCAGGCGCAGAACGGTTTTTTTGCCGCCAACAATCAGCGTATGGCCGGCATTGTGACCGCCTTGAAAGCGAACCACGCCTTGCGCGTGATCTGTCAACCAGTCAACAATCTTGCCCTTACCCTCGTCACCCCACTGGGTCCCGATCACGACCACATTTCTGCTCATTCCCAAACCTCGATGCATAAAACACAAAATAATTGGGCAGCGTTACACCTGTAACGTTGCGACCGAACTTTAACGTCAAAACGCCGATTGAGCCAGCGATTTTTTTGCCAAATTGGCTTAATTTTTACAGACTTATGACTTGCCAAACACCCTCTTTTTGCTGCAGGGCGCGATCAGCGTGCACTTCGGATTGCACCACACCAAGGTCAACAATCACGATTTCACCCTGGGCACGCAAGGCACGAATCGCGTCAAGCAAAGCAGCATCTTCACCTTTAGGTGCCAGGACGGCTGCTTTTTTGCCGGGGAATGGCACTGAGGTCAAGCCGCGCAAGTCGATACTGAAGCCAGTTGCCGGGCGTGAACGGCCAAATTTCTCGCCCACGCTGTCGTAGCGCCCGCCACGCGCGACGGCATTGGTAAAACCTTTGGCGTAAGCATTAAACACCAGACCGGTGTGGTAGTAGCTGCCTGGCAGCTCGGCTAGGTCAAAACGCACAGCAATACCGCGTGCGGTCAGGGCAGCATGCAATTGCTGCAAACCATCGAGTGCAGCGGCAATTTCAGGCAAGGCGGGCAATTGCGCTCGGGCTTGCGCAAGCACCGACAGATCGCCATAACTGCTAGCCAGCGCCAGCAGGCCTTGCTGCAACTCAGATGCCAGTGAGGCCGCCAAGGTTTTCAGTGTTGGCACGTCTTTTTGCTTGAGCGCATTAAATGCACTCTGACGCAACTCGCCCTGCCAGTGAGCGGCATCGGCAATCGCATTGAAAAGGCCGATATGCCCCACTTCAAGACTCATATCGCTCACCCCGGCTTGCGCCAGGCTGGCAAACATCAGCTCAATGATTTCTACATCGGCAGCCAGATCGGCGCAGCCGTAGATTTCGGCGCCGATTTGGCGAGGCTGGCGCGTCGACAGCAGGCCGTCGGGGCGGGTGCACAACACCGAGCCGGTATAACACAAGCGGGTCACACCCTGGCGATTGAGGATATGTGAATCAATCCGCGCGACCTGCGGGGTAATATCGGCACGCAAGCCCATCTGGCGGCCAGATAGCTCGTCGACCAGCTTGAAGGTTTTCAAATCCAGCGCCGCGTCCTGCTGGGTTAGCAAGGATTCAACGTATTCAACCAGTGGTGGCTCAACTTGCTCGTAGCCATACAGCGAAAACAGATCAAGCATGTTCCGGCGCATGCTTTCGATTTGTCGCGCCTCGGCAGGCAGTACATCAGAAATATATTCAGGCAGTATCCAGTTACGCATCGTCTTTACAAACCAAATGCCCACCCAGGTATTACCCTGGAGTGGGCGTTAATCATAGTGTTGATGGCAATACCCCCTAGGGAGTTTAAATCGCCGCCAACGAAATCAATAAACCGGCCAGTAAGGAGCCAAATCCGATCAGGCGGATCTGACCATCACTCATTTCCGACATGCGCTTTAATGTGGCACGCCAGATATGCGGCAAGGTAAAGGGCATAATGCCTTCAAACACCAGCATCAAGCCCAAACCCAGCCAGAGCGCCGAACTCATTTAGCTGCGCCTGCGCGCGGATTTTTCATGTATTTGAAGAAATCGGCACTGGGGTCAATGACCATCACGTCGCTTTTCTTCGCAAAGCTTTGCTTGTAGGCGTCCAGACTCTTGTAGAAAGCGTAGAACTCCGGATTTTTGCCGTAAGCGTCCGCGTAGATCGCCGCCGCCTTGGCATCGCCCTCACCCTTCATTTGCTGCGCCTGATTATAGGCATCAGCCAGAATCACCTCGCGTTGCTTGTCCGCATCGGCTTTGATCTTTTCGGCAGCAGCACTACCTTCGGCACGCAGCTGGCTGGCCACGGCTTTACGCTCTGACTGCATGCGCTCGTACACCGAGTTAAGCGTGCTGTCTTCAAGCTCAACGCGCTTGATGCGCACATCCAGCACCTGCACCCCAATCCGCGCGGCATCGGCATCAGCCACCTTGCGAACATGGCTCATCACTTCGTCACGCTGACCGGAAATGACGTCCTGTACTGTGCGCTTACCAAACTCGTCGCGCAGCATATTGTTGACCGTGTTGCGCAAACGATCGACGCCTTTGCGCTGATCAACGCCGACGGCCTTGTAGTATTTTTCAACATCCACAATCTGGAATTTGATAAAGCTGTCGGCTTTGACATTCATTTTTTCAATGGTCTGAATGCGTGCAGGCGCTTCTTCATCAATCGTTTGAATGCGTTTATCAAAGTAACGCACCTCTTGCAATAGCGGTATTTTGAAATGAAAACCCGGATCTTTGATGACCCGAACCGCTTCAGAGAACTGAAACACAATGGCGTACTGGCGCTGATCCAGCGTGAAAAACGTTGTCGAGAAAATGAACAAAGCAACAAACAAAGCGCCAATCACCGGCATAATTTTATTCATGTTCAAGCTCCTTAGCGGCCGTCACGCTCACCGCGACTTGAGCGGGTAGCTGGTTCATTAGGCTGTACCACAGGCAGCTCGGCTGCTTTCGGGGTCAGCGGGGTCGCATTGTTTTCGCCCTGTGCATTCATCTGCATCAGCTTATCAAGCGGCAGGTAAAGCAAATTGCCATTTGATTTCTGATCGACCAGCACCTTGGTCGTGTTCTGATACACAGTCTGCATGGTGTCCAGATACATCCGGTCACGCGTCACTTGCGGTGCTTTGCTGTATTCTGCCGCAATCTGACGGAAGCGCGACGCATCACCCTCGGCACGTGCGACCACTTGCTGACGATAACCCAGCGCTTCTTCGTTTAGACGGGCAGCCATACCGCTGGCTTTGGGTACGACATCATTGGCGTAAGCCGTGCCTTCATTGATCAGACGGGCACGATCCTGCCGGGCTTTCACCGCATCGCTAAATGCTGCCTGCACCTGTTCCGGCGGTTGAACATCGGAGATATTTACCCGGGAAACTGAAATACCGGTGCCATATTTGGTCAGCAAATCCTGGATGATTTCCTTGGTGTCTTCACCAATCTTGCCACGGCCTTCATTCAGGACATAATCCACCTTGTTCTTACCGACGACTTCACGAATCGCCGTTTCTGCGGCTTGCTTAACGACATCACGGCCGTCTTTATCCAGCAGGCGATTATTGAACAGGAAATCGCGGGCGGAATTGAGGTTGTATTGCACTTCAAGCTGCACTTCGATGATGTTCTGATCACCAGTGAGCATGGTGCTTTCATCGCCCGTTGCCGCCGCGCCGCGTACGCCAACCTCGAGGCTGCGCAATTCGGTCATATTCACGATTTCGCGCGCTTCAATCGGGTATGGCAAATGCCATTTCAAACCTGCGCTTTCAACAGTCTGGGTATATTTGCCAAAACGGGTAATCACCGCATTCTCACGCTCATCCACCACATACACGCCTGAGCCTGCCCACAAAACCAGCAAACCTGCGCCAATCACCAAGGCACCAGTCGAGCCGCCTTTCGAGTTGCCAGTAGGCAAGCCAGATGTTGGTTTGCCACCAAACAAACGATTTATTTTGTCGGTAATTGAACGGAAAATTTCTTCTAAATCAGGTGGGCCACCATTATTACCTTTGCGGCCACCACCCCATTGCGGGTCATTCTGACTCATTTATTCTTCCTTTTGTGATTGGCTTATTGCTTCAATCAACGCTGCGCGTAGCAAATCAAGTCCAAGACCTTCAATGGCGCTTAATTTAACCGTGTTGATTTTACCATATTCATCACGCACCACTTCGGGCGGCAATGCCTTTTGATCAATCTTGTTAAAGACCATCAGCTGTGGAATACGTTCCGCACCGATTTCAGCGAGGACCTTGTTTACTTCGGCAATTTGCAAATCACGCATTGGATGGTTGATATCAACCACATGCAGCAATAAATCGGCATTGATTGTTTCTTCCAAAGTAGCGCGAAATGCTGCCACCAGGGTATGCGGCAATTGCCGGATAAACCCGACCGTATCGGATAAAACAATCGAGTTTTCGGCATCCAGATACAATTTGCGGCTGGTGGTATCTAGCGTTGCAAACAATTGATCGGCAACGTAGATTTTGGCTTTGGTTAATGCATTAAACAGTGTTGATTTGCCTGCATTGGTATAACCAACGATCGAAACGGTAAATTGCCCATTCCGATCCCGTGCCTTGCGCTGGGTTGCCCTTTGCTTTTGCACAATAGTCAGCTGATCTTTTAGCCGCTTCACCCGCACGCCAATCAAGCGGCGGTCAGTCTCCAGCTGTGACTCGCCCGGGCCACGCAACCCCACCCCGCCTTTCTGACGCTCTAGGTGAGTCCAGCCACGAATCAGCCGGGTCTGGATATGCGCCAGCTGAGCTAGCTCCACCTGCAATTTACCCTCTGCGGTACGCGCGCGCTGGGCGAAAATGTCCAGAATCAGCGTCGTGCGATCCAGCACCCGACACTGCGCCTTTTTTTCCAGATTTCGTTCCTGAGCTGGTGATAACTGGTGATTGAAAATCACTAGTTGCGCCTGATGCTCGGCGACAGCCTGGGCAATCTCATCAGCTTTGCCGCTACCGGCAAAATACGCGGCATCCGGGCGCTGACGTTTACCTTCAATAATCTGCAAAGGCTTTACGCCAGCAGACTTTACCAACTCAACGAACTCGTCGACACCATCGCGGTAATCGGGCTCGCCAAAATCGAGACAAACCAGTATTGCCTCATCACCGCCTTGATGGCGTTCAAACATGCAGACCTCGGTTAGAAATAATCAGATCATTAGGTGGGGATCAAACGGCCAAATCCAAGAAGAAAAAACCCCGAAAGAACGGATCTTTCGGGGTTCACAAATTACCCAATCAAGGAATGATCAGTTCTCAGTTGCTGCAGCAGCCGGATTGTCATGCGGCACGTTAACCGAGCGCGAAGGCACCACGGTTGAAATGGCGTGTTTGTAAACCATTTGCGTTACTGTGTTGCGCAGCAAAACAACATATTGATCGAATGATTCGATCTGCCCTTGCAGCTTGATGCCATTGACCAGGTAAATTGACACTGGCACATGCTCTTTGCGCAAGATGTTCAAAAAAGGATCTTGCAACATTTGCCCCTTAGCACTCATTTTATTCTCCGGTTTGTTATTGTGTATCCGTCTATACGGCTTGAGTCAAAACATCTTACGCTTATAGTACAAATTTCAACAGCTTACAATCAGCAATGTTACTTATTACCGCGGCGATTCAATTTCGGTGGCGCTTTACCTTCGAATGGATTGCCTGCTTTTTTGAATTGCACACGCAGCGGCGTCCCTTGCAATTTGAACGTTTTCATAAAGAAATGTTCAAGGTATCGCCAGTAGGATGCTGGCACGGCTTCCAAAGCATTACCATGAATAACGACCACGGGTGGATTGCTGCCGCCCTGGTGGGCATAGCGCATTTTCGGGCGAATTTTGCCCGCAATCGGCGGTTGCTGACGCTCCATTGCCAACTGCAGCGCACGCGTCAGTTTTGGCGTTGGGATCTTGATCATTGCTGCATCGTAAGCCTGATGGATAGAGCCAAACAAGTCACCCACTCCTTTACCCTGCAAGGCGGAGATGTAGTGGAATTTGGCAAAATCCAGAAACGCCAGTTTGCGTGCAATTTCCCGCTTGATGGTATTACGCTGATCTTCATCAGCCGCTTCCCACTTATTGATTGCCACCACCAAGGCACGGCCAGACTCTAATACAAAGCCGGCGATTTTGGCATCCTGATCCGAGACATCTTGCGTTGCATCAAGCACCAGAATCACCACATTGCAGTCTTCAATGGCCTGCATGGTTTTGATAACCGAAAACTTCTCGATCATATCGGTGACTTTGCCACGTCGACGCACACCGGCAGTATCGATCACGGTGTAATTCTGCCCATTACGCTCAAAATCGATAAAAACCGAATCGCGCGTTGTGCCTGGCGCGTCAAATGCGATTACACGCTCCTCACCAAGGATCGTATTTACCAGCGTTGATTTGCCCACATTGGGCCGACCAACAATCGCAAACATTGGATGCGTAACATCCTCTTCTGGTTCAGGCTCGGGAAAGCCTTCCAGAATGTCGTTGATCAGATCGCGAACGCCTTCACCGTGTGACGCTGAAATCGCTACCGGGTCGCCCAGACCCAGCTCGTGAAATTCAGCCGTCATCACGGCACGATTCATCCCTTCAATTTTGTTCACCGCCACCCAGACAGGGCGATCACCCTGACGGAGGCGATTGGCAATAATTTTGTCTTGCGGAGTCAGGCCATTACGACCATCGACGATAAAGACAATCGCATCTGCCTCATCAACAGCCTGCAGCGTTTGCTTGGCCATTTCAAACATGATGCCTTCATCAATCACCGGCTCAAAGCCGCCCGTATCAATAACCAGATAAGGTTTTTCTCCCACCTTGCCATGACCGTAATGACGGTCACGAGTCAGGCCAGGCTGATCGGCAACCAGCGCATCGCGGGTCTTAGTCAGGCGATTAAATAAAGTTGATTTGCCCACATTCGGGCGCCCGACAAGGGCAATTGTTGGTTTCATTCAATTCTCTTACTGTGCACCCAGCAAATACAAACTGCCTTTACGCGTTTGAGCCATCGCCTCTGAGCCGACTGATTTGGGTGCTAAATAAATACGACTGCCATCGGTGGCTTGCTGGCCGACCAAAGACCCACTTTCAGGGTCAAGATAGTGCAAATAACCGTCCAGATCACCTACCACAACCTGATTACCCAATACTGCTGGCGCACTCACAAAACGGTAAGCCAGCACTTCCTGCTTCCAGACCGAACGCCCGGTATTGCGCTCGAACGCCTGGATGTGACCTTTTGCATCAGTCACATAAACCCGCTGCTCATCAATGGCAAGGCCTGCCCAGCTGGAAGCTTCCCTGGTCCATACCAGAGAGCCATTTTGCGTGCTGATGCAGGCAATTCGCCCTTGAAAAGCTACAGCACACACCATATCAGCATAAACAACCGGAGAGGCAACGATATCGGTTACCCGCTCGAGTTCACTGGCTCCGCGTGGCAATGCAATCGGGGCCTCCCAGAGAACACGGCCGTCATTCAGAGCCAGAGCGCTTAAACGGCCTGCGGCCTGCCCAACATACACAACCCCGCCAGAAACGACTGGAGGCGCATAATTGCGCAATTGCAGACTAGGCTGCTGACGTTGATAGATCCATTTCAATTCGCCAGAGCTGGCTGAGAACGCACTCACTTTGCCATCGGCTGAACGCACGATCACCAGACCTGAATCAATCACAGGTGAGGCAATAATCTCACTGGTGGTTTTCACCGACCACAGCACCTTGCCTGAACTCTGCTCCAGAGCGACTACGTCGCCTTTCAAACTTCCGACAGCCACAATATCGGCACCGATTCCAACACCACCCGCAATGCTTTGCGCGAGCACTTGCTTCCATTTCACTGCGCCATTACTGCGATTAAGCAAAGCTAGCTCGCTACCGCCACCAACAACGGCAACATACTGGGCTGAAAAGGCGGGCTGGAAACGATAAATTGTGTCATTGCCAATGGCTGCCGACCAAAGTGTCTTGGCCTTTGCCGTGGCTTGCACCACCGGTAAAGGTGAAGGGTCAGGAATATTGCTGGTTGAGGAGCATGCACTCAAACCCAGCACACCAAGCAGTAAAGCTGAACGCAAAACTTGCATTTTACTTCACTCCAAGCACGTCAAGCTTCACTTCCACCAGCTTCAAGTTGGGGGCATCCTTGGGCAATTTGGCGATGGCCTGACGATATGCATCAGCAGCGCCAGCAACATCATTTTTGGCCAGCAACAAATCGCCACGCATTTCGGCAAACAGCGGCGAGTAGCTTTCTTCTTCAGGCGTCTTGATCAGCGTCAAAGCCTCGTCGATCTTTTTGTCATCGAGCAAAACCGAAGCCAAACGCAATTTGGCCGTATCGCGTAAATTAACTTCCTTGGCATTGGCAATCACCCACTTCAATTCTTCGCGTGCAGCCTCAGGTTTGCCATTCAGATACGCCAGTTTTGCCGCAGCCAGAGCCGCACGTGCAGCATAGGCAGTAGACTGGTAATCGCCTTTGAGTGTGGACAGTGTCGCCTTGAATTTAGCTTCATCCATCGCCTGAGATTGCAGCTGGGCATACAAATCAGCCGCCTTGGCTGACTGATGTTTTTGCCAGGTTTGCCAGCCAGTCCATCCAGCGTATGCGAGCAGAGCAGTGATCACGGCGATTGCCAGCGATTTACCCCAGCTTTGCCACCAAGCTTTCAGCTCGGCAATCTGTTCTTGTTCTTGTAAGTCAAAAGCTGCCATGTTAACCCCGTTGTCCTTGATTATTTAAGACTACTCATCACACCTGCTAATTGATCTTGCGCGACAGTCTGTTGCTCGCCCTGCCTCTCGCCCGTCAGCACTTTAATATTGACTGTTTGCGACTGCATCTCGCCTTCGCCCACAATCACGGCAAAGCGTGCACCCGACTGGTCGGCCTTTTTAAATTGCGATTTAAAACTGCCACCGCCAGCATGATATATCACATTGAAGCCTTGGTCGCGCATCTGGCGTGCGGCAGTAAAGGCATAACGCGCCGCCGCATCACCTTGGCTAACGACATAGACGTCAGGCACCGTACTTGGCGCAACGATCTTTTGCGCTTCAAGTAACAACATCAAGCGCTCGATTCCCATCGCAAAACCGACGGCCGGGCAAGGCTTGCCGCCCAGCTGCTCAACCAAGCCATCATAGCGGCCACCTGCAGCAACCGTACCTTGTGCGCCCAACTCGGTGGTGGTCCACTCAAAGACGGTGCGATTGTAGTAATCCAAACCCCGTACCAAGCGCGGATTAATCACATACGCAATCCCAGCATCGTCGAGCAAGGCTTTTACGCCGTCGAAATGCGCCTTGGATTCTTCACCCAAGAAGTCAGCCAGACGCGGCGCATTTTCAGCCATTGCTTGCAGCGCAGGGTTTTTAGTATCCAGCACGCGCAAAGGGTTGGTATATAGTCGGCGACGGCTGTCTTCATCGAGTTGATCGACATACCCCTCAAGGTATTTGATCAGCTCGGCACGATGCGCAGCACGCTCTTCGGTATTACCCAAGGAATTGAGCTCGAGTTGCAAACCGGTCAGGCCTAAACGCGGCCATAGATCGGCCAGCATCACAATCATCTCGGCATCAAGATCGGGCGTAGCAAAACCAAAAGCCTCAACACCGAGTTGATTAAACTGGCGCAAACGCCCCTTTTGTGGCCGCTCATGCCGGAACATTGGGCCCATATACCAGAGACGCTGGGTTTGGTTATACAACAAGCCGTGTTCAATGCACGCACGCACGCAGCCCGCGGTACCTTCGGGGCGCAAAGTTAGCTTTTCGCCGTTCAGACTATCTTCGAAGGCATACATTTCTTTTTCAACGATGTCAGTATGCTCACCCACACCGCGGACAAACAGATGAGTTGACTCAACAATCGGCATCCGGATCTGGTTGTAGCCATAAGCTGCCAGCCATTCGCGCGTTATGCGTTCAAAAAACTGCCACTGCGACATTTCTTGCGGCAGCACATCGTTCATGCCGCGAATCCCTTGAATGGTTTGAGCCATTTTTATTTTTCTACCCTAAACAAAATACAAATTAAATCTGAGCCAATGGAATAATTTTTGGCGCATCAACGCGACGTTTTGTGCCGTTTTCGCCATACCGAGTCACGACATAATGCTCGACAATCGCCTGAAACTCCTGTGCAACGTTATCGCCTTTCAGCGTCACGTCTTTTTCGCCATCGACATAGACTGGGCATACCGGCACCTCGCCAGTGCCAGGCAGGCTAATACCGATATCAGCCAATTTCGACTCGCCCGGACCATTCACTACGCAGCCCATCACGGCGACTTTCATCTCTTCGACACCCGGGTATTTAGCGCGCCATACAGGCATTTGCTCACGCAGGAAGCTTTGGATATCTTGCGCCAACTCTTGAAACACAGTTGAAGTCGTGCGACCACAGCCAGGGCAAGCCGTTACCAGCGGAGTAAAGCTGCGCAAACCCATGGTTTGCAACAACTCTTGCGCCACCACCACTTCTTTTGTGCGGTCACCATTAGGCTCAGGCGTAAGGGAGATACGAATCGTATCGCCAATCCCTTCCTGCATTAGCACCGCCAACGCCGCGCTGGATGCCACAATCCCTTTGGACCCCATACCCGCTTCGGTCAAACCCAAGTGCAATGGATAATCACAACGCGCACCAAGGTCACGATACACAGCAATCAAGTCTTGCACGTGCGACACTTTACAAGACAATAAAATCTGATCCGGCGACAAACCCCAGCTGATGGCCTGATCAGCCGATTCAAGCGCCGACACAATCAGCGCTTCGCGCATCACGGCCTCGGCAGTCAATGGCTGCGAGCGTTTCGAATTTTCATCCATCATCCGCGCTGCAATGGCTTGATCAAGCGAGCCCCAGTTAACGCCAATGCGCACCGGTTTTTTGTATTCGATGGCCTTCTCAATCATGTAGGCAAATTTTTCGTCGCGTTTGGCACCCTTGCCGACATTACCCGGATTAATCCGGTATTTCGCTAGTGCTTCGGCGCAATCAGGGTAATCACGCAGCAAACGATCGCCATTAAAATGAAAATCGCCCACCAGCGGCACTTTGCAGCCCCAGTTTTCCAGCTTGGTTTTAATGTTGGCAACCTGTGCAGCAGCCTCTGCGCTATTCACAGTAATGCGCACGGCCTCTGAACCTGCACGCCACAGCTCGAAAATCTGGCGGGCAGTCGCTTCGGCATCGGCGGTATCGGTATTGGTCATCGACTGCACCATCACCGGATGATCACTACCAACCCAGACATTTCCAATTTGCACTTGACGGGTTTTACGACGGACAATCAGGCTAGACATGAATTATTTCAATTCCATATTAACAACATCCGAACCGGGCTTGAGATAGCTGCTCAAATCAACCGGACGCCCCTGCAGGGTCAGTTTTGTTTTTGGCGCATTGCCGATCTTGACGGCAAACGGCGGCACGCCTGCCACCTTGCGCTCGTATCCTGGGCGGATAATTTCGGACAGCACTTTATTGCCCCGGCTATCCAGAATCTGCACCCAGCTATCGGATTCGGTCAATACACTGACTTCAAGCGCACCTTGTGCCACAGATGACGCAGCAATAACCGTGGAGGCGCCGGAAGCGGCAGGACTAGCCAAGGCCACACCGGGCGTGGAAGCAGGCAGAGCCTGAACACCAGATGAAATTACTTCGGATGCGCTGACATGGGCATTGTCGTTAACAAGCAGCTGGCTAGCAGCGCTGGCCTCAAGCGCCACCGGATTTGGCATTTCAGGCAAAGCAATATCCGGATTGCTTGGCTGTTGCAAATACCAGTAAACCGCTGCAACCCCGAGAAAAATCCCGAGCAAAGCCATGGTCACAACCAGTGGGAAGCTTGATTTTTCACCACCCAACGATGGGCTGGAGGATTCTACCTGAGGGTATACTGACAAAGTCGGCTCTAGCACTTGCTCAGACGGCAATACGCCAGCTAGGTATTCAAGCAAAGGCGCGGCATCGATACTGACTAGTCTGGCGTAATTGCGCACAAAGCCACGGATGAACAAATTACTGGGCAATTCATCGAAAGCTTCGCTTTCCAGCGCTTCGATCTGGCGATGCGCCAGCTTCAACTGCCCTGCCACATCATCAATTGAAAGACCACAAGCCTCACGTGCCGCGCGTAACTGGCGACCAGCAGGTAAAAAGGGAGCACTCGGAATATTGTCTAGCTGTTCAGTCATATTGTCCGGTCAAAAGCTTTGTTGCCTCTAGCGAGTCAGGAAAGTTGCGGCGAAGCTCGTTCGCATAGCGCATCTCTGCGTCTTTGTTGCCGATTTTACGTTCAATCCGGACACCAAGCCAGAGCAACTCGGGTGGTGTTTTTGGAATTGCGCGCAAGACCTCGATAAATAGCTGCTTGGCCTGTGGCAAATCACCCTCTTCGAGCAGGAAATTGGAAATCTGGAATTTGACTGAGACGTTATTGCTTGCGGTATTGCGCGCACGTTCAAAGTATTTTTTGGCCAGCTCCCGGTCACCAGCTTTCAAACTGCAATTTGCTGCGGCAAGCAAAGTTAGATCGGGCGTAGGATAAAGCGTATTGGTGAGTACCACTTCATAGCGCGCAAGACCCGCTTTATGTTCGCCGCGTTCGCATAGAAAACTGCCAAAGTTCTGATTAATATCCGAATCGTTGGGTGCAGCTTTTAGCGCCTGCTCAAAATGCATCCGACCCCTAACATCATCCTTAAGCGCCACATAGGAAACGGCCAGTACATTCAGCGCCTGCGGATAATTGGATACCGCTTCAAGCGCCCGTTTTGCCTCCTCGACAGCAACCGCATAAGCACCACGCCGGTAATATTCGGACGCCAGATCGGTACGCACGGCAGCTCGTTGCTGATTCGAGCCAAGACTTTCATTTGCCAAAGCCCAAGGAGAAAGCGCCAACATCAACACCAGCAAGCCGTATTTTTTCATTTTGAAGCCTTATTTTTGTTGAAACAAAATCGGGCGAGTCTCAGCCAATTTTTCTGTACGGCGGGTTTTATCAAGCACCTGGCCGGCCAATTGACCGCATGCAGCGTCAATATCGTCTCCGCGTGTTTTGCGCACCGTAACGATATAACCTGCATTACTGAGAATATCACGGAATCGGGCAATTGCTTCGCGCCCGGATCGGGCATAGCCAGAGTTAGGGAATGGATTAAACGGAATCAGATTGAATTTGCATGACACCGAGCGCGCCAAATCGACCAATTGACGCGCGTGCTCTGGCTGATCATTAATCCCTGCCAGCATCACGTACTCAAACGTCACAAAATCGCGCGGCGCTTTTTCCAAATACAGATTACAGGCATTAAGCAATTCTTTTAATGGGTATTTTTTATTAATTGGCACGATTTCATCGCGGATTTTATCATTCGGCGCATGCAGACTCACAGCCAGCGCAACCGGACAATCTTCACGCAATTTCAGCAACTGCGGCACCATCCCTGATGTTGACAAGGTAACCCGGCGACGCGAAAGGCCATAAGCGTTGTCATCAAGCATCAGTTTCATTGCTGAAACCACATTATCGTAATTGGCCAGTGGTTCACCCATCCCCATCATGACCACATTCGACACAATCCGGGTGTCATCATTGACCGCACTACCCAAACGCGCTGCATCAAATGACAGACGCTGATTGGCCCACCAGAGCTGGCCAACAATCTCGGCAGTACTTAAATTGCGATTAAAGCCCTGACGTGCAGTTGAGCAAAACGTACAGTCCAGCGCACAGCCAACCTGGCTCGATACACACAGAGTACCGCGATCATCTTCCGGGATGAAAACCGCTTCAACGCCATTACCAGTACCGACATCAAGTAACCATTTGCGAGTGCCGTCCTGCGCAATCTGCTCGGCCATCATGGAGGGCGGAGCCACACAGGCCTGTTCGGCCAGTTTCTGCCGAAATGACTTAGCAATATCGCTCATCACGTCAAAATCAGCGGCACCGCGCTGATGAACCCACTTGAGCAATTGCTTGGCGCGAAAAGGCTTCTCTCCCATTTGCACCATCAAAGCCGCGAGTTTCTCAGCATCGTAATCCAGCAAATTTAAAGACATGATCGTGTACTCCGCTGCGTCTTAATTTCAAACAAATCGTGCAAAGTGCCCCGATCTCGTATTACCGCAAGACCGGGGCACTTTTTCCAGCTACTTAAGAGCCGTAAACTTCGGAAGCCGCGAAGAAATATGCAATCTCAATCGCTGCGTTTTCTAAGCTATCTGAGCCATGCACTGCGTTAGCGTCGATGCTAGCTGCAAAATCAGCGCGGATAGTGCCCGCAGCGGCTTCTTTCGGATTCGTTGCGCCCATCAGTTCGCGGTTTTTCAAAACTGCGTTTTCGCCTTGCAACACTTGAATCATGACTGGACCAGAGATCATAAAGTTCACCAAATCATTAAAGAAAGGGCGCTCTTTGTGAACAGCGTAGAAGCCTTCCGCTTCAGCGCGTGACAATTGCTTCATTTTTGCCGCAACCACTTTCAGCCCAGCAGATTCAAAACGGTCATAGATTTTGCCGATTACATTTTTAGCAACTGCGTCAGGCTTGATGATAGAAATGGTACGTTCGATAGTCATTTTTGATTGCTCCAGAGGTTTAATGTTTAGTTTTATCAACAAACACGAAAGAATATTGTTGCCCAAGGCTGTTTTCAGCTAGCCTCTGCATAGGCTAAATCGGCCTAAAAGACCATGCCAATATGCAAACTTTAGGCAAATAGCCGATCATTATAACACTTACAAGCGATTAGCAGACACAATGAGTGAAGGCCTAGACCCGATCCTGCAGCAGAAAGAACAGCAACAACTCAAAACCCAGCTACTTTGGCGGCTCGGCATTGCAGGTGGATTAATTGCCGCGATCCTTTTTGGCATCGCCTGGATCGAAAAAAGCCAGGAAAACACCGAACCGAACGTCCAGATTCCACAAATTGCACCCGAACTGAATGCCAGCGAGCCTGCAGAGATAGCCTCCGCAGCGAGCGAGGCCGCAATTTCAACACCCACTCCCACATCGGTTCCCACACCGGAAGCAACAGCGCTCCCCAGCATTAGCCCCAAGCCAAGTGCGACAGCACTCCCGGCGCCAAGTCCAAATACTGAACAAACCCACAGCAACCAAGCTCAAAACCAAATTCAAAAAATCGAAAATCTGCCAAAGCAGATACCCCGCACAAGTAATAGACCACAACCAACAGCTGTAGTTGCTTTCACAGCAATACCCCTCAGCAATAAGATTCCAACGACAGCAATGCCAAGGCTTGTGACTCAGCCAACAAGCACAATAATCGCCACCAAGCCGATAACCGCTGTTTTCCCAAGCCCGATCAATAGCACACGGGGCTACAGCGTGCAGGCTGGGGTATTTTTACACGCCAACAACGCGGAAAAATTACTGAATCAGCTTCAACAAGCAGGCATTCCTGCCTACCTGGAAACCCGAGTGCAAATCGGCCCCTTCAAAAACAAGATCGAGGCCGATGCTGCGATCAAAAAACTCAAAGCGCTCGGCATCACTCCCGTACTAAAAAACGAATAGTTATTTGCAGCACAAAAAAAGAGCAGTAGCGCGAGGCTGACTGCTCTTTTTTGACTCTACCTCTTTAGCGTAAACGCTTAAAAGGCAGTGCAGCTAAGCCACATCAATCTTAGTGGTGATGGCCGTGCTCGCCGTGTACGTGACCATGCGCCAGCTCTTCTGCGTTGGCTTCGCGTACAGCAGTCACAGTCGCCACAAAACGGATCGTCATGCCAGCGAAAGGATGGTTGCCGTCAACAGTCACGCGGTTGCCTTCTACTTCGGTTACGCGGAACAGGATGACTTCGCCAGTTTCAGGATCATCAGCTTCAAACATCATGCCTACAGCAACGTCAGCCGGGAAACCGTCTTTTTCTTCATCACGAACCAATTCTGGCTCGAATTCGCCAAATGCGTCGTCAGGTGACATCGTCACTTCGATGCTGTCGCCTACAGTTTTGCCGTGCAGGGCTTCTTCTACCAGCGGCAGGATATTGTCGTAACCGCCGTGCAGGTAAGCAATCGGTTCTTCGGTTTTGTCGATTTGATTGCCTTCAGCGTCGTACATTTCATAAGTCAGTGTAACAACGGAATTTTTGGCGATTTGCATAGTGTTTATCCTAGCTGTTTTACAAGGTTCAAAATTTCGGCCGCGTGGCCTTTCGGTATGACGTGATAGAAAGCATGTCGAATGACGCCCGACTTATCAATCACAAAGGTCGAGCGCTCTATTCCGCATCTTACCACGCCCTGCGCTTCCCATTCGTGTACCGCGTGGTAAAGACGACTGACTTCAAGCTCGGTATCAGACAGCAAGTCGAACGAAAGACCCTGCTCATCGATAAAACTGTCGTGCGCCAGACAGTCATCCAGACTCACACCCAGAATAATGGTCTCACATTGCGAAAATGCGTCAGTGCGATCAGAAAACTCGACCGCTTCAACAATGCCGCCCGGCGTATGATCCTTGTTAAAAAAGTACAACACGACATTTTTTCGGCCATGAAAATCACTCAGGCGAACCATGTCCATTGCCGCGTCGGGTAAAGAAAAATCAGGGGCTACGTCGCCTACATTGAGCATGGGGTCTCCAGTCGGTGCAATAATACGATTATTATCGGATTGCAGAATGTGCCAAGTGCCAGCCATCCGTGCAAACGCTATTATTTACCACCATAACTTGCCCAAGATAATGCATGGGGCAAGCTGGCCAGCAAACTCATTTTTTTCCTTTATAGCCACAAGCCATGCCTAAAACACCTTTCGATACTGCCCTGTTGGGAAAATTAACACCCGAGCAATTTCTGGCCGAATACTGGCAAAAAAAACCGCTGCTGATTCGTCAGGCATGGACCAACTTTCCGGAACTGATTGATTTTGCCCGGCTGGCCGAATTTGCCCAGCGCGATGACGTGGAATCCAGATTGATCGAATTCAATCATGGGCGCTGGAAGCTGGAAAACGGCCCGTTCAGTCAGCACCGCCTCAATCGATTACCAGAAACTGATTGGACGATTTTGGTGCAGAATGTAAACCATCTGGTTCCCCATATTGCCGACTTCTTATATCAGTTTAATTTTCTGCCTTATACCCGACTTGACGATGTGATGATCTCTTACGCCCCGCCCGGTGGCACGGTGGGGCCGCATTATGACTCGTATGACGTTTTTTTGCTGCAGGTGGGCGGGCAAAAAAGATGGCAAATATCCAGCGATGACGCCTCGGGTTTTATTGAAGATGCGCCGATTCGAGTTTTGAAAGACTTTAATCCTGAGCAGGAATGGGTACTGGAGCACGGCGACATGCTGTATTTGCCCCCCAAATATGCGCATTACGGTGTAGCACTCACACCGGGGATGACTTATTCGGTCGGTTTTAGAGCGCCCAAAACACAGGAAATCGCGACCAAGTTTCTGGAGTTTTTGCAGGATGAAATCTGCCTTGAAGGCATGTACAGCGACCCGGACGCCAAGGCAAGCCGCACACCGGCCAAAATTGACGACGCCTTTGTCACGCAAATTGGCCAGATGCTGCAGCAAGTCAAATGGGACGAGCAGACGGTTCGGCAGTTTATTGGCCGCTATTTTTCCGAACCCAAGCCGCATGTTTTTTTCGATCACAGCAGACCACTGGAGTTTGACGATTTTGCCGAGGCTATTGCCGAGCGCGGTGTCGAGCTGGATCTGAAAAGCCAGATGCTCTACTCGGAGCAAACGCTGTTTATCAATGGCGAAGAAGTCGAGTTTGACGATGCCAGCCCGACCGATTGGGCACTGCTGCAGCAATTGGCCAACGAGCGCTGCTTGCCCGCCGCCGAATACTCCGACCCATTGTGCGACTTACTTTATATCTATCACGAATATGGCTACCTTCACCCCCGTGCCGAATGAAGAAACAGCATCTGCAGCCACGCCTTTTGATACCCGAAATGGGTATCAGGCTGCAATCACAAATCTGATTGCCCTAGCTGGACATACCCTCAAGATCTGTGAAAACGATCTGGCCGAGAGTGATCTGGGCAGCCTGCGCAACCAGCAAGGCCTGTGGGCATTTTTCTCACAAGCCTCGCCTGGCCGCATGCAGCTCTTGCTGGCCAACACCAACGTGCTGACGCAGCGCCATCCGCGCTTTATCCAGCTGTGCGATCGCTTTGGCCATTTGATAGAAATTCGCCAGATCCCGGATTATCTCTCGCACGAGCGCCAGGGCTGGATGATTGGTGACGATGAACATTATCTAATGCGTCATCATTATGATTGGCTACGCGGCGAATCCGGCCGCAATAGCAAATACGCCGCCCAGCTCAAACAGCAGTTTGCAACACTGTGGGAACAATCAACACCCTGCAACGCATCGCAACGCCTTGATTTATAAGGATGTACACTGCGTTACATGAGGTAGCAGATTACATAGAGGAAAACCCGTGCCAGCACTAGCAATTTATCGGGCAGCTGATTAGAATTCGTTTCGTTGGTTGTGAAACAAATCACGCCGAATGTGAATTTAAGTAATTGGCCTAAAGCCAGTTATTAATTAGTTAGTCAATTAAACCTAAACTTAATCTTAAAGGATTTCAAAATGAAACAATCTCTGATCGTTGCTGCTTTGTTGGCTGTTGCTTTGTCTGCTTGCGGTAAAGAAGAAGCTACTGAAGCTGCTTCTGCTGTAGTTGAAGCTGCTTCTGCTGTTGAAGCTGTAGCTTCTGAAGTTGCTTCTGCTCCAGTTGAAGCTGCTTCTGACGTAGCTTCTGCTGCTTCTGAAGTTGCTGCTAAGTAATTCGGTTTTACCGAATACTGAAAAGCCGACCGCAAGGTCGGCTTTTTGCATTTCTGCCGTAGAATAACGCTTCCTGATTTGCCACCTACCTGCTAATGACTGTTCAAATTCTCTTGCCACGCTGGATTATTCCGGTAATCCCGCGCCACACTGTCTACACCGATTACGCACTCGTCATTCAGGGCGAAAAAATCATTGCATTGCAAGCTAGGGCCGATGCCCTCGCCGCCTACCCGGATGCTGAAATCATCAAACTTCCCGATCATGCCCTCATGCCCGGGATGATTAATCTGCATGCCCATTCGGCAATGACATTACTGCGCGGATTTGCCGACGATTTGCCGCTGATGCGCTGGCTCAACGAGCACATCTGGCCCGCCGAGGGTCAACATGTCAGCGATGATTTTGTTTTTGCTGGCACCAAGCTGGCGATTGCCGAGATGATTGCGGGCGGCACCACCTGCTGCAATGATATGTATTTTCACCATGGCGCAGTGGCACGAGCCGCACTTGATACGGATTTTCGCATGACTGTGGGCTGCTCGATTCTGGAGTTTCCAACCCCCTACGCCAGCAATGCCGACGATTACATCCGCAAAGCTCTGGCTTGCCGCGATGAATTTCTGGGTGAAGAGCTGGTGCAATTTACCCTCGCGCCGCACGCACCGTACACCGTCAGCGATCAGACGTTCAGCCGCATCATCACGCTGGCCGATGAATTGGAGCTGGGAATTCATTGCCACATTCACGAAAGCGCCGATGAAATTGCCGGCAGCCTGAAAGAATATGGCGTGCGCCCGCTGGAGCGACTGGCGACACTGGGTTTACTTGATAGCCCGCTGATTGCGGCACATATGGTGCATACCACCGACAGCGAAATTGCGCTGCTCGCCAAAAAAGGCGTTCATATCGCGCACAATCCGGCCAGCAATTTGAAACTCGCCTCCGGCATCGCCCCGATCAGCCAGCAGCTGGCGGCGGGCATTAATGTCGGCATTGGCACCGATGGCGCGGCCAGCAACAATAAACTCGATCTGTTTGCTGAAATGCGCCTGGCGGCACTGCTGGCCAAAGGGCAAAGTGCTAATCCAGAAGCCGTACCCGCCTGGCAGGCGCTGGAAATGGCCACGCTCAATGGCGCGACAGCGCTGGGCTTACAGGATAAAATTGGGTCTCTGGAAGTGGGTAAACAAGCCGACGTGCTGGCCATCAATCTGGCGCAAGCGGGCACGCAACCGTGCTACGATCCGATTTCGCATTTAGTCTACGCGGCTGATCGCACGCAGGTCAGTGATGTCTGGATTGCTGGCCGTGCGGTATACCGCCGCCACGAACACCAGAGCCTGAATCTGGCCGAAGTGCTCAGCACTGCCCGGCATTGGCAACACAAAATTGAAGGCAGTATTGCCCCGCAAACCAACTAGGGATTACCGTTGTGACCGATACCCATACAATCAATGTCGATGATGGCGAGATCGCCAAATTTTCTGCGCTCGCGCACAAATGGTGGGATAAAACCAGCGAGTTCAAACCATTGCACGAAATTAACCCGTTGCGCATTGGCTTTATTGATCAGCATTCGGGCATTAAAGATTTAAAAATTCTGGACGTCGGCTGCGGCGGCGGCATTTTATCGGAAGGTTTGGCCGAGCGTGGCGCGCAAGTCACCGGCATTGATTTAGCGGAAAAATCACTCAAAGTCGCCAAACTGCATTTATTTGAATCCGGCCTCAACGTCGATTACCGCAAGATTCCAGTGGAAGAACTCGCTGCGGCTGAACCCGAAAGCTACGACGTCGTCACCTGCATGGAAATGCTCGAACACGTGCCGTCGCCCGCCAGCGTGGTTGAAGCGTGCGCGCGCCTCGTGAAACCAGGCGGCTGGGTGTTTTTCTCCACCTTAAATCGCAATCCCAAATCATATTTGCTCGCCGTTGTGGGCGCTGAATATGTACTTAATATGCTGCCGCGTGGCACGCATGATTACGATAAATTTATCAAGCCGTCTGAGCTGGCGCGCATGACGCGTACCGTGGGTTTGGATACCGTCACCGTCACCGGCATGACGTTTAACCCGTTGACGCAAGTATATAAACTGACCGACGATACCGACGTCAATTACCTCGTTGCCACGCGCAAAGGCCAATAAATGATCAAAGCCGTGTTATTTGACCTCGACGGCACACTGGCCGACACCGCACCCGATATGGGCGCGGCGCTCAATCGCCTCTTGATCGAGGAAGGCGCTGCGCCACTGGCGATCGACACCATTCGCCCTGTTACCAGCCACGGCGCGCGCGGCTTGCTAGAATTGGGCTTTGGCATTGGGCCAACGCACACGCGCTTTGCCGAATTGCGCGAACGCTTTTTGGACTTGTACGCCGAAAAAATCTGCGAGGGCACGACGCTTTTTGACGGGATTAGCGAACTAATCCGCGAAATTGATGCGCGCGGTATGCGCTGGGGCATTATTACCAATAAGCCCATGCGCTTTACCGACCCGCTGGTGCAATTACTCCCCCTCCCTATTGCCCCGCAGACCTGCGTATCCGGTGACACGGTAGGTATACCCAAGCCTGACGCTAAACCTATGCTACACGCCGCAGCCGAGCTAGGCATCGATCCGCAACACTGCCTGTATGTAGGTGACGCCGAGCGCGATATTGAAGCAGGCCGCCGTGTCGGCATGAAAACAGTGCTGGCCAATTACGGCTACATCAGCGACACCGACCAGCCCGAAAGCTGGGGCGCGGATTTGAATATTAATCACCCGCTCGAATTACTAGGCCATTTGGACTAAAGCAAGGTATAATCGCGTTTCTTCACTTCGCATGAAGACAGCTGTAAAAGCCGGGGGTGCCATGGTTTCGACAGGGGTTGCAAAGCGGATGAGGGCATGTCGGGGTCTCAGCTGCCCGTAAAAACAACTGAAAACAAATAGTCGCAAACGACGAAACTTACGCTCTAGCTGCTTAAGCTAGACTCTGCACCGCAAGGCCCATCGGGCGGGTCGGGTAAAACCGGCAGCAGAGTCATTTAGATGGGATCGCTTTGATTCGGGTTACTTGGATCAAGGTTAAATTAAGGTGACTCGCTCTCTTCAAGCCTGCCCATCGGCGTGATTGAGAGTTAAAACCCAAATGATATGGCTAAACATGTAGAACTCACTGTAGAGTGCTTCTGGACGGGGGTTCAACTCCCCCCACCTCCACCAATACACAAACCCCAACTGTTCTCAGTTGGGGTTTTTCTTTGCCAAGTCCCGCAGCTACAAGCCTTGTGGCGCAAGGCTTCTGGACTGTCTGCCGCATAAATTATCCGAACTGGCCGACCACTGATCTCTGTGCCGGCCATTTCATATGTCATCTCTCAGCCCCACCCAAAGAGTGAAGTCCGGAAGCATGGTTTCACATTAACCATATAAATCATGGCTTTACTTCTGGACTTTCTGAGCGAGTTCTACGAGAAAAATGCTTGGGCATTACTCATTATTTTGCCTTAATTCAACGTCTGCATGTGTTGCTAGTGCAGACAACCAGCCAACCGCCCCTGCCTTCAGTTGTTCGGCCAGAGCGGAAAGTCCCAATATCTTAATCGGTTGCAAAATTCCACGTCACTGCAAGAAGGTAATGTAAGTTATTGATATAAATCAAATAAGATGGCGAATTCATTGTTTTGAATACTAACTTTTTAGCGAACAAAGTGTCTATGCTAATAATGAATGAAACATAGCTGCCAAATTCAGTGGCAAACCAAACGTCATCAGACCTTAGGAATTCATCATGAAACCCATTCGCCCAGCCGTCATTGCGACGATGCTTGTTTTTATTAGTAGTGGCGCATCTGCAGAAGAGGCTCATCACCCAGCATCTGCGGCCTCCAGCGTTAAAGCCAAACAAATCTCGAAAACCACAGTCTCAAATGAATCCAAATCCATACTGAAAATGGATCAACATATTCAAGCCATGCAAGAAATGCATGAAAAAACGCTAAAGGCAAAAACGCCGGAGGCGCGCAAGGCCTTGATGGTTGAGCAAATGAAAGTCATGCAAGATGGGATGGCGTTAATGAATAGCATGCCTACCACAATGATGGACGCGAAGAATGGGATGAGCATGATGGGAGCAAAAAACGGTAACCGCATGGACATGGCGGTCGGCCATCAGATGATGGACATGCGCATGAAAATGATGGAAGGAATGATGCAATTGTTGATGGATCGCATGGCTGCCACTCAATAAGGAGCCCTTATTATGGATCACGATCATCAACGACAAGCGCCTCGCTTTTGGGGCTCGCGCTATTCGATGGGCTTGCTCGTGATCGGCGCTGTGGCCGCTTATTTTTTACTCACCGAGCATTTGGCGCATGTCATCAGCGCTTTGCCATTTCTATTGCTGCTAGCCTGCCCGCTGATGCACATCTTTATGCATCATGGTCATGGCGGACATGGTCACCACCACGATGCCCCAGACTCCGACAAACAAGTCGAACGCGGAGGCCCATCATGAATCACGATGAATCAGCCTATGGCTTATGGGTTTTGGTGTTGATCAATTCGGCCATTTTTATTCTATTTGCCTTTAGTTTTTTTAAACCAGCAACGGCGCGGGATTGGCGGACATTTAGCGCATTTTCTGCTTTTATTATCGCCTTATTTGTTGAGATGTATGGTTTTCCACTCACCATTTATCTACTGGCAGGCTGGCTGCAAACGCAATATCCCAACCTCGATTTGTTGTCACATAACGCGGGCCATTTATGGGCGACCTTGCTTGGCGAACAAGGAGATCCGCATTTCGGCACGCTGCATATTGCCAGCTATATATTGCTAGGCTTTGGTTTTTATTTATTGTCTAGCGCATGGAACGTGCTCTATCACGCACAACGCAGGCAAGTACTAGCTGTTAGCGGGCCTTATGCACGAATTCGTCATCCGCAATATGTGGCTTTTGTCTTGATCCTACTGGGCTTTCTGTTGCAATGGCCAACGCTACTAACACTGATTATGTTTCCGATTTTGCTGATGATGTATACACGGCTAGCTGCCACTGAAGAAGCTGAAATGCGGGCGCAATTTGGGGCAGAATATGAGGACTATGCTCAATCAACGCCACGTTTTATTCCACATCTTGGGGCTTGATACTGAAAATGAGATAAGCCATACGAACAATGCAGATGTATATGAATGGAATCCTTCCTATTGCTTATTTAAAAAAACATACCCATGGTAGTATTTTGAAGTTAATAAAGGACTTAGGCGCCATTACCGCGTATGTCTACTGCGCAGCACGCCAATACCGGTAATTGCCATACCAAAAATGCCAACGCCGATCATGATTTCACCCAGAGTGTGGTGCCAGTCCCCTTCAGCGGTGAGCAGTAGCATTGATCCACTAATGACTAGTGCGGCATAAGCGATTGCTCCAGCAAGCCTTTCCAGATTACGGCTAAGTCGCTCGCCCATGGACTCCAGTCTTGGCAGCCGACCTAAATTGCCCTCTGCAACACGGCGTAAGATGCGTCGGGTATCGCTAGGAGCACCCAGCATCAGGCGTTCTAGCTCTCTCGCCAGCCGCGTGGTCTTGTCGGCAATACGCTGTTTTGAAAAATGCAGCGTAGTTAGCCGTGATATTTGTTCACGAAAAGAAGCAATATAGTCATGGTTGGGGGCTAATTGCTCAATCATTGACTCCATGATCAGCACTGCACGAGTGAGCAATACAAACTCGTTTGGATTCCGCACTCGATTGCGCGTTCCCGCTTGGGTGAGAGCCTCAAAAGTAGCGCCAATTGATATTGCGTTCAGGTCTGATCGACGTATTTCATACAAAGCTGCTTTCATGTCCATCTGCAGCGCGGCACGATCGACCTCATCGCTGCTCAATGCCATTTCCAGATACGCCTCGCTTGCTGCTCGGGCATCGCCAGCAATAACCGCTTCAAGTAAATAAGCCAGCGATTCCCTCATCGGCTCGTCTAGCTCGCCCGTATTACCAAAATCGAGTAGTGCAAGTCGTCCATCAGGCAGCACAAATACATTGCCGGGGTGGGGGTCCGCATGAAATAAGCCATTCTCGAAGATCGTTTTTAGCATCAGCCTTAGCAAGGAATTCATGGCCTCTGGCATTTTTTCCGGGTGTTTTTGTGCGTAAAGATCAATCCGCTCTCCTTCCGAAAAGGTCATCGTCAGCACCGCTCCTCGCGAATAGGAGTTCAGTACATCGGGAACCCAGAGCTCAGGGCATTCCGACATGGCTGCTCGAAAAATGAGGATAGAGCGAGCTTCATGCGTGAAATCGATTTCCCGTTGCAGACTGAGGGCAAATTCATTAACCACACGATGTAGCTCCAAGCTACGCAATTGCGGCATGAGCATTTCACCCAAGGAGATCAAATGCGTAAGTAGCGCAATATCTTTGCTAATCACTAGATTCAAATTGGGGCGCTGCACTTTAACCGCGACAACACGCCCATCCAAAGTAGTTGCTTTGTGAACTTGAGCAATTGAAGCCGCTCCAAGAGGCGCTTCGCTAAACTCGGAGAATAATTTCGTGAGAGGTAGACCAAACTCGGCTTCAATAATTGAGCGGACAAGATCAAATGGCATTGCCGGCAATTGATCATGCAATAAGGCCAATTCATTGGCGTATTGTTCTGGGATTAAATCTCGGCGCATGGCCAAAATCTGACCAAACTTGATAAATGTTGGCCCCAACGCTTCGATTGCCGATCGCAATTGCTGCGGTGTTGGCCAATAGCGCTTCCCAAGTACCCCCCCAGCAGTTTATGCTTTGTTAAAATCCGCAAAATTGAGGCAATTCGAATCGGTGAGGTCATGAAGTGGTGTTCGGCTTTTGCTGTCATGATTCCTCGCGTTGACAAGTGGCCGCCAGCGTACTGAAGCACCTAAAGTATGCGCGGTTGGCATCTATATATCTAGGGTAAGTTTGTAGTGGCTCCTTAAATTTTGCCACCGACAAAGAAGTTTGACTGTCCGCTAAGGCCGAGGTGCTGAAGCTCACCTATGCTTGCGAGAGGCTGCGTTACTTTCCTAACCAGCCCCTCATTCTTTAGCTTCACTCATGAATTGATTGTCAACGCTGATGCCAACTCGCTCGCACTGTTCATCCCACAGCAAAGCCGGATCCACTGCCAGATCAAACAAACTGATGTGCTCCGGCAATGTTTCATCCAGGATGGCTGCAACAATGTCAGGCGCTAGATTCGTCAAGTTGACCATCCGGCTGACATAGCTGCTGTCGACCCCGACCTGCTTGGCCAGCTCGGTCAAGTTTGCGACCTCACGTCGCTGAATCATTTGCCACCAGCGGTGGCCACGCGCCAGCGCCAGTTGTAGTTGGGTTGGATCTTTGCCTGGCGAGTCAGGCTGCCTGATTGCACCATCGGGAAGACGAACAACGCTCTTGCCATTGCGGCGACCGATGGTAATCGGGATATGCAACTGCAGCCGGCCGTTACTTAACTCGCCTATTTCGGCTTGCCGGGTGGTGATTTGCTTGATCGTGCTCATGCCGTGGCCTCCTGCGCTTCAGCCTTGCCGGCCATATCTTTGATCACTTTTTCCAGACCAGTTTCACGCAGGCGGATCTCCAAATTACTCGGGCTGATGACCACGCGTTCGATCAGTAATTTGGCCAGCCGCATCTGCTCCTCAGGATAAAGATTGCTCCAGACCTGCTCGAGTCGTCGCAATGCCACCATGATTTGTGATTCGTCCAGTTCCGGGTCCACCGCCTGCACGGCACTTACAACCCGCAGCCCAACGGTCTCGTTGTTGAGCAGTGCAAAAAGATGCTTGGTGACGGCCCCTTCGATTTCTGAACCTGGCAAGCGATGGATGCCGGAAGCCCCGGCATATTTCTTCTTATCCAGCTGCGAGATGTAGTAGGTGTACACCCGGCCGGCTTTGCAGGTGTAGGTCGGCGACATCGCTCGGCCATCTTGTGTAAACAGCAAGCCTTTCAGCAAGGCCGGACGGCCATTGCGATTTTGCTGGCTGCGTTTGCGGCGGTGGATGGCAAAAATGGCATGGGCCTGCTCCCACAGTTCAGGACTGATGATCGGCGTATGCTCGCCAGGAAACCACTGGCCTTTGAGTGACAGCTCTCCCAGATAAATCCGGTTGTGCAGGTACTTATAGAGCTGCGTTTTGTCGATCGGCTTGCCAACCCGGACCCGCCCCTCTTGGGTGGTCCAGGATTTGGAGAGTACCTTATCGATTTCCAGCTCTCGGGTTAGGCGCGTCGTCGAGCCCAACTCGACAAAGCGCTCGAAGATATGCCGAACCAGTTTTGCTTCTTGCGGATTAACGACCAGTTTGCGATCGACCACGTCATAGCCCAGCGGAGGCACACCGCCCATCCACATGCCTTTACGCTTGGCAGCGGCAATTTTGTCGCGAATGCGCTCACCCGTTACTTCCCGCTCAAACTGGGCAAACGAAAGCAGGACATTCAGCATTAATCGACCCATTGAAGTCGTGGTATTGAACTGCTGGGTCACCGAAACGAATGAGGCGCCGTGTTCCTCAAACACTTCAATCATGCGGGAGAAATCAGCCAGGCTGCGAGTCAGACGGTCGATTTTATAAACGACGACCACATCAATCAGCCCAGCTTGAATATCGGCTAGCAGGCGCTTGAGCCCGGGCCGCTCCATATTGCCACCAGAAAATGCCGGATCATCATAATCGTCAGCCACTGGCATCCAACCTTCACCTCGCATGCTGGCGATATAGGCATGGCCCGCTTCACGCTGAGCATCAATTGAGTTGAATTCCTGATCCAACCCTTCGTCGCTGGATTTCCGGGTATAAACTGCGCAACGAATACGGGGTTTGACGCTCATGTTTTTCTCCTTTTATCGCTTTTGCTGCGCTTGCTTTTCAGGCCAAAGAAAAACGGCCCGGAGCACTGTGTACCGGTAATCATTTCCGCCAGCTGGGTGAGGCTGTTGTAAACCTGTCCCTCATACATCAGCAGCTGATCTGGCAGGACCACCACCTGGTGATTGCGGCCACCATATTCCCGGTTAAATACGGTACCTGGGGTGAGCTGAATTCGAGCCCGAGCCGGCTTACACCCATACTGAATCAGTGCGGCGATGGCTTTGCGATTGCGCTCCAGCAACTCCGGATCGATTTCTTTGTAAGCATTTTCTTGAAGTTGATAGGCGATCCTTCGCTCCAGAAAAACGCGGTTATGCGTGGGCGCGTCAAAGGCAAACAGCTTCAGCCACAGCCGCCGGATTTCTGGCATGGGCAGATCTGGTAATTGGCTGACTTGTTCCAGCACGCTGGCAGGCAATTCAGGTTGGGGGTTCATACCTGGTTCTCCTTGGCAGTAGACACGTCCACATGAACGCTCTGTTCTGCAGAAAAGCCAAGTTGATTCAGCGGGTTGTTGACCTTGTCTGCCAATCTCAAAATGCCATGGCCAAGAATTCGGCAAATTTCAGTGGCCCGTTGTTCCGGACTCATCAGTTCTGGTGGGGTTTGGTTGTGTTGCTGCATTGCTGGGCACTCCGGGTTATTCAACAAAAATCAGTGGTGAAATTGTCCGGTCAGAAATGCCCCAAAGCCACCAACACATAGGAAGCCGGCGCAAGCGGGAGGAAGGTTTCGCCTAGATCAAACATCACATCAGCCAAATATTTAAAAAATATTTGTGAAAGACTATTGAAACCAAGAACGATCGTTCTAATATGTTTCTGCATGGCAGCATTTCTAACAACTCGTGCTCGAAATCAGGAGGCCCAGATGAAGATCTTCAATCCAAAACAGCTATTCCGTGAAATCCCCAAAGCCTCAATTCAGGCTTTGTTTAGCGCGCGCGGGCATGCCACGCACTTCCCCTTGGATTGGGCGCAGGAAGAAGCGGAGTTAGTCATTGAAGCAACAGCGGTTTGGTTGAAAATGGATGCCACTGAAGCCTATGCGGATCTGCACCATGACTTGCAGCGGATTTTTAAGATGGGGCATGAGCAAGGAATCAAGGCGCTGCGTAATGCCACCAATAATGACGATGAGCTGGACGAAGCATTCCAGCACTGCGTGAATGACGCTGAGCGAGCCTGCTGGGCACTAACGCATCGAGATGATCAATTTCGAGCTGCAGAATTGGCACTTGCCTTCGATGGTCGCAGCAATGGGCGGATGTGGAAACGGCACCAGTTACCAACAGGCCTGGAGTTGTCACGCCTGCGCGATGATCTGGTGGCCTTTGGAGATGCAGTGGCCAAGTTGTATCGAAAAGATGGTGCCGGCAGTAAACATCACGTCGAGATTTATGATCGATACCTAGATGGCACGATCCAGCTGTCCTTCTATGTCGAGGGCCCCAAAAGCGACTCCACCGAGTTTGATGATCAAGGTTTCACGCGACGCCCCATTCGACCGGCGATTGAAACCGGCATTTTGTACGATCCCCAGACAGGTTTGGTGGAGTCCATCGTCAAAGGCGGCATCAAGGCTCACGCACAAGTGCAGGGGATCTTTGGCGAGCACATTTTGAAGCAGGACATACAGCCGGAAGCCGTACAAAAATCGCGGCTGTTCTTGAATCAACTGCTGCGTGGCGTCGATTTATTCGACCCAGCGGGCATGGGGATCGAGTTTGCGCGCCTGCGCCGCGCTCGGTATCAGCACAAACAAGTCGCTGGTATGGCCATTTGTATCGATGCGCCGAGTCCAGCGGATCAACCCGATGCCGCCTCGCTGGCGCAAGCTCATCTTAAAACCCAGCAGGATTTGGCTGAAGAATACGATCTTTCTGCCGTCACCATTACCATTGGCCGAAAACAGCCCGGCAAAGACACGGTTAAAACCTTCAGTTTTGATTGCAACGTCGGTGGCAGCACTTCGATCAAGAACCTCAGTGCCGAAAACGCAAAGCTGGCCAACGAGCTACTGCAAGAATGCGGAGTGCTCGGATGAGTGCTGCCTTGCAGACCTTGGCTTGTTTGGTGCGCTGGTTAGACAATCCTAACGCTCCCATTTTGATCGGCGCATCCACTAGGCCAGAGGAGCATTCTGCTAGGGAAACGCTGCTGGGCTGGCGCTGGCTCAAACCAGGCCAGCGGCTAGTCACCCTCAATTGCCCAGAATGCGGACTAGGTGCGCCGGTGCACCCAGAGCAAGACAAGCTCTATTGCACGGACTGCGGAGATATCGACATTCCGTCAGATGAACTTCGCGCTTACCACCTTGATGTCGGCAAGATCATGACGGCGCTTCAACTTGGCTTGAATGCAGGTGCACAGCCGGCGGAGCTCATTCCTCAGCATTTGTGGCTGGTCGGCAAAGTTGCCCGCAAAAACAAGCAGATTCAAGTTTGGCTAGCCTGTGGTTTGGGCAAGTCGGGCGTCGCACAGCAAATCGATGAGATGTTAACGCAACGGCAATTTCATAGTCAGGACATCCTGCTGACGAGCTCTGGGCCTGAGCGATGGCAAAACACACCGCTAGCCCAGCGACAGCCCAAACTGCTCCTCGATTCAGTTCATCTGGGGCGTGCGAATTTTCATTTCGACAACAGCAGGCTGGCAATGCGGCCAGTGCTTGCCGATGAAGCACTGCCAGATAATCTGTCCACCCTCGACTATGTCACTGACGGCTATGCGGTTGTCGACGGTGAGCGCCATAAGCTGACGCCTCAGCAGAAAAAAATGCTGCTGGCGCTGATGCAGCATCCCGATCATGAAATGACAAAGGGCCAGTTACAGCAAGCAGTTGGCAGTACTGCTGCCATATTTAAACCCGTCGACATATTCAAAAAGAGCAACCGTGCTGTCTACGATCGGTTTATTCAGTATCACGATACCGATGAAGTCTACCTGCTGAACAGTTTCAGTTGAAGTCTATTTACAGTTATTCAGCAACAAATCCCGAAGAATGAGAAGTGAAAGCCGGGCGACCTTATTCAAAGTGGCCCGGCTTTCGTCCCGCCCCATTCCCTATTGAAGTTGAGCGCTTTTCGATCACAGCATGTATCACTACAATCTAGCTGACTGTGCCAGCATACGGCCAACTTCCCTGATGGTTACTTAGCTAAAGCATTGCAGAAGCAAAAGGCATGTCTGCAAGGCCGGGCGAACCCTAAGCAAACCTAACGATCAATGAAGATCTTTTGCGATCGACCTTGGCGTGGCCGTAACGCTTTTTTGGGTTGGTATTGAGAGCCTACCAAGATGCGTTGTGCTCTTCAACCCCCTCAATTGGATAGCCGTACTCTAGCAGCGCTTTTCTGACGAGCATGCGCAACAAGATACTTTCGTCTAACATCATTTCAGTCGATACGCATGCTTGGGTGAGGACTTCGTCAATCCATACCAACAAAAGCGTTACATCGTAACGTCCGACTACCTTACTCGCGTAAACATTAGTCTCTGGAAATTGCATCTGGCACTCGTCCTTAATCAGGCGATACTGATGGACTAAACAAAACTCCCCCTTGCCCATAGAGTGCACCAGCAATCGTCTAGTAGGCAACGTCTTAATAATTTTTGAACTGCAACTGCAAGATGTGGTGTTTTCTGGTATTGGAGCTTGGCATTTCGCACAGAATTTTTTATTTCGGTACGGAAATGAGAGCAATACTTCGCCCTCTACTTTGATCATCTGGATGTTGTAAATTCCTTGACTGTCTTTCTGCAGATCGTGATAAATCTTGAAGGTGCGTCTGCGCAACTTCGGGCCATACACCTCCAATAATCTTTGCAACTGGCTTTCTTTTGCCAGAACAGAGCCATTTTTCCAACCACTTACAACTGATTGCTGGGTACGACATGCATCTGCAATATCCTTCTGCGTCCAGCCATCACGCAATGCCATAGTTATCAGCTGCTTTGTGTATCGATACTTTTTCTTATCTTCCATTATGGCCACATTTGATGTAGGCGGGTTTCCCGCCTACCAATTAACACCCCAACAGTTATTTCTTCTTAATGACAGCTTGCTTTTGTTGATTCTGCTGAATTTGTTTTCCTCGGTTTCCCTGGTTCTGATCGTAAGTCTTATTAGTTCCAGGTGTTCCCTTGTTTTTGTTACTGATATCGCCTTGATGGTTCGACATTTTATGTGCTCCAAATAGTTAATTAAAGGAGCTCATATTGTGCCGATACCATAAATTTATGCCATTGATATTGTGGCGATAATTTCATGATACTTCTAGATATTGTAAATCAATGCCAGTGCAACAGTAGAGCATTGCTCTAAATTGAGCTAAATGCAGTAGTACCACCGACTTGATTGGCGACTGCTAACCAAGTTATCTAGCACGTTGTAACTTCATAAAATCCCACCGCAGCAGCCCACTTCTCCCACCGCGAATCCCACCACCCCACACGCACACTACGCTCACGGTTACTCGCCGTACTTTTTACAACCTGACGAGCGAAAGGAGCAACTGTGGATACCTCCCTTGTCGTATCTGCCGGTCGATTGACGCCACAGCAACTGGCTGAGCGCTGGGGCTTTAGCCCTAACACGCTGACCCGCTGGCGCCATGAAGGCATCGGCCCACTGTATCTCAAGCTGGGCGGCCGTGTGCTGTACCGGCTGGAAGATATCGAGCAATACGAACTCCATTCCCTGCACAAAGATCCGGCGACCCGGATTGCACCTCAAGGAACGATGCGATGACTGCAACATTACAAACCCTCGGTACACCTGGTGAATACAGTATCGCCCAGCTGGAAGCGATGCCTGCCGCTGAATTTCAGCAGCTGGACCTATCACTGGCCGAACTTCAGCGCTGGGTCAAAGATGCCCAAGAGCGCATGCAAGCAGCCAAAGTGCGTCGCTTCGGCACCCTTGAACAGCAAGCGCGCCTGCGTGAAAGCAAGCCCAATGGCGTGATCCACTTTGACGCGGGTGATTTTCAGGTGACTGCCGATGCGCCAAAACGGGTGAGCTGGGATCAGACCAAATTGGCTGATTTGGCGCGCCGCATTACAGCCAACGGTGAAAAGCTCGAAGACTACATCGACATTGAATACACCGTCCCCGAAGCCCGGTTTAACGCTTGGCCTGAGAGCTGGCGCGCTCAGTTTATGCCGGCCCGGACGGTCAAAATTGGCAAGCCAACGTATCGGCTGGCACTGCTGAAGGAGGTGTTGTAATGACTTTGCCGATTATTTCAGCTCAAGATCGGTTGCAGTTTAAGCGCGGCGCCAAAGTGCTGCTACTGGGCCCGGCCGGCATCGGCAAAACGACTCAGCTGACCACTTTGGATGAACAGCGAACCTTGTTTGTTGATCTCGAAGCGGGCGATTTAGCCGTGCAGGACTGGCCTGGCGACACGATCCGACCGCAGACCTGGCAGGAGTTTGTGGACTTGGTGGTCTTTCTGGCTGGTCCCAACCTTGCGCTACCTGCCGATCAGTGGTTTTCAGCTGCGCATTTTGCCCATGTGTGTGAACGCTATGGTGCACCCGAGCAACTGGAGCGCTATGACACCTTTTTCGTCGACAGCATCACCATACTTTCGCGGCTGTGCTTTACCTGGTGCAAAAGCCAACCGCAGGCTTTTTCTGAAAAAACCAATAAGCCGGACATTCGTGGCGCATACGGCTTGCTCGGCCAGCAGATGATCACGGCGCTGACGCAATTGCAGCATGCCCGGGGCAAAAACGTGGTCTTCGTAGCCATCCTCGAAGAACGCCTGGACGACTTTAACCGCAAGGTGTTTGCGCCGCAGATCGAGGGCAGCAAAACCGCGCTGGAGTTGCCCGGCATTGTTGATGAGGTGGTCACGTTGGCCTCGCTCAAAACCGAGGATGGCACCGCATATCGCGGCTTGGTCACTCACACCATGAATCCATGGGGATTTCCGGCCAAGGATCGCTCGGGCCGCCTTGACATGGTCGAGGAACCGCATCTGGGCAAGCTGATTGCCAAATGCGCAGGACAACATCAATCAAATACGACAGGACGATAAATCATGAATAGCAACGCATATGCACAAGCCAGCGGCGCTGGCCAATGGATGGACTTTAACGATGCACCGGAGCAGGAAAGCTTCGAGATTATTCCGAAAGGCACGCTGGTCAAAGTGCGCATGACGCTGAAACCGGGCGGTCATTACGACCCGGCTCAAGGTTGGAATGATGGCTATCCGACCCGCAGCGATGACACCGGCGCCATTTACCTGAATGCCGAATTTGTGGTGCTCGATGGTCCGTTTGCCAAACGCAAACTGTGGACGCTGATTGGCCTGCACTCTGAAAAAGGCCCGGCCTGGATGGAAATGGGGCGCCGATTTATTCGAGCGGTGCTCAATTCCGCCCGCCAGATTGCACCTGCGGATAGCTCACCCCAGGCGCAGGCTGCGCGTCGCATTACCAGTTTTGGTGATCTGGATGGCATTGAGTTTGTGGCTCGGATCGACGTTGAAAAAGATCGCAATGGCGATAACAAAAACGTGATCCACCAGGCCATTGAGCCAGGCCATAAAGACTACCAGCGTTTGCTGCAGGGCCTGCCTACCCCAAGCGCCGCACCGGGAGGGCTTGAGCAGATGAAGGACGATCTGCCATGGGTAGGCCAAACCGCTGCAAGTGCGGCACCTGCCGCGAGCCCTGCATCGCCAGCCGGCTTTAGCAAACCGGCGTGGGCGCAGTAATGGGATTTCGCTGCTTCGTCTGTTCACGCGAAGCGCGAGGTCTTGGGGTGCGCGATCATCGGCACCCCGTCGGTGATCCGCGCCGCTATCGCTATGACTGGCAGTTTTGCAGCGCAAGGTGCTGCCAGATTTTTAAGTTTCTGAGAGACAAAACGGAGATCGACATGATTGATCCCAGCCCAATGGAACAATCCGCCATGACGGCATGCTTGCAGCCGCTTGGGGAGTATGTGGCCAGCATCAATATGACCCGGCCACTGGCTGACTACAGCAAAAACGAGATCCTCACTCTGATTGAGGTCGTTGTGACGGCGTACACCGCCAGCATGGCCGATCAGCACGCGGCCGAGGCTGATAAAACCGATGCTTACTTTGCCATGGTGCGCGAGCAACAACGTAAACAAGCCGCCAAAGCAGGAGGCCGTCATGCTTGATTTCAACCGACAACCCAAGTTCAACGAGCACTTTAGCCAGTTAATCGATCAAGCCCTGCAGGCGCAACAGCGCAAGGAAACACCGCGTAACTATCTGGGTGGCTCCCGGTTGGGCGTTTACTGCGAGCGTGCACTGCAGTTCGAGTATGCCGGCGCACCTGTTGATCCCGGCCGAGAATTCAGCGGTGGCTTATTGCGGGTGTTTGCAGTCGGTCACGCACTGGAAGATCTGGCGGTGCATTGGCTACGGTTAGCAGGACTGGCATTGCACACCCGCCGGCAGAACGGGCAACAGTTCGGTTTTTCTGTCGCGGGCGGCAGGCTCCGTGGCCATGTAGATGGCGTGATCACCGATGCCCCTGCGGAGCTGGGCTGGACGTTTCCGATGCTGTGGGAGTGTAAAACCATGAACCACCGATCTTGGAATGACACGGTCAAGCGCAAGCTGGCGCTCGCCAAGCCCGTCTACGCGGCCCAGGTTGCGATTTACCAGGCCTATATGTCGGCCGAGATCCCCGGCATTGCTGAAAACCCCGCGCTGTTTACGGCCATCAACAAAGACACGCAGGAAATCTATGCCGAACTGGTGCCCTTTGATGCGGCATTGGCCCAGCGCATGTCTGATCGAGCCGCCAAGGTGCTGGCCGCGACAGCGGCGGGTGAACTGCTACCACGAGTGACGTCCGACCCTGCGCATCACGAATGCCGGCAATGCGCCTGGCAGGATCGCTGCTGGGCCGCTCAGCACTAAACCCATCCCTTTTCGCCTGATTGGCTGTCCTCTGCGGAGCACGGTCTGGGCCAACTCACGCCTACATTCTGGAGAAGATATGAATCGATGGCAGGATTTTAATGACGCAAGCGACGTTCCACTTGCACAGCGCTTGAGCCGAGAGGATGCGCTGAATGCGCTACTTGCTCGGCTGGAGCAGGTATTGCGCACGCTCTACCCAAACGTACAGTTCCGGCAAAACAAAGCCTATCTCGGCAATATTCGTGGCGATCAAGGCCGCAGCCTGGAGTTTGAACTCCGGGGCGATCGTGCCGGACTCTGGTTCGATCATGAAAGTGGTGAGTCCGGCGACTTGTTTGCTGCCTGGAGCGCTGCGCGCGGTATTGATCATCGCCGGGAGTTTCCGGCATTGCTGGACGATATTGCGGATTGGTTGGGCACACCCCAGGCCAAAACATCATCAGCTCGAGCAGACAAAGCCCCAGCCACAGATGAGCTGGGGCCGTATACCGGCAAATGGGACTATGTCACCGGCAGCGGCGAGCTGATTGCCTGCGTGTATCGCTATGAGCCTGAGGCCGGTAAAAAGGAATTCCGGCCATGGGATGTCAAACGCCGCAAACAGGCGGCGCCAGATCCAAGACCACTCTACAACCAGCCAGGTCTGCTACAGGCTACTCAGGTGCTATTGGTCGAAGGCGAAAAATGTGCGGATGCTTTGATCCAGCTGGGCATCGTGGCCACCACCGCAATGCAAGGCGCCAAAGCCCCAGTCAATAAGACAGATTGGTCGCCGCTCGCTGGCAAATCGGTACTGATTTGGCCGGACAAAGATCAACCCGGCTGGGCGTACGCTGAACAGGCTGCCGCTGCTGCTTGGCAGATTGGCGCCACTCAAGTGGCGATTCTGTTACCGCCGGATGATAAACCCTGCAAGTGGGATGCCGCCGACGCGGTCGCGGAAGGTTTTGATGTCGTTAGCTTTGTCTCGCAAGGTGAGCGCATCGAGGTGATGGCATCCGCCATGAGTCAGGATGAAGACGAGGAGCAGCTGCCGGCGCAATTTACGGAAGATGCCATCGCCAAAGTATTCGCGCAGCGTTACGGCGACGATTGGCGCTATGTGGCCACTTGGGGCAAATGGCTGGTCTGGACCGGAAAGCGCTGGCAAACCGAAGCGACCTTGCAGGCCCAGCATCTGTCCCGTCTGGTTTGCCGGGAAATTGCACTGCAATGCAAAAACATCCGGACCACCAGCAAACTATCGAGTGCCGGGTGCGTTGCTGCTGTAGAGCGCTTGGCCCGGGCCGATCGCCGGATCGCAGCCACCAGCGATGAATGGGATTCCGACCCATGGTTGTTGAATGTGCCAGCCGGCACGATTCACTTGCAGACAGGAACGGTGCAGCCGCACCAGCGTGCTGACCGGCTAACCAAATTGGCTACCGCCAGCCCGCACGGTGACTGCCCAACCTGGCGTACGTTTTTGCAGACCGTGACGGCTGGCGATCAAGCACTGCAGGATTACCTCGCCCGCGTGGCCGGCTACGCCCTGACCGGCGTCACGACAGAGCACGCGATTTTCTTCCTGTATGGCACTGGCGCCAATGGCAAATCGGTGTTTCTCAATACCCTGGCAACCCTGCTGGGTGAATACGCCACCAACGCACCAATGGACACGTTTATGGAATCCAAAGGCGATCGTCATCCAACGGACATGGCGGGCTTGCGCGGGGCACGTATGGTGACCTCGATTGAAACCGAGCAAGGCCGGCGCTGGGCCGAGAGCAAGGTCAAGGCATTGACCGGCGGTGACAAGATCTCCGCGCGCTTTATGCGGCAGGACTTTTTTGAGTTCACACCGCACTTCAAGTTGATGGTGGCCGGCAACCACAAGCCGGCGATACGCAACATCGATGAGGCCATGAAGCGTCGCCTGCACATGATTCCGTTCACGGTCACGATCCCGCCTCATCGCCGGGACAAGCTACTGGCCGACAAGCTGCTGGCTGAACGAGACGGCATTTTGGCCTGGGCCGTGGCGGGGTGCCTGGCGTGGCAGCAAGGCGGCTTGTGCCCGCCGCCTGCCGTTCTGGCTGCAACAGAAGAATATTTCGAAGCCGAAGATGCATTGGGTCGCTGGATCGACGAGCACTGCCTCCAAGATCCAGCGCTCTCAGGCCTGACAGCAGCACTGTTTGCCGATTGGAAGTCCTGGGCGGAAAGCACCGGCGAATTTGTGGGCTCGGTCAAACGCTTTGCCGATTCCCTGACCAGCAAAGGCTTCGAGAAATGGCGCAACAGCCTGGGACAGCGCGGATTTAAAGGGCTGGCCTTGAAAAACACCGATCATCACTACGACGGGAGATATGGCGAATGAGGATCATAACAACCCCAATCCCGACGGTTCTGACGGATCGGACGGGTTTCCCCATTAGCTTTCACGCCTGCGTGCGCGCACGCACGTATAGAGAGTTACTAACCAACCCGTCCGATCCGTCAGACGTGACAAACCAGGAGTAAAAAATGGAACAACGAACAATTCTGGCGCTGGATCTGGGCACGCAAACCGGTTGGGCGCTCTGGACAGGTAATGGATCGGTCATCAGCGGCAGCGAGTGCTTTAAGCCTCAGCGCTTTGAAGGCGGCGGGATGCGCTTTCTGCGCTTCAAACGCTGGCTCACCGAAATCAAGCAATCGGTAGATGGACTGGATGCCGTCTACTTCGAGGAAGTGCGTCGGCACATGGGCGTCGATGCTGCACATGCCTATGGCGGATTTATGGGCCAACTGACGGCATGGTGTGAACACCACCAAATTCCGTATCAGGGCGTGCCAGTCGGGACGATCAAAAAGCATGCGACTGGCAAAGGGAACGCAGGTAAACAGGACATGATCATGGCTGCCCAGCAGCATGGTTTTACGCCAGCAGATGACAACGAGGCCGATGCCCTGGCTTTGATGCGCTGGGCAATAGCACAGGAGCAGACAGCATGAAAGTGAGTGGACAACCCTATCGCTGCGCGCTGGCGAAATTGCAGCCTAATCCGATGGATGTGGAACAGGTTAAACGCCAGGGGTGGCAACAAGAGCAGATCCTGGTCGTCAACGCGGATGACACCCGCCTGGACTGGACGGAGAAAGAACTGGTTCGCCGACTTGGCGAGCGGCTTTATGGACAAGGAGGTCAGCGTGGATAAATGGGATCAAGACAGCGTCGTTGCACGACTGCAGGAAGCGGTCGATACCGCCCGCCGAATGCCATCGGCGAAGGTCATCGGGTACTACAACCTCTGGCCCACCATGGTTCGGGAGCCATGGGAGGCCATGGCTGATCAAGACTATCGGCGCCCTCCTCCTGGGCCAAAAGCCATCGAACGCATGGAAGAAACCATGCGCTGGATGCTCTGGCTCGAAGTGGAGCAGCGGCATCTGGTCTGGATGCGGGCGAAGAACTACGAGTGGAAAGATATTTGCCGGCGCTTTGGTTGCAACCGTACGACAGCCTGGCGATGGTGGACCAAGGCCGTCGGCACGATTGTTGAGCAGTTAAATCAGCGACAAAGCGAAGGCGTAGCATCATGTAGCAAGTTATCGTGATGGGCAGTTAGCTTGCGGTATCTACTGCAACTTTCCTACCCCGGGCAGCCTGCAACACATTGGCCTGTTTTGGGGTAGTATGTCAGCTATGATCTCGAGCAATGAGCGATTGAGCCCAGCAGCCCGAATCACCAGCAAGACCGAGTAAGGTCAACGGGTCCTCCCGGCAGCACAAAGCATGCGGGGGGAGCGCGCCCAGCACCTCGCTAGCGTCACCCCCTAAAACCGGGTTCGCAGTTCGCACCCGGTTCGCACTTCAAATCCCCCGGAAATTTATGAATCACCTTCAGGTTCAGATGCGCCCGATTGCGGCGCTGCTTCCGTACGTCCGTAATGCCCGCACGCATTCTGACGCTCAGGTCGCACAAATTGCCGCCAGCATGGTCGAATTTGGCTGGACCAATCCGATCTTGGTCGACGGTAGCAATGGAATCATCGCCGGCCACGGTCGGCTGATGGCTGCTCGGCAGCTGGGTTATTCCGAAGTGCCTGTGATCGAACTAGCCCATCTGACGCCTAATCAGAAGCGGGCCTATATCCTGGCGGATAACAAGCTCGCAGAAAATGCTGGTTGGGATGAAGAGCTGCTGCGCTTGGAATTGGCCGATCTGCAGCTGGCCGATTACGACCTGGGCTTGATCGGTTTTGATCCAGATGAGGTCGAGCATCTACTCAATGGCGGCGATTCAGAACAAGCGGGCCTGACGGATGACGACGCCGTACCGGATGCCACGGATGACCCAGTTACCCAGCGCGGCGACGTCTGGATCCTAGGCGAGCATCGTGTGATGTGTGGCGACTCCACTGATCCCGCCGATCTGGAAATCTTGATGCAGAGTGATCTGGCGGACATGGCGTTCACCGATCCACCCTATAACGTGAACTACGCCAATACCGCGAAAGACAAACAACGCGGCACCCATCGACCGATCTTGAATGACAATCTGGGTGAAGGTTTCGCCGGATTCTTGGCTGCGGCATGTAGCAATCTGCTGCACTACACCAAAGGCGCAGTCTATATCGCCATGAGCTCGAGTGAACTCGATACCTTGCAACTGGCATTCCGGGGCGCAGGCGGCAAATGGTCAACCTTCATCATCTGGGCTAAAAACACATTCACGCTCGGGCGCGCGGATTATCAGCGGCAGTACGAGCCGATTTTGTATGGCTGGCGCGACGGCACCGATCACTACTGGTGTGGTGCCCGTGATCAGGGCGATGTTTGGTTCATCAACAAGCCGGCCAAGAACGATCTGCATCCAACCATGAAACCAGTCGAGCTGGTCGAACGCGCCATCCTCAACAGCAGCAAAACACGGGATATTGTTCTGGATCTGTTCGGCGGATCGGGTACCACATTGATCGCCGCTGAAAAATCCAATCGCCGCGCCAGGCTGATTGAGCTAGATCCAAAGTATGTCGATGTGATCATCAAACGCTGGCAGGACTACTCCGGCAAGCAGGCGATCCGGGCTGTGGATGGCATGGCGTTTGACACTATATTGGAGTCCCCTGCCCTGGCTTGCGGTGAATAAATGCAACATTCACCGCGTATTTTGCGGCGAATAAACAAACCAGCAGTTAATCAAGCCGTATCCGCAGCATCAAGATCAGGTGATCAATTTCTGACTCCACAAAACCGTGATGCAGGTAAAAGTCTCGGGCCGATTCATTCAGCGCATGAACCAGCATGGCCCGAATGCCAATTTCTTGTGCCAAGCGTGTGGTGCGTTGCACCGCATTTTGCAGCAGATCAGCACCAAGACCTCGGCCATGCTGACGATGGTCAACGGCAAGCCGACCTAAAACCATCACGGGAATTGGGTTGGGCATATTGCGCCGAATGGCACTGACCGAACTGGCATGGTCAACCGCGCCGGCCGCTAAGGCATAGTAGCCATGAACCATGCCAGCATCATCCGTCACGACAAAGGTTCGAGATGCCCCCGAAGATTGATTGGCTAACGCACGCCGGCGCAACCAGTCATTCAGTACAGGCTCATTACAATCAAACGTGCTGATATCGTGCTCAGCCCGCAATAAAGTCGGAGCTTGAAGCATCAGCTTATTTTTCCCATGCTGGTCGACGGGCCAGCAAACGCTCTAGCGCCGGATTGGCATCAACAGGGGCATCCAGTGCTGCACTGAAGCGCGAAAATGCAGCTTCATCCAGCGCAAAAAAAGTTCGGTCAAGAATAACGGCCTGCGCTTTTTCACATGCAGCTTCCAGCATGAAGTCAGATCGGTTTTTGCCCAACGCACTGGCTGCACGATCAATCAGATCGCGCTGCTCAGAATGGGCTCGCAGATTAATCGCAATGTCTCGCATGACGAATGCCTACACAATGAATACACATCACTAATGTAGGCCGATGCATACACATTGTCAATACAACATCAGGTAATGCGATAGGTTCGCTGCTGGCCATTCATTTTTTCAGACGACAGGTTGAGACCGAGTTTTTTACGCACGACACCCGCCAGTGCACCTCGGACAGTGTGTGCCTGCCATTGTGTTGCAGCACAAATCTGTTCAACCGTTGCGCCTTCAGGCCGCTGCAGCATGCTGATCATTAGCACCTGTTTGCTGTTGACACGAGGGTAGCGCGGTGTTGGCCCAGCTTCGAGCTGTGTGACGCCTTGCTCTACGGCGGCTGGGTAGGCTCGAGCAAAGGCAGCATAAGCTGCGACGGTGGCCCTGTAGCCGCCACCATGCGGCTCAACCAAGCCACGTTGTAACAAGCTGCCCAGGACGCGGTCACGCGCACCGCCGTTGACCTTGGCCGGAAACCAGACCAGCAAGCCAGTCGGGTGAAGCGTCGCAGCATCAAGGATTTGTTTCTGAGTCGCGCTGAGCGGCATGGTGTTCTCCTTAGCCCCGGTCACCCAGGGCGCTGGTTATTACTTGGCAAATTCGCCATCTTTGAAATAGGCGTCGGTGACTTGCTTAAGCACTTCGATGCGATGCCCCATGTCGCCGACGTCTCCCCATTTGACGTCATCAGGGTCGACGCTGAAGTGATCGTCCAGCATGGTTTGCAACCGGTTTAGCAGAGTTTCAAATTCCCCGACTTGGGCCACAAATACTTCAATGGGTTGTTGGCGTGGGCTATTCATTTTGCTGCTCCTTGTGCGTTGTCGTGTCTACATGAAGGCTTCAATTCAACACATAATCAAGTCATTTGTTCTACTTTTAACCGGTATTTATCAGACCCGCAGAGCGGGGCTGTTCACGATCACTCCTGAATCAAATCAGCAGGCTCAACCAACTCAGTGCAGTGCGATGCCAGTCGCACAACCGCTTTGCCATCACGCCAACCTTGAAGCCGACCCGAGCGGCGGCGGCCGCCTTGATCGATAAAATGCACGCGCTGGTTTGGCTGATTTTGTTGGCCAGCCTGATAGGCTGCCTCCAGTGCGGCGCGCAGATTCCAGACCGCCAGGTCATAAAAATCGAGGCTGTCGCTGTGTCGCGTATCTAGGGTTTCAAGTCCGAGGTGCTGCTGGGCAATCTGGCCGAGGATGGTGTCGATGGTGTTCATGTTTCATTGCTCCGGTTGGGGTGAACACATTCATCGCTTCATTCCAATTGATTATCAAGCCGATTCTTAATCTTATTTTTGGGTATTTGCATGGGGATCTCGATTCGCGCCTACGCTCGCGAACGCGGGGTGTCTGACGCTGCGGTGCGCAAAGCCATCAAGGCTGGGCGGATTACGCCAGAGCCCGATGGCACCATCGATCCAGCTCGCGCGAATCGCGAATGGGCCCACAACACCGATCAGGCACAGCAGCGCAGTTCAGTCCGCGCCGTGCCCAATGAAGCCCTGTCCACCGTGCGGGATACAGTCAGCGATAACTCGTCAGGTATCAGTGGCGGTACCACGCTGCTCCAGGCCAGAACCGCCAATGAGGTGCTAAAAGCCCAGACCGGCAAAGTCCGACTGGCGCGCTTGAAAGGTGAACTGGTCGATCGGGCCCAGGCCGTCGCCCATGTATTCAAGCTTGCACGCGCGGAACGCGATGCGTGGCTGAATTGGCCATCGCGGGTGTCTGCACAAATGGCCGCCGAATTGCAGGTTGATCCACACACGCTGCACATCACGCTTGAACGCGCGGTTCGGGATCACCTGACCGAAATGACTGAAATCCAAGTGAGGATTGATTGATGAGGTAAGCCCACATTGTTGCCCTACGACGGAGCCTTGGCCATTGATGCAGCTTGGCGTGAAGGCCTAATGCCTGATCCACTGCTCACAGTCTCGCAATGGGCAGACCTGTACCGATTTCTTTCCGGTAAATCCGCTTCGGAGCCAGGCCGATGGCGCACTAGTCGAACGCCTTACTTGAAGGCGATCATGGATTGTCTGTCGCCGACCTCCAAGGTGGAGCGTGTTGTCTTTATGAAAGGCGCACAAGTCGGCGGTACCGAATGTGGTAATAACTGGATGGGCTATGTCATCCATCTATCGCCAGGCCCGATGATGGCAGTCTCGCCCACCGTGGAAATGGCCAAGCGCAACTCAAAACAGCGGATCGATCCGTTGATTGATGAGTCACCAGAACTGATCTCGCGCATTGCCCCCGCTCGGGCCAGAGATTCGGGCAACACAATACTGGCCAAAGAGTTTCGTGGTGGTGTGCTGGTGATGACCGGTGCCAATAGCGCCGTGGGCTTGCGCTCGATGCCAGTGCGGTATCTTTTTTTGGATGAAGTGGATGGTTATCCCGCTGATGTCGATGGCGAGGGTGATGCCATTTCACTGGCCGAGGCCCGTACCCGGACCTTCGCTCGCCGGAAGATCTTTATTGTTTCAACGCCAACGATTGCTGGTGCCAGTGCCATCGAACGTGAATATGAAGCATTCAATCAGCAGCGCTATTTTGTGCCATGCCCCCACTGTGGCCATGCCCAGTGGCTGCGCTTTGAACAACTACGATGGGAAAAAAGCCAGCCAGCATCTGTGGCCTATGTGTGCGAGTCCTGCGAGCAGCCCATTGCTGAGCATCACAAAACTTGGATGCTGGAGCGTGGTGAGTGGATCGCACAGAACCCCGGCTGCCAAAGCAAGACGGCCGGCTTTCATCTGTCGTCGCTCTACAGCCCGGTAGGCTGGCGCTCCTGGGCTGATATTGCCGCAGCTTGGGAGGCTGCCGTGAATCAAGAAACCGGCTCCAGTTCGGCCATCAAAACCTTCAAAAATACCGAGCTAGGTGAAACCTGGCTCGAAGATGGCGAAGCACCAGATTGGCAACGTCTGCTGGAACGGCGTGAAGATTATCCAATCGGCCAGATCCCTCTACCCGCCCTGCTACTCACTGCGGGTGCCGATATCCAAAAAGATCGGATCGAAGTCTCTGTCTGGGCATTCGGCCCGGGCAAGGAATCTTGGCTCATTGAGCATCGTGTTCTGATGGGCGATACGGCCCGCGATCATGTCTGGCAGGCTCTGGGACAGTTATTGGGCGAAACCTGGACCCACGCCAGCGGAGCACAACTCCCGTTGCAACGTTTAGCAATTGACACCGGCTTTGCGACCCAGGAGGCCTATTCGTTTATCCGTGGGACGCATGATCCCCGGGTCATGGCCGTCAAAGGTGTTCGTGCCGGCGCCATGGGTGGTGCCGCACTGATTGGCACGCCAACCGCCGTCGACATCACGGTCGGGGGTAAAAAACTGCGTCGTGGCATTAAGGTTTACTCCGTCGCTGGCGGCATCGCCAAGCTGGAGCTCTACAACAATCTGCGTAAACAAGCTGATCTCGCAGATGACGGATGCACACCAGAGTATCCGGCCGGTTATGTTCATCTGCCCAAGGTCGACGGTGAATACATCCAGCAATTGTGCGCCGAGCAACTGATTACCCGGCGTGACCGCCATGGTTTCGCGATCCGCGAATGGCAAAAGATGCGAGAACGAAATGAGGCACTCGACTGCTATGTCTATGCCCGAGCAGCGGCCGCTGCGGTTGGGCTAGATCGATTCGAAGAACGTCACTGGCGAGAACTGGAACGACAACTTGGCATAGACAACCAAAAAGCTCAACGTCTCGCACCGTCTTCACAAAACGCAGAAACCACCCACAGTAGTGGGCATTCCAAAACCAAACAATCTGCCCGGCGTGTCATCAAAAGCCGCTGGTTAACTTAATTCGAGGAAGTCCCTATGAGTCTTGCCACCCAAATCGAAAGCCTGGTCCTGCGTGTCGCGCAGGAATTCAAAGACATTCGCAGTAAAACCGGCAACTTGACCAGTCTCTCCACGAGCGACAAATCCAGCTTGGTGGCCGCTATCAATGAGCTCAAAACTGCCGTAGTTGCAGCCGTTGCTATTGATGATGCTCATGTTTCAAGCAGTTCGACGTACTCATCGAACAAAATTGTCACGCTGCTGGATGCGCTCAAAGCCGATATTTTGGGTGGCGCTGATGCGGCTTATGACACTTTGCTAGAAATCCAGCAAGCACTCAGCAGCTCATCATCCGGGCTGGATGCCTTGCTGGCTGCGGTTAACAAACGCATCCGTTATGATGCGGCGCAGTCGCTTAGCACGGCGGAACAAACCCAGGCCCGTAGCAATATTGGCGCGGTGTCAGCCAGTGCGGTGGGCAATACCGACACTGATTTCGTGGCCATTTTTGAAGCCGCGCTGCTCTGATGACACTGGTTCAACGTATTGGTCAATTAGCGGCCCGTTTAGCTGAAGCATTGAACGACAAGCCCAGTCTAGGCCACCCGGCACTGGCCAAGGCCTGGGTTTGTTTTGCCGTCGAGAACAATCAGATCGTAGTGCGTGCTAGCCATAACATGGGCTATGTTGCTCGTCTCGCAGCTGGTCGGTATCGGCTAGCGTTTGCCACCCCGTTACTGGACACCAATTATTGCTGGCAGGCTTTTGCCACCAGTCCACGTAACGCCAACAGCAGTGCGACGTTTCGTATTGCAAGCGCACGAGCCACGCAGGATGCAAAGGCCGCGACCCACCTTGAGTTGATCTGTACATCGCTCAGCGGCAATTTGGCCGATGCTCCTGAAATTAATGTCGTGGTGTACCGCTGATGGCTTTTACCGAAGCACAACTGATCGCTCTGGAAGATGCACTCGCCAAAGGTGAGCGTCGAGTGACCTTGGGTGATAAAACCATCGAGTACCGCACGGTCGAAGAACTGCAGCAGGCCATTCGAGCCATCCGCAAAGGATTATCAGAGCAAGCAGTTGCAACAGGTCTGTGGCCCAGAGCCCCACGGCAAATCCGCTTGAATACAAGGAAAGGCACCTGATGTGGTGGGCGCAACTCAAACGTAGATTATTCGGTGGCGTGCCCACCTATGACGGCACCGGATTGGGTCGGCGCGCACTGGGTTGGCAAGTCGGCAATCCAGGCGCTGTCATGGCTCTGGCATTTTCGCAGGACGAATTACGCGCCAAAAGCCGCGATTTGATTCGTCGTAATCCATGGGCGGCGGCCGGCATTGAAACCTTTGTAGCGAATGCCATCGGTACCGGCATCAAACCTCAGTCCATGACCAGCAATATTCAAGTGCGTGAACAGATACAGTCGCTCTGGAGAGCGTGGTGCGAAGAAGCCGACGCCGCTGGCTTGACTGATTTCTATGGCCTGCAAGCACTGGCCTGCCGCGCCATGCTTGAAGGTGGTGAGTGTTTATTGCGCTTGCGCTACCGCCGCCCGGAAGATGGTCTGGCCGTCAGTTTACAGATTCAGCTACTGGAAGCCGAGCATTTACCAGTCACCATGAACACGACCCTGAGCAATGGCAATGTCGTCCGTGGTGGCATCGAATTTGATGCCCTGGGTCGCCGGGTTGCCTACCACCTGTACCGCAATCATCCGGGTGATGGCAGTCTGGCACCGAGCCAAGAAGGCAATTTGCTCGACCTCGCGCGGATTCCTGCCGATGAAATCATCCATCTGTTTCGACCGCTACGCCCCGGCCAAATTCGGGGTGAACCATGGCTTGCACGCGCCTTGGTCAAACTGAACGAATTGGACCAATACGACGATGCCGAACTGGTACGTAAAAAACAGCCGCCATGTTTGCGGGCTTCATCACCCGGCAAGCGCCTGAAGACAATCTGATGGGTGAAGGCCTTGCTGATGACGCTGGGGTCGCAATCGCCGGACTGGAGCCGGGCACGCTACAAATTCTGGAGCCAGGCGAAGATATCCGGTTTTCCGCGCCAGCGGACGTGGGCAATGCCTATAGCGATTTTATGCGACAACAGTTTCGTGCTGTCGCGGCGGCGATGGGCATTACCTATGAAATGCTCACTGGCGATCTGAGTCAGGTGAACTACTCATCAATTCGCGCAGGTTTACTAGAATTTCGCCGTCGCTGCGAGGCCATCCAGCACGGTGTCATCGTGCATCAATTGTGCCGACCCATCTGGCGAGCTTGGATGGATCAGGCTGTTTTGGACGGCAGCCTATCATTGCCTGGGTATGCCCAGCAGCGCCGGCGAATTTATCAGGCCGCTAAGTGGATACCTCAGGGCTGGCAGTGGGTCGATCCGAAAAAAGAATTTGATGCGGTACTCACCGCCATTCGGGCCGGACTACTCAGTCGTTCCGAAGCGATTTCCTCTTTCGGCTATGACGCAGAGGACATCGATCGTGAAATCGCCGCAGATAACCAGCGCGCCGACGAGCTTGGTCTGATCTTTGACTCCGACCCTCGTCAGGATTACCGCAACCCGAAAACACCGAATGGATCGTCGACGACGACCTGAAGCAACAGGGTCAGATTAGCACTCGGCTGCGCATCCATATAGGCCAGCCATTTGCCATTGCGGTCAGCTTGCCAGAGTGACCACAGCCCGTCGGCGTACTTGAAGCGGGCGATCGGAAACGTACCGTTCCGTCCCCAGTCTGTTGCGGTTTTTTCGCTCAAGGTAATGCCATCGCCCCGAACCGAAAACGTCAACACGCTGCGAACAGAGCCTTGGCGTGGCCAACTACGCTGACAAAACCCCAGCAATATGGTCTCGGCAGAAGTACGAATGTCATCAGGAATTGCCATATCCACACTGCCATCGCGGCAGTCCATAGAGAAAACCAATGATTTTACCCCAGCAATCGTTACCGCAACTGGCTTTGCCTCATTTGTCACAACGACTCTATAACACGCCACTCTTACTACACCAGCCCAAGCTGGATGTGATTTTGTCGATATTGGGTGAGCGTATCGGCCTGCAAGGTTTGAATCTAAATGGCTTCAGTGAGCTACCCAAAGACACACCAAGCCGAGTCAGCAATAGCATCGCAGTCATTCCCATCTACGGTACGCTGGTGCGGCGCACCGTTGGATTGGAAGCCGCATCCGGGCTTCTGTCCTATGGCGAGATTGGCCGCCAACTAGATCTTGCGCTTGCCGATCCATCAGTGCACGGCATTTTGCTGGATATGGATTCGCCCGGCGGTGAGGCCGGCGGTCTATTTGAGTTGGCCGAGCGCATTCGCGCCGCCAGCCAGATTAAGCCGATCTGGGCCCATGCCAATGATGCAGCTTATTCAGCGGCGTATGCCTTGGCTGCCGCTGCTCAGCGGATCACGCTTTCGCCTACGGCTGGCGTTGGCTCCATTGGCGTGATCGCACTGCACGTTGATCAAAGCGTGCGTGATGAACGTGAAGGTCTGCGCTACACCCCAGTGTTCGCAGGGGCCCACAAAAACGACTTTTCTCCCCATGTGGCGCTCACGCCAGATGCCCAGTCTGCGCTGGCGGACGAGGTACACCGCTTGTACGGCATGTTTGTCGATCACGTAGGCCTGATGCGCCAGTTATCGCCCCAAACCGTGCAGGAAACTGAGGCGCGAGTGTTTTTTGCCGAGGCAGCCGTCCAAGCCAAGCTCGCAGATGCCGTGTGCAGTTACGAGCAGGTGCTCAGCGAATTCGCACGCCACCTGCAAGCCCATCCTGCAGCGCCCGTCGCGACTTCCAAAGCCACTTCTAATCCAATTTCGACAAGGACCATACCGATGTCACAACACACCATGCTCGCTGGCCCAGAACACGAAGAAGATACTGATCAGGACGATGCTAATCCGACTTCAGCGGAAACCGATCCCGACAATACCGCGCCAGATCCGCGTAGCGAAGCACTCGCCATTGCCGAAACCTGCCTACTGGCCGGCGTGCCGCAGCGGACTGCTGAATTTCTGGCGTCAAACCGATCCGCCGCCCAAGTTCGGCAAACCCTGCTAAATACCCGGGCCGAGCAAACCGAAATCAGCTCATTGATAACGCCACAAGCAGCCGCCAGTCTGCCCTCGGCGCAGAACAGCCCGGTTGTGGCTGCAGTCAAGAAACTCACCAGCAAGGACTAAAACCATGCCGAAACAACAAGAACCGATCAATCTGGGTGATCTGCTCAAATATGAAGCACCCAACCTTTACTCTCGAGACACAGGCACCATTGCTGCCGGACAAGTGTTAGCGCTGGGCACCGTACTGGGACGGGCAAGCGTTTCTGGCAAGTTGGGGCAGCTTGATCCCACCGCCACGGATGGGCATGAAACCGCTGTCGCCATTTTGGCACAAGATATCGATACCTCATTGATCGAGCATGACGACGCCCTTTTGATTGCCCGTCACGCCATCGTCGCTCGCCAGACACTGATTTGGCCGAGCGGGATCAGCGCAGCGCAAAAAACCACGGCACTCAACCAACTGGAAGCGCGCGGCATTCTTGCGCGCACCTCTGCCTAACCGGAGCCCACCATGCAGAATCCGTTTCATAACCCCGGCTTTGCCATGGCAGCTTTAACGGCAGCCATCAATTTGTTACCGAATCGTTATGGTCGTCTGGAGCAGCTTAATCTGTTTCCGGCCAAGCCCGTTCGCGCCCGACAAATCATTGTTGAATCGCGTAATGGCATTTTGAATTTGCTACCCAGCCTGCCACCAGGCTCGCCAGGCACCGTCGGGAAACGAGGAAAACGAGCCGTCCGTTCCTTTGTTATCCCGCACATTCCGCATGACAATGTCGTCCTACCGGAGGAAGTTCAAGGCATCCGCAGTTTTGGTTCGGAAACTGAACTGGAGTCCATCGGCGGTGTCATTGCCCAGCATCTGGATACGATGCGCAACAAGCATGCGATTACCCTCGAACATCTTCGAATGGGGGCACTCAAAGGTGAAATTCTAGATGCAGATGGCTCGGTCATTTATGACCTGTTTAGAGAATTTGACTTGGACCAGACCGAGATCAATTTCGATCTGGGCAACACCAATACCAACGTCAAAGCCAAATGCACCACGGTACTAAGCAAAATCGAAGATATGTTACAGGGCGAATATATGACAGGGGTTCACTGCCTGTGTTCGCCAGAGTTCTTTGCAGGGTTTACAGGGCACGGCAAAGTAGAAAAAGCCTTCGAAAACTGGCAGCAAGGCATCGTGCTGATCAATGATATGCGCAAAGGCTTCACTTTTGGCGGGATTACTTTTGAAGAATACCGTGGTCAAGCCACCGATCCAGATGGCACCGTTCGCCGCTTTATTGCTCCCGGCGAAGCGCACGCTTTCCCAATCGGCACGATTGACACTTTTGCGACCTACTTTGCACCGGCGGACTTTAACGAAACCGTCAATACGCTGGGCCAACCGCTGTACGCCAAGCAGGAGCCGCGCAAGTTCGACCGGGGTACTGATTTGCATACCCAATCGAATCCGCTGCCAATGTGCCACCGCCCAGGTGTGCTAATCAAACTGAAGGCCAGCTGATGACCGTGCTCAATCTGGTCGAGCGCATTTATGACTCGGCTGAACGGGCAGGATTTTTACAGCATGCGGTCCGGCTGGATGCGAACGGGCAGGATGCGCCTGCTGTCGCGGTGGCTTTTCAATCACCGGATGAAAACATCCTCGACGGTTATCAACGCGCGGCGGACTATCGCATCCGCTTTCCGTCGACCCGTTTTACCACTCTGAACGCAGGCGACACCCTCCGTATCGCCAACCAGACCTTCCGGGTTCGGGAAGTTCGCGCCATCGGTGATGGCAGCGAGCGCGAAGCCAAGCTCAGTCTGCTGTAAATCCAAGAGACCCAACATGCCATCGATTCGCGAACAATGGCTCGCCATCGTGCTCGACCGTGTTCGGCAAACCCTGCCTGGCCGATCCATCTTTCGGGCCCCGATTCCTGCACCGTCACGCGAGCAGCTCCCGCTGATTTTGCTCGAGCCACAAGGTGAAACCGTCAGCCAGTGCGACGGTGAACAGGTCGAGCGCACGCTCACGCTGACCGTACAGGTACTCACCCGGGGCGATGACGCCACGCAGCTCGCCGATGCATTGCAAGTGGATCTCCACCGCGCACTGATGACGGTCGGCACAGTGCCAATGGGCCAAACCCTGCCGACTCCAGTGTTATTGCGCGAACTGGAGAGTGATTGGGAAACCGAGGATGCAGATCTGCTGGCCGTGCGTTTGACCACCCGCTATCAGCTGATTTACCGCAGCCATTCCCAAGACATTTCTCGTGAGGACTGACATGCCCACCGTTGTACTAAAAGCCCCGCATACCCACGCTGGCATCAGCCATCCCGCTGGCAGCCGGCTGGATCTGTCGCAGTCTGACGCCGATTGGCTGATCCAGCAGCAGGTTGCCGAACTGCGCCCCAATGCGGCCAGCTCCGGAGTCAACCCCAAACCGGCCACCGACTCTGCCGCTCCATCTCATTCATAAGGAAGCATCATGGCTTTTCAGAAACGCAGCTTTGTCGGTAAGGGCAAGCTCTACCTTGGCCGCTTTGGCTCGAACAATTTGCAGCGCATCGGCAATACCTCGAAGCTCTCACTATCCATCGACGAAGAAACTAAGGAGTTGGCCGATTATGAAAACCCGGGCGGCGGCATTGCCGATGCACTTTCCCGGATCAAAGACGCCAAGATTACCTTAACCCTGCATAACCTCAATGCAGCGAATCTGGCGCTGGCCTTGTATGGCGACAGCGATGCCATTGCGGCTGGCACGGTGACTGCCGAAGTCCACACAGCGCATCTGGGTGCACTGATCCGGCTAGCTAAACTCGGCGCCAGCGCCGTGGTGGTGACCAACGAAGCCGGTACCACGACCTATGCTGCCGACACCGACTATCAAGTCAGTGGCGCAGGCTTGGTGATTCTGGAGTCGGGGACGATCCCGGACGGCAGCGCCATCAAGGTCAACTATGCCTATGGTGCCCAGCACATCATTGAAGCCATCTCCTCGACTGGGCTGGAATTCACCCTGGCTTTTGACGGCATGAATGAAGCGGATTCGGGCAAACCTTGCGTAGTCGATCTTTGGCGTGTGCGTTTTACGCCGGTGAAATCGCTTGATCTGATCGACGACGATTTCGCCAAGCTCGAACTGGAAGGCAAGTTGCTCAAGGATGAAACCCGTCCTACCGGCACCTCGCAGTACTTCCGATACGCCTTTGTCTAAGGAGGCCAGATGCGCGCCGTTAAAACACTGACCGTGAGCTCGTTCGCCGTTGAGGTTCGCGAGCTGACCGTGGCAGACATCCGGCTTTGGCTACAGGACCTGCTCACGGTTCCTGAGCCGGATCTGATCGCAGAAGCCTTGTTTGATGAACTGTCTCTCACCGACTTACCCCGGCTGACCAGCCTGATGCCGGCGCAAATCGACAGCCTGACACCCTCGGAATTACGTCAGGTAATTGAGGCCGCCAAGGCAGTGAATGCGGATTTTTTCGGGTTGCGGCAGAAGCTGACGCTGGCTGCCCGAACAGTTCCCAACATAGTCCCCAACACAGCCTGAACTGGCTCACCCGCACCGCCTGCACCCTGATACGCCTTGGGCATGCCGAGGTGTGGGCTTATCCGTATTCGATCTTTATCGCTGCCATCTGCGAAGCTTCTGACCCGAGAAAATAGTGCCGAATAACCTTGCCCTTGCCATCAAAATTGGTCTGGATAGTGCGGATGTCGAAAAAGGCCTGTCACGTCTGCAGTCCCAGTACCACTCGGCGCTGAACCAAATGCAGGCGACGTCAGGCAAGCTAACAGCCTTCGGCCAGATGAAACGGGAGGTCGAAGAAACCCGCAAATCCTGGGAAGCGGCGCAAGCCGACGTAGCGCGATTGGCGCGCGAAATCAAAGCGACTGATGCACCCGCCAAGGCATTGACAAGCAGTTTTGCCGCCGCCAAGCGTGAAGCGCAAGCCGCCAAGCAGGCCTATCAGGCCCAGCAGCAAGCTCTGGAAGGGTTGCGGCGTGAACTCAAACAGGCCGGCGCATCCAGTAATGAAGCTATTAGCCAGCAGGCGCGACTGCGCAGCAGCATCAAAGCAACGCAGGATGCGCTGGCCAAAATTAAAGTGACTGATGCATCCCGGCAAACGCTGGGCATTCGCAGCAATGACAGTATTCTCGGTGAAATCAGCCAGGCTCGCGCTGCTTATGACGCTCTAAAGGCATCCGGGCTCGCGTCCAGTCAAGAGCTCGCCCGTGCCAAGTTGGCCATGACCCAAAAAACCCGCGAGCTACGCGGAGAGCTTTCCGGCATTCCCATTTTGCTGGATCGGGTGCGTGCCGGTGCACTGGGTCTGGCAGCGGCCAGTACCGGCATCGCCGTTGCGGCTCGGGAGGCTATCCGGTTTGAATCGGCGATGGCCGACGTCAAAAAGGTCGTCGACTTTGATAGCACGGCCGGTTTTGCCCAGCTCAGCCGCGACATCAAAAACCTCTCGCGCGAGTTGCCACTGAGCGCCGATGGTTTGGCACGGATTGCCGAGGCCGGTGGCCAGATGGGCATTGCCAGCAAGGACATCAAAGGCTTTGTGGAAATCACCGCCAAGATGTCGGCGGCATTCAAACTCATGCCCGATGAAGCCGGTACGGCGATTGGCAAGCTGATGAATCTGTTTTCGCTGTCAGTCCCGCAGGTCGAAAAACTCGGCGATGCGATTAATCAGCTGGGCAATAAAACCAACGCCACTGAAAAAGACATTATCGATGTGCTGGTGCGCACCGGCGGCATGGCCAAGCAGTTCGGCCTTTCCGCCCAGCAAACTGCAGCGCTGGGTACGGCCTTGCTCAGTCTGGGCAAAACACCGGAAGTCGCCGCCACCGGCATCAATGCACTGTTGCTGAAACTGCAAACCGCTAAAAATCAGGGCAAAGAATTTCAGGATGCCTTGGCCCGCCTTGGTCTTTCGAGCCGCCAACTGGCCAACGACATCGCCAGCAATCCGCAGCGGGCGCTAGAGCAGTTCCTGGCGACACTCGCCCGACTGGACAAACAAAGCCGAGCAGAAACGCTGGCCAGCCTGTTTGGCATGGAATATTCCGACGATATTGCCGCACTGGTGGAAGGCTTGTCGCAATATCAAAAAGCCGTCGGCATTGCTACGGACGGCACCGCGAGCGCGGGCTCAATGAACCGCGAGTTTGCCGAGCGCATCAAAACTACCGAAGCCCAGCTGCAACTGGCCAAAAATGCCATGAGCGAAGCCGGCATTGCGCTGGGCTCTGTGTTTTTACCTTTGATTGTCAAAGCTGCCCAAGCCATCGCCAGTCTGGCACAAGGCTTGGCCGATTTGATTGAGCGCTTCCCGAAACTCTCAGCCACGGTGGCGACGGCGCTCACGGCCTTTGCCGGTTATAGCGCCTTGCGTGGCGTCTTTGGTCTGGGCAGTGTCGCCGTTGCCAAACTGGCCGAAGGCATTGGCGCGCTGGGAGGAGCCGCTACATTGACGGCCAGCGGTGGTTTGACCACCTTGGGTGCAAGGCTAGCAGCATTGGCACCGCAAGTCGCCGTACTGACTGCCGCACTGATGGCGGGTTACTGGGCCGGAGAAAAGCTGGCTGAAGCCATGTTTGGCGAAAGCGAGGCACAACGTAAAGAGCGAGAAACACTGGCGCAAACGGTGCAGATCTACCGTGAGTTCAATGCCCAGAAAGAACGTCTGGCTCAGTTGGGCGCACCGGCTGGGGCACTGCAGCAGGTTGAACAGGCCAAGCAGGCCGCGCTGGCCAATCGGCAAAGTTATCAGCAACAGCTTGAAGCCACTCGTGCTTATGTCGATGGCGCGGCTGCACTGGTGCAAAAGCTTGGCAACGAACGGCAACGCGTCAGCCAGCTTGAAAAAAACCTGTTCATGGCCCAAGTCGCCGAAGAAAAACGCCTCACCGAAGAAGGCTTGCGCAACAAAATTCAGGCGCTGGAGCAAGAAGCGCAGCAGCATAAATCCGCCGTGCAGGCTGCGCTCAATGAGGAGAGGCAATACGTCGAGCGGGTGCGCGAGCTGCGCGGCAAGCTGTACGACGCCCAGACCAGCACAGAAGATCGCCTGCGCGAAATCAAGCGCAAAGGCATGAGCGAAGAGCAGCAGCAAGCCGATCTGGCCGCCCAAGCCCGCGAAAAACAGGCGCGTGCCGCGCAGTTGGCGACGATGGCCGAGCAAGCTGCTGCCAGTGGTCGCAGCAAAGATGCAGAACGGCTGGCACAGCTGGCGCAGCGCGAAGCCGAGGGCTCGCAGTCACAGGCCGAACGGCTGACCGATAATGCGCAGGCTTATCAGCTGGTCGCGGAAAGTAGCCAACTGATCGAACGCGCCATTCAGGCCGAAATTGATGCCAATGAAGTCGCCGCAGCGCTGTCGGCACAAAAAGCTACTTCTGAACAGGCCGCTTACGAGCGCACCCTCGGACAGATTGAGGATCTGAAAAATGAACTCAAGAGCCTGACCGAAGAAGATCAGCAAGTACAGATTCGCGCCGAAATTGCGGATGCCCAAGCCAATGTCGCCCGCCTGCAAAATGAACTCGACGGTCTGAAGGATAAAACTGTCACCGTTACGGTGGTCGAACAGACGGTGGCGGCACGTCAGCATGGTGGGCCAGTGGGATTACAGCGCGGCGGATCGCTGAGTGGCTACGGCGGTGGCGACCGGATTCCAGCCCTGCTGGAAGCGGGTGAGTTTGTGCTGCGCAAAGAAGCCGTGCGGCGCTATGGCCTGGGCTTGATCTGGCAACTGAACCAGCTGCGCGTTGACCCTGGACGTATTGCTCGCTACGCCATGGGCGGTCTGGTGGGCATGTCATTACCCATGGCGAGTATGGCCAGCACCACCGCCAGCCCCTTGCAGGATGTGGTGACCGTCAATCTGAACGTCGGTGGCAAGACGTTTCCAATGCACACCGAACGACAGCAAGCCCGGCAACTCGTTGCCACCCTCAAATATCTTGAGCGAGGCAGTGTATGAGTCTGCCCGAAATCAGGCTCGCACACCTGACCTTGCCCAGCCAGCTGGAGTGCCCAGAGCTACTGGAAAGTTTCGGCATCGCCCAGACCAGCAAAACCACGCTATCCGGACATCAGGTGGTGTTTAGCCACCCCCTGCACAGCCGACCGCTGACGCTGATCGCCCGCGATGGTCTGGCGTGGTTGAACCAAGCCCAGTGCGTGCAATTGCAAGCCATGGCCACGCAGTCTGATGGCGTCTTCGAGTTATACCGAGGCGATCAACGCTGGTCGGTGCGCTTTCGGCATGAAGAACCGCCAGCACTGCGTCTCACCCCGGTTTGGCCGTTTGCCGACCGTTACTTTGGCGAAATTCGCCTGATCACCGTCTGATCCGTCTTCGGATCTGGAGAAACCATGCCCATTCAACCCGCTGAAATTCGCTGGATGCGCGCCAGCGCGATCAATGACGGCCCCAGCAATGGTGGCCGAATGAGCAAAAACATTGTGCCCGATGGCGTCAAGAACAACATTTTCCCGGATGTCCCCCAGGCCGAACGCATGGCGGGCTCGATCCGTTACCGTAAATTGTTTATCCAGTTTGCCAATCCGGATAATCTGGAAGCTATTACACCCAAGGTGTTTGTCGAATCACACACCCCAGCGGGTGATTCGGTGCTGATTATGGCTGGTACATATATCGACACACAGAACGATCTGAACGGCAACGAACGCCTATATGGCGCTGGTATCTTGCAAACCAATGCCGCCTCTGGTGCGACACTGATCGAGGTGAGTACCGAGGGCGCAGCGCTTAATTTGTTCCGGGCTGGAGACCTGCTGCGGATTACCAGTAAAAGCTCGATCAGCGACCCAGCTGGTTCGGAGGAGTTTGTGTCGGTAGCGAGTGCTCCCAGCTATATTGGCGATCTGGCGCGAATTACACTGACAGTGCCACTGGCCAATCCCTTCAACGCGGGAGCCAAGGTCGCCAGCTGTTATCAGCCCGGCAATATCAAAGCCAGTTGCACGGCACCGCAAGTGAATGCTGGCAGCGGCAGCTTCAACCATGCCAGCTTCCCGATCAAGGTCGATCACATTGGCGGCATCACCCAGAACTGGCTGCTGACCTTTGTCTCGGCAACGGCATACAATGTCGTCGGTGATCTGCTCGGTGCAATCGGAAGCGGTACGATTAATGCGCCATTTAGCCCCAACAACGCTGATTTTGGGCGGCCGTTCTTTACGCTGGATCAGCGTGCATTTGGCGGGACGTTCAAGGCGGGTGACACGCTGGCGTTTACCACGCATCCGGCCGCCATTCCACTCTGGTACAAACGCGTCGTGCCTGCCGGTGCGCTTGCCTATTCCGGCAATCAGGTTATTGTCGGCGTGGATTGCGAGTCGGCATGAGCGCAGTCAATACCAATCTGACCGTCCAGATCGACCCGGCAGGCCTGGCGCCGATTCAACTGGAAACGTCCAGCAAAGACAGCAAGCTCAATCGCCCGGTGCAGGTGAATTACACCGAACCCGCCAGCCTGTTCTTTAGCGCCAGCTGGCGCTTACTGGAGCAAACTACCGAGCGCATCGAGCCTTGGGACAAAGTGCTGGAAGTTACCACGCCCGGCCAGAGCCATGTACGAGCCTACTGCCAGCCAGATCATCGCTTACAGTATCACCTGTCCGAGCCCGCGCCATTTATTCCCGGCCGAGAAGCTGTGCATTACGACTCGATGGCGGGCAAGTTTGACTACACATCTCTTTCGATGATGTTGCCGCGTTACACCTTCACGATCCCCGGCAGAACCGATCAGCAATTTGTGCCTGTTGAGGATCTGGGCTCGCGGTTCGATGAGGAAGTTGAAAGCCTGAGTTTCTCGTTCCAGCGCGAGCTCATGCTCAAACGCCCGCATGCGGCGCAGCATGAAATCCTGTTTGCCAGCCAATTTATCGACCGCCAAGGGCAAGCCACCACTCCTCCACGACTCGACCCAAACAATCCACGTCGCTTGCTGGCCGATCGAGAGGTGGCTGGCGGGATGATCGTGCGCTATCAGACACATTATCGGCTGCTGCGCTGTAACGTCGGCCTGCCCACTGGCGAGATTCTGGATGAGCTCAAGCTCGCTTGGTTGCGCGGAGATATTACCGACGCACCGATGCCGGAACTGCTGCTGATCGCCATGAGTGAATTTGGCGTGGCCCAGTGCGCTCTGGAGCGTAAAGTCTGGCCCAAAGGTATCGCCAGTGTCAGCCTGCGCCAGATGCTGGACCGGGACAAAACCGACAAGCAGCTAACCGAAGTTTCCCGGCAAAGTCGTACCGAGCGCATTGTTTCACCAACAGATCCGAATGCCTACATTGATGTTGAGCGAGCCCAGTCAATCACTTTGCAGGATGCGCATGGCAGGCCATGGGAGCTCAAACTCAAGGATAACGGGGCATGAGTATTGATCTTGGTCCGTTTAGTCGAATTACAGCCTGCCAATTTGGACCGCCAGCTGAGTGGGATTGGGGTGAAGAGTATATTGAATATGGCGTTAATCCCCGGTATGAATTTGTCTACTTCGCTCCATTCGACAATGCGCTGTTTAACTACCATATTTCTGAACAATACCTAGGCTATAAGCTGCTCACATTTACTTTCGACCCCAATGATCCGGTTGAAGAAAATGAGGAATATCACCCACCTTATGAAGAAAAAACTCGGCTTTCATACGGTGAGCCATATGGTGCAGTTGTTGAATTTATAATGGTGAAGCCAAGCGTGTATCGACGCGAACTCAGTTTTATCTCGGGCAAAACACTTGTCCAGCAGATACAAATCAAGAACACTAGTGGTACACCAAAACGATTGTTCTACGGCGTTAATTACGGCGTTTTTCAAGCCTGGTATCAAGCGCCCCCGGGACAAAATCCTTATCGAGAAATTTTTACTGCCAGTGGTTCAGAGTTCACAGCATCCTTTTGGGGTGGGATCAGGCAGCTCACCGGCCGTTTTGAAAACTGCGACCATTTCAATCCTCAATGGTTATGGCCACATGATTATCCGAGCGTAGCCTTACTTCGTGAAATCCTAGCGGGCACCAATCCCAGCGCCGAATACTTGGATTACATCCTAGGACTGATTGATCTGGGCACACTCGCGCCTGGAGAGGAAGTCCACTTCACTGCAAGATACACAACTGCTGCAAGTGCTTAATTCGATAAATTATGGCGATAGTCATTCGGCGACAGCACAGCGCCAAATATCATGTGCGTTTGAGCGCCTGGCACAGTGCTTTATGGCGATCGCCTCTGCTTCAATTTCATCAGTCGAGCTTTACATATAGGATTTCGAGCCAACTGATCGCTGAGTATTCGGTCGCCCAAACGATCCGAAACCAACATGCTCAGGCCTGCCCACTGCAGGACATTAACCGGATAGTTGGCAAATTGAGTTGTGCTTGGTCTTACCGAACAGGCAGTGCCCATTGCAGTCCTTATGCGAACTTGCCACGCATACAGCAAACTTTGGTAAGCCGCTACGCCAAAAGGCAAGCAGCACAGAACGAACTGACTGCACGTTACGATCAGCGTGAGCACCACCAAGTACAAGCCGACTTCTCGAGCCGCTACGTACATTTGGTGGGACGAAGCCTTGCTGCCCATTGGAGCACATCACCTCGATGCCGAAATGCAATGAGTTGCGGGTATAGCCTGCAAAGCTATGTATTCACTGGCCATTCGGTCGGATACGCCTTGAATGAACGAGTGCAAACCGAACTCAATGCGCCATATGATTTGACCCACAATAATCGCAGCCTGAAGCAGCTACGAGCACACTTCGACTGCCAGGATCAATCCAGCCGCGTGGTCATGCTCAGCCCCTATATTCGCTACCAAGGGCTGGAAGTGTCTGTGGAGTCGTTCAGCGTGAGCAGTGATGAGCGTTCTCCCTACTGGTTGGCCCGGATTGAATTAGCTGATCCGCTGAGCTTGAATCGTTTGGAACTAGGCGAGCAGATCGAACTGGTTTTGCCGCAGGTGAGCTTTGTGTTGCGCATCGATGGCCGCGCACTAAGCCGCTCGGCGCCGAGTAATGTGAGGCTGAGCATCACAGCCATTTCGCCGCTGGCCTGGCTGGCACCTCCGCATGGTTTGCCCGTCAGTCGATCCTGGGCTGAGCCGGTGTGGGCCAGCGAGGCGGTAGCGGAACTGCTGGCTGGATTGGAATCGGACGGCACAGCCATCGACTGGCAACTGGAAAACTGGCTGATTCCACCCGGCAAACTGCAGGCCATTCAAGCCAACCCGCTGGAGCTAGTCAGCCAGATTGTTGCCACCGCCGGTGGCCTGCTGGAATCACTGCCCGATGGAGGGCTGCGTGTTCGGCATCTTTTTCCGCTGACTCCTGTCCGCTACGGTGAAAGCATTCCAGCGCTAACGGTTAGCGATCACGATGTTTTTGAATGGGGCGATGCCGATGAGCTGCGGCCCGACTATGACCGGATTCGCATCAGCGATGGCAGCAGCTTGGGTCGACAGGATCAGATTGAGTACGTTGCTGACGAGCACGACCGGCATAGCGGGCTGGTGCATGTTATTCCTCAGCCCTGGCGGGTAATTACGCTGGCGCATACTGGCAATATCGACACACGCATTAGTGCGTGCGGCATCGTTGAGCTTACCGAGACGGAATTGCTGGAGTTCAAAGCGGGTAGGGCCAGCTCTCGCTATCCGATAGATGAACTCATTAGCATGCGCTGGCAATACGCTGAGTTGGGCCCGATCAGTATCGCTACCGATGGCCGGACGCTGTCCACTCTCACCACAGTGTGTGGTGGTTACAGCCTGGCGCAAGTTCACTACCGCACCCGGGCGTACACCTTTCAGGTACAGCACCCACAACAGGAAAGCATCCAGTTTCTGGTGCTTGAAGGCAGCGAAGGAAGCCCATGAGTCAGATTACTACGTCGATCACCATTCAATTTGGCGATGGTAGCGCTCAATCCGGCAGTCTGTCGGCAGAAATCGATAACCGCAGCGATGGACTCAATGGCGGACGCAGCCAGTTCGCGCCGGACGAAGTGGTATGGTTTCTGGTTTACCCTGGCCCGAATGTCCAATACAGCCCCCCCATTTTGTCGGATGGAGAGCTGTTGCAAGGCAGCGAAGTGAATGTGCCGCAGGAAGAAACGCTGACGTTTGCGAATAGCCGCGAAACGCGCCTGGCCAAACCCGCCATCGCCATGCCCGCATTGACGTGGTTCGGTACGGCGTTAGGTGCTGCCACACTGGGTGCTGATGGCAGCACGATCACTTGCGCGAACGCAGGTGTGGCTGTTGCCAAAGCGGCATATCAAAGTCGCGCATACAGCTGGGGCATCAAAGCACCAAGGACTTCTGGTGGCAGCAAGGTGTACAGCATCGCTGTCTATATCGAAGGCAATTTGCGTGCTTGATATCACGGTACAACGCAATGCCGGCCAACATTCAGCACCGGATTTGAGCGATCCGCTGATTACCAATGTGCCAGTCGCGATTAGTCGCGCCCGCGCAGAACTGGATGCCAGCACCAGCGTGCGCAAGCTGCGCATTGTCTGCACCTTTCAGCCGACATTACGACTGGGACAACTGATGGCACTGGATGACAGCCTTCGAGGCGAAACCGCACGCGGCAAAGTCGTTGGTATTGAGCATGTCGCCACGGACGGCGCGCTGCTGACTCATATCGATCTGGAAGTACCTGCGACCCAAAGGTAAAAAATGGACGCCTTGAAACAACTTCAGCAACTAGTCACCCCGCCTACCGGCACGATCACAGGCATCATCACGGCAGCCCATGACAACATGGTTTCAGTGGCTACGGCACAAGGTCTGATTCAAGTCCGCAGCACCAGCCCGGTGCGTGTGGGTGATCAAGTGCGCATTCAGTCTGGCCAGATCATCGAAATTCGCCCCACCCAAAGTAGCGAGCGGTATTACTTGTGACGCTGACCATCAAACTGGATTCCGCGCAGCTGCAACAGCAGATTCAAGCCTGGGGACAGCAGGCGCAGCGGGAAATCTACGCCGCCGCTGCCGAGGCCATGAAAACCGAAGGCCAGCAAATCGCGCTGGCGATGCAACAGCATGCTGAAGCCCGCCTGCAGGTGCAGCGGCGCAGCTTCGCCAAAAGCTTCAAGGCCCGGGTGTACGCCAAGCGCAAGGACAAGCCGCCGATGCTGATCGTCGGATCAAAGATTCCGTGGATTGGCCTGCATGAATATGGCGGAACGCTGAACGGAAAGATGCTCATCCCCTTCGGGAGGCGAATCGGGCGCAAGCAGTTCAAGCAGATCATCAGCACGCTGATGCGCTCAGGCAATGCCTTTTTCCAGAAAACCCGTCACGGCAAAATCCTGCTGTTTGCAGAAAATATTGCAGAAAACGACCGGGCGTTGAACCGCTTCAAACGCGCACACCGGCAAGCCACTGGCCAGAAAACGCTCAAACGTGGTGCCGAAATCCCCATTGCCCAGCTGGTGACGCGCGTGCAGATCAAGCGCCGACTGGAAATCCGCCGTCTGGTCGCCAGCCAACTGCCCGCGCTGCGCGACGCGATTCACGCCGCAGCACAGCAGCGATTTATCCGCTGATGGGTATCTAAACCCAACCAAGCTAATAAATAGCCTGTAAGGCTATACGCTCAGAAGAACTCAATCCGCCGCCGGTTTATTCCGAGGCGGTTTTTTTACGTCGGAGGCCGCGATGCGAACACCCAACCTGAAAGACGGCATGGTGGTCATGCCGCGAGAAGAATTCGAGCAACTGCTCGAGCAAGCAGCCCAATTGGGCGCCCGCCGCGCCTTGGTGGATGTTGGTCTGGATGGCGAAAACGCAGCTGCCGACATCCGTGAACTACGCGGCCTGCTGGAAGCATTCCATGCCGCCAAAAGCACCGCATGGCAAACCGTGATCAAGATGCTGACCACCGGCTTTGTACTAGCGCTGGTGGCCGGTGCCGTCATCAAATTCAAACTGTTCGGAGGTGGACAATGATCGAGACGCTACTTGGAGGCCTGCTCGGCGGCGCATTTCGCCTTGCTCCGGAAATTCTGAAATGGCTGGATCGCAAAGGCGAGCGCAATCATGAACTGGCCATGCAGGACAAGGCGCTGGAGTTCGAAAAACTACGCGGTGCACAGCGAATGGAAGAAATCAGTGCCAGCGCCACCGCTGCGTGGAATACCGGCGCACTCGACGCACTGAAAGAATCCATCATCGGCCAAAGCCGTCACAGTGGCGCCAAATGGGCTGACGCGCTGTCCACTAGCGTACGCCCGATTCTGACCTACTGGTTCATGGCGCTGTACTGCCTGGCGAAAATCGCTATTTTCGCCTGCGCTATGCAAGGCTGCATGGAGTGGGCAGCGGCTGCAACACTGGCTTGGCAAGAAGCTGATCAAGCCCTCTGGGCTGGCGTGCTTAACTTCTGGTTCCTCGGGCGCGTATTTGACCGGGTGCGGCCATGATCCAAGTACCGAAAGCAGCTATCGAGTTGGCCAAACACTTTGAGGGTTTCGAGCGCAAGGCAAAGCGAGGAATCGAAATCACCGCCGTGCCATACCTTTGTCCCGCTGGCTACTGGACTATTGGGTATGGTCATCTCTGCGACCCCAAGCACCCTCCAATCAAACTGGCAGAAGCCGAAATCTATCTTGCGCGCGATCTGCAGACTGCACTGGCAGCGACGCTGCGCTACTGCCCAGTACTGGCCACCGAGCCGGAGGTTCGACTAGCAGCCATCGTGGACTTCACGTTCAATCTTGGGGCTGGGCGGCTGCAGACGTCGACGCTGCGACGGAGGATCAATCAGCGAGACTGGGCTGCAGCTGCAAAAGAGTTGCGGCGTTGGGTTTATGGCAGCGGCAAAATTCTGCCGGGATTGGTAATGCGACGAGCAACTGAAGTATATTTTTTCCTGACAAAATCCACTGATGGATCTCCGTTCCGCTCTATTCAATAAAAATGCTTTCAGATAGAATCAGAAAAAAGTCAATAAAATGGTGGATTTTATGCTTCAGGACGAAATTAGGGCGCTTCTGGAAGAAGAGGAACGTAACACCGTAAGCGATGCTTTTGGTGGCCGTAAAACAGGAGACCAAAAGAAAAGTTATTCTGTGGCTCGGATTCGAGATGCGCTGCTTGCAAAGACCTTTGAACAAAATTCACCAGATGTTGAAGCGGCATTAGCAACCTTACAAGCAAGCCTTCCAAAAAAAGTGTTCAAACTGGTATTGGGTAATTTAATACGATTTTCGTTTCTAATTGAGCTCACAAACCTGAAAATTGGCTCAACAAAAATGAAGACTCGTTGGCTACCAGGTGACATTCTCATGCCTCAAGCTGGCTCGTTTGAGCCTGTCAGGGGCCGCTTTCAACCAGGGAATGATCCTCGATCATCTTCCTTCGAAGAATGTCTTTCTGTTTTCACACACTGTTTGAAAGAGGTGGCTGAAAAATACAATGAGAACTCATCTGTTACCGATAAGATTCTTAATCTTGATGCGTCATCCAGCGTCCCATATGAATTTTTTTTCGACTATACAAACCCGCAAGCAAACCCGGTTCATACTCGAGAAAACGTTTCATGGGTGTTAAATCATGATGTTGTTTGGCTTCTCAAGGCTCGCCCTTTAATAAAGGATCTTCTTGAGAAAAAGCTTCTCGATAAGATTCAAACAAAAACATATAAAACAGATCGGGCGCTCACGGGCAAAGACAAGACGAACCGAGCAAAGCGATGGGAAGTGCTAGCTGGTGATTTTCAGCACTCCACACTAACTGAATGCTGGTCTGTTGAACGTAAACTCTATGAAGATTTGGTCTGTTTTAAAAACTTCCCCGTTGCCACTCGCAACAACTTCGAGTTGGCTGGGCTAATTGAAATTGGACGACCTGTGAGCCGGTGTCCAGTTACACATGAAGTCCTCGACTACGAAATACTATCTGGTGATCCAGTTCACGGAAAGGCCGAATATCAGGTTGGGCACAAACACCCTCTGAAACGCGCGGGACGGCATAGGGGTGATAATGTTTGTTGGCAATCTGCAGATGGAAATAGAATCCAGGGTGACCTAACCATAGAAGAAACCAATTTGCTGCTGGATGGCATTTTTCAAAGGAAAATGACATTATTTCCATCAACATAAGTTATGTTGCATAACCAAGTGGATAACATTCAACTCCCACGGCATAGATGCTGCTTGTTGATTGGCTTTGCCACGGCATAGGTTCGAAGTTTTTTCATTGGGTTACAACAGGCAACTTGAATAAGTTGTGCAATTTTCCGCCATTCGGATTAATTAAAAAACTCTGGCCTATTTGTGCGGAGTCTTATTTCTTTTTGGGATTCGGGTGCAAGTGGGGGATTTCTGTTACTTCTGGAGGTTCATTTTTACGCAAAGATTCAACGGACTTATGTTGAACAATCGCCAGGTCACTGTGCTCACTATTAAAATGAAGTTATTTCATATAAGATCACAAAAATGTCAACATAATGGTGATTTTTGTGTTTCAAGAAGATATAAGGCAGCTATTAGAACAAGAGGAACTCGACACGGTAAGTGATGCTTTCGGGGGGGATAAAACACAAGGCAGGACAAAAAAATATTCTGTGGTCAAGATTCGAGATGCGATTCTGAAAAAGACTTTTGCTAAGGCCCCATCAGATGTCGAATTGGCACTGGCAAAAGCAAAAGCAGCCCTTCCTCGCAAAGTTTTCAAATTGCTTTTGGGCAATTTAATTAGATTTTCTTTTTTGATCGAGCTCACAAATCTCAAAGTAGGTTCAACGAAGTTAAAGACTCGGTGGCTGCAAGGTTACATTCTCATGCCTCAAAAAGAATCGTTTAAGCCGGTAAGGGGAAGCTTTCAGCCTGGAAATGATCCTCGTTCATCGTCCTTTGAGGTATGCCTTTTAGTGTTTATAAAGTGCTTAACAGAAGTAACTAAAAAGTATGAAGAAGACTCGACTGTTGGCCAAAAGATCCTTCGTCTTCATGCATCATCTAGCGTTCCCTATGAATCCGTTTTCGATTATACAAACCCGCACGCAACCCCGGTTCATACGCCCGAAAACATATCTTGGGTTTTGAATGATGACGTTGATTGGCTTCTAAAAGCGCGTCCATTAATAAAAAGTAGTCTTAAGAAAAAGCTACTTGATAAGATTCAAACAAAAACGTACAAAACAGATCGGGCGCTCACGGGCAAAGACAAGACGAACCGAGCGAAGCGCTGGGAAGTGCTAGCTGGTGATTTTCAGCACGCCACACTAACTGAATGCTGGTCTGTTGAACGTAAACTCTATGAAGATTTGGTCTGTTTTAAAAACTTCCCCATTGACACTCGCAGCGACTTCGAGTTGGCTGGGCTAATTAAAATTGGACGACCTTTGAGCCGGTGTCCAGTGACCAATGAAGTGCTCGACTTCAAAAGACTTTCCGGCGATTCTGTTCACGGAAAAGCAGAATATCAGGCTGGACACAAGCACCCGCTGAAACGTGCGGGACGGCATAGAGGTGATAACGTTTGCTGGCAATCGGCAGATGGAAATCGAATTCAGGGTGATCTTACTCTTGCTGAAACCAGAAAATTGCTTGATGATATCTTCCAACGAAGTAATGAAAATCCTCAGCCTTCCTAGGCTTTGATGTCCTTTCATTAGAAACACCTTCTTTTGGTCGAGATTTAAGTTACACAATAATTTACATAGGTCAGTCCTTGGTAACTCCCCTAGCCGAACCCTAGGGGACTCATCAGTTACAATTAAGATGTCAACAGCAAACTGAATCTCGCGCAAGCCTTGCGAGCTCTTTTGCTTCGCCGCGTTTAACAACTGCCAGCCTAACTTGTTCAGTAATCAAATCTCGCTTAACGATATCTAGCGGAACTGGCAAAATGAGTTCATTTATGCGTTCGCCAAGACTATCGATAATATCCTGCGTGAATTGTTTTGACCGAATTTGCTTTTGAACAGCTGATGAACTTAGTATTGCAAGCAAAAGGAAAGAGTTCAAACCGTGGGTATTTTGATTAACCCTTATTTTGTACAAATGGCTTTGATAGAGTATTTGTTTATCAGCTTCAGTAACAATTGCACAGGTTCCTATCAAATAAGTACCATCTTTCACCATTAGGACATCCCCAGCTTGTACATCCTGCTTTTTAGCAAGAGATTCATATATCTCCCTTGAGACTCCATGCTTAGGGTCAGACTTTATTTCCCAATTGCTTATATCGGATGTCCTTATGAATGGGATTGTACCTGTACCATAAGCTAGTTTGCCAACCTCATCACCCGTGGTTAAAGAGAGAACTCCCTCGGCAATCAGCTCTTGAACTTTTAGCAATTTATGAGTTTCTTCAAGTCCAGCCAATTCATGTTCAGCTTGAGGGTCGTAGTAGCGAGGGCACAAAACTCCTCCCGTTACTTGAGCTGTCTCGGTTAGGAATCCAAGAGAGCTCGCTTCATTGATCTTTCCTTGTCTCCTAAAATATTCAAATTTCTGCAATATTTCTGGCAAATCGTTATTTGGTATGACGCGCGCTCGAGAATCTTGTCCGCACCACTTCGCTTCAGCCATAAATATCTTTCCGGGCTTCGTATTACCATCTGACCTCTTCGTTGCAACTAATAGACATGTCTTTGTATGAGTTCCTCCCTTTCCAGATGTTTTAAACAAGGCTTCGGGCATTCCCATGACCGCATGTATTTCCGTATGCAGCAACAGATACTCAACCACGTGGCGATAGGATTTATTTGACAAAATGCTCTCAGGTAAGACCATACCAAGTCGACCACCGGGCCTCAGTAAAGACAAACAACGCTCCACAAAAAGAACTTGTGGGGGCACATTAGTGGAGACCTTATCACCTGGCTCAATCACTCCCGTCTTTTTGTTTTTCGTCCATTTCTTTGCTAGATCGAAAGTCGATATTACTTCTGGATTAGCAGCAATTATTTTTGCGCCAAAAGGGGGATTCGTTAGAATGACATCAAGGCCGTTTTTTGGAAGATATTCACGTAGATTTTTAGATCCATTCTGAAGTGATACGCTATCTCCATTAAGGACAGTTGGATGCCCGCCAGTTAACAAAGAAATATGAACTTTGGCTAGCTGCGCAAGATAAGAGTCTTTGTCAATTCCATATAAGCCACTTGCCAAATTCTCAATAGGCACACCATGCCGCTGACGATGTGCGCAAACCGATGCCAAAAATCCTCCTGCACCACATGCAGGATCAAGCACGGTCTCGTGGGGCTGAGGATTAACTGCGGCAACCAGCAGATTGGTTACAGATCTAGGTGTAAAAAATTGCCCTGAGTTACCTCGAGACTCACTACCAACAAAAACTTCAAAAGCATCGCCAATCGGATCGCTCTCGGAATCCATGATGGAGAAATTTAGCTCCTGCATCACAAATTTCAAGGATGCAGGGTCAAGCAATATTTCAGATTCTTCGGTGTATATCTCCGGAAAATCTGAGCGAACTGTTGCGAATACGGACCGTATTTGTTTTGAAAGCTCAAATGGTTGTGCTGTGAGATCCACGGGAGGCAACTCCCCTCGCTCAATAACAAGTTTACAAAACAGACACTTCAACACTTCATCAAGAAGTGAGTCATCACGGGTTGCACCGACAAACTGTCCTGCAAGATAATTCCGAATGTTACGGAATGCCTCTTTTGGATTCTTTTCCTGTAAACCTAAACCCAGGCTTGGTTGTTTAACATCAATCTTCTTTTTCGGTGGCATAGGACTTCCCAGGTGTTGAAACGCACAAACTATACAAACACTTTCTGTGAGTGGCAAGTCATGGTTTCAGTTCGTGTTGGGTTGTTCGGTGTTGGTAGACGCCCAGCTGCTTACTTTTGGTGGACTAAGGTCTTGGATCACATCTAGCCAATTTATTCAGTGAGTCAGATATCAAGAGAGTCTTTGAATTTTTTAAGCTCGACGTGCTTCAGACGCTTTTTTCATTCCCGAATTCTGAGTTGCTCTAGCGTTATTGGCATCGCTTTGGGTGTGGTGCCTGCTAGTTGTTAACTTGCGTCTCCCTCCAAGATTATTTTCCATCAAGTGCCACGGTCTGAACGATAAGCTCAAACTCTGCCAATACATCAGGTTGGCGCTGCGATAGAAATCGGTAAACAGCTTGATTTTCGATCAGCCTGCCAAGATAGCCCTTGGCTAACACAAGTAGTAGCACGTCTTGGCCATAGGATTTTTCGACTAATTTTAGTTGACCTTGCAGGCTGCCCATTTCCCGCTCCATCTTGGCCATCTGATCTGCACTGATGCCGCGAATTTTTCTAGGTTTTGTTTCACCTACTAGCAAGTGTTGTGGAGTTGCGGCAAGCAGCGCTTCGGCGTAGACCACGGTAATGTTGTTTGCAGCTAACATGAGCTCGACGCACTCGATTTGGCGGGTAGGCTTCAGTTTGCGTAACACAGCGCCCATATTGGCTGAAAACTGTTGGTCTTTGAGTAGCTCAACCGCCTCGACGCAAATGCCTTCCAACAGGGTTACCTTTTTGTGGATTTGGCTAACATCGACATTCAGCGCTTTCGCGAGCCTCTCAGGGGTTACACCGCGCTCGACCGCTCTGCGCAACATATGGTGCTCTTGAATCGAAGATATGCGATTGATTCTGTTGTTGTAGGTGTAGCTTTCATCATCCGTCGCAACCAGGCATGGTGCATCGGTATAACCAAGCTGCCGTAGAACAACAAGACGAATATGGCCATCGAGCAGTACATGTAAGCCACTGGTATGTGGTTTTCCGACGCTCAATGGTTCAATAAGACCAATAGCTTCCACAGATGCAACGATCTGTTTGAATTTGCGAGAGCCCAAAATACCTTCAGGCGTTTTACGAGACGGTAGAATACGATCGAGCGGTAAGGTTAGCGGCTCAGGGATAAAACCAAGCTGGAGCGCACTCATACTGAAAGCCCTCCGGCCCAGATCCGTTCTGCCAGCTGCTTGGGCAAGGTATCCAGTCCTTCTGCTCGAAGCAAATTTGAGAAATGTTCATCTGACAGCAACTGACGCAATGCCTCGATTACGAATAACAAACGCTGCTGGGTAAATTCTGCCTTCTTGACCATCAGTTTTTGCCGTTCAACTTCTTGTTGATAATTGCGTACCAGACTTGAAGTTGTAACTAATGCAGCTTTACGAGATGGATTATGGGCTAGGCTCTTGCCCAATGATGTACGCCGCTGCAGTACGCGTCGTGCCTGCATCAGTTGCGCTCCGCGCAGTTGGCCGCTTTCATAGGCTTCCTGCAATGCCGTCTGGACCGCATCCTCATCGCTGGCACCGGCGATTGTCATGGCAACATTCAATGGGATTCTGCCGGCTTCAACTGCAGCCAATAATCGTTCTTCGCCTTTTTCGAAAAGATGCAAAATCCCTTTGATGTAATCAAGACTGAGGCCAGTTTTTTGCGCAATTACCTTCTTGTCATATCCCTGCTGGCTAAGTTGCAAGATGCTCATCAATAGTTCAAGTGTGCTGTATTTTCGGCGGGCGATGTTTTCGGTCAGGCTCATAATGAAGGCATCTTCATTATTAACCTGCACAACAAGAGCGGGAATCTGTTGCTCGCCATGCATCATAAAAGCTTTTAGCCGGCCTTCTCCACAAATTAGTAAATAGCGTTTGCCATCCCCCAGATTATCGCGAGGGGTGACCGTCACCGGTTTTTTCAAGCCGATGGTTTTAATGTTGTCGACTATTTCATCAAAAACCTTGTTATTTCGATCGCGTGGATTCAGGACTGCAATTTGTGCTACTGGGATCATCTGCAGTTCTGTCGCTTTGTGCTGCATGCTCATGCGACCCTCCTGACCCTGCTTCGGGCTGCCATGCGGTAAAGATAGTCCAAGCTATCAAAGCGATAACTTTCGAACTCGAGACGGTTGTGTTCTGCCAATTGAATGCGTGGCAAACCGAAATCCAATCGAGGTAACAAGAAATAGTCCAGTGCGGACTGGTTGGTTTCATCGAGGCGAACTGCAACGGTGATATCTGGCACCAAGCTGGTATCGAAGCGGACTTTCCAGCGACGCCGATCATCATCCAGAATCTGGCAACGCGATAAGACCAGCGAGACAGTAAACTCAGCGTTTACGGTCAATAAATCCGAGGCGGGGTCGCGTATAACCCTGCCTCCTACCTCTGCAATCATGCGCTCAGTCTGACCAACTATCTCCGGATGAAGTCGCCGCAAGTATTGATTGACCTCGAGATATTGGTAATCACGATCAGGTGTAAATCCGACCGTCTGGTAAGCACGTATCAAACTACCAAACCGATGCGCATAGGCGGCTGCTGAGGGCATCCCTTCCGCTTCGTCAATGATCAGGCCAGATAAGTAACCACGCTGCTGAAAAAGTCGTCGTAGTTTATCGATCAGTTCTTCATTACTAAAACGGTGGGCCCGCTCACGTAAAATTCCTTGGGCTGTGTAAAACAATTCTGGCGCCACAATACCCTCGAATGCGTTCTCCTTTTTGATCCACATCTCAGGGCTGTTAAGCACCCGGTGTTTTTTGAGTTTGAACGATCGGCGGTTGTACACATTGTTGCCGATGTATTTTTCATTGGAGAGAACCTCACGGATAGTGGCACGGGTCCAGGGCCGACCTAAATCAGACAGAATGCCATCCTTATTGAGCCGCTCAGCAATCTCTGCCTCGAGTAGAGCACTTTCAACAAACCAGCGATAAATCTGATTTACGATAGCAATTTCGTTGTCTGGGCCTGGCTGTAAAATCACCCGGTCAGTTTGGAGACTTTTATGCTCACCACGTGCAAGCTGCCCCTTGATCGATCCTGATTGATCGATAAGTACTCGACGCAAGCCGTAACCAGCCGGACCACCTTGCCGATAACCTAATTCGATTAATCGGCATTGCCCCGCGAAGACTTTTGCTGAGAGCTCGCGACTGTATTCGCCAGCCATTGCGCGCTTGACGCCTTTGACGATGGTGGAGACTGGCGAGCCATCGTTCTCAAATTGTTCGGCGCAGTATGCAACTTGAATGCCTGCATTGCGGCAAATGTACTCATAGTATGCACTTTCATCGGCATCTTGGAATCGGCCCCAACGGCTAACGTCATAAACCAAGATGATCTGAAAATCGGCTTTTTTTGTCTGCACATCCGATATTAGTTGCTGCAGCGCCTGTCGACCATCAATCCGCAGTCCACTCTTGCCCTCATCGGCATAGGTCCGAACTATCTCAATATTGCGCCTGACAGCGTACTCGCGAATCTTATCTGCTTGATTCTCGGTCGAGTATTGCTGATGCTCAGTCGACATCCGAACATATTGGGCAGCACGCAAATTCAGCGAAAATTCTGATGCGTCTCCCTCGATATGATTTGCTTGCATAAGTCCCCATCTTCTTATGACTACTGAGGCTCTCGAATTCTTGCCACTGGCGTGAAAGAGATCCCGATCCCAATCTTGCTGCCACAAATAACAGGGGCTTGATTAGACAAAAAGACAAGAGCCAATTGGAATTACCGTAGTCACAAAAAAACGACGGCGCGATCAAGTCATCTCTTAGCACTCGTCTTTTTTGCATAAGGGCTCTACAGATAGCAGGGTGATCTCAACCAGCCACTTCTCAGGCAAACCAAATGATCTGCTTTGTATTGGCTTGATGGAGTAGATGCCAGCTGGTAGTGGGGCAATACAAGATGACTCGTCCATCTTTGCGGGCACGAAATCGACGCATGTCGATTGCTGCTGCGGTTGATTTGAATTGAGTTCATGCTGTTTCTGACGATATGATCGCCAATAGTCTGGATGTCGATCCAGCCAGGCTCGTTGGGCATGCGACTGGTTTTCCTGGTAGGCCGGATCCGTTTTCAATTTCTGTTGCTGCCATCGGCGTCGGCGATCTCGTTGGCATTCAGGTTTAGAGCAAAACTGTTGGTTCGGAACTTGTGGGCAAGGCTCAAACTCTGCACCGCAACATTGGCATGGTCTTGTTTTCATTTGGAAATCCATCCGTGGTTAACGAACGGACATCCTGGGAGGATTTAATCGTTTTTGCCTGAATATAAAAGATTATCGATAGGCACGAGTGAGGCAGTTGCCTACCGTGGAGTTCGGACTCTTGACTAAAAAACTGCGACGCCCCATTTCTTTGCCGCATTATCGAAGGAAAATGCAAGCACCTGTTTTGCCGTTAAAATTAGATGATCGACCTTGATGGACGTGGGTTCGACTCCCACAGCGGGAGTTGAATTCGTATTGATGGTCCCCAAGCCTTGAGCTAAATGCCGTAGTTACTGATTAATTCAGTAAGAATAAGCCTGGTTATATTCAATAAATTAGCTATCTCGATGAATTGGCCAGAGTTGACAGCAGTTACGGCAAATTACCCAGCATAACTGCTAATAGCAGTAGTGGCTTTGGAATTCAACTCCGTCGCCCGCCACCAATACACAAACCCCAACTGTTCTCAGTTGGGGTTTTTCTTTGCCCAGCCCCGCCGCTACAAGCCTTGTGGCGCAAGGCTTCCGGACTGGCTGGTGCTGCTTCTTTCTGGGTTTGCAGAGATGGCATCTCTGTCTGGCCAGCTATATATGTAGTGTCGCCAAAAGCAGCTCAAAATGAAGTCCAGAACCTATACTCATGAAAACCATTTAAATTCAACAATTTAAAACTAGACTTACCGAGTCAGTTTTTAGGGTGGATTGCTCGGGCAATCACGCTAAAAACCAAATCAGCGAATGTACTAGTTGCGCTGTAGGGAATTTTTTCCATGTCTGCGGACAAAGGCTGGCTAGCTAAATGATGGACATTGCTCGATTCAAGCGATCTGCAAATTCATCTTTTGCAATCGCCTTGGAAAGATCAATCAAGCGATAACACCACCATCCATCACCTTCTTCAGCGGTATAACCTTCGATTGGGCCAAGCGATTTGCTGCAAAGCACAAACCTTGCATGCTTGAATAAAAAATCAAGATCACGAGAAACATCATCCGAATTAGCCAACGCCGGATGTGCGATAAACAAATCTCCCCGCCCCAAACCTTCACTGTAATAACAAATCTCCGCATCCCATGCATCGCAGCTCACAGATGCGCTAAGTGGCTCAACCATATTAATTGCAAAGGCTTGATGTGCAGACAAGCCTGTTTGATTGGTTCGCTGACGCTGTTTATTACACAAAACACGTAAAATCGAGTAATTGCCATAATATGTAGTTACAGACTTCACATCATCTTGCTGAACCAACTCCACGATTTTGTCTAAGAAAGCCGATTTCTGATAGGGTTCAGGCTTGCCACTCCGAGAGATGGTGACTGCACGCTGCCGTTCGAGCATATCCAGTGGATGGTTTCCATATTTAACCCGATAAAAGCAATTTCTTTGCAATTCATCGCCACACGATAATCTCGACTGAGCATCTTGGATTTGCTTAAACCATGCTTTAAGTAGGTTTTCAAATCGACCTGACCCCACAAAAAGTAACCAGGCTTCATCTTCAGGTTCGGTGTCATCGCCCCACCAGCTAAAAAAGCGATTGAATTCCAAAAATGGCAACAACTTCGGCTTGCTCTCAGTTGATTCGCTTGCTGGCAACTTTTCTTGGTGAGAGCGATTAACCATTTGGTCAATACGCTCGGTGCACTCTTCGATTGCCACCACTAGATAAGCAAGCAGATCACCCGGGCGCTGGATCAACATTAGCTCGTACATTCGATGCGCTAATGCACAAGCATCATAAATCAGCCGGCTCAGATGCTCAGGATGAATAACAACGCGCATTGTTTTCTTCGTTCCGTAACTCAGCTTAAGCTCAACGAGTTCCTTCTGCAAAGACCAAGTAGTCATGATCTATCCTTCTTGATTGGTAGTCAGATCATGATATCCAAGTCACTAGTGCAGGAGCTGAGCCTGCAACTTCACCAAGTAGCTCATTAACGTGAGCCACACTTACCATCCCAACGTTTCCGCGATGGCTTGTAAACCCGCGAGTGCACTGCTGCACATACTCACGGTGCCGACTGGCCCTTCGGATTCCGTCGGGTTTATGCGGATCAACGTGCTAAATTCGACCTCATCGCGATTCAGCAAGCGTTCACCGGCACGGCGCACGGTCGCAATCGTTGTGCCAGCGCCGAGCTCGATAATCACCAGGCGCTGTGGTTTTTCCAGCCAGTGGTTGAGTCGTTGTCTTTGCTCATCACTGCGTTGACCCAACCATTCCCAATCGCCGAACATCAGGATGTTCGGGCGCATCAATGCCCCACATTGTGGGCAAAGCGGGAGTTTACCCAGCCAGCGACAGGAGTCAGTGTCGATCTCGGGTTCCAGCAAGTCCGCTGATTCGATGCGGGTGTTGCAGGCATCCAAACATTGCAGATGATGAATGGAGCCATGGCACTCTGTCACTCGATTTGCCGCAAACCCAGACTTCTGGAACTGCCCATCAACATTGCTAGTGAACACCGATGATCCATGCAGTAAGCGCTCACCCCAGCGATGCATCAACTGGAACCCTTCATGCGGCTGAGTTTCACGGTATAGCTTGAGCCGATGTCCGTAAAATCCCCACGCTAATTGCGGATTGGTACGAAATGTCTGAGGGCTAGCAACGTCCATGAAACTGAGCTGGGCTTTACCTAGTGCCGGATAGGCTTCCCAGAAGCCGTGACCACCCCGAAAATCCGGCAACCCGGAATCCACGCCTATTCCTGCTCCAGCCGTAATCAGCAAGCCATCGGCATGGCGGATCCGATCTGCGGCCTTTCGAGCAGCCACATGCAATGGACTGAGAATCAGTGACGGAGGGACTGCAATGACTGGTTTGGGCAAGTCCGCCGCGTATTGCCCGAGCGCGGACTGCAGTTGTTCCAGCACCGCCTGACGCAGAGTGGGTGGATCGAGTACTTCGACATCGGCACCATGCCTGAGGATATCCATCACCAGTTCCCGTTCCCCGCAATAAGGAAGCTGCAGCTGGAAATGCTCGGTGTCCAACCATTCACCAGTTTGGTCGGCATGCCAAGTTTCTCGGCTAACGTAATGGGCAGCCTTGCCGCTGAAGCATAGGCGTGCCCACTGCCGCTCACTGCTACTAAAAATCCCGTAACCACCTTCCAGCGCTTGATGCAGTTCATCCTCCGACACATCCAGTGCAAGTTCTTGGGTTAGCGAAACCTCCTCGAAGCTGTCCAGAGCAAACGAGCGGATAGCATTACGCAGATGGCACCACGCCTCAAGATACCAAGCATTGCGGTAATGCGTCAGTCGCTGCGGAGAAACGATGCGAGCCGTTGCCTGCTTGGCTCCCGGCGAGCGGTACTGCAGACTTAGCCGTTGTCGCTGCATGACGGCATGGGCGATTGTTTCGAAGTGTGCCGGAGCAACCGGGCGATGCAGCGAGGGTAACAGGCGGATACGCCGCTGTACTGCATCCGGATCTAGGCCTTCCTGGGCTAATAGCGTGCGCAGGCGAGCCTGAAATGGTCCCACATGGCCAGAGAGCAGACCCGGCTCAAGCTGGGAGAGCACATGCTGCATCGATAGCAGTGCCATTGCTTCCTTCGCGGAAAACCACAGCCCGGGCATTTCGAACTGTCCAGCCAATTGCTCCGATTCGAACCGGTAGCCTCCAACCTCCCGATCCCAGATGATTGGTGCCCGCAACCGATCACGCAGATAGTCCATATCACGCTTAAAAGTAGCTCGGGAAATCTCTAGTTCATCTAGAAACGTGGAAATCGGCACCACCCGGCGCTCATGCAGCAGTTGATTGATGCGAAACAGGCGTTCGGACTGGCTCATCGCGTTAACTCTCATCGATACGTAATCTAATGAAACACTGAACAAAGCAGGTCGCTGAGAGCCCAGCAACCTCAGTTGTTTCCCATGTATGAATAACGGAAGCCCCTCGCTCGTTGATGCGCTGTGGGCATTGCCATGCCAACTAGACTTTTAGGCCATAGTTTTCGCGTAAGTGTGAAACAATTTTGAACAAAGCACGATAGACATTTAGTTCGTTAGCTCCGAAAGCGTAGTAACCTGTGATTAGCTCTTCGCTAGGAAGACTAGGCGAAACTGACCATAATTTTTTTTCGCCGGAGCCGTTGTAAAACTTAACTGGGTATCTAAACTGGCGGCCGACACTTTCAAGCTCACCCCAGCTTCCATAATTTTGAATACTTCCGTTGTAGCATTCACTCCCAATAATCTTCTCCAGCTCAATCAAGAGCGTCTTGATCGGGTCTATCTGCTCTCGAGTTGCGACAATGGATGCATGCTTTCGAGCTTTGCCTTGAAGAAAGTCAAGCTGTCCTTCGTAGTAGCCTTCGTTTTCTTGTAAAGCCTGCAATCTCCATTCTTCAATGGTCTCCAATGCAAGCCCATCAACTGAAAAATCAAGCAGTTTTCGGTAAGCATCAAGTTCAGACTCTAGTGAATTGAAAGTATCATCCCATGCGTCGAAAGTACTGCGAGCGGATTCAATGAATTCATTTTTCAGGTGCGCAAGATCTCCAAAGTCGAAAGCTTGAATTTTGGTGTAAGCTTCTTTTTCTTCAGATATACAAAATTTCTGCATATCCCGATCATTGGGCCATTCGCGCTTCACTCGCGCAATTATTTCAGTTAGCACTTCTTCAGGGATCATGAGAGCTCTCGGAAAAGACATAATGTTTATGAATACAACCTTTCAATTGCAGTAGCATTGTATTGAGCAACTAATTTAGAAAAACCAAGACCGCGATTATTAGCTGACTTCCACGTCAGCTTGCCATTGTCGGCGTACATTGAAGCTGACGCAAAAAAAATATGTCTTGATGTCGCGCTAGTCACAAACGGATGATTGCCAGTTTGGGCCAAATTACCGAAGCTTGTATCAGTAGTTGAGTGGCTGCGTTACATTGCTAAGCAGTCCCTCATTCGTAAGCAGCACTCATTAATTGATTGTCAACGCTGATGCCAACTCGCTCGCGCTGCTCATCCCACAGCAAAGCCGGATCCACTGCCAGATCAAACAAACTGATGTGCTCCGGCAATGTTTCATTCAGGATGGCTGCAACAATGTCTGGCGCCAGATTCGTCAAATTGACCATCCGGCTGACATAGCTGCTGTCGACCCCGACCTGCTTGGCCAGCTCGGTCAGGTTTGCGACCTCACGTCGCTGAATCATTTGCCACCAGCGGTGGCCACGCGCCAGCGCCAGTTGTAGTTGGGTTGGATCTTTGCCTGGCGGGTCAGGCTGCCTGATTGCGCCATCGGGAAGACGGACAACGCTCTTGCCATTGCGGCGACCGATGGTAATCGGGATATGCAACTGCAGCCGGCCGTTACTTAACTCGCCGATTTCGGCTTGCCGGGTGGTGATTTGCTTGATCGTGCTCATGTCGTGGCCTCCTGCGCTTCAGCCTTGCCGGCCATATCCTTGATCACTTTTTCCAGACCAGTTTCACGCAAGCGGATCTCCAGATTACTAGGGCTGATGACTACGCGTTCGATCAGTAATTTGGCCAGCCGCATCTGCTCCTCAGGATAAAGATTGCTCCAGACCTGCTCGAGTCGTCGCAATGCCACCATGATTTGTGCTTCGTCCAGTTCCGGGTCCACCGCCTGCACGGCACTTACAACCCGCAGCCCAACGGTCTCGTTGTTGAGCAGTGCAAAAAGATGCTTGGTGACGGCCCCTTCGATTTCTGAACCTGGCAAGCGATGGATGCCGGAAGCCCCGGCATATTTCTTCTTATCCAGCTGCGAGATGTAGTAGGTGTACACCCGGCCGGCTTTGCAGGTGTAGGTCGGCGACATCGCTCGGCCATCTTGTGTAAACAGCAAGCCTTTCAGCAAGGCCGGACGGCCATTGCGATTTTGCTGGCTGCGTTTGCGGCGGTGGATGGCAAAAATGGCATGGGCCTGCTCCCACAGTTCAGGACTGATGATCGGCGTATGCTCGCCAGGAAACCACTGGCCTTTGAGTGACAGCTCTCCCAGATAAATCCGGTTGTGCAGGTACTTATAGAGCTGCGTTTTGTCGATCGGCTTGCCAACCCGGACCCGCCCCTCTTGGGTGGTCCAGGATTTGGAGAGTACCTTATCGATTTCCAGCTCTCGGGTTAGGCGCGTCGTCGAGCCCAACTCGACAAAGCGCTCGAAGATATGCCGAACCAGTTTTGCTTCTTGCGGATTAACGACCAGTTTGCGATCGACCACGTCATAGCCCAGCGGAGGCACACCGCCCATCCACATGCCTTTACGCTTGGCAGCGGCAATTTTGTCGCGAATGCGCTCACCCGTTACTTCCCGCTCAAACTGGGCAAACGAAAGCAGGACATTCAGCATTAATCGACCCATTGAAGTCGTGGTATTGAACTGCTGGGTCACCGAAACGAATGAGGCGCCGTGTTCCTCAAACACTTCAATCATGCGGGAGAAATCAGCCAGGCTGCGAGTCAGACGGTCGATTTTATAAACGACGACCACATCAATCAGCCCAGCTTGAATATCGGCTAGCAGGCGCTTGAGCCCGGGCCGCTCCATATTGCCACCAGAAAATGCCGGATCATCATAATCGTCAGCCACTGGCATCCAACCTTCACCTCGCATGCTGGCGATATAGGCATGGCCCGCTTCACGCTGAGCATCAATTGAGTTGAATTCCTGATCCAACCCTTCGTCGCTGGATTTCCGGGTATAAACTGCGCAACGAATACGGGGTTTGACGCTCATGTTTTTCTCCTTTTATCGCTTTTGCTGCGCTTGCTTTTCAGGCCAAAGAAAAACGGCCCGGAGCACTGTGTACCGGTAATCATTTCCGCCAGCTGGGTGAGGCTGTTGTAAACCTGTCCCTCATACATCAGCAGCTGATCTGGCAGGACCACCACCTGGTGATTGCGGCCACCATATTCCCGGTTAAATACGGTACCTGGGGTGAGCTGAATTCGAGCCCGAGCCGGCTTACACCCATACTGAATCAGTGCGGCGATGGCTTTGCGATTGCGCTCCAGCAACTCCGGATCGATTTCTTTGTAAGCATTTTCTTGAAGTTGATAGGCGATCCTTCGCTCCAGAAAAACGCGGTTATGCGTGGGCGCGTCAAAGGCAAACAGCTTCAGCCACAGCCGCCGGATTTCTGGCATGGGCAGATCTGGTAATTGGCTGACTTGTTCCAGCACGCTGGCAGGCAATTCAGGTTGGGGGTTCATACCTGGTTCTCCTTGGCAGTAGACACGTCCACATGAACGCTCTGTTCTGCAGAAAAGCCAAGTTGATTCAGCGGGTTGTTGACCTTGTCTGCCAATCTCAAAATGCCATGGCCAAGAATTCGGCAAATTTCAGTGGCCCGTTGTTCCGGACTCATCAGTTCTGGTGGGGTTTGGTTGTGTTGCTGCATTGCTGGGCACTCCGGGTTATTCAACAAAAATCAGTGGTGAAATTGTCCGGTCAGAAATGCCCCAAAGCCACCAACACATAGGAAGCCGGCGCAAGCGGGAGGAAGGTTTCGCCTAGATCAAACATCACATCAGCCAAATATTTAAAAAATATTTGTGAAAGACTATTGAAACCAAGAACGATCGTTCTAATATGTTTCTGCATGGCAGCATTTCTAACAACTCGTGCTCGAAATCAGGAGGCCCAGATGAAGATCTTCAATCCAAAACAGCTATTCCGTGAAATCCCCAAAGCCTCAATTCAGGCTTTGTTTAGCGCGCGCGGGCATGCCACGCACTTCCCCTTGGATTGGGCGCAGGAAGAAGCGGAGTTAGTCATTGAAGCAACAGCGGTTTGGTTGAAAATGGATGCCACTGAAGCCTATGCGGATCTGCACCATGACTTGCAGCGGATTTTTAAGATGGGGCATGAGCAAGGAATCAAGGCGCTGCGTAATGCCACCAATAATGACGATGAGCTGGACGAAGCATTCCAGCACTGCGTGAATGACGCTGAGCGAGCCTGCTGGGCACTAACGCATCGAGATGATCAATTTCGAGCTGCAGAATTGGCACTTGCCTTCGATGGTCGCAGCAATGGGCGGATGTGGAAACGGCACCAGTTACCAACAGGCCTGGAGTTGTCACGCCTGCGCGATGATCTGGTGGCCTTTGGAGATGCAGTGGCCAAGTTGTATCGAAAAGATGGTGCCGGCAGTAAACATCACGTCGAGATTTATGATCGATACCTAGATGGCACGATCCAGCTGTCCTTCTATGTCGAGGGCCCCAAAAGCGACTCCACCGAGTTTGATGATCAAGGTTTCACGCGACGCCCCATTCGACCGGCGATTGAAACCGGCATTTTGTACGATCCCCAGACAGGTTTGGTGGAGTCCATCGTCAAAGGCGGCATCAAGGCTCACGCACAAGTGCAGGGGATCTTTGGCGAGCACATTTTGAAGCAGGACATACAGCCGGAAGCCGTACAAAAATCGCGGCTGTTCTTGAATCAACTGCTGCGTGGCGTCGATTTATTCGACCCAGCGGGCATGGGGATCGAGTTTGCGCGCCTGCGCCGCGCTCGGTATCAGCACAAACAAGTCGCTGGTATGGCCATTTGTATCGATGCGCCGAGTCCAGCGGATCAACCCGATGCCGCCTCGCTGGCGCAAGCTCATCTTAAAACCCAGCAGGATTTGGCTGAAGAATACGATCTTTCTGCCGTCACCATTACCATTGGCCGAAAACAGCCCGGCAAAGACACGGTTAAAACCTTCAGTTTTGATTGCAACGTCGGTGGCAGCACTTCGATCAAGAACCTCAGTGCCGAAAACGCAAAGCTGGCCAACGAGCTACTGCAAGAATGCGGAGTGCTCGGATGAGTGCTGCCTTGCAGACCTTGGCTTGTTTGGTGCGCTGGTTAGACAATCCTAACGCTCCCATTTTGATCGGCGCATCCACTAGGCCAGAGGAGCATTCTGCTAGGGAAACGCTGCTGGGCTGGCGCTGGCTCAAACCAGGCCAGCGGCTAGTCACCCTCAATTGCCCAGAATGCGGACTAGGTGCGCCGGTGCACCCAGAGCAAGACAAGCTCTATTGCACGGACTGCGGAGATATCGACATTCCGTCAGATGAACTTCGCGCTTACCACCTTGATGTCGGCAAGATCATGACGGCGCTTCAACTTGGCTTGAATGCAGGTGCACAGCCGGCGGAGCTCATTCCTCAGCATTTGTGGCTGGTCGGCAAAGTTGCCCGCAAAAACAAGCAGATTCAAGTTTGGCTAGCCTGTGGTTTGGGCAAGTCGGGCGTCGCACAGCAAATCGATGAGATGTTAACGCAACGGCAATTTCATAGTCAGGACATCCTGCTGACGAGCTCTGGGCCTGAGCGATGGCAAAACACACCGCTAGCCCAGCGACAGCCCAAACTGCTCCTCGATTCAGTTCATCTGGGGCGTGCGAATTTTCATTTCGATAATGGCAGGCTGGCTATGAGGCCAGTGCTTGCTAATGAAACCCTGCCAGATAATCTGTCCACCCTCGACTATGTCACTGACGGCTATGCGGTCGTCGACGGTGAGCGCCATAAGCTGACGCCTCAGCAGAAAAAAATGCTGCTGGCGCTGATGCAGCATCCCGATCATGAAATGACAAAGGGCCAGTTACAGCAAGCAGTTGGCAGCACTGCTGCAATATTTAAACCCGTCGATGTATTCAAAAAGACCAACCGGGCTGTCTACGATCGGTTTATTCAGTATCACGATGCCGATGAAGTCTACCTGCTGGTCAATTTCAGTTAATCCTTAACGAGGGTGACGACGATTAGCAATCTACGCGGCCAACTAACTATATTCCGCGAGGACTGGCAATTCCACAAGCGCCTTGAGGACAGGCAATTGTTTGGTTTTGATGTACGCAATATCTCCAACCAAGTACACCGTATCGCGTGCACGCGAGATAGCCACATTCATGCGGCGGTCATCAGCATAGAAAGTTGCGGGGCCAGTATTCCTTACAAATGAAAAGAACACGATGTCAGCTTGCCGCCCCTGAAAGGCATCTACAGTATCAACCTCTATGGCAAGAGCTTCGCTGACCTCGTGTTTTTTCAGTGCTTGGCGCAAAGCTTTACATTGGGCTCGATATGGTGTGATAACTTGGCAGTAACTGCCGGTATAACCTTGCGCCTGAATTTGCTGAAACAACGCTTTGGCCGTGCGGCGGTTGTGCTTGGGGCGATATGAATCAGCAATCAAAGCCTGTTTCAACGCCGGATGATAAGGTGTGAGTTTGCCCGGCTGACTCTCACGTTCGTACTCGGGTGCATTGACGGGGTCTGGGGTGCGAATCCATTTACGGATCGTATTGCGGGCTAAGCCTGTGCGCTTGGCGATTTGATGAAGCGACAGATGCTCGCGGTAAAACATGCGTCGAATTTTGCCAATCATTTCCATGGTGATCACCTTTTATCCTCTGCTTAAAAATTAAGCAGAACAAGTAGAACACCTGGGTCAATTTTCGATCAGCAAACACCGTCAAAGTGGGTCAATTTTCAACCAGCATCAACAGTGGCACAAACCCCTGCGGGGTTTTACCGGCTTTGCCTCGCCATTCGCGAATGAAATCCGTCACACGGCTGTAACTGCCGGTATAGCCTTCGGCCTGAATCTGCTCGAACAATGCTTTGCCAGTTCGGCGATTGTGCTTGGCGCGAAAGGAATCCGCTTTAAGCGCCTGCTCTAAAGTGGGGCAAAACGGAGTGAGCTTACCGGGCTTGGGTTGCCGGACGTAGCGAGGCTCGGCTTTAGAAGCGGGTTTGCGAACCCAAGTGCGGATGGTGTTGCGCGCCAGACCTGTGCGCTTAGAAATTTCATGCAGCGATAACTTATCGCGAAAATACATCCTACGGATTTTGCAAATCATTTCCATGGTGATCACCTTTTATCCTCTGCCTAAGAATTAAGCAGAACAAGTAGAACACCTGGGTCAATTTTGGATCGGCACAACTAGCTAAAGTGGGTCAATTTTCGGTCGGCGACAACAGATGCCAAATTCAGCAAAGTATGAGCCGACGAGGTAATTGCTGGGACAACAGCCCAATGGAACGCTTCTTCAGGAGCTTGAAAACGGAATGGGTGCCAGAGGTAGGTTACAGCTCATTTGTGCAAGCTGAGCGGGAAATATTGGATTGCATGCTGGGCTACTACAGCCAGCTGAGGCCACACCACCATAACGGTGGGTTAGCGCCCAACGAGGCCGAGCGCAATTATTGGCTTGGCTATAACGATGTGGCCAAAATTAGTTGACCACTACATCGTGGGCTGGCGAGTCAGTCGCAGCATGCACACCGAGTTTGTACTGGATGCGTTGGAGCAGGCGTTGTGGGCGCGACAGCCAGAGCGTGAGGCATGGATTCATCACAGCGACCGCGGGTCGCAATATGTGTCGATTCGCTACACCGAACGATTGGCTGAAGCAGGGATCGAGCCCTCCGTGGGTACGACGGGTGATTGTTACGACAATGCGCTAGCCGAAACAATTAACGGGTTCTACAAAGCGGAAGTAATTCACCGTTTAGGTCCGTGGAAAAACCTAGAATCTGTGGAGCTCGCGACACTGGGATGGGTTTCGTGGTTCAATCACCATCGTTTGCTTGGGTCGATTGGCCATATCCCACCTGCGGAAGCAGAAGCAAACTATTATCGCAACCAAAGCGAGCAGGCCATGTTGGTCTGACTCAAACTAAATAGCCTCCGCGAAACCCGGTGCGATTCAGTTTTAGGCAAACAGCGCGCTGGCGGCCCAGAAAATCCCGCCTGAGAGCAGAATGGTGACTGGTAAAGTCAGTACCCAGGCAATCGCAATGCTCTTGACCGTGCCGCCTTGCAATCCGCTCTTGTTCGCCACCATGGTGCCAGCAACCGCAGACGACAGGATGTGCGTTGTCGAGACGGGCATGCCGGTCCAGCTGGCGATGCCAATGGCGCTGGCGGCGGTAATTTGCGCGGCGTTGCCTTGTGCGTAAGTCATGCCTTTATTGCCGATTTTCTCGCCCACGGTATAGACAATCCGCTTCCAGCCCACCATGGTGCCAAGACCCAGCGCCAAGGCAACGGCCACAATCACCCAGCGTGGGGCGTATTCGGTGGTGGTGTTCAGTCCTTTACGCATTTCGTTCAGATCCGCTTTGTCTTGCGATGACAGGCTTGGCAACTTGCTGATTTTTTTGGCGGTATCATCCAGGCAAAGCAAAATACGGCGGACTTTGCGGCGGTCTTCGCTGCTCAGTTGCGAGTAGTTTTTCACGCCGCTCAGTGTACCAATCACCGACTCCAGCGCTGGCAGCGTGGTGGCTGCTTCGCATTTGAACAAGGCAGGCAGCGGCTTGCCGGTGTTGCTACCCAGATTAATCTGCTGAAAACGGGCTTGATTGCTCAGATAAAAATCGCGCATATGGATGGCTGAATCGCGCGTTTGCTGGATTTGCAGCGCCGTGCTGTCCATATTGACGGCAAATTGCGTCGGCGCCAGGCCGATCAATACCAGCATCAGCAAACCGATACCTTTTTGGCCGTCGTTCGAGCCATGCGCAAAACTCATGCCCATCGCCGAGGCAATCAGCGTGGTACGCGTCCAGAATGGCGGGTGTTTTTTGCCATCGACTGCTTTGCGCTCGTCCGGCGTCATGTGCATGCGCGACTCGGGGCGCCATTTTTTCAGCGCCAGCAGAAACAGCCCGGCCAAAACCAAACCAATCGTGGGCGAGATCAGCAGCGAGAGCAGAATATCAATCGCTTTTTTAACGTTGATGCCCGATAGCCAGTACTGATTATTCATCATCGCATTGGCAATACCCACGCCCATAATCGAGCCGATCAGCGTGTGCGAGCTGGAGGCCGGAATGCCGAAATACCAGGTGCCCAGATTCCAGATAATGGCCGCCGCCAGCAGGGCATACACCATATACAGGCCATGACCCACACCAACATTGAGCAATAGATCAACCGGCAACAGGTGAACGATGGCATACGCCACGCCCAAGCCACCCAGAATAACGCCGAGGAAGTTGAAAATACCCGAGCCGATCACCGCCAGATGGGCAGGCATGGCCTTGGTGTAAATCACCGTGGCAACAGCGTTGGCCGTGTCGTGAAAACCGTTGATAAATTCGTAAGCCAGGACAAAAAACAGCGCAAGCGCCAACATGACGGCAGGCCAAGTGGCCATACCGGTAAACAGATCAAGCATACAATGCTCGTGAGAAAGTGAAGATGGGGCGGATTATCGCAGAAAGCAGGGGCAGTTTCGCTGCACTTTGTCGCTTTAAATCAAGAAAATGAAAAGAAAAGTTCATCAAAAAGAAATAATTTCGGTACTCGTAACGCACGGCCAGTCTCTACGCAAGCTCCAGAGGCTTGCGATAAGGCTTGCTCTTGCTACGCCGCCAAGCCGACATCAGCCAGTCACCCGCATCTTAGGATGAAAGCATCTTTGGTATAGCAGCCGACGGGGTATATTGCTGTGATCTATGAATATAAATAGCTACAGCGCTATACCCAATCCATTTTCATTCATGGATTAGCGCTATTGAGCCAGTAGTTGGCGTGCTTCGTGTAGCGAGCTAACAATGGTGATTCCCAGATCCTGTACGGCAGGCAACGGTGGCCGTAAATCGGGTACCATCATCACGCGGCAGCCTGCGGCATGCCCGGCCTGTACGCCGAAATTGGAGTCCTCAAACACCACGCATTGCGCCGCCTCCACGCCCAGCCTAGCGATGGCTTGCAGATAAATTTCGGGCGCCGGTTTGGGGTGCTGTACCTCATCGCCGCAAACGGCAAATTCGATCCGCGGCCACAGATTGGCCAGCTGCAGATGATGTTCGGCAATGCTGCGGCGGGTGGACGTGGCCACCGCTTTGCGAATGCCGTGCTGCTCCAGCCATTCAAACAGCTCGATTACGCCAGGGCGCAACGCAATGGCATCGTGGCTGCGCTGCAGATAAATTTCATGCGTCAGCTCGCGCAGCGCCTGCGTTGGAAAATCTGCCCCGAGTTGCTCATCCAGATAGGCCAACGTTTTGGACGAATGCATACCCACCATGCCCAGCGGAATGGCTTCGTCAATCTCATGGCCCAGCTGGCGTGCAGCATCATGCCAGCAAGTGAGCGCCATGCGTTCGGTATCGAGTAAAAGACCGTCCATATCGAAAATGGCGGCGACAATTGCGGGGTGCATACGGGTGGACATTTGCTCAGTCTTGAGTTTTGGAAAACAATAAGTAACCGAATAAAAGTTTTCACGCAAGGCGCAAAGCCGCAGACAGTATAGATAGTACGGCAAGGCGAAGCAACGATGCGTGGGAGCTTTTGCTAGGGTGAATCGCCTCGGGTTTCCTAGACACTTCCGAGTCGTTCGAAATACTGCTTTTCATACTCTACTGGCGACTGCACCGCCGCAAAGCTTACCCAAACTCTGATGGGCGAGGGTAAGTTTCCAGATACATTTACTCAGGCAATCGTACAAGTGCAAGACCTAACTCAATAACGATGACTCAAGATCTTGTGAAATTAAAGGGCCTAGATGCAGTCGATTCATTGAGTCAACCTTCAGATAGATGTCTTTACTTAATTCGAAACTATCTGCCATCAACAAATGCTGACTAAGTGGCGCAAGAAATTCGTTATTGATTACTGAGTCAATGATCCTTGCTCCGCTATCTACTTGGTCACACTTAGCATGAATCCAAGCCAATACGGCAGAATCCCAGTGCAATTGAGCTTCGTAGCGCTCGAACAAACGTTTTTTGACCTTCTCCAGCTTCGCTGCAATCAAACGCATAAACAAGGAAGGTGACAGAGGGACATATGGAATGGTTTTAACGCGACCAAGAAACGCAGCAGGAAAGGCTGCACGCAAATCTTGACGTAATTCACGATCAATAACATCAACTGGTGGAATCAATTCAGCATCAGCACATAAGCTCAGGATTTTTTCATCGCCGACGTTTGCGGTCATCAAAATCAAGGTATTGCGAAAATCAATATAGCGCCCTTCACCATCTTCCATCCATCCCTTATCGAACACCTGATAGAACATTTCATGAATGTCCGGGTGTGCTTTTTCAATCTCATCTAGCAAAACCACAGAATATGGGCGACGACGAACAGCCTCTGTGAGTACTCCTCCTTCACCATAGCCGACATAACCCGGAGGAGCACCTTTGAGAGTTGATACGGTATGGGGCTCTTGAAACTCACTCATATTAATGCACACAATATGCTCTTCACCACCATATAGCGTATCTGCTAGCGCCAGCGCCGTTTCAGTCTTGCCTACGCCAGATGGCCCAACCAGGAGGAATACACCCGTAGGCTTTTGCGGGTCTTCCAAACCTGCGCGGTTAATTTTGATTTGCCGGCTGATAATCTCCATTGCATGGTCTTGCCCCAGCACACGGGCACCTAAAGTGCCAGCTAATCCCAATACTGCGTGTTGTTCATCTTGCAACATGCGACCAACTGGTATCCCGGTCCAATCCGCAACCAGAGTCGCGACCGCTGCACCATCAACGCAAGGATGAACAAGTTTCCCATCAAGCTGCAACAGCTGCAGTTCATCTTTTAATGCCCGTAACTCTTCACGCAAAGCATCACGATCAAGCACAATTGACTCGGCGGCATCCTGAGCAGAACCAGTCATCATGTCCTGATCCGACAAGGTACGAGAAAGTGCATTGATACTGTTTACCAGCTGCTGCTCGCCAATCCAGCGCTGCTGTAAAAGCGCTTCTTTCTCCAGCTCTTGTTGCAGTTCTTTTTGCAGTACAAAAATACGCTCGGAATGGGAATAACCTTGCTCTGCCTCCTGCCCTAAAATACGCAGCAATTGTTCTTTCTTGGTAATATCAGCCTGCAGTGTTTCAATTTCGCTAGGTATCTGCGATTGACTCATAGACACGCGCGCGCAGGCGGTGTCAAGCAGTGAAATTGCCTTGTCTGGCAATTGACGCGCTGGGATATAGCGGTGCGACAATCGCACAGCAGCCTGCACCGCCTCATCCAAGATCACCACCTTGTGATGCAGCTGTAACTGCAGCGTAATAGCACGCAACATGTCCATTGCGGACTCTTCAGTCGGCTCCTGCACTTGAATAGTTTGAAACCGACGAGTCAGTGCAGGATCTTTTTCGATGTAACGCTTATATTCGCTCCATGTAGTCGCGGCGATAGTACGCAATTTTCCACGCGCAAGTGCGGGCTTGAGCAAGTTGGCAGCATCACCCGTTCCAGCTGAGCCACCAGCTCCGATAAGTGTATGAGCCTCATCAATGAAAAGAATAATCGGCTGACTGGATGACTGAACCTCGGAGATCAATTGTTTTAGCCGGTTTTCAAACTCACCTTTTACGCTGGCTCCTGCCTGCATCTGTGCAATATCGAGCTCAAGCAAACGAACATCCTGCAACAAATCTGGCACCTGACCTGCCGCAATTCGCAAGGCCAGCCCTTCTACAACCGCAGTCTTACCCACACCTGCTTCACCGACCAGCAATGGATTATTTTGACGACGGCGGATCAGAATGTCGATTAGCTGGCGAATTTCGTTTTCTCGGCATGACACTTGATCAATCAAGCCTTCGCGCGCTTGTTGAGTCAGATCTTTAGTGAATCGCTCAATTGCACCTGCTTGACTCATTAGCAATTCATCACTCTCGGCCACTTTGTCGCTAGGTGCCGCATTATCTGCACCTTCGCTCCCGCCTTCAGGAGAACCGAGTAGCCAGTTTGACCAATTCTCAATCAAGCTAGAAGAGCGAAATAAACGAAACTCCTTGCTAACCCGTTCCAAAGCCAGCTGGCCTGCCGGATCTTCCAGCAAGCCTAGGAATAAATGGGCGCCACGAATTCGATTGGCCTTGAATTTCAATGAGGCATAAATCCAGCCTCGTTCTACTGCATGCTCCAGCTCAGGTGCAAAATCAATACCTGCATCGTGCATCTGTAAACGATTTAGAGCATCAGTCACGTCACTGGACATTCTCGCCATATCAACGCCCGTAGCAGAAACAATCCGATGTAAATCGGAATTGGGGAGCTGCAAAAGCAAATTTATCCAGTGGGCAATCTCAACCCGAGCATGATTACGATAACGGGCGAAACGCGTTGCACTTTCCAAGGATTGGAACAGGATTGGATTCAGCCTGCCAAATAATTCAGCACGATTTATTTTACTCATTATCTCACTCTATATTGCATGTTAGAATTATCCCAAATTTTCTAATTCAGGGGTGATGTGATGTATCTTCAGTTGCTTACGACTCAGGGCGAGTCGACTGTAAATCAGCCGCCAATTCAGATTTCAAAACAGAATTTCAGCATGGGTACCTCATTAAACTGTGACTTCCAGTTACCTGATACAGGTGCAATTTCTTCAATTCACGCTGTGATCAGCGATAACAATGGTCAATTAATAATTACTGATCAGGGCGAATTCACACCTGTATGGCTAAATGGTAAGGCACTTGGTTTTGGCGAAAGTAGTGAGCTTCATGCCGGTGATATGCTACGTATCAGTACTCAGCTAATAAAAATGTGCGAGCTGGAAGTTGGACTTACTCCGATGCCTACACAACATATCCCTTATGATTTTTTGCCATTTACAGATCATTATTCGATACCACTTTCAACTACTGCTAGGGTAGCGACTCACAGCAATCTGCCTCGGGCACAAAAAACAAGTGAGTTAGATCAATTATTTTCTCTAAATAGCACTGTAAATACGATGAGCTCACCCAGTTATCTAGACCCCTTGCATGCCCTATCTCAAGCTGAGCAGGTAAGCCCCATTCATTTTGCACAGTCTCGCAATACTCATCACGGCTACATCACTGCAGATGATGCAATCGATGCATTGTTTGGAATCAAGAAATAATAAACTCTGACGAATTGCAAATATTTCAATTCGCATAAGTAATACCACTTAAAGCAGCCTTACAATCTGTCTTAGGCAGTAACCAGCTATCAAAACCAAGCCGCACACCTTGACCTAGTTTGAATTTTCGAGCAGTAGTTGTAAGCACTTCGAGCTGAATGCGCCAGTTGTAATGAAGCCCAATCCAGTTTCTGACGAGTGAATTTATACGCTGCAAAGAGATAGACTCTGGATCGAGTTGATCGTATTCGCTTTGCAGCATTGGACCTAGTAAAATCGAAAATCCAAATTGAACATCAGGTACTCTCTTGCCCAACACCATGCTTTGCCCTAGGTTACTGTTGCTTTTCCCTAGGGCAGTGTATTGTTCAGCATCAAGATGTAAAAACTGGAAACAGTTTTCAGTTAGCTTTACCGGAATATTAAGTAGTTGTCGCAGTAATACCTGCAATTCGTGAGTGCTACGGACATTCCTACAAAACTGTCCTGCATGTCGAATTTTAAAATAGTCAGGCAACGCATCACGGCCTTCTAACTCTTCACCCGCATAGCCGGCAATTGCAGCAACCCGCGCAGCAAATAATTGATTGTCATCTCGATCTAGTGCAATTACTGGCTGAACATCAGCCCAGGCTCGATACAGTAAGCATTGCATCCTATGATGAAAGATGTCCGCGAAATCACGCAACCTCCTGTCTGCATGATTATGTAGTTTGTCCCAGACCTGTTCTGTCAAATGCAGTGGCAATGGACCATTTGGCCCAAATAATCCATTTGAAAAATGACGAATTACAGGAACCCCCATAACAGGGTGTATTTCAATTGCACTGATTTCAGTTGCGGCAAAGGCCATGTCGGGCTGATGAGCCAAGCGCACGGCATCTTCATGTGTACGTTGGCTTCGCCCCAGAAGGGGCTTATCAGGATTATTTGCATCTACCCAGCGCATCACTGCAAATAAATTTTGGCGCTGTGCAGAATCGCGAATGAGTGAATGAATCACAGCAAGCCTCTACTGCCAACCTGAGCAGGCCAGACCTTAATCTGCCCCCTATTTTGTGTAGATAGGCGAAACTCGACAAATGCATTAAGCTGAACAAATTGCAGCAGGAATTCACGCAATACTAACCCGAATACAAAACTGCTTGCGCCAGCAAAAGCAATGTCATCAAGACAGATATCAACCGACAGCCCTTTGCTATAGGTGATAGGCCCAGGTTCCGGGTACCGTCGAGTGACAACTCTAGTGCGCATCGCAGATAAACTTTGTGCGTGCGCCAAATGTCGGTTTCGCCCAAATCGGGCATATAACATCAACAAATTCTTCAATGCATTGACTGCGCCAGCCTCATCTTGATCATTCAAATATAAATAATTAAGTGAGAGCTGATTGATCAAGCGCCAAGGTGTTTCTCCTTCTGAAACCGCTGCCGCTGGTTCAGAAGGCGGAACTACAAAGTGTATGGACTCTAATGGAGCCGATTCAACCAGAGTCAAATCTCGCACACCATCCCTCGGGCTCAAAATTGGAAAGGGGCCATTAGTGACAAGTATTTCTCCACCAAACTGGCGAACATCAGGACGCAGCGGCGCATTATTTCGATCTACAACAGAAAGAAAAACCTCGCTAAATTGATAATTTGCAACAAATGATGAGATTGGTTTATTTTCATTTACCAGTCGTGGCTGACGGCGTAATGAAAAAAAGGCCGTTGAAGTTTGCCAGTGCGTACTGGCAGCCCCCGCAAATAGAGGTGTAAAAGTATTTACTTCCGAAAAATCACGGCCAAAACCTTCAATCACTGTCGCATCATATATTTCGTAAGCCAGTGGTTTTCTACGATCGACGACCATATGATACTCAGTCTGCATATCATCAACTAATATCCGATCCATCCGATGTTTGAACAAGTTAATGACAGGAGACGTAAATAAACGTAAACTCTCATTGGAGACCATGCTCGCAAGTGAGGGATCATTAAACCCAAGATGAATTGCAATTGTGACCTGATCGGCAGATGCGCTACTTTGAATAGCAGTAACTAATTGTGCATGAGACAAGGTGAAATAGCGGAATTTATATGGGAAACTAAAATACTCTTGCAACAATCGATAACCTGAGAAGGTTCGAGAATCTGCAGGAAGTAATGTCTCATTTTCTGCAAATCCTTTTGATTTAATGGCATCAGTACCAAGAAAAAAACTCGAGCCATTCCGACTATGAGAATCAGTTAGCACTGACACCCCTAGTTGATGACCGACAACGAGCTCGCACAATTTAGTCGAAATGGAATCATCCCCCGCGGAGAAGAAATCCAAGCTATTAATCGACATACGCCGAAAATCAGCCCCGGGATAGGATTGCAATTTAATTAGTAATGTCGATTTGGTACCGACGGGCCCACCATAAATTGACTCACCTACAATGTACTGTGCATCAGTTATTTTAATCGGCCATACACGAACGTCAAAAGCAGTCACAAACTCGCAAGAAATGTCGATACCAGGCACTGGCTGGGTCAACAGCCTGGCTCCACGCGGTATAGTAAAACCATCATGTAGGCCAGTAGATGTTTTGTCTGGTGTAAATCCAATAATTGCACATGACGGAGTCTGTTTATTCCAGTGTGGGTAAGCACAACTGAGTAAACTATTCGTGAACTCAGGAAATGCGGCTTCCTGCTTAAGTTGAACGCGAGAAGATAAAAAGGCAAACCCCTCCAACAACCGCTCAACATAAGGGTCAACAACTTGACTGCTATCACCTAAATGCCCTGCGATATCTGGATATTGCCGAGAAAACTCCTTCCCCATATCGCGCAAGTGACGCAATTCCTGATTATAAAGCTCAAGAAATCGTTCGTTCATGCTGATCCTGCGCCCATGTCAACCAAGGCGAAACGCCCATTATCCAAATCCAGTCTAGTTTGCAACTCCAACTCAACAGGGTATGGAGTCGAATGAACTAGCCCACGAATTCCATAAGCTAAGTACTGGTGATGTGAATGACGGCTTTCAATCAACGGCACAACAGATATTGAATCAGGCAAAATTCTAGGCTCAAAACGCACAATACTTTCTTCAATCCAGCTTTTAATCTGTTTTACATGCACAGACGATAGACTTTTACCGCTGACACAAGGAAATCCAAAAGCCAGTACAGATTCAGCGACATTCTGTAAAGGGCACTCAAACACGTCTACGGCAGAAATTGCATTCAGCAAAGCATTCAAATCGGCTGAAACGTTTGCCAGTAATTTTGCCTTATCTGCTGGGCACATGTTCTCATTATTCAATGCGCCGGGCTCAGAGACCAATCGATCCCATACTGTTGTGCTGAATAAATTATTTTTCATGAGATTGCATTAATTACCATGGCGAATCAAGATTTTGAAAATCGTTGGCCTGTGGAAGCCGTGGTACGTGAACAAATTCAGTGCAATCACTACTACTACTTGAGTTTCGCCACCAAATAGAATTACCCACAAACAAACGTTCAATGCCAAGTGCAGCTAAGTTGCACGCAAAAAAAGAAATCGCAGAAGTTGTTGGCAAAGTATGGGGTACTCCACAAGAGGTTGCACTCCATTCACTGACTATTTTTCGTGTCAGCAAGGTGTCTTCTCTGTTGCGGACTTCCATCAACACTGGCTGTCTTTCCAATAGTAATTCTAACTGTTGTCTACTTAGGCAATTAAGCACTACACCAATAGCGATCTCTGCAATTCGATCAAACCAACCTGTCAAATCTGCTTGAATAAGTAAATCTGCAGATGCCTCATGAACCAATAAGAAAGGATAGTCACGTCCTACAGAATCCCGACTACGTAACATAACACCCATCAAACCGACACCATTCATTAACTCAGGTGAAATATAAAAACGCCACACCCGTTTATCATTATTACTTTCGTTAATGAAATTTGACCTATTGTAGATTAACTGACTGTCAATCCATTTAGTTAGTAAATCACTGATCTCACAATTCAAACCTCGACTTGTAAATTCAGCAGATGTAGGGATCTTACCAAAAAAAGCAATCTTTTCCATTAAGGTGACTATATGTTTGTAGGACAGCGGAACCTGCTCATCTCTGCTAAAGTAAATGGATTTTGTGCTGTAGATGCAACAATTTCATATTTGACGTAATGATCCTGGATTTTAAACGTGACACGAATAGCCTCAGGGCGGTCTGTTTTTTCAACAATGCCACGATCAATCGCTCGCCACAGAGCCCAATCTCCTTCGTGTGTAATACTGCCAAGGTCATCGCCTTTTATCGATGTTAAGCTCAAGCGAACCTGACCTGTACTTTTTCCAGGCCAGCTCATCTGCATGGGCACAATTGCGTCATGACGATAACGCAATATTTGCCCATCAACATCTAATACCGATTGAATGACATTTGCCCCCATTTCAACTGGCTTTATCGTAAATCTCACCTGAGAATTAATTCCACTATTAAAAAAAATAGTACGAATCGTATCCGCACGCTGGAATTCAGTTAAAGAAGTAGATGTTTGCCCTTTAGCCTCGTTTGCAGTGGCTGTTTTCAATTTCCAAATTTTTCCAGCCATATCAACTTCTTGCGCTAAATTTTTTTGGAAAAAATTATCAAGGATTCCACCTGGAGAAAAATACTTCTGAAAATCATCACGTTTGACCTCCTGAATGCCTGTGCGATTAAATGGATAGCGTTTGTCTATAATTTGCGAGCATGCTTCACCCAATGTATTTTCAATGAGCGCAGATAAATTAATTCTTGCCTCGCCTTGTGCATGGCGCACGCTGACATCAGATAGCGTCTGCAACATATCGTTGATCGGAACAGGCATACGCTGAGCTTCAGCTTTAAGGCGCACTGGCACATCGCTTTGTGGCAAAGCTCCTTTTGACTGTATAGCAACTTCGGTTGCTGACAAATGATTGTATAAATCATTTAACAGAATCAAAGTCGAATCAATGGGTGCAGGAATACCTTGGCCTGGTGAGTTCACCATGCGGTGGATGCTAGTAAAACGACTATCAACAATATATTCCGGTTTACTAACTATTTGTTGTGCGGGCCGTTGCAATACAGGTGCATTCACTAGTCTCTGCAATTTATCTTTTTGTGCCTGCACTGCATTTGTTGCCGCTGATTTGGCTAACGCTTCAGCTGATATTGAAATATTCGCCTCACTTAATGCGACTAAGGAAGTTTCGCGCGTGACGCCCCGCAGAAAATACAGCATCGGTGAATCTGGGGCAGATAGCAAACGTGCCAGATGTATACTTTGTTGTAGGTTTGAACTTGGTGCTATCCGGATGTCATTTACATATCGTTCCCAGACTCCTGCATATTCATTCAAATACAATTGTTTGACTTGTAATTTATTCTGCGCGTAATCATCTGTCCCGGAAAGACTTTCTTTGAGGCTATGTTCCGCTGTAGCAATACCCAGCACCCACGGCTCTTCACTCTGCAATTCTTTTAGCGTTGGATCAAGCGCAGGCAAAAATGCCTTCGAATAGCCATCTGCAGTGTACAACCCTGGTACGCCTTGACTAATTGGAGCACCGCTTGCCCGAACGAATATAGATGCGGCTGAAGGACCAGCTACTTCACTAAGACGGAATGGTGGTAGATTGTCTGCAACCCCCATTCGCTTAATCCGACCATAGACCCGTTGTGATAATGAACTAGCAGAAATAATTGTGCGTATTTCTTTCACTAGGTCATTATTTAGCGGAACTTTACTCTGCACAACCCCCTTGGAAAGCAAATTATTAAAGTGCATTTCAAGTTGTTTACGCTGCTCGATTGTCGATGAACCGGCAAGATGATTTTCCCAATCCATCATAACCCAGGCACGTAGATTTGCCTCATCGTAATGCTTTGGATCATGAAGCATAAGATACATTTTTAATGTTTCATAAAGCATATCCGGATCATTTCGATATGTATCCAACCCCAACTCAAGACGGTGATTTATATAAGTCAGCAGTGTATCTTGCAGCATACGTTCATATGCGCTATTGGATGCTGATTTTAATTTTTCGTGCTGTCCCAAACCAAGCATATTGATACTACTGCTATCGCCAATTGGGTCTGCGATGCGCATTACGCTATTTAAGGCTGGTAAAATTTCGGCCAGATTCATATCGCCGGTCACTTTAACCTGCTCGATATCGCTTTGAGCATCTGGCACCTTAGCATTTACTGTTTCTACGTAGCTTTTATTTTGCTGATAGCTCAGAGTTATCCCCCCAAAAGCAATCAAAGAAACCACTGATAGTGATACGTAACCCAGAGTTCTAGTTAAAGTACGTTTACGATACCAATTAATATTTCGACCAGCTAAATGGCTTTCACCCAGAATCAACTCACTAAATAGACGAGTAAGAAAGTATGGGCGAAAAACCATTTGTGGACCTAATAATTTCGCAAAGGATTGTTTAATACCAAGGCCTTGCGGAATAGCACCGAACAGCGGATCAATAGCTTCGCCTTGTTGGGCTGCACTGGTTAAATACAAACCTCGGAAAAGTACTCGTGGCTGGTAAGGATTTTGACTAAATGCAGCTTCAGCGAAATCAATTAATGATTGGCGGACGGTATGAAAAGATTGTGGAAACCCCCCCACGACTGAACGCCGTAGAACTTCTGCTTCTTTTTGCAATTTGCCGATCAGCATACACTGCAGTCCATTTAGCAGGCTGTCCACGTGACCTGAAATAGCAGAAATTGCAACTTGTTCTTTTTCGCCAGTTGGCAAAGGTAATGTAAACCCCCACACCTGCTGGCGCTCTTCAGCAGTTAGCGATTCAAAATATTCAGTAAATCCATTAATCAAATCGCACTTCGTAACTAAGAGATAGACAGGCACTTCAAGGCTCAATACTTGTTGCAGTTCCTGAATGCGTTGGCGCACCGAGTTTGCTTGATTTTCAAGATCTGCCCGCTGTCCTTTAATCAAAGAATCTGCTGAGATCGTCACCAGTACACCATTAATTGGCTGATTCACTCGTGTACGTTTCAATAATTTGAGGAAATGTCCCCACTCAGCAGAATCCTGCTGCCGATCACTTTCATGCGTTGTATATCGACCTGCCAAATCCAACAGAACAGCCTGATCAGCGAACAACCATTTGCAATTGCGAGTCCCGCCAATCCCATCAATAGCATCGCTACCAAGCGGAAATTTCAAGCCTGAGTTTTGCAGTACCGTTGTTTTTCCGCTGCCAGGTGCTCCAAGCACCATAAACCAGGGCAAGCGGTATAGGTGAGCTTGGCGATCCAACCGCCCGAGAATGCGAGATAGCCAGCCTTGCTCATCCTCCGGACGGACTTGCCGAAGGACTTCAAGAGCTTCACTGAAGCGCTGTGTTAAAGCGGTAGAGGCCTCGCTAATGGCAGTGGTCTCATCACTTTGCATGCCTTGCTCAAGCTCTTTCTGTGCTTTACGCTCACGGTATAATGTGAACAATAAAGAGCCAAAATATGCACCCCAAATTACAAGCAATGCAATAATGCGCATCCAATCTGACGCAAATGGTGCCCACTGCGCAACTTTCACTAACGGACCTACCCACCAGATCAATAAGCTTAAACATATTAAGCCTAATGCCGACCAAAACCATGAACTTGAAAAAATACGAAATAGCCTGCTCATTTTCGAATACCTGAATCTGCTTATTTGTTGGTAATGAATACGGTAATTTCAACCCGCCGATTTTTGGCCCGCCCAATTGCTGTTGAATTGTCAGCCACAGATTCTGAGTCGGCACTTCCTTTTACCTCGATACGCCCGTTGCCTATATCTGAAGCCAATATAGCGGCTACTGACTCTGCACGTGCTTTGGAAAGCTGCCAGTTCGATGGGAAACGTAAATTGCTAATAGGCTGATTGTCCGTATGTCCATTAATGACTACGGCACCAGGGTATTTTTTAAGTTCGAGCCCAATCCGCTGCAGTACAGGCTGAACAACAGGCAAAACATCGGCGCTGCCGGAGCTAAATGAACTGTCCCCTAAAATGGTCACAACTGATCGGTCTTCATAGTCAGCTACGCTTACCAGACCCTCCCTAACTTCCCGCTCCAAAAATCGTGAGAAACGTGCCTCCTTCGCCGGAATAGCTTCACCACTCGATTTAACGCGTAAGCTTTGAATGCTTCCAAAAACTGGATCGGAAAATTGATTTAATCGTAATGATAGAAAGAGGTATAACAGCAAGGTCGCGACGGAAAGCAATACAGCAGCAACCCAAATTGGGACAATCACCACCGATCTTTTATTTTGTTTTGAAACCCCTTGCCATTGGCTTGCCATCTCGCTGTTTGCAGAGGGCCGTAAAGTTCGTAATAACTCCCCCAAGTTTTTTCGAATGACCTCATGCTGCTGCATACCACCATCCAGAACCAGATAACGGCCAGCAAAACCATAGCTCATGCAGATATACATTAATTCAAGCAAATCACGACTTTCGTTTGCAGACTCTTTCAAACGCTCAAGCAGCTGAAAGAATTTCTCGCCACCCCAAGTCTCTTTATGAAAGTGAACTAGTAACGAGGTAGCAGACCATGACCCACCCCACGAAGAGCTAGCAACAATCTCATCCAGAAAAGTGCACATGACATAACGTGCACCAATCACATGCTCGTGGCGAACACCCCGAATGCGCATTGCTTCTTCAAACTCGCCAATTTTAGCGATGAGTAGTTGTTGCAATAGCGCAAGATCACAAGCTTCTTTGGCGTTACGCAATTGAAGTCCTGTATACAACAGCTCGCCAGCCGCAGAAACTATTGGATTGAGGCCAAAAGCTAGGCTTTCTGCTGCTCGTACATCAAATTGATGCACGTCAACATGCCCAGTAGACTGAACACCACCAAATAGCTGTGCCCAAGACTCTTGCGAGCCTTTAGCCTTGATTACCGCATCAGTCACTCTTCCCTCCTCAGTATTCTTTGAATAATTTAAATTTAAATCAGGATCGGATCATCCAGAGCTCGATTTGAAGCCCGGGGAATTCACCCGCTATATGCATGGCCAAACCACCAGAATTGGGTAATGGACGCCAAAAATCGCTACTTTGATCGAATTCGAAATAGCAAAATCCCGCATGAAATGGAATTTGTGGTGGTGCAACAGGTAAATTGGAAATGGCGACTCCCGGCAGATGCAGATTTACAAGCTCACGGATTTTCTCAACAGGGCCAACTTTAATCTGGGATGGCAGACGATTCCGTACTACTTCACTTGCAATATCAGCTTTAACCGCAAGCACAAATCGTGAAGTACCATAGAGAGTGTTATCGGACATAATCGCAATTCGCACCCCTAGCTGACGTTCTTGCAAATCGATTCGAACTGCTGACTGGTCAATCACCAAGGTAAGCAATTCACGCAGCTGCTTCATGATTTGCAACAGGCATAAATGCGGTTGTTCATGCTGATATAAAGGCACATTATCCAGCAGGCGTTTTGCGGGCAAAAATACACGCAAATCCCCCAGCATGTGCTGGCAATAGAAATAAAAATCCGAAAATGGTAGTGCTGGACGTTGAAGTTGTTGCTCTAGGAATGGCAAATGCCGATTTACAGTTTGAAGCATCATAAATTCGGTCACATCCGCCGCACCCGAACCCCGCTCAACCGAAATCCCTTCTGCAATCATTACGCCACGTTGGCGAAACATGCCAAGTAACTCGTGCTGGCATTGACGCACTAACGGATGCTGACAATTGAGCAAAGGAGGAATAAATGCAGCATCAAGCTGCAGACGACCATCAACCAGTTTCTCTACCACACTAGCCACAGGAAGCCCAATGAACTCCGCGCTCATATCTCGCGCAAGTAGTAATTGGTAGTTTTCTTCAGCCAGCGCAATATCAACGGCGAGTTGAGCATCAAACACATCACTGATTGAGAGATCTTTTACACGATATCGGGCGGCATGTTTTTCGGCTCCCAAATAAGCATGCGTAGCACGCCCTTCAATACTCAAAGGAATCGCCAGATAAATCAGTTCATCACGAACATCGGCAGGTACATCCACTGGATCAGGTAATTCAAGATTGTCTGGAAATGAAAAAACGGAGCCATCTTTAAGCACCCCTGCTGCTCGGCGCAAACCGATTTTTCCAACTTCAGCCATACCGGAATCCAGTTCCAGAGCAGAAAATCCCCAGAACCATTCTGTCCCCAGAGCTGCTACACGACTAAAGCGATAATCTATTGAGCGATCCAGCTGCTGGAAGTGCTGCTGCTGGATAAACAGCCCTTCACTCCACACGACGCGATTGTTAATCATGTTTAAATCTTTTAAATCCCGGGAATCAGAAGCTCAGCCTTAACGCAAGCTAGGCAATTTTTTTAGAAGTGCGTCTTTGGTTTTCTCTTTCACCATCTGCTCACCTTGAGCTGCGGCCTGCGAAGCAGCTTTCTCTACAGCTGCCGAGGCCCTTGATCCAAGCGACGCAGGCAAAACACTAGCTAAGCGACCGGCTTTTGATGCTGCCTCGACAGCAGTGAGTACGGCAGTAGAAGGTGGTGAGCTCAATTTAACTTTTGCCGGCGCCACTTCGACCAGCAATGCCAAATTTTGGCGGTAGCCCCAATTAACAAATGGGATTTCGAAAGTCCGAACATCGCCAACCTCACCGGCATTTCGCCAGCGCGATGAATCCACATCACGAAAAGCAACAAAAGTAGCCAAATATTTGGCCTCTGTTGAAATTGGCCGTGTGAAGCGAGTCACATCACTCGGTTGCAAAATCAACTCTTCAATACTTAGAATCTCTGGCGAAAAAGGCTCAGTTGACTGACCAAGCTGGAAATAATCGGCAGACTTGAAAGCCCTATCACCTTTCATTTGATATAGCTTCATAATTACAGGTGATGGTCTGCCATTTGAATCTGGATTCACCGCAGAATCAGCAACGACCAGCACATCCATGTTTTGAGGACGGCTAGCACAAGCGCTCAATAGCAAACATGCAATTGTAATCACAACAAAACTACGCACAAAAACACCTTTATGTTAATCAATTAAAAGCTACCTTGCTTACACTTGACTTTATTAAAGTCTAATCACAATATTGCATCAAGGCAATAGTCAGCAAATCAGAAGAAAACACTAATATTCGATACTATTGCCAATCAGTAAAAAAACCTGTAAACACGACAATCAGAATACAAATTAACTTTTAAAATCATGAACTCAGATGAAATTTTAGCTCTGGCAGAAACAAGTAATAGCGAGCACCCATGCGGCATAAACCTTGAATACAGCGCTGAGTTTTTCTCTCTCGAGGCACTAGTTCAAGGTACCCCAGAACAACAATTTGGCGACACTATCATTCCAGCAATTGAGCCTGACTGGATCAAAGCTCGACAGCAATGTGTCAGCCTTATACAGCAATCTAAAGATCTGCGTCTAGTGACGGTCTTCACACGCAGTCTGATTGCAACCGAGGGTTTGGATTTACTACTCCCCTCTTTAGGCCTCATCGAACAATTACTTACAAAGTATTGGTGGCACCTACACCCTGAACTGGAAGACGGTGATAGCACTTTCAGGCTGAATGCCTTGGGTGCAATTAACGATAATGACTTTCTTTTGCGTCAGTTGAGGCTCACACCAGTCTTACCATTACGCGGTCATGATGTGATCCGGATCATAGATATAGAGCAGCTACATACCGCCCATCAGCATTCAAAATTGCAACTCGGTGAATTACAGCAGCATATTCAGGCGCAACCTGATGCCGCAAAGGCCTTGAGCCGAACCCTGAATGAATGCATCGCCTGCTGCCAGCGCATTGATGACATTTTAGAAAACCACATTTCCACGCACAGCTCAGTTACAGAAAATCTGCAACAGCTTCTTCGGGTAGTCCTCCATCACTTGCCCAATGAGGCACCCGCCCCAGTCACAGGTGATCAGCAGGTTGACACCACGCAAGCCCAACCGATTATTGCTGAATCCACAATCAGAGCAGCTAGTGGTCAAATCCAAAGTCGTGCTGACATCGTGCAGCAGATAGATCTGATGTGTGACTACCTCGCAAAACATGAGCCAAGCAACCCCGCACCGCTATTGCTCCGTCGCGCACAAAAAATACTATCAATGGATTTTCTCCAATTGATGAATGAACTCAACCCGGACGGTGTTTCGCAGATAGAGCATCTTGCCGGATTGAATCGTTAACCCAGTACCATCAAAGAGGACAAAAAAATGGCTAGACCCTCCACCGGAAACAGTGGTCAGAAATTTATTGCGCGTAATCGAGCGCCCCGCGTCCAGATCGAATATGACGTTGAAGTATATGGTTCGGACAAAAAAATTCAGCTCCCATTCGTAATGGGCGTGCTTTCGGATTTGGCGGGTAAATCGGCAGAAAATTTGCCAGCACTTGCTGACCGCAAGTTCATGGAAATCGATGTCGACAATTTTGACAGCAGAATGAAATCACTCAAGCCAAGTACGGCTTTCCGTGTAGCCAACAAGTTAACTGGCGAAGGCGAAATTAGCGTCGATTTGACCTTCGAAAGCATGGACGATTTCAGCCCAGCCCAAACCGCCATGCAAATCGAACCGCTGCGCAAACTGCTAGAAGCTCGCCAGCAACTCTCCAATCTGCTGACCTACATGGACGGCAAAAATGGCGCGGAAAAACTGATTACCGAGCTACTCAATGACCCCACCTTGCTGGCAGCGCTATCCAGTGCTCCCAAGCAGGAAGATCAGGCTTGATACCTGTACGGAGACCCGATAAATGAATCAAGAATTACTCGATCACGCCCAGCAGAGTAACACTACCGTCACTTTGGAGGCGGACAACGACTTTACCCGCCTGCTACAGCAGGAATTCCGCCCTAAGTCTGATGAAGCCCGCTCTGCCGTCGAAGAAGCCGTGCGCACCCTGGCCGCTCAGGCGCTGGGCCAGACCGGCCTGATCAGCTCGGATGCCGTACGCACCATCGAAGGAATGATCGGCGAGCTGGACCGCAAGCTGTCCGCCCAGCTCAATGAAGTCATCCACCACCCCGACTACCAGCAGCTGGAATCGGCCTGGCGCGGCCTGCACTATCTCGTCACCAACACCGAAATGGACGAGATGCTGAAGATCAAGGTGCTGAGCATTTCCAAGACCGAACTGCACCGCAACCTGCGCCGCTACAAGGGCACCGCCTGGGATCAAAGCCCCTTCTTCAAGCGCATTTACGAAGAGGAATACGGCCAGTTCGGCGGCGAGCCGTTTGGCTGCCTGGTGGGCGACTACCACTTCGACCACACCCCGGTCGATGTCGAGCTGCTGCGCGAAATCGCCCGCACCGCTGCCGCCTCGCACTGCCCCTTCATTGCCGGCGCCTCGCCCTCGGTGATGCAGATGGAATCTTGGCAGGAGCTAGCCAACCCGCGCGATCTGACCAAGATTTTCCAGACGCCGGAATACGCCGCCTGGCGCTCGCTGCGCGAGTCGGACGACGCGCGCTACATCGGTCTGGCCATGCCGCGCTTCCTCGCCCGCCTGCCTTATGGTGTGAATACCAATCCGGTCGATGAATTCGATTTCGAGGAAGACACCGCCGGCGCCGCCCACGAACGCTACAGCTGGGCGAATTCGGCCTACGCGATGGCCGTGAACATCAACCGCTCGTTCAAGTACTACGGCTGGTGCTCACGCATCCGCGGCGTGGAATCCGGCGGCGCGGTCGACAACCTGCCCTGCCACACCTTCCCGTCCGACGATGGTGGCGTGGACCTGAAGTGCCCCACCGAAATCGCCATTTCCGACCGTCGCGAAGCCGAGCTGGCCAAGAACGGCTTCATGCCGCTCCTGCACCGCAAAAATTCCGACATGGCTGCCTTCATCGGCGCGCAGTCGCTGCAAAAGCCGCAGGAATACGTCGACCCGGATGCTACCGCCAACGCCAACCTGGCCGCGCGCCTGCCCTACCTGTTCTCGGTATGCCGCTTCGCCCACTACCTGAAGTGCATCGTGCGCGACAAGATCGGCTCCTTCAAGAGCCGCGACGAAATGCAGCGCTGGCTGAACGACTGGGTGCTGCAGTACGTCGATGGCGATCCGGAAAACTCCTCCGAATCGGTGAAGGCCGAGAAGCCGCTGGCCGCCGCCGAAGTGCATGTGGAGGAAGTCGAAGGCAACCCGGGCTACTACACCTCGAAGTTCTTCCTGCGCCCGCACTACCAGCTGGAAGGCCTGACCGTATCACTGCGCCTGGTTTCCAAGCTGCCATCGATCAAGGAAGGTGGTGCGTAATCAGCATTGCTAAATCACTGCCTGTGGAACTTCCCCGTGTTGCACAGGCAGAATTACCAGCACTGAGTAGAAACATTTTCAATGGGTATATAGCTACAGCCCTTTTTTAGCAATGAATACAAGGATATACATCTAAATTTGACCAAGATATAACTCACCGTTCCTTTCCTCAGTAAGCCGCCACACGCCAAATTACTTACATGTGAAATCAATCACACTACAAACTAATTAATAATCAAGTAAATTTGTTACCATTGCGAAGTAAGCGTTCGAAATGAGTAGTCGATTGAAACTGAATTGAATTTCATAGTTGCAGGTTTGCCAGCGAAGCCTTGCATTGAATAAGCAAGCTTGTTTCTTGATATTCCGATGAGCTTTCACTCCCTGCTTCAGTGATAAAACGAGCCGGTCGTTTTGGCCACCGGAGAATGAATGCTTATCAATCTATTGAACCAGTGGCGCAGCCACATAATACGGAGAAGTAATAATGGCAAATGATATGTTCCTGAAAATCGATGGCATTGAAGGCGAATCGCTTGATAGCACGCACACCAATGAAATCGAGCTGCTGACCTTGGACTGGGGCATGAGCCAAGGCGCAAGCATGCATGCAGGTACTGGTGGCGGCGCAGGCAAGGTATCAGTGGATGATCTGGTCTTTACACACAGCGTGGACAAAGCCAGCCCGATCCTGATGCAGGTTTGTATGAGTGGTAAACACATCCCTAAAGCGGTATTGACCGTACGCAAAGCCGGTGAAAAGCCACTTGAATTCTACAAAGTGACCATGACTGATGTGATGGTGACCAATGTGCAACCTAGTGGTAGCAACAATGGCGGTGGTTTGATTGAAACCGTGGGCTTGGCATTCTCGAAAGTGAAGATCGAATACCAGCCACAAGGTGCAGATGGTTCGGCCAAAGGCGGCGCAATCGTTACCGAATACGATATCAAAGCAAACAAAAAGGTTTAATCAAGATCCAGAAAGGGGGAATTTCCCCCTTCTACTGATCGAGCAGGAGTTAGGGATGAGTACCTGGAATAAAGAAGTTGCAGTCAAGCACGCTCAAGATAATGCAAAAGCACAATCGGCAGGCCGATGTGCCCGCTACGTTCGTGAGGCCATTGAAGCTGGTGGGCTTGTTTTATCAAGACATAATTCGGCAAAAGATTATGGCAATAGTTTGAAAACAGCCGGATTTACCAGCTTGCCAGCCAATTCAAAACCACAAGATGGATTTTCTGCAGGAGATGTTGCCATTTTGCAGGGTTTTGATGGCAACCCGCATGGTCACATTCAAATTTATGATGGTCAGCAATGGATTTCTGATTTCAAACAACGTGATTTCTGGCCTGGCAGCAGCTATAGGAAAAACAAACCAAGTTATACTGTTTATCAATACGCTAACTAAGTATTGACATGAACTATTTAATATAATGAATAAACCATCCTGCCCCGGTGAAAATTCATTATACCCACTCCTTGCCAGTCATACTGTTCACTTTTGTGCTGTGATCAACACGTAAAAGATTGAATCATTATGCCACAAGGAGCCCCAGTGATATTGAGAAGAAATAATGTCTAAAGTCGGCTGTTGTCTTATTACTATTTTTATCTTTTTCGGCATTACATCACATGCTGTAGCAGATCAAATCACGGTAGAGAAAAAACTGCTTGACGCACTGACTTGCCAGCATGATTCGCCCGCAGATTTGATCAGAGAGATTGCCCGAACCCCAAGCGCTGGATTAATGATTAGCAACAATCAGCAAGAGGGCTACGACGAAAAAATAGCAATTAAAACCAAGCACGAGCTCCGCCTGTACGGGGCACGTAGCCATACAGTTAATCTGGCATTTGAGAATACGATCAGAAATTTTAATGCCACTGTGTATAGCGTATTCAAAGGTAATCCGCAAAAAGTAATAAGTGCACTTAAATTAAGTAAAGACCAGTCAGAAGCAAGAATTGGCGACTATACCAATCATCCAACGGGCACAGAGTGTCCTGCAACTATCGGACTTACGATAATTAACAAATCAACATTCGCCCTAGGTTGCGGCTGGTGCAATGGTGACTAAGTTGTGGTTCTAATTTAATAAAAACCCACACAGCCTTTTATAAAAATAAAAACACCTTAAACATTCGGTTCATTAGAAACCTCGATACAGATCAATTTAAAACTACAAAAATGCAAGAAGCTATCAAAAACGGTTTATACACATTACTTCGACTGCCCAGAATTCAAAAATGACAACCATTCTTTCACCACAATCTCTCGCCGAGCAACTTACCGAGATTCAGGATCGCGTACGCAATGCACCATCAGATCCGCAGCACCGGATCGCGCTAACCCAGCTACTTTGTGTCAATGGTCAATGGGAGCGTGCTCATTTGCAAATCGAACATCTGCAAAAAGCTGATCAAGCCTATGCTCGGTTTACTCAAACCTATGGCGGTGCGATTCGTGGTGAACAGATGCGTTTAAAAGTGTTTACTGGCCTTGCTGCGCCTCACTACTTGCTCAACACGCCAGATTGGCTACCTCGTCTGGCCAATGCGCTGCAACTGGAACAACAACAAAATACGGCCGCAGCCCAAGGACAAAGACAACAGGCATGCCATGAAGCGCCTGCGATTAGTGGTGAAATTGACGGCCAGCCATTTGCCTGGCTGGCGGATGCCGACCCGCGCATGGGCCCGGCCTTCGAGGCCATCATCGACGGCGATTACCACTGGCTGGCACCAGAAATGCTAACTCAAATACGCTTTTTCCCACCACAGACCTTGTTTGACCTGATTTGGCGTCAGTCCATCATCACCACACATGCAGGCGAAGAGCTGCCAGCCCTGATTCCGGCTCGCTACCCTGGATCAGAAAGCGCAGATGATCAGCATGCACTTTGCCGTGCTACTCGTTGGATCGAACATCCGCACAGCAGCTGGCATGGTCAGGGGCAGCGCATGCTGGCAAGCGATGGTGAAGACTTCAATCTATTGTCCATCGTGTTGCTGGGCTTTGACACTAACAGCAAGGCTGCCGATCAATGAGTTGCCCCCGCTCACCGTTGCCCTGGGGCATGGCAGACCCTATCGGTATGGCCTGCGACTATGCCCGCACGCTCACTTTGCTGGGGCAAGGCGCCAATCCGCAACCCGTCGGGTTCGATTTAAAACAAGGCCAACGCCACTTCGGCTACAAGACATTGTGCGATGCGCTCAAAGAGCTGGGCATGTATGAACGCCAAAAAGGCACAGTGCGCTTTGTCCGCGATGTGATTGATGCGGGCGAATTAATCCGGGGCAATCTGCATATCACGCATCATCCAGTAATTGGCGGAGGTAAATCGGGCGATAGCAAAATTGAAGACACCGAATTCCGCGATCCGCGCATCCCGCTGTATTACGACATTGAATATGTTGAGGTGGCCTATGCACTGGAGCGCCAGTTTATTAACAGCCCCAGCATGTACGCTTTGTGGACCGGCATCAAACCCTTAGCCAGTACAGCCAAAGTAGCCAGCGACACGCTCGGAGCGATTGAAGCCATGGAAAGCATCAGCGATCTGCGCAAAGTCTGGCAAACCATGAGTAGCAGCTATTCAGGTCAGACCTTTAATCCGGTCAAGCAGTACTGGAGCGGCCAGAATAAGCGCGGGCTCTGGCTAGGCAAACTGATTGCGCGTGAATTTAACAGCATTCTCGACTTTGCCGAACAGTTTTCAGTCAATGAAACCAGCGGCAAAGTAGACCCCATTCTGAATCGGGTGCGCATGAATGTTTTCTAAGCTCGAAATTGAAATGGACAACCCAGAGGCAACACGTTTACGACGGGTCTTGTTGCTGGATACCTTGCTCTGCACACTGTACGGCGTTTTCATCACCGCTAGCAGCCTGATTGCAGGGGGAGAACTATCCAGGCGCGAAGACACAAACCAGCAGCTACTACTCACCATTGGGCTAATTATTAGCGGAATATTGCTACTAAAAGCACTGGCTAGCTGGCGTGCCCGTACACAAAGCGGCGGCTGGCTGGGCCTTAGCCTGCTGATAGGTCTGCCATTCTGGCTACTACCTCTCTTGATCGGCTTGATGTTTCTACTAGTACCATTGCTGGATGGGGGTGAGCCGTTTGGATCTCTCTGGGCAGTGCCTGGCATCTATCTCGGGCTGTTTTTCTTCATGGGCCCCACCATGGCTCTCCCTATCGAAGTGTACCCATTCTGGCGTAATAACGGCTCAGTAGCCACGCCATCTCAATCTGCTAGCCAGCAAAGCTGGCTGCCGCATTCCCGAGGTTAATCATGTTCAGCACCCGTACCTTCCGCCTGCGCAGCCCTTTACCCGAAACCCAGCTGTTTTTCCGTAATCTGGCGGGCACCGAGCTGCTTAGCAATATCAGCCATTACCAGCTCGTGGCGCTCTCCCCCAGTGCCAATCTGCCGCTGGATCAGCTGGTGGGCCATCCGGTCACCATCGAGATCGATCTGCCCAAGGGCGGGGTGCGCCATGTCCACCAGTACGTCGCCAGCATGGTGCTCTCTGGCGAGGAAGGCCAGTATTACCGCTATGAGGCCGAGCTGCGCCCCTGGCTGTGGTTTCTCACCCGCAGTGCCGACTGGAAGGTATTCCAGAAGCTCAGCACGCTGGACATCGTCAAGCAGGTGTTCGCTGATCATGGCATTGCCCGTTTT
>NZ_VIRW01000029.1 GCF_009760905.1 Chitinibacter sp. GC72 | reverse complement strand
GCACGAATTTGACCAGTTGTGTGCAGCGCTGGGCATTGAACACCGTCTGACCAAGCCGCGCAGCCCACAAACCAACGGGATGGTCGAGCGTTTCAATGGACGCATTAGCGATGTATTGGCCACTCATCGTTTTGTCTCAGGCGCCGATTTGGCCGAAACGCTGGCACGCTACGTGTTGCTCTACAATCAACATTTGCCACAACTGGCGCTGGGACATCGCACGCCGATCCAGTCCATGAAAGAATGGCAAAAAACGCATCCAGAATTATTCAAAAAACGTATCAGCAATCGTCCGGGACTGGACAACTACCTCCCTGTAGCTGAGATTCCGCTTTGGGTCGAAACCCGCCAAAATAAAAACCCGCACTAGCGGGTTTTTATTTTTATCCGAGTAAACCTCAATGCACCCTCACCCCCTTAACGCCGAATAAATCTTCTCCGCCAGCGCCTGATTAATCCCCTCCACCGCCGCCAAATCATCCACGCTGGCCGCCTTTACGCCTTGCAGCCCGCCAAAACGGGCGAGTAGTTTTTGGCGGCGTTTGGGGCCGATGCCTTCGATGTCTTCCAGTGTGCTGGCGACGCGCGCCTTTGCGCGGCGGGCGCGGTGGCCGGTGATGGCGAATCGATGTGACTCGTCACGAATTTGTTGAATGAGGTGCAGGCCGATGTGGTCACGTTTGAGCTGGATGGTTTTACCAAGGCGCGGGATGATCAGTTGCTCCAAACCCGCCTTTCTAGTCTCACCCTTCGCAACGCCGATAATCCACGGCTCATTGAGGCCAATCTCCTCCATTACTTCCAGCGCCACGCCCAGTTGCCCCTTGCCACCGTCGATCAGGATGACATCGGGGATTCTGCTATCTGCGCTGCCTTCCCCTGCGGCGAGTTTTTCATAACGGCGCGTTAGCACTTGGCGCATGGCGGCGTAATCGTCACCGGGAGTGATAGGCTCAAAGCCAGCATCACCGCCTTTTTTCAAACCCTCGCCTAGCGATGTTGTCGTCGCGATATTAAAGCGGCGATATTGCTTGGGCTGCATGTCTTGGTTGTCGTACACAACGCACGAAGCGACAGTGAGCTCGCCCATGGTGTGCGAGATGTCGAAGCATTCAATCCGCTGCGTTTCATCAGGCAAACCCAGCGCTTCAACCAAGGCAGCCAGCCGCCCTGCTTGCGAAGCTTGCTGCGTTTTGCGCTGCAGTATTGCCAGCTGCGCGTTCTTGGCCGCCATCTCCAGCCAGATACGTCGCTCGCCATTCGGATTGCTATTGATAATCACGCGGCGGCCAGTCTGTTCCGATAGCGAAGCGGCCAGAATACTGACGCCCTCCGGCTCTGGGCTGCAGAAAATCAGCGGCGGGACGGTGCGCTCCAGATAATGCTGCGCGATAAAGGCGCTGAGCGCTTCAGCCGTGCTGTAATCGTCGGCGTGGCTGGGGAATAGATTTTTGTCGCCCACATGCCGCCCGCCGCGCACCATCGCCAGATTCACACACAACACACCGCCCTCTTCCACACAGGCCAAGATGTCGGCGTCGCCATCGCTGCTATTGCTGGATACAAATTGTTTCTCTTGCACCTTGGCCAAAGCCTGTATCTGATCGCGCACCGCGGCGGCGGCTTCAAACTCCCAATTGGCCGATAGCGTTTGCATCCGCGTTTCGAGCTGTTGCAGCACTTCGTTTTCTTTGCCGGATAAAAACAGCATCGCATTATTGACGTCGGCGCGGTAATCCTCGGGCGAAATGGCGTTCACGCACGGCGCCGAGCAGCGCTTGATCTGATGCAGCAAACAGGCGCGCGAGCGATTGCTAAACACCGAGTCTTCGCAAGTCCGCAGCTGAAATACTTTTTGCAGTAACTGAATACTTTCTTTTACGACATAGCCATTCGGAAACGGGCCGAAATAAGTGTGGCGCTTATCGAGCGCGCCGCGATAGTAGGCCAAGCGCGGCGAGGCATGGCCGGTGAGCACCAGATACGGGTAGCTTTTGTCATCGCGAAACAGAATGTTGTAGCGCGGCGACAAGGCCTTGATCAGATTATTTTCCAGCACCAGCGCTTCAGCTTCCGAGCGCACCACGGTGGTTTCCAGGCTCGCCACCTGCGCCAGCATCAGGCGTATACGCGGGCTGTGATCGTTTTTATTGAAATACGAGCCAACGCGCTTTTTCAGGCTGATGGCCTTACCGACGTAAAGCACCGTACCGTCCGCGCCAATATAGCGGTACACGCCGGGCAGATCGGGCAGATTTTTGACTTGCAGCAACAAGGTGTGCCGCGCCTCGTCGATATCTGGAGCGGAAGGAGTTTGATTGGGCATATCGCTGATGGTCATTATGTTCGGAGGCAACTCAAAAGGTTAGCTATTGTACTGTCAGGAAAAATAGCTGAGTAAAATCAAATTTGCCGCAAATCAGCACTCTGCCGCTATGCAAAACGGGTTTTCCCGGATGGACAGCTTACAGGCATAAATCGAAGATGATGTACCGCAAAAATAAAGGGGCAGGCCATGAGCCAAAACCGTGATGGATTCACTTCGACTTTTGGCGTACTTGTCGCCACCTTGGGCTCGGCTGTTGGGCTGGGCAATATCTGGAAGTTTCCCTACCTGACGGGCACCAATGGCGGGGCCAGCTTTCTGGTGGTGTATTTGCTGGCGACCTTGCTGGTGGCGCTGCCGGTGATGATTGCCGAGATCATGCTGGGTCGCGCTTCGCGTGCCAACGCGGTAACAGCTTTCGAGCAGCTGGCGCCCAAAAGCCAGAAATTCTGGACGGTGATCGGCTATATGGGGCTGGTGTCGGCGGTGCTGATTCTGGCTTTTTATACCGGCGTGGCCGGCTGGGTGTTTGCCTATATTTTCAAATCGATTACCGGCGCGATTCACAGCACCGATCCGGCCACGGCCAAGGCGGCGTTTGGCGAGATGGTGTCCAACCCGACTCAGGCGCTGTTCTGGCAATGGGTAGTGCTGGCCTGGACTGGCGCGATCATTATGATGGGCGTGTCCAAAGGCATTGAAGCGGTGGCAAAGAAACTCATGCCGCTGCTGTTTTTGCTGCTGGTTTTGCTCTGTATCCGTAGCCTGACGCTGCCCGGTGCGATGGAAGGCGTGAAGTTTCTGTTTGCGCCGGACTTTAGCAAAATCACCGCGCCCGTGGTGCTGACCGCAGTCGGGCTAGCGTTTTTCAAATTGTCGATCGGTATGGGCACGATGCTGACCTATGGCAGCTATTTCCGTCAGGAGCAAAACATCCCCGCCACCGCCACGCGCGTAATGCTGGCCGATTTGTCGGTATCGCTGCTGGCTGGCCTGGCGATTTTCCCGGCGGTGTTTGCTTTCGGTTTTGAGCCATCAGCTGGCCCATCGCTGGTGTTTATGACCATTCCGGCGGTGTTTGCCAGCATGCCGTTTGGCACTGTATTTATGGCGCTGTTCTTTGTGCTGGCGGCCATTGCCGCCACCGGGGCGATACTGTCGATTCTGGAAGTGCCGGTCGCGATGATGAGCGAGCGTTTTGGCTTTAGCCGCAAAAAAGCCACCGCGATTTCGGTGGGGGTGATTGGCCTGTTCGGCGTACCGGCGTCGCTATCGTCATCACTGACTGCCGATATGAAGCTCTTTGGCCTGAATGCGTTTGATCTGTTTGATTACATCAGCTCGAATATTCTGATGCCGCTGGGCGGGATTTTGATCTGCCTGTTCGTCGGCTGGGTGTACGGCCTGCCGCAGCTGAAAAAACAGCTGAGCAATGACGGTACACTGAACAATGGCTTTGTGATCAAGGCAGTGTTTATTCTGGTGCGCTATATCACGCCCGTGCTAATCGGGGTGATCATGCTGCGCGGGCTGGGGGTATTCTAAACAGGCTGTCTGCACCTGCCACAGCTGCAGCGCTGGTGATTATGCACCCGCTGCAGCGGCTATTTTCCCTTCATGGATTGCGAGCCCCACTCACCCAGCCGGGTTTTTGCGTGCTCGCGGGGAAGTGGCCGGCCTTTGCCTGAGCCCATGCGCTGTGCTTTATAAATGCCGCTATGGCCCGAGCACAGGTGCGCCATGGCGCACGCCAGCAGGGCGTATGGGGCAATGGGCGCGCCAAATAGCTCGACGGCCATCAGGGTACACGCCAGTGGCGTATTAGTCGCCCCGGCAAAAACGGCAACAAAACCCAAACCGGCCAGCAAGCCGAACGGCAAATCCAGCAGCGGTGCCAGCACATTACCCAGCGTTGCGCCGATATAAAATAGCGGCGTGACTTCACCACCTTTGAATCCGGCCCCCAAAGAAAATATGGTGAAGAATAATTTCAGCGGCGCATCCAGCCAGCTTAGCGGCTGCGCAAAAGCCTCAACCATCACCGGAATACCCAGCCCCAGATAGCGGCCGCCATCCCAGCCCAGCCAGTGAATGCCCGTTATCAGCAGCGCAAAGATACTCCCACCCAGTAATGACCTGAATGGCGCGTATTTAATAAGCTTGAAGCAATTACCCATCCAGTGTGCGCCATCGGCAAATAGCTTACCCGCACCGCCAAATGCCGCCCCAGCAATCAGCACCATCAGCCCCAGCCACAGTGTAAATTCAGGCACCGCCCCCACGCTGTAATGGGTATGGCTCACGCCCAGCGCGTGCCCGATCAGCTGCACCGTGGCATTGGCGACAAACGCAGCCACCAGACAAGGCAGCAAGGCGTTATTGCGCATCAGCCCCAGCGCCAGCACTTCAACACCAAATACCGCCCCCGCCAGTGGCGTGCCAAACACCCCGGCAAAGCCGGTGCTAATCCCGGCCATCAGCAGCACGCGGCGACCATCGGGCTGGCCGCGCGTCAGGCGGCTCAGCTGGTCTGCCAGCGCCCCACTCATCTGTACGGCCGTACCTTCACGCCCAACCGAAGCGCCAAATAGATGCGACACCAGCGTACCCAGCAGCACCAGCGGCGCCATCCGTAGCGGAATAATCGCTTTCGGATCATGAATTTCGTCGATCAGCAAATTATTCCCCGCCTCCACTTTCTGCCCCAGCTTGAGATACAGCCAGCCCACCACAAAGCCGGCGGCAGGCAAACCCCAGATCAGTTGCGGATGCGCGACGCGGGTATCGGTCACCCAGGCCAGCGCCCACAGAAACACAGCCGCCGCGCTGCCGCCCAGCACGCCGACGAGCGCAGCCAGCGGCAGCCAGAGCAAAAGGTCATGCAGAACCGTGCGGTAATAGGCAGAGGATGAGGTGCTGGACATGGCGCAATCCAAACGGAAAACGCCTATTCTAGCATCGGCCCCGACGCCGGGCTTGATGCAGATCGCGGATAACGCGGCGGCACGCTAACTCGGTCCGCCGGGCTGGGAAAGTTGGAAAAACTGGAGCTTATTTTGGTGCTGTCACCACACCATACTGGCGCAGCTCCGCGGGGTTCAGCTTGAGCGCAGTAAAGACTTTGATCGCCGCATACGCGTCGTTGGCGGCGTACAGCAGTTGATTTTCCTGCAATCTGGCGCTGGCCCAGTTGGATGTGCTCACGCGCTTGGATTTACTGAAACGCTGACGCAAAATCAGCGCAACCGCGCTTTTTGCGCCCAGCGTGGCGCTGTAGCCGTGGCGGCGAAACACCACGTCCAGATCAAAGACGCCAGCGAGCTCAACGCCCAGATTGCGGCGAATATCGGCGCGATCCGATTGCAGGCCAAAGCCGACTTTGATCAAAGCGGCATTGGCGAGTAATTCGCCCACCGCTGCGCGTGCCTCTGCGTTGCTCAGCTGGAAAATATAGCCGCACTGCAAAGTGGCCAATTGCACCACATGCGGGCCGCTGGGCACTTCACCCACGCGAAACACCGGCTTGGATTCGGTATCAAATCCAACAAAAGTTTGCGCGAGCAAATCATCACAGGCTGCGGCCAGCTCGGCGGCGGTTTGCGGCACCACAATGGCCGATAAATCCAGCCCCGCAAACGGGGGAAACAAGGCGCTTTGCTCTTTACTCGGTGGATAGTGGCGCATCAGTATCTTCAGTTCAAATCATCAAATCAGCCGCGCAGTATACCTGTGATCACCCGCAGCCAGCGTATCAATGGGTATATGGCTGCAGAGCAATACCAGCTAACCCTAGAGCCATATACCCAATAGCAGTTCAATTATCCCAGATAGCGAGCTTCCAGATGCGCGCGGAAATGAGCGGGATTGAGCGGCTCGCCCGTAGCGCGCGCTATCAGCTCAGCGGTTTCCCAGCGGCTAGCTTGCGTCCAGATATGGGCTTTGAGCCAATCAAAAATCGGCGCCAGATCACCGGCCGCGATGCGCTGATCCAGATCGGGATGCAACTGACGGATCGTTGCAAAATATTGCGCAGCATACATTGCGCCCAGCGTATAGGTCGGAAAATAGCCAAAGCTGCCGTCGGTCCAGTGAATATCCTGCAGGCAGCCATTTTTGAAATTACCCCGGGTATCCACGCCCAGATAGGCCTGCATTTTTTGTTCCCACAGCGCCGGAATATCGTCCGGCTCTATCTCGCCATCAATCAGCGCGCGCTCGATTTCATAGCGCAAAATGACATGCGCTGGATAGGTCAGCTCGTCGGCATCGACGCGGATATAGTCAGGTTTCACGCGGGTATAAATTCTGGCCAGATTCTCGACGCTAAACGCGGCTTGTTCACCCAAGTGTTGGCTCACCAAAGGCTGGATCAGCGCCAAAAACGCCGGGCTACGGCCCAATTGCATTTCAAACGACAGGCTCTGACTTTCATGGATCGCCATCGAGCGCGCCCGCCCCACCGGTAAATGCACGGTTTCACGCGGCAGATTTTGCTCGTAACGCGCGTGGCCAGTTTCATGCACGATGCCCATCATGCTTTGCGTGAAATCGTCCTCGGTGTAGCGCGTGGTGATCCGCACATCTTCCGGCACTCCGCCGCAAAATGGATGATGCGAGACATCGAGGCGACCCGCGTTAAAATCAAAACCCAGTTTGTCCATCACCGCAAGGCCCAACTCGCGCTGCGCCGAAATTGCAAACGGGCCTTGTGCGGCAACGACACTTTCCGCGGCTTGCTTGCGCATCGCCTGCTGGATCAAATCGGGTAGCCATTGTTTTACATCGCCAAAAATGCGATCCAGCTCGGCGCACGTCATGCCCGGCTCGTATTTATTCATTAATGATTCATACGGCGATAAACCACTGTGCTGGCTTAAGAGCTGTGCCTCTTCGCGCGCCAGCCGCACCACTTCGCGGAAATTGGCCAGAAAGCCGTCCCAATCATTATTCGCGCGCTGCGTGCGCCATTCGTGCGAGCAGCGCGAACCAGCCAAGGTTTTGGCTTCGACCAAACTGGCGGGCAGCAAATTGGCCTGCTCCCATTGGCGGATGATTTCGCGCAAGCTGGCTTGCTCGTCGGCAGTTAAATCTTCTTGCTTTGCTGCAGCAATCGCTGTCGCCAAGGCCGGATCAGTCAGCATTTGATGGATCAACACGCCCAACTCGGCCATCGCCGCCCCGCGCGCGTCATTACCGCCATCGGGCATCATCGCCGCCTGATCCCAGCCTGCCAGCGCCAGCAAATGTTCAAAACGGTAAATACGGCCAAAAGTGGCCTGTACGGTTGAATAGGCAGTTTGCTTCATTGCGGCTCTCGGTCTCTAGCAGAAATTGGCGAGACGCCATCATGCCAGCCTTGGCCGCAAATCCAAAGCGCTGACACTGCCAGGCGCGCTCTTGCTCACTGAAAGCCACGCAAGATCAGCGCCACCACACGCTGAAAGCAGCCTCGCACAATCTTTCACTATAATTTCGTCAATTTTTGCAAAAAAACACGCAGTATCGTCATATTCTCTATACCGCCCATCGGATTTTGACATAATATGACTCGACATTTTATGTCCATCATTCATGATAACGCTAACACTAGAAGGAGCAATCGCAATGGAAACCGAATTGGATCAGCGAATTAAAGCGGTGGCCGCCGGGCTGGAAGCCACGCTGGGTGCGGTTGAAGTCGAGCGAATCACGGGTGATGTGCCTGTCTTTAAGCTGACCGTTACCGGGCGGGAAGAATTACCGATGTTTGTAACCCAGGCGCAATCGCAGCTGCTGTGTATCTGCTATCTGTGGACCGAAGCCGATATTGCCGCCGCGCGACGCACTGCCTTGCTCGAGGCCATGCTCGATTTGAATGTCGCCATCCCGCTGTCTTCATTTGGCCGGATCGGTGACAAATACGTCTTGCACGGTGCGCTGGCTTGCGACGCTGGCGTGGACGATTTAACGCAGGATTTGCTCGCGCTGAGCGACAACGCGGTCGATGCCCTGGTGGCCATGGCCGATTACCTGGTTTGAGAAGGAGAATGAATTATGTCGGTATTTAGCAAAATTCTCACCGCATTGCGCGGCAGCGCACGGGAAATTGGTGAAAGCGTCGTCGATAACAACGCCACCCGTATTTACGAACAGGAAATCTACGAATCGAAAGCTGCGCTGGCCAAAGCCAAGCAGGATTTAACACTGGTGATGGCGCAGGAAAAAGCCGCCCTGCGTGAAGTGGAGCGGCTTAATAAAGAAGTCAGCCGCTTTGAAGAGCACGCACTGGCCGCGCTGGATAAAGATCAGGAGCTGCTGGCCATCGAAGTGGCCGGCAAAATTGCCGAGCTGGAAAGCGAGCGCGCTTTGCAGGAAAAAGCCGCCAGCGAATTTGCCCAGCACATTACCAATCTGAAAGAGCTGATCCAGCAAGCTGGCGCACGAATCCGCGAGCATGAACGCGAGCTGGCCGTGGCCAAAACCACCGAAAGCGTTTACCGCGCAACCGAATCGATTTCACAAAGCATGGGCAGCGGCGCCTCCAAGCTGGGCAATGCGCGCGAATCGCTGGAGCGGATCAAACAGCGGCACACCGAAATGGCCGACCGCATGAAAGCGGCCGAGGAGCTGGATGCCGAGCTAGGCAGCAAAGCGCTGGAGAAAAAACTCGCCGCAGCGGGGATTGGCGAGCAGGCCAATCAGCAAAACAACGTGCTAGCTCGCCTGCAAGCGCAGCGCAAAGCCAGCCAGCCCGCAGCCCCCACAACGGCTCAGCCGCCAGCGGCTGATGATGGGCAAGCAACAATATGAGCCGGCTTTCGGTTCCCGAGCGCTGGCAAAGCTCTGATTCGGCCATCAAGGCGGTGCAAGTGGCCTTTGATGTCGAGGAAAAAGTGCTCAATGCGGTACGGCGTGCCGCATTTGACGCGCATATCAGCACGTCGGACCAGATCCGCCTCTTGCTTGATCTGCCCACCTCGCACAAACCCAAGCGCCCTCGCCTGACCGTCACGTTGTCGGACGTTGATTACGCAACGCTGGCGCAGCGCTTTGGTTTGCCCGCTGAAAATCGGCTGGAAATCAAGGAACGCGCACTGCAGGTGCTGATCGGCTTTGCCCGGCAATTCGAGTCAACACCCGCAGATTCTCAACCATAAGCGGTACAGGAGCAGGCATGGATCAATTCATCGCAACCATCAGCACCTTTCCCACCGCGATCTGGACGGTCATTCTGGGCGTGGTTCTGGTGTACTGGCTGGCGTCTTTGCTAGGGATGGTCGACGACTGGCACGTGGGCCAATACACCGAGCTGGATATGCCAGGGCACGGAGACGGCGGCGATTGGGCGGCCAAACTGATGGCGCTGGGGCTGGGCGGCGTGCCCTTCTCGCTGGTACTGAGCATTTATGCGCTCAGCGGCTGGCTGTTTTCGGCGCTGGTGCAGCAGTATTTTCTGTGGCTACCCAATCTGCTGCATTACCTGCTGGGCGCGGGTCTGTTTCTGGTGTGTAGCGCGCTGGCAATCCCGTGTACCGCACTGGTGCTGCGGCCATTGCGCGGCCTGTTTGTCACACACACCGCGACCAGCAAGCTGGCGCTGGTGGGGCGTGCCTGCAAAATCAGCACAATGAGCGTGGACGAATATTTTGGCCGCGCCGAAGTGGCCGCCAATGGTGCCCCGCTCAATATCCGGGTTTGCGCCGCCAGCCCCAATACGCTGGTCAAAGGCAGCGCTGCAGTCATTCTGGACTACGACCCTGCGCTGGATGTCTATGCTGTTGCGGCACTGGAAGATGGCTAGGGGTATCTGGCTGTACGCATTATTAATCAATGGCCAGGTGGATATACCTGGATTATTCAAGTAGCTCACTCAGGAAACGACGATGACTCCCGTTTTATTCTCAATAGCGATTTTTGGCTTTTTCATTCTGTGTGCCTTTTTATTGTTCGTGAAGTTTTACAACAAGGTCGAGCAAGGCAAGGCCATGATTGTGAATACGTTGCGCAGCGAGCCCGAAGTGATCTTCACTGGCCGCATGGTGTACCCGATCATCCATAAAAAAGAAATGATGGATATTTCGCTGAAAACCATCGTGATCAAACGCTCAGGCAATGCTGGCCTGATCTGCAATGACAATATCCGCGCCGACATCGAAGTCACCTTCTTTGTGCATGTGAACAAAACAGCCGAAGACGTCCTGCGCGTAGCGCAAACGGTGGGCTGCGAGCGCGCATCCAGCCCCGAAATTTTAGAAGAGCTGTTTGCCGCCAAATTTGCCGAGGCGCTGAAAACCGTCGGCAAAAGCATGAATTTTGAAGATCTGTATCTGGCGCGCGATAAATTTCGCGATGAAATTATTCGCCAGATTGGCGACAACCTCTCAGGCTATGTGCTGGAAGACGCGGCCATTGACTATCTGGAGCAAACGCCGCTCGATCGCCTTGACCCGAACAATATTCTGGACGCACAGGGTATTCGCAAAATCACCGAATTAACCGCCATCCAGCACGTCACCACCAATGAGCTGCAACGCAATGAGCAAATGCAGATCAAGAAAAAAGACGTTGAAACCACCGAAACCATACTTGAATTGCAGCGCCAGCAAGCCGAAGCCGAAGCGCGCCAATTGCGCGAGATCACCTCGGTGCAGGCACGCGAAAAAGCCGAATCGGATCGCGTGACCTCCGAAGAGCACGCCAAAGCCGAGCTGGCCCGGATTCAGGCCGAGCAGCAAATTGCCGTGCAGCAGGAAAACATGCAGCGCGAAAAAGAAGTGGCGGAGAACAATCGCAAACGCGCTGTGGCGATTGAGGAAGAAAAAGTCACCCGCGCGCGGCAGCTGGAAATCGTTGATCGTGAGCGCGAAGTGGCGCTGCAGGAAATCGAGAAAGAAAAAGCCGTTGAAATCGAGAAAAAAGCCATTGCCGACGTGGTTCGCGAGCGGATTGTGGTCGATCGCACGGTGGCCGAGCAAGAAGAAGCAATTAAAGAATTGCGCACGGTGGCCGAGGCCGATCGTACTCGTCAGGCGATTGTGATTGGCGCCCAGGCGCAGGCCGAAGAAAAACTGGTGCTGCAAGTCAAAGCCGCCGAAGCCGACGAGCGCAGCGCCAAACACAAAGCCGTGCAGGAGCTGACGCTGGCCGATGCCATGCTCAAAGTGGCTGAAAAAGATGCGGAAGCGAAAAAACGCGAAGCCGAAGGCGTCGAAGCCATGAACGCCGCCGAAGGCCTGGCCGCTGCCCGCGTAATGCTGGTGCAGGCCGATGCCAAAGAGAAAGACGGTCTGGCGCATGCCCGCGTGAAAATCGCCGATGCCGATGCGATTGCCAAGCTGGGCAGCGCAGAGGCCGAATCCCTGCGCCTGAAGCTGGAAGCCGAAGCCATCGGCAAAGAAAAACTCGGTCTGGCTGACGTCCAAGTCAAAGCCGCCGACGCCGACGCGGTGATCCGTCAGGGCGATGCCACCGCGCACGCACTGGCCAAACGTGGCGAAGCCGAGGCCAGCGTGATTCAGGCGCGTTTTGCCGCCGAATCACAAGGCTTGAACGATAAATTTGCCGCCATGCAGGCCATGAGCGATGAAACGCGCGCCCACGAAGAATTCCGGATGCGCCTCGACTACGCCCACATTGAAACCATGCGCAGCATTGAAGCCAATGTGAATATCGCCAGCGAACAAGCCGACGTACTGGGTCAGGCACTGTCGAAAGCCAAGATTGATATTGTGGGCGGCGAAGGCGATTACTTTGGCAAATTTGTCAATTCGCTGGCCATCGGCAAAGCCATCGACGGCACGATAGGCAAAAGCGACACCTTGCAGCTGGCGCTGAAAGATCATCTGGCTGGCGAGCGCGATCTGATTACCGACGCCAAAGGCCTGCTGGGCAGCCTGGGGCAATCCGCCGACGAGCTACAAAGCCTGTCCGCCGCCGCATTGCTGCACAAAATCGGCAGCGAAGGCACACCCGAAGCCAAAGCCGCACTGCGCAATCTGCTGCAAACCTTGGGGCAGAACAAAGGCTAGCCCACACAAACAGGGGTATTGCTCCAGAATAAATAGAAATATTGACTTGCAGAGCAATACCTAAATAGATCGGATCATTGGCGCCGGATAGGGCAAACAGATGTTTACTAAAATATTCACCTTCTTCGGTAGCAAAAATGCCGCGCAGCCCCAGAGCAATGCGACACAGGAAAATACAATGAATTCCACGCAAGAAAGTAGGTCATCCGAAACCGTTGCAGAAATCACACCCATCGCACATCTTTCAGAGCTGATCTACCTGCTGGGGAGAAAAAGTACCGACCCAGTCTTGCTGGCGTTTTTTTCTGCGCGGCAAATGAAAAATCCACCAAAAACCGTCAATGCAAATCAGGATGTCAAAGGGTTGGCTGATCCTCAAAACAAACTATCTTACTGGTTTAAATTTGATATCACGCATGATGATTTTTATCCGCCAGTTAGCCCGAAACAGAACGACTACACATTTGAATGTTATCTGGCGTCAATTGGTCTATTTGCCCGGGGTAAACCGAAAAAGCCGCCCTACCTCCATCCAGCAGGTTTCTGGGATGGCTATTTGCATCCGGATAGTAGTTGCGCCGAATTTATGGCGTATTTTGGCATGAATGATTTTGCCGAATTCGGGGTAAAAAAACTGAGCCCCCAGCAAGAGTTGGTCATCTGGTTTGATGCAGGTAGAGACTGCATCAGAGAAATGGAATTGCGTATCCCGCAAGACTGTGAGTGGCTAAGTCATTATAAATTTCAGCCTGGCAATGCGACCAAGCCATTTTGGCAGTCACCCTGGCTGATAGTGAAGTGGTTATTTGATCAGAAATTACTGATTTTATCGGATGAAGTGTACCAGCAAGGCTTGCCGCTGAATGAGGAAGCAATTCGAGAGTTTGTTCGCCTGTATTTAAGAAATCATCTCTGGGAGAGTCAGTGCCACAGCCATAACCGAAAATTAGGCAGCTTTTTTTATCACTTAACTACAAATAGTAGTTACACGACACACAGCGGTGAGCGAATTAGCATTTATGTGAACAATTTATTTATGCAGGCGGCTGGTCTGGCGGAAAAATACCAGGAAATGCAGCAAGAAGAATACAGCCAGCAAATAGAATTTGAGCATAGCATTCGACTCAACCCTGCCCAGCAACAGCGCCTGCTGGAGATCTTGAACGAAGCATGGCAAGGCTTTCAAATCCAGGCGATCCAGCAAGGGAAAAGCTGGGGCTAAAAGCTGACATTTATAATCTCAAGGGTATTACTCTACAAGCGAATCTACACCTTGGCTGTAGAGCAATACCCCAAACAAACTAGTTGATACCCCTATGAGCACACCCACCGAGCAAAATATGAGCGCCGACCAGGATATGAGCAACAATGGCGGCTATGAATTGCTGTGCCAGCGTTTGGCCAGCCAGGGGCAGACTTTGCTGGCCAAAGCAGGTGTGCTCAATGAATCGCGTCTGGCGGCGTTTGGTCGCGCTGAACTGCGCCTGCTGGGTCGCACGCGCGCGCGCACCGAAAATGCCTGCCAGGCGCGTGATCTGGTTCGCGTCGGGGATTTGCTGCTATTTGCTTACAACGTTCATCTGGGGCTGCGCAAGGAAACACGGATTGACGATGTATTCAGCCTGTATCGCCTAAGCGGTGAAGGCGATACTTTGGATTTGCAGCCCGTCGCCGTGGCGGGATCGTTTCTGGATGAAGCGCGTTTTGTCGCCGATTTTCGCGAGCTGTATGCCTATTACAAAAACGCCAGTCTGCGCCAGCTGCGCGTGACCGGAGAAAAGCTGCTGGTGGCATTCCAGATCGGCTTGCGCCCCACCGATGTCCGCGTGTTTCGCTGGCAGATGAATCGTGACGGCAGCGTGCATTACATTGATAACCGTGGTGAGCGCGATATTGTCCTGCCACCGGCGCATGATTTTGACTGGGTCGCCACCACCCGCGCCGAACACATCAATGGCAAGCACCCGCATGTCAATATTCTGGATACGCTATTTGTAGAAACGATAGGTGGCGATTTAACCGTCAAGGTGGAAAACAATACCGATACCGGGCGCGGTATCTACAGCGAGCCGGTAGACGATGCCAATCAGTCACTGACCGATGCCGAGGTCAGCTACGCCCAGCTGGGCAGCCTGATTTTGCTGAAAATCCTGCCGTATCGCGAAACGGTGTATCGCTATCTGGTGTTCAATTCGCGCACGCAGCAAGTGCTCAGGATTGATGGTATTGGCGAGTCTTGCGTGCAATTGCCGGAAGATCACGGGATTATTTTCCCCGGCGGCTGCTATTTGCAAAGCGGCGAGTACAAGACGTTTAGCGAAAACGTCGCCGGGATGAAATTCAAACGCATGATCAGATCGCCCAATGGCGAGGATGTGCTGTATGTGTTTTACGAGCCGATCGCCGGCCGTCTGGCGCTACTGGCCTACAATCTGATCGACAAAACACTTTCCAGCCCTTTGCTGAGCAATGGCTATGCGCGCTTTGATGACGGGCAGATTTTGCTGTTCACCAGCGAAAGCGAAGAAGCCACGCGGCTGCACCCTATGCAGCTGTGGAATACGCCTTTTTGCAGTGAAGACCACGCTTCAGCAACACCACCCGCCGGATTTTTTGGCCGGATTGGCAACGCCGAGCTGGTACGCGGCATTGCCGAAGTGTTTGCCATTGCCCGGGGTACGGCCGAGCTGAAAGCCACCCGGGTGCATTACGAAACACTGATTCGCAGTGTGACGCATTTGATGGATGGCTATTTCTGGCTGGACGCACCTGAAGCGGGCGATATGGCGCAGGAACTCAAAGCCATTGTGGCCACCGCGCGTTTAACGCTGGACGAATTTGATAAGGTCCAGAGCATCCGCCATAGCGCCAGCAAGGCGCTGGAAGACGCCAGCGCCAAGCAAAAGCAATGCCTGACCAGCATCGCCGCCACCATCTGGCGCACGCCGCAGCAGTTTGTGGAAACGCTGGCGCATTTGCGCCTGCTACGCGGCGAATTGCTGGCACTGCGCGAGCAGCGCTATATCGATACCACGGCGCTCGATCAGCTCGATGCCGGGCTGGCCCAGCAACAGCAGCGATTGTCAGATGAAACCGTGCGCTTTCTGGCTGACCCCAAATCACTGGCGCTCTACCATCAGGAGCTGGACAAAATAGCGGCCAGCCTGCCCGAAATCAGCACTGTGATTGCGCTGGTGCCGCAACTCAAAGCGCTGGATGAAACCGCCAGCGGGCTTGATCTGCTGACCGAGTTGCTGGCCGGTCTGGAAAGTGGCGATCCAACTGTTCGCACGCGAATTCTGGACGATGTGGGCGAAGTGTACGCCCGGTTAAATCAGGTGCGCGCCAGCGTTCGCCAGCAGCGCGATCAGCTGGCCGTGCGCGAGGCCAGTGCCGAATTTGGTGCCCAATTCAAATTGTTTGGCCAATCGGTCGCCAATACCCTCGATCTGCTCACAACGCCAGAGCAATGCGAAGATTCGCTAACTCAATTGCTGACCCAGCTCGAAGGGCTGGAGAGCCGCTTTGGCGAGCAAGCAACTTTTCTGGACGATATCCTCGCCAAGCGCGAGGCCGTGTTTGAAGCTTTTTCAGCCAAAAAACAAACCCTGCTTGCCGCACGGCAACAGCGGGCGCAATCGCTGAACTCGGCTGCGGCGCGCATTATCAGCGGTATTGAAAAACGCTTGCAGCGTTTTGAAAGTCCTGAGGCCGTGCACAGCTATTTTGCCGCCGATGCCATGGTGGTCAAGCTGCGCGGCCTGATTGATGAGCTGCGCCAGCTCAACGCCACCGTCGAGGCCGACACCGTGGAGGCCAAGCTCAAATCCTTGCGGGATAATGCAGTAGGTATGCAGCGGGACCGCTCGGATTTATTCGGCTCTGACGGTATACGTCTGGGTCGGCATACCTTTAGCGTGACCACACAGGCCGTTGACCTCACCTTGCTGATGCGTGAAGACGCTTTGTGCATCCACCTGACCGGCACCGATTTCTATGATCCGGTCCACGATGAACGCCTGACGCCATTACGCCAGTATTGGTCGCTGACCTTGCCGTCGGAAAGTGGCGATGTTTATCGCGCTGAATATCTGGCCTGGCGGATGCTGATGGCCATGCATGCCGGTGAACTCTCGGCGGCCAGCCTGGAAGAAGCGCGCTTGTCAGAAGCCGGACTATTGCCGCTGGTGCGCGAGTTTGCATCCGTGCGCTATCAGGATGCTTACCAGAAAGGCGTACATGATGTCGACGCGGCCCAGATTCTGGCGGCCTTGCTACCGATGGATCTGCAAGCTGGTTTGCTGCGCCATGCGCCCTTGCCACGGGCACTGGCAGCCCTATTCTGGCAATTTGGTATCTGGGAGGTGGAACGTCCGCAGTGGCTAAGCCGTGCTGAAAACGCCAGAAAAATCGCCCAGGAATTCGGCCAGACCCGCGCCCTGCAGGATTTGCACGCCGCCTTGCGTGCCAAGCTGCTTGAATTTCTGGATAAAGAAGATATTGATGTCGAAGCCAACATCCAGCAGGCTTTGCTCGATTATCTGCTGGCCGAGCTGACCAGCGGACATAACACATGGTGCACCAGCGCAGATGCCAGCCATCTGCATGAGCAGCTGCTGCTACAGCTGGAGCGGCGCAATGCCTTATCGACTCTGCGCGAAGGCTTGCAGCATGGCCAGCTGCGTGATCGCTGGGCCCTGGCGCAGGCATGGTGCGAAGCCTTTGCGCTGCACACACCTGCAGACGAAGCGCAGGCTCAGACATTATCGCTGGCCTGCGTGCCCGAAGCAGCCGCCATGCTCTTGTGCGAGATGCCGCGTCAGCGGCTGAATGTGGCGCTGGCGCAGCATGTGAGCGGTTTACTGGGCACACATACGCGCATTCAGGCTGGCCGGATGACGCTGGATCTGAACGAATTCAGCCTGCGCTTGCAGCACCATGATCTGATCGTCGAGCCAGCATTCCGCCAGCTGCAGGCCATCCGCCAGCAATTGATCGATGAAATGCGCAAGAGCATCCGGCTGGAACAATATCAGGCCAAACCTTTGGCAGGATTTGTGCGTAATCAGTTAATCGATCAGGTTTATCTGCCGCTGATTGGCGACAATCTGGCCAAGCAGATCGGCACGGCTGGTGATGCTCGGCGCAGCGATCTGATGGGTTTGTTGTTGCTGATTTCTCCGCCTGGCTACGGTAAAACCACTCTGATGGAATATGTGGCCAACCGGCTGGGGCTGATTTTTGTCCGCGTCAATTGCCCGGCGCTGGGTCATGATGTGACAACGCTCGATCCGGCGCAGGCAGGCAATAGCGCAGCGCGTCAGGAGCTGGAGAAACTGAATCTGGGTCTGGCCATGGGCAATAATGTCATGCTGTATCTGGACGACATTCAGCACACCAATCCGGAGTTCTTGCAGCGCTTTATCGCACTGTGCGATGGCACACGCCGCATCGAAGGCATCTGGCGTGGCCAGCCACGCAGCTATGATCTGCGCGGCAAGCGTTTTTGCGTGGTGATGGCTGGCAATCCCTACACCGAATCGGGTGATACATTCCGCATCCCCGACATGCTGGCCAACCGGGCCGATATTTATAATCTGGGCGATGTGCTATCAGGCAAAGAGCATTTGTTTGCCTTGTCGTACATTGAAAACAGCCTAACGGCCAACCCGGTACTGGCGCCTCTGGCCAACCGTGACCCGGCTGATTTACAGCTCTTTTTGCGCTGGGCTGCTGGTGAACAAATCCAACTGACCGATTTCAAACACGGCTACGGCAGTGCAGAAGCCGGAGAGATTGTCGCCGTACTGCAAAAACTGTTTGCGGCCCGCGATGTGCTGATGAAAGTGAACGCGGCCTATATTGCTTCTGCCGCGCAGGCCGACGCATATCGCGTCGAGCCGCCATTCAAACTGCAAGGCAGTTATCGCAATATGAGCAAGCTGGCGGTAAAAATCTCGGCATTGCTCAATGAGACCGAATTAGCCAATTTAATCCGCGATCACTATTTGGGTGAGGCGCAAACGCTGACGCATGGCGCGGAAGAAAACCTGCTCAAACTCAAAGCCATGCAAGACGCATTAACGCCAGAAGAGCTGGCGCGCTGGGAGCAGATCAAACGTGATTTCCTGCACCACAAACGCATGGGCGGCAGCGATGCCGATGGCGCAACCAAACTGGCGCAACAGGTCTCGCATATCGTCACCGCCTTGAGCGAAATCAGTACACGCCTCGGTAGCGACGAGCGAATTAGCAGCGGACTGAGCGAAATTAGCCAGCAATTGGCCAAGCGGCAAAACAGCGAGGCTTTATTGCAATCGCAGGAGCTGAATCATCTGAAAGTGCAAACCGAGCTACAGGCCAAATTGCAACAACAGGAAATCCAGACCGATTTACAGCTCAAGCTCAAACAATGGCAGCACGATCAAAACAAAGCACTCGGCCAGGGGCTGGGCCAGATCAATGACACCTTAAGCAAAATGCAGCCACAGATTGTGATTGAACCCCAGCCGGAAATCGTCTCTGTCCTGCAAGGCCTGGCTCACGCCTATGAAAACAGCCTGATCCCGGTCATCAGCGCCATGCAGCATAAAATCCGCCTGGATCATGACATCTGGGACAAAGTGCAGGTAATTGGCGAGCAGATCAGATTGCTAGAAATGCATTTGAAGAAAACAAGCTGAGCCAACACTCAAGGCCCGTGAAACAGGCCAATCTCATCACTATTGGATAGGGATGGGATTGGCCACCGCAATTGATCAGGCGCTAGCAGCCCAAAATCAGCACCACCAAATAGCCTCGCGCCAGGCACCTCAAAACTCGGCAAGATTAGGATAAATGGTAAGTACGCCATTCAAAGCCATGCAGGCCGATACGGGGAAGTTAGTCCGCAGCTACGTGCCGACCAAGCCGGCGATGAGCAAGCGCCAAGCATGTCACCCCCGCTGCCCGACACACCATCTTTACTTCATTTTTTCCAGCGCATATTTGAACAAATAATCTGCCAGATTCGGACATTCGATCTTGCAGGGTCGATGGTTAGAATGCAAATAGCATGCAGACAAAACCAAAGCCACAGTCTGCAAACGTCCAAATCAAGATGCGTACAGAGGATAGCCCCCATCTCCGACTGCCCCCTGATACCAAGGATGTTGAACGCTTCACACACCTTGCTTCAGCATAAGGTCAGGAATGTCTGGCCCTGCGATTGCGATACAGACTGCTGACAGTCCATACCAACGGAATACTTGATCTTGGCTATAAGCGATTTTCGCCGTGACAACTATGGCCACGGTGGGAAAGATTGGTGAATTCAATATTGCCAATCTTGCAGTAAATCCGGCACCAGAAGGTGCTGGATTCAAATAATAAGCGCCTTGGCGCATTTTGGATGGAGACTATCAATGAAAATCATCGCCCCTTTGTTTGGCGGAATTTTACTGGCAGCGTGTGTGCCTGCTTTTGCGGCATTACCACTGCAGCCGGTATTAAGCCACGATAACTACGCACCGGAATGGAAGCCGAATATTGCCTATGTGGCTGGCAATGTCGTGAGCTATCAGGGACAGCAATACCGTACCAAATGGTGGAGTCAGAATACGCCACCTCAAGCAGTAGACTGGAGTTCCTGGCAGCGCTTGGCTGTGACACCTGATGGGGATTACACCCTGAAGCTGCAGTCAGGCCATGCCAGCCGCGTAGACTGGTACGAGAACGATGTCTTGATAGCCACCCAAAATCTGACACCAGCGGCAACACAGACCATTGAGTTACCAGTGCGCGGTCGCAGCAAAGGTAGCTATGCCTACAAAGCAGTGGCAATCAATGCCGAAGGCCAGAGCAGCAGCTCGCTGATGCCGGTTAAAGTGCAGGACGAGGAACAATACAAAATCGGTGTGCGCACTTTCAATTTTACCGATACCAATCGGCTCGATCCGCTGGCCGATACACCGCGCCAGCGCGAACTGATGGTCAAAATCTGGTACCCGGCCAGCCTGAGCAGCACACAGCCGGTATTAAACCACTGGTATCACAGTGAAAAAGCCATCACTGGCAATCCTTGGGATGATTGGCTGAAAGACACTCTAAGCCAGAGCCGCCTCAATGCTGATTTGGCCGACAAAGAATCGCCATTTCCCGTCCTGGTATTTTCGCCCGGCTATGGTGCCAACCTCGAATCGAGCCAGTTTCTGTATGAAGATCTGGCCAAGAAAGGTTATGCGGTAGTGGTCATTGGCCATACTCACCAGCATTCATTAGTCACCATGGCCAATGGCGAGGAAATCCGCATTGATTGGGACAAACGTGCCAACGATTTCGCTGGCGGGATTACGCTTGATGAACTCAATGCGCTAATGACCAGCTTGAAAGATAAGCCATTGACTGACGATGTGAAGCAGCAAATTTATGAGGCCTTTGCCAAATGCGAAGGCGACCATAAACAGCTGAAAATCTGGCAGGATGACACCCGCTTTGTGCTGGCCGAGCTGGAAAAACTCAATACCAACGCCAATAGCGTATTTGCCAACCGGCTGGATCTATCGCGGATCGGCTTGCTTGGTACATCGTATGGCGGCACCAAATCTTTGCAATATCTGAGCGAAATCGACAATCCATCGATTCGCGCCGCCGCCAATATTGATGGCCAGGATTATTACCTGACTGCAACGCATCAGTTCAATAAACCCATTTTGTTAATGGCTACCGAAAGCTGGGTAACCAAAGATTTCGACCTGATCTACGACACCGCCAGCAGTGATGCATATTACGTCAAGATCAAAGGCAGCCTGCATGGCGATATTACCGATAGCACTGTGCTGCTAAACCATCTCAAGCCAAATGTGGATTTCTTAGGCCCAATAGACGGCAACACCATGCGCAGTATCACCAATGAATCGGTACTGGCTTTCTTTAATCAGTACGTTAAAACCCAACCCCAGCCGCCAAGCCGTAAAAATGTGCTGGAATTTTTGCAAGGCTATAGCGAACCCCAGCTGCAATTTAAACTGCAATGATGTTCTGAATTGCACCGGGTTGTAAAGCAGGCCGACGGCCAGTCGGTACTGGCCAAACCCAGCGAAATCCCGCTTGCCCCCGGCGCACTGCGCTGGGCTTTGTAAAGCAACAAGGCCGCAAATAATTGCGGCCTTGTGGTTTCGCAGGGCGATTTTTACATTTCAATCAAGTCGATGCGATCACTGGCGTGGGTTAATCAATGCCCATTGATTTATCGCTTTCAGCATTTTTTGTTAGCATGGGCTTATTTTTCAGTTGGTGAACACCATGAGCACACAAAAGCAACCCAACCTGTTGATCAACCTGCTGCTGAACATTCTGATCCCAACGCTGATCCTCACCAAATTAAGCACCGAGCAATGGCTAGGGCCGACTTGGGCCGTGGTGGCCGCGCTGGCGTTCCCCCTGGGGTATGGTCTGTTCGACTTAAAACAAAGCGGCAAAGTGAACTTCATCTCGATCTTAGGGGTGGTGAGCGTGCTGCTCACCGGCGGCATTAGCCTGCTGGAGCTTGACCCCAAATACCTGGCGATCAAAGAAGCCACCATCCCCACACTCATCGGCCTGACACTGCTGATTAGCCAGTTCACGCCCTATCCGCTGTTGCACAAGCTGCTGTATAACGAGCAGATTCTGAACATCCCGGCCATCGAGCAAGCACTCTCCACCCCGCAGCAGCAGGCTAAGCTGGGGCAACGCCTGACCATCACCAGCTACTTTGTGGCCAGCTCCTTCTTTTTATCCGGCATTCTCAATTATCTGCTGGCGCGCTGGATTGTAGTCAGCCCTGCGGGCACCAGCGAATTTGCCGCCGAGCTGGGCAAAATGACGGCACTGAGCTACCCGGTAATCGTGATCCCCAGCATGATCGTGCTGATCGCCAGCCTGTGGTACTTGCTGCACAGCCTAAAAAAACTCACCGGCCTGGATATCGAGCAGCTACTGGCCACCAAGGGCTAATCACCTTAAGTAGTCATCCGTAGCTGCCTGCTGGCTAGCAGCAGGCTGCGAGCAATGCAGGGTATATTACTAGAAAGCACAACCAGATTATGTTTGCTGGCAATACCAGGCAGGGTAATTGTCTAACCTCGGGGCACTGCGCTGGGCGATGTAAACAACAAGGCCGCAAATAATTGCGGCCTTGTTGCGTTGATGTGGTTTTGTCTGCACCTCGGCCAAAGCTGACATTCCATTGGCCTTAGCGATCAGCAAGCGGCTGTTGGTGAGTAGTATGGCGTGTGTGACGGTATGGGAAATTGCGGCAGCAAAAACACAGGAAGCGGCAGAGCTGCGAGATTTTCTGATGAAATTGAGTGGACGACAGGTGAAGCGCAGCAAGCCGGTGACGCACCCTGCCTTATTGGCTGGGTTCTGGGTTTGGCTGTCGATGCTCGAAGTGGAAGCGTATAGCCCAGAAGAGCTGGCCGCTTTGAATACAACGGCCATGCAATTCTTGGGGAAATACGTGTAGATACTTATGCCGGCAGAGCCGGGGCTTACCTCAGATTAGTTAAATGACCCCCAGCAAAGCTGGGGGCTTATTAGAGGAACGCCTCGAAGGCGTCAACAAACCAAGTGCCGCCCAAGGCGGCGAGTCACAACCCCAGCTTCATCTGGTCGTAACGCTCATCTTCCTTTTCTTGATTTCGGATATAGGCTCTGACCATTGCTTCATCCAAACCCACCGTCGAAACAAAATAGCCGCGCGCCCAAAAAACTTCACCGGTGAAGTTTTTCGTCCTACCACCAAATTGCC
>NZ_VIRW01000028.1 GCF_009760905.1 Chitinibacter sp. GC72 | reverse complement strand
TTTGCTGTGCCAGCTCATGGAAAATAACCCCAAGATTACGGCGCAATGCGCCGAATAATCGCTTCTTTCTCGCCTTGGGGATAAACACCACGTGATATTTACAATCCCAACGCGTATGGCTCAGACTTTGATACTCTTTCATTTGAAACTCCTTCTCTTGGTCGAGATCGGAGCTTCACAATGACCGTTGTATAGGTCAAACCTTGGTGAGTCCCCCGGCAAAGCCGGGGGTTTACCTCAGATTAATTATCATCCGCCTTGCCTGCGCCCAGATCGGCTGCAGACTCGGCTAAATAGCCAAAATCGGGAGCGGCAATCTCATCACCCCGCTCCAGCATGTAAATGAAAGCGAGCAATTCTGCCACAGCACGATACAGTTGCGGAGGAATTTGACTATCCAAGTCAACTTGCATCAGCAAAGCCACCATTTCCGGCGAATCGTGCACAAAAATACCGGCTTCCTTGGCTTTTTCAATAATGCGCTCGGCAAGCAGGCCCTTGCCTTTGGCTACTACCCGTGGCGCAGCACTGCCTTCTCGGTACGCCAGCGCAATCGCTTGCGAGCGCAATTTGGGTTTAGTGTTCATCGTGCTCGACCTGGGTGCCCACCAACTGTAATCCGGCTGCCTCGAAGCGGCGCATTAATTCGGCTTGCTGCTCACGCAATGTTTGTGCTGTAGTTTCACTCGCCGCCTGAAAACGCAGCCTGAATTGCCCCTGCTGTAATTGCGCCACTACACCCAGTGCGCCCAGCTTGGGCAAATCCAGATTGAGCCGGGTTTGCCATTGCTGGCTTGTCGCGGCATCGGCTTGCTGCGCTTCGCGTTCATTTTCCAGCTCAAGCTCCCAGTGCAAGTTCTGCCCCGGCCAAGCCTGCCCCTGCCAGACCAGAGGTTTGTTTTCCACCAAATCGAGCTGCTGACGCACCATTTGCTGCAGGGCTTTATCGTCTGCAAGGGTGTTTTGCGTGCGCAGGGTATTTGAGGCGTCAAGCACAGAACGCAAGGCTTTATCTTGTATCTCAGATGGCTGCGACTTACCTTCTGGCTGCTCAGCAACTCGAGCAGGCACCACTGGCTGACCGGATTTTTCACGGGACTCGGGTTGAGTCATCGTTTCTGGTTTGAACAAGGCCTGTGGTTCACTGAGCAAAGTCTGAAATGCACGGCCGCCACTCACCCACTCAGCCTGGTGGGATTCATAAAACAAACCACTTGCAGAAAGCCGGGAAGCCAATTGGCCAGCCAGCTGTACAGTATCGGGCTTGGCAGTAAACAGGGGCTGGGTTTGTTGCAAGACGCTGCTGGAGGCTGATTTGCTCTCTTGCTTGAGCAACTCACCAATCATATTAGCCCCCTTGCTGAGAGCAACCGGAGTATCCGAATCTGCTTGCGCCGCAGGCAATCCACCAGCAAGCGCCGATTGCGCTGCGGTATTGAGTCGGAATGTCAGCTGCGGCTCTTTACTTAGCACCGTCAGCTCAAACTCTTGCCCCGGCTGGGTGTTGCGGGGCAGATTCAGATCAAGCAATTGATCTTTAACTAGCACAGCAAAGCGCCCATTATTGAGCTGATTGGTCACAACAGCTTGGACTTTTTCGCCAACAGTAAGGCGTAAATCGTCGGGGGAAATACGGACGGTATCAATAACGCCTTGCTGGGCACGGATGAAATTGCCAACCAGCGTAGAGGAAGTATTCCCGGGTAACATCGTCACCCCTTATAGACACCATGGTAAATTGCAACGATCAAATCGGCCTCGGCCCGCGACAATCCACACTCTTTGACCAGAGTAGCCGCATCTGCGCCTTTTTTTGCAAGCTCTATCGCTAATGAATATGCACTCTCAGCTTGTATAGATTCCGATTCAGACACGTCATAAGAATCGGATTCGGCACAATCCGTATTGTCGGCCTTATGCGTCATGACGAACGCTTTTAAATCCGCCAGAGCATTTTCAAGGTGGCTAATTTTATTCTCATAATCGATATTGGTATGCTTTTGGAGCTGTCGTCTATGCCAATTCAACATCAGAACCCACTCTGCGATATAAAAAAGCACGATCACAAGCGTAAGCCATAGTAATTGCGACCATGTCAGATACAGTCCAGTATGCTCCACTCGACCCCCAGCAACTCAGCATTCGTTGATCTTTTCTCTAGTCTATCTGCAGCATTTATGCCAACTAATGCCGAAGTGCAGAACAAAGCACTACAAAACCATATTTTAGCAAAAAAATGCTATCCAAAAAGAGACCAGACTCATCTCCAACAACCCCAGAACAAGTTAGCGATACTTTTCATCCAAACGGCGTGATTGCACTTCACTATTTAGAATGGCTTTTAATTCTGCCTTCCAGGAAATCGCTAAAGGTAAAAGTCGCTGGTGTTTAGACTCTATTTCAATTAATAAATCTTTGATTTCATCTCTGACATCAACTGCATATAATGACCAAGCAATCGGCAGCATATTCGCGGTCAATTTCTCATAATCAGCAAATATAGTTTGAAAATCATCCCATAACTCTGACTCGGCCAAGACGAGTAGCTGATCGACATTACACAGGATGCCTCGAAGATGCTCCAACAGTTTAGCCTCGTCCATAACTTAATATATTTGCGGAATTAATCAAAGCCTCATCAGGGCGATTTGTTGTACCAATAGCCGGATTAATACTCAACCATGAAGCACGAAGGTCATTCATGAGTGACAAAACCTGATCCAAAATAGATTCGTCATTTTTTAAATTAGCTTGAAGAAGCTGATAAGCTGAATATTCATAGAGAGCATCAAGGTTTTCTGCTAGTTCACCGCCAGAATTTATATCCAAAGACAATCGCAAACCTTCTTCGATAATAGCAATTGCTTTAGTCAAAGCCATTCCTTTTTCAGCAACATTACCTTGCTGTAGGTGAAATTTTGCAATATTGATTGATTTGATAACTCCATCAAATAGCATAACCACTAGCTGGTGTGGAGATGCCGCTTCAACTTGACACTCTAAACTTGTACTTCCATAAGCATTGATGGCTTTTCTGTTTACAATCATTTATGCCACCTTGGGTAAGTTTGCAAGTTGGGTAGTTAACCAAGTACTAGTTGATTGCATCTGGGTTACCGCCAAATCAAGAGCAGTATACTGCTTTCTGTATCGCTGCTCGATATCGACTAATCGCCGATTAAATTCTTCGGTGCGCTTGGCAATATTTTTTGCCTCTCGATTCATCCCATCAATGCGCGTGGCAACCTCACCTTTATTTGACAGCATTTTTTCAAGCATTGAATCAAATTGGAAGCCAAAACCGCGCGAGAAACTAATTGTACCTCGGCTTGCTCCATCTGGAGAGCTCGCGGCGCCACCCAGCACAGAAAACTTCAATCCACTATCCAGAGTGACCTGCTGACCAACGCCTGTTTTGAGATCGTTACCCACTTTAACCTGAACATCCGAGCCTGTTATCGGGCCTGAAGTACCTGTACCCAGTAAATCACTAGTGACGCTGAGCATTCCTTCGCTGCCAAATTTCGTGTTGTTGATCACAATTTTGTTATCAGCGCCAATCACAACGCCCACTTTTGCACCTGCCGTTTGCAGCACTGAGTTAGAGTTAATTCGTGTTTGTAATTCTGCTGCTAATTGGGACGGGGTGTAGTCACCTTCTGTTAAAGTAATTGATGCAACGGCGCCATTAACAGTAATTCCAAAATTTTTATTACTAGCTCCAATGTTAAAGGTACCACCTGGGCCACTAAATGATAAAGCTGTTGTAGTGTAGCTTGCCTGAGTGGCGTTACTAACTACTGACACACCCAAATCTGCAACTGTTTGTGTATTCTTGTCAAAGCTATCAATACGAATTAATGAGTCACTAGCACGCCCATTACTTGCAAATAAACTAATAACACCTTGAGCATCTTTTTCGATTGCTGCGTTAAATTTTGCCGTATCTAACGACATGACTCCGTTTTGGTCCAATTTTATACCAATCTGTGTTAGTGACTTGAAATCACCACCAGTACCAGCTATTGTCTGGTTAATTGCATTTCGCAATGACACTTGAATGGAACGAACCGTACCTTCGCCATTCAATATTGCACCTTGCTTGGTATCTTTATTATATGCGGTAGAATCTGTTAATGCTTTCGATAAATCATTGTATGCTTTTATAAAGTCCTGAACGTTTTTTGCAATTCCACTCGTATTTTTCCCTACACTTAAATTGACAGCAGAAGTCGTTACTTTATTCAAGGTGAGAGTTACACCATCAATTACATCAGAAACAACATTAGCAGCCTTACTAATATCAATTCCATCTACTTTGAATCTGGCATTTTGAGCTGCCTGATTCTGCGTCAAGTTCGCCGCTCCGCCAGTAGATGCGTTGTACGCCAGCCGGGACAAGCCTGCAGCATCACTGTCAACACCATCACCTGTATCGGTTGTTGTAATTTTCAGTGCATTTGATTCGCCTGTATCATTAGATACAATCGTCAGCTTATAACCACTACCATCGTTAATAATGCTCGCAGTTACACCCGCTTTTGCGTTATTTATGGCATCACGAACACCGGCTAATGTATTATTATTAGCATCAATTGTAATACTTTTTGATACTTTCTCTGGATTCGACGTAAAACTTGTGGTACCAGCAGCAGTTATATATTTTCCAAAATCCAGTTTGATTGTGCCCAGGCCTACTTCTGCTGTTGTCGAAGTAAATGCAGTGGAAGCCAACTTCTGATTTTGAGCCAATTGAGTGACTTCCATTGAAAATTTGCTATCTGCGGCATTTTTTGTTGCAGATATACTCACAAAATCAGTTGCAGAAGAGGTTGCATTTATAACATTGAAATTATCTGCGTTTGATAATTTCTGAGCAGCACCTTGGAACGAGGACAGTGCGCTTTTTATTGATCCATAAGCACTAATTCGTGCCTGAATACCGATATTTCTAACATCAAACTTTTTCAGGGGCTGGCGCTCCACTTCCATTAATTGACTAACAATTGAATTAACGTCGATACTAGCCATGATTACCCCCTATACAGCAAGTCATTAAATCGACACGTAGATACGTACCAACTTCTGACATCAGAAAAAACTATAAATAGCAAATCACCAGCTTCAACCTCATTCAGCTAAGCCTTATCACGTACAAGCAGCCCTTGTAGCTTATCGAGCGCTTTTGCAATATTGATGACTTCTTCAGAAGGAAACTGCCGCAACACTTCTTTTGACTTAGTATCAATCAACTTTACCAAGCGTATATTGGTGTCTTCATCCATACCAAACTCCAAACCAATGCCTTGATTCAATAGTTTGATTGTATCGTTGATTTTTTTGACTGCATCCTCGACTTGGTTAGCCAACTCTTTCGGATCTAGCGCCTTAACTGCATCTTCAGTTTGGGTTGCGGTAGGCTCAATGACTGGTTCGGAGCGTTTATTGAGCACAACATTCGCGTCATCTTGCCGCAACTGAGGCGAAATTGCGGAAGTTAAATTTAAAGATGATATTTGCATGATGCACCTCTTTTTGTAGAGATGCCCCAGCACCTGTTTAGCGCTGGGGCAATTTAGCTCAACCAATTAAACTGGTGTTATGCGATTAGCCACGCAGTAAGCTTAGCACCTGCTGTGGCAAGGCATTAGCTTGAGCCAACATCGCAGTACCCGCCTGTTGCAATACCTGCGCTTTAGTCAAATTTGATGTTTCGGAAGCAAAATCAGCATCACGAATCCGGCTACGAGATGCTGACATATTCTCGCCAGCAGTTTGCAAGTTTGAAATGGTATTTTCAAACCGACTCTGCAAGGCACCGAATTTGGCTCGTTGCCCATTAGCTGCTTGCAAGGCTCCATCAACAATTGCAATCGTTCTATTTGCAGCTGCGACAGTTGAAACATCAACTTGTTCAACTTTTTGCAACTGAGAAGAAGCTGTCGCAACATTAAGAAAACTTGCCTGCTCTGTGGTCGTAACATTAAACGAACGATCAGAATCAAGCGTTACTTGTCCAATACCTATATTTGTTGTGCCAGATGCCGTCGTGCCACCACCACCAACTGTCAAAATGCCGAGAGTATTTGTGATGGTGATATTTTCACCTGCATCATTGATCAACGTGACCCCTGTGCCTGCACTATTCAGTTTAGCAGATACACCAGTTTTACCTGATTGCTCATTGATTGCATTAATTGCCCCAGACAGTCCATCGCCATTGATCGTGCCCCCTGTCGTAAATGAAATTGCTACTGCCGTCGTATTATTTGATGTCAAACTCAGAGAGTAGCTACCTGATGTAGAAAAACCAGTTAAATCAAACTCAGTACGAGCCGTTGCTGTTACACCTGTAGTACCCGTTTTTGCATTAATATTTGCTGCAAATGTTTTCGCCGATGATCCCGCAGTATATGAGACATCCGCCGAACCAGAAGCGCCATTAATGGTAACTGAACCCGCAACAACACGTGCTGTAGTTGATGCAGAGGATGCTACCGCATTAGATAGACTACCTGCAGTCAAATCCCCTGAAGACGCAGTTGTAGACGCGCCAATACGATTATTGCCATACGCGGAGGTACGGAAGTTAGCTGTAGTCGAGGTAATAGTTTGATTCGCATTTGCACCCACTTGGTAAACCGAACTATTAGTGCCATCAAGCAGTTTCTGACCATTAAACTCAGTAGTTTGAGCAATACGATCCAGCTCTGATGACAACTGGGTAACCTCTTGTTGCAAAGCTGTACGGTCAGATGCAGAATTTGTCGCATTAGCCGACTGCACAGCAAGCTCACGAATACGCTGCAGAATATTACCGGTGGAGCTGAGTGCCCCCTCTGCAGTTTGTGCCATTGAGATACCATCATTGGCATTGCGGCGAGCTTGATCCATACCACGAATCTGAGAACTAAAACGCTCAGAAATCGCCAAGCCTGCAGCATCATCTTTCGCAGAGTTAATTCGCAAACCTGAAGACAGGCGCTGCAAAGAGGTTGACAGCATGCCTTGTGATTTATCAAGGTTACGCTGAGAATTGAGTGAGGCTACGTTGGTGTTAATTACTTGAGCCATGATTGCTTCTCCTAAAAGTCAAAATCCAATTCCGTGGATTGGGCTCACCCAACGGCGTACCCATGCTTAGATTATCGACACACAAAAGCAGGACTTTAGGATTTAATCGCTTTTTTTTCAGCCGCCAATGCAGCAATAATATAGGCCGCTTGTTGGACAGGTGTCGTCCAAGGCTGATCTAATGATTTTGCAAGTATGGTTATTGCTGGTAACCATGGGTAGCCATCAGTTCCTAGCTGCATCCATTCATGCAACATAGGATTAAACATCAAGGTAGGAATACCCATGGCCCCTGCAATAGCGGCAGTTGATGTACCCACAGAGACAATCAAATCACACGCCTTAAATAAAGATGCACTTGCATCCAAATCATCGTATAAATCCACTTCACGGGGATATACCCAGCCCACCCCTAACTTTGCATCCAAAAACTCACGCTCTTCTGTGGTAATCTGATATTGCAAGTTGACAATGGTTATATTATTCAACTCAAACAGCGGAGCCATCTCCTGCAACTGCAAGAAATATTTTGACCGAAAATCAGTAACATACCCACTTCGCCACGCTATACCGACTTTCAGCGTATTACCATACGCTGCTAAACGTTCAACCCAATGCGCCGCGCGAATCGGATCACAAAGCACTGGGCGAGGTTCTAGAGGAAATTTCGACACACTTGAACGAAGCCATCGCGGAATCGAACCAATAGCAGCCTTATAATCAAATTGCTCTAGCGCCAACTCATGTCGAGGAACTCTATTTGGAATAACAATTATTTCTGGATAACTTCTAGCAATCAACGTCACTATTTTTGGGTGACATGCATAAACAACTGCTGAGAACTTCTTAGCCAAGTCAGGTAAGCACGTAGCAAAAAAGAATTCATCCCCCAAGCCCTGCTCTCTATACACTAAGATAGATTTGCCTTCACCATCTTGCCCCTCCCAATCAGGCGCCTGATAGTCAGGTTTAACGCCACCTTCAGGCCGAATCCAACGCATCTCATGGTGCAACCACCCTAGCTCTAGCTCTCCATTACTTAACTCCGCAAGAGCCAAGTTATACAGTAGCTCGGGCTCATCAGGTCTATGACTTGCGGCTGATCGAAGTAAATCTAAAGCCCTACCAACATCACCCATATCTCTTAGGTAGTTACCATACCATTTATTGACTTCAATACCATCCGGCTCTAACCCTACTGCTTTTCTAAAATGTACATCCGCTTTACCATAATCATTTAAAACTTTGTAATAATATAAAGCCCAATTTAAATGAGCCATTACACTATGCTCATTTAAATTAATTGCCTTCTGATACAATGCCTCAGCTTCAGCCGGGCGCCCTATCTCTACCAGTAAACCACCATAATTGGTATAAAAAGAAACCTTTTCTTCATTATTCAACTGAGCAAATTTATTTTCATCGAGTAGAGAAAGAAAAAGCCGCTCTGCCTCTGCATAATGGGACGCAAGCTGCGCTATCGTCGCCAGTTGTAAAGTTATTGATACATTTCCAATAAATTGCCTATTACTAAGCAGGTCAATCGCAGCGTTAAATTTACCGCTATGAGTTAACAAAGTTGATAAATTCTTTGCAGCAATTACATTATTAGGTTGTAAAGCTAAAGCCTTTCTGAAATACTCTTCTGCCAGTTTGTAGTCACCGCGCTCAGATGCCAAAACTCCTAATTCAATCAGTACCTGCTCGTTAAAAGAAAAATCACGGCTTAAATCCTGCAACATTTCTTCCGCAGCAATGATGCTACCATGCAATTTTTCAAGCTTTGCAAAATTGTATCTGACTTCGAAATCATTAGGTTTTATCTTTAACGCTTCTAAATATGCAGTTTTCGCACTAGGATAATTACCTAGCAATGACCATGAAGCCGATTCCAATTTTAAAAGATCAAAATTTTTATCTTCTAGCACCCCGATTACTCTAACTACCTCAAGATAATCTCCCTGATTAAATTTAGAAAGCAAATCAGCATACTGCTTTTTATTCATATTTTTATCCAAAAGTTTTTATTTACGAACGGAAATTCCCTTGCTTTCCAAATAAAATTTAGCACCACCTGGGGTTTGCTCCGTAAAATGAAACATACTAGCTGCCGACACTGCCATTGCACCACATTCAATCGCTTGTAATAAATGCTGATATTGGCCTGCACCCGCCGATGCAATAATAGGAAGTGCCACCGCACTTGCGAGTAAATTCGTAATAATTAAATCGTATCCAGTCATCATTCCATCGAGTTCGATGTTTTGAATTACAATTTCACCAACACCTCGGGCTTCGTTCAGCAAAGCCCATTGAATAGGATCTACACCTTCACTCTTACTTCCAGACTCAGAATAGCAAAAATATGCACCAGAAATATCTCGGCGAACATCAATGCCCAAAACAATACACTGAGACCCAAATTTCCTCACTGCCTCAAGCACAAATCGCTCATCTCGGTATGCCGCGGTGTTAATCAAAACTTTGTCTGCACCCGCACGCAATAACTCTTGGATAGTTTCTATCGTAGCGACGCCCCCGCCCACAGTTAGCGGCACAAAACACGAAGATGCTAATTCTGAAATTAAATCAAAATCGGGCGCTCGCATCTCTTTTGTTGCATTAATATCTAGAATAATTAGCTCATCAACATCACGTAAATTATAAACTTCCACTGCTGGTAATGCTGCACCGACTTGGCGCCAAGCATCAAACCTCTCGCCTTTCACCAATCCAAAGTTGCCCAAGAGTAAAGTAGGAATTATCCTTGTTTTCAACATACCATTTAGCCCATAGCCAAAAAATTTCGTATTAATTGCAAGCCATTTTTGGAGCTTTTCTCTGGATGAAATTGAACTCCAAAAACATGTTCACGCTGTATTGCCGAAACAAAACCACCAGCGTAATTAGATGTTGCCAAAATCGACTCTTGGTTAGCAGCATTAAAATGATATTTATGCACAAAATAATAATCGGCTGATGGTTCAGTTCTAGCGAAAAGCTCGGACTGTTTTACTTGAATCACCTCATTCCAACCGACATGTGGCAAACGTTCACCGGCCTGAGGAACCATCTGACAAACGCGTCCACCAATGATTCCAAGTCCTGGCGTAATACCGTGCTCCTCACCATAATCCGCAAGTAATTGCATCCCCAAACAAATACCAAGCGCTGGAATACATTGCACATTAAATGCTTCAATTAAGGACTCAACCCAACCTCCGTGATGCAAAGCATGCATAGCATCTGGAAAAGCTCCTACACCAGGCAGAACGATATGGCTGGCTTTTTTTATATCCATTGGCGATAACGAAATCATAGCCCGACCACCTGCTACTTCAATGGCACGAGCTACAGAGGCAAGATTCCCCATGCCATAATCAACAATAAGCACCTTCATTTGTTATCATCGGTTATTTTAATAAGACTGCCATCTTTCTTTTTAAGCAAAAGACCATTCTCATCACGCATAAATATTTTCTTATTCGTAAACTTATCACATAGTTCAATAAAATCATCAACAGACATATCCAATGGCGCCAAAATATCTTTTAATGGCCTACCTAAATATGACCATGGGAACTGACCATCATGTTTTTTAATGATGGCCATAGCATCTTCCCGAGTCAAACGGCCACGCCTTAAATGCAAACAAGCAATATCAGTAGCACGTCCAAAGCCATACTTTAGAAATTTGAAATAATCATGAATTCCAGTTTGGTAATTGTCCAAATTTTCATAATTGACGCAAGAACCCTCAACAACAGCAGAAAATGTAGTCAAGCCATATGCTTGAGAAATTAATGCATTACTATATCCATCCCATGGAAAGTAATATCCTAAAAATACGCCAGTAACTCCTACCTTTGCTAATTCCTCATCGCTTGGATATAAATATGGCAAGATATGCTTGGCCTCAATACCTTCGATACCAATCATGTCCTCGACCCGCATTCCTAATAAACCACCAAATTCTTCTAGCCAACGTCGATTCAGTACATTATTCCCGGCCGCGGCTGCTGGACCGCCATATTCATTCTGAGAATTTTCTCCCCAAACAATCAAAGGAACACCGTACTGAACTGCTGCACGTACTGGAATCGTAAATATGCCTACATGCTCAGGCCACGAAATATCACCAACCTTGGTGAGCCCTATTCGATTTAATTTCCTTCTTACGACCGGATTTGGTGAAAACTCAACCAAATCAACGCCTAAATTTTTAATATTATCGATATTTTTTCGACCGATATCCGATAAATCACAGGTTGTTGCAGTAACACATAATGGATTTAGACCCAATTGAAGTAATTTAATCACTTGATATGTACTGTCTTTCCCCCCAGAAACAGGCACAATACAATCCCATGCCCCCTTAGCCATAGAACGGTACTTCTCAACCAAGGCCATAAATTGACTTTTGCGCCCATCCCAATCTATCTCTTTTCTATTTTCAAAACTACGACATGCACTGCAAACACCTAATTTATCAAACTGTAAATCAGGTTTTGAATTTGGCATTACACAACGTACGCAATATTTCAACATGTGAAATCGACCTAGATTATTTATTCAAAATAACAGCATCAAATTGCAGCGGCTGACCTTTTTTTAAATCATATTGAGCACATGCACCAAGTACGAGATTATAGTATTTAGGAGCCAAACCTAACCCTGGTCGAATACAGCGAACATTCAGCTCTGATAAACGCTCACCTCTTTTAATGTCTTGCACGACATACAAAGAGCGTCGAAATACCTTTGATTTTTCTTCAGATTGACTACCACCATATTTAATTTCACCCATCGCTTGCCAAGCTCTAGCTGATTCTGCAACTAGCAGATGAAGTTCATCAGGCTCTAGGGAAAAAGCAGCATCAACGCCACCGTCCGCACGGCTTAAAGTGAAATGCTTTTCTATGACAGAAGCACCCAATGCAACTGCAGCCACTGCAACACCGACGCCCATCGTGTGGTCGGACAAACCGACTTCACAATTAAACAGTTCACGCAAATGTGGAATCGTACGCAAATGAGTATTTTCAGGGCTAGCAGGATAAGTACTGGTACATTTTAATAAAATTAAATCTTTACATCCTGCTTCTCGTGCCGCACGGACAGTTTCATCTAATTCTGAGGCACTTGCCATCCCTGTCGAAATAATCATCGGCTTACCAGTGGCCGCGACTTTGCGAATCAAAGGTAAATCTGTATTTTCGAAACTAGCGATTTTATAAGCAGGAACATTTAAACTCTCTAAAAAATCAACCGCACTTTCATCAAATGGCGTTGAAAATGCCAGCACACCTAATTGATTGGCGCGCTCAAAAATTGCTTGATGCCACTCCCAAGGCGTATAAGCTTGTCGATACAATTGATACAACGATGTGCCAGACCATAAACTATCCGGATCAGCAATATGAAATTCATTCGTATCCAAATCCAAAGTCATCGTATCAGCCGTATAAGTCTGAAGCTTAATGGCATGTGCACCTGCTTTAGCAGCGGCATCTACAATCGCCAAAGCACGTTCTAATGATTGATTATGATTGCCACTCATCTCAGCAATAACAAATGGTGGCGAATGAGGACCAATTTCTCGAGATGCAATTTTAATTACGCTCATTTCAAACCCTTCTCAACTCACCTTTCAAAGGCTATGCACATAGTAAGCACCATCACATTGATAGCCATGACAGCTAAATAATTTAATCGATGGCAGATTATCTTTTTTAATTTTTGCTTTAATACTCTTTATTGTTGGCCATTGCTGGCGCAAATAGTCTGTGGCATTTTTCAATAAAAATTGCCCCCAACCTAAACCCAAACGCTTGCTCAATAAATAAATGGAAACCTCGGCAGCGCTTTGATCACAACGATCAAAACGAACCACACCGACCTCTCCATCAAAAGCAGAGCCAATCAGTAGTAATGAATCAGTGTTGACGAGTTGCCGTTCCAACCAAAGACAATGGGAGTCCCACTCTATAACAGCAGTTTTCATGGAATGGCGACGAACTTCAGGGGCATTTCTTGCATCAAAAATGAGCTGCGCATCAGCGTTGGTTGCCAAGCGAATTTGTAATTCAAACTGCATTAAGGCAGCGACAACCCGCTCCACACCATGAGCATCTATCGCAGCGATTGATGTAGTCGACAATGATTGACGCTGGGTCAAGGTCAGAGCCAGCAAATGTTGCTGAATTACTTTCGCACTAACAGCACGACTCTCACCAAGATAAACATGCATACCCCTATCTTGCATTACTTGGGCGGGCTTGACCTGATTATCAGCGACAGCAATACATATTGAAGGCAACCCGATTAGCGCTCGCTCCCAACTGCTTGAACCTGCTGCGCCGATAAATAAATCAGCCTCTGCAATAAACTGAGCTAAATGCTCGATATGCTGATGCAGACGCCAACGCGGGCTGAGGCCAACTCGTTGCTGCAATTCAGACCAAGCTGAGTTACTACAACCTGCGATAAAATCAACCGTAAATTGCTCACAGTCCTGCAAAGCATCCATAACTTTGAAAAGTTCTCGACTTGGATCTGCAGCCCCAAAGTTAACCACAATCCGCGTTAATTCAGGTTTAATAGCCACTTTAAACTCGGCAAACTCAGGGCGTAACAACACAAAGCGAGCCCCGAGCAAGAGGCGGCATGATTTTGATAACCACCGCTGATATAACTGCGGAGTTGCGCATAAATTTTGATCAAGCAATATATCAGCATCGTGTCGTCGGTTACAAAGATCGTCGATAACCATAATCCGTCGTGCCAAATGGCGGATAGCTCGCTCCCATTCCCAATCAAGCTGATAATGATCGACAATAAGCCAATCAAAAACTACATCTAGTTTCGTCTGAAGCTCTTGCACCTCAGCCTGCCAATCCAAAGGGTATAGCCCATGTAGAGATACAACTTCGAATCCACTGGCATATACTGTATCAATTATATGACCAGCTAGGTCTGCACACGCAAAAGTCACCTCGACATGACACTTCCGCAAAGCCGCAGCCAACGTTAAGCAGCGCATCACATGACCAGCGCCGATCGTACTTGATGCATCTGCACGAATCAGTACTTTCATAAAGCCGCACCTTGTGAGATTTTCCCTGCTGCAATTAAGGCTGAATATAAGTGCTCTGCCAATTGCCAATCTTCAACAGTATCAATGTCTTGAGTTAAATACCGAGGGAGTTTTACGGGTAAAGAGAGAGGGGAATAAATTACCTCTCCACGCACCCACGCATCGCAGCGCCCCCAATAAAACTGCCCCGCATCATGCAGCGCCTCGCTTAAATCCTGGGAGCGCGTATTCCGATACTGCGGATAGAGCGCATCAAGACGCCCCTCTTCATTCAAAACCAAGGCTCGTTGCACTGGAAATGCAAAACTCGTAACCGAAAAGGCATACATTGCATCTGCTTGCTCGGCCAATAAGCGCTCACCTTCACGCAAAAAATGAGGCTGCAGAAAAGGTGCCGTAGCATAAATACAGCACGCAAAATCAAATTCAAAACCATCAACCCGCAACGCATTGATCGCATGCTGCATCACTGCCATTGTCGTTGCATGCGCGTCGCTCAAGTCAGCAGGACGAATAAATGGTACTTCGGCACCGAACTGCAAGGCTAACTCAGCGACCTGGGCATCATCGGTACTAACAATAATTCGGTCAAAAAGAGCGCTAGCTTGCGCCGTCTCAATTGAATACGCCAAGATAGGGCGCCCATGAAACAGTTTGATATTTTTACGCGGAATCCGCTGGCTGCCCCCCCGCGCAGGAATAATCGCAATTGACTTAGGCATGTTGACTTAATAAAGCACTATGCTTTTCTAATAAAAACCATGTCGTATCATCTTGAGGAAACAGAGGATCGCGATGATAAGCAAAGCCATAAGCACGCAATTGTAAATCAGGATAGCAATCGAGCATCTCCCCAGCAAAATCGCGCTTAAATAGTTTACCTTGATTACCACGATAATTAACTTCAACTGGAGATGGATTGTAATACTCGGCAATCAAAATATAGCGCTGACTGCTGTGATACAGCTGAGCATAGGCTTTATGCAGCAGATCTGGTGCCAAATGAATTAACACGCCCTTAGTGAAACTCAAATCAACCATTTCAGCAATCGAAAAGTCAAACAATGAACCCTGCCACACCTCAGCAATACCTAATTTATTAGCTTGCTCACATGCTTTTTGATTTAATTCAACGCCTAACAATTTAGCTGTAGGAATTAGTTGCTGTAAAGCGCGTAAATTCATGCCGCAATTAGTGCCAAACTCCAGAATACTCTGCAACGGCTGACAGTAGCCTAGTACTTTAGCAAATAAGGCTATATTGGACGCCAATAAAGTGGCTCCTTGATTACGCTCGACATAATCATTACCAAATTTACCCTGCCAAAACTGTTCTTGCTCAGTCAATTCACGCATGATTGGCCTTAAATCATAGATTTTAATAATTCAATTATTCGATCTTGCTGTGCATCAGTTATAGCCGGATACAAAGGCAATGTAATTGCTTGCTGATAGTAAGCTTCACTTTCTAGACAGCAACCTGAAGCAAAGCCCAAAGTCTGATAGTACGGCTGCAAATACACAGGAATATAGTGCACATTCACGCCAATGTTTTCGCTGCGTAAGAAATCGAAAATGGCTTTGCGCTTCGTTGCTGCAACACGAATAACAAAAAGGTGCCACGCTGACTCATTATCGGCATCTGCACGCGGTAATTGAATTGGCAACTCAGCTAAAGCGGTTCGATAACGTGCAACCAGCGCGCGCCGCCGTGCAATGAAATCCGAGAGCCGCTGCAACTGCGAACAACCTAGCGCGGCTTGAATATCGGTCATACGGTAATTAAAACCCAATTCAAGCTGCTGATAATACCAAGCGCCATCGCCCGCATGGGTCATTTGCTGCGGATCACGACTAATCCCGTGGCTGCGTAAGCGCAACAATCGTTTGTACAGCCCCTCATCATTGGTAGTGACCACTCCACCCTCGCCAGTTGTCACAATTTTTACTGGATGAAAGCTAAATACGGTTGCACGACTGTATTGGCAGGCGCCAACAGGCGTTCCTTGATATGACGCTCCAATTGCATGTGCCGCGTCTTCCAGCACCACAAAACCATATTGTTTTGCCAACTGATCTAAGGCTTGCATTGCACAACTACGTCCGGAAAAATGCACCGGAATAAGAAGCTTTGGTAGGCAGCCATTCTGAGCCGCCTGCGCTAATTTCTCACTCAGCATATTGACGTCAATATTACCAGTATCTGCTTCAATATCAATGAAATCAACATCTGCACCACAATACCTAGCACAGTTAGCACTCGCGACAAAGGTATTTGGGCTAGTCCAAACCCGATCTCCCACGGCAACATCCAGCGCAAGGCAAGCCAAATGCAAACCTGCCGTAGCGCTCGACAAAGCCACGGCATAACGCGCGCCGGTGATTTGGCAAATGGCATTTTCAAAACGCTCAATCGCAGGGCCTTGCGTCAAAAAATCGGACTGCAACACTTCCAATACTGCAGCAATGTCAGCAGCATTAATGTCTTGACGGCCATAAGGAATCACCGTTTTCATTTAACTTGACTGTCCAAGGCCTGCAATTGCGCAATTGATAGAAAATCATTATTGGTATCTGAGGTGTATTTAAATCCAGCAACAGCGGGCCAACCCGTCTCCCCTTTGCCATTTTTCAAATAATTGCCCTGGGAATTAAATTGTATCGATGGTGTAATTACATAATGGTCTGCAAACTCAATTGTATGAAGACTATCGTCACGTGAAATCATCATTTCGTGCAATTTTTCACCTGGCCGAATTCCAATGATATGCCGATTAAGCTGTGGAGCCATTGCAGTGACTAAATCGACAATGCGCACAGATGGAATTTTTGGAACAAACAGTTCGCCACCGTGCATGCGTGAAAACCCCTGCATAACAAAATCAACACCTTGATCTAGGGTAATCCAAAATCGAGTCATTAACTCATCAGTTATTGGCAAAGATGTTGCGCCTTCTGCGATTAGCTTACGAAAGAACGGCACTACCGAACCACGCGAGCCAACGACATTACCATAACGCACCACTGCTAATCGTGTTGGGTGACTGCCTGTCATATTATTGGCAGCAACGAAAAGCTTATCAGAGAGTAATTTAGTTGCACCATATAGATTGACGGGGCTAGATGCTTTGTCGGTCGACAAAGCAATTACTTTTTGCACGCCATTTTCAATTGCCGCATTAATGACATTTTCAGCGCCATTCACATTGGTGCGAATGCATTCGGTGGGATTGTATTCCGCTGCGGGCACTTGCTTCAGTGCGGCGGCATGCACGACGAAATCAATTCCCCGCATGGCCTGTTTTAAACGATCTGCATCACGAACATCACCGAGAAAATATCGCATGCACGACGCATTGAATTCCTGCTGCATTTCAAACTGTTTCAACTCATCCCGGGAAAACACCACCACTCTAGCGGGCTGATATTTTGCCAGTAAAGTACGGATGAATTGTTTGCCAAATGAGCCAGTTCCACCCGTAATTAATAGTGATTTGCCATTAAACATGCGTGTTTTCCATCTGTGCGGGTTGATCAGGGCAAGGGCATTATCTTATGCAAATGAGCAGACTGAGGCTAGCCACAATGAGCGAATGTTTCAACAAGACCGCAGTTTTAGTTTACGTGTGCTGCGGCATCTGTTCTGCTTGGCTCATACTATCAAACTGCGGAAATCATCAGTTCGCTATACATCATCAATGTATAGCCACCCAATCCTTATGAATATTAGTTTCTACAAATATACCCCAAGTCGTTCAATCCGACTACGCGAGCACCTTCAGTCGCTACTGACAATTTGATCGATGTCGGTTTAAAATATCCGACTAATTTACTCAACTTTAAAGATTGCCATGGCTTTTACACTTGCCCAGTTGCCGCTGTCCCCGCGCTTTAGCCTGCTGCATTCACGCTTCTGGATTGAGACTTTGCCAACGCCAATGCCTGCGCCGCACAATGTGGTGCTCAATCACACTCTGGCCAAGGAGCTGGGGCTCGTGCTGGGGGAGGATGATGCAGATTTTTTGCTGGGCAATCGCTTGCCGCCAGGTAGCCAGCCTTTGGCCAGCGTGTATTCCGGCCATCAGTTTGGCGTGAATGTACCCCAGCTGGGTGATGGCCGTGCCCTGCTGATCGCCGAGTTTTGTGCCCCCGATGGCGCACACTGGGAAATGCAGCTCAAAGGTGCTGGCCCGACGCCCTTTTCACGTCGTGGCGATGGTCGGGCAGTATTGCGCTCCAGCACTAGGGAATACCTGGCCTCCGAGGCATTACACCACCTGGGTATCCCCACTACCCGTGCATTGGCGATGGCTGGCTCGCCACAAGCTGTCTGGCGCGAAACCCGCGAGACGGCGGCGGTAGTAACACGGCTGGCGCCCACTTTTGTCCGTTTTGGACATTTTGAATATTTCTTTTATCAGGGTGAGCCTGAACGGGTAAGCGAGCTGGCCGATTGGGTGATTGCACACCATTACCCGCAATGCCGGGATGCCAGCAAGCCCTATCTGGCTATGCTGGAGCAAGTGATCAGCCGCACGGCCACGCTGATTGCCCACTGGCAGGCGGTGGGGTTTTGTCATGGCGTGATGAATAGCGACAATATGTCGATTCTGGGGCTAACCCTTGACTACGGCCCTTATGGTTTTCTGGATGGCTTTGATGCGGGGCATATTTGCAATCATTCGGACGAAACGGGGCGCTATGCCTACAATCAGCAACCGCAAATCGGCCTGTGGAATCTGCATTGTCTGGCGCAAGCCCTGCTGCCTCTAATTCCACGTGACGATTTGCTGGCCGCATTGGGTGAATATCAAACCCAGTTTGAAGCAGCCTTTGCCGAGCAGCTCCGGCGCAAACTGGGATTTGTCACCTGGCAGGAAGACGACTGGACGCTAATCACCGATCTGTTTGAGCTGATGCAGGCCACACACACGGACTGGACGCTATTCTGGCGCAGCTTGAGCCATTGGCCATTGCAGCAGAACATCGCCGAATTGCGTGATCTGTTTTTGGCGCGCGGCGAATTCGATCAATGGCTGACACGCTACCAAAGCAGACTGAACGATGGCATTACGCCCGAACAGCGCAGCCAGGCCATGCTCGCCGCCAACCCCAAGTACATTTTGCGCAACTATCTGGCCGAAAACGCCATTGCACTGGCCCAGCAAGGCGACTTTAGCGAGATCGAGCGCCTGCATCGCTGCCTGATGCAGCCCTTCGCCGAGCAGCCCGAGTTTGCCGCCTACGCCACCATGCCACCGGACTGGGCTAGAGAAATCACACTCAGCTGCTCTTCGTGAAGCGCAAGGATTAACTGCATGGGTATACTGCTACATCCATTGATAGCAATGATTTTCATCAACATACCCCCAATAAAAAAACGCTCATTTCCGAGCGTTTTTTTATTAGTTCATGCAGAAAATGGATAGGGCTATAGCTGGTTGCTACGGCTGACCCCTTGGAAAAACAGGCGATACAGCAGCGGGAATAAGACCACCGCCAGCAGCAAAACAATCAGGCTTGTTTCATCACTTATTGTGCACACTCCCCCGGATCGGCGCGATTTCAGACAGGATGCAGCTGCTGGGACAGATACTGCTAATCGGTCCCCGACACCCCGGGGTTGCAATAAAATTTCATCTTTGGTCCGATTTCGCAGCGTTTAGGCGACATCAGGATTGAAACTGTGAAGCAGCTTGCAGCCCCATTCTAATCGCCGGTTTTTCTCATTAGAATGTTCGCGTTTAGCTTGAAACTTGTTCGATTCTGCGCTTGAATGCGCCCCAGCTGCGGGCGCTAGATCCCCACAGGAAACACCATGCCGACCATCTATTACGAGCGTTTTGAACTTGCCACGGTCAGCGAGTCTGATGCATCACGACACGTTGGGGCGCATGTTTTTCATCAGGCGTCGTGCCCGGCCATGCGTGAATACGGCTTGTATATGTGCGGGGTAGGCAAGCCGGATGGGCCATGTGAAATCGAGAGGATTGACCCGCCTTTCCATGTGCTGATCGTGCTGCTGGGCGGCACGGCCGAAATATTCGAGGGCCATCAGCGCTGGAGCATCGGCGCAGGCGAGTTTGCCGTACTGCCTGCGCGCGGGCGGCGCGGCTATAGACGGATTGGCGAGGCGGCCATGCCGCATGTGTGGTTCTTGCTCAACGATGAGCCACGCTGGCAATACCTGAATCGCCCGAACTGCTGGGTAGACCAGACCCCGCATGGGGCAAGACTGCACGACGCGGTGTCGCTGTTTCAGCGCGAAGCGCAGCTGGGCAACGCTGGCGCACACGATACGCTGGTCTTGCAATCACTGGATCTTGTGAGCCGGCAGCTCGAGCGCTTGCTTGATCTGGCGCAAGAGCGCCCCCAGCAGGAGCAGGCACTGGTGCAATTACTCGACAGCATTCGCCGCGATCCGGCGGGCAACTGGTCGGTCAGCACGCTGTGCCAGCACGTGGGGCTGGGCGCGACGCAATTGCATCGGCTATGCCAGCGCCGCTATGGCCGTGCGCCCGCGCAGCTGGTGTTCGACATTCGCATGCAGCTGGCTCGCGACTGGCTGGCGCAGGGCCAGCGCGTTGCCCATGTCGCCACCGCGCTGGGTTATCAGGAAATTGCCAGCTTTTCGCGCCGCTTTAGCCACCATTTTGGCTGCCCACCGAGCAAAATTGCCAAGCCGGGCGTTGCCAAACTGGCCTGACTGATCAAACAGACCCATGCGGCTTGCCGCTGGCAAGCCAACGTCAACTAGCGTTTGACCAACTGCTTATTATCCAGCCGGACTTTATCGCCTTCCTTGAAACCGTGATTGGGATTATCGAAAGCAATTTTCTGCTCGCTGCCATCGTTTAATTTCACGGTCACTTCGTAAAATTTCTTCTCGTTCATTTTGCCCTCGACCTTATTACCGGCATAGGCACCACCCAGTGCACCAGCAATAATCGCCGCGGTACACCCACTGCCCTTCCCAACCATGCTGCCCAGCCCGGCGCCAACGGCTGCCCCGCTGATTGCACCTATCCATGAGCCTTCACCCGGCTGATCCACCACCGCAACACGGCTAACCACGCCGCATCCTTGACAAGAAGCCACGGTGGCCGGTTTGCTGAGCGCGATTTTCAGCGCTGCTTTTTTCTGCTTGCTGGCCTCGGTTTTGCAGGTGGGCTGCGTGGCCTTGCTCAGCTCCTTGCACACCGACTGCATCAGTTGATAATCAGCTTCGATCTGCTTTTTCTGGCTTTTCAAGTCACCCTGATAGGATGGCAGCGGCGCTTTGGGGTCACGCTGATCCCATACCATTCGATAAGCCCCTTGCCGCTGCTGCTGCGCCTCTTTTTTGCAATCGGCCTGCTCGCCCTTGTCAAACTCAAGGCAAACCGTCAAATCGCTTTTATAGGTCGCTTCGATTTCGGCACGCGCCGTTTTCAGATCAGCCGCCTGACTGGCTGTGGCAAGCAGCAGACAGGCAAAAAATAGATTAACCGTACGCATCATAATCTCCTTACAGAGTTGGATTATGCTTACCCCAACATAGACGCCAATCTGTTCCGGCACAGCCAGCAGCTGATCAACGTGAGCACCTGTTAAATGCAATGGAAGCTCCCGATTTGCTAGCATGGGTATATGCATTCATCGATTGCTCGCCCGCAGACCGCTACCGCTTGTAAGCAGCAGATAATCGCCCTTGAAAGCTGATTCAAGCTGCGGCCAGCCGCTCCACCCAGTACACCAGCCAGACCTTGCCGGACGCCCATAATTGCCAGAGCTGCGCTTCGAGTAGCTGCTGCACAGGCTGCAGCCAAGCCTGAGCCGGCCTGCCCAGCGCCACCCATAGGAAATAGCCGATGCCCACCCAGCAGCAGCGATAGATCAGCTGCTCCATCGGCCCGTCGGCTTTGAACAGTTTGAACGAGAATTTCTGCCGCATCGGCCACAGCAGCGGCACGCCGGAAGGCGTGAGCATATCGCCAATAATGTGCGACAAATACCCCACCACCAGTGGCAAGACCGGCCAATTGTGATTCTGATGATCGGCCAGCAACAGATAGACCATCACCACCACCATCAGAATCGAATGGGTAAAGCCGCGATGGCCGAACACCGCCGCCAGCGGGATGGAAATATACGGCACGATGCGGCCAAAAGTGGATTTGGGATGATCCAGATCGGGCAGCAGCCCCGCAGCGCCAGCAATGGCGACTTCGTGTAGCTGCGGCATACGCTGCAAAATGCCAACACTGCACGCCACCATCATCAACGAGGCAAATGCAATGTGCGTGCGGGCCATCATGGGGGCTTACCTAACGAGCCGCAAACCAATGGGTATTGGCGCACAGCCCTTGAAAATATTGGGGGCGCAGAAGATACCAGAAAACCGCGCCCCTGTTCAGAATATGTGCGCCCCAAGTAGCGCCACAATTAAAGCGGGGATAAAACAGCGGCTAGACGCCTTTTTTCACCAACTGCATCACCGTGCCGTAATCCAGCGAGCGGGCCTGCTGCTGGATTTGTGGCAGGTATTGCGCCTGCAGATCTTTAGCCGGACCTAGCAACTGGCTGAAGGTGTCTTTGAGCACCGCCGTTTCCATCTTGCGCCCACCGGCATAGTAGCGCCGCGCCAGTTGCCCCAGCGCATAGGTCGTCGCAAAAGAAAACGCGATCCCCGTCGCTGCGCCACCCACCTTGCCCGCCGTTTTGCCCACATACTTACCCAGCAGGCCACCAAGCAATTTGCGGCCAAACTGCTCGACATATTGCGAAGTCAGCCCCACGCCCGCCGCCGCCAGAAACTCGCGAATATGCCCCTGATCCAGCTCGACGCCATAGGCCTTACCCACGCTGTGCACCAGCTTGAGCTGCAAAGGCACAATCGCCATCGTGGCCCACGACTGCGGCAGCAATTCCAGCGCACCGCACACAATGGCAAAACGCAGCACCGACGCATCAAGCGCACGATCGGCCTCCAGCGGCAAAGCCAGCAAGGCCGGCGCCGGCGTTGCGCCACCGACGGGGATCGCGGGAGCCGCTGGCGCAGCAGGTGTATCGTAAGCAAACCAGGCATTGGCCTCGGCCTCGATACTCGCCGTCTCGCCGCCCAATTGCAAAGCCGCTTTCAGCTCGGCCAGAAAAGCCGTTTCAGCCGCAGTCTGGCGGCCATCGGCATCGACTACACACACGGCCATCTCGAACGCCAGCTGCCGCTGCGACGCATCGCCCAGCGCCGCCACCGCATCGGCCAGCCCATAGCGTTTGAGCAGCACATCCTGATACAAGCGCGCCAAATCAACACCACCGCCGCCCAGGGACGCCGCAATCTGCTTGATCGCATCACGCTCGCGGCTATCTTTGTCGCCATCGCAAAAAGCGGCAAGCAAAGTAATGGCCAGAATGGCCTGCTGTTCGGTCTGAGTCATGGCATCGATTTCCGGAAAAAGATTTTAGGACTCAGCACTATTGCAGAGGTTCCACGCTGATCACCAGCGATAACAAGACGCTTAAATCTTACAAAATTGACAGCATGAATGATGGTGGGTAGATTTCATTAGGTAAAAACCGCAATTTGATTAGGAGAACGACAATGGGTACATGGTCACATGAGCCATTTGGCAATGACGATGCCAACGATTGGGCTTACGATCTGGAAGGATCAAGCGATCTTTCCATCGTCGAGCAAGCACTGGATGATGCTCTGGAGGCAGAAGATTATCTGGAGGCACCCGAAGGCGCGAATGCAGTGGCGGCAGTGGAAGTGCTGGCAAAACTGCTCGGAAAAGGCACCCAGTCGGATGCATATACCGAGAAAATTGACGAATGGATTAAAACCGTCAACGAGCAACCCAGCACCGCCTTGCTGGACAAGGCAAAGCGTGTACTTGAGCGCGTCAGTGCAGAGGATTCCGAACTTTTCGAATTGTGGGCTGAAGCTGGAAACAGGGAATGGGCAGCATCCATTAATACTCTCAAAGCCGCGATCAGCTGACAGCTCTTTCTGCCCGGATCATATCGCCACACATCGAGCGCCAGTATATTGATTGCCATGTTTCAACGCTTGATTCTGGCCAAAGCGTCAGCCATGGCCGAGTTCATTGGTGCGGCCTGCTTGGCCGGATTGATACGTTCAGGCTGGCGGGTGGCTTTGACTTCTGGACGGTCTGCCGCTGGCGGCGTGTCGACGAGTCGCATCGTTAGCGCAATGCGTTTGCGCGGTACGTTGACCTCCAGCACCTTCACCTTCACCACCTGCCCCGCTTTCACCACCGCATGCGGATCTTTCACAAAGCTATTGGCCAGCATCGAGATATGCACGAGGCCATCCTGATGCACGCCAATATCGACAAAAGCACCAAAGTTGGTGACATTGCTCACCACGCCTTCGAGCATCATCCCCACTTGCAGGTCGCTGATTTTCTCAATCCCCGCCGCAAAGGTGGCGGTTTTGAACTCGGGGCGCGGGTCGCGGCCGGGTTTTTCCAGCTCAGCCAGAATGTCTTTGACGGTGGGCAGGCCAAACTGCGCATCGGTCAGGCTTTCGGGCGTTACCGCTTGCAGCGCGGCGCGATCCCCCATCGTGCTGCGCAGATCTTTACCCAGTTTGGCGAGCAGCTTTTCCACCAGCGGATAGGCTTCGGGGTGCACCGCCGAGGCATCCAGCGGATTATCGCCCTGCATAATGCGCAAAAAGCCCGCTGCCTGCTCAAAGGCTTTTGGCCCCAGCCGTGGCACTTTGAGCAGCGCTTTGCGGTTTTTGAAAGCACCATACTCATCACGGTATGCCACTACATTGCTTGCGAGTACTGGGCTTAAGCCAGATACCCTCGCCAAAAGCGCCGCCGAGGCGGTGTTTACATCGACCCCCACGGCATTCACGCAGTCTTCCACCACCGCATCGAGCATCCGTGCTAGCTCAGTCTGATTCACATCATGCTGATATTGACCTACGCCAATCGCTTTCGGGTCGATTTTGACCAGCTCAGCCAATGGGTCTTGCAAGCGGCGAGCAATCGACACCGCGCCACGCAGAGAGACATCGAGCTGCGGAAACTCTTTGGCGGCCAATTCAGAAGCCGAATACACCGAAGCGCCCGCTTCGGAAACAACAACTTTCGTTGGTTTCTTTCCATCAATTTGCGCGATCAGCTCAGTTGCTAATTGCTCGGTTTCACGGCTGGCCGTGCCATTGCCAATCGCGATCAGCTCGACGCCATGTGTGTCACATAGTTTTTTCAACGTGAATAGTGATTTATCCCAATCGCGGCGCGGCTCGTGCGGGTAAATGGTATCGGTGGCCAGTAGTTTGCCAGTGGCATCGACCACCGCTACTTTTACGCCGGTGCGCAGACCCGGGTCCAGCCCCAGCGTGCAGCGCGGGCCCGCTGGTGCGGCCAGTAGCAGGTCTTTTAGATTGCGTGAAAAGACTTTAATCGCTTCTAGCTCGGCGCGCTCACGCGCGGCGGTGAGCAGCTCGTTTTCCAGCGAGACGCCCAGCTTGGTGCGCCACGCGGCGCGCACCACCTCGCCCAGCCACAGCTCGGCGCAATGGGCGCTAATGCCCACATGCCTTGCGATGCGCTGCTCGGCGCTGCTCCAGATTTTGCTGCGCGCGCCATTTTCGATTTCTTCCTGCAATTGAATGCCGATGCTGAGGTTTTTTTCATTCGCGCCGCGCAAGACCGCCAACACACGGTGCGAGGGCATGGCGGCCCATTTCTCGGCAAAATTAAAATAGTCGGCAAATTTCGCCCCCACCTGCTCCTGCCCTTTCACCACTTTGCTGGTGACCAAACCGCTACTTTGCAAATGACTGCGCAGCTGGCCGATCAGCGTGGCGTCTTCACCCCAGCCCTCTAACAAAATGGCTTTGGCACCTTCGAGTACGGCTTTTACGTCGCTAAAACCTTCGCAGATAAATTTGGCTGCGAGTGTGTCCGGGTCTTGCTGCGGATTTTTTAGCAATTGCTCGGCCAATGTGGTCAGCCCGGCCTCGCGGGCAATTTGCGCTTTGGTGCGGCGCTTTTGTTTATATGGCAGATACAGATCTTCCAGCGTTTGCTTGTTATCAGCTGCATCGAGTTGGGAGCGCAAAGCGGCGCTCATTTGCCCTTGCTCTGTGATCGTGGCGATGATGCTGGCGCGGCGCTCGTCCAGCTCGCGCAGATAGCGCAATCGCTCGGCCAGTAAACGTAGCTGTCCATCATCCAGACCGCCGGTCACCTCTTTGCGATAGCGGGCGATAAATGGCACGGTGGCGCCTTCATCGAGCAAAGCCACAGCGGCGGCCACTTGCGCCGCTTTGCAATTGAGTTCCTGTGCCAGACGTTGGGTGAGATTGGACATACAATATGCTCAGATTCGGAAGGTTTGGCATTGTACCCATGCCGCCTGGCTTTCGTCATGGCATAATCAGCGTCCGCGCGGGAAACAATAACGGGACTCAGATGACGGTAATTGCAGTGTTTAATCAGAAAGGTGGCGTGGGCAAAACCACGGTCACTGCCAATCTGGCCGCCACTTTGGTACAAAACGGCATTGCGCCTTTGGTGATCGATCTGGATCCCCAAGCCCATCTGACCGCCACTTGGGGGCTCAACCCCAAATCCAATCAAACGATGTACCGCTTTTATCAAGGTACGTCACCGCTGACCGATCTGATTCAGACCTCAGGGCCCGGCATTCATTTCATCCCTTCGCATCTGGAATTAGCCCGCGTCGACTCGCAGCTGGGCAAACATCGCGATCATTTGTGGCGCCTCAAACTGGCGCTCGAGGCCGAAATGCTGGCCGGTAGCGGCACGCCAATAATTATTGATTGCAGCCCGATGCTGGGGATATTGTCGTTTTCGGCCTTGCTGGCTGCGGATTTGATCCTGATACCCGTAGCGGCTGAATACTTGGCACTCAATGGCGCATGCATGCTGGAGCGCACGCTATTCGGGCTAGAAAAATTCGATCGCCGCCGCGAGCGTCGTTATTTGGTCAATCGGTTTAAAGAAGGCCATGAAACGCACGAAAAAGTACGCGCCCAATTGCAAAAGCACTTTCCGCGTGAATTGCTCAATACCATCATCCACGAAAATGACGACATTATGGCCGCCGTTGGCGACAATCTGGATGTATTTAGCTACGCACCCGATAGCTTGGCGGGTACCGACTTTAGCTTTTTGCTCGATGAATTGATCGAAAAAGGCCTGATCGGAATCGAAACGTGATATTTAAGCGACAATTCTATTTTGTCAGCACCCGACAATTTATATCACAAATTTGTTTGCGCTAAAATTATCTCCGAAGTAATCAAACACACAATGGAGAGAACAAATGAAACTGGACTATTTGGCCATCGCCAGCACCCTTGTTGTCAGCAGCGCACTCAGCCAGGCAGGTGTATTTGATATCACGACCACGATGAATGGTCAGATTAGCAGCGATAGTTACACCTCGGCAGAAGATGCAATCCACACGCTGGAAACTAGCAATTTGAAAAGCATCTATCAAAATTACACCGGCACTGAAGCGGTAAATGCGCAAATCAATTTCCGCGGCATTCCCATGACCCTAGCCTACCCGAGTGCCAATCAAACCCGGCTTACATTGAATATCCCCAGCATTGGCGTTAATCAAACATTTACAGGTGTAACGCGTGACCAAAGTGAAGATATGCTGGTCGAATATCTGAAAAATAATCCCGACTTACTCAATGTATTTATCAAAGAAAGTGCCAAAGTTTCCCCGGTAGACCCGCTTGCCGGTAATCCGAACAGCCTGATGAGTCGCTCGGTGGCTAATGATGCGGCCTTGATGTGGCACGGCGCGCAGGGAGTGGGCTCGACAGATGATAAAAATCATTTTGGCGTCGGAATCAGCTACAACCGTTTTGTGAGCGAGCAGACAGGCAATGCCAAGGAGATGAAAAGCGATGGCTTCACCCTGCCATTGACCTATACCCGGCAATTTAACGAGCCCAACCATGAGCTCATCGTCAATATTCCTCTGGGCTACACAACAGTAGAAGGGGCAAAAGCGGTTGATGCCAGCGTTGGTCTGGTCTACCGACACCCTATCCGCAGTAACTGGGTATTATCGGCAGCCACCGCAGTCAGGGCCGCAGGCTCCAAAGATCTGGCAGGTGCTGGCTGGATGTTGTCCGGCTCACTCGCATCCAGCTATGAATTTGGTTCAGACAACTGGAGCCTGACTCTAGCGAATATGGTCGGCTACTACAAAGTAATGAAAATGAAACTGGACGAGACCGAGTTTAACCCCGGCATTCGCAATATTGCCTATCGCAATGGCCTGCTCTTTGCCATGGACAGCGGCTGGTCGATTGGCGATCAGCCATTGAGCTGGGAAGCCTTTATCATTGACACCCGCTATACCGGCACCAAGCTATTTAGCAACTATCAGGATGAAATCGGCGTCACCTTTGGCACCAAGCGCAGCATTCTGGCCAAAGATGCCGATTTGCGTGTGGGCTTTAGCTACTTGTTTGGCGAGAATGTGAATGCCTTCAAAGCCAATTTTGGTGCATGGTTCTAGCCGAGCGCAGATATTGTCTGCAGACAAAAAAAGCCATCCCACGATGGCTTTTTTCATGGCCGCCCGCTTGGCGCTATTCTTGCTTTCAATACAGCCAAAGGAACAAGGAGTGCATCATGAGCATCAATGCCAAGGACTTGAACCAGCTAATCCAGCAAATCGGGCAATTTAAAACCCGTACACTGAGCGAGCTGAATAGCCAACCCGCAACTTTTGACATTAGCAGTCTTGCAGCAGGGTATATCTCTGAACAGCAGTCCATTCATAATCTGCAAGTCAATACAAGCCAGGGTATATCAGGCTTATCGCCGCTGGGGCGCAATCTGGCGCTGAGCAATCCTGAAAGTGCCTACCGCATGATGAGCCATATCAATCAGCTGGGCGTGATTTACCCCGCGCAGTCGGCGCGCCTGAGCGATATGCAAACGGGCGTGGGTGAGCTGGCACTGACGGCAAAATCGCTCAGTAAAATCGACGCGACGGCAGACTTTGCCAGCGTGAAAGCGCAATTACAAAATCTGGCCGATCAATACAATCAATGGCGGCGCAATTTTGACACCGACCTGCAAGACCCCGAGCTATTGGTAGGCACGCAAGCGGCGCAAGTGGCGCGGTATGAATTGGCCCAAAGCATCGCCAGCCCGTTTCACGGCGCGCAGCAAGGTATTCAGGGCATGGCAGTGCTGGGGCTAACGATTGATCCCGCCACCAATATGGCGCAACTCGATACGCAAAAATTAAGTACCGTCTGGTCACAGCAACCCACCGCCGCAGCCGCAGCGGTCAGCGACTTTGCCAGCCATTTTGCCCAAAGCGCCACGCTGCTGACTGAGCAGAATAACTTCTTCGCCAAGCAGCAAGCCAATCTGGCCAAGGTGATTAACTATATGGACAGCAACAAGACCAAATTGCAGCAGGAATTTGGGCTGGGCGATCCGCCACAAGTATCAGCCAAGATCGCGCGAGCGTATGCGGATTATCAGCGGCGACATGGCATTAAGTAATCACGCATAACTAATTTTAAATTTAGAACCGAAGCCGGATAAAAGGGTGTGGACTTCTTCGACCAATTTATCCTTGCTCCACGACTTGAAGCTACGCCAAAAATGCTTGGCGTGTTTCCACACGATCTCGATCAAATTGAGCTCAGGGCTATACGCTGGCAAGTACATCACCACAAAACGATGATCCACCAACCAACGATTGACCACCTCTTCATCAAAATGGTGATGCACTGTCGCGTTATCCATCACCAACACCGTTAACCGC
>NZ_VIRW01000027.1 GCF_009760905.1 Chitinibacter sp. GC72 | reverse complement strand
AGAAAAAAACGAGATGAACAATAAAGTTCGTCTTGTTTTACTTTCTTTTCAATTGAGTGCAAGCACTTGTTTCGACTTACGAATCAAGCACTCACACTCATCGGCTGTAATTTGTTAAAGATCGGTGTGAGACAGAGAGAAACTCGTTTTGTTTCGCTGCGTCATCAGCAGAGAGGCCGAACTATACCCACCGCCTTGAAACACGTCAACACCTATCGACAAAGAAAAGGAAAGAAAGATGCTAAGTGATTGATTGATAAGGAAACGAAGTTTGAAACATTCTGGCAGCGAACGCGAAAATCAAACGACCAGCACCAGCACAGTACTGAACAACACCAGCAAAAACTGCGCGCAATGGGCAGAAATAGCGACACCGAACGCTCAAACAGTGCAAACACTAAGCCGAAAAGCACTCAGCCCGCTGGCGCGGGCTGAGTTGGTATATACAAACTGGTTTTGGTGACTAAACAGTCACGGGCCGGCGCAGGAACAATGGGCTAGGCACATCAACGCTAGATTGATAAAACTCGGTGAAATCATCAATCCCTTTGAGCGCTTCATTGATGTCTTTGTCGGCACGCACTTCGAAGGCGGTAAAACCGCAACGTGCCAGATAGTTCAACGTGTCTTTGAATACATCACCCACAGCGCGCAATTCGCCAGTAAAGCCGTAGCGTACTCGCAGCAGGCGGCCAATCGAGAACCCACGACCATCGGTAAACGCAGGGAAATCGCAGGCGATCATCGGGAACGTATTTGCGTCAACTGGCAAAGATTCTGGTTCGTCGTCCGGCGCAAAGCAGATCGCAACTTCACGGCCTGCCAACTCTTCACGATGCCCCAGCCAGTATTGGTATGGAACCAAGATAGCGCCTTCGCCAGGAACAGATACCCCACCCTCTTCGTCGGCGACGACGCGAGTCCAGCGGTTATCGACGATATCGCGATTGATAATAACTTGCTTAGGCATCAGCTTTCTCCTTGCGAATCGGTTTGCCTTCGTAAACTTTGGCTTTGAAAGGCTCGGCACCGATGCGATCGAACACATCGATAAAGCGCTCTTCGCCTTCGCGGTTCGCTACAAACACGTCGATGATTTTGCTCATTACATCAGGCATTTCTTCCTGCGCGAAAGATGGGCCAATCACCTTGCCGATTTTCGCGTCGGCGCCTTGACGGCCACCCAGCGTAATCTGGTAATACTCGGCATTGTTTTTATCCACGCCCAGTACGCCAATATTGCCAACGTGGTGATGGCCGCAGGCATTGATACAGCCCGACATATTGACGTCGATTTCACCCAGATCAAATAGATAATCCAGATCGTCGAAACGCTCCTGGATAGCTTGGGCCACCGGAATTGATTTGGCGTTGGCCAGGGCGCAGAAGTCGCCACCCGGACAGCAGATCACATCAGTGAGCAAGCCAATATTGGGCGTTGCAAAGCCGATGCGCTTGGCTTCTTCCCACAGGGCAAACAATTGAGATTGCTTCACATCGGCCAGAATCAGATTCTGCCCGTGCGAGACACGCACTTCACCAAAGCTGAAGCGGTCAGCCAGATCAGCGACATCATCGAGTTGCGCATCGGTTGCATCGCCCGGTGGCACGCCGGTTTTCTTCAGCGAGAACGTCACCGCAGCATAGCCAGCAACTTTGTGCGCAAAGACATTGCGCTCTACCCAACGTGCAAAAGCCGGATTGGCTGCTTTGGCCGCGATGAACTCAGCATCGTCAGCTGGCAAGGTTTCATAAGCTGGGGCAGTGAAGAATCGGTGATTACGTGCGATTTCGGCATCGGTCAGCGTTTGCGGGCCGTCTTTCTCAAAAGCCCATTCCTGCTCGACCTTGGCGGCAAACGCTTCCGGCGTCATCGCTTTGACCAGAATCTTGATCCGCGCCTTGTATTTATTATCCCGACGGCCGTAGCGGTTATACACGCGCAGTACTGCGTTCAGATAAGTCAGCAGGTGTTTGGGCTCGAGCCAAGGCTTGATCAAATCGCCAATCATTGGCGTACGACCTAGGCCACCGCCGACGAAAATTTCAAAACCCACTTCACCGGCGGCGTTCAATTTCACATTGATACCAATGTCATGCACCAACACCGCGGCACGATCTTCTTTGGCACCGTTCACAGCGATCTTAAATTTACGTGGCAAGTGAGCAAATTCTGGATGGAAAGTCGACCACTGGCGGATGATTTCACACCATGGGCGTGGATCGACGATCTCGTCAAACGCTACGCCAGCAAATTGGTCCGACGTAGTATTACGAATACAGGCGCCCGAAGTTTGAATGCCGTGCATTTGTACGGTTGCTAATTCGGCCAACATCTCTGGCACGTTTTCTAGCGCTGGCCAGTTGTACTGCACATTCTGGCGCGTGGTGAAATGCACATAACCTTTGTCGTATTTACGCGCCAATTCGGCCAGCTTGCGCACTTGCGCACTGCGCAAATGGCCATATGGAATGGCAACGCGCAACATCGGGGCCAGACGCTGAATATACAAACCATTTTGCAGGCGCAGCGGGCGGAATTCATCGTCGGTCAATTCGCCAGCCAAATAGCGGCGCGTCTGGTCGCGGTACTGCGCTACGCGCTGGTCCACGATCTTTTGGTCGTAATCGTCGTAAATATACATGGCTTCTATCCGGTTATACGGCTAACAGTCTGCAATAATACCAGCCCTTCTATATTCAAGAGAACGATTCTTTTTGAATATGTATCAGTTTTTTAGTTCTATCTGACCCAACGCAAACCCCAGAGCATTGAATGATTGCGATGCCGATTGTGGCAGTCCGCGGCAAGCCTTGCTCTGGCGGCACATTTGCCGACTGGCGGCAATTGAAGATAATCACCACTGGCACGCCATTGTCTTACACGCAGCCTAGGGTTAATCTTGCAGACTTTATCTGCCAGCCTGAAGAGCCGCATTTATGAGCAGCCGCCAAGCCATCCATCGCCTTGACTATACCCCCCCTAGCTATCTGATTGACCGCGTTGATTTGACTTTCGATCTGGACGATACCCAGACAAAAGTCGTTTCCCGGCTGATTATCCGGCGCAATAAGGGCGTGGCCGCAGATACGCCACTGGTGCTGCATGGCGAAGCGCTGCAGCTGGAAAGCATCAAACTGGACGGCGCTGTGCTCACGGCCGAGGGCTACTGTATTGATGAATACACCCTGTCTATCAGCACGATGCCCGAAGATGGCATTCTGGAAATCGTTACCATCGTTGATCCGGCCAGCAACACCAGCCTGATGGGGCTGTATCAATCGAACGGCAATTTCTTTACCCAGTGCGAGGCCGAAGGCTTTCGAAAAATCACCTATTACCTTGATCGGCCGGACGTGATGGCCAAATTCACGACGACCATCATCGCTGACAAAACCAAATATCCGGTGCTGCTCTCGAATGGCAACCGCGTTGGCGCGGGCCAGCTCGACAAGAACCGCCACTGGGTCAAATGGGTCGATCCATTTAAAAAACCGGCGTATCTGTTTGCGCTGGTGGCTGGTAAGTTGGTCGTACTGTCCGGCACGCACCAGACGCAATCGGGCCGCACCATCAATATCGAAATCTACGTCGAGCCGGGCAATCTGGATAAATGCCATCACGCACTCGCCGCCGCACAAAAAGCCATGGCCTGGGACGAAGAGCGCTTCGGCCTCGAATACGATCTGGACACCTATATGATCGTTGCCGTGTCGGACTTTAATATGGGCGCGATGGAAAACAAGGGATTGAATATCTTCAATACCAAATTTGTGCTCGCCAAGCCGGAAACCGCGACCGACGTCGATTTTGATGGCATTGACGCCGTGGTGGCACACGAATACTTCCACAACTGGACCGGCAATCGCGTCACCTGCCGAGATTGGTTTCAGCTCTCGCTCAAAGAAGGCCTGACGGTCTATCGCGATCAGGAATTCTCCAGCGACATCGGCAGCCGCGCCGTGCAACGCATCGGCAATGTGCGCACGCTGCGCACCAGCCAGTTTGCCGAAGATGCCGGCCCGCAAGCTCACCCGATTCGTCCCGATGAATATCTGGAAATCAATAATTTCTACACCATGACCATTTACGAGAAAGGCAGCGAAGTGGTACGGATGTACGAAACGCTGCTGGGGCGCGATGGTTTCCGCAAAGGCATGGATTTGTATTTCAAACGTCACGATGGCCAAGCCGTCACTTGCGATGATTTCCGCGCGGCGATGGCGGATGCCAATCAAATAGGTCCGAATCATGTCGATCTGACGCAGTTTGAACGCTGGTACAGTCAGGCAGGCACCCCCAGGGTATCGGCCCAGGGCTCATACCAGGCTGAGACGCAGAGCTATACCCTCACCCTAACTCAATCCTGCCCGCCTACGCCGGGGCAAGACCATAAATTGCCGTTTCATATCCCCTTTGCCATCGGCCTGATTGACCGCCGGGGGCAGGATTTGCCGCTGCAGCTGGCTGGCGAAGCGCACGCAGGCGCAACAACCCGCGTCTTACAGCTGCGTGAAACAACACAAAGCTTTACCTTCACGCATGTACCCTGCCTGCCTGTGCCGTCCCTGCTGCGTGATTTTTCCGCACCGGTGGTGCTGGAATACGATTACAGCGATGATGACCTGGTATTCCTGATGGCGCACGACAGCGATGCCTTTGCGCGCTGGGAAGCAGCCAACACTTTTGCCACCCTGCTGATCAAACGCCTGTATGCACAGGAAACCAGCCTGCCACTGGCCGCACCGGACAACTTTATCGCCGCCTACCGCAAACTGCTCAGCGGCTATCTCGAACACGCCGACAAATTTGACCCCGCGCTGATTGCCCTGATGTTGCAGCTGCCGGCAGAAAACTACCTGCTCGAGCAATTATCCGACGTCGATCCAGGCCGCCTTTCACTGGTCTGCCAGACGCTGAAACAGCACATCGCCCGCGAAACACGGCAGGAGTTGCTCGCCATTTATCAGCGCCTCAACGACGGCACGCCCTACCGCTACGATGGCGAGCAAGTCGCGCGCCGCAGCCTGAAAAATGTCTGCCTTGACTATCTGGCTGAGCTCGACGAGAAAATGATTGCCAGCCTGCTGGCCGACCAATACCGCAAAGCCGACAATATGACCGATCGCCTCGCCGCGCTCAAAGCCCTGGTCAACCGCCACGGCCACGACGAAGGCGAAGAGCAGCTGGCCGACTTTGCCGCGCAATGGAAAGACGACGCACTGGTGATGGATAAATGGTTTGCACTGCAAGCCACCAGCCGCCGCCAAGGCACGCTCAACCGCGTGCAATCTCTGCTCTCGCACCCGGCCTTTTCGCTGAAAAACCCGAATAAAGTACGCTCGCTGATCACCTCATTCTGCGTGCTCAATCTGCAGCATTTTCACGCCGCAGACGGCTATGGCTACGCGTTTGCCGCCGAGAAAATCATCGAGCTCGACGCCATCAACCCGCAAATCGCCGCCCGCCTGGCCAGCTGCTTTAACCGCTGGAAGAAAATCGAACCATCACGCCGCGAGTTGATGAAACAAGAGCTGGAGCGCATTCGCGATCATCAGGGTTTGTCGTCGGATACGTTTGAGATTGTGAGCAAGGCGCTTAGCGTTTAATGCACAAAAAAGCAAGGGTATTGGGCTGAGAATCAATATTAAATTGAAATACAGCAAAATACCCCCTAAGAGTAATAAGTTTCGTAGGGTGGGTTAGCCGCAGGCGTAACCCACCGCAATGCTGCGGTGGGCGTGGTCATGCGCTGGCCTTTTTGCTGCGTTTGGGCTTGCTGCCGGCGGCTTCGCGCTGCGTGGCGAGGCGATTTAGGAGTTCGCTGGCGGGTTCGTCGGTCGGGTATTGCGGGACGAGTTCGCCGCGGAAGGCTTTGGCGAGCAGTGATGGGGTAAGGCGCTCGGCGGCGGCGGTGGCGCTGGCCAGCCGCGCTTCGAGGCGGTCGGCGAAGGCGAATAGTGTTTCGACGCGGCGGACGATTTCGGTTTGTTCTGCTACAGGTGGCGTCGCCAAGCGAAGCTCTTTAAGCGCAGGCATGTAAATCGTAGTTACGGTAGTGCCTTGCCCGGACGACATCCCCAAAAAGTCACGTCCAGCCATAAAGGCATACATCAGGTATTTCGGAACTAGGGCATCATGACAAACCCAATTTGCAAAATGCTGAGTCGTTGCCATTTCACGGCCCATCATAGTTACATAGCCAAACGAAATATCGCGGCAAAAGCAAACCGTTCCTTTTGGCAGTAAACGAGAACTTGAGTTGTCGATACCCAACTGTGTTGGCATGTATTTCGTGTCTGTGATTTCGCGCCCATCTGCCGCTCGAATATCCTGCAAACTAATCCAAGGCACAGTCCCATTTTCCCAATATTCAGGAACCGATTTTCGTGGTGTATGCCCAGACTCTAACTTGGCCAAAGTGACCAGTTTTTCCCAGTACCAGCCTTCTACCAACGGCTCTTGGTCGGCTTGAAAAATCACAAGTGGCGTTTTCAAAATTGATGCGCTAGAAGCGCTCTGTCCAATCGAGCATTGGTGCGATTCAGTGCGCGGGTCAGACGATGCGGCCTCGCGGGATTTGCTGGCTGCATTTGCCGACGGGTTGGCGTTGATGGGTGATGCTTGGTTTAACTGGCTCGCATTGGTATTGCCATGCAGCCCTTTATTATCATTGCCTGCATGGCCATACCCTTGCTGCTCGCGCCAGTCGGCGGTGAGATGGCCGCTGGTGGCGGCGGCTAGTACCGATAGTCTGAAGCGTTTGAGGATGGGCTGGACGCGTTCGAGGCGTGCGCGGCAGGCATCGACCCGCGCCAGCGTCGCGTCGAGCTTGTCGGCGATGCGTTTTTGTTCGGGGAGCGGGGCGAGCGGGAAAGGCAAACCTTCAATATCTGCTGCACTTACATTTGCAACTGCAACGCCCTTGCCTTTCTCTACAAGCTGTTTTTCTATTGTTTTTAAGAAATGCCAGACATATCGCTCGGATACATCAATCTTGGAATGCAATTCAACTTTACCGGTCCGCTGGTTTTGAAGCGCAGTAACATCCTTATCAAAAAGACATAGCTTTCCTATGGAGCCGGACATTCCGACAAGAATATCCCCTTTACGCAGTTGAAAACGCTCATACTCAGTCAGAAAGCTGTTCGGCAAAAAGGCACATTTTGTCAAATCAACTGTTTCACCAGCAAGATTTGATTGCTTAACCAGAGGAATCCCTTCATTTTTAAAATCAACTGTCTTGAAGGCATATCCATTTCTGATAGATAAAACAGCACCAAGCTCTGCATTTTCCCAGCCAATGGGTTTTTGACTCATTCCGCCACCTCTTCACCCAATTCAGCCAGAATCGCTTCCAGCTCGGCCAGTGCGCCGTTTAGTTCGTCCATCGCTTCACGCGCTAGCACACTTGGCTCGGGCAGGTCGGCGGCGTCTTCGGCGTTGTCGTCTTTGAGCCAGCTAATATCCAAACTGTCGCCGCGTTCGCGTATCCAGTTACGGCTGAACACACGGAAGCGCCCTGCTTCGCCCTGGTCGCTGCGTTTACTCGCACCGTGCGGGTCGGCACCAAAAGCGGCTTCAAAATCAGCAAAGTGGGCACGGGTAAACGGCGTGCGTTTGCCGAATTTCGGCATATTGGCGCGCAGGTCGTACACCCAGACGTTGTTGGTGCTGCCGGTGGCGTTGTTGCTGACTTTGCTAAAGAACAGCACATTGGTTTTGACGCCCTGCGCGTAGAAGATGCCGGTGGGCAGGCGCAGGATGGTGTGCAGATTGCATTTGTCCATCAAATCGCGCCGGATGTCGGCACCGATGCCCGCCTCGAACAGCACGTTATCGGGCAGCACCACGGCGGCGCGGCCACCGTCTTTTAAGTGGCGATAGATGTGCTGCAGGAAGGCGAGCTGCTTGTTGCTGGTGTCAAAGGTGAGGTCGTCGCGCGTTGGCCCGCCACCGCCTTTGGCGGTGCCAAAGGGCGGGTTGCTGAGCATGATGTCGGCTTTCGGCAAATGGCTGCCAGCGCTGCCGAGCGTATTGCCCAGATGCACTACGCCTTCGTCGTCGCCCTCCATGCCGTGCAGCAGGCAGTTCATTAGCGCGAGGCGGCGGGTGTCGGGCACGAGCTCCATACCCAGATAAGCCTTGGTGCGCTGGAAGCTGCGGGCGCGCTCGTCGAGGTCGTATAAATCATCCGTATTGGCTTTGATGTAGGTGTCTGCCGCAATCAGAAAGCCTGCCGTACCGGCGGCGGGGTCCTGGATGGTTTCGCCGGCTTGCGGTTGCACCAGCGCGATGATGCTGTCAATCAGCGGGCGCGGCGTGAAGTATTGGCCTGCGCCAGATTTGGTCTCAGAGGCATTTTTTTCCAGCAAGCCTTCGTACAGGTCGCCAAGGCCATCTTTTTGCGCCGAAAACCAGTCGAGGCCGTCGAGCGATTTAATCAGGTGCTCTAGATGGCGCGGCTCACGCAGGCGAGTTTGCGCGTCGCGGTAGATGGCAGAGATGAGCGGGTCTTGATGCACGCTGAGCTTGAGCAGCATGGCGCGGTATTCGTTAAGCAGGTTTAGGCCAGAGAGTGAGGCCAGATAATTCCAGCGCGCGTATTCGGGCAGCTTGTGCGCGGCCATGACGCCGCTTTGGGTGTTCTCGTATTCCATCTTGATGAACAGCAGCAGCACCAGCTCGGTGACGTAATCGCTGTAGTTGATGCCGTCGTCGCGCAATACGTCGCAGAGATTCCAGAGCTTTTGGACGATGTCGTTGTTGACCATGGGTATTGCCTTGTGGATATTATTAGTTATTGGCCACAGGGCATTACCCTGTAGATGTATTTTGAATCAGTATGAAAGCAGCGGTTTAGCCACCCCGCAAGCGCGCGGCATTGGCGGCGATGAGGTTGGCGAGGTTTTGCACGGTGGCGCTGCGGATAGCGTAATGCTGGGCCTGAGCGGTAAACGTCTCGGCCACGGTGAGTTGCTGTTCAAGCACTTGCGCCGCCCAAGTGGCATCCAGCGAATTTTGCTGCGCCAGTTGTAGCAGGTGGGCGCGGCTGATGTTGAGCGCCTCGCCGCAAACGTCCATTTGGTGATAGCCCGCTGGCCCTGCGCAATAGGTGAGGTCGTAGGCAGGTGACAACACCCAGCGGCGGTCTTGTCCCAACAGGTAGCTGAAGTTTTTGGGGTGGTCGTCGCGGTTGTTGAATAGCACATTGAATACGGTGCGTTGGTAGGCTTTTTGCACTTCGCGCTCGTCACGAGTGAGAAAGCGCGTGGCGCGCAGGAAGGTGCTGTAATCCACGCTACCAGGCAGACGGAAATCGGCGTGCAACAGGCCAGCCAGCGTGTGCGTGGGAATGCGCATGTTCGCAGCGACATCAAAGCGGGCAATGCCGAAAGCGGCCAGCGTTGGGCTAAGGTCGAAATACTGCGTGGCGGGGATGTCGAGGCCACAATCACGCGCCAACTGGGCATAGAGGCATTCGATGGCACAGACTTCTTTATGCTCGTTTTGCGCTTGGAATTTGACCAGCCAAGGCGTGCTGCCTGCAAAGTGTTGTGTGCTGAGTTGCCCGCTGGCGGGGTCGTAATGCACCAGCACTTTGGGGCGCGCACCATGCGGCGAGCCGCCCATTAAGGCGAGTTGCTTCAGGATGGCGCTGTCTTGGCCACTCAGCAGCGTTTGCGCTTGCTGGGCCAGATTGAGCAATTGCACATCAGTTGTGGGGACATCGCTGGTGCTGGCGGGCTGAAAGCTGAGTGCGCCCATGGCACGATGGCCAATGAAAGACAATCTATCGAGTACCGAGGCACGAGCGGGGTCGATGCCATTCTGACGAAATAGTCGGTCCATCAGTAGCAAGCCCCAGCCATCGGGCAAGGCATCGGCAATCAGCCCAGGCAGGCGCAGCTGGTAAGCAGGAAAATCGCTGTAGGCGGCGGACTGCAACTTGAGGTGACGTGGCGACAGCTCTAGGCCTTGCGCCAACGCTTCGGGGCTGTATTCAAACAGCAGCTTGCGGCCATCATCGGCCAGCGTGGCCAAATGCCAGCGCTCGCCCCACCCCTCATAAAACACATCGACTTTTTTAATCATGCTTTACTACCGCTGCGGGGCGCACGCTTGCGCTCGGCGAGCTGGGCGCGTTCCATTTGGGCGATAGATTGCGCGGTTTTCAGCTCGAACAGCGTGGCCAATTCATCGACCAGCCCTAAGGCCACGACGACGCGGATAAAGGATTCCAGCGATGAAATGCCCTTGCCTTCGAGGTTTTTGACCGTACCCAAGGCAAGGCCAGCGCGCTCGGCTAGGTCTTTTTGCGTTAGCGACTGCGCCAAACGCTGGCGCTTGAGGCGCGTGGCGAGCTCGGCGCAAATTTCTTGCTGCGTGGCAAAGGCAAAATCCAACATATTGGCTTTTATAAAAAATTGATTGGCCATATGGTCAATATATTAGCTTTAAAGCTCAAAACACACCAGCAAAAACAATGGCCAACTTTTTAAACCTTAAGCACACAATAGCAACATAAAGGCCATCAAAATGGCTACCACCCCTAGGCTGCTTGTGGCTCGCTAGCTTGCCAGAGCCCATCCGCCAAGGTTTCCAGCACGATAGGCAGTTGATTATCGAGGATTTTTTCCAACTGCTGCGCCCCACCATCTTTGCCAAAAGCATGATTCACAAAATCACGGTCGATGACGACTTCATGCGTCAACTGCTTGGCGATGCGGTCGAGCCATTTGCGCTGGATGGTATTCCAGTTGTGCAGCGCATAGATTTTTTGCATGGCGTTGGCGACCCGTTGCTCAAACGGCAGCAAGGCTTCGCCAATGGCGGCGCGGCGGATATAGCCAATGATGCTGGCGGCGATTTCCTGGTTGGTTGCGTTGCGCCACGCGGATTTGAGCGTGCTCTCGGTAAAGCCATTGGCATCTAGCAGCAGTTTGATTTCTTTGAGCTGGGCGCGGGTTAGGTCTTTGGGGCGATTCACCACCAAGCTGAGCGCTGCGGACTGATTGAGCGAGCGTTGGATAAAATCGGCAAAGCCTTCCAAATAATCAGTGGGCTTTTCGTACTTGCCGTAGGTTTGTTCACGCAGCACCAGCTCGTCTTTATGATGCGCAATCAATGGACGGTATTCGGTGCCGATGAGCACGCCCACCTCACTGAGCTGGTCTAACAGACGCGTATTGTGATTAATAAAGTCTACGGCTGCTTTGGGGCCTAGCTTGCGTAAATGCTCGTGCATTTTGGCGGGTTCAACGCCCCATTGTTGCTCTAGCTCAGTCAGCTTGTCTTTTAGTGCTGGATTTTTCTCGGCTTTTTTCTCGGCCTTGCGCAGCACGCGCATTACTTTTTGACTGACTGCGGCAAGCACATCATCTGCATGGGTTTTGCTTGGCGTACGGGCCTCATCACCAGCCGCTGCTGGCTGCTGCTCGGCGGGTGTGGTGTAGCTATCGGGATTGGCCAATTCATCGAGCAATTGCGCCAAAGTGATGTCTGGATTTTTCACCAAGGGCTTCATCGTGTTGACGTCTTCGAGCGCGGCGTAAATATCGACGGGGTCGTAGATTTTGAAAGCGGTTTTACCGATGCCGTCACAACGGCGCGTAGCGCGGCCTATCATCTGCTCGTATAAAATCCGCGAGCGAACGCGGCGCATAAACACTAGATGGCAAATCTTGGGCACGTCGATACCCGTGGTCAGCAAATCGACGGTAATTGCGATGCTGGGGTAGCGCTCGTTTTTGTATTGCTTAATCATCTGGGCGACTTTATCGGTCTTGCCAGTGATTTTTTGCACCGCAGCGGCGTTGTATTCGTCGCCGTAGACATCCTTGAATGCGTTATCGAGCAGGCGTTTCACCATATCGGCATGTGCATCGGTGGCGCAGAAAATCATGGTTTTTTCTTCGCCGAGCGGGTCGATTTCTTTGGCCAGCTCTTCGCAGATGACGCGGTTAAAGTCTTCGGTAATCACGCGGCGATTAAAACTTTCAACGTCAAAGCTTAGCTCGTCGCCAAGCTCTGCCACATCAATCGCACCAGTGCGCGTATCAATGACTGACACCGCCTCGCCTTTGGCAAAAGTAATCCCGTGTTTGCTCAGTTGGGTTTCGTAGCGAATTGGCGGTTCGTGGTCAATGAGCCAATCATCCGCCACCGCTTCACGGTAGCTGTAGGTGTAGACGGGCTTACCGAAAATATCACTGGTGTGTTTGGCAGGCGTGGCGGTCAGGCCGATTTTGACTGCGTCGAAATAATCGAGCACTTGGCGGTAGCGCGACAGGTATTGCGACTGGTCGCGCACGGCTTGTTCGCCCTCGGTCATTTCTTGGTCGAGCGTATAACCACGGTGGGCTTCGTCAACAATGATGCAGTCGTACTCGCCTACCAGTGGCGGCGAATCAGCGTCAAAAATGCGGCGCACCATAGCTTGTACTGTTGCGACCTGCACGCGGGTTTCGGCTTCTGCAGCCATATCGCCTAAATCAGCGATATTGTAGGCTTTGGAAAGAGGCAAGCCCTGCTCTAGCGGCGCTTCATTGAATGCATCAAGGGCTTGGTCGCCCAATGCTGTGCGGTCAACCAAAAACAAAATACGGCGGAAACGCTCGGCTTTCAGAAAGCGGTAAATTAGGCCGATGATGGTGCGAGTTTTGCCTGTGCCGGTGGCCATTGCGAGCAGGATATTGCGCTGATTATTCGCCAGTGCTATTTCAACCGACTCGATGGCGCGTTGCTGGTAATCGCGCACTTTCAGGTAGGCAAAGCCTTCAATTTTGAGCTTGGCTTCGGCGTCTTCGCGACTGCGCTTCAGCAAATCTAATAATTGGTCAGGCGCATGAAAATCCATCAAGGCCCGCGCCAGATTGGATGGGTGGCGCACATCACGGAACCAAGTGCCGCTCTGCTCCTGCAACTGCTTAAAGTAAGGGCGACCATTGCACGAGTAGACAAATGGAATCTGGAATAATGATCGTTGGCCGCTGTGGCTGCCATCAGACCAAGGTGCATTTAAGCCAGCCAGTTTCCACGCAGGCTGGTGCTGTGCATCAAGGCGATAATTGTGTGAATAGCGCTCCGCTTGGCCAATTTTACCGGCGACGTTTACATTTTCACGCTTAGCTTCCACCACGGCGATGGGCGTTAAACCTGCGAAGAGCACATAATCGGCTGATTGCATCCCAATGCACGGCCATTCGGCAATGGCTTTATTTTTGTTGCGTTCGGGACGAGCGCCTGCGGCATAGGTCAGCGTTTGCGTATCGGCCTCCCAACCTGCGGCATTGAGTTGCTGGTCGATAATGATGCGGGTGAGTTCTTCACTCAGCACAATCTGCTTGGCGGCGGCGCTAGTTTTCTTGCGCGTTTGGCTCGCCGTATCTTTGTTGATTTGCTGCTGCAAGGCGGCGATTTGCGCAGCGAATTCATTTTGAGCGGCGGCGAGCTTAGCTTCATGCTCGGCGGCCATTGCCTCAAAGGTACGGGCCTCTACATCCATTTGGGATGCCAGCACGGCATACTGCTCTTTCTCTTGGGCGATGAGCTCGGCTAATTGCTGATTGGTATCGAGTGCTTGCTGCGTATCGGTGAGTTGGCCACGCAATTGCTCAATTTGCTTTTGCAGTTCGCGTAATTCACCGCTAGGGTCAACTGGCGCAACGAACGGGCCGGCCTTAAATGCCGCGCCCTGCTTACCAAACGACTGGTGATACCAAATCGCCAATACGCGGGCGACTTTAAGTCCTTCCATGGCCTCTTTGTGCTGAGTCTGGAATTCGTGCGTCGCGCGGTTACCTTCGATGCGTAGCGTGTGAAACAACGTGCGGATTTCTGGCTCTAGCTCGCGGTTGAGCTTATAGAGCAAATCGCTTTGCGTGGTTTTGTCATCGAACTCGACACCATAGCGCACTGCCAAATCCTGCGCCAAGGCCTCGCCAAACTGGCGCAGCTTAATCAAGGTGGTATTGGGGTCACTGGCAAAGACTTGTTCGGCAGTCGAAACCAGTTGTATTAACAGCGCCGAGTGTTCGGCCAAGAACGCAAAGTTACTGCTTGGCATCATATACAGTATCCAGTTTTATCCCGCCTAACAGAGAGCCGGATGCTTTAAGCAAAGCCATTCAGTTCCCTTAAATGTGCAACAACAGGCTCAATCTGCAGTTATTAAAATCTGACCAATCAATTGAGATGCGCTTGAATGGAGCATAAGCAATAATCAGATTAAGCTACATACTGACACAAGGGTGACATCATAAATGATCAAGGATTACTCAGGCGATATTTCAGGCTATAAATTGCCAGCCATTTCATGATGAATGGGGGCAATATTTTGACGCTGCAGCGCGATCTCGGCCATAGCGGCTTGAAGATGGCAATGCGGTATGCGCACTTGTCGCCAGAGCATTTGCAAGAGGTTAGAAATTTGAATCCGCTGGCGCGGTTGACACTTGGTTGACAGTAGGAAAGAAAAAAGGACTTAGCCGAAGCTAAGTCCTTGATTTTTGGTGGGCCCACACGGACTTGAACCGTGGACCAAAGGATTATGAGTCCTCTGCTCTAACCAACTGAGCTATAGGCCCGTAATCTGCTTGAACTTGGACTTAATCAAAGTTCTGAAGAGGCGCTATTTTACTGCTCACTTGCCGCATTTTCAATGAAAGATTTCAATCTTTCTGAACGTGTTGGGTGACGCAGCTTACGCAGTGCCTTGGCTTCAATCTGACGGATACGCTCGCGCGTAACGTCAAATTGCTTGCCCACTTCTTCCAAAGTATGATCCGTACTCATATCGATACCGAAACGCATGCGCAGCACTTTGGCTTCGCGTGGCGTCAGTGTATCGAGCACTTCCTTGGTGGCTTCACGTAGGCCAGCGTATACGGCAGCATCAGCTGGGGCCATATTATTCTGGTCTTCGATAAAGTCGCCCAAGTGCGAGTCGTCGTCATCACCGATCGGCGTTTCCATCGAAATTGGTTCTTTGGCGATTTTCAAGATCTTGCGGATTTTGTCTTCCGGCATTTCCATGCGTTCAGCCAATTCTTCCGGCGTCGCTTCCAAACCAGTTTCTTGCAAGATTTGACGTTGGATACGGTTCATTTTGTTGATCGTTTCGATCATATGCACCGGAATACGAATCGTGCGCGCCTGGTCGGCAATCGAGCGAGTAATCGCCTGACGAATCCACCAAGTAGCATAAGTCGAGAACTTGTAACCACGACGATATTCGAATTTATCCACCGCTTTCATCAAGCCGATATTGCCTTCCTGAATCAAATCAAGGAATTGCAAACCACGGTTGGTGTATTTCTTCGCAATCGAAATTACCAGACGCAAGTTGGCCTCAATCATTTCACGTTTCGCACGGCGGGCTTTGGCTTCGCCGGTACTCATTTGGCGTGAAATTTCTTTCAGCTCTTTGATACTGATACGCGAATCGTCTTGCAGCTCGTTCAACTTCTGCTGCTTTTCCATGATTGCGTGCTTATAGCGATACATCACGCCGGAATAGCTATGCTCAGCGGCAATTTCTTCCGGCACCCACGTCAAATCGGTTTCACGACCCGGGAACACTTTAATAAAGTGCTCGCGCGGCATGCCGACACGGCGAGTACACAGATCCATAATCTGGCGCTCGTGCGTACGGATATCGTCAACCATGCCACGCATCACATCACATAGCGATTCAACTTGGCGTGCAGAGAAGCGGATAGTCTGGAATTCCGCAGCAATCGCTTGTTGGTATTCTTGGTATTTCGGGCTATTGGTACCGTCTTTATCCAAAGCTGCTAACATCTTGGTATAAAGATCACGAACACGCTCAAAACACTCGCGCGCTTGCGTTTTCAGTAACTCAAGATTGGCACTGGCTGCAGCAGCACCACCGTCGTCTTCATCTTCGTCTTCGTCGCCATCCGATTCATCAGCAATTGCATCTGGATCGGGTAGATCTGGCTCTTGCTCTTCTTCCTCAACGGCGTTCGGATCGATAAAGCCATCAATCACATCGTCGATGCGGATTTCATCGTTCAAACCCTGATCAACAAGATCGATAATCTGGCCAATGGTCGTCGGGCATGCAGAAATGGCGGTAATCATATGGCGTAAGCCGTCTTCGATCCGCTTGGCGATTTCGATTTCGCCTTCGCGAGTCAGCAGCTCCACCGTACCCATTTCGCGCATATACATGCGGACTGGATCAGTGGTGCGACCAAACTCGGCGTCAACCGATGATAGCGCCGCTTCGGCTTCCTCGGCTGCATCTTCATCGGCCACTGCTGCTGGCGCATCCGACATCAACAGGTCTTCAGCGTCAGGTGCTTCATCGTAGACCTGAATGCCCATATTGGAGATCATGCTGATAATGCCTTCGATTTGCTCGGCATCCAACATGTCTTCTGGGAGGTGGTCGTTGATTTCGGCGTACGTAAGGTAGCCGCGCTCTTTACCGAGCACAATCAGCGTTTTGAACTTGGCCTTACGCGCCTCAGGGTCCAGTTTTTCTGGTTCCGATTTGCCGCTCAATTCAGGATTTTCTTTGTCGTATTTTTTATCTGCTGCCATGACTCTACTTGGTGTGTCTAGCAAAACCGAAAATTATACCAGAACCGGGGTACTCTTGTCCCGAAGCTCTGGTCCGTTTGGCAAAAATTTTGCCATTCCTGCCAAAAACAATCACTACATCACTTTCGCAGCAAGAGCGCCAAATACTCCTCGCGCTCCTCGTCAGTCAAACCGCCATTGGCGTCGCGATATTCCAGCTGCGCCTTGCGATCCAGTGTAGAACTCCGATCCTGACTTTGCGCCGCTGTTTGCAAGGTATCTTGCAATTCGGCCAAAAGCTCAGCCTCGTCAAAGCGGTCAAACATACCCTGCGATTCTGCCTGCACTTGCAATAAGCGCGCGTACAGCGGCTCATCGCGCCAATGTTCGAGCAAAGCTTGTGGCAATACTTCCGGCTGAGTGCGCACATACTGCAATACAGCCCGCACCAGCCCGGCAAATCCTTGCTGCGGCCAATCATTTTCTAAAGACTCGCAGTGTGCGAGCAAAGCTGGCCGAAACAGGATGAGCTGCAATACCCGCAACAATGGATCTTGCCGTGGTCGCGGCGGTAAAGGTACTCGCTGCGGCTCATCATTGCGCCAGCGTTTCCCCTGTCCGCCCGAATAACTTCCTTTGGGCTGCCAGGGCTTTTGTTGGAACGATCGTCTCTGACGCTGAAATCCAGCATACTGAGTAGCATTATCCATTGCAAAATCAGCAGATACATCACCAGTGTATTGCTCTACAGAATAATTACCAGCTGACTTAGCAGCAGATACCCCGGATAACAATAGACTCATTTCTTCCATGGTCAGCTGACATAACTCGGCCAGACGTTTACTCAGCATCAGTTTCAAGATGGGGGCAAGACTCAGTTGTTCAAGATAAGGCTGCGTCAAACGCAATAATTTTGCCCGCCCCTCTTCCATCGTCAGATCAACCTGAGCCGACAACTCTTTAAGCAGATATTGCGACAACGGCAAAGCCTCTTGGGCGATCAGCTGCTCAAATTGCGCCTTACCAAATTGCTGCACATACGAATCAGGATCATGCTCGGCCGGCAAAAATAGAAAGCGCAATTCCTTACCATCACGCACTTCGGGCATGCTGTTTTCTAGCGCCCGCCATGCTGCACGACGCCCTGCTTTATCGCCATCAAAGCCAAACACCACTTCGTCAGCCAATTTGAGTAGTTTGCGGATGTGCTCGGGCGTACACGCCGTCCCCAACGAGGCCACCGCGTACTCGACGCCGTGCTGATGCAGCATCACCACATCCATATAGCCTTCAGCAACCAGCACTCGCCCATGATCACGAATCGCTGCGCGTGCCTGCGGCAGACCGTACAGCTCACGACCTTTTTCAAACACTGGCGTTTCTGGCGAATTAAGATATTTCGGCTCGCCCTGCCCCATCACACGCCCGCCAAAACCAATGATTTGACTGCGCTGATTCATAATCGGAAACATCACCCGATCGCGAAAACGATCATAGCGACGCTTACTGTCTTCCTTATCAATCACCAAGCCAGCCTCAGCGAGCACCTTATTCCAGTCATAATCTGGAAACGCCAACCTCAAAGGCTGCCATTCATCACCACCCGGCGCAAAACCCAAACCAAAGCGCGCCGCAGTTTTACCGGTGACACCGCGTTTTTTGAAATATTCAATCGCTTGCGGTGCAGTTTTGAGCTGCGCACGGTAAAAATCAAATGCCGTTTTTAGCACATCATAAATACCGGGGGCTTTTTTCTGCTCTTCAGTTTGCGGCCTATCCTCCACCGGCACCTGCATGCCCACCGATTCAGCCAGCTGACGCACCGCATCGGGAAAACTCAGCGCTTGATGCTCCATCACAAAACTCAAGGCCGAGCCGTGCGCGCCGCAGCCAAAGCAGTGATAAAACTGCTTGGTTTGACTCACAGTAAAGGAAGGGGATTTTTCTTTATGAAACGGGCAGCAGGCCATGTAATTCTGGCCCGCTTTTTTGAGCGGCAAATAGCGCTCAACCACGTCAATAATATCTACGCGGTTGAGCAAATCCTGAATGAAATCCTCTGGAATACGCGCCATTTAGCTAATCCGGAGTCGCAACAAAGCCAATTTTGACACCATCTTGAAAACCGCATCGGCGATAAAAATCCACCACGCCAGCAGTACGCGCACTCGTTGACAGCATCACCTTGTAGCAAGAGCGCTGCCAGGCCTCAGCCAAAGCTGCTTGCAAAACTGCGCGGCCATAACCCTGCCCACGAAAGGCAGCCAAAGTCACCACATTCTCGATCAGCCCATACGGCCGCGCATTTCGACTTAAATTGGGCACAACAAGCAGCGTGCACGTTGCAACCAACACACCATCAAGCTCTTTAACCCACACCAAAGAACCTGAACGCAGCTGCACCCACGTCGACTCGACAGCCACCGGATCCAGGACTGGATCTTCCGGATTCAATTCGCGCATAAGGCGCAAATAGGCAGGCAAATCTGCCTGCCCAGCCAATCGGACAGTCACGCCTTAAGCCAGACGCGCTTTAATCAGCTTGCTGACCTCAGCCATATCAGCGCGGCCAGCCAGCTTGGGCTTAAGATCACCCATGATTTTGCCCATGCTCGCTGGCGTACTGCCATGCGTTGCAATCGCATCATCAAGGAATACAGCAATTTCTTCGGCGCTTAATTGTTGTGGCATATAGCCCATCAGGACTTCAACTTCGCTTTTTTCCTTGTCCGCCAAATCCTGGCGCTGCGCCGCTTCAAATTGCGAAATACTGTCTTTGCGCTGCTTGATCATTTTCTCAACAATTGCCGCCACGTCAGCATCGGTCAATTCAATACGCTCATCCACTTCGCGCTGCTTCATCGCGGCCAGCAACAAGCGAATCGTACCCAAACGCTCAACCTGTTTTTCTTTCATCGCTGTTTTCATATCAGCGGTAATTTGCGCTTTCAAACTCATTTTTGACTCCAATCTAGCGTGCATCAACGAGGTGCAACAGTAGCAAACACAAAGGGTATAAACAACAAAAGGTCGCACATGGCGACCTTTTGCTTATTGCTGCAAGCTTTAACTAAGGATGAGCTTAGTAGAGTTTTGCTGGCAATTGCTGGCTACGCAGACGTTTGTGTTGGCGCTTAACAGCGGCAGCCAATTTACGTTTACGTTCAGCAGTTGGCTTCTCGTAGAACTCGCGAGCACGAAGTTCGGTGAGCAGGCCAGTTTTTTCAACAGAACGCTTGAAGCGGCGCATTGCTACTTCGAATGGTTCGTTTTCTTTAACGCGAACTGAAGGCATTAATCGAGTCCTGTAATAAAAAGCTATAGCCAAAAACGGCTAGAGAAACTAGTAAAGGGTGGCATTATCCCCAATTTCTCCACACTTGTCAAAGCCAGAAAACCATCTTGTGCTTTATTGTTGCGTCCACGCCAGCTACCATATTGTTTTTGTGGCTTCTTCGGGTTGGCAACACATGCTGGTTTTGGGAATTGAATCATCTTGCGACGAAACAGGGGTCGCATTATACGATACCGAGCACGGTTTACTCGCACACCAACTGCATACCCAGATCGCTATGCACAGCGAATACGGCGGCGTTGTACCCGAGCTGGCGTCGCGCGACCACATCCGCCGCGTACTACCCTTAACAACGGCCTGCCTGCAAGACGCCCAACGCCACCTGGCCGATATTGATGCGATTGCCTACACTGCAGGCCCCGGCCTTGCCGGAGCATTGCTGGTGGGCGCCTCCGTAGCCAATGCCATGGCGTTTGCACTGAACAAACCCACGATTGCCGTTCACCATCTGGAAGGCCACCTGCTCTCACCATGCCTGGCCGATCCGGCGCCACAATTTCCTTTTGTCGCGCTACTGGTTTCCGGCGGACATACCCAACTGATGGCCGTGCATGGCGTAGGCCACTATGAATTGCTCGGCGAAACGGTCGACGATGCGGCTGGCGAAGCATTTGATAAATCAGCCAAACTACTGGGCCTGGGTTACCCGGGCGGACCGGCGCTTTCAAAACTGGCCGACACCGGCGACGCAAGCCGCTTCACCCTACCCCGCCCGATGCTGCATTCAGGCACGCTGGACATGAGTTTTTCCGGACTAAAAACCGCCGTTCTTAATTTAGTGACGCAGCAAAGCAAAGACGCCGCACTGGACGACGCCACCCGCGCCGATATTTGCGCGGCTTTTCAAGCGGCGATTGTTGAAGTACTGGTCAAAAAATCGCTCGCCGCTCTCAAACAGACCGGTATGAAACGTCTGGTCATTGCCGGCGGGGTTGGCGCTAATCGTCAATTGCGCGCCGCGCTGGACGACGCGGCAAAAAAACGCAAACTGGAAGTATTTTATCCACCGATGGCACTGTGCACCGACAATGGCGCAATGATTGCCTACGCGGGTGCTCAACGCCTGCAATTTCAGCAGACAGCCGGCTCATTTGCGATTCAGCCACGCTGGGATTTGGCCAGCCTGGATAAGGTAAGCTAGGGTATAGCCATGAAGGCCAATGCTGATAAGCCCCCCAGCCAATACCCAACCTTATTCTGAAATAGGTAGCTGGCAAGTTTCTCTGCCCGCAGTGCAACACCAAGGCCTGTGCCAAACGGTTCCGCTACAAGACGGGGCACCTTAACTTAAGAATGCGCGATAGCGCGGGCAGCAAAAAACCGCCACACCGGCGGTTTTTTATTCAGTACAAACCAGACCAACTCAGACGACCGCGAAGCTTTCCTGCACAAGGCCCGGCCAGTTGAGCGTCAGTACATCTCCAGCCACAATCGGGCCCACACCCTCGGGCGTACCGGTATATATCAAATCGCCTGGCTGCAGGGTAAATTTACCCGACAGCCACGCAATCAGCTGCGCCACCGAAAAAGCCATGTCCTGCGTGTTGGCAGCCTGACGCAATTGACCATTAATAGCGAGCGTAAACACCTGATTCGCCGGATCAAGACCTTCTGCAGCCACAAAGCGGGTCATCACCGCGGCACCGTCAAAACCCTTGGCCAAAGTCCATGGATTACCCGCTTTTTTGGCCTGCGCCTGCACATCACGCGCGGTCAGATCCAGCCCCAGCGCATAGCCAGCCACATGATTGAGCGCATCGGCCTCGGCAATCTGCCTACCGCCCCGGCCAATCAAAACCAGTAGTTCAAGCTCATGGTGCACATCACGCGACCACGATGGCAGGACAATCGCTTCACCACTTTGCAACACGGCGGAATTGGGCTTGATAAAGAACATCGGCTCCTCAGCAATAACAGAACCCATTTCTTTGGCATGCGCCAGATAATTGCGAGCGACACAGAAAATATTATTGGCAGTATATTGCTGTGCACCAAGCTGGATAATAGCCATAGCGATATACCCCTTAAGACAACCACTGAGCGATCGAGAAAAGCAAGATCACCGCCAACCACAAAATGGCTGCCCGCCACACCAGCGCCACCGCACTCACCAGATCATCGGTGCTGGCTTGCGCACCCACCCCCAACTCGGGACGGAATTTCACCGTGTGATCCTGATGCAGCGCCTCACCAAGGCGCACCCCCAACGCACCCGCGGCCGAGGCCAGCAAAATACCGTAATCCTGATCCATCCATTGCGCCGCCTGTTCGCGCCAGCAATACACTGCGTCCTCAAAGTTACCAACAATCGCAAAGCTGACTGCAGCCAGACGCACTGGAACAAAATCAAGCACATCCATCGCCGTATCGGCAAAACGGCCAAAAGCATCGCCATGACCGCCCCACTTTTGCTGCAGCAAGCTTGCCGCACGATACAGCACCGCCCCGGCAGGGCCAGCAAACCACGACAAGACGACAAACCAGAAAATCGTGCCAAATACATAGCGGTGCGAATCAATCACCCCCTGCTCGATTGTCAAACGGGCGATTTCCGGCTCGCTCAACTCGGACGTCGATTGGCCAGTCCAATCGGCCAGCATCTGGCGCGCACCATCCAGATCATCGCGCTGCAAGGCTTTGGAGATCCCGGTAAAGGCATAGCTAAACTGGCGAAAACCCATTAATAAATACAGAACCAACACATTCCACAACATGGCCGCCACAAAACCCAGCTCGGCCAGCAGCACATACCCCCCCACCGCCCCCAGCAGCAACGGGATCACAGCGAGTAGCCAGGCATATACCCCATTGCGATACTCGCCCGCATTCAGATTGCGCGCCATTTGATTGGCAATACGCACAAACAGCAGGTAGATGGGATTGCGGTTACTAATCGGACGCAACTGTTCGAGGGCCAAAGCCAAAATCAACGATAAAATACTCATAGCTCACCATGATGAAGGGCCATTCACCAACCTGCAGCAAATAGCCAACTACTTTTTGCGCCCAGCTTGCTGCGACACGAATACTTTCACGATACCATAGCGCACGAGAGCAAACCAAACAGAACAATGCCTCTTGAAAAATGTCGCCACAGCGCCATATCTCAAACGATGACCACCCAACCGGAGAAAAACCTCATGGAACACAAATTACCCGAACTGCCGTACGCACAAGACGCCTTGGCACCTTTCATGTCGGCTGAGACTTTGTCATTTCACTACGGCAAACATCATCAAACCTACATCACCAATCTGAACAACCTGATCAAGGGCACCGACAACGAGAGCAAATCGCTCGAAGAAATCGTAAAAACCGCCCCAGCAGGTGGCTTGTACAATAACGCCGCACAAACCTGGAACCACACTTTCTTCTGGTTCGGTTTTGCACCTAACGCAGCTGGTGAAGACCGCGCACCTGCTGGCGCACTGGCTGACGCCATCAACGCCAAATGGGGTTCTTTCGACGAATTCAAGAAAGCATTTAACGCATCAGCTGCTGGCAATTTCGGCTCAGGCTGGACTTGGCTGGTGAAAAAAGCCGACGGTAGCGTCGACATTGTTAACACTGGCGCAGCAGGCACACCGCTGACCACAGCAGATACCGCGCTGCTGACCTGTGACGTTTGGGAGCACGCTTACTACATCGACTACCGCAACAGCCGCCCGAACTACTTGGAAGGCTTCTGGAAACTGGTTGACTGGAACGTCGTAGCTGACCGTTTTGCGGCCTAATTTCCACAGCAGCGACACAAAACGGTAAATAAATTTACCTGAATAAAAAATAAAAAGAGCGCCAAATGGCGCTCTTTTGTTTTTTGTTTCACCGCAAAAAATACCACCGCGAATTTTAACAACCAAGCTGAAAAGTGGTATTAGCCAAGCAAATCATAAGGTCTTCAAAGCAATCATCGCCCTACAATCGGACACCGTCGCCCACCTCCCTTTCCAACTGGTACTATTCACACTTTGTACACCCCAACAAAAACTTACAATACACAAAAGAGCAAGCCTTGATTGGGTTTGTCTGTGAAGCCGCACTATTGACAACATTTCCGTAGTCTGCAAAATTACCGCTACACAACGATCAGATCGACACCTAACCCAAGTGTTTTCAGATTTGAATGTTGAGGTGACTGGTATCTAAAAAAACCGCCAGCACCGAATGTTTACAATCGGCAAATCTCTCGCTCGTGCGCAAAACGACGATCAAGTGATGTGTTCCTACCGATTGTAAGTCGCAAGCGGCTTTTGCCACCTTGTTTGCAGTTAGTAAACAAAACGACGCCCATTCTAAGGATGAGAGGAAACACAATGAACTTTCGTTTAACCGCAATTTCTGCTGTTGTTGCATTCGCTTCATCAGCTTCTTTCGCTGCTACCGCTTGGAACAGCACCACCGTTTACACTGGTGGCGAGATCGTGACCTACCAAGGTACCGACTACAAAGCTAAATGGTGGACACAAGGCAATGTACCAGGCGCAGAACAATGGGGCCCTTGGGAAGCACAAGGTCCTGTAAGCGCAACACCAGTTCCTACAGCGACAACTGCACCAACCGCTACACCAGTCACCACTGCAACTAGCGCTCCGACAGCAACACCAAAACCAACTGCAACACCAGCGGTTGGCACTTGTGTTGACGCAGCATGGAACAGCTCAACTGCATACACCGGTGGCCAGAAAGTAAGCTACAACGGCCGCACTTACCAAGCACAATGGTGGACTAGCGGTGATCAGCCAGACCTGAACACTGGTTCAGGCAAACCTTGGAAAGATCTGGGCGCTTGCGGTCCAGTCGTTGCTACACCAACACCAACCGCAACTGTTGCTCCAACTGCAACACCAGTTGTAACTGCTACACCAACGCCAACTGCTACACCAGTAGTTACAGCCACACCAACAGCCACACCAGTTGGCCCAACACCAACACCAACACCAGTAGTAACACCGACCGTGCCACCAAGCACTGGCGCAAAACAAGTTGGTACTTACTTTGCTGAATGGTCAATCTACGGTCGTAAATTCTTCCTGAAAAACGTACAGGACAGCGGCCAAGCAGCCAAACTGACCTTCCTGAACTACTCGTTCGGTAACGTTTACAAACAAGCTGATGGCACTTACAAGTGTCAAGCCAACATCAATAAAGCTGAAACTGGCAACCAGGACGGCGGCGATGCTTGGGCGCTGTACCAAAAAGGTTTTGCTGCTAACGAGTCAGTTGACGGCGTAGCTGATGCTTGGGGTCAAGATGGCAAAGGCAGCCTGAAAGGTAACTGGAACCAGCTGAAAAAACTCAAAGCCAAAAACCCGAACATGAAAGTGTTGATTTCTTTGGGTGGCTGGACTTGGTCTAAATGGTTCTCTGCAGCAGCATCAACTGATGCACTGCGTAAGACTCTGGTGGCTTCTTGTATCGACGTGTGGATCAAAGGCAACTTGCCATTTGATGCCGCATCGAACGCAGGTGGCGCAGGTACAGGCGCTGGCGTATTTGACGGTATCGATATCGACTGGGAATACCCAGGCGTTCAAGGTATCGGCACCAACACTGTTTCGCCTGCTGACAAAGAAAACAACACCTTGCTGATGAAAGAATTCCGCGAACAGCTGGATGCTATCGGCTCACAAACTGGCAAACGCTACTTACTGACTGTTGCAATCGGTGCTGGCGACGAGAAAATTGCTGCAACCGTACCAGGTGAATACAGCAAATACCTCGACTGGATCAACATCATGTCTTACGACTACAACGGCGGCTGGGATGCTGCAGGTCCAACAGACTTCCAGTCTAACCTGTACCAAGACCCTGCAAGCCCACGCACTGTGGATCCGAAAACTGGCAAAGTGAGCAAGTACTACACTGACGCTGCTGTGAAAGACTTGATCGCACGCGGTGTACCAGCTGTTAAATTGCACATCGGCGTTCCATTCTATGGCCGCGGCTGGACTGGCGTGACTAACGTCAACAACGGTCTGTACCAAAAAGCGACCGGCGCAGCGAAAGGTACTTACGAGTCAGGCATCGAAGACTACAAAGTACTGAAAACTGCACCAGGCACTGAGTACATCCACCCAGTTACTCAGCAAACCTACAAGTTTGACGGTTCAACTTTCTGGTCTTATGACACACCACGTGACATCAAACTGAAAGCTGACTACGCCAAATCAATGGGCATGGGCGGTATCTTCAGCTGGGAAGCAGATGGCGACACGGCCAACGGCGAGCTGGTTGAAGCAATGACTCACATCAACAAGTAATTAATCAAGTTACAAACCACCTTGAAAACCCCAACTTTGGTTGGGGTTTTTTTATTAAAATCCTGACAAAATATTTACATCGGCATATTACACGCTCCAAGCCCACCACCCAGGCCAAGTAAATGAGCAAGGCCGCATAAATACAGGGGTTTTCAGTTGCACAACCGACGAAAAAGCCTTGATTTTCAGGCTAATTGACAGTTAGGATGTCAGCTAGAGGATGGCAACAAATTACATCTCGATAAAAAAGATACCCACACGAGATTCATTATGAAAAAGCTTCGTTTTCCGCGTTTGGCTCAATCTGGCTTCACCTTGCTGGAGCTGCTGGTCGTTCTGTTGATTATCGCTTTGCTGGCTGGTTATGTTGGCCCGAAACTATTTGGCGAGGTTGGCAAGGCCAAAACCAAAACTGCGGCCAGTCAGATGAAATCGATTGCCGATGCCCTTGACCATTACCGCCTCGATACGGGCCGCTATCCAAGCACCGAACAAGGCCTCAATGCGCTGGTTATAAAGCCCGCTGACGAGAGCAAATGGAACGGCCCCTACCTGATGAAAGACGTGCCGAACGATCCTTGGGATAAGCCATACGAGTACCGTATTCCTGGCGAAAATGGTCGCGACTATGATTTGCTGACCTACGGCCTGGATGGCAAAGCAGGCGGTACAGGCGAAGACGCTGACGTTAGCTACTGGCAATAACGGTTAGCGCGATATGCACTACAAGGTTAAAGCCCTCGCAGCAGGCGTGCTGCAGGAACTAGAGCTGGATGCCGCCAATCCGGACGAGTTGCGCAGCCAGCTGGCCAGCAAAGGCCTGCAACTCGTCAGCTTTCAGGCCGAGCGTCAGCTGGGTTTTTCATTCGGTAAAAATGAATTCCAGGTTTCGCTCTTCACCCAAGAGCTGATTGCCCTGCTCGAAGCCGGCTTGACTCTAGTTGAGGCCATGGAAACGCTGAAAGACAAAAGCGGCCATGACCAGAACCGCACCGTGCTAACCCGCATGATTGAAGGTCTGTATCAGGGTCTGCCTTTGTCCAAAGTACTGGCGCAAATGCCCAATCTGTTTCCGCCGCTGTATATTGCAACCGTGGGCTCAGCAGAAAAAACCGGCCATCTGGCCGACGCGCTCAAACGCTATCACCACTATGAAACGCGGCTGGCTGCGGTAAAGAAAAAGATCGTTGCCTCGCTGGTTTATCCTTTGGTGGTGATCGGCATTGGTGGCAGCATTATGCTGTTCCTGCTGTTTTACGTGATTCCAAAATTCAGCCAGATTTATGCCTCGATGCGCAATCTGCCATTTGCCGCCCAAGTGATGTTGTGGTGGGGTGATCTGGTTCACCTGCACGGGCAAGTGATTTTTGCTAGCATCATCGCCACGCTGGTCGGTGGCTATTTGCTGTTTAAAACCGACGCGGCACAAACCATGTTGCGCGAAATCTTCTGGAAGCTGCCCAAGCTCGATAGCTATCGCCGGCTGTTTTCACTGACCCGGTTTTATCGAACCCTTGGTTTGCTGCTGTCCGGTGGTCTGTCGATTGTTGCGGCACTGGAGCTGGCGGCACAGCTACTGCCCGCACAGATGCGGCTGGCACTCTCGCAAGCACTGGTTGATATCAAATCCGGCCAGCAAGTTTCAGCGACCTTGCCCAAATACGGACTGACCACACCAGTGGCCGAACGCCTGCTGCGCGTAGGCGAGCAAAGTGGCGAATTGGCCACCATGATGGAGCGCGCGGCGCAGTTTTGCGATGAAGAGCTGGATCGGGCCATTGAAATGTTCACCCGCCTGTTCGAGCCGATTCTGATGTTGATCATCGGCATTCTGATTGGCGGCATCGTATTTTTGCTTTATATGCCGATTTTTGAGTTGGCCGGGAATATGCAATGAGCGAACTCACGCTTGATCTTATCCAGCATCTGCGCACGACGGGCGGCAATCAGCCGCTGCCGATGCTGGTTCAGCAGTCACTTGGCTTAACCGACGAGGGGTATTGCTCTGAAGTCAGCAGCTACCTTGGCATTCCAGCCATTACCCGGGAGGAGTTATACCAACTCAAACCGCGTTATGACTTGCTGTCGTTTGGCGATGCTGCGGCACACCACTGTTTTCTAGCCGAAAGCTCGCAACATGGCAGCGTGCTGGTCATGTCGGATCCATTCAGCCCGGTGGTGCGCAACTGGGCACAGCAACGAATTACCGTTGCCTTCCGCTCGGCGTTCGCGCATTACGAAGTACTGCAAACTTACTTCAACGAATATGAAACCTCGCACCGGGCGATGGAGCAACTGGGCGGCGGCGAAAGTGCTGAAATCAGCAATGATGGTGTTACCGAGATTTCGCTCTCGACGCTGTCGCAAGACGCTAACCCGGTCGTCAAACTCGTCAACTCAACGCTCTACGATGCGCTCAAAGCCAAAGCATCCGACATTCACATGGAAACCACCCCATCGGGCATGACCATCAAATACCGGATTGACGGGGTGCTGCTGCATGCGGGCGGCACCAATGGTGCGGATAAAGCCGAACAGATTATCTCCCGTCTGAAAGTACTGGCCGAGCTGGATATTTCTGAACACCGGATTCCCCAGGACGGGCGCTTTAAAGCGTTGATCAATAATCGCGATATCGACTTTCGTGTCTCAATCATGCCGTCCATCCACGGCGAAGATGCCGTATTGCGGATTCTGGACAAACAAGGCGGCGGCGATACGTTCAAGCAATTGCGCCTTGAAACGCTAGGTCACGAAGAGCAAACGATGGCCGCCATCCGCGGCCTCTCCCACGAGCCCTATGGCCTACTGCTAGTTACCGGCCCGACTGGCTCGGGTAAATCAACGACGCTGTACGCCACGCTATCCGAAATTAATAATGGTGAAGAAAAAATCATCACTATTGAAGACCCGGTCGAGTATCAGCTGCCTGGCGTCTTGCAGATTCCGGTGAACGATAAAAAGGGCCTGACTTTTGCCCGCGGCTTGCGCTCGATTTTGCGGCACGATCCGGACAAAATCCTGGTCGGCGAGATTCGGGACGGTGAAACCGCCAATATCGCAGTGCAGGCGGCGCTGACCGGCCACTTGGTACTGACTTCGGTGCACGCCAATAATGCCTTCTCGGTCATTGATCGTTTTATTCATATGGGCGTAGAGCCAAACAGCTTTGTCGATGCCTTGATTGGCGTTGTTGCCCAGCGGCTGATCCGTAAAGTCTGCCCGCATTGCGTGGGCGACGATCAACCCGAAGAGAGTTTGCTGATCAGTTCGGGTTTAAACACAGAACAGGTCAAGGGCTGGAAGTTTCGCAAAGGTGCTGGCTGCCCCGCGTGCCGCAATACTGGCTATCTGGGCCGCAAAGCGATTGCCGAGGTCTTGCGTCTGGACGATGACATGAAGCAGGCCATTGCCAATCACGCACCCGCCGTTGAACTAAAAAAAATCGCCTTGGCAAAAGGCTTTGTCTCGATGCGACAAATCGCGGTGAACGCGGTTTCTCGTGGTGAAACCACCTTGCAGGAAATCAACCGTGTCACCTTTGTTGATTAAACATCACGCCTGCTTTGGCAAGCAACGCGTCCGGCTAAGCAGCCTGTCCCTGTCAGGGGAAGTACTCAGCCGTCGCCGTGGCACAATTGATCCATCACCGGATGTGCTGGTATCACGACTGCAGGATTTGCTGAGCAATACGCCGCGCGGCAAGCTGGGGCTGGATCAGATCAAACTGATTTTTGGCTCGCCCTGGGTGCGTTACGCGTGTCTGCCATGGCAGGACTCGCTCAATAAAGATGCGGACTGGGAAAATTATGCCCGCATTATTCTGGCTCAGCAGTATGGCGTCAGCGCTGAAAACTGGCGGATTCGTGTCTCAGCGGGCGCCTATGGCAAACCACGCGTTGCCGCAGCGATTGAAGAAGGCCTATATCAGACCATCGTCGAGCTCTGCCGCGCCAGCAAGCTCAAACTGGCCGAAGTTGAACCACTATTTACTACCGCATCCAATCAGCATCGCCGCGCGATGAAAGATCGCGAACACGCGCTGATGGTGGTGGAAACATCGCATGCCATTGTCGGTTTTTACCGTGAAAATGCGTGGCAAGGTGTGATTGCACTGCCAATCCAGATCGACAACGCCGAAATGGCAGGCTCATTGTCAGCCATTGTTCGCGAAGCGGCGGTGTTATCCGGTCAATTTTTGCCGGAACATATTTATCTGACTTCGTCCGATCTGGCGCTATCGAGTATCAAGGCTGCAGATTTTGATTTTGAATGGCTAGGTGCGGCACATCCGCAGTTTATCGCTGGCGAGGTTCACGCATGAAAACCTTGCAACTTGATTTTAACCGCAACCCCAGCGTAGTCCCTTGGCTTGGTTTGCTCCTCACTGTAATTGGCATTGTTGCGGTACTGTGGGTGATGACCCAGCTGGATGTTGCCAAGGAAAACAAGACACAAATCGAGATTCGCGAAGACGAAGTCGCCTTGCGGATCAAACAGCTGGAAAGCAAGCGCCTTGCAGCGCAACAGGCCTCTCCAGTATCGGAAAAAGTGGGTAAGATTGTGCTGTCGCAAACATTCAACCCAGAAGCCGGGATTGCCATACTGGAAGAAGTCTGGCTACCAGAAATAGCGCTGACCCGGCTGGAAGTGGCCAATCTGGAACGAGATATCAAGCTGGAACTGGAAGCCAAAACTCTGAATGATGTTCTGCTCTTTGTGGATCGGCTTAATCAGCACCCAGCAGTCAAACAAGTCTCTTTAGCGCGCAATTCAAGCAAGGTTGGCGATCCGTTCAAACCTGCTGTCGCATCGATTGAGATTTTCTGGCGCGATGACCGCCCAAGCGAGACCAAAGCCTCGGCAATCACTAGCGTATCAACAGGAGCTGCACGATGAAAAAATCGCAAATGCTCTACTACCTGCGGCTGATTCCCAAGTACGCAGGGGTGCTGGGTCTGGCTGGTTTGGGTTTACTCGGTTTTGCCTTGTTGCTGTATACGCAGGATCTGAAACCGTACGAACGGGATCTGGCAGAGCGTGAAGTCGAGCTAGAGCGAAAATTCCGCTCCTTACGCACGCCCGTTGAAGCCAGCAGCGTCGCGGCAGAGTTACCCAAGCTCAATCAGGCCGATACCTTCACTTTCTTTTTGCGCCGACTGAACGAAGTTGCGCAAAAAAATCAGGTTGACATCAATCAGGTCGATTACAAATCGCAAGTAGAAGCCGATGGCAAGCTCAAACGCTTTAGCATGCAGTTCCCGGCAACGGCACGGTACATTCAATTCCGCCGCTTTACAGCAGCCATGGAACAGATCCCGGGTGTGCGAATCGAAGCAATCAATATGCAACGCCAGTCGATTGGCGACGAACAATTGTCCATCCAAATCCAGCTCTCATATCTGACGGAGGTACGTTGATGCTATCCCGTCCTATGCAGTTTGTGCTGGGGGGCACACTGGCTTTAACGGCTTATACATTCTGGAGCGATTCGCAGCATGAGGCCGAGCTGGAGTCGACCGCCAGACCTGCGCCGCGCAGTATCGCCAGTGCGATCAAGCCCAACTTGGTCGCATCGGCAGCGAGTACAGCTAGCAGCATTGCAAGCAGTGCCAGCGAAGCCATGAGCCTTTCCGATTTATTTCCAAAACAAAACTGGGCTCCGCCGCCGCCAAAACCGACTGCGGTTCCAAAACCGACCCCGACGCCGATACCCGTGGCGCCGCCATTTCCATTACAAATCACATCAACCTGGCACGACAAAGTCAGCGATTACTATGTACTGGAAGGTCAAGGCCAATCTCTGGTTTTTTGTTCGCGTTGCGACACTCTGGGCCGCATCCAGCCAGGAGACTCCTTTATGGGGGTCTATCGGCTAGATAAACTAAGCCGTGATGTTCTGACGATTACCTATTTACCACTTAATCAGCAGCAGTCGCTGCCGACAGGAGGAACGCCGTGAAACGTGCGTTAATGACCTCAATTATTTCTCTGGCCTTTCTGGGCGGCTGTGCAGCAGACATGGCACGCTATGAAGCAGAAAATCAGCTCGATGCGGGCAACCCGGAAGCAGCACTCAAAACATTGAAAGCGCAGCTTGCCAGCTCGCCCAATGATCTGAAGCTGCGCGGGGCTTATCAAAACAACGTTTACAAGTTCGTTCTGAACTTGCTGGCGCAAGGCGATCAGGCTCGTCAACAAGGCAATACTGCGCTGGCCATGAGCAGCTACCAGCAGGTTTTACAGTGGGACAGCAACAATATCCGCGCGCAGGAAGGGATTCGTTATATTGAAATCGGGATACGTCACGATTCCATTTTGCGGTATGCGCGTGAGAACAAGGATAGTAAGCCTGATGAAGTCCTCGGAATTGTCAGCCAAGTTTTGCTGGATAATCCGCGCAATGTGCAAGCACAAACGATTAAAAATGAAATCGAAAATCGCAAGTCACGTGAGGTTAGTCTGCGCCCAGCTTTGGCTCAAGCACTGAAAAGCCCGATTTCTTTGCAGTTTCGCGATCAGAGTATGATGAGTGTCTTTGACATCATCTCCAGGATTGGCAAAGTCAATTTCATTTTTGACAAGGATATTCCGCCAAATCTGAAAACGACGATTTACGCCCGTGATACCACAGTGGAAGACGTCATCAATCTAATTTTGGCAACCAATCAGCTCGACAAAAAAATCCTTAACGACAACACCATCCTGATTTATCCGCGTCGCCCGGATAAAGATCGTGATTACAAAGACATGGTGATGCGGACATTCTATTTGTCCAATGCCGACCCGAAACAGGTTCTGGCCATGATCAAACAGATGGTCAAAACCCGCGACGTTTATATTGACGAGCGATTGTCGATGCTGGTGATGCGCGATACGCCGGATGCCATCGCCGTGGCCGAGCGTCTGATTGCCGCGCAGGACTTGCCGCAGTCTGAAGTGCTGATGGATGTGGAAATCCTCGAGGTCAGCAATAGTGATGTACTGGATCTGGGTATACTCTATCCAGGCAGTGTCAGTGGTACTGTCTATGGCAATACCATCGGTAGCACACCGGTTACAGTAACCAACACTGACGGCAGCAAAACCACAACAACGCCCACTAAAGTGGCCGGACAAATCACGCTGGATCAAATCAGTAATATCAACAAAAGCGACATCCTGGTTAATCTGGGCGCGCCAACAGTTACTGCCAATCTGCTGCAATCAAAAGGCAACACTAATGTATTGGCCAATCCGAAAATTCGCGTAAAAAATCGCGACAAAGCCAAAATCCTGATTGGTGACCGGGTACCTGTTGTGACGACAACCACCTCCAATGGCGTGAGTAGTGAAAGTGTCAACTACCAGGATGTCGGTTTAACGCTCAATGTCGAACCGGTAATGACGGTGGATAATGAAATCAGCGTCAAGGTCAATCTTGAAGTTTCCAACATCGTGCGTTCGATTACGAGCAAAACGGGGCTGATCGCCTATCAGATCGGTACTCGCCGCGCCGAAACCAATATGACGGCACGCGATGGCGAAACCCAGATACTGGCCGGCTTGCTATCACGCACCGAAACCGATAGCGGTCAGGGCCTGCCTTTCCTGAGCAGCTTGCCAGTGCTGGATCGTATTTTTGGCACCAAAAAAACCGAAAACAACAAGTCCGAGATTATTCTGCTGATCACGCCACGCGTTGTCCGCTCGCTGCCACTACCGTCATCGCATATCACCAGCTTTGACAGCGGCACAGAAGGTATGATCAGTACCGATCCATTGCGTTTACGTCCATCGTCGACGTTCAATATTAATAATCAGGGTGGACAAGCTGGCACCTATATTCCACCTGCCCCTGCTCCAGCGCCAGAAGTTCAACCTGCGGCTCCCCAGCCCCAGGCGCCAACAGATGGCAATAGCAGTCAGCCCACGCAGCCTTTTACGCGTGGATCACGAGGACGCTAAGCGGTGAAATTGCAACGCGGCTTTACCCTGATTGAGCTGATGGTCACGCTGACCATTCTGGCTGTACTTGCGACAGTGGCTTTACCATTGTCGCAAGTCGCTTCGACCCGGAACCGGGAAGAAGAGCTGCGCCGCTCGCTCTGGCAAATCCGCAGCGCCATTGATCAATACAAGCTGGCCAGTGATGCAGGCAAAATCAGTAAATCACTGGAAGATTCAGGCTATCCACCTACGCTGGATATTCTGGTCGAGGGCAGTAAAGATCTGAAAGATCCGGGCGGGCGCAAGATTTACTTCCTGCGCCGTATGCCGCGTGACCCATTTTGTGATTGCCCTAGCAAGAGCAATGCACAAACCTGGGGCCTGCGCAGCTATGCCAGCCCGCCAGAAGCCCCTGCCGAAGGTCGTGACGTGTATGATGTCTATTCTTTATCCCGCAATATTGGATTAAATGGTGTTAGCTACCGTGATTGGTAAGTCCCGTCGATTTGGTTTCACCCTAATTGAACTACTGGTGGTGCTGGCGATTATGGCCAGCCTACTCACTTTGGTGGTCCCTCGCTATTTCCAGCAAACCGATCGGGCACAGGAAACCGTGCTTAAACACAATCTGGTTGCCGTCCGTGAAGGGATCGACAAGTTTTTTGCCGATACTGGCCGCTATCCAAATAGCCTGGATGAAATGGTCGAGCGTAAATACCTGCGTGAAGTCCCGCTTGATCCAATCACCAACCGCCGTGACAGCTGGGTCATTATCAACGCCGAAGGCTCGCCTGGCGTTTACGACATCCGTAGCGGCTCTGATGCAACGGCTAAAGATGGCACGCTTTACAATACCTGGTAAGCAACCGGCAAGCCAAAGCCGACTCAAGCGCACGCAACAAGGCTTTGCCTACATGTGGGCCTTGATGATGGTGCTGGTGATGAGTATTTATCTGGGTCAGGTCGGCGAAGCATGGCAGAACCGCATTCAGCGCGCCAAGGAAGAAGAGTTGCTGCGCATGGGCGCTGAAATCAAAATGGCGGTCAAACGCTACAATGAAAACAATATTGGCGACAATCCGCAAACCGCCTACCCCAAAACGCTGCAAGATCTGGTGCAAGACCCGAGAGTCGCTTTTCCCAAACGCTATTTGCGCAAAGCCTACAAAGACCCGATTACAGGTGATGACTGGCAATATATTGGTGCGCCCGGTGGCGGGTTTGTCGGTGTAGCCAGCAAATCGGTTTTAAAGCCGCTCAAGAACGCCAATTTCCCCGAAGACACCCCCGGCTTTGTCGATGCCAAATCGTATCAGGATTGGCGCTTTGCGCATTGGCCCAACCGGGGTGGCGGGCGCCGCTAATTCCTCAGTAAGCATCCAGCTGGCCCACATTGAATAGCCGTATTGCTCCTTGAGATGATCGTGTCCACGATAAACTTAGGTGGACACATGGACGCTATACTCCCACTTCAATCAACACCCAGTAGAGCTCGTCGCAAGCACAGCCCCGAGTTTAAGGCCGCTGTGCTGGCAGCTTGTCACCAACCCGGTGTTTCAGTCGCAGTCATCGCGCGCCAATATGACCTCAACGATAACATCGTACATAAATGGTTGGCCGATGCGCGCCGCAGTACAGATCCAGAGTCTTCGTCGTTAACGAATTCTCATGACGTATCTCCAGCCTCACCAGCATTGACCTTCATGCCGATCCAAATCGCTGATACGCCAACTCCAGCATTTGCACCCATTCGTTTGCACTTTCACCAAGGTCAACGCGATTTAAGCATTGAATGGCCCGCCGATCAGGCGCAGGCCTGTCTGGCTTTAATTCAGGCTTTGTTGCGATGATTCGTAAGCATCCAGCTGGCCCACATTGAATAGCCGTATTGCTCCTTGAGATGATCGTGTCCACGATAAACTTAGGTGGACACATGGACGCTATACTCCCACTTCAATCAACACCCAGTAGAGCTCGTCG
>NZ_VIRW01000026.1 GCF_009760905.1 Chitinibacter sp. GC72 | reverse complement strand
CCACGGTAAAACAACCCTGACTGCTGCGATCACGACTGTGTTGACTCGCAAGTTCGGTGGTGAAGCTAAAGACTACTCACAGATCGACAGCGCACCAGAAGAAAAAGCACGTGGTATCACTATTAATACTGCGCACGTTGAGTACGAAACCGAAACTCGCCACTACGCTCACGTAGATTGCCCAGGTCACGCGGATTATGTAAAAAACATGATTACCGGTGCGGCTCAGATGGATGGCGCGGTGTTGGTAGTTTCTGCTGCTGATGGTCCTATGCCACAAACTCGCGAGCACATCCTGTTGTCTCGTCAGGTCGGTGTTCCATACATTATCGTATTCATGAACAAAGCTGACCTGGTTGACGACGCTGAGTTGCTCGAGTTGGTTGAAATGGAAGTTCGTGACCTGTTGTCTAAATATGACTTCCCGGGTGATGACACGCCAATCATTACTGGTTCTGCTCGTGCAGCGCTGGAAGGTGATCAAGGCGAATACGGCGAGCCAGCAATTTTCCGCTTGGCTGAAGCTCTGGATACGTACATTCCTCTGCCAGAGCGTGCAGTTGACGGTACATTCCTGATGCCAGTTGAGGACGTGTTCTCTATTTCTGGTCGTGGTACTGTAGTAACTGGTCGTGTAGAGCGCGGTATCGTTAAAGTGGGTGAAGAGATCGAGATCGTTGGTATTGTTCCAACTATCAAGACGACTTGTACTGGTGTTGAGATGTTCCGTAAATTGCTGGACCAAGGTCAAGCTGGTGACAACATTGGTGCGTTGTTGCGTGGTACTAAGCGTGAAGACGTTCAGCGTGGTCAAGTATTGGCTAAGCCAGGTTCAATCACGCCGCATACTAAATTCACGTCAGAAATCTACGTTCTGTCGAAAGAAGAAGGTGGCCGTCACACGCCATTCTTCAGTAACTACCGTCCACAGTTCTACTTCCGTACAACGGACGTGACTGGCGCGATCGCGCTGCCAGAAGGTACTGAAATGGTAATGCCAGGCGATAACGTATCTATCACTGTAACGTTGATCTGCCCGATCGCGATGGAGCAAGGTCTGCGCTTTGCGATTCGTGAAGGTGGTCGTACGGTGGGTGCTGGTGTTGTTGCTAAAGTTCTTGAATAATAGGGATTCATTATGCAAAACCAAAAAATCCGTATTCGTTTGAAAGCTTTCGACTATTCTTTGATCGATCGTTCTGCTCAAGAAATCGTTGAAACTGCAAAACGTACTGGTGCGGTTGTTAAGGGGCCGGTTCCTTTGCCAACTAAAATTGAGCGTTTTGACATTTTGCGCTCTCCGCACGTGTACAAAACTTCGCGTGATCAATTCGAGATTCGTACGCATTTGCGCATGATGGATATTGTTGATCCAACGGATAAAACTGTTGATGCGTTGATGAAGCTTGATCTGCCAGCTGGCGTAGATGTAGAAATAAAACTAAACTAATTTTTGCAGGCTAAGTGCTTGCGGCTAAAAGAAATTATGTGTTAGTATCGCGGACTTGCCATTTCGTAATGGCAAGTCCGTTTTATTTTTTAATGGTCATAGCCAGTCAATCGTAACTGGCCCTTGATAAAGGGAATAACTATGAGCTTAGGTCTTGTAGGTCGCAAAGTCGGCATGACTCGCGTCTTCGCAGAGGATGGTTTGTCTATCCCTGTGACGGTGCTTGATATGGCTGCAAATCGCGTCACGCAAATCAAAACGCAGGAAGTGGATGGCTATTCGGCTGTCCAAGTTACTTTCGGCGCTAAAAAAGCTAGTCGCGTAAATAAAGCAGAGGCAGGTCATTTTGCTGCTGCAGGTGTAGAAGCTGGTGAGGCTCTTGTTGAGTTTCGTCTGTCTGCAGATAAAATCGCTGGTCTAAAAGCTGGTGATGCACTTTCTGTTGAGCTGTTTAGTGTTGGTCAAATTGTTGACGTTACTGGTACTACCCAAGGTAAGGGTTTTACAGGCGTTATCAAGCGCCATCACTTCAGTTCCAATCGTGAGTCGCATGGTAACTCGGTATCGCACCGCTCTGCTGGTTCTATTGGTATGGCGCAAGATCCTGGTCGCGTATTTCCTGGTAAGCGTATGGCTGGTCAGCATGGTAATGCCAAACGTACTGTGCAAAATCTTGAAATCGTTCGCGTTGATGCTGAGCGTCAATTGCTGCTGGTTAAAGGTGGCGTGCCAGGTTCTAAGGGCAATCAAGTTATCGTTCGTCCGGGCGTGAAGGTGGGTGCGTAATGGAACTTAAATCTGTTAATCTCAAAGGCGAGGCTCAGGCAGCTGTAGCTGGCTCGGATTCTTTGTTTGGCCGTGAATTCAACGAAGCACTTGTTCATCAGGTGGTTACTGCATACTTCGCTAATGCGCGTAGTGGTAATCGGGCCCAGAAAGATCGTACTGAAGTAAAGCACACTACGAAAAAACCTTGGCGTCAAAAAGGTACTGGTCGTGCTCGTGCCGGTATGTCTTCTTCGCCTTTGTGGCGTGGTGGTGGTAAGGCGTTCCCGAATAGCCCTGACGAGAACTTTTCTCAAAAAGTTAACCGAAAAATGTACCGCGCTGGTATTGCTACAATTTTGTCGCAATTGGTGCGTGAGGATCGTTTGATTGTGGTTGATTCTTTTGTACTTGAAGCGCCGAAAACCAAAGCATTCGCCCAGAAGTTGGCTGAGATGCAATTGGATAGCGTGCTGATCGTGACCAAAGAATTGGATGAGAACTTGTACCTTGCTTCGCGTAATTTGCCGCACGTTCTCGTGCTTGAACCTGCGCAAGCTGATCCAGTTAGTCTAGTGCGTTTCAAGAAGGTGGTCTTGACTCGTGAGGCTCTTCAGGCGTTTGAGGAGATGTTCGCATGATCAAATTCGCAGAAAATCGCCTGCTGCAAGTGATTTTGGCTCCTGTTGTGTCTGAGAAAAGCACAATGTTGGCTGAAAAATCAGAGCAGGTTGTATTTCGCGTATCTACTGATGCCACCAAGGCTGAAATTAAAGCTGCGGTTGAACTGTTGTTTAAGGTAAAAGTAGATGCAGTAACAACAATTAACGTAAAGGGCAAGTCTAAACGTTTCGGCCGCACAGCTGGTCGCCGTAAAGACTGGAAGAAAGCCTACGTTAGCTTGGTTGCCGGTCAGGAAATTGACTTGGCTGCTGCGCAATAAGGAGACTGAGAAATGGCTTTGGTTAAAGTAAAACCGACATCACCAGGTCGCCGCGCGGTTGTTAAAGTTGTTAGTCCTGACCTCCACAAGGGTGCGCCATATGCTCCTTTGTTGGTGAAAAAGTCTAAAACAGGCGGCCGTAATAATAATGGTCATATCACTACCCGTCATATCGGTGGTGGTCATAAGCAGCACTATCGTTTGATTGATTTCCGTCGCAATAAAGATGGAATCGTGGCAAAGGTAGAGCGTATTGAGTACGACCCAAACCGTACTGCTAACATTGCTTTGCTATGTTATGCCGATGGTGAGCGTGCTTACGTGATTGCCCCTAAGGGCTTGGTTGCAGGCATGACTGTAGTGTCTGGCTCCGATGCCCCGATTAAAGTGGGTAATGCGCTGCCAATCCGTAACATTCCAGTGGGTTCAACAATCCATTGCATCGAGTTGCAGCCAGGTAAAGGTGCTCAGCTTGCACGTTCTGCTGGTACAAGTGTTCAGTTGCTGGCTCGTGAAGGTGCGTACGCACAATTGCGTTTGCGCTCTGGCGAAATCCGTAAAGTTCACGTTGATTGCCGTGCAACTATCGGTGAAGTAGGCAATGGCGAGCATAGCTTGCGCTCATACGGTAAAGCGGGTGCAAAACGCTGGTTGGGTATTCGTCCAACAGTTCGTGGTACTGCTATGAACCCTGTTGATCACCCACACGGTGGTGGTGAAGGTCGTACAGGCGAAGGTCGCGTACCAGTTAGTCCGTGGGGTCAACCTACTAAGGGCTATCGTACTCGTCGTAACAAGCGTACGGACAATATGATTGTACGTCGTCGCTTCGCGAACAAGGGGTAATGCAACATGGCACGTTCCGTGAAAAAAGGTCCATTCGTTGACCTGCACTTGCTAAAGAAAGTCGAAACAACACGTGCTAACAACGATAAGCGTCCAGTGAAAACTTGGTCGCGTCGTTCTACTATCTTGCCAGATTTCGTTGGCTTGACAATTGCTGTGCATAACGGCAAGCAGCACATTCCTGTGTATGTGAATGAAAACATGGTTGGCCATAAGTTGGGTGAGTTCGCGCTGACCCGTACTTTTAAAGGTCATGCCGCGGACAAAAAATCCAAGCGATAAGGTGAAGAAATGCAAGTATCTGCTGTACTAAGCAACACTCGCCTCTCAGCTCAGAAAGCGCGTCTTGTCGCAGACCTCGTTCGTGGCAAGCCCGTAGAGCAGGCGCTGAATATTCTGGCCTTCTGCCCTAAAAAGGGTGCAGTTTTGATTAAGAAGGTTCTTGAGTCGGCTATCGCCAATGCCGAGCACAATGAAGGTGCCGATATCGACACACTCAAAGTGAAAACGATTTATGTGGACAAAGGTCCTTCTTTGAAACGTTTTTCTGCGCGCGCAAAAGGCCGTGGTAATCGTATCGAGAAGCAAACTTGCCACATTACTCTCACTGTTGGCGATTAAGGAGCGACTCATGGGTCAGAAAATTCATCCAACAGGTTTTCGTTTGCCTGTAACAAAAAATTGGTCGTCACGCTGGTACGCTAACAGCACCAATTTCGCCAAGATGTTGAATGAAGACATCGAAGTGCGTGAGTTTTTGAAGAAAAAACTTGCGGGTGCAGCTGTTAGTCGTGTAGTTATTGAGCGCCCAGCTAAGAACGCTAAAGTTACTATTTACTCTGCCCGTCCTGGCGTGGTGATTGGTAAAAAAGGCGAAGATATTGAGCAATTGAAATCTCAATTGCAAAAAATCTTGAATGTACCAGTTCATGTAAATATCGAAGAAGTTCGCAAGCCAGAAATCGATGCGCAGATCATTGCTGATAGCATTACTTCTCAGCTTGAGAAGCGTGTGATGTTCCGTCGTGCCATGAAGCGTGCAATGCAAAATGCGATGCGTCTTGGTGCTCAAGGTATCAAGATCATGTCTTCAGGTCGTTTGAATGGTATCGAGATTGCGCGTACTGAATGGTATCGTGAGGGCCGTGTGCCATTGCATACTCTGCGTGCTGATATCGATTACGCCACTTCAGAGGCTAAGACTACCTACGGTATTATCGGTGTAAAAGTTTGGGTTTATAAGGGTGATGTTAAGCCAGGTGAGAAATCTGCTGCTGAGCCTGTAGAGACTCAGAAGAAACCACGTAAGGGGCCACGCAATGCTGCAGCCAACTAGACTTAAATTCCGTAAGGTCCAAAAGGGCCGCAATACCGGTATCGCTACTCGCGGTAACACAGTTGCATTCGGCGAATTCGGTCTGAAGGCAACTAGCCGTGGTCGTTTGACTGCTCGTCAGATTGAATCAGCTCGTCGTGCAATTACTCGCTACATCAAACGTGGCGGTCGTGTTTGGATTCGTGTATTTCCTGATAAGCCAATTTCGACTAAGCCAGCTGAAGTTCGTATGGGTGGGGGTAAGGGTTCTCCTGACTACTACGTGGCTGAAATTCAGCCCGGTAAAGTTTTGTATGAATTGAATGGTGTATCAGCAGAGATTGCTCGTGAAGCTTTCCGTTTGGCTTCCGCTAAGCTGCCTTTTGCTGTGACCATGGTTTCTCGCCAAGTGGGGCAATGATGAAAGCGACTGAACTGCAACAGAAATCCGTTGAAGAGCTGAAAGGCGAATTGACGGCGCTGCTGAAAGCCAAGTTTAGCCTTCGCATGCAGCATGCGACCGGCCAATTGGCAAATACCAGCGAACTCAAGCGCGTGCGTAAAGATATTGCGCGTGTTCTTACCGTTCTCACTCAGAAGGCTGCCTAATATGAGCGAAGCTAAACTCAAGCGTACGCTGACTGGTCGAGTGGTTAGCAATAAGATGGATAAGACGGTTACTGTATTGGTTGAGCGTTTGGTTAAACATCCGCTTTACGGCAAGATGGTGCGTCAATCTAAAAAATACCATGCTCACGATGAATCAAATCAATACGCTGAAGGCGATGTTGTGACGATTGAAGAGTGCCGTCCACTGTCTAAGACTAAATCTTGGGCTGTAACGGGCTTGGTAGAAAAAGCACGCGTTATTTGATATATATAAAGTAACGTATTTGCTTGCGCGGGCATTCTATTTTGTGTAGAATGCCCGTTTTCCTTGCGTGTCATGCTGTTGTGGTGTGGTGCGCTGTTTTCCCATCGGGATCCAAAACTGGCCACTCTTGGCTCGGTTCATCCGGGCACCTGGTTGAACCAGGCTAATTTAGGTGGATTAAGTTGGAGGTTTGTTATAAATGATTCAAATGCAATCAAAGCTAGAGGTTGCTGATAACACTGGTGCGCGTTCTGTTATGTGCATTAAGGTGTTGGGTGGCTCTAAGCGTCGTTATGCATCTGTTGGTGACATCATCAAGGTGAGTATCAAAGATGCAGCCCCACGCGGTCGTGTGAAGAAGGGTGACGTATACAATGCGGTAGTTGTACGTACTGCAAAAGGCGTTCGTCGTGCTGATGGTGCGTTGATTAAGTTCGACGGCAATGCTGCGGTTCTTCTTAATGCAAAACTTGAGCCTATTGGCACTCGTATCTTCGGGCCAGTGACGCGTGAATTGCGTACTGAGCGCTTCATGAAGATTGTGTCACTTGCGCCAGAAGTTTTATAAGAGGATTCCAGTATGAATAAGATTCGCAAAGGCGATGAAGTTGTAGTTCTGGCTGGTAAAGATAAAGGTAAGCGCGGCACTGTTGTGCGCGCATTGCCTGCCACTGATCGTGTTGTGGTTGAGGGTGTTAATGTGGTTAAGAAACACCAAAAGCCTAATCCAATGCGTGGTATTCAAGGTGGTATCGTTGAGCTGACTATGCCAGTTCACGTGTCTAACGTTGCTATTTTCAATGCTTCGACAGGAAAGGCGGATCGTGTTGGCTTCAAGGTTCTTGAAGACGGCAAAAAGGTTCGTGTATTCAAGTCTAGCGGCGAAGTTGTCGGCGCCTAAGGGGAATTACAATGGCTCGTTTTCAAGAAGTATATGAAAGCAAGATCGTTCCTGAATTGGTAAAACAATTTGGCTACAAATCAGCTATGCAAGTGCCACGTATTGAAAAAATTACAATCAATATGGGCGTTGGCGAAGCAGTTGCAGATAAGAAAGTAATGGAATTTGCTGTTGGTGATATGCAAAAAATCGCAGGTCAAAAGCCAGTAGTAACTAAGTCAAAGAAATCGATCGCAGGCTTCAAAATTCGTGATGGTTACCCTGTTGGTTGTAAGGTAACTTTGCGCCGTGAGCGTATGTACGAATTCTTGGATCGTTTGGTAACGATCGCGCTTCCGCGTGTACGTGACTTCCGTGGTGTTGGTGGTAAATCGTTTGATGGCCGCGGTAATTTCAACATGGGTGTTAAAGAGCAGATCATCTTCCCGGAAATTGAGTACGACAAGATTGATGCTTTGCGTGGCATGAACATTACCATTACGACTACGGCTAAGACTGATGAGGAAGCGCGTGCTTTGCTCGCGGCCTTTAAGTTTCCGTTCAAGAATTGAGGCGATCATGGCAAAACTTGCACTGATTAATCGTGAAGCTAAACGTGTTGCAGCAGTTGCTAAATATGCAGCAAAGCGTGAAAAGCTTTTGGTCATTATTAATGATCAAAATGCGAGTGAGGAAGATCAATTCCAGGCTCGTTTGAAACTCCAGCAGTTGCCACGTAATTCATCTCCTGTACGCTTGCACAATCGTTGCAAATTGACAGGTCGTTCACGTGGTGTGTACCGTAAGTTTGGTCTTGGCCGTAGCAAGTTGCGTGATCTCGCCTTTAAAGGCGAAATCCCGGGTCTTGTTAAAGCAAGCTGGTAATAGGAGAGAAATAACATGGCAATGCATGATCCTATCGCCGATATGCTGACTCGTATTCGCAATGCACAGCGTGCTGATAAAGCCTCGGTAGTAATGCCATCTTCAAAGTTGAAGGTTGCAATTGCAAAAGTATTGCACGATGAAGGTTATGTTGAATCGTTTGTTGTGAGCGGTGATGTTAAACCCGTTCTAACAATCGAGTTGAAGTACTACGCTGGCCGCCCAGTTATTGAGCGCCTTGACCGTATTTCAAAGCCTGGGTTGCGTGATTATCGCAGCACTGGCGACATCCCAAGTGTGATGAATGGTCTTGGCGTGGCAATTTTGTCCACTTCCAAGGGTGTGATGACCGACCGCAAAGCGCGCGCCAATGGTATTGGTGGCGAGTTGCTGTGCATCGTTGCTTGATGAGGTGTCACAATGTCTCGCGTAGCTAAAAATCCGGTTGTAATTCCTGCTGGTGTTGAGGTAATACTCGCTGCTGGTAAAATTGAAGTCAAAGGTCCGCAAGGTACTTTGTCTCACCCTGTAGTTGCCGACGTTGCTGTTGAGGTGAAAGACGGTTCTGTCGTTTTTGCTGCAAACGGCAATAGCAAGTTTGCTCGTTCAATGTCTGGTACATTGCGTGCACTTGTTAACAATATGGTCGCAGGTGTTAATAAAGGCTTTGAGCGTAAGCTGACTCTGGTTGGTGTTGGTTATCGTGCTCAAGCCCAAGGCGATGTGCTGAATCTGTCATTGGGTTTTTCCCATCCAGTTGCACATCAAATGCCCGCAGGTATCAAGTGTGAGACTCCATCTCAGACCGAAATCCTGTTGAAGGGTGCCGATAAACAACTTCTTGGTCAAGTTGCAGCCGAAATTCGCGCATACCGTTCTCCAGAGCCATATAAAGGCAAGGGTGTTCGCTATGCTGATGAAGTGGTTGTTATCAAAGAAACCAAGAAGAAGTAATCGAGGCTGAATTATGGATAAGAATCAAAGCAGACTTCGTCGTGCACGTAAAACCCGTGCCAAAATTGCGGAGCTCAAGGTCGTGCGTTTGTCTGTGCATCGTACCAATAGCCATATTTACGCTCAGATCATTGATGAGACTGGCAGTAAAGTATTGGCTTCAGCTAATACACTTGAAGCTGCGCTACGTTCGGAAGTTAAGAACGGTGGCAATGTGGCAAGTGCAGTAGCTGTTGGTAAGCTGATTGCTGAAAAGGCAAAGGCTGCAGGTGTACAAAACGTAGCTTTCGATCGCTCAGGTTTCCAATACCACGGCCGTGTTAAAGCACTGGCCGATGCGGCTCGTGAAGCTGGCCTCGTCTTCTAATTGGAGTTCAAATAATGGCTAAGAACGAAATGGAAGATCGTCAGGACGGCCTTCGGGAGAAGATGGTAAGCGTAAATCGCGTTACCAAAGTCGTTAAAGGCGGTCGTATCCTTGGTTTTGCTGCTCTTACTGTCGTTGGTGACGGTGATGGTAGTGTTGGTATGGGTAAAGGCAAGTCAAAAGAAGTGCCTGTAGCCGTACAGAAAGCGATGGAAGAAGCTCGTCGCAAAATGGTTAAGGTTAGTTTGCGCAACGGTACTGTGCAGCACACGGTTTTTGGTAAGCACGGTGCTACAACTGTGTTTATGCAACCAGCTCCAGAAGGTACTGGCATCATTGCTGGCGGTCCAATGCGTGCTGTTTTTGAAGTAATGGGCATTCATAACATTACGGCAAAATGTCATGGTTCAACTAACCCATACAATATCGTGCGTGCAACTTTAGATGGTTTGTCTAAATTGCATACGCCAGCTGAAATTGCTGCTAAGCGTGGCAAGTCAGTTGAAGAGATTCTTGGGGGTGCGCAATGAGCGACGTTAAAACAATTAAGGTGACTTTGGTAAAAAGCCTAATTGGTCGTCTTGAGTCACATAAAGCCTGCGCACGCGGTTTAGGTCTTCGTAAAACCAACAGTTCTGCTGTAGTTATCGATACGCCTGAAAATCGTGGCATGGTTAACAAGATTAGCTACTTGCTGAAAGTCGAGGGTTAAGATGGAACTGAATACTTTAACTCCAGGCGTTGGCGCTAAGCACTCTAGCAAACGTGTTGGTCGTGGTATTGGCTCTGGCCTTGGCAAGACTTGTGGCCGTGGGCATAAAGGTCAGAAATCACGCGCAGGCGGTTTTCATAAGGTTGGCTTCGAAGGCGGTCAAATGCCTTTGCAGCGTCGTTTACCTAAGCGTGGCTTCAAGTCTTTGGCTCAGGGTAAAAACGCTGAAGTGACCCTTTCTGAGTTGCAAGCTTTGCCAATCGTTGAGATTGATATGCTGAGTTTGATTCAGGCTGGTTTGATTTCTCAGCATTCTATTAGCTGCAAAGTAGTTTTGTCTGGTACGCTTGAAAAGGCTGTAACACTGAAGGGTGTTCTTGCTACTAAAGGTGCTAAGGCTGCTATTGAAGCTGCCGGTGGCTCTGTTGGTGAGTAATTATTGTTAAAGGTTAAGGCAGAACGTGGCAAATCCCGCATTGGCTGGTTCAGCAAGTAAATTTGCTGATCTGAAGAAACGTATTTGGTTTGTAGTGGGTGCATTGATTGTTTATCGCATCGGTGCTCACATTCCAGTTCCTGGTATTAATCCTGTCGAATTGGCAAATCTGTTCCAGTCTTCGCAGACAGGCCTTCTGAATATGTTCAACATGTTCTCTGGTGGTGCTTTGTCACGCTTTACCGTCTTTGCGATTGGTATCATGCCGTATATTTCGGCGTCGATTATCATTCAGCTTGCTGGTGAAGTTCTGCCTAATCTTAAGCAATTGAAAAGAGAAGGTGAGGCCGGTCGGCGCAAATTAACGCAATACACGCGTTACTTTACTGTCCTCCTGGCTACTGCTCAGAGTTTTGGTATTGCTCTGATGCTTTTCCGGCAGCCAAATTTGGTTGTAATGGATCAAAGTTTATTTGTTGCAGTAACGATGGTTTCTCTCGTTACTGGGACCATGTTTTTGATGTGGCTTGGTGAGCAGATTACCGAGCGTGGTATTGGTAATGGTATTTCTATCATTATCTGTGCGGGTATTGCCTCTGGTGTGCCTACCGCTATTGGTCAGACGCTCAGTTTGACTAGTCAGGGTGCGTTGCCAATTCTGCTTGTACTGTTTCTTTTTGTTGGTGTGATTCTTTTGACTGCTGCGGTTGTTTTTGTGGAGCGTGGTCAACGTAAAGTCCCCATTCAGTACGCAAAGCGACAGGTTGGCAATCGCTTGATGCAGGCACAAAGCTCTCATTTGCCTTTGAAGCTAAATATGGCTGGTGTTATTCCTCCTATCTTTGCTTCTTCTATCATTCTATTTCCTGCTACCGTGTTGTCGTGGACTGGGAATAGCGAACACTTTTCTTGGCTGAAATCCATCGGTGATAAATTGCATCCCGGTCAGCCTTTGTATGTTCTTTGCTACGCCGCCGCAATCATCTTCTTCTGTTATTTTTATACTGCTTTGGTTTTCAATCCGCGTGAAACTGCAGAAAATTTGAAGAAGAGTGGTGCGATGGTTCCTGGTTATCGGCCTGGCGATCACACGGCTAAATATATTGAAAAACTGATTATGAAGTTAACTCTAATCGGTGCAATCTATATCTCATTTGTTTGTTTGATTCCCGAGTTTTTAATTTTGAAATGGAATGTTCCGTTCTATTTTGGCGGCACTTCTCTTTTGATTCTGGTTGTTGTGACGATGGATTTTATGGCACAAATGCAGTCATACGTTCTATCGCATCAATATGATAGTTTGCTGAAAAAAGCCAACTTCAAGGGGTCGTAGTCTATAGCTTGGTTTCAGGCCTCAGATCTACGTTCAAATCTTCGGAAAAGATCTTATGCGTAAGATCTTTTCTTTTAACTGACGTGCGGTTGCTGTTTTTGTTTTCTTGTTGAAGCTTTATGTGTTATATTCGTGGGCTTTACTGGAATTCGGGTGCTCTGGTTGTTTTGGTGCAGTCTGCAAAAACAGTAGTCGCAACGTATTCCGGTCAATTTTTGTTGGCTGGGATTTTACTTTGTTCTCAAAGGATAGACCATGAGAGTTCAAGCATCGGTCAAGAAAATCTGCCGTAACTGCAAAATTATTCGTCGCAACCGTGTTGTGCGCGTAATTTGTACTGACCCACGGCACAAGCAGCGTCAAGGCTGATTGAGTCAATCGGCTATTGGTGTTAAAATCCACCACTTTTTAACCTGGGGTAAGAAGTATGGCCCGTATTGCTGGGGTTAACATACCTAATCATCAGCATACTGTGATCGGTCTTCAGGCTATTTACGGTATTGGACAAACTCGCGCTAAAGCGATTTGTGCCATTACTGCAATTGAGCCTAGCAAGAAAGTAAAAGATCTCAGTGATGTTGAACTTGAAAAACTACGTGACGAAGTAGGCAAATTCACTATTGAAGGTGATCTGCGTCGTGAGGTAACTATGAGCATCAAGCGTCTTATGGATCTTGGCTGCTATCGTGGTTTCCGTCACCGCAAAGGCCTGCCAGTTCGCGGTCAGCGTACCAAGACAAATGCGCGTACTCGCAAGGGTCCACGTAAGTCTATCGCTGGCAAGAAGTAATTAAGGACATAAATTATGGCTAAAGCAAACACAGCTCGTGTACGTAAGAAAGTCAAAAAGAGCGTGTCGGAAGGGATCGTGCACGTTCACGCTTCTTTCAACAACACGATCATTACCATCACCGATCGCCAAGGCAATGCTTTATCTTGGGCTACCTCGGGCGGTGCTGGTTTCAAGGGCTCTCGTAAAAGTACACCTTTTGCTGCACAGGTTGCAGCAGAAGCGGCTGGTAAAGTTGCCCAAGAATATGGTGTTAAAAACCTAGAAGTACGCATCAAGGGTCCGGGCCCTGGTCGTGAATCTTCAGTGCGTGCTCTGAACGCGCTGGGCTTCAAGATCACCAGTATCTCGGATGTGACGCCTGTTCCGCACAACGGCTGCCGTCCTGCGAAAAAGCGTCGTATCTAATTCTGGAGTAAGAAATGGCTCGTTATATTGGACCCAAGTGCAAACTTGCACGCCGCGAAGGCACGGATCTGTTCTTGAAAAGCGCACGTCGTTCGCTCGACAGCAAGTGCAAGCTGGAACAAGCCCCAGGCCAGCATGGCGCTAAAAAGAATACGCGTCTGTCGGATTACGGCGTTCACTTGCGTGAAAAGCAAAAAATCCGTCGCATTTACGGCGTTTTGGAACGTCAGTTCCGTCGTTATTTTGAAGAAGCTGCTCGTCGCAAAGGTTCAACTGGTGAAAACCTGTTGAAACTGCTTGAGTCGCGTCTGGATAACGTTGTATATCGCATGGGATACGGTTCTACTCGTTCCGAATCTCGTCAACTCGTTTCCCACAAGGCAATCACTGTCAATGGCAACGTTGTGAACATTCCTTCTTTCCAAGTGAAAGCGGGTGATGTTGTTGCAGTACGTGAAAAAGCTAAGAAGCAAGTACGTATTCAGGAAGCTTTGAGCTTGGCTGAAGGCATTGGCTTCCCAAGCTGGGTACAGGTTGATTCTAAAAAAATGGAAGGTGTGTTTAAAAACATGCCAGAGCGTTCAGATCTGTCTAGCGATATCAATGAATCGTTAGTTGTTGAATTCTACTCCAAGTAATAACCTGAACCGGTTGGCAAGGGATACTGACTTATGCAAATCAATGCAAACGAGTTGCTCAAACCGCGCATCATCGATGTGCAAGCTCTGGCTCAAGCTCACGCGAAAGTCGTTATGGAGCCGTTTGAGCGCGGTTATGGCCATACTCTCGGTAATGCACTGCGCCGAATTTTATTGTCTTCAATGGTGGGTTTTGCGCCGACTGAAGTCAAAATTGATGGTGTTGTGCACGAATATTCCGCGTTGGATGGCGTGCAGGAAGACGTTGTCGATATCCTGTTAAACCTCAAAGGCGTTGTGCTGAAGCTGCATGGTCGGGACTCTGTCACGCTTACTCTCTCCAAAGAGGGTGAGGGTGTCGTCAAGGCTTCCGACATTCAGTTGCCACATGATGTTGAGGTAATTAATCCGGATCATGTGATTGCACATCTGTCTGCTGGCGGTAAGTTGAGTATGGATATTACCGTGGAAAAAGGTCGTGGCTATCAGCCTGGCCCTTCACGTGTAAACAAGGAAGAAGGTCGTTCCATTGGGACGATCATTCTGGACGCTTCGTTCAGCCCGATTATCCGTGTTAGCTACCAAGTAGAAAGTGCTCGTGTAGAACAGCGCACTGATCTTGATCGCTTGATTATCGATATTGAAACCAATGGTGTGATTGAGCCTGATGAAGCAGTTCGTCAAGCCGCACGCATGTTGATCGACCAGCTTGGTGTTTTTGCCGATCTGGAAGGTACGCAAGAAGAGAAAGTGGTTGAGCCACAAGTAACAATTGATCCTATCCTGCTTCGTCCGGTAGATGATCTTGAGTTGACTGTTCGCTCTGCTAACTGTCTGAAAGCGGAAAACATTTACTATATCGGTGACCTGATTCAACGTACCGAGACTGAGTTGCTTAAAGCACCAAATCTGGGTCGTAAATCACTCAATGAGATCAAGGAAGTGCTTGCTTCGAAAGGGCTTAGCCTTGGCATGCGCCTTGAAAACTGGCCTCCAGCTGGCTTGGATAAGCCTTAAGCTGGTACTAGCAAAGGAATTGACAAATGCGTCATCGTCTTTCTAATCGTAAATTAAATCGTACGACAAGTCATCGTCTTGCGATGCTTCGTAACTTGGCGAATGCCTTGTTGAAGCATGAAGTAATTAAAACTACTCTGCCAAAAGCGAAAGAACTTCGCCGTGTAGCGGAACCACTGATCACTTTGGGTAAAAAACCATCATTGGCTAATCGCCGTCTGGCCTTTTCTCGTACACGTGATCGTGATATCGTAGTTAAGTTGTTTGACGTTTTGGGACCACGCTACTCTGCCCGCAATGGCGGTTATTTGCGTATTCTGAAATGCGGCTTCCGTGTCGGTGACAATGCGCCAATGGCATACGTTGAGCTCGTTGATCGTCCAGAAGAAGTTGAAGCAGCAGAGTAATTTGTTGCTAGAAATAAAAAACCGGCCTTTGGTCGGTTTTTTTTTGCCTGGCATTTTGGGTTAAGCACAAGGTGAGAACTGATGGCGAAGTATGTGGTGGGTGATATTCAGGGCTGTATGGATGAATTTATGGCGTTGTTGGAATGCATACAATTCAAGCCCGGAATAGATCGTTTGATATTACTGGGTGACCTTGTTAACCGCGGGCCTGCTTCGCTGGCAGTATTACGCTGGGTTTATCAGCACCGCAGTAATGTTGATATTGTCTTGGGCAATCATGATCTCTTTTTGCTTGCGGTATGGTTGGGTTTTGCGAGTGCAAAGTCAGGCGATACCGTAGCTGAAATTCTGCAGGCAAGTGACGCCGAGCTTTTACTCGAATGGTTGATTCAGCAGCCGCTGATGCGTATTGTCGATGGTTTTTCAATTGTACATGCTGGCGTTTATCCAGGCTGGAGTCAGCAGCAAGCCTTTCGGTTAGCTAATGAAGCGCGTGAGCGCTACGCAGGTAAGGACCGCGTGCACTGGTTTGCTGTCATGTTTGGCAATAAACCAAATCAATGGCAAGAGACACTCACGGCTGAAGAGTCTTTCCGCTTTACGGTGAATGCATTTACCCGCATGCGCTTTTGCGCTCAGGGCAAGCTGGATTTCAAATTCAAAGGAGAGCTTGATTCCGCGCCAGAGTATTTGCACCCTTGGTTTGAGTCAGGTTTGAATTGCTTTGATGCGCCGATTATTTTTGGGCATTGGTCTGCCTTAGGGTTGAAGCAGACAGCAAACTACACCTGCCTTGATGCGGGTTGCATCTGGGGGGGCGCACTTACTGCGTTGCGGCTGGAAGATCGGCAGATATTTGCTGTTGAGGCGGCACACGCTTATCAGCAAGTTGGCGCATGAAATTTTGGTGCGCGTAGTTTAGGGCAGTTTGCACTTGTGTGCTAAGTTGTGCGCGATTTTGTCCGTCGGTACGAATGGTATCGAGAAAATGCACATGAACACTGATGCCGTCGGCTTTAAGTAAAGCTGCCAAGGATTGCCCGAAGCTGATGTCATCAACATAGGCGGCTTCCTGACAATGTGCGCCACAGGTCTTGCGGTAGTTGATATAAATAGGCTGGATCAGGCCTTGGCTTTCAACTATCGATTGCAGTAAAGAAGTTTTCAGCGGCTTTATCTCTACGCCATTGCTAGTGGTTCCTTCCGGAAAAAAGGTAATACACTCCCCTTGCTTAAGTGACTGAGTAATCGAGTCGTTGATGCGCTTGGTGTCTTTGATCTTTTCGCGGTTAATGAAAAAAGTTCCGGCTCCTTTACAGAGAGAGCCAACGACAGGCCAATGCGCTACGTCGGCTTTGGCGATAAACCGCGAGTTGAAGATGGCATTTAAAGCAAAAATATCAAACCATGAAATGTGATTGGCTAAACACATCTGATTTTTTGGAGTTAGTTCTGGTCTGGGTCCGCTACTGATAATTTGAATATTCAGGATATTTGCAAGTTCCCCTGACCATCTTCTGGTGATTTCTGCCTTTTGCTGGGGTGTTTTTCTAGGGAAGGCAAAGCGAATCAGGCATAAGCCAATGCTAATGTGTGCTGTTAGCTGTAGAGCGCGTTGAATGCTACGCAATGACATAGGCCTGATTCCATTCAAAATATATCCCAATTTTACCTAGTTTTTCCTGCCAAATCAGCGCTTAAAATGACTTGCATAGCGCTTATTGATGCATTGCGTTGGCAAGAGCATCAAAAAGTCAGCCGTGTTGAAGTCCGGGTCCCACGCAGGCTCGCCGCACACCATGGCACCGGCACGCAAATAGCCTTTGATGAGCGCAGGGGTGGCAATATCGAGTTTGGTGTCGAACGAGGTCATTGGCAGTGGGCAGCGGGGAAAAACGCGCCATTCTATTGGAGCCATCGATTCAGTGGCCATTTTACGGTACAGGCTAGCCGCCGTATGACCGCCATCGCTGAGTGGTACCGAGGCACACCCCATCATGTATTGATAATTGTGACGCAGCATATATTGCGTTAAAGCCGCCCACAGCATCGCAATCGTGCCACCATTGCGGTATTGGGGGTGCACGCAGGTACGTCCCAGCTCAACCAGCTGGGTGCGGATGTGCTGCAGGCGTGTTAAATCAAATTCAGTGTCCGAATAGTAACTGCCTACTTTGCGCGCCTGATGCGGGGGCAAGATACGATAGGTGCCGATGACTTCGCCCGTCTGTTCATCTTGTGCAATCAAGTGGTCGCAATATGCATCAAACAAGTCCTGATCGATGCCGGGTTCTTTGGTATTCAGTCGTGCCTGCATTTCTTCGGCGAAAACACGATAACGGAGTGCTTGCGCAGCACGAACCTGATCGTTGTTATTGGCCAGTGTCACTGTGATGGATTTATTATCGCGTTGCTTGTAATGATGGTGGTCAAGCTGCATTGATGTGTCCTCCAGATGAGTGACCACAAGTTACTTGTGCAGTGTGACGATGCGATTAATTTGCTGTGATGAAAAGATTTCAGTCGCCGACAGGCGGACAGCAATTAATGAGCTGACTGATAGAGCGCAGCGATGCTTGTTGTTTGAGGGGGTATTGCTCTGTAGGCAATCCTGATTGAGCGTTCTGGTTAAATACTAAGCTGGGTATCTGTGGTGAAGTATGAAGTGAAGCGCAGTTACTGCAGCAAGCTGCCATCATCAGCGCAGGTAGGGCTTTGACTATTGTCTGGAATACGATACGACTCGCTAGCCCATTCACCCAAATCGATCAATTTGCAACGCTCCGAGCAGAATGGACGGAATGCGTTTTGCGGTGAATAGGGTGAGAGTTGACCACAAGTTGGACACTTTACTTCTGGTGCCTTTGGGTTGTTGGTGCTCATAGATTGCAATAGCTAAGGGTAAAATCCAGGTCGCTTTCGATCACTTTGGCGCGTTCGCCACTTGTTGATGGCACAATGAAGCGGATATTGATCGCATAGCGGTTGGCGGAGAGCTCCGGTACCGCCGGCATATCATCAGGCAGAGTGACCTTGAGCATTTGCACTACTTTGCCGCCGGACATTTGCTGGAAGCAACCTTGCTTGGCGGTGTAGTGACTGCTTTTGGCTGAGTCGCGTAATAATTTAAGGACAATGTCTAGCCCGTGCTTGATCGGCAGTAGTGGGGTCAGCCAGCGCTCTAGGTCTGCGCGCCGTCGCTCGGGAGACTGTTTGCGCCAATAATGGTATGACGGCAAGTCAAATTCACACACGCCACCAGGGATAGAAACCCGCTGTTTAATGGCCATTAACCATTCATTTTCACGCAGATATTGACCAAACTTACCGGTCATTTCCAGTAAGCGTGTGTGCGTGCTTTCAATTTCATTTAACACCAGATCAAGCGCATCTTCCGAAATATGCGGGTTGTTGCGCAGCCCGACCAAAGTCTGGCGTTGCCGCTCCAGTTCTTGTAGCAAATCGGATTTGAGATCAGCCCGGCTCGCCACTTCCATGATTTCAAAAATACCCAGCAAGGCCATGTGATGATCAAGCGCTTCTTCACGATTGACCAGCTTCGAAGTTCGAATATAAAGCTCCTCCAGGCGCAATAAAGTCCGGATACGCTCATTAATTGGAAATTCATAGCTAATCACAATGCAAGGCCTAGTCAAGAAATCATTATGTGGCGCTAATTGCGCACTGGGTGCAAAAGACGCAGTTGCTGATCAATGTGATCAACCTGCTTGCTGAGTGTGCCTAATGTCCGGTCATTGTAAATCAAGAAGTCAGCTTCTTGTCGGCGTTGTGCATCAGAGTATTGATTATTTATGATTGCTACAACGCTTTCGCGCGCCAAACCACTGCGTTGCATTACCCGATTGATGCGCAATTCTTCTGCGGATTCAATCGCAATGATGTTGCTGCAGAGCGCTTTAAATTCAGGCTTCTCCAGTAGTAATGGCACCATCAGGATAGTGTATGCCGCTCCAGCGTTGGCCTGAATCTGGCTTTTGCATTGTGCAATAATACGGGTGTGAAAAATCTGCTCAAGTTCATGGCGGAGTAATTCGTGCTGGTGAATTTCTTCACGCAGCCAGCGACGATTCAGATTGCCATCTGCCCCGAGGCTATTTGTGCCAAAGACGCTGACAATCGCCTCTTTCACTTCTACCAAATCGCTCAACTGATGGGCAATCAGATCGGCGTCAATAATCGGAATCTGGTGTGCCGTGAAGTACTCTGCGACGGTACTTTTTCCTGAGCCTATACCACCCGTTAGACCTACGACTCGCATCTCAGAGCCCGTACAGCGCCTGACTTAAATCCTGTCCCCAGATCAGCGCCAGAAGCCCCGCAATGCCAAGGTAGGGGCCAAATGGCATGGGTTTATTCCAGCCGCGTTTGGTACCGGCAATCATAACCAGACCGATGACTGCACCACTTAAAGAGGACAGTAAAATGATCGCGGGCAGCATAGCTGCGCCTAGCCATGCGCCAAGGGCGGCCAATAGCTTAAAGTCGCCATAGCCCATGCCCTCTTTACCTGTTGCCAGCTTGAATAGCCAGTATATGCTCCAAAGGCTCATGTAGCCTGCGACTGCGCCATATACCGCGCTGGGTAAAGTGGTATAGACGCCTTGGGTATTGAATAAAATGCCTAGCCATACCAGTGGTAATGTAATGCTGTCTGGCAGTAGGCAAGTGTCGGCATCAATCAAAATCAAGGCAATCAATGCCCAAGCAAATAATAATGCTCCGAGTAGTGCCAGGCCATATCCAAAATGCCAAGCCAGACCCATGGATATCAGACAGGTGCTCAGTTCTACCAGTGGGTACCTTATGCTGATTGAGGCTTTGCAATTACTGCACTTGCCCCCAAGTATCAGCCAACTAATGACCGGGATATTTTCCAAGGCACTAATCTGGTGCTGACATTTGGGGCAGGCCGATCTTGGCGTCGCTAGATTATAAGTCTCATCCCAGCTTGGTTCTGCAGTATTTTTTATAAAACTGTGGCACTCAGCACGAAATTCCCGTTCCATCATAATTGGGAGTCTGTGTATCACGACATTTAAAAAACTGCCAACAAATAAACCAATTATGCCTGTAAAAACCAATAGGCCAATTTCTGTTTGTAAAAATTCTATCATTAGCTCACCGCTGCGCCCATTTTGAAAATTGGCAGATACATTGCCACTACCAGACCACCAATCAGTGTTCCCAGAACCACCATGATCACTGGCTCCATCAAGCTAGATAGTGCCTCAACAGCATTGTCGACTTCTTCCTCAAAATAATCGGCAACTTTGCTCAGCATGGAGTCAAGAGAGCCGGACTCTTCACCAATCGACGTCATTTGCATCACCATATTTGGAAATACATTAGCGTTCTGCATTGCCATAGTTAAGCTTGTCCCTGTGCTTACCTCGGACTGAATTCTTTGTGTGGCTAGTTTGTAGACAATATTGCCTGATGCACCGCCAACCGATTCTAGTGATTCCACCAGCGGTACGCCGGCCGCAAACATTGTTGCAAGGGTTCGAGTCCAGCGAGCAATCGTCGCATTACGGACAATTTCACCAAATATTGGTAATTTGAGTAATAGGCGATCCATGAAGAACTGAATCTTCTCAGACTTTTTCCAGAGTTGCAGAAATACGTAAATGCCGCCAAAAATACCACCGAAGATAATGTACCAATATGCAACAAAAAAGTCAGAAATGGCCATTACAAATAAGGTGGGGCCTGGCAGATCGGCGCCAAAGCTTGAGAAGAGTTCTTTGAACGCAGGGATTACAAAAATCATAATGACAGCAGTAATGACGAAAGCCGCAACGATAACTGCGGTTGGGTAAAACATCGCTGATTTGATTTTCTTTTTTACGGCCAGAATTTTTTCTTTATATGTTGCCAGACGAGCTAGCAGTGCATCCAGAATACCGGCTTGCTCGCCAGCTTGTACCAAATTACAGTAAAGAGTGTCGAACTGATTAGGGTGTCTACGAAATGCCTGAGTTAGAGAAGAACCAGTTTCAATATCGGTTTTAATCTCCATCAATAACTTAGTTACCGAAGGATTGCTGTGTCCTTTTGCGACAATATCAAATGCTGTTAGCAAAGGAACGCCCGATTTAAGCATGGTCGCTAATTGTCGGGTAAACATGGCAATGTCCAGTTCAGTAATTTTTCGTCCAGCACCAAGGCGTACTTTTTTGATGCTGGTGACGTTGATCCCTTGCCTGCGTAGTGTGCTTTTGACTACGCTCTCACCACTGGCTCGCATTTCGCCTTTGACGATCTTGTTGGTGCGATCTTTTCCTTCCCAGCGAAAGGTGAAGTCTTTGACGTTGGGTGTTTTTGTTTTAGTTGCCATGTTCTACCCCTAGCTAGACATTGGTGACGGCCATAACTTCTTCGAGTGAAGTGAGGCCTTGTTTGACTTTACGTAATCCGGCTTCGCGCAGGCTAAGAACACCTTCGCGCCGAGCTTGGTCGGCGATATCGATCGCATTACCATGGTTCATGATTAGCCGGTTAATTTCATCGGTAATTGGCATGACTTGATAAATGCCTACCCGTCCTTTGTAGCCTGTTCCCTTGCAAATATCACATCCTGTCGGGCCGTATGCTTGCCAAGATCCGTCGAGATCCTCTTGGTGAAATCCAGCGTCAAGCAAGGCTTGCGCTGGTATATCGACATGTTTTTTGCAGCTGCATAGACGCCGTGCCAAACGCTGAGCGGTGATTAAAATCACCGAGGATGCAATATTGAATGGCTGGATGCCCATATTGAGCATACGGGTCAGTGTCGTTGGGGCATCATTGGTATGTAGTGTCGAGAACACCATGTGACCCGTTTGTGCGGCTTTAATGGCGATATCGGCAGTTTCTAGGTCACGAATTTCGCCGACCATGATGATGTCCGGATCTTGGCGCAAGAAGGCTTTTAGTGCTGCTGAAAAGGTGAGCCCTGCCTTATCGTTGACATTGACCTGATTAATTCCAGGTAAGTTGATCTCGCAGGGATCTTCTGCTGTTGCGATATTGATGTCAGGCTTATTGAGCAAATTCAGGCAGGTATATAGCGAAACAGTCTTTCCTGAGCCTGTTGGGCCTGTCACTAGCACCATGCCATAAGGACGCTGGATTGCATCTAGGATAATGGCTTTCTGATCGGGATCGTAGCCAAGAGCATCAATCCCTAGCGTGGCAGAAGACGGATCCAAAATCCGCATTACAATCTTCTCGCCATGCATCGTGGGGAGTGTCGAGACCCGAAAATCAATCGCGCGTGATTTGGATAGAACCAGTTTCATCCTGCCATCTTGTGGTACGCGCTTTTCCGAAATATCGAGTTTGGAAATAACTTTAATGCGTGATGAAATTTTTTCTTTGATTGCCAGAGGAGGCTGGGCAATTTCGCGCAAGACACCGTCTACCCGGTAGCGAATCCGGTAAAACTTTTCATATGGCTCAAAGTGAATATCGGATGCCCCGCCGTTAATGGCGTCCATCAATATTTTTTGTAGGTACTTAACGACAGGCGCGTCATCAATATCCTGCCCCATTTGCGTTTCTGCTGCCGTGGGCTCCTGTTCGCCGCCCTCCAATGCCAGGTCCGCTTCATCAATGACCATATCTTTCAGGTTGGCACCGGTTGCTTCAATTGTTTTATTGAGCAAAACGATCAATTTATTGTCTTCGACAATAATCGGTTCGACTTGGGAATTGGTTTGAAAGCGAACTTTTTCGACGGCTTCTAAATTGGTAATGTCAGAGAGGCCGATAAATAGCTTGGTACCACGTTTGAAAAGCGGAACAAGGCGTTGCGCGCGCATGACGTTATTGTCGAGTACGCCCTGTGGCAGGTAACTTGAGTCGATGCGGTCAAGGTCAAGCAAGGGGTAGCCAAAAGTTTGTGCCGAAAACTCGGCAACTTCTCTGGCGGTGAGTTTTTTGCTTTGCGTCAGTTGTTCGATGAAAGTGGTTTTGTTGCTACTGGCGGCTGATTGCAGTGCTTCAGCATCCGTCTCGCTTAGACGTCCGTGCTGGACCAATAAACGGGCAAGGCCGGAAATTTGCGGGGTGCTCATAACAAAAAAATCACTCCAGTTGGTCAAATGACAGCATAAGACGCCAAATGTTTTTGGTCTATGAGTCGCGTCATATCAATATAGTGTCCTTGTCTAGTCTAGCAGATGCTGCTGGAAGTCGCGGTATTGGTGTGTGGATTTGCGGGTGATGTGTTGCTTGTTGTACTGTCTGTTCACACGGACGGGGGTGCTATAGCGTGGTTGGATTGTAGGTGTGCAGTGTATCTTGCTCTAAGTCTTTGTAAGTATGGCTTCTATGACTATACGTGACCCGATGTAGCCCAGGAATAGAATCCCAAACGCTGCGATTGTCCAGTTTGCAGCAAAGCGTCCGCGCCAGCCTTTTACATGGTGTCCTGCTAAAAGGATGGCAAAAAGTAGCCATGAAATCGCGGCAAATAACGTTTTGTGTGAGAGCTGGGCAATCACGCCATGTGATTGCAAGGTGAGGTATCCCCCGGCAATAAATGCGAGAGTTAGTAGCGTGAAGCCGCTGGCGATGGTGCCAAACAACAGTCTTTCCAGTGTTAACAAGGGCGGTAGATTACGTACAAGCAGTTTTTTCGCGTGATGGTGCAGGGTGTTGTCCGTCATCCGCATCAAGACTGCAATTCCGGCCGCAATAAAAAGCAGGCTTTGTGCCAGCATTGCAAAGATGAAATGGGCTCGCGACAGGCTTGATTGCGCGTAGGTAATCGGATGTCCGGCAGGAAGTATGATCGAGAGTAGCAAAAAAGCTGATGCGAAGGCAAAAACCGGGGGTTCGAGTCCGTCCAGTTTCCATTTGATCTGACCTAGGCAATAAATTGCCAGTGAGAGCCAAGCCGTCAATGAGAGTGCTTCTGCCGCACCGAAATAGGGTGGGATCTGGATGGCATTGTGTGCAATCAGGGTGCCGTGTGCGCCCAGTGCCACCGCCAAAAGGAAGTGATCCAGTTTTGCCGGAAGTGCGCGTTTGCCCGCGAGCCGAGTTTGGCAAAAATGCCAGCCGAGTAGCAGGTAAATAAATAAAGAAAGCGGCGCAAGCGGAGTCAGCACGGCAATTGAGGTAAAATGGAAAGTAATTAAGTCTAACAGAGTGGGTGCCGCTGCGGCATCTGTCGTTTAAGGAAGCGTTGCATGTTTGAAAACTTGTCTGGCCGCTTGGGCGGTGTTGTTAAAACTCTGCGGGGGCACTCTCGCCTGACCGAAGACAATATTAAAGATGCGTTGCGTGAAGTACGTATGGCGCTGCTTGAGGCTGATGTGGCGCTGCCTGCGGTGAAGCAATTTATCGCTGATGTCAAAGTGCGCGCAGAGGGCAAAGAGGTTGTGGGTAGTTTGACGCCGGGTCAGGCGGTCATCGGTGTGGTCTATGAAGAACTGACCAAGCTGATGGGCGCGCAAAACGACGCGCTCAATCTGGCTGCGCAGCCGCCGGCGGTGATTTTGATGGCGGGTTTGCAAGGTGCGGGTAAAACCACAACCTCGGGTAAGCTGGCCAAGCTGCTGAAAGAATCGCAAAAGAAAAAAGTGCTACTGGTGTCGACCGACGTCTATCGGCCTGCCGCGATTGAGCAGCTGAAAACGCTGGCTGCTCAATTGCAGGTCGAGTGGTACCCATCTGATGTAACACAAAAACCTGTTGATATTGCCAATGCGGCGATTGATCACGCTAAACGTCACTTCTTTGATGTGCTGATTGTCGATACCGCCGGTCGTCTGGCGATTGATGAGGCAATGATGCAGGAGATTAAGTCCCTGCATGCCTCGGTGAGGCCAGTTGAAACCTTGTTTGTGGTTGATGCGATGCAGGGGCAGGACGCGGTGAATACCGCGCAGGCTTTTAACGAAGCTTTGCCGCTTACTGGTGTGGTGTTGACCAAGATGGATGGCGATTCGCGTGGTGGTGCCGCGCTCTCGGTGCGCCATATCACGGGCAAGCCGATTAAGTTCTTGGGTACCGGCGAGAAGCTAACTGGCCTGGAGCCGTTCCACCCGGATCGAATGGCGAGTCGTGTGTTGGGGATGGGTGATGTTCTTTCTCTGATTGAAGATGTGCAAAATTCGGTTGATGAAGCCGAAGCGCTCAAGATGATGAAAAAGGTCAAATCTGGTAAAGGGTTTGATCTGGAAGACTTCAAAACGCAGATTCAGCAAATGAAAAAGATGGGTGGCATGGCTGCGCTGATGGATAAACTGCCTGGGCAATTGAGTGCGATGGCTGATAGTCAGGTGACCGATAAAGCGGTGGCGAGAATTGAAGGGATTATCAATTCGATGACGCCACTTGAGCGTCGCAAACCCGAGTTGCTCAAGGCGAGTCGCAAGCGCCGGATCGCTGCGGGTGCTGGGGTGTCGGTGCAGGAAGTCAATCGTTTGCTCAAGCAATTCGAGCAGACACAGAAGATGATGAAGCAATTCTCGGGTGGTGGCATGATGAAAATGATGCGTGGGCTCAAGGGCTTAATGCCGGGAATGTAATTGCAGCTGATGCGGTTTTTTGCGCAACGGCTTGCTGTTTGGTCTTGCGGTGGCTGGTAAATTCTGGCATGATTGCGAGCTTATTTTTATTTACCAATATTGGGTTTTATTATGGTCGTGATTCGTCTTGCTCGCGGTGGCTCAAAAGATCGCCCGTTCTACAACGTTGTAGTGACTGATTCTCGCAACCGCCGCGATGGTCGTTTCATCGAGCGCGTTGGCTTCTACAATCCACAAGCTGCTGGTGCTGCTGAAGAGTTGCGCTTTGTTGCTGATCGTCTGAACTACTGGTTGGGTGTTGGTGCACAGCCTTCTGATACCGTAGCTCGTTTGATCAAACAGCAAAAAGCGGCCTGATTTTTCCGTGGTGAAAGATCTTAAAGCCTCGTCAATGGAAGCTCAAAATGCCGTGCCGGGAGATCTGGTGGTGATGGGCTACATTAGCGGGGCTTTTGGTATTCAGGGTTGGGTTAGTTTGATTGCTGATACGCAATACGCTGATAGTTTGCTCGACTACAAAACATGGTGGTTGGGGAAAAACGGTCAGTGGAAAGCGTATCAACTTGCTGATTCACATGTTCAGCCGAAAAAGCTGGGTGCCAAGCTGCAAGGTGTTAACGATCGTGATGCTGCCTTTGCGTTAAAAGGTTGCGAGATCGCAGTGCCGCGCAGCGAAATGCCTGAGCCGGAAGAGGGTGAATACTACTGGGCAGATTTGATCGGCTTGGTGGTGTTGAATTCACAAGGTCAACGCCTTGGTGTTATTGAAAAGCTGTTCGAGACTGGCGCTAACGATGTCATTGTCGTTAAAGACGGTGACGAAGAGCGTTTGGTGCCTTTTGTGGCGCATGTCGTGCTGGATGTTGATCTTGAAGCGCGTGTGATGCGGGTGGATTGGGGGCTGGATTTTTAATCCGGGCCGTATCAATGTCTGAGCTAAAAAATCCACGGCGTGGTATGCAGTTTGATGTGGTGACTCTGTTCCCCGAGATGTTGAGTGCCATCACTGCGCATGGCGTAACGCGCCGGGCGGTAGAGTTGGGCTTGATCGGTGTGGAGACGTGCAATCCGCGTGACTTCACGAGCGACAATTATCATCGCGTTGATGATAGGCCGTTCGGTGGTGGCCCGGGGATGGTGATGCTACCGGCGCCGCTGGATGCTGCCCTTGGGTATAGCAAGCAACGTCAATCTGCATCTGGCTTGCAGCCATATACGGTGTACCTCTCTCCTCAGGGGGCGCCGTTGACACATCAAAAAGTAGCCGAGTTGGCGCACAAACCGGCGCTGGTTTTGTTGTGTGGGCGTTATGAGGGGGTGGACGAGCGGGTGATTGCCTTGCACGTCGACGAAGAAATCTCGGTGGGTGATTATGTGTTATCGGGTGGCGAATTGCCCGCGATGATCGTAATCGACGCCGTGTCCCGACTCTTGCCGGGCGTGTTAAATACGGCGGCAAGTGCGGTGGAAGATTCGTTTGTGGATGGGTTGCTCGATTGCCCGCATTACACCCGTCCCGAAGTTTATCGCGATATGGCTGTGCCTGATGTCTTGATGTCGGGTAACCATGCCGCAATAAGGCGCTGGCGTTTAAAGCAGTCGCTCGGTCGCACTTGGTTGCGCCGTCCGGATTTGCTGGAAAATCGCCAGTTATCTAAAGAAGAGTCTCGTCTTCTGGCTGAATTTAAAACTGAGTATTCGGCGCTACCGCAAGAGTGATTGCGGCAGAAGGTACAAGCCTCATATGGAGTATTAAAATGAACTTGATTCAACAACTCGAGCAAGAAGAAATTGCCCGTTTGGGTAAAACCCTGCCAGAATTTGCGCCAGGCGACACTGTCGTCGTATCGGTAAAAGTAAAAGAGGGTAGCCGTGAACGTCTGCAGGCTTACGAAGGCGTAGTAATCGCTAAGCGTAACCGCGGTCTGAACAGCAACTTCATCGTTCGCAAAATTTCTTCTGGTACTGGCGTTGAGCGTACATTCCAGACTTACTCTCCACTGGTGGCTTCAATTGAAGTTAAACGCCGTGGTGACGTTCGTCGCGCTAAACTGTACTTCCTCCGTGATCGTTCAGGTAAATCTGCACGTATCAAGGAAAAATTGCCAGCGCGTAAAGTGGCTGCTCCAGCAGCTTAATTGCCCGGCAATTGCAGAAATAAAAAACCCCGCCTTCGCAAGAAGCCGGGGTTTTTTATTGGGGTGGTGCCAGATTAGCTGTTGCGATCAATGGCCAGGTCGGCCAGTGCCAGTAGCGCTTGGGTGTGGGGTGATGCAGCTAGCTGGGCAAGACATTCTTTGGCGAGTTGCGCTTCTTTTTTTGCAGTGTCGCGCGCGTATTCGAGCGCGCCCGATTGCTGGACCGCATTGAGTACGGCATTGAAGTTTTCGCGCTTGGCGTGCTCGAGTGCGTCTTTGACGGTAGCGGCTGCCTCGGCTTGGCCGTGGCGCATCACATAAATCAATGGCAGCGTCGGTTTGCCTTCGGCCAGATCGTCGCCGAGTGATTTGCCGATTTCTTCTTGCTTGCCCGAGTAATCAAGTACGTCGTCGATGATCTGGAATGCGGTGCCCAGATGCATGCCGTAGCGCGCCAGTGCGTCTTCGATGTTGGCATCCTGCTCGGCTAGAATTGCTCCCAGGCGTGAGGCAGCTTCAAAGAGTTTGGCTGTTTTGTAACGGATCACTTTCAGGTAATCGGCTTCATCAACATCAATATTGCCGATATTCATCAGCTGCAATACTTCACCCTCGGCGATGATATTGGTGGCATCTGACAAAACTTGCATAATCCGCATCGAGCCGCAGTTCACCATCATCTGGAAGGCGCGACTGTATAAAAAGTCGCCGACCAGTACGCTGGCCGCGTTGCCAAAGAGTGCATTGGCCGTGTCGCGGCCACGGCGCAGGCTCGATTCATCCACCACATCGTCGTGCAGCAGTGTGGCGGTGTGAATAAATTCGATCACCGCCGCAAGTTCGTGGTGGTGTTGGCCCTTGTAGCCTAGCGCTTGAGCGGAAAGCAGGGTGATCATCGGGCGTAGCCGTTTGCCGCCGGAGGCGACAATATATTCGGCCACTTGACGCACCAGAACAACATCGGAGTAGAGGCGGTCACGAATGACGTTGTCCATGATGGCCATGTCGGCATCTACGACCGACTTTACAAACTGCATCGACACGCTGTGTTTACCCTTTGGGCTAAGACTGCTGTGCAATGGTTTGCATAGCAGTCGCATGAATAAATAATCGCGTGATCTTAGCAGAAAACGGCCTGGTTCGCCCGTTTTGCCGTGCTGTCCTGTTTGAGTGGTGTCTTAAGTCCTTGACTTTATTAAAAACAGTGATTAAGATGCTCGATTCCCAATTTTGGGGATCCGTGCCGGTGTGAATAGTCCGCGGCACGTTGGGTCAAACTCTTAGGAGCTTGTTATGTATGCAGTCGTAAAAACTGGTGGCAAGCAGTACAAAGTTGCTATCGGCGAAAAACTTAAAGTAGAACAGATATCTGCAGACATCGACAGCCAAATCGTACTGAATGAAGTATTGATGGTGGCAGACGGTGACGCGGTTGTGATTGGTGCCCCAGTGGTTGCCGGCGCTTCCATCAAAGCTACAGTTATTTCTCAAGGTCGTGGTGAGAAGGTTCGCATTTTCAAAATGCGTCGCCGTAAACACTACATGCGTCGTGCTGGCCATCGCCAGAACTACACTGAAATCCGCATTGACGAAATCGTTAAGTAATTAAGGAGCTGAACCATGGCACATAAGAAAGCTGGTGGTAGTTCGCGTAACGGTCGCGATTCAGAAGCCAAACGCTTGGGTATCAAAGTTTACGGTGGTGAATTGATTCCTGCTGGATCTATCATTGTTCGTCAACGTGGTACTGAATTCCACGCGGGTGACAATGTAGGTATGGGCAAAGATCACACCCTGTTCGCGAAATGCGATGGCTACGTACAATTTGCAGTGAAAGGCGCTCTGAAGCGTCGCACTGTAACTGTACTGCCTTACACTGGCGAAGAAGCTTAAGCTTTTTCCCGGTTTGTTTTGAAAGCCCTGTCCTCGTGATGGGGCTTTTTTTCTTTCTGATTCTCCGCTGAGAGTTGGAATGCGTAAGTAGCGTCGGTTTCGCCTTTTGGGTGCCGACTGGTTTTCTTGGGTTTTGCAGTTTAGCTAGGTGATTTTCCAGATACTGGCTTTGGTATTGGCCTGTATGTGGTAAATCCCTTCGCTTCCAGAGCGATACCCTTCGAAGGAGTGGATATGAAGTTTATTGATGAAGCAAAAATTGAAGTCATCGGCGGCAAGGGCGGGAATGGCTCGGCCAGTATGCGTCGTGAAAAATTCGTGCCGCGTGGCGGCCCGGATGGTGGCGACGGCGGTAAAGGCGGTACGGTGTGGGCGATTGCCGACGAAGACATCAACACGCTGGTTGATTACCGTTTTGTCCGTAAATACAAAGCGCGCGACGGCGAAGGTGGCCGTGGTGCCGATTGTTATGGCAAAGGCGGCGACGATATCGAATTGCGCATGCCAATCGGCACGACCATTACCGATGCTGAAACTGGCGAGCTGATCGCCGACTTGACCAAAAATGGCGAGCGCTTGCCGATTGCCAAAGGTGGTCAAGGCGGTTTTGGTAATTTGCATTTCAAATCGTCAACCAACCGTGCGCCACGTCAAACCACGCCGGGTGCTGAAGGTGAGCGTCGCGAATTGAAACTGGAATTGAAAGTGCTGGCCGATATTGGCCTGCTCGGTATGCCGAACGCCGGTAAATCGACCTTTATCCGCGCCGTGTCAGCCGCGAAACCCAAAGTCGCCGATTATCCGTTTACCACCTTGCACCCGAATCTAGGTGTGGTGCGCATCGATGAAAACCGCAGCTTTGTTATCGCCGACGTACCCGGCTTGATCGAAGGCGCTGCGGACGGTGCAGGTCTGGGTCATCGCTTTTTGAAGCATTTGCAACGTACCGGTATTTTGTTGCATCTCGTTGACTTGGCGCCGTTTGATGAAGGTGTTGATCCGGTCGCTGAAGCCAACGCGATTGTTGAAGAGCTGCGCAAATACGACGAAGAGCTCTACAACAAGCCGCGCTGGTTGGTGCTCAATAAAGTCGACATGATTCCGGAAGAAGAGCGTGAAGAACGCGTGCAGGCTTTCCTGAAAGCCTATGGTTGGGAAGCGGGCGAATATGACGAATACGCACCATTCGATCCGGCCAAGCCGCGCTACTTCGTGATCGCTGGTTTAACCGGTGAAGGTTGCCGCGATTTGACCTATGCGATTGCTGACTATCTGGAGCAAGCGAAAAAATTGGCCAAGCAGCAGGAAGAAGATGCTGCCGCCCGTTTGGCCGCCGAGCAGGAAGCTTTGCTGGCAGCCCGTGCAGCAGCGATTGCGGCTAATGGTGATATTGAGTAATTGATGTTGATGGGGGTATTGCCCTGCAGGCTATTGCTAACAAGTTCTGCAGGGTAATACCCTTTGTTGTATTGATGGCTGCTTAAGTTTATTGCTTAGCCATGCTGTTGCCTCACTTCCCGCTAAAGGCATTGTTTTTCGCCTCATTTGCCTTTAGTCTTGCTGCTTCCTGATTTTTGTCATCTCCATGCAAGACGAAAACTTATTCTCCGATTTTTTTCAGCCCGGTTTTGTGCCGCACGAATTGCCGCAAATGGCCGAGCTGTTGCGCGCGCGCACTTATATTGACGCGTTTATTACGCTGTTTCGCGGTGGCGAAGACGAAGTATTTGTCCGTCTGATCGTGCTGCGCGAAATCGGCGCGCGTGCCGATGCGCCTCGCTGGTCGCCGGCAGATTTGCAATCGCATTTTGCCTACATCAATCAGGTGAAGCTCGATACCGTCCTCAAACGCTTGCGTGATAATGGCTTGCTGGTCTGGGATAGTGACGAGCAGCTGTATGCCATGTCTGAGGCGGGGCGGGTGGCGTTGGCGGCGATGGGCACGATGATGCAGTTTGCCGAGGGCGATGCCGAGCTCGGCTATCTGACGTCGCAGGTCGCTGCTGGTCAATCGCTGGGCCAGGTTTCCAACGAAGTGATGCTCAATTTGCTGGCGCGCTTGAACGAGCTGTATGCCGATTTTGAAGCCGCGCTGGAGTCTCAATCCGAATTCCAAATCCGCGCCGCGCGCGAAAAGCTCGAAAAAGTGTGGCAGTGGGTCGAAAAAGGCACGGATGTGATTCGCACCGTACTCACTGACGAAGCCACCGATCAGCGTGTCTATCAAATTGCCCAATCGATTGCCTTGGCGCAAGCGCGCATGTTGCGGCTGACTTCGGTGTTTCATCGTCGCCTGTCCGAGCTGGCTTCGCAGCGCGTGCATTTGGGGCAATCGGGCTTGTCGACGACCAATGTCGCCGATTGGTTGCGCCAGCAAACGCAAGAAAAGCTCGCCAGTCTTGGACGTGATTTAATTTTGTTCCATCCCGAGCCGCATTTTGTCGTGTCGGATATTTTGCTTGACGTGGCCGAATACGAAATTTGCGAGCGCGAACGCCCAGTCAATATCATCAGTGAAATGCCCGCCGGCGCTGCCGCGCAAATGGTCGGCGAAGTTGAAGCCGAGCGCCTATTGCTGGCGGAATCGCTGTACGATGATCTTAATCGCCTCGTCGCTGGCGGTTTAGGTGGCGATTTGCCCGCAGCGGTGATTGCACCGACCTACAACGAAACCGCGTATCGCCTATCGTTGTTGTCGCTCTTGGGCGATGCCGAGGCCGCGCTGGAAAAAAGCGTGGTCGCCGATATTGTCAAAATCCCGCTGCGCCTGGAAGCGACAAGCGAATTATTTGAACCCGATCACCCCGAAGTCGCCAGCATTAGTCATGGCCGACTCACTCCACTGAATACCATGCAGAAAAAAGGCTGATAGAACATGGATCAAGCCCTGAATATTTTGGTTGCGCGTCTATTGGCGCAACGTTTTGTGTTGCGCAAAGATCCGCTCGCGCGCCGCGCGCTGATTGACGAAGCCTTTCGCGAGTCGCTCGAACATCGCCTGGCCGAATGTGGTTTGCAATTGCTGGAAAATCCCTACGCCGAGCATATTGCCGTAGCGCTACAGCCGCATATGGAAGAATGGGTGTTTGGTGAAGGCGAAAACTGGCTGTCGAATAATATGGGCCTGCCGCGTGACGGTATCGCGCTGCTTGTCGTTGTCTGGGCGCTGATTATTTTGCCGAAACGCGAACGTCAGATTGCGCGCGTTGAAGCGGGTAACGAAGACCAGGGTGATTTATTTGGTGCGGAAAAACCGATTGAACACGGCGAAGGCGTCGCGCAAGGCGTGTCGGAAGACGCGCTGTATGCCGACTTTGGCAAGGTGCTCGGCGGCAAAATGCGCTTTACGACCAATTTGGGCCAGTTATCAAAATTGGGTTTTGTCGTACGTCGCAACCGAATGATTTTTGAGGGCCCAATGCTCGATTTGATGATCGACTACGCCAAGCTCGCGCCGCGCATTATTAATGGTGCGATGGCCGATATTCTGAAAGTGTCCGATACCAAAATCGCAGCTGATGTGGAGGTGAGCTAATGTTCCAGATTAAAACTTTGGAAATGGTGCACTGGGATTTCTGGCAACGCATTTCTGTGCCGCTCGATGCGCAGATTGTGACGGTGGTCGGCCCGAATGGTTCAGGTAAAACGACGCTGCTCGATGCGCTGCGCACGATTTTGGCGCTCAAATGCTCGGGGCGCCGTGATTACAAGCGCTATGTGCGTAATAACAAAGAAAACATCGCTTGGCTGCGCGCCGTGGTGAGTAATCCGCGCCGCAGCGGCGGTGGCTTTTTCCCGTATCTGTTTTTCCCGCTCTCATCGGAGACGGTGACGCTGTTTTGCCGAATTAAAAAGCAGGGCGGTGATTGGGTGCGCCAGTATGCGATTGCCGAAGGCGATGCGCAGCTTGATGGCCAAACTGAAACGACTTTGCAGTGGCTTGGCGTTGGTGATTATCGCCGTCGTCTTGAGCAAGCGGGTTTAACGCCTGCGATTGCCGAGGTATTGGCCTTGGAGCAAGGTGATACGGATAAGCTGTGCGAATACTCCCCTAAGGCATTGCTAGACTTGGTTTTCCAAGTGTTTGGCGACAAAGAAGTGCTCGACCACTACCAAGAAGCCAAAGTGCGTTTGCGCGAGGCTGAGGGCGAGCTTGATAAAATGCAGCAGCAACTCTCGCAATTGGGTTTGGACGTTGAGCGTTTCCGCCTGCGCGCCAGCAGCTATCTGGAATGGTGCTCGCTCGGTACCGATACGGTGCGCCTTGAGCAAGAAGTGATTCCCGCCTTGCAAGTGGCCGAAGCGCAAGACACGCTGCGCAACTACATCGCCCAATTTAAGCAAAATCGCCGCAATCTGTGGCACAAGCGTAGCGATCTGGTTCAGCTCGACAAACGTTTGGCGGTGGCGCAATTGGCGGCCAATCAAACGTTGAATGGCGAGCAGCAAAGCAAGGCCGATTACGATGCGATGTTTGCCAAATTTCAGGAGGTACGTGATGCCGCGCGCGACACCGAGCGCTTGATCCGCGAAGGTGAAAAACTGCGCGAGCTGGCCGAGCGTGAACATGGTGCCGATGCGATTGGTCTGAACGATAAACTGGCCGATCTAAAAGTACTTGAAACCGAGAAAAAACTCGCGCTGAAAAATGCCCGCGACGAGCGCCAGCAATTGTCCGAAGCGCAATTTGCGCTGCAAGCCGGTAAAGCGCCGTCCCCCGAGTTTGTCCGCCAGATGCGCGCGGCACTTGATGAGGCCGGTATCCCGCATCAGCTGTTGACTGAGATTTGCGAAGTCAAAGATCCGGCGTGGCAGGATGCGGTAGAGGCCTTGCTGGCACCGTCGCGCCACTTGATTTTGCTGCAACGTGAAGCGGATAAACAGCGCGCTTGGGAAGTGGGCGAGCGTTTGCGCTACCGCCACTTTATTGTGTCCGAGCGCGAACCCGCTCCGCGTGCGAATTTAGGTTCGATTCTGGAAATCATCGATTTCAAAGCGCCGGTACCGGCATGGTTGAGCCGTCAGCTGAATGGTATTCAGCGCGTTAAATCGGTCGAGGCAGGTAGCCGGATTAGCAGTGATTGGATTACCAAAGAGGGGTATTACCGTGAACGCCGCGGCGCGCGTTTCATAGGGGTCGATACCCGCGAATATGCCTTCGGTGAGGCGGCGCGTCATTCACGCTTGAACGACATCGCCGTGCGCTTAAAAGCCTTGAATGAGCAGATTCTCGATCAAGAAACCGATTTTGCTAGCGTGCAGCGTGATATTCAAAGCATTACCGTGCAGCTGATGGGCATGCAGGCCGTGTTGCAATTGGCGGCGCGCCAAGCTGAATTTGCGGCGGCGGCTGAGCGCTTCCCGGCTGAGCAAGCCGAAGTGCAACGCCTAGGGGCCGAGCTCGCTGCGGCGCAAGCCTCGCTTGAAGGCTCACGCGAAAGTCGTTCTGAGTTGCGTTTGGCGGCGCAAAAAATCGAAATCGAACGCGATCAATTCCGCCTCGCGGTGGAAGAATTGCAGGCGCAAATTACGCGTCAACGCAATGAAATCAGCCGCCAGCTCGGCGCGATCCGCGTACTGAAAGAAAAAGCGCTGCCAGCGTGGTTGTTGCCGAATGTATTGGCGCAACTCAAGGAAGAATATCGCAGCGTCACCGAGGTGCGCCATATTATCGAGCGCCAGCAAGAGCAGCTAACGCAAGCGCATTGGGAAAAAGACGAAACCATCATCCAGCGCCGCGATAAATTGGTCGCCGACTACGAGGCGCTCGAAGACGAGTCGCAAGGTCACCGCAAAGAAGTTGAGCGCACTGGCCAGCTCACCGAGGAAGCTCGTGCGGCCTACATCAATAAGCTGCGTGCAACGGTGCGTGCCTATGGTCGCAATATTAAAGGCTTGGGCGATTTGGCCGGTATCGACGTTGAGCTCGATATGCCGCATCTGGAAAACGACGATGTTGTGTTGGCGCAAGCGGGTCTGACCGCGCGCTTCAACTTCGACCAGAAAGGCATGATGGGCTTGAACGACGGTGAGGCGTCGGGCGGTCAGCAGGTGATGAAGTCATTGATTTTGCTGATTGGCTTAATGATGGACGAAAACAATCCATCGGGCTTTGTGTTTATCGACGAGCCGTTTGCCCACTTGGATATTTTCAATATTGACCGCGTCGGCGCGTTCCTGAAAGCGACGCAAGCGCAATATCTGATTACAACGCCGCTGACGCACAATACCAATGTGTATGGCCCATCCGAGTTGACGCTAACGACACGCAAAAAACGTCCAGGCGAGACTTGGGCGCCATTGATCATGCAAACGCGTCGCCGGACCGAGCAAAACTTGCCCACTGGCAATAAAGTAATCGAAACCGTTTAGTTTTTATAAGAAGAAGCCTGTGTTACAAATTTTTGAGTTTTTCGCGCCATGTCCGCGTGGTCTTGAGCCGATTCTGGAAAAAGAATTGCTTGAGCACGGCGCCAAGAAAGTAAAGGTCACCGATGGTGGCGTTGCGTTCTCTGGCCCATGGACGGTGATGTATAAAGCGAATCTGTATTCGCGCGTCGCGAGCCGCATTCTGTGGAAACTGGTGGAAAAGCCATATCGCACCGAAGACGATATTTTCCGCATGGCGCGTGATACTGAATGGGCGGAGATCTTTACGGTTGAGAATTCAATCAAAGTCACGGTGACAGCAGTGCGCTCGCCGCTGCGTAGCCTCGACTTTATTGCGCTCAAAGTGAAAGACGGCGTTTGCGATCGTTTTCGGTTGAAGTGTGGCAAGCGTCCCGACGTGGATACCAAAGAACCCGATATGCGGATTCATTTGTATCTGTCGGACAAAATGGCGACCTTGTATCTCGATACTTCGGGTGAAGCGCTTTTCAAGCGTGGCTATCGCGTAGAAACGGGCGATGCGCCTGTGCGGGAAAATCTGGCTGCCGGTATTCTGGCGCTGAGCGGCTGGACGCCTGAGCAAGCGTTTTACGATCCAATGTGCGGTTCGGGGACTTTCCTGATCGAAGCGGCAATGATCGCACGCAATATTGCGCCAGGTATTCGACGCTCTTTTGCCTTCCAGCAAATGCGCATGTTTGATGATGGATTCTGGCAAGGCGTTCGTGCCGAGGCTAAAGCGAAAGAAACCAAGAGCAATCAGTTGATTTCGGGTTCAGACGTTTCAAGTACGGTGCTGATTTACGCGAAAGCCAATATCGCCGCCGCGGGATTGGAAGATGCGATTCAACTGAAACAGTTGAATGTCCTCGATGCTAAGCCGCCAGCTGAGTCAGGGGTGTGGGTATGTAATCCACCGTATGGCGCACGCATGGATGAGAAAGAGCATTTGGCTGGCTTGTACCCACAATGGGCAACGGTATTAAAGCAGCGCTTTGCAGGTTGGAATGCCTATTTCCTCACCGCAGATTTGGATATGCCCAAATACATGCGTTTAAAAGCGTCAAAACGTACCGTCCTATTTAATGGTCCGCTCGAATGTCGCTTGTTTGAATACAAAATGATCGCCGGTGGCAATCGAGATAAGCCCACTAAAGATTGATTTAATCAGTGATGTGGCGTTAAAAGACCAAGACAAAGCCCGCGCCAGCGGGCTTTGTGCTTTTTGTGCTTGGTTTTTGCGGTTTTGTCGCTGAGTTTGCTGATGCTGGCCGTTTGGTTTTGATTAGCTGGGCTCAATTGTTTAAAATTGAGTTTCCTTTGTCATCAATCACTTATCGCCTTTTTTCGCTTTTCTTTGTCGATAAGTGTTGACGTGTTTCAAGGCGGTGGGTATAGTTCGGCCTCTCTGCTGATGACGCAGCGAAACAAAACGAGTTTCTCTCTGTCTCACACCGATCTTTAACAAATTACAGCCGATGAGTGTGAGTGCTTGATTCGTAAGTCGAAACAAGTGCTTGCACTCAATTGAAAAGAAAGTAAAACAAGACGAACTTTATTGTTCATCTCGTTTTTTTCTTTGAGTATTGAAGTACAAGCCAAGTAGTACATTTAGC
>NZ_VIRW01000025.1 GCF_009760905.1 Chitinibacter sp. GC72 | reverse complement strand
TGCTGTGCCAGCTCATGGAAAATAACCCCAAGATTACGGCGCAATGCGCCGAATAATCGCTTCTTTCTCGCCTTGGGGATAAACACCACGTGATATTTACAATCCCAACGCGTATGGCTCAGACTTTGATACTCTTTCATTTGAAACTCCTTCTCTTGGTCGAGATCGGAGCTTCACAATGACCGTTGTATAGGTCAAACCTTGGTGAGTCCCCCGGCAAAGCCGGGGGTTTACCTCAGATTAATTAGAATATGTCCTCTATTAATATACCCATTGAATCTGGCTTGAGCGGGATTTCCTGATTGTTGGCGGCGCTGCCAGCTATTGATGTGATGCGCTTGAGGGGCGATCAGTAGAAATGCCGGATGCCGGTATTCAACCGGCATCCGGCATGTGGCCTAGCGGCGGGCGGTGGCGGCCAGTTTGCTGGCGGCGGCGGCGGCGGTGATGTTGGGGTTGTGCCAGAACTCGTACACCACTTCGATCAGTGCTTTTTTCATATCGTCCTGCACGGCCATATTGTGCGCCCACGATGGCACCAGTGTATTTCTCTGCGCGGCATCGGCAAAATCGGCGGCCGAGGCTTTGCCGTAGGAATCAAGCCGGTTGCGGTCGATGTCGGTGCGGGCAGGAATCGAGCCTTTGTGATGGTTGTAGGCAATCTGGCATTCCGGGCTCATCAGCAGGGAGGCAAAGTCACGCTGGGCGATGGCGCGTTTGGGATCGTCCTGCCGGAACATGGTCAGCGTATCGGCGGCAAAGCTGTATTCGCCATTCTGATTGGGCGCGGCCCAGAATAGATAATCGCTACCCGCCTGCTTGCCTGCGGTATCAAATTCGCCTTTAACCCAGTCACCCATCAGCTGCATGGCGGCGCGGCCATTGATGATGTCGGCAGAGACCAGATTCCAGTCGCGGCCAACCGGATCGGGGCTGCAGTAGGGTTTAAGGCGGCGGAACATCTCGAGCGCCCGGATGGTTTCCGGCCCGGACAACACACCCTGATCAAGCCTGCTAAAGGCATCGACATAATATTTAGCGCCACACAGGCCCAGCGAAACCGCTTCGAACAGCGTGGCGACCTGCCATTTCACCTCGGAATGCGCAAACGGCATGATGCCGGCGTTTTGCAATTTATCACACAGCGCGATCAGTTCATCCCATGTGCGGGGGGCCTGGCTCACATTCACCCGGCGCAACAGTGCCGCATTGGCCCAGATCACATTCACGCGGGCCACCCCCAGCGGTACGGCAGCATAGTGGCCATCGGCGTGCATTTGTTTATCAAGCACGGCGGGCAGTATTTGCGCCCAGTTTTGCTCCTGCGCCAGATCGTCCAGATTGGCCAGCACATTTTTGCCCGCCCAGGCCTGGATTTTGACGCCACCGATGGCGGCGGCAGTGGGCAGATTATTTTCCTCGACGGCTTTTTTCAGCATGCCGGGGACATCTTTACCGCTGTGATTATCCGACCAGTGATGGCCGATCTGATTCAGGCGGGCTTTTACATCGGCCACAGCCCGAAATCCGCTGGCAGCAAACCAGCCATGCAAGACCGTAATGTCTTCCAGTTTGAATTTACCCACGGCATTCATCAGTTCGCGGGCGCGGTTGTCGAGTGTTTCGAGCGCTTTTTTGGTTTGCTGCAGCGCCGAATCGCTCGATTGTGTCATTGAATTAATTTGCTCGGACGATTGCGCCATTGTGGTACTGGCGGCAGTTTGTTCGCGCGTCGCGTCGGCAATGCCGCGTACGACTTGCACGACGTTTTCCATGCGCTGGCCGATTTCATGCATCATCTGGCTGGCTTCCTGCGCCCGCTCGACGCTGGACGTAACGCCGCTTGCAGCTTCATTCATGTTTTTAAGTGCAATATCGGTATCTTTGCCCACCGAGTTGATACGGTCGGTAATTTCTACCGTGGCCTTGGCGCTGCGTTCGGCCAGCTTGCGCACTTCATCGGCGACCACGGCAAAACCGCGCCCCTGCTCGCCCGCCCGCGCCGCTTCAATCGCCGCATTAAGCGCCAGCAGATTGGTTTGCTCGGCAATATCCTTGATCACGCTAACAATGCCACCGATTTCCTTGGAACGCTGCCCCAGATCGGCCATGGCAAAGCTGAGCGATTTGATCGAATCCTGCATTTTGCCTACTTCATCCGACACGCTATGTACGGTTTGCGCGCCATCGACCGACAATTGTTGTGTCGAGGCGACTGCGTCATCCACTTCGTGCGCGCTATCGGCAATATGCGTAATGCTAACGGTGATTTCCTCGACCGCAGCAGCCGAGGCGGCGACAAAATCGGCCTGAGTGTGGCTGTCTTTAACCAGCTGCCCCGTCACGCTGGTGATTTCTTTCAATCCCAGCGACAAGCTTTCCATATCGCGCTGCACTTCGCGGAAGGTGTTTTGCAGCTGCGTGGCAAACTCGTTAAATCCGGCTGCAGCCTGCCCCAGCTCATCTTGCCCCTGCACCGAAATACGGAAATTCAGATCCCCGCCCCCAACCGGCAATTGCTGCATCGACTGCAACAACTTTTGCAAGGGTTTGAGCTGCCATTGCATAAGCAGCGCCTGCGCCACTGCAGCGACCAGCACAGCCAGCGGCAAGCTGACCCAGGCTGACCAGCCCAACCCCAAGCTAGCCCAGAAACCCAGTGCCAGCGCCAGCAGGCTAATCAAAATGGTGGATAAAATGATTCGGGTCTTGATGGGCATAATGACTCCGCAGTGGGAAAAAGCTGTTTTTATCTGATCCGGAAACCGCCAACAATTGCTTATGTCAGCATAGTCAGGATTGAAGTTGAAAGCCAAGCAGGCCAGATTGGGACATGATGGGGACGACGGCTTTGGCTTGTCTATTGCGAGTTTGCTTTATGTATTATGCACCGTTGATGCCCACCCGTTCTTGATCAGATCGAGCTCAATGGCCTTTTTGCAACGCAACAATAATAGTAGTAGTATGAAATACAAAAGTTATCCTTTGCCAGGCACGTATCCAAGCGATGGGACGCTACGTTATAGTAGCTGCATGACATTTATTGCATGACAGGGCTCAGGCCGCTCAGCCTGTGTGCAGCAACATCCGGCAGATTCGCCATCTACCGCTGCTACACCCTGAAAAGAAGGATAGGCATCGTGAAATACACCCCGCACACTCACAAGCATTTTCCAGAAGGTGCGCAGCACCAGCACCCGCATGATCGACCGGGTGGACACAATGCCTGCCATGATCATCGCCACGACGAAAGCCACCATCATCACGACCATGGCGCACCCAGCTCGCAAAAACGGCTGGTGATCGCACTTATCGTGACCTTCGGCTTTGCCTTTGTCGAGCTGGCGGGGGGACTCTGGGCCGGATCACTAGCGCTGATTTCCGATGCGGGCCATATGATGACCGATAGCGCCGCGCTGCTGCTGGCGCTGATTGCCAATCTGATCGGGCAACGCCCGGCCAATGCGGCCAAATCGTATGGCTACGCGCGGGCCGAATTGATCGGCGCGCTGGTCAACAGCCTGACCATGATTGCGCTGGTCGTGTGGATTGTGGTCGAAGCCGTGCAACGCCTGCTCAATCCCGAGCCGGTCAATGGTCTGGGCGTAATGGTGATTGCGGTAATCGGTCTCTTGGTCAATGTGATTTCCGCTTGGCAGCTCTCGCATGATCACGACAATCTCAATAGCCGTGCGGCGCTGATTCACGTACTGGGTGACTTGCTCGGCTCGGTGGCGGCCATTGCCGCCGGGGCCGTGATTTACTACACCGGCTGGCAACCAATTGACCCGATTTTGTCGATTGCGGTATCGCTGCTGATTTTGCGCTCGACCTGGGCCCTGCTGAAAAAGTCGACGCATTTATTAATGGATGGTGTACCGGACGGACTGGATTTGTCTGCCGTCGCCGATGCCATTACCGCCACGCCGGGCGTGAGCGAATTGCACGATCTGCACGTCTGGAATATCGGGGGCAAACGCAACGCCCTATCGGCCCACCTGATTATCGAAGACCCTGCAGCATGGCCACGCTTGATTTTGCAACTCAACGAGATGCTGGAGCAGCAATACCATATTGACCATGTCACCTTGCAACCCGCCTGGCTCAGCGAGCATCAGGGGGAGCCGGTGCCAATGATACGGATCGCGCATTGATCGATGCGGCGTGATAGCATCTGTTTCTTTGTCTCGGGGAAAGAGTGATGCGAGCACAATGCCTGATGCTCATGCTGTGTGCCAGTATGACTTCGTTTGCAGAAACCAATGTCAGAATGGAGCGTAATGGCCGCGGCTTACCGGGAGAAGTGGTGGATTGGTTCAATAATAATCAGAAGGCGGCCCCCGCAGAGGCGGCCTTTGAACGCCCAAATATCAAAAATTTGGTCGAATGGGCACCGCTCGAGTTTCCACAATTAAAAAATAATAACCGGAACAACTATTTTCTTGCCCTAGACAGCTTAAGCCTCACGAATGATGAAATTGTCCGTTATGTGGTCGCCATCAAACCCACCGGAGGCAATGTAACGACACTGGTTTTTGAAGGGCTCGATTGTGCTAGCCATCAATATCGTCGCTACGCCAGTGCCAGCAGCACGGGCGACTGGCGTGAGCTTAAAAACAGCGAGTGGAAAATCAATAGCAAAAATGGCCATCATGCCTGGCAAGGTTATCTGGCTGATGAGTTTTGTCGCCTAGACGCCCCTTGGCCGCTGGAAACCATCAAAAAAGAATTCGTCGCTAATAAATTACCTGCTGACTGTTCCGGCTGCCAAACCCGTTAAATCCACGGCAGGGGGACAGTCAACGAGACGGCACCATAGTTGCATGGCTCTGCTGTCGTTGCCCGATATACTGAGCGGCCTGCTGTACGGGCGCTGACCAGTCATCCAAACCCGGTTGGCGCAAAATGCGCAGCGATGAGTACCACGGGCTATCGCTGCGCTCGGTTTGCCAGCGCCAATCGGCGTCGACCCGGCTCAGCAATAAGGTTGGCACACCCAGCGCGCCTGCCAGATGCACAATCGACGTGCAGCTACTGACCACCAAATCCAAATTGGCAATATAAGCAGCCGTATCGGCAAAATTGCACCATTCGGCGCAGTCGTCGCGCAGCTGCGCCGGGTGAGCGCCGTATTGCAAATTGCACCAGTGAATGCCCGGCAGATCGAGCAAAGATTGCAACTGAGCCAGCGGAATACTGCGCCAGCGGTTATCCGCCTGCTGCGGATTGCCCTGCCAGGCCAGGCCGGCTTTGAAACCGGTGGGCAAGTGCTGACGCCAGTACGCCAGCGCCGCCGGATCGGGGTGCAAATAGGGGGCACCATCGAGCTTGGCTTCGTCAATCTGCAGCGCGGCGGCCAGACTCATCAAGGGGATATGATGCGTCAGCCCGCTGTGATCGCTCAGGCTAGTCACCACATTGATCTCTGGCGGCAGGCTTTGCTGCAGCAGCTGCTGCAAGGTATCCGGCACCAGCACGGTGACCTGGGCAAAGCGGTGCAGCAACTGGGGTAAAAACCGGACAAATTGCAGCATGTCGCCAAAGCCCTGCTCGCCAATCACCAATAGCCGGGCAGAACGGTTCACCACCTCACCAGACCAGCGGGGCAAAGGGGTATTGGGATAGGGCCTATACAAAGCCTGCCATCGCGACTCATACCCCTGCCATCCTTCCTGCCATTTTCCTTCGAGCAAGCTCAAAGTCCCCAGGCTGTAGCTGGCTAGATGGTGCTCGGGATTGAGCCTCAGTGCCGCCAGATAATGTGCTCTGGCCTGCGCCAATTCACCTTCGCGCCGGTACAGCCGCCCCAGATTATGCAGGGCATCGGGGTATTCGGGCTTGAGCCGCAGGGCGGCGGCAAAATGCTCGTGCGCCGGCGCAAAGCGCCCCAGATTGGTCAATAGCGTTGCCAGATTATAGTGCGCCTCGGCGTGCGCCGGATTGGCATCCAGCGTGGCGCGATAATGCTCGGTCGCGGCCAGCGCATTGTGCTGCAACAGCGCAAGATTGCCCAAATTATAGTGTGCGTCGGCCCAGTCGGGCTGCCAGTGCAACGCCTGCTCGTAGGCAATGCGCGCCTCGTCATAGCGCCCCAGCTGCTTGAGGATATTGCCGTAATTCAAATGCAGGGCGGGCGCTTCGGGCGCCAGCTGCAAGGCTTGCGCCATCAGGATTTGCGCTTGCGCCCAGTCTGCACGCTGCGCGGCACTACGGGCCAGTTGGGCCAGCTGAACGGGGTCTTTCACCATACCCTCCCATGTATTGGCCTGCAGCCTTTTTTAAATCTAAATCGCAGACCTATACCCATCAGGAAACAACCAGATTATCGCGGTGGATCAATTCGGCTTCATCGATATAACCCAAAATGGCTTCGATCTGTCCGGTAGGGTGGCGCAAAATCCGCGCGGTTTCTTGCGAACTGTAATTGATCAGGCCGCGCGCAATTTCAACGCCCTGATGATCGACACAGCTCACCACTTCACCGCGCAAAAACTCGCCTTCCACCGCGCTCACGCCAATGGGCAACAGGCTTGACCCACCTTGCTTGAGCGCCCGTACCGCACCCGCATCCAGCGTCACACGGCCTTTGAGCTGCAAATGATCGGCAATCCATTGTTTTTTCGCCGCCAGCGGCGAGGTGTGCGCGGTCAGTTGCGTACCGATGGCTTCCCCAGCGGCGAGCCGGGTTAGCACTTCGGGCTCGCGACCGCAGGCGATAATGGTCGCCGCCCCGCTGCGCGCCGCCCGTTTGGCGGCGATGATTTTGGTATACATCCCGCCTGTGCCGACGCTGGAGCCCGCACCACCGGCCATCGCCTCCAGCGCTTCATCACCAGCAGTGGCAAAACGCACCAGCGTGGCATCGGGGTTGCTGCGCGGATCGGCAGTGTAAAGGCCGGTCTGATCGGTCAGAATCACCAACGCATCACCCTCGATCAGATTGGTCACCAGCGCGCCCAGCGTGTCGTTATCACCAAACTTGATTTCGGCAGTGACGACCGTGTCGTTTTCATTAATGATCGGAATCACGCCCAGCTGCAACAAGGTCAACAATGTTGACCTGGCATTCAGATAGCGGGTGCGATCGGATAAATCTTCATGCGTCAGCAGCACTTGTGCACAAGTGAGGCCGTATTCCTGAAATGCGGCTTCATAAGCACGGCACAGCCCCATCTGGCCAACTGCAGCGGCGGCCTGCTTTTCATGCACTGCGGTAGGCTTGCTGCTCCAGCCCAGCCGCGCCACGCCTTCCGCTATGGCGCCACTCGATACCAGCACCACTTGCTTGCCCTGGCGCGCCAGCTCCGCGATTTCCTTGGCCCAGCGGCTGAGCGCCGCATGATCCAGCCCCTTGCCGTCGTTGGTGACAAGGCTGGAGCCGACTTTGATGACAAGACGTTGGGCGCTGGGTAATACGGTGCTGGTCATGATGAATGATTCCGACTTTGATGCAGGAGATTATACCGTGACAAACGGCGCTGAAACGGCACGATGCCGCCCTGATGTGAGGAAATTTGCACCAGCGCAAAGCCCCGCAGATTTTGCACTGGTGCAGCCAGAAGCGCCTTGCCAGTGCTGGGGGCTGCTAAACTAGCGTCCTTTTCACCGCTTTGATTGTGCCTTATGTCCCTGCTTGAAATCATTGGCTTTGTGCTAACGCTGACGGCCATTGCGCTGGCCGCGCGCGGCCATGTACTGACCTGGCCACTGCAGCTGGTAGCCAGCCTGCTGTATGTCTGGCTGTTTGCCAAATTCAACCTGTTTGGCGAAGCCGCGCTACAAGCGGTCTATGCCGTACTGGCCGTGTATGGCTGGCAGCAATGGCGGGGTAATGTGGGTCAAGCAACTTTACCTGTGCGGCATTTAAGTAAAAAAGAATGGCTGCTGATCAATACCGTGGGGCTGGCCTTAACGGCCTTGGTGTCTACGCTGCAAATTCAGTTTTTACCGACTGATGTACCCGTGCTCGATTCGTCGATCTTTGTGTTTGGCCTGTTGGCGCAGTGGATGCAGGCGAAGAAAAAAATCGAAAACTGGCCGTACTGGATTGTGCTCAATCTGCTCGCTAGCGGCGTGTACCTGTATAAAACGCTGTATATCACCAGTGTGCTGTACGTCTTGCTGGCCTTGCTGGCCGTGTGGGGCTGGCGCAACTGGCGGCGCGAGCTGGTGGCCGTATGACGCGCAAAATCGCGATCGTCGGGCCAGAATCCTGCGGTAAAACCAGTCTGGCGCGAGCGCTGGCCCGTGAGTTGCAGGCACCGTGGGTGCCCGAATTCTCCCGCCCGTGGTTTGCCGCCCAGCGCCGCACCACGTATAGCATGGACGATATTATTGCGATTGCGCATGGTCAGCTGGCACTCGAAAACCAGCTGGCCACCGGAGCGGATTGGTTGGTGTGCGATACCAGTGTGCTGGTCTGCATCATCTGGGCGCAGGTGTGCTTTGGCGAATGCCCGCCCGAGCTGGCGCAACTATGGCGGCCTCAGGATTATCAGCTGCATCTGCTCACCGCAGCCGATCTGCCGTGGCAGCCCGACCCACTGCGCGAAAATCCGCTGGATCGCGATGCATTGCTGCTGCGCTATCAAGCTGCGCTCGAGCAAGCACAAGTACCGTTTGCGCTGGTGGCTGGTTTGGGCGAGGCCCGCTGGCAAAATGCCAAGCAGGCAGTTCACCAGTTTTCATGGGTATAGCACTGCAATCTATATTGGGTAAGATCTACAGAGCAATACCCATGATATGCATCAATTACACTTGTGCCAGCGCCTGATCCAGATCGTCCAGAATATCGTCGATGTGCTCAATCCCGATCGACAGACGCACCATATCTTCCGAAACCCCGGCGCGTTTCAGCTCTTCCGGCGAGAGCTGGCGATGCGTGGTGCTGGCCGGATGGCAAGCCAGTGATTTGGCGTCGCCAATATTCACCAGTCGGGTGATCAATTGCAGCGCATCTTGGAAGCGCGCACCGGCTTCACGGCCGCCTTTCACGCCAAAGGTCAACAAGCCTGACGCTTTGCCGCCGAAGTATTGATCGACCAAGGTCTTGCTTGGATGGCCCGTTTGGCCAGCGTAATTCACCCATTCCACTTTCGGGTGCGCCGCGAGGAAATCGGCCACTTTCAGCGCATTTTCCACGTGTCTATCCATGCGCAGCGCCAGTGTTTCCAAGCCCTGCAGAATCAGGAAGGAATTAAATGGCGAAATCGCCGCGCCCATATTGCGCAGCGGTACGGTGCGCGCTCGGCCAATAAAGGCGGCAGGGCCGAGTGCCTCGGTATACACCACGCCGTGGTAACTGACTTCAGGCTCGTTCAGACGACGGAAACGCGCCTTGTGTTCTGCCCACGGGAATTTGCCACTATCAACAATAATGCCGCCAATGCTGGTGCCGTGACCGCCCATATACTTGGTCAGGCTGTGCACGACGATGTCGGCGCCGTGCTCGATAGGGCGGGTGAGATAGGGCGTGGGTACGGTGTTGTCGACAATCAACGGTACACCACCGGCATGGGCAACGGCAGCGAAGGCGGCAAAGTCAACCACATTGCCCAATGGGTTGCCGATGGATTCGCAGTAGATTGCTTTGGTTTTTTCATCGATCAGCGCGGCAGCGGCTTGCGGATCGTTGGCATCAACAAATCGAACGCTGATGCCATATTGCGGTAGCGTATGGGCAAATAGATTGTAGGTGCCGCCATACAGCGCGCTGGTGGCGATGATATTGTCGCCCGCTTCGGCAATGGTGAGGATCGCATAGGTAATCGCGGCTTGCCCTGAGGCCAGCGCCAGCGCGCCAATCCCACCTTCCAGTGCCGCCACCCGTTGTTCCAGCACATCGGTGGTTGGGTTCATAATGCGGGTGTAGATATTGCCTTTGATCTTCAGATCAAACAGATCGGCACCGTGCTGGGTGTCATCAAAGGCGTAGCTGGTGGTCTGGTAGATCGGCACGGCCACGGCTTTGGTCGTCGGGTCGGGGCTGTAGCCAGCATGAATGGCGAGCGTATCGAATTTCATTGCTAAGATCCTTGAGGTAAGAAAAGCCCAAGTAATGTAGCACTGCTGGTTTTGCCCGATAAGTGATTGATTGATCTAAACATGGCGCAGCTTGATCTAAGACAAGCGCCCGAAAATGGCCACGTAGGGCTGCCAACGGAATTAAGGCGCGACGGTGATGGCTCCCTCGGGGATGGCCTCGCCGCGCAAATGGCCTTTGCGCAGCTGCAGTTTTTCTTCGGCACGTTGCAATAGCGCTTCAAACTGATTGCCGTGGCGACCATATTTGACCAGCGACAGCGTCACCGAAAGATGAAAACTGAAGTCGCCATGCTCGATAGTCAATGCCTCCAGCGCCATTTCGATTTCCACGGCCAGCGAGCGCAGCTCGTGCGAATTTTTATCGCAGAAAATAATGCAGAACTCCTCGCCCGCAATGCGGCCGATTAGCGCTTCGTCACCGGCAATCTCGCGGATCTTCTTGGCACATTTTTTCAAGGCCGCATCGCCTGAGCCATAGCCGTAGCGCTGATTCACCACACGGAACTGGTCAATATCAAGCAGCATCAGGCCCAGCGATGAGTTGTGTTTGCGGGCGCGGTGCAATTCGCGCTCGGCGTGCTCTTCCATGCCTCGCCGATTGAGCAAGCCAGTTAGCGCATCGTAGCGCACCAGCTTGGTCAGGCGCGTATGCAGGCGATGGGCAATCATCAATTGATAACTGTAGGGCAAAACCACGCTGATTGCGCAAGCCAGCACAGCCCAGACCTGGACAAGCTGGTCATGGGGTATTGCGCCAAAGACGTTACACAGACTGGCGCAAAGCAATATACCCGCCAGGGCAAATACAGTCACCACCAGCAAGTAGCGCGGCAGGCTCCACTCTTCGTCATTGCCGGGCTGAAATGCTTCGCGGCCAATCTGAAAGGCCAGCGGCGCGAGCAGCAGTGCCTGGAGCAATCCGGCCTGTGCGGCCGAAATCGCCTGCACCAGGCTGGCGACCACAGCCAGCAGGCATAAGGGAATCAGCGCAGCCCACCAGCCCAGCACGGCTGGCCGCGCAAACGAGCGGCGCGTCCCAGCCAGTAAGCCCAGCTGCCCCAGCAATAACAACAAAATGGCCAGCCAGGCCAGCAAGTCGGCGCTGCCAAACAGGGCCAGCGCCCAGACAAACCAGCCGGACTGGTGCAATACCCCACCGACGGCCAGCGTAGTGATGCCGCGCTCGCTATCCTGACTGCGAGCCAGACCGAGATACATCAAGGCGCCCAGTGCCGAACAAATCATGGCCAAGACGGAGAGCGAGCTAAGCGATAACAACATAAGACAATACTAATATAAGTGATTTCCCTAACCTGGCTAATGTGCCTTCACATCTTGTCAGGGTAAAGTCAGAACTGACGGATGGCACTTCTGGCAGTACAGACGTGGTTGCAGTGCAACAGTATGGCAACAAGCGCGCAAAAAATTCATGCCTATGATGACTGCACGCAAACGTATAATGCGCAGACCCAAGGGTCTGTTGACGTTTGGTTTGCGAATTCCGTTTGGGCTGATTTTGGCCTGATACAAGGTGCAAGAACCGCCGCATAGTCGCTCTATGCAAGGTTTTTGCCACGCAGTAGCAGGCCAAAAGCAAGCATACCCGGAGGGCTGGGCGATTTTCGCGGCGACTTTACGTCATTTCGCCGCGAAAATCGCCCAGCGGGATCATAAACCAAACGTCAACAGACCCTCGCTTGGAGAAAATCAATGTCTGCCTTAATTTGCGGCTCTATGGCCTACGACACCATCATGGTGTTTCCTGATCATTTCAAAAAACACATCCTGCCGGAGCAGATTCATATTCTGTCGGTGTCATTTCTGGTGCCCGAAATGCGCCGCGAGCTGGGTGGCTGCGCCGGTAATATCGCCTACAGCCTGAAAATGCTGGGCTCGGAGCCGCTGATCATGGCAACGGTGGGCCAGGATTTTGACCTGTACGCCAAATGGCTGGAGCAAATGCAGATCCGCCAGGACTACATCAGTGTTCAGGAAGGCTTTACCGGGCAGTGCTTTATCACTACCGATCTGGATGATAACCAGATCAACGCCTTCCACCCCGGCGCAATGGGCATGTCGCACGTCAATCAGGTGGGCGACGTCAAAGAGAAAATCAGCATCGGCATTGTCTCACCCGATGGCAAGCAAGGCATGCAGGATCATGCCCGCCAGCTAGCGGCAGCCGGTATTCCGTTTATTTTCGACCCCGGTCAGGGCATGCCGATGTTTAGCGGCGAAGAGCTGCTTGAGCTGGTCGAGATCGCCACCTATCTGACGCTAAATGACTACGAAGCCGAAATGATGTGCAAAGCCACCGGCTTAAACCTTGAACAGCTGGCTGGCAAGGTGAAAGCGCTGATCGTGACGCTGGGTGCAGAAGGCTCATGTATTTATGCCGATGGCAAGCAGCATGTCATTCCTGCCGTTGCGCCAGCTGCCGTGCTTGACCCAACCGGTTGCGGTGATGCTTTCCGCGCCGGTTTGCTGCACGGGCTGATGCAGGGCTGGGATTGGCCCACGACTGGCCGGCTGGCTTCTTTGCTGGGCAGCATCAAAATTGCCCACCGTGGCGGCCAGAACCACAAATTCAGCCTGGCCGACCTGAAAGCACAATATCAGGACGCATTTGGCCAGACTTTGCCCGAAACAGTCGCTTAAGCACCAACCCAAGCGCCGCAGCATCTCACCACCGCAAGCTCAACAACTCTTCGGTGGTTTTGCTGCGGCGGGCAATAAAACAGCAATAGCCCGCGCCGAATTTGAACACCCGTAATCACATTCGCTTGGTTACGGTGGCGAATCTGATAAAATGCACAGGCAAAAAACCCTTTGACGAGCTTGATCGAATGAACACCCCAGAAAACAAACCGACTTCTACACCCACCACTTTTGGCATGTTGAAGGATTTGCAAAAGCAATTTGCGGTATTGCGTGACTGCCAGCCTCTCGCCATCGGGATCGACAAGCAAGTCATCGCCGCCCTGCCAGAAGTCAACCGCCGGGTACTGCGCAGCGCGCTGGCCATGCACACACGCTCTATCCGTTATCTGAAAGTGATGCAAAACGCGACCGAACGCGTCAATCTGGATGGCAGCAAGGCCGACGCCGTCACCGAAGAGCAGCGCACATTTGCCGCCACCAGCCTGCACGAACATTTCAAAAAAGCGGCCAATGAGCGCAAGGCACAGCAAGCGGCCGAAGCGGCTGCCGAGGCCGAACGCCAGCGCACCGAAAAACTCAATCAGCTGGCGCAGAAGTTCTCGCGCAACTAAATCCAGATCAACCCCGGGCTTGCGCCGGGGTTTATTGATTGTGCCGCCAGATTGCAGTGGCCAAGTACCACGCGAGTTAAAGGAAACATCATGCGCTGGTTTCTGATCCTGCTACTGCTGTACTCCGGAGCAAGCCACGCTCTGGATACCCCCATCCTGCCGCTAGTCTCCGTACAAGCCAGCGAACGTGACGGCCATGTGCTGTTTAACGCCCAGTTTCTTGCTCCAGTGACACAGGCCCAGGCCTTCGCCGTGCTGAGCGACTTTGACCACATGGCCGAATTCATGCCGAATATGAGCCAGAGCAAAGTGCTGTCTCGGCAGGGCAATCACTGGCATATCCGGCAGCAAGGCCAGCTGCAGCTGGGGCCGATCAGCATGACGCTGGATTCGGAACGCGATATCGAAATCCAGCCGATGGAGCAGATCACTGCCCGCTCGATCAATAGCAGCAATGGCGCATTTAGCAGCCGGATGCAGCTACAGGCCCAAGGGCGCTACACCCAGATGAATTATCAGGCCGACTGGATTCCCAATTCGGCGCTGATGCGCACTTTGGGCAAGCAGCATTTGCAAACGCATATTGCCCAGCAATTTGGTGCCATGCAAAAAGAAATGCTCAGACGAGGCAAACTGGCGCTGGCCTCGGCGCCGCAAGGCTTTTGAGCGCGCGCCAATGCAAAAAGCCACCCGAAGGTGGCTTTTTTAATTCTGGTGGCCAATCGCGGAATCGAACCACGGACACGCGGATTTTCAATCCGCTGCTCTACCAACTGAGCTAATTGGCCAGTGAATGATTGCTCAGTCACAAGGGTTGCCATTAAAGCCGATCCGGCGCGGCGCGTCAAGCGCTTTATCGCAAATAACCATCCTGTCGGCGTGATTGCGCCGCATCCGGCCCGATCACTCAATCAGCAAGGCGGTAATATTCACATTAAACCTATGGGGTATAGCTGGGTCTACCTGATTTGCTATTGCCCACATCAATATACCCTAGCGGCAGCGCATTTCACGATGTGCTGCCGCTTATTGTGCTCAATCATTTGGGACAAATGTTTTTTTAGAAGGATGCAGCTGATGAGTTTACCCCCGATTACTGTTTCTGCTCTGGATGCCGTGCGGCTGGAAAAACTGCTCGAGCGTCAGGCCGCACAAGGCCTAGCCGATATCAGCGGCCTAGAGAACGAGCTGGCGCGGGCTCATATTGTTGAGCCGGAAAACATGCCGCCCGATGTCGTGACGATGCGCTCGCAAGTGTGTTTTGAAATCCTGCCCGAAGGTAAAACATTTGAGCTCACATTGTGCTACCCCGACGAGATGAATGGCAGCCGCGAGCAGATTTCAATTCTGGCCCCCATCGGCTCGGCCATTCTGGGTCTGTCGGTCGGGCAGGAAATCAGCTGGCCCACGCCTGCCGGCACGCAGCTGCGCGTGCGGGTCAAAGCGCTCAGCTGGCAGCCGGAACGCGCTGGCATGCTGCTGATGTAATTGCCCCACGTGCGCCAGCCACGGGGAATCAACTATGATGGTTCTTTTCTCCACGCTGGCCGCACCATGGCGCTGTCCAACTCCCCTTTCCCCCATCCCGTAGCCGATCTTTCCAATCCATCCCACACCTGGGAATGGTTGCAAACCAATCCCAGCCTGACCGAGCTGGCGCAGCAGCACCCGGCGCTCTGGAGCGAAGTGCGGGCCGAGCTGGCCGAAGCATTTGCCAGACGGGATCCGGCTGAATTGAAAGCGTTGCTGGCGCAGGCCAGCCAGCGCAAAGCGCCGGGGCAGCGCTATTTAAGCGGTGAACGCGAAGGCCGGGCCTTTGCACTCTTTGTCCACGAACAGCTACGCCAGCGCCTCACCGAGCAGGCTTTGCGCCAGTACGCGCTATCCAGCGCCAGCGGCGTCAAAGCGGGCAAGGTGCGCTTTAATCTGTTCAATGGCCTGCTGGCGCAGCATTTGCTTTTCGAGCGAGATCTGATCCGCAAACCGGTTTCGATGACCCGTTTCAAGCTGATCTGGCCGCTACTCTGGCAAAAATGCCGACTCATGCCGCTGGTCGAAAAACGCGGCATCTGGTGTTTTTACAGCCGCGAGCTGATTACCGGGCTGGCAGCGCTGATCGGCGCGCGCCGCACGGTTGAAGTTGGCGCGGGCGATGGCACTTTAAGCCGTTTTCTGGCAGCACAAGGCATCGACATCACGCCGACCGACGATTACAGCTGGGGAAAAACCATTCAGTACCCCGATGCCGTGCAGCGCTACGATGCCATTGCGGCCATTTCGCGCTTTAAACCCAAAGTCGTGATTTGCAGCTGGCCACCGTCGAATAATCATTTCGAGCGGCAAATCTTCCGCCAGCGGGAGGTTGAAACCTATATCGTGATCGGCAGTCATTCGCGCTTTCTCACCGGCAGCTGGCGCGATTACGAAGAGCAAACACAATTTGACTGGCAGGAACACCCGGCGCTCAGCCAACTGGTTTTGCCGCCAGAACTCAAAGCAGGGGTGTGGGTATTTCAACGCAAGGCAGCTTAATCAAGCGTTACAACAAGATACCCACTATTAGCAACGGCCTTTTTTGCCCTGTCCTGGTGGGCATTTGGTGCCAATGCCTTTGCCATGGTTTTTCTTCCAGTACACCGGATCACGCCAGACTTTACCATCCCAGTAATAACCCCGCTTATCCTGATCGCCAAAGCGGATTGTCGTGTTGCCGCTTTTGATTGTGACACCATCGACAGTAATTTCGGCGCTGTGTGCGAGCACGGGCAGCATGGCAAACAGGAGGGCTAGTAATCCATTTTTCATCATTGTTCTCCGTAAGCAAGCCGAGATCGACCATAGCCTTAAAGTAGCGCAATGAGCCGCAAGTTAAAATAGCCGTGTTGCTAAGGGTGAAAAATGCCGACGAAGGGCAAAAGTGATTTTGATGGTGGGGAGTGCGAAGCGGGACTATAAGCCGGGTCCTGTCCGGCTGTTGCCAGCCGTGACCATCATTCCTCTAGGCGCGCCATTACTGACGCGCTCAAGCAACCTACCCGTAGACTCAGCGAGCAACCTCAACGCCTACTGCTTGGTCTTGCTCCGAATGGGGTTTACCCTGCCAGCGACTGTTACCAGCGCCGCGGTGCGCTCTTACCGACCCCTTGCGGGGCTCCCCGTGAGGCGGGGACACCTTTTCACCCTTACCTGAGCGCCGGTTCCCATGGTCTCAATCCACAGTTCAACCCGGCACACTGGCGGTTCAGCTCTCTGTTGCACTTTCCGTCGGCTCACGCCGCCTGGCCGTTAGCCAGCATTCTGCTCTATGGAGCCCGGACTTTCCTCCCCCGCCAGCATTACACTGGTAGCAGCGATGGTCTGTCCCGCTTCGCGGACGCGATTATCCGCGCAATACTGCGGCGGGGCAAGCAGACAGAGCCCGGCGGTAAGCTTTATCTTGAGCCCGGCTTCTTGCCAACTCCAGCGCCAAAGCCCGTTTTGGCCGCGGGCTTACCGCCCGTGCGCACCACTGGCTTGCCACGGGGTATAGCGCCAGCAGCATTTCTAGCATTGCCCTGTGGCGATTTACTCCGATTAGGTATCTTGCCCACCGAGCCCGGCCCGCCACCGCCACGAGCGTTGCCCTTCGGGGCTTGCATGGATTTTTCGGCGGCTGATTCGGGGGGAATCAGCTGTTTGGGGCCGGTGCCGATCAGATCGGCACGGCCCATATTGATCAGCGCTTCGCGCAGAATCGGCCAGTTTTTCGGGTCGTGATAGCGCAAAAATGCTTTGTGAACGCGGCGGCGTTTTTCGTCTTTGATGATGTCGACTTTTTCCGAGCTGCGATGAATTTTCTTCAGCGGGTTTTGCTTGGTGTGCACATCGTCGTTGCCAGTATGGCGAACCTAACAACGTAAATTTTTGGAGCTTGCCGCTATTCGCTGGAGTAACTCAACTGTACTCATTTCAGGTTGAAGATTTTGTTCCGCAGCAGTGCTACGACGGAATTCTAGCCACTCATGCCAATGATGATCATCATCACTTGTTCCAAATTGATGAATCAATTCATCCCGCAGTGGGCGTAGGCCGAGTGACTCGGGATTAAAGTACAAACCATCAATTAGTGCAGCTTGGAGATTTTTGTGCCCAATCTGACTCAATGCTCCACCAAAAAAGGCTGCACCATAAATTTTGTAATTCCCCGCATCACGGTAAAGATATTCCAGCACCCAATCGCACGTCATAACTGACCTTCAACATAAAAACATAATTGTGACACATAGTCCGTAGACGAATAAGTCACATCACCTGGAACATCCAAAACTCAATTAAGGATGCTCCTGTGAATCAAGAACTGATTAGCTTTGGTTTGAAAATACGGCAATTGCGCACAGCAAGAGGACTCAGCCAAGAACAGCTCGGTCAGCAGGCCGATTTGGATAGAACGTATATCAGTGGCATCGAACGTGGTGTTCGTAATCTCAGCCTATTAAACCTTTTTCGCTTAGCAAAAGCATTGGGGGTTAGCCCTTCAGTGTTTTTCGAAGAAGGAAGCGAGTGATGTTCGAAAATGCAGCTTTTTACGGTGCACCTGTCGATCAATTCTTGCATCACACGGCTGAGCATGTGATCGGGGTTTTAACTCAGCGGCATAGCCAAAATTTAGAGCACTTGCAAACCGGCGCTTGGCGTATGCAGGTCCTTATCTTGCAACAAGCCCTTGCCGAATATGCCGATGGTTATGTGTTGCTCGAAGCCAAAATACCTCGTATGGGGCGTCGTGCCGATGCCGTACTTATTCTGCGCAATCGCCTGTTTGTGATCGAGTTCAAGATCGGCTCAAGCCATTACTTGGCACCAGATCTGCGGCAAGTGCATGGTTATGCTTTGGATTTACACCATTTCCACAGCAGCAGTCATGAGCAAACGATAGTACCTATCCTTGTTGCCAGTGAAGGGCCAGCTACTGATTTTACTTTTCTCAGTTCTGAGCACGATAGCGTCTATCAACCCGTTTGTGCGAATTCAACCAATTTACCCGACTGCCTTGCACGCGCATTAGTAGAGACAAAAGCTAAGCAAGAGATTACTTGGGTTGATTGGCTGGCAGGCAGTTACAAGCCAACGCCAACGATTATTCAAGCAGCACAAGCGCTGTATGCGGATCACGAGGTGCTTGATATTGCACGGCATGACGCTGGCGCAAAAAACTTGTACGCAACTACACACGCCCTGCAAGACATCATTCATCAGAGCCGCGAACAGAAAAACAAAGCCATTTGTTTTGTAACCGGGGTTCCCGGTGCGGGAAAAACGCTGGTTGGTCTAAATATCGCAACAAACAATGCGAATCCAGCGGATGATGAACATGCCGTATTTTTGTCTGGTAATGGCCCATTAGTCGCGGTACTCACCGAAGCCTTGGCGCGTGATTCGATCTTACGTCAGCAAGATGGGAATAAGCGAGATGCTCTGCGAAAAGCCGAATCCCATATCCAAAATATCCACCGTTTTCGTGATCAATATTTAGAAGATCATTCCGCACCGGCTGAACGGGTGGTGATTTTTGACGAGGCACAGCGCGCATGGAATCTGGAGCATACGGCCAAATTCATGAATCAAAAGCGCGGTCAGCAAGGATTTAAGCAGTCAGAGCCAGAGTTCCTGATCAGTGTCATGGATCGCCATCAAGATTGGTGTGTCATCATCGCGCTAATCGGCGGTGGGCAAGAAATCAATCAAGGAGAGGCTGGGTTACAAGGCTGGTTGGATGCACTATGTAAGCATTTTTCTCATTGGAATGTTTATTACTCTCCTCAATTGGCACATGCTGAGTATGCCGGTGGTGGAATTAGCCTCGCAGGAGTTCACAAAATATCTGAATCTCCCGCGCTACATTTAGCGACGTCGATGCGCTCCTTTCGAGCAGAAACCTTGTCGCACTGGGTTCATCACCTGATTCATAACGACGTGGCCCGTGCCAACTGGCATGCTGAGCAGTTGCAACAACGTTTTCCAATTATGCTAACGCGTGAGCTTGAGCACGCTAAGCAATGGATACGTCAGCAGGCACGTGGCGAGGATAGTAAAGGATTAATTGCGTCATCTGGAGCCATCCGTCTAAAACCAGAAGGCATCTTTGTTAAAAATACGATTGATGCGACAGATTGGTTTCTAAATGATGTAGAAGACGTGCGCTCGTCCCATTACCTTGAAGACGTGGCGACTGAATTTGATATTCAAGGCTTGGAGCTAGATTGGTGTCTAGTGGCGTGGGATGCTGATTATCGTTATCAAGAAGGGCAATTTACGCACTGGAAATTTACCGGCACCAGCTGGAAACGCCGGCATAAGCCAGAGCAGCAGCGTTATTTGGAAAATGCTTATCGCGTACTGCTAACCCGAGCCCGGCAAGGCATGGTGATCTACATCCCCCATGGCGACTCCACCGATCCGACTCGACCGACCTCGTTTTATGAGCAAACAGCACAGTATTTAATCGATTGTGGTGTTGGACTTCTCGATGAAATTGCTATTTGATTGGTACACCAAGAAAGCCCCTAGAGAATGAAATGAAGAATCGCTAGCCGTCGGCAAACAGCAAAAAGCCTCGCATGCGAGGCTTTTTGCTTAACGGGCTTTCTTGCCAACCGATTTACTTGCAGGCTTGGCTGCTCCGGGTCTACTTGCCGGACGTTGCTGGCCAAACTTGGCTGCACCACCCACATGTCCACGGGGTATAGCGCCAGCAGCATTTCTAGCATTGTCCTGTGGCGATTTACTCCGGTTAGGTATCTTGCCCACCGAGCCCGGTCCGCCGCCGCCACGAGCGTTGCCCTTCGGGGCTTGCATGGATTTTTCGGCGGCTGATTCGGGGGGAATCAGCTGTTTGGGGCCGGTGCCGATCAGATCGGCGCGGCCCATATTGATCAGTGCTTCGCGCAAAATCGGCCAGTTTTTCGGGTCGTGGTAACGCAAAAACGCTTTGTGAACGCGGCGGCGTTTTTCGTCTTTGATGATGTCGACTTTTTCCGAGCTACGATGGATGCGTTTGAGCGGGTTGCGCTTGGTGTGCCACATCGTCGTTGCCATCGCCATTGGCGTGGGCGTGAACGCTTGCACCTGATCGGGGCGGAAATTATTTTTCTTCAGCCAAAGCGCGAGGTTCAGCATGTCTTCGTCGCTAGTGCCCGGATGGGCGGCGATAAAGTAGGGAATCAGATATTGTTTCTTGCCCGCGAGCTGGCTGTAATGCTCGAACATGTCTTTAAAACGCTCGAAAGCGCCAATGCCGGGCTTCATCATTTTCGATAGCGGCCCGTCTTCGGTGTGTTCCGGCGCGATTTTCAGATAGCCCGACACGTGATGCGTGACGAGCTCTTTCACATACTCGGGCGATTCAACCGCCAAGTCGTAGCGCAGGCCGGAGCCAATGGTGATTTTTTTCACGCCGTTGATTTTGCGCGCTTTGCGATACAGCTGAATCAAGCTGCTGTGGTCGGTATTCAGATTCTCACAAATGCCGGGATACACGCAGCTGAGGCGGCGACAGGATTGCTCGATTTTCGGGTCTTTACACGCGAGGCGATACATATTGGCGGTCGGGCCGCCCAAGTCGGAAATATGGCCGGTAAAGCCTTCGGTCTTGTCGCGGATTTCTTCGATCTCGCGCAGGATAGAGCCTTCCGAGCGGCTCTGGATAATCCGCCCTTCATGCTCGGTAATCGAGCAGAATGTACAGCCGCCAAAACAGCCGCGCATAATATTGATCGAAAAACGGATCATGTCCCACGCCGGAATGACTTGCTCGCCATAGCTTGGGTGCGGGTTACGCGCGAAGTACTGGTCAAACGCGTAATCCATCTCAGCGGTTTCCAGCGGGATCGGCGGCGGGTTCATCCATACATCGCGCTCGCCATGCTGCTGCACCAGCGCCCGCGCATTGCCGGGGTTAGACTCCAGATGCAGCGTGCGGCTGGCGTGTGCGTAGCTGACCGGATCGTAGGTCACGGTTTCAAACGATGGAATCCGAATCACGGTGCGGCCACGCACTTCGCGGCGGGCAGCCAGGCGTGCTTCACGTGAAACGATGCGGATAGGCTGCGGGGCATCACTGGGGGTATTGCTCTGGTTGGCTTGCTGGCGTTCGCTTTCATCAGCATACGGGTTGATATGTGGATCAATTTGGCCCGGAATATCGACGACAGAAGAATCGAGCTCCACCCAGCCTTCGGGCATCCAGCCATGCGGTGCGAGAAAAGCTGTGCCGCGCACATCGCGAATTTCGCTCATTTTCTCGCCAGCGGCGACGCGCTGCGTCACTTCCACCAGCGCGCGTTCGGCATTGCCGAACAGCAGCAGGTCGGCTTTGGAGTAAATCAGCGCCGACTGGCGGATTTTGTCACTCCAGTAGTCATACTGCGCGATGCGGCGCAAGCTGGCTTCAATGCCGCCAGCCATAATCTGCACGCCCGGATATGCTTCGCGGCAGCGCTGGCAATACACGTTCAGCGCCCGATCTGGGCGCTTACCTGCCATACCACCGGCGGTATAGGCGTCGTCCGAACGCGGCTTCTTATCGGCGGTGTAGCGGTTAATCATCGAATCCATATTGCCAGCGGTGACGCCAAAATACAGCCTAGGCTTGCCCAGCTGCTTGAAGTCGTCGGCCGAAGTCCAGTCTGGCTGGCTGATAATGCCGACGCGAAAACCCTGCGCTTCCAGCAGGCGGCCAAGCAGCGCCATGCCAAAACTCGGATGATCGATATAAGCGTCGCCCGTTACGATGATGATGTCGCACTCATCCCAGCCGAGCTGATCCATTTCCTTGCGGCTCATCGGCAGGAAAGGCGCAGGCTGGCGTGGCTTTACGCCTGCGGGTAGTTCGTAAATCGGTTTAAGCGGGGAATGAGTGGAATTCATGGCGACGACGAATAAGGCTAATCGCGCATTGTCGCAGATTTGGCGATTTATTGCAGCTAAATGCTTGTTTTTTATCAGATAAAATGGCCAAAGCCGCTTAAATAACCGGATAAAAACTAGGGCTTTCTAGCCTGCAGGCGCAAAAGTAGCGCTCGACAAGTTGGCGCTGGCGGGCAAAGTTAGTGTAATTTCAAGGCCTTGCCCCGGCTCGCTGCGCAAAGCAATTTCGCCGCCCAACTTGCCATGCACCAGCGAATACACCTGATACAGACCCAACCCGCTATGCCCCTGACCAAACTGCGTGGTGTAAAAAGGCTCGAACGCTTTTTGCTGCAGCTCGCTGGCGATGCCCACGCCGTTATCGCGATACAGCACTTGCAGCTGGCCAGCGCCGGTGTACTGGCTGGCAATCTCAATCTGCCCGCTCTGGCTGGGCATAAAGGCATGGCGCAATGAATTCTCGATCAGTTGCGCCACGATCAGCTCCAGTACCGCACGATAACTCAGGATATGTAGGCCTTCATCCAGCAGATTGTGAAAGCGGATCAGGCTGGCGTCGCTGCGCGCCGCATAGCGCGCAATAATATCGTCCATCAAGGATTTAAGGCCAAGCCGCGCGGCCAGCATGGCGTCATCATCGGCTGCCAGCTGGCGCAAATCACGGATCATATCGCTGGCGCGATGCGCATTGCGCTGGATAATTTCGGCAATGGTGTGGCCTTCGGCCAGAAATTGCTCCAGCTGCGATTTCTTCATGGCCCCAGCATCAAGCAAGCGGCTGATCTCGCTGCTTTTTTCACTGAAAGTACTGGCCGCCGTGAGCACGCTGCCCAGCGGGGTATTGAGTTTGTGCGCAAAGCCAGCGACCAGATAGCCCAGCGCAGCCAATTTTTCGGCCTGTACCAGTTTCTGGCTAGCTTGCTGCAAGGCCTGACCGCGCTCGGTCACGCGCTGCTCCAGCATTTCATTCTGGTTTTGCAGCTGCTCGTTCAAGCGGGCAATCTGCAACTGGTATTGCCGCTGCTGATGCTGGGCCAGCGCCCGGCTGGCCAGCAAGCCCAGCTGGGTGGCGTGCTGCAGCTCGTCGCGCTGCCAGTTGCGTTGCTGATGCAAATGCTCGAACGCCAACACGGCAACGCTGCTGTCATTGAGCCGCACCGGCACCAGAATCAGCGCACTGATGCCCTGCAGATGCAGGCTCAGCTCGCTCCATTGCCAGGTGTAAACATGCTGCGCAGCCGAATGCGCCACCACAATTTCGCCCGCATCCAGATAGCCAAACAGCAGCTCCAGCTTATTGCGCGGCACATCGGGGCCCGCTTGCAGCAATGCGCCATCCTGAGCCACGCGCAACAGGCAGTGCAAGGTTTGCCGGTCGGCCGACCATTGCCAGAAGCTCGCCTGCGCCAGCTGCAACACCTTGCAGGCGGTCTGGCACAAAATCTGGCTGAGCACAGGCAAATCGCCCTGCTCCAGCCGCGCATCGCTGGCCAGATCAAGCAGCATCTGGTCGGCATTGGGCGACAAACCGGCAATCTGGGCGATTTGTTGCAGCGGTTCGCGCTGCAAGGACTGATTGATTTGCCGCTCGAGCTGCTGCGCCTGCCGCTGCATTTGCAGCGCGGTGGCAAAATCATCCAGCGCCTCACACACTTCGGCCAGCAGATACAGCAGCTTCATTCTGACGTGCGAAGCGCCGGCCTGCTTGGCAACTTCAAGCCCCTGATGCACCTGTTGCAGCGCTTCTTTTGGCCGCGCCATGCGCAGCAAACACTCAGCGCGCAGCAATAGCGATTGCGCCCATGCCCAGCGATAGCCGGTGCGCTCGGCAATCACGCAGGCCGAATCGAGCGAGCGCAGCGCCAAGGGAAATGCCTGCTTGGCCACGTACAGCTCGCCAATCCGCATCAGCACTTCGGCTTCATCATCGGCATGCTTGAGCTCGCGGGCGGTATCGAGGGCAAAATTGAACGCCGCCAGCGCTTCTTCGCTGCGGCGCAGCTTGTGCAGATTCACGCCCAGATTGATATGCGCCTGCAACAGCAGCCAGCGATCATCCAGCTGTGCGCAACGCTCGATCGCTTCCTGATGCAGGTGCACTGCCGACGCCGAATCACCCAGTGCATCATAAATCTGCCCCAGCCCCATTTTGGCTTTAACCCAGCAAACGTATTGCTGCGACAGCTCGGCAGTTTCCAGGCAGCGCGCCCAGGTTTGCATCGCTTCCTGATAACGCGCGCTGGCATACAGGGCGCAGCCAATCAGATTGAGCAGGCGTGCTTCGGCAGCAAAGAGATGATGGCCCTGTGCCATTTGCAAGGCTTCGTACTGCAGATCTAGGCTGGTGTCGCCGTAGGTAATCTGCGAGAGCAGCTCGACCGCAGTGATAAAACCCACGGCATCGCGCCCCGCGCGCGTCTGCACCAGCAGTTGATCGAGCGACTGCTGCGCCAGTGTGCGCTCGTTGTGCAACAGGCCTTCAATCTGCGCCACCTGCTGGGCAAATTGCGGCGTCGAGCTAAAGGGTTGCGTCATCGCTAACATACTGGGGCTACACTCGGGTCAATGGCTTCCAGTGTAGCCGCTGACCGGTGTTTTGCCACTGCGGAGATAGGGATTTCTACAGAGCTTGCAGAGGGCAAGCAACATAAAAAAGCAAAGGTATATCTCTACACATCAATATATATGCCTTCTACAGCAATATACCCTAACGCTTAAACAGCAAAGTCATGCCATCGCCCGTGGGCAGGATGCAGTGTTCGACACGCTGATCGTCGCGCAGCTGGCGGTTGAATTCGTGCAAGATCGCGACGCTGCGCGGGTGGCTGGCTTGCGGCGTGGCGACCCGGCCATTCAGAAACATATTGTCCAGAATAATCAGCCCGCGCGGGCGCACCAGTTGCAGCGCGTATTCGTAATAATTGGGATAGTTGGGCTTGTCGGCGTCGATCAGCATGCAGTCAAAAGTCCCGGCGGCACCTTCTTCGAGCAGGCGCGGCAAGGTCTCGCTAGCGCGATCGAGATACAGCGTGGTGCGCTGCTCGATCCCGGCGCGTTTCCACCAGGCCTGCGCCTGCGCCGTGAATTCTTCGCAGACGTCGCAGGCAATCACTTCGCTGTCCTCGCCCATCGCCAGCGCGGCGGCAATCGAGCTATAGCCCAAGAAAGTGCCGACCTCGATATAGCGCTTGGCGCCAATCAAGCGCAGCAGAAAAATCAGCAATGCGCCCTGTTCGGGTGCCAGCGACATTTTGGCGACCCGGTGATCCACGGACGATTCGCGCAGCTCGCGCAAAATATCCGGCTCGCGCAAAGCCATCTGCAAAAAATAATCACGCAGCGAATCGGAAAGGGACAGGGTTTGAACGGTCATGGTCAGCGCAACAGCAGCAAAAAGCCGATTATAGCGTATTGCCCTGCCCGCCTGAGCTCAGTGCAATGCCAACAGGCGCAGGCGGATTTTGCGGGTTTCCAGCTCGCGCTCGATTTTGCGCAAACGCATGCGGGCATGGCTGGACATCTGCAAGGGAAATCCCTGCTCCTGATGCTGGCCGACTAGCAAGGCGTGCAGCAATTTGCGGTGCTGCAAGGCCGATTGATGCTGCCCCTGCTCCAGATAGAGCTGTGCCAGCGATGTGTGCGACTCCACACCGAGCGACAGCAACTGATGCTCTGTGCTGAGCCGCGCAGCTTCCAGCAAACATTCCTCGGCCAGATCAGCTTGCGCCAGCGCGGTAAAACAGCGCGCCAGTGCAATCATCACCTGCCCTTGTCCACCAATCAGGCGATGCTTGCGATACAGCTGATAAGCCTGACTTAACAATTCCTGCGCTACGCTATAGCGGGAAAAATGCAGATGGAGCAGGCCATTGTAGGTCAGCACATCGGCCTCCCAAGCCGGTTGGCTCAAGTCTTCCAGCAAATGCAGCGAAACCTGCCCCAGCGCCGCCTGCGCCTTGTTATACTCGCCCAGCCGATACGCGCTGGCCGCCAGATTAAGTGCCACTTCGCAATCGAGCCGGGCATCCTGCAAGGGCAGGCTCAGACTCTGCGCCATCTGGTAAAAATGGGTCGCTTTGCGATAGTCACCAAAGGCAAAATGAACTTTGCCCACCCCCAGATACGCGCGGATACAGCCGTGCGAGGTCTGCAAGACGGTCGCTATTTCCAGCGATTTAAGCCAAGCATCGAGCGCGGCGTAATAGTTCAGTTGTTCATACAGCAGGCTGCCCAGCTCATCGTAGGCCTGCATAATGGGCTGATTCAGCTTGTGCCGTTGCAGAAAACGGATCGCCGCCTGCAAAGTGCGAATGGCCTCGCCGGTTTTGCCCTGCAAATGCTGGCTGCGCGCCAGCAAGCGGTGGGCATGGGCAAGCAGCTCATGATCAGACTGCAATTTGGCCTGTTGCAGCAAAGCTTGCGCTGCGGACTCAGCCTGTGCGGGTTCATCCTGCAGCTGGCTGGCTATCGTTTCGGCCTGTGCCCAGAGCGCCTCAGTCATGGTGCAGCTCCTGCCGATCTGGCTGGCGCCAGGCACACCTGATTGCGCCCCGCATGTTTGGCCTGATAAAGCGCCTGGTCTGCGGCGGCCATCAGTTCATCAATCCCCATCCCGGAATGCCATTGGGCGCAGCCCAGACTGATGGTCACCGCCAGACCGGGGGCGAGCGCGCCCCAGTTAAACTGCTCGATTTCCTGGCGCATGCGCTCGGCCACCCGGCGCGCCAGCTGTGCATTTTTGCGCGGTAAAATCAGGACAAATTCCTCGCCGCCAAAACGCGCCAGCAAATCCGTTTCACGCGTCAGCGCGAGCAATAGCTTAATGCCGGTTTTCAGTACGTCATCACCCACCTGATGCGAATAACCATCGTTGACCTGCTTGAAATGATCAAAGTCAATCATGATCAGGCACAAGGTCGAGCCATCCTGCCGCGCCTGCTGCAGCAACACAGGCAATTGCTCGTCGAGCGCATGGCGATTAAATGCACCGGTCAGCGCATCGTGAAACGCCGCGTTTTCCAGCTGCTGCATTCTTTCGTGCTCGAGGCTACGCTGTTGCATCAGCTGTTTGACTTCCAGCTCGCTGCGCAGCAATTGCAGCTTGATCTCAGCCTGTTTCAAGCGCCGCGACGACAAGGCATCGAGCTGATCCGAGGCATTTTGCTTGAGCAGTTGCAAATAAAACTGATGAAATTCAATATGGTGCGTAGTGGCCCGCACATAGTCGCCCTGCGCTTCGTACAAGGCTGATAGCTCGGCATGGATCTGCTGACGTAGATGATCATCCGCCTGCTGCTCGGCCAGCAGCAAAGCAGCTTGCAGGCGGGCGATAGCGGCCTGCAAATCACCTTTGCGTGCACTCAGCTGCCCCAGACTGATCAGGCTTTGCGTTTGCCCCCAGCGCGAGGCGGTGGTGACATTCAGCGCATGCGCGGCCTGAAAGTAATGCTCTGCACGCGGCCAATCCTGCCGCGCCATCTGGATCAGCCCGAGATAGTGATTGATTTCAGCCTGCCAGGATAACCGAACCGGCAGCAGCAGGATGTTTTCGGTCTGCTGCAGTAATTGTTCGGCCAGACTGTAATCGTTCATCTTGATCAGCGTTGCAGCCAGATGCAATCTGGCCTTGGCCTGCAGATCGCGATCATCCTGCAGCTGAGACCATTCAACGGCCTGTGCTTGGTAATAACAAGCCTGTTCGTAATTTTCGTGCTGGAAATACAGGCTGCCAATCCCCAGATAGGCCTGGATATAGCGCACCGGCTCGCCCGATTGCAAACCCAACTCCAGTGCATTGAGCCAGGCCTGCAGTGCCTTGGGATTTTGCCGCAGATTCTGGTAGCACAGCGCCAGACCTTCGCAGGCGGCACTTTGAATTGCGCAAGACTCAAGCCGCTTGCCCAGCACCAGCGCACGCTGGAAGGACGCCAGCGCAGCATCGGTTTGCTGCAATACCTGCTGCGATTGCCCCAGCAGGATCAGCGCCTCGGCTTGCAAGGCCGAGTGCTCCAGCATACTGGCACTATCGAGCGCAGCTTGGGCCAGGATCAGCGATGATTCGCAATGCGAGGTAAATAAATACCGCCCTTGCTGCAGGCAACGGGAAATATCGTCGGGCACGCAGCACTGAGGCGGTAGAAACTGGCGTAAATCGGACGCAAGCATAGCCTTGGGCAGCGCTTATTGGTTCAACTGCTGCAATAGCGCCCGCAATTGATCTTCATCGTCAGCTTTGAGCATTTTGCTCACCAGTGGCTTGATCCGGCCAATATCGCCGGTGAGCAATTGCTGTTTTACTTTCAATAGCTGGATGGGCAGCATCGAGAAGCGGCGCAAGCCAAGGCCAAGCAGCAACCGGGTCAGGCTCGGGTCGCCAGCCATTTCACCGCACATCGACACCGGCTTACCCAGTTTGTCGGCGGTGCTGATGATGTGTTTGAGAAAATGCAGCACGCCGGGGTTGAGCGGATCATACAGATGGCTAACCGCATCATCATTGCGGTCAACGGCCAGCGAATACTGGATCAAGTCATTGGTACCAATCGAGATAAAATCCAGATGGTTCAGAAAAGCCCCAACCGCCATCGCCGCGGCAGGTACTTCAATCATGCCGCCCAGCTCGATATGCTCGTCAAAGGCAATGCCCTCTTCGCGCAATTGGGCCTTGATGTCTTCCAGATGCAGCCGGGTCTGCTTGACTTCACTCAGGGCCGACAACATTGGAATTAGCAGCTTGATTTTGCCAAATGCCGACGCCCGCAATAGCGCGCGCAGCTGGGTACGGAACATTTGCGGCTCGGCCATGCACAAGCGGATACCTGTAAGGCCCAGCGCCGGGTTGGGCGCTTCGCGCTCAATCTGCCAGGAAGGAATCTTGTCTTTACCCAGATCGATAGTCCGAATGACTACCGGTTTGCCCTGCATGGCCTGAGCCACTTCGCGATAGGCTTCAAACTGCTCTTCTTCGGTCGGCAGATCGTTTTCTTTCAGAAATAAAAATTCCGAACGGAACAGGCCAACGCCACTGGCGCTATTCTCCAGCGCCAGATCGCAATCGTCGGGCAATTCGATGTTGGCACTCAGCTCGATCGCCGTACCGTCGAGTGTGACGGCGGCCTGAGTACGAATATCCTGCAATTTGGCTTGCTTGAGCAGCCATTCATTTTGCCGGAACTGGTATTCGGCCAGAATCGCCGGGTCCGGGTCGACAATCACGCAACCCTTGATACCATCAACAATAATCAGCTCTTGCTCGCGGATAATCTCGCGCGCATTGCGCAGCGCCAGCACTGAGGGCAAATCCAGACTGCGCGCCAGAATGGCCGTATGCGAAGTAAGCCCGCCCACATCGGTGATAAAGGCTTTGTAGCTGGTGTCTTTAAACAGCACCATATCGGCTGGCGACAGATCATGCGCGACCAGAATGCAATCGTCGCCATCGCAAACTGGGGCGTGTGCACCATGTTCATGCCCGGCCAGCGCCTTGAAAATCCGCTCGGTCACCTGAATCACATCGGTGCGGCGCTCGCGCAGGTATTCCTCTTCAATTTCGTCAAACTGGGCCAGCAGCACATCCAGCTGCAGCTTCACCGCCCATTCGGCGTTGCAGCGCTGTGTTTCGATAATATGGCGCGGCTCTTTCGATAGCGTGTGGTCGTTGAGCAGCATGATATGCAGGCTCAAGAAAGCACCCAGCTCAGCTGGCGCATTGTCCGGAATGCTGCCCCAGAGCATTTCCAGCTCTTTACGGGTATTGCGGATGGCATCGTCAAAACGTTGCAGCTCGGCGGCTAGGCCTTCAGCGGGAACAGGATAATGAAGTATTTCAATATCGGCGTGCGATACCAAATGGGCGTGTCCGATGGCAATACCACCACCAACCCCTAAACCGTGCAGGCTAATACTCATCAATTCCCTCCTGAAACCTGTTCAGTCAATGCCAGTTAAGCCACTTTCACGCTACGCCGATGGCCATCTGAATGGCCAAAGGTTTGCAATGAAGCGTGTATGCGCTCACGACCAGCAAGCTGCCAAAGGTGTCGCAAGCTCTTGTGGCCGCGATCACCGGTTTTTTTTATTCGCCTTCGCCAAATTTGTCGGCCACCAGCGCCACCAGCGCATCAAGCGCAACCTGCTCGTCGGGCGCATTGCTGGTATCGATTACGATTTTGCTGCCCTTGCCTGCGGCCAGCATCATCACGCCCATGATCGATTTGGCGTTCACCCGCTTCTGATTGCGGCTGACCCACACTTCACACTGATACTGGCTGGCCAGCTGGGTAAATTTACTCGAAGCCCTGGCATGCAAGCCCAGTTTATTGACGATTTCAACTTCTTGTTGCGGCATGATTCTATTTCCTAATTACGACGGATTGCCGGGTAACATATACAAAACGCCTTCAAGCCCACCGGTAATCGCTTTGCTGACCGCGATTTCCAGCGATTGATGACTATACGACAGTGCGCGCACCAGCATGGGCAGATTGACCCCGGCGACCGCTTCGATGCGTCCGGCACAAATCAGGCGATTAGCCACATTCGATGGCGTACCGCCGTAAATATCGGTCAGCAGCAACACGCCCGAGCCATCATCCAGCTCCTTGATCAATGCTTGCGCCCGACTCAATACCTCATCGGGATCGTCGGCCTTGCTGACGGCCAGTTGCCCCAGATTGGGCAATGGACGCCCCATGATGTGCTGCGCACATGTCATCAAAGCCTCACCCATGGAATAGTGGGTGACTATGATTATGCCTACCATGCCCAAATACTTCCTTTTTCTGGCCTTACCACCTTGTGGGCAGAAAGATTAATCCTGATTGATGCATCATATAACTGTTTCTGGCGTTCAGGCAGCTTCCAAAATACCAAGCCACCTGCCTGCAACACTTCGCGATCACACAGACAGCAAAGCCTGACAACGCAGCTTTAGCGCAAACGGTAAACATGGGGCGGCTTTTTCAGCCATTTGATCCGTGCCTGCAGGCTCGATGAAATATATGCATCGCCCTTCTCGTCGATCACCAGCGCATCACGAATACCAAAGCGCTGCGCATACATCCAGCTCGTTCCCAGACCACCAATCAGCATGGGCTTGGTCGCCACATCGGAAATCGTACCTGCCGACTGACTGGGTGGTGCAATCACGCTCACGGCCTGAATGCCTTGAGCACTAAGCCCCGTACGCGGATCGATCAGATGGCTGTGGCGACGGCCACCCTGCATGAAATAACGCTGATAGTCGCCCGAAGTGCCAATGGCCTCACCACTTTTAAGCGCAATCGTTGCCATCGCCTCGGGTTGGCGCGGATGCTGCAAGCCCACGGTCCAGGGCTCCTGGTCTTTTTTGCCCAGCGCCAGCACATTGCCGCCAATATTGATCAGCGCATTGAGCACCCTTTGCTGGCGCAAATAGCTGGCCGCGTGATCAAGCGCCCAGCCTTTGGCAAAGCCACCCAGATCAATCTGCACCGCTGGATTATCCGAGCCGATGCTGGCCTGATCGATGCGCAGCTGCGCCATGCTCGGTTGTGCCGCCAGCAGTTTAGCGAGCGATTGTGCATCGGGTATGACAGGCGCAAATGTATCGCGATGAAAGCCCCATAGCTCGACCAGCCCCCCCACCGCCGGATTAAACAGCTGATCGCTTTGCTGCTCGTAGCCCTGGGCGGCCTTGAGCATCTCGATCAGCTCGATATCGGCCGTAGTCAGCTCGCCGCGTTTGATGGCCGCGTTCAGACGGGTAATTTCCGACGGCTGCCACGCGTGCAATTTGCGATGCAAGCGATCAAGCTCGGCGAGCACAGCACCAGCGTGCTTGGCCGCCACGGCTTCGTCCAGCCCATAAATACTGATCTGTACCCGCGTGCCAAAGACATAGCTTTCCTGCTGATACAGCTCGCTTTTTCCGCACGCCGTGAGCAAAAAAGCCGCGGCTAGAACAAGACCGCGGCTGATCTGAAGGGAAAAAAAGCGACTCAAGCCACTTTCCTTTCAATTGCGTCGATGAACAGCCCCGCCACATTAATCCCAGATTGGGCGGTAATTTCCTGAAAACACGTCGGGCTGGTCACGTTGACCTCGGTCAGATTGTCGCCAATCACGTCCAGCCCCACCAGTAGCAAGCCTTGCGTGGCCAGTTGCGGGCCTAGCGCCTCGGCAATTTCCCTGTCTCGCGCAGTCAGAGGCCGCGCAACACCCGAGCCACCAGCGGCCAGATTACCGCGGGTTTCACCATCAGCAGGAATGCGCGCCAGACACCAATTAACCGGAACACCGTCGATCAGCAAAATGCGCTTATCGCCGTCCTTGATGGCCGGCAGATACTTTTGCGCCATCACCAGACGTTCGCCATTGTGGCTCAACATCTCCAGTATGCTGCCCAAGTTAGCGTCGTTGCTGGTGATGCGGAAGATACCCGCCCCACCCATGCCATCGAGCGGCTTCACGATCACATCGCCGTGCTCGGCCACAAAGCCGCGAATATCGGCCATATTCTGGCTCACCATGGTCGGCGCAATAAATTGTGAAAACTGGAAAATCGCCAGCTTTTCATTGAAATCCCGCAGTGCCTGACCACGGTTGAATACTTTCGCGCCTTGCGCTTCGGCCAGGCTAAAAAGCTGCGTCGCATACAGATATTGCTGGTCAAACGGCGGATCTTTGCGCATCACCACCGCGCCCAAGTCGCGCAGCGCGATGACTTCTTCGCTGTCGATGCGATACCAGTCGTGACCATTTTGCTGCTCGGTAAAGCCGATCAACTGCGCTCGCGCTTCAACGATACCGTTTTTCAGCCGCAAATCATCGGCCAGACAAGCCCAGACCTGATGACCCCGGCTCGCCGCCTCGCGCATCATGGCGTAGGTCGAATCTTTGTAAATCTTGAATCCGGCCAGTGGGTCGGCCACAAACAGGATAGTCATCGTCGGCATTACAGGCTGCCCTCAAATGGATCGGATTCCAGCTCCAGCGAGCCGGCCAATAAAGCCAAGCGTGCCACAACGCCATATGCATAGAAACGATTTGCTTCACAGTCGGGCGAGCCATCGCAATCGGGCGTAGACAGCGGCGTGGCAAACGCCAGCGGTTTGAAGTGCATGCCCGGCGCGTTCAGATTTTCGTCAATGCCACGGTCGGTGTGCACACGGTAAAAGCCGCCAATCACAAAGCGATCGAGCATATACACCACCGGCTCGGCCACACCGTCGTCGATGGTTTCAAACGTCGGTACGCCTTCCTGCACAATGACATCGTGCACTGTCACACCTTCCTTGATGACCGACATTTTATTGCGCTGCTTGCGGTTCAGGCCGATGAGTTCTTCGCCCGATTTAACGCTCATAATACCCATGCCGTAGGTGCCAGCATTGGCTTTGACAATCACAAATGGCGTTTGGCTAATGCCATATTCGGCGTATTTGACGGCGATTTTCTTGATCATCGCGTCAATCGTCGCCGCGAGCTTTTCTTCGCCTTCGCGCGCGTGAAAATCCAGCCCGTCGACGTGCTCGAAGTAGGGATTGATTAGCCATGGGTCAATATCAATAATCTTGGCAAAATCGGCGACCACTCTATCGTAGGCGGCAAAATGCCCGGTTTTACGCCGCACAGCCCAACCCGCGTGCAGCGGCGGCAACAAGGTTTGCTCGATATTTTTCAGTAAGTCGGGAATGCCCGCAGACAGATCATTATTCAGCAGCACAACACAAGGGTCGAACTCGCTCAGATCAGCACCCAAGCCGACGCGATTGCCAGCGCGAACCACCGGCTCTTGCAGCATTTTGCTGCCATCGGGCAAATCCAGCTCGGTGGGCGCGGTGATCTCGGGATTCATGCTGCCGATGCGCACCACCATCCCGGCCTGACGCAGAATTTTGGCCAGCGCGGCGACGTTTTGCAGGTAAAACAGATTACGGGTGTGGTTTTCCGGAATCAGCAAAATGCGGCGCGCGTCCGGACAGTAGCCCTCAAGCGCCATCATCGCCGCCTGCACCGCCAGCGGGTGAAAATCCGGATTCAGATTATTAAATCCGCCCGGGAACAAATTCATATCGACCGGCGCCAGTTTGTATGCTGCATTGCGCAAATCGACCGAGCCATAAAACGGCGGCGTGTGTTCCTGCCACTGATTGCGGAACCAGTGTTCGATTTCCGGTTGCGCGGCGAGGATTTTGCGTTCCAGCTCCAGCAAGGGGCCGGTTAATGCAGTAGTGAGGTGTGGCACGCTCATGGGCGGCTCCAGCGTCAATTGATTATTCAGATAGATATGGCGGCAAGCCGGATGAATTCAAGACAAGCGTAAGACTTTAATCCGCAACCAAGGGTATATCGCTACAGAGCAACTCAGATAAAGCCTACATTAATATACCCAACTAGCCTGGCAAGTATTGACGGATATTGCTCAGATCAATCGCCGGGATGTGCCAGGACTGATCGTTCTCTTCGTGCAAATGCTCCAGCTGGCGGCCGTAATACTCGATGCCACTGCTGTCATTGAGCGCGGCGCAATAGCCCGCCGCCTGCGCATTAAGCTTGGCCTCGATATGCCGCATGCCATCCTGCTGCGCCAGATGGATGCCGCGCTCGATAATATCGCGCGCCATTTCGGGCGAGCCTTGCAGAAAGCGGATTTCGGCCAGCATGCCCATCAGATTGCATTCGGCCCAGTGCGACGGTGTTTCCTGCATCGACTCCAGACATTCTTCAAAGTACAGCTCGGCCTGCGCCAGATCGCGCGCTTTTAAATGGATGGTGCCCAGATGCAGCAGCGATTCGGACACATAATGGCCAAAATTGTGCTGGCGGCTAAGCTCGATTGTTTCGTGCAGAATCTGCACGGCTTCATCGCTTTGCCCGCCGTTATACAAATCCCAACCGAGGCTGAGCAAGGCGCGCACATGAATCAGCGGATCCGGATGCAGCTTGAGCAGCTGCAGCGCAGCACGGTGAAATTCAACGGCTTGCAGATGCTCGTTATACGCACTGCAGACGTGGCCCAGACCGATCAGCGCCTGCACATGCGCATGCCCGCAGTGGCGCAGCGCACGGCAAACCTCAATGCACTGCTTCCAGTAAGCCAGCGATTCGGCGTACAGCCCGCCGGTATAGCGATCCCGCCCCAGCCGCTCAAGCACTTGCGCCGACAGCAGGCGGTAATCATGGGTCTCGCAGATCTCCAGCGCCTGCAGCAGCAAGGTGCAGTCGTCAAAACGCATGCCCAGCTGATTGCGGATAATCGATAGATACAGGCAGGCATGCACCTGGGTGTGCAAATCGTGATAGGCGTAGCTATCGGCCAGCAAAGCCTCGGCCTGCAGCAGGATTTCCGAAGGCGCACGGTACATGCGTCGGGCAATGTCGGCAATTCGCTCAGCGGCGTTGGGAACGGTGGCGCTCATTGTGCTTACCTAGCGGTGTTTTCGGAGTGGGAGTACACGGCGCCCACGACAGACCTTAGCCTAGCCGATCACGCCGGAGAACTCTAGCAAAATCATGGCGTTAAGCCCCTAACTTACAGCCAGCCTTTGCGTTTGAAAAAGACATAAGGCGCAATGCCCGACAGCACCATCAAACCCAGCGCCACCGGATAAGCCCAGGCAAATTGCAGCTCGGGCATGTGCGCGAAATTCATGCCATAAATCGACGCCACCAGCGTTGGCGGCAGGAAAACTACGCTGGCAATCGAGAAAATCTTGATGATTTTATTCTGCGCCAGATTAATCAAACCCATCACCGCGTCCATCAAGAAGTTGATCTTGTCGAACAAAAACGCGCTGTGATTATTCAGCGACTCCAGATCGCGCAAAATTTCGCGCAGATCGTTTTCCTGCGCTGGCGCGAGTTGGCGCGAGCGCAGCAGGAAAGACAGCGCGCGGCGCGTATCCATCAGATCAAGCCGCACTTTACCGTTAATGTCTTCGTGCCCCGCCAGCTCGGCCAGCGCCTGCCCCATCAGCTCGTCGGTCATTTCGGCGCTATGGTCGAGCACACGGCGGCTTACGCCGTCGAGCTTGGCGTAGATTTCTTCCAACACATCGGCGTCGTATTCAACCGCCGCGTCGTAAATCGCTAGCAAAATCTCCTGCGCGCTACCGACAAAACCCGGTTGTACACGGGCGCGCAGGCGAAACAGCCGGAAAACGGCCAGCTCTTCCTGCCGGATCGTTAACAGGCGGCCTTCATTGAGCAAAAACGACACCGTGACGTTCTGGTGTTCATCTTCGGTATGCGTCAGAAAAAACGAGCTGATGTGCACGCCATTGTCATCCACATAGCAGCGTGCCGACTCTTCCAGATCTTTCAGCTCTTCGTCTTCGGGCAACTCCAGATGAAACACGCGCTGCACCAGCTCGCGCTCATCATCGGTCGGGTCGACCATATCCACCCATAATACTTCCGGTCGCGACAAGTCTTCCGGCACTAAGGCGGGAACCTGAATCAAACGGCCAGCGGAGAGGACAAAGGCATTGAGCATGGAAAAAGCGCCTTGCAGGTAAATCATGCGAATGGGCGCGATTATACGGCAGCCACGGCGGGCTGGGGTGATCACGGCGTGTGATCTGGCGGCAGATAAAGTGAGGCGCGCGCTCAAGCGCAGACGGGGTGGAGAGACAGGTGAAGCTGGTAGATTGCAGGGCGGGCTTCGCAGCCAGTACAGCCTGAACTGGCAGGAGATATCCGTAATCGAATTGACCCAGCCCGAGCCTCACAGGGCTCAGGCTGAATCATGACAGGGGGTATTACTGGATGATGGAGAAAATCGCCGTTGTACCGCTGACTTCATTGCCGACAATCAGCAAGGGCTCGCCGGTCGGTGAATCTTTTTCCGCGACAAAGGCCAGCCCTTCCGGCCCCAGATCACCCGCTGCGGCCAGCTCTTTGGCCTCAAAATTGCGTGTGCTGGTGTAGCCGGCAAAGGTCGGCGCGGCAGGATTGCTGATGTCGTACATCATAATGCCGCTCATGCGCTCCAGACCGATAAAGGCATAGGTGCGCTCGCCAATCTGGCCAATCGCCAAGCCTTCCGGCTCGGGGCCTTTATTATCGCTGCGATCATCAAACGCGGTTTTGCCGTGATTGGTATTGAAAAACTTCGGCTCGATCTTGGCCAGCTGCTGCTCGAACTGATCGCCCGAATCCCACACCAGCTTGCCGTTGGCATCGCGGATGGAGAATGAACGGCCGCCCTGGGCAAAGAGCTGATCGTACACCAGCTTGCCATCGGCATTGAGCTTGGGCAAGCCATCGTCACCCACCTGATAGCCCTGAGTCCAGCTCACGGTCAGCCGACCCAGCTGCTCATCGTCAATGCAAGCGCCTGCGCCGCAGTCAGCAAAGACCGCCGGATTGAGTACGGCCCCTTTGGCCAGCTTGGCCAATTGGGGCGGCAGCTCTTTCTGACCGGCAAAACCGTCTTTGTGCAGCAGATTCTTCACGCGGATTTCTTCAACAAAGCCTTTCGCGGCATCGCCCGCCCAGTAGGCTTTATCGTCTTCACCCCAGGCACGCGCATCGCCTTCATTGGCCAGCACCAGGTAGGTATTGCCCGCAACGCTATAACTAGCAATGCTGTCCGGCTGATACATGCCTTTTACACCAACCCAGGTGCGGATATTAATCTTCTTGTCCTTGTCACTCACGTCCAACCCATTACCTTGTGCGCCATGATCTTTAAAGCCCAAAGGCAGCACATCGCTCACCTTGGCCTGCTTGAGATCAACCTTGGCCAGGGCGTTATTTTCCTGCAGCGTCACCCACGCTGTTGTGCTGTCCGCAGAAATGGTGATGTATTCCGGCTCCAGATCCTGCGCCGCGCTGGCATAGGGCCCATAAATGCGCACACCAGCCTTGCGCAGCTGTTTTTCACGGCCATTGAAAGCGCGGAAATCCGCCGTGCGCACCGCTGGTTTTTTCAGATTCTGGATATGGATGATACTCACCGAGCCTTCGGGGTCGGTCTGGTAATCAGCACTTGGCTCGCCTTCGTTGGCCACCACGACACTTTTGCCATCCGGAGTAAAGGTCAGCATATCCGGTTGCGCACCAACGCCCACATGACTGATCAGGCTTAAATCAGTCGCGCGGAAAAACGCCACCTTGCCCGGATTGGTTTTCACCGGCGCTTCAATCGCAATCGCCACGATGCCGTTTTTCACCGCCACACTATTGACCACCGCCTGCGGCAAGACCGCCGTAGCCGACAATTCGCCCAGCGCAACAGGCTGGTTCGGGTCGCGCAAATCCAGCACATCAACCACGCCTTTTTGTGCGTTCACCACAAAAGCACGCTTGGACGCCGGATCAAATGCCGGAATCTCGGCTGCGCTTTTTTCATACACCCCGGTGCTGTAACGCCCGAGCAGATTAAGCACCAGCGGTGCTGGCTCGGCCGCAAACAGCGGATTCATGATCAAAGCGGTGCTACCTAGTGCCAGCCAGCGTTTCATTGCGCAATTCCTGTGTGTAAAACTCAATAAAGCCACGATGATAGGCGCTGAATATGACAGAAAAATGGCAAAGTCCAACCCAGCCACCAGTCAGCACACCTGAGCGCGACATGGCAAACTACCCAAGCCTCAATCACAAAGCTTTCACGCCCCCATGCTACACTGCAGCGCACCAATAGACCTGCGACGCCACCCACGCAAAATGGCGTCGCCAGCCGGATTTCGCCCATGACCGTGATTAGCCGCAAACCGCAAGAAAGCCTGCAAGAGAGCTTGCAACAAGTCATCCGCCTGCTCGAGCGCCACAAGCTGGTCGAGAATATGGTGCACAAGCAGGAAGGCCCGAAACACGATCTGGTCGAGCAGCTGGTTCACCGGCAAAACCTGACCGAATTGCAAATGAAACTGGCCGCGCTGCACCCGGCTGACATCGCGCACATTCTGGAAGCACTCCCGCCAGCGGATCGCCTGACGATCTGGGGCTTGGTCGACGCCGATGACGACGGCGAAATTCTGCTCGAAGTCTCTGACGTCGTGCGTGAATCGCTGCTGGCCGATATGGCACCGCATGAAATGGTCGCCGCCGCCGGGCAGCTCGATACCGATGAGCTGGCCGATCTGGTGCCCGATCTGCCACAAGCGGTGCAAAGCGAAGTCCTCGGCACGCTGGACGCGGAAGACCGCGCCGAGGTGCAATCGGCGATGTCGTACACCGACGATCAGGTCGGCGCGCTGATGGATTTCGAGATGGTCACCATCCGCGCCGATGTGCGCCTCGAAGTGGTCTTGCGCTATTTGCGCCGTTTTGATGAGTTGCCGACGCATACCGACAAGCTGTTTGTGGTTGATGACGAAGAAATTATCAAGGGGGTATTACCCCTGAATAAACTACTGGTGAGCGATCCAGAGCAATACGTGGGGGATGTAATGGCCGACGACGTGGTCATTTTCCAGCCCTTTGACGACGCAGGCGAAGCTGCGCAAGCCTTCGAGCGCTACGATCTGGTTTCCGCACCCGTGGTCGATTCCAACCACAAAGTCATCGGCCGCATCACGGTCGATCAGATGGTCGACGTCATCCGCGAGGAATCCGAAGCCGAAGTCCTGTCACTGGCCGGTTTGAAAGATGAAGACCTGTTTTCCAGCGTCGGCAAGGCGGTCAAAAACCGCTGGCCGTGGCTGGCGATCAATATCTGCACGGCCTTTATCGCCAGCCGCGTCATCGGCGTGTTTGAAGACACCATCGCCCATCTGGTCGCGCTCGCCGCGCTGATGCCGATTGTCTCGGGCATCGGCGGCAATACCGGCACGCAAACAACCACGCTGATTATTCGCGGCCTGGCGCTGGGGCAAATCACCACGTCAAACACGCGCATGCTGCTGCTCAAAGAGCTGGGCATCGCGCTGATTAACGGCGTAGTCTGGGGTGGCGTACTCGGCCTGATCGCGTGGGCGCTGTATGGCAAGTGGGATCTGGGGCTGGTGATGACCGCCGCAATGCTGCTCAATATGATGGTCGCCGCACTCGTTGGCCTGTTTGTTCCGCTCACCATGCAAAAATTCGGCCGCGACCCCGCCTACGGCTCATCCGTCATGATCACCGCACTCACCGACAGCCTGGGATTCTTCATTTTCCTCGGGCTAGCCACGGTGTTTTTGATGTAAGCAAGAAGCCCCTTTTCACCGCCAGAGCAGGATCTTGATGGTATTCATCCTACTGCGAAGCTATACCAAAACGTCCAGTTACTGCGTCAGCAGCATACCCACGTGTACCCAAGCTGACAGACACCCGAGTCAATCATAGGGAAGGATTTGGTGCCGCAAGGGATAACAGAGCGAAGATGACAAGGATACCCACCGCCTGCGGCGGCCTTGATAAGGTAAAAGTCACACCCCATTCTGGGCTATCAAACGGCGGACCTAAATTACCCCAGGGCACCGAAATAACACCGAATACGGAAATGTAGAAATGGATTACACAGCCAATATATTCGACAAGCTAAGCACAGAAAAACTAATAAAAGGCTATTACATTGATGACTGCGCAATATTTCGAGAAGCAGGCTTTGGGTTTCTATTAATAGAAGAAGACCCTGGCACTTACTATACAGATGACCATGGCGACATCATCGAATTCACTCCCAATATGCGCTGCGTAATTATTGCCGCAGACAAACCAATTAATTCTCGGTTTAACGGATATCAATTCGATTACTACAGCATCAATTATCTAGCTCGTGGCACTGCCCCAAGCGAATAAGTAATCACGCATAACTAATTTTAAATTTCGAACCGAAGCCGGATAAAAGGGTGTGGACTTCTTCGACCAATTTATCCTTGCTCCACGACTTGAAGCTACGCCAAAAATGCTTGGCGTGTTTCCACACGATCTCGATCAAATTGAGCTCAGGGCTATACGCTGGCAAGTACATCACCACAAAACGATGATCCACCAACCAACGATTGACCACCTCTTCATCAAAATGGTGATGCACTGTCGCGTTA
>NZ_VIRW01000024.1 GCF_009760905.1 Chitinibacter sp. GC72 | reverse complement strand
CCGATTGCGATTGGCAAAAAGAATTGGCTATTCGCGGGCAGCGAACGCGCCGGCAAACGCGCAGCCGCCATCCAAAGTTTATTGGCGACGGCTAAACTGAATGGCATTGAGCCATCAGAATGGCTGAAGGACACGCTGGAAAAACTCCCTACCTGGCCGAATAGCAGGATTGATGAGTTGTTGCCGCTGCGCGGCTAGTTCATTTCGATGCAACTGGCGAGGTGGTCACGCCGTACGCATACAAAACGCTTGCCTACCAACTTACATGATTTTCAACAGTTCCACTTCAAAAATCAGCGTGGCGTTTGGCGGAATCACACCGGGTACACCCCGCTCGCCGTAGGCCAGCTTCGGCGGGCAAACCAGCTTGGCCTTGCCGCCTTCTTTAATTTTCTGCACGCCTTCGGTCCAGCACGGCACCACGCGCGCCAGCGGGAAAGTCGCTGGCTGGCCACGTTTGTACGAGCTATCGAATTCCTTGCCATCAGGCAAAGTGCCACGGTAATGCACGCTCACGGTATCGAGCGCCTTCGGTGCCGCGCCTTTGCCTTCCTTGAGCATGGTAATTTCAATGCCCGATTCGGTTTTGATGGTTTTGGCCGTCTCGGCCGCATGGGCGCTCAAGCTCAAGCCTGCAACAAGCAGGGCAGCAAACAGAGATTTCATTGGAATATCCTTTGGTGGGGTATTGCTCGGTAAACAAGGTACAAATTGCGCTGTGTTCATATACCTATAGGTTATTGGTTGACGATCTGCCCCATGCGCAGCAGTGGCCGAGGCTCAACCAGCACATTGTGCGTATTGTCTGATATCCAAGTCTGGCCGTCCTGAATCGTGAATTGCAATTGCATCGTGCGCTCGGTCATTTTGGCCAGTTCAGCCAAAGTCTCGGCATCGACGCCAACGACGTTCAAATGATCAAAACGGGTGAGCTGGCCTTTGATGCCGTCAAACCAGATATCGACGACCCGCGCGCCATAGGCGTAAATCCACACCTCGTTCGAGCGCCCGCAGGCTTTTTTGATGCGCTTTTCGTCGGGCATGCCCAGGTCTATCCATTGCTCGATGGCGCCAGTCAGATCCATTTGCCAGATGTCAGGCTCGTCGTCAGCGCACAGGCCGCGTGTTAGCTCCAGGCTTTCACTGGCGTGCTGGGCGAAGGCGACAAGGCGCAACATCATGCGCTCATCGGTTTCGGACGGGTGGCGAGCTAGCGTCAGATGATGCGTCGCATAGTAATTGCGATCCATATCGGTGATGCTGAGCTCGGCTTTGAAAACGGTGGATTTGAGGGCCATGAGCATACTGCGGCAGAAAAAACAGTAGTTTAACGCGTTCACTGTGCGTAAGACAGCACCTTACATCTTACGTTGCAGTTGAGGCTGTACAGTGGAATCGACACACTTGGCACGGTTTTTGGTTAACCTTTGATCAAATAAACCGCAAAAAGAACGTTTTTTTGCATACAGCGTTTGTTTTTTCGGCTAAATACTCTGTAGAATCCGAGTTTTAGCGCCCAACCAATCGGCGCGCCGTGGTTTTGACGTCCTGTCACCCGGCCTCTCTCTTCAATTTACCTCAACCTGCCCTGGATTGGTATCGCGCCCGCGATAGGCCGCAGCAGGAATATTCAATGTCTGAACTGACTTTTGCCGATTTAAAATTGGCCGAGCCGCTATTGCGCGCTGTTGCTGAAACCGGTTACACCACCCCGACACCGATTCAAGCACAGGCCATCCCTCAAGTGATTTTAGGCGGCGATTTGCTCGCCGCAGCACAAACCGGTACCGGTAAAACCGCTGGCTTTACCTTGCCGATTTTGCAGCGCCTGGTTGAAAAAGGCGCACCAACCAGCCAGAAAGGCGCGCCGCGCGTGCTGATCCTGACCCCGACGCGTGAACTCGCCGCGCAGGTGGAAGAATCCGTTAAAACCTATGGCAAATACCTGCCGTACACGTCGATGGTGATGTTTGGCGGTGTGAATATCAAACCGCAACACCGTCGCCTGCATTCGCCGCTGGATATTCTGGTTGCCACGCCGGGCCGCTTGCTCGATCACGTTGGCCAGCAAACTGTCGATTTGTCGGCGGTGGAAATTCTGGTGCTGGACGAAGCCGATCGTATGCTCGATATGGGCTTTATCCACGACATTAAAAAAGTATTGAAACTGGTTCCTGCCGAGCGTCAAAACTTGCTGTTCTCAGCGACGTTTAGCGACGAAATCAAAGAGCTGGCCGACAAGCTGCTCAATAACCCGGCGCTGATCGAAGTGGCGCGCCGTAATACGACCAATGAGCTGGTCAGCCAGCGCGTACATCTGGTTGATCGCGATAAAAAACTACCGCTGCTGACGCATCTGATCAAAGAAGGCGATTGGCATCAGGTGCTGGTGTTTATGCGCACCAAACACGCATGTAACCGTGTAGCGGAAAAACTGAACAAAGACGGCATTACCGCGATGGCGATTCACGGCAATAAGAGCCAGAACGCCCGCACCGCCGCTTTGGCGCAATTCAAGACCGGTGAGCTGCAAGTGCTTGTCGCGACCGACATCGCCGCGCGTGGTCTGGATATCGAAGAATTGCCGCACGTCGTTAATTTTGAATTGCCGAATATTTCCGAAGACTACGTTCACCGTATCGGTCGTACTGGTCGCGCTGGTTGTACTGGCGAAGCGCTGTCACTCGTCTGTGTCGATGAACTGAAATTCCTCGCCGACATCGAAAAGCTGACCAAGCAAAGCATCCCGAAATTTATCGTTCCGGGCTTTGAAGCCGATCTGACTGTGAAGCCTGAACCTATCGTGCGCGGTGGCCTCGGTCGTGATCGCCCACCACGTACACCGCGTACCAACACCAATTCGCGCCCGCCTAAGGGTTGGAATAAAGGCAATGCCGAAGCGCTGCAAGCGGAAAAAGATGCCATGCTCGCTGCCGGTGCGACGTCCGAAGAAGTCGCTAAAGTGATGGCGGCGAAAAAAGCCGAAGCCGAGAGCAAAGCACAGCGCAGCCCACGCAGTGGACAGGCTCGCCGTCGTCCCGAAGGTAGTGCAGAAGCTGCCAGTGTTGACGGTGAATCGTCGCCAGCGCGTGCACGTCAGCAGCGAGAAGGGCAGCCACGCGAAGGTCAGGCTCGTGGCCGTGGTCGTCGTCCGGCTGGTGAAGTGCGTATTGATGGCGATCAGCCACAACGCGCGCCACGCCAAGAGCGGGCACCGCGTGATGGTGCGCCTCGTCAGGAACGTGGCCCACGTAGCGAAGGGCGTGGCAACGAAGCACGTCGCCCTCGTGCGGAAGGCACGTCTGGTCGTGGTCCGCGTGAGAATTATGACGAACGCCAGCCAATGTCGAATGCCAATGCCTTGCCACCCGAGCTGATGCAGCGCCCGGCGCGCGGCCCTCGCTTCGGCAACGGCGGCAATGCCGCGTCGACGCAGGGCGGCTTCCCGCCGATCCCGCGTCAAGGCGGGTATTACGACAAACCGGAAACAGGCGGCCGTGGCGGTTCACGCAGTGACAGCAGCCGAGGCCCGCGTCCGGCAGGGCGCGATGGTGCTCGCACTGATACCCGTGGCGGTCGTCCACAGGTGCGCGACGGTCGCCCGCCAGCCCGCGATGGCCGCTCTCTCGCCAGCGATACCCGCCGCACCGATCAGCGCAAGCCGCAAACACATACACCGCATTCCGAAGGCCACGGCGGCCAGCGCCGCCGCTCAGCGCCAACGGCAGCACTACTCGGTGGCGGCAAACCCCGCGACGAAGAGTAAACTTGGTAGGGTGGGTTAGGCGAAGCCGTAACCCGCCAATAGGGTATTTGTCCGAAGGCCATATTTTATATGGCCTTCATTCATATACGGGGCGAGGTATTGATGTATTCAGCCACTTTTATTTTCACAGCGAAAGAATACGACGATGAGTTTCACGCGCTCGACGCGCTGATTGCCACGGCCGCCAAAGAATCAACCGGTTATATCGGCGAAGAAGCGTGGGAAGACCCGAAAACGGGTCGCATCGCCAATGTGTATTACTGGAAATCCGAGGCCGGTCTGAAAGAGCTGATCGCCCACCCCAAGCACATCGAAGCGAAAAAACGCTATACCGAATGGCTGGGCGGTTATCAGGTGATTATCGCGCAAGTGCTCAAAACCTATGGTGACGGGCAGGTGAGGCATGTATTGGCGGAGTGATCATCACTGCGCTAACGAATCGCCAGCGGCAGATTATCAATTTCCGGCCGGGCGAAGTAGTAGCCCTGAATCAGATGCACGCCCATCTCAGTGAGCGTGCGGTATTCGGCTTCGGTTTCTACGCCTTCTGCAATCACCTTGATGTTCAGCCGGGAGCAGGTCAGCAAAATGCCCGCCAGAATAGCCTGACGGCTGGCGCTGTGATCAATCCCCCGTGTTAATTCCATATCAATCTTGATCACATCGGGCTGAAATTCCGCCAGCAAATTCAAGCCCGAATAGCCAGCACCAAAATCATCAATCGCCGTGGTAAAGCCACGCCGCCGGTAGGCCTCAAAGATACCGGCCAGATGCTCGCTATCATTGACCCTTTCCCCTTCGGTCACTTCAAACATCAGCCGACTGGTTGGAAAGCGGAATCGCTCTGAGGCCTCCAGCGTGGCGCGAATGCAGGTTTCGGGGCGATACACCGCATTGGGTAGGAAGTTGATCGAGAGCAGGCAATCGGTTTGATTTTGCAGCCCCAGCCTGGAGGCCAGCTCAATGGCTTTAACCCGGCACGCCTGATCAAAACGATAGCGGTTGCCATCGTTCACTTGCTCCAGAATGCTGTAAGCAGGCTCGCCATGCATGCCCCTGACCAAAGCCTCATAAGCGAAAGGGCGCTGCAAATCGGTATCCCAGATCGGTTGAAAAGCCATCGTAAATTCAAAACCCAGATCTTCAAGATTGCGGCACTGATCGCAAGCAATCGGCTTGAATGGTTCGCTAAAGATGGCTTTGCTGTGTTTGAGTTCCATATTTGCCTTCGCTGTACTGGAGTAAACAACCTCATCCAGCATAGCCCAGCAAGACCAAAAGCAGGGTGAATTGCTCAAGTGCGCGAGTATATTTCTTGCCTTAATGCGCCACTGGGCATGGCGATCAAGAAGTGCTGGGGAATGAATGGCTGGCAAAAAAGTGCTGTTCACCCAGCCTAACCGGAGCGCAAAAAACGCTGTTAAGAATGGCTGGGTGGCTATCGGATGATTTCGCTGATGCGAACACTAACGTTAAAGCCGATGGTGATGGACTACCATAGAACGTTTTGGTTCAACTTCAGCTGCAGGTCGTTTACTTCTGTCAGCATAAGTTACTTATTTGCAGAGTTAGTGCACCATGCCACCGTAAGTACCCATTCCTGCAGTTAAATAGTCAAGAAGATTATTGCCACCCCAGTCATTCATCCCTTCTGATTCACATTCAGTTAGCTTTGAGCGGCCTCGTTGCATAATTCCGCCTACACCTTTGCTGAAGTAAGCTTCCCCATCAAAGCTTTCAGTGCATTTGCTCCATCTGTAGGCAGTGCCGTCATTTAGATCACTTGAGGCAGTTAATTTGACGCGAAATCTATCGTTCCCCAAATCCAATAGGGTACCGCTCGCACGAACAGAGCCATAAGTTGGGCTATATCCTGGTGGTGCGCAGCCTTGAAATTCAACGGTATAGTCGATAGCGCCACTTGCTGTGTTCCATGTGTAGTTGACAACTCGTTTGCCACTACCACCGTACTGGGTTGCACAGCTTAGCTCTATTGTCTCTGCATATGATTGCAAACTTGCCCAACATAGGAGTAAGAATAAGGTTTTCTTCATTTTGAGTTTTTAAGTAAGTGTTGAGTAACAATTATAGATGTGTATTTAACATGAAAAAAATGCTTAGCTTGAATAGTTGTAAAAATCATAATTGAAAGTTGCTTATTTCTTATGCAACAACATGACTATCATGCTGCTTTATCTATTCCAAGCCTGAAACAGCGTAAAATCCCGCCAAACGATAACGAGTCTGCTTATGCCTACTTCACTGCTCACCAAAATCACCCAGCGCCAATCCGGTATCTTGTTGTATGGCATTACGCCGCCGAAGGCGAATAATACGCCGGAGAAAATCGCCGAGATTGCCGCCTTGCAGGTTGAGCGCATTGCGCCGCTGAATGTGGATGGGCTGGTGCTGTATGACATTCAGGATGAGGCTGATCGCACCGATGCGGCGCGGCCTTTCCCGTTTATGGCGACGCTCGATCCGCTGGTTTATAGCCGTGACTATCTGGCAGCGCTCGATATTCCGAAAATCAATTACCGCTGCGTGGGTAAATATTCGCCCGAAGCTTTTCGTGCCGATGTCATGGCGATGGCCGATGGCGTTTCGGTGTTTGTTGGCGCGGCCTCGCGCGAGCAGCAGGTGTCGCTGTCGGTGGCGCAAGCGTATGCACTGCGCCGCGAAACCAATCCCGATCTGCTCGTGGGTGGCGTGGCGATCCCCGAGCGGCATTTGGTTAAGCAGGATGAGCATTTACGCGTGGCGCATAAGGTGGCCGAAGGGTGTTCGTTTTTTGTCACGCAATGCGTTTATAACGTCGAAGCGGCGAAAAATTTCCTCTCCGATTATTACTACGCCTGCCAGGCCAGCGGCACGCCCATGGTGCCGATTATTTTCACCATTACGCCATGCGGCTCGGTGAAAACGCTGGAATTTATGAAATGGCTGGGCATTAGTATCCCGAAATGGCTGGAAAACGATTTGGTGCATTCGGGCGATATTCTGGCTAAATCGCTTGATGTATGTAGGGGTATATTCTCAGAGCTGATGTCCTATGCTGCTGAGAAGAATATACCTGTCGGGTGTAATGTCGAAAGCGTAGCAATTCGCAAAGACGAAATCGAAGCGTCATTGCAATTGGTCCGCGATGTGCAGACGATGTTTGCCGGCGCGTAAATGCAAAACCCAAGCGCAAAATTGTTCGTGCCGCGATGGAACCAAGCTCACGCCGGGCGAGTCCGAGCAGTTCTTTTCTACTTAGATTGAACTGGAGTCGTAGTCATGGGTTTGTTTGATATGTTCAAAAGCGATAATAGCCAAACCATTACGCCGCATTTTGCTTTTGCGACGGGCTTGCTCTACATGATGTCAGCCGATGGCGAAATGGATAATGAAGAAATTGGCCATTTGCTATCAGTGCTTGGTGGCGCCAAATCATCCAGCGGCGCAATTGGCGTTGGCGCGCAAAACAAGCAATTGCTGGATCGCGCGATCAACTATCGCCAGAAAAACAGCCTTGATCAGTATCTGGCCGATGTCACCCCCATTCTGACCGATGCACAGAAGATGTGCATCCTGATGAATCTGCTCGATTCCGCGTTTTCCGATGGCGAAGCCGAGCCGGAAGAACAAGCGATGTTTGCCAAAATCCAGGCCGCCTTCGGCATTAGCGACGAGCGCTTCAAGCCTTTCTTTGAAGTGCTGATGATCAAGAACGACCGCTCGGTCTTCGTTGACCAGAACCACCCGCACAATCAGGCGGGCTATACCGTGCAATTGTCGTAAGCGGCACTCAAGCGCGGCGCCCCGGCTTTGACCGGGCGCGCTGCGTGTTCATCAGCGATTAAAACGTATATTTGCCACCCAATTCAAATGAGCGCTCAGGCCCGATATAAATGCCCTGACGCAAGCCGGAAATATAGCGTTCGTTTGTCAGGTTTTTAATGCTGCCAAACAGCGACAGCTGCTTGTTAATAGCATAGCTGGCACTGAGATTGGCAGTTGTATAGCCTGCAATTTCGCCGGTGAAGAATCCGCTGGTATTTTCTTTGATCTCTTTGCTATTGGCCGTATCGCTAAACTGCGCGCCGGTATGATTGATCGTTAATGCCGTATTCAGGCTGCCGACGCGGTAAGCCAATGTGAGATTGGCAATCCACTTAGGCGTATAGGCAATGCGGTTGCCATCCGCAATTGTGAGTTTGCCTGTCTTGTCATAGCGATGACCAACAAAGTGGGCGTCTGGCACATAGGTGGTATTGGCATCAATGCTAAAACCGTTGTTGAAGGCGTAACCCAGTGATAATTCCAGACCTTGATGCAATGTCTTGCCGCCATTGGTGTTCTGGAAATTGCTATTGCTGTTGGCCGGGATCACTTGGTTTTGGAAATCCATCCGGAAAGCTGTGACTTCATAGCGCATTTTAGCCGCTTGTCCCCGCAAACCTAGCTCGTAGTTCACCGAACGCTGTGCATCAAGTTGTTGATCTACAGGGCCCAGCGTGGGGTTGATGACAATGGCATCGCCATTGAGCGCGGGGGCAAATGCTTTGTGTATGCCACCAAAAAGCTGCATGGTCGGTGTGGCATTGAAGGTAAAACCCAGGCCCGGAATATATTCGGTATTGCGGGTTTCGGCGCGATTACCGTTTGCTGGTGTGCGGCGCAGATCAAGTCGGCTTTGTGTGTAGTTTTCAATGCGCAAGCCCGGTGTAATCGCCAGCTGCTGGCTCAGAGCAAAGCGATTTTGCGCAAAAAAAGCGATGCTGCTGGCTTTATCAATCCGGTTACTGCTGATCGTGCCGCTGCGAGGGTTGGCACGGGTAGCGGCAATGGTCTGGTCGTGCATTTCTTCTTTCATTAAACGCAGACCCAGCTCGGTTTCATGGCTGATGCCTAGGCTATCGTGGGCGATGGTGAGTCGGGTTTCTGCGCCGATGCGGTCAAATGCGCGGTTATTACCGTTCAGAGTATTGCTGTAGTTCCACTGTGTCAGGCCATTGACTTGTTTGGTGGGGGCGCCAGAGACCGTGTTATAGCGCCAGTAGTCCCGATTTATTTCGCTCCAGTACAACACGCTCTTGAGCGTGATATGGTCGCTGATTGTCCAGATATGGTTTAGATCCAGCGAGTTACGTTGTGTTAAAAACCAGTCGTCGGCCGCCGGATTGAAATCGGCTTTGGCGCGGTAAGCATCTAGGAAATGGCCGCGATAAGAAATATTGGCGTCATTATTGTAATGGGTGGCTTTGAGCGCCAACCATTGTTGATCACCGATGGCGATGCCACCTTTGACCATCAGATCACGCATTTTGAAGCCTTTATCCAGAAAACCATCGCTGTGCGCTTCGGTGTAGAAGATGCCACCGATGGCATTGCCCGATTGGGCGTTCACACCCGCTTCCAGATTGGCTTCTTTGTAGCCAAAAGAGCCCACGCGCCCACTGAGCGAGAGGCCTTCTTGCGGCATTTTGGTTTTGTAATTGATGACACCGCCAATGGTGCTGGGGCCATAGCGCAGCGATGCACCTCCTTTGAGGACTTCAATGCTGTCCATGCGCTGAATGCGGGGATTGTAATAACGGCCGTTGCCGACAAAAAGCCCCGGCGCCACAGGGACGCCATCTTCTAGAATCAGGCTGTAGTAATCGCCCGCGCTTAATCCCCGTACGCCAATATTGGCCACAATGGCACTTTCTTCTTCAGGCTTAATCGAAATGCCGGCCACTATTTTCAATACGTCTTCGGTGGATTGTGGTTGTATGCGGTCGATTTCCTGCCGGTTAACCACGGCGATTGAACCTGGAATTTTGCCAATATCGCCTTGCTCATCGCCCACCACATCGATACTTGGCAAAGTGTATTCAGCGTAAACAACCGGGCTTATAAAAGCCGCAAAAATCAACGCCGACAGCGGGCGGAGTGCGTAGGTCTTGGGTGTGGCATGCATGCTCTATATATCCTTACTAGTTCATTTGACATTCAATAAAAATGCCCTCGCTGTCTAAAGCCAGCAAAGGGCAATAGTAATAATGACAATGATTATGAGAACTAGTTCCATTTGCATTCACGTATTTGTCATAAAAATGAAGTAATGAGGTTATTTTGATGGGTATGCCCTTGTGGAGCTTGATAATATTGAATTCCGAAGCAATACCGTCTATGGTCTTGCTTCGGGCGTGTAGACAGGATGGAGTAATGAACAACAATCTGGTGGTTTTTTTACGCACAGTTATGTGCTTGGTCTTTATAAGTTCTTATACCCAAGCCCAATGCCCGCCTGCTGCCGAGCTGCCTACGCCGGAGCACATGCCGGCTTTGCTGCAGAGCGCCAAGGATAGGGGCTTTTTGTGGAAGATCAGCAAGCAGGGGCAGGATTCCTGGTTGTATGGCACGATCCATGCCAACCGGCTGGAGGGAATGTTACCCGGCCCGCAAACCCGGCAGGCCTTGCAGCAGAGTGATGTGATTGCGCTGGAATTGAATCTGGCCGACCCCGCGACGATCACGCAGATTATGGCGCTGTCCAAGCGTGGTGCTGGCCGTGTTCCTGCGCAATTTCTGCCCCGGCTCAAAGCGCAGCTGAATAAAAACTGCCTGCCGCTGGAGCTGATTGGCCAGCAGCATCCGTCCTTGCTGTTTAGCAGCATCATGCTGACCGACGCGCGCCACGATGGTATTGAGCCCGCGTTTGGTAGTGAAATCGTGTTGCTGGGGCTGGCGCAGGGCAGCAATAAACCCGTGATTGCGCTGGAAACCCCTAAAGAGCAAATGGGCGCCATGCTGGGCGAGAGCGATAAAATCCTGCCCGAGCAATTTGAAGCCGGTCTGGCTTTGCTGGAGTCAGGCCAGGGGCGAGCGCAGGTGTTGAAAATGGTCGATGTGTGGAATCGCTCTGATCTGGCGGTGTTTGAAAATTATCGCCAGTGGTGTCAGTGCGTTGAAACCGCGGCGGATCGGGCGATGATGAAACGGATCAATGATGATCGCAATGTGGTGATCGCCCAACGCATCGCCCAGCAGTACCGCCAGGGGCAAACGATGTTTATCGCCGTGGGCAGCTTGCACATGGTCGGTAAAACAGGATTGCCCAGCTTGCTCAAGCAGCACGGCTTCACGGTTGAGCGCGTGGTATTCGATGATGGGGCAGGGCAGTGAGATAGGCCAGAGCGCCCCGGCTTGCTGCTTGCTTTAGTTGGTTTGATGTAGCTTTGGAAGGGTATACGGCTAAAGATTATGATTGATATGTTCCGCAGCCATATACCCTGATTGATTATTGATAAGGATGCGGCGCTTTGGTTTTGATGACGCCGATTCCCTTGATGCTGGATGTCATCTCCGGCTCGTTTTTAAACGAGACCGTGCCCACGCCATAGAGCGTTACATCGGCTTTGGCCGCCTCACCCACCGTCACGCTGCCGGTGCCACGGCTGTCGATTTTGACGCGGTTAACATCGGCAATCGTAACGTCGCCAACTCCCATGTTCTCAATTGCAATGGATTGGATAAACGGGGTGAGAATTTCAACGCGTCCAGCGCCAAGATTGCGTACTTTCAAATCGAGTATGCTTGAACATTGAATTTTGATGGCGGCTGAGCCTGAATTATCGACCTGTTCAATTTCATGGTCGCTCTGGACAATGATTTCCGGCATTCTGGAGCTAAAATTTTCCTGCCGGGTTTTGATGATCCCTTGTTTTAACAGGTTCTGGTCAATTACCGCCAATAGCGCTGAGTCCAGCTCTATGCTGCCTTTGGCTTTGCGAGAGCAGTACTGGCGTACGTTCACATGACCGGCATTTTGGATACGTTTAACATCGGGATTGAGCAATACCTCAACCATTTTCCCACTGGGCAGAATTGCATCCTTGTTCTGGAAAGCGTACTCAAACGCGGCTGCGCCGTCGTTGATTACAAAATGCGGGTTGGGTTTTGAGTAGAGTACGGTTGCGGCACCCAGCGCGAGCACAGCCAGCACCGCAGCAGGGAAAAGCCATTTTGTCTTGATCATCATGATTCCTTTATTTAAGCGGTGTGGCCGGTTTTGCGACGCCAGATCAGTGCGACGAGGCTGAGTACGCTGACGATAATGGCGGCGGCAAACTGCGGGTTGGCGATAAAACGGGTCAGCATGCTGATTTGTTCGGGTAGGTTGGCATTGGCGTGCAGAAAGCCCAGAAAATCGACACGGGTCATGATGCCAAACAAGCCGGAAAAATAAATGTCGACAAAATTGCTGCCGGTGGCGTAATTGCTCAGGCGAATCAAGGCGATTTCAAAGAGCAGCCCGCCAATCAACACAATGGCCATGCCCCAGCGACGAATCACGCTATTGCCCAATGCCAGCAGCAACACCAGCGGTGAAAACCACAACAAGGTGAGCAAGCCCTGCAAGCTGCCGCCGAGTAGTGCCAGCATCATGTTTTTCAGGAGTTCGGCGTTGGCGCTGGCCATCCATAGCGGGGCTGATAACAAGAAATTCAGCACTATCGCCGTGATGATGGCCATTAGCGGCAGCAATAAGCCATTCATCAGCATCGGGGCGATGACGGCGGCGCGATCATCTAGCGGGAGCGAGCGCCAGAAGGCCAGTGATTTATCGTCCTTGTCGCGGTGTGGCAGGCCGGGGATGGTGAGCAATACACCGATCAGCGCCAGAAAAAAGACAAAGCCTGATTGCGCATTGATCCCAAAGCTGGCGATTTTGGTGGTATCCGACATTGTTGCGTCATTAAATTGCGGCAGCCCTTGGTAAAACAGCAGCAGATACAGCAGCGCCCACGCAATCACCGGCGTCCACAGGCCGAGGATCAGCCATGATTTGCGGTGCTGCATCCATTCGCGCAGCATGAGGGTTTTAAACTGTTGCATGGCGCTCTCCTTGGCTTAGGGCGACAAATAAATCGGCGAGTTCAACGCGGAAGGTTTGGCCGAATTGTGCAAGTTCAGACGGGAAGGGCGCGGCGAAAATGGCGCATTCGCCGCCCATTTGCCGAAAGCAATGCAGCGGCGCTGCGGTGGCGATCGCCGCACTGTGTTCACTGCCATAACGCAGGCCGATATAACGATCTTCCAGATTGCACAATTGATCGTGCAAGACCAGCGCGCCGTCGTTAATCATCATCACGTCCGAGAGCAGATTTTCGATTTCGTCGATCTGGTGCGTGGCGATTAGCACCGTGCGCGTCTCATTGCACCAGTCGCTGATCAGCATGTCGTAAAACGCCTTGCGCGCCGGAATATCGAGCCCGAGCGTTGGCTCGTCCAAAATCATTAGCTGCGCATCAATTGCGCTGATGATGGCCAAATGCAGCTGCACAATCATGCCGCGCGACAGTTGTTTCACCTTGGAGTCGAGCTTGATCGTCGTGCGCGCCAATTTTTGCAGCGCTAGCTCGCGATCAAATTTTGGGTGCAGGCCGCTCATTAATTGCAGCAATTGCTGCACTTCAATCCACGGCGGCAAGATCGCGACGTCGGGGATGTAGCACACGTGCTGCAGCATCGCATCGCGCTGGGTGCGCGGGTCAAAGCCCAGAATATTGATCTGGCCGCGAAACGGAATCAGCCCCATCATCGCTTGCATCAGGCTGGTCTTGCCCGCGCCATTGCTACCCAACAGGCCAATAATGCGACCGGTGGGCAGTGCAAAGCTCACGTTGTTGACTGCGGTTTTCGCCCCGTACGAGACGGATAGATTGTCGATGTTGACTAGTTGATTCATGCTGCATCGTCCTTCGTCGGCCAGATAAGATCGGCTGGGGTGATGCCCAGTCGCTGTAATTTGGCGGCCAGTGCTGGCCACTCGGTGTTTAAAAATCGCTCGCGCTCAAACGCGCGCAGCCGCTCGCTGGCTTGAGGTAGCACAAACATGCCCAGCCCACGCCGGCTTTCCAGTAGCCCCGCGTCGACCATTGATTGCAGCGCGCGGTTGACGGTGAGCGGGTTGAGGCCATATTCGGCGGCCAGCACCCGCACTGACGGCATCGCTTCACCTTCGGGCGGCGCGCCATCGAGCAGCGCCTGGCTCAAGCGGTCGGCGAGCTGCAGATAAATCGGCGCTTGATTATTCCAGTCGGCCATGATCTGTGTTTGTGTATTAGTTATGTAGCACACTATATGTTCATCGGGATTGGTTTGCAAGCGCTGTTAGTAAAATAGCTGGGTAATTAAATGTGATCGTGGGGTATTTCCGTGCAGGTATTGCCTAGATTGATATGCAGAGATATACCGCTGACGGTATAAAGCCGCCTCGTTGGAGGCGGCTTGGGTGGGGGCTGCGAGCGGTGGCCACAATCGACGGCGGCCTTGCCGCTGGGCAATATTACAGAGCGGTGTTCAGGATTTGGCGGCTGATGGCGGGAGTGACATCGCCCTGCTCGCCCAGCGCACTCATACCGTGTTTTCCCAGCTGGGCGACAACGGCGTCAACGGCTTCGCTGCCCAGTTTGTAATCGGCCAGCTTGGTTTTGATCCCCATGGCCTCAAAGAACTCTGCGGTTTTGGCAATCGCCGCGTCGATGCGTTGCTCGTCGCTACCTTCATGCAGGCCCCAGACGCGCTCGGCGTATTGCAGCAATTTGGCGTGTTTGCTGGCGCGGCGAACGGCGAGGCTGGCTGGCAACACGATGGCCAGCGTGCGCGCGTGGTCGATGTCATACAGCGCGGTGAGTTCATGGCCGATCATATGCGTAGACCAATCTTGCGGCACACCTGCGCCGATCAGGCCATTGAGCGCCTGCGTGGCAATCCACATCAGATTGGCGCGCAAATCATAATCATTTGGCGTGGCGAGCACTTTGGGCCCCAGCTCGATCAACGATAGCAGCAGGCCTTCGGCAAAACGGTCTTGCACCATGCCATTGGCCGGGTAGGTGAGGTATTGCTCGATGATGTGCACAAAGGCATCGACCACGCCGTTGGCGATCTGGCGCGTTGGCAATGTGAGCGTTTTGTTCGGGTCCAGAATCGAGAATTGCGGGAAAACATGCGGGCTCATAAATGCCAGCTTGCTGTGCGTGGCTTTGCGGGTAATGACCGAGCCGCTATTCATTTCCGAGCCGGTGGCGGGCAGGGTGAGTACCGTACCGAAAGGCAGCGCGGCGCTGACCTGCTGACCATAGCTGAGCATAATATCCCACGGCTCGCCAGCAAATGGCACCGCGGCGGCGACAAATTTGGTGCCGTCAATCACCGAGCCGCCACCCACTGCCAGCAGATAGTCGAGCTTTTCGCGGCGAATCAGCTCAACCGCTTGCATTAGGGTTTCGTAGCTCGGGTTGGGCTCAATGCCATTGAATTCCTGCACTTCGCGTGCGCCCAGCGCGGCGCGCACTTCGGCGAGCGTGCCGTTTTTACGCGCACTTTCTCCGCCCAGCAAGATCAGCACGCGGGCGTTGGCGGGAACGAGTTGATCAAGCTTGGCAATGGTGTCTGCGCCAAAAACGATTTTGGTCGGGTTGTGAAATTCAAAATTAAACATCAGGGATTTCCTTTATTAGACCAGTCGGCTACTTTTTAAATAAAAAATAGATCGCTCTGCGGTGAGCGATCTGTGTTGATTACGGTGCTGCTAATTGCAAAAGCTTCAGCGTGCTGTCCATCGCACACGCCAGCGAGCTATTGTCGCGGCGCACTTTGGCGAGCAAGGTGGCGCCCAGCCACATCTGGTACAGCGTTTCAGCCACTTGAGCGGCAACCAGATCGGGTGACAGGGAACCATCGGCAATGCCTTCGTTGATGCATTGCGCCAGACGCGCGATCAATTGATCGGTGCCACAGCGCAGGCTGTCGCGCATCGCTTCGGACAAATCCGATACTTCACCCGCCAGTTTGACGGTGAGACATTTTTCTTCGCAGCAATCGCCGGCCTGGGTTTCCAGCCAGCGCGTCCAGTAGGCCACCATCCGGCTCGCCGCATCGCTGCCGTTGGGTGCCAACATGCTTTCCAGCCGGGTGAAATAGTCGTCGAAATACGCGTCAAGCAGCGCCGCACCAAAAGCTTCTTTGGATTTGAAATAATGATAAAACGAGCCTTTGGGCACATTGGCGGCAGTCAAAATCTCATTGAGGCCTACAGCAGAAAAACCCTTGCCGAGGATGATGGGTTTGGCCACGTCCAGAATGTGCTGGCGCATGGATTGGTGTTCGATCGTCATATTAGGGATCATAAACAAAACTAGACCAGTCGTCTAGGGTCTGTTGACGTTTGGTTTGCTGTCGCGCTGGCGCGAGTTTTTCGATGAGACAAGGCGTAGATCGCGCCGCATAGTCATCTATGTCAGCGGTCTACAACGCTGCATCATCGAAAAAAACCGCTCTGCCCGAAGGGTTTGGCTGCTTTTGAGCTGACCCTGCGTTGCAAAAACTTTGCATAGAGTGACTATGCGGCGGTTTTCGCGCCTTGTTTCAGCTCAGAATCAGCACAAACGCGATCTGCAAACCAAACGTCAACAGGCCCTCGATTGTTGTAAAAACTGCCATCCATCCATCGGGCTCGCCAGCATTTGGCGCACAGTCTATATCCTGTTCATACAGGAGGGCACGCTATGAACGCAGAACAAGCACTAAAAACCATGCACGACCTATTGCGCATGATGATTCAACACAAGGCATCCGATCTGTTTATCGCCGATGACTTCCCGCCGGCGCTGAAAATTAACGGCAAAATGACGCCGGTGGGGCAGCAAAAACTCAATGCCGTCGCGACGCGCGCGCTGGCCTACGCGATTATGCGGCCCGATCAGAAGGCCGAATTTGACGAAGAGTTCGAATGCAATTTCGCGATCAGCCCCGAAGGCATCGGGCGCTTTCGCGTCAATGTGTTTATGCAGCAGGAAAAAGTTGGCATGGTGTTGCGTACCATCACCAGCAAGATTCCTAATTTCGATGAAATGGGGCTGCCGAAAGTATTAAAAGAAGTGATGATGAGCAAGCGCGGGTTGGTGCTGCTGGTCGGCGGCACCGGTTCGGGCAAATCAACGACGATGGCCGCGATGATCGATTACCGCAACGAGCACAGCCACGGTCATATCATTACGATCGAAGATCCGGTCGAGTATCTACACAAAAACAAAAACTGTCTGGTGACGCACCGCGAAGTCGGGCGCGATACCAAGGGCTGGTTTGCTGCGCTGAAAAATACGCTGCGCCAAGCGCCCGATGTGATTTTGATCGGCGAGATTCGTGACCGTGAAACGATGGAATACGCGATGAACTTCGCCGAAACCGGCCATTTGTGCATGGGCACGCTGCACGCCAATAGCTCGAATCAGGCGCTGGAGCGGATTGTGAATTTCTTCCCCGAAGAGCGCCACCCGCAGTTGTATATGGATTTGTCGCTCAATATGCGCGGTATTATCTCGCAACGGCTGGTGCCCACCTCGGATGGCAAAGGGCGCTGCGCGGCAATCGAGATTCTGCTCAATACGCCGCTGGTGGCCGATATGATTTTCAAAGGCGATGTCGGCGGCGTGAAAACCGCGATGCAAAAATCGAAAGAGCTGGGTATGCAGACCTTCGATATGGCGCTGTTTGATCTCTACGAAGCGGGCAAAATCAGCATGGAAGAAGCGCTGAAAAATGCCGACTCGCTCAATGAATTGCGGCTAAAGATCAAGCTCAACAGCCAGCATCACCGCAAGGAAGAGCACAGCAGCGGGTTGGATCATTTATCGCTGGAGGCCCATGAAGTGCCTGAAGTTGAAATGGTCGAGGGGGCGGCTGAAAATCCTGCCACTTAGATATTACTGTTGCCCGACATTTAATAACCAGCCGGGATATTTTTTCCGGCTAGCATCTCCATTCCAGTTTGGTGTCGCTTGAGTGGTGATGTTCTGCCGTTTATCGAGAGCAAGTGATTTGATGGCTTGGGTGAGGCCTTCTTGCTCAGATAAACGAAGGGCGATGCCGTTCTTGATAATGCGATCAAGGCCGTTCTGTAGCTTGTCGATCAATTTCAATTCACTTTGCTGAACATAAAAACATAGGGCTGTGTGGCGTGAAATCATGAGCCGCTGATCCAGTTCAACGCCTACGGGCAAACGTGTTCGGAGTGACTCGGCCATTCTTGCCTGCAGCAATACACCATCTAGTCGCCCTTTGGCGGTCATTTCCAGTGCGTGCTGGACTGTTGGGGCATAGCTAAGCTGCAGTTCTCCAAACAAAGGATTGGGATTGTTTTGTGGAAATCCAGTACTTAGGCGCCAGTTTTTAAGTTGCGCAATCGAATTTACTTTTGCTAAATCAGCTTGCCTAGCTTTGTTCGCCGCTAATACCCAGTAGCCGGACATGCCCCGATCCAGCGGGATATCAATTCGCTTGAGCCCAATTAATGCCATCGTATTTAAGGAGCAGCTCCAGATCATGAACTGGCTCAAGCCATTTGGCTTTGAAGTTTCGAGCATCATTCGCTCTGGTGACATTGGCGTTGTAAGTACGGCTTTATCCATCGGACTGAGGGTTGCGTTAGCGAGTAGGGTAAAATAGCGCATGCTTTCCATGCTGATGCCTTGGAACTCGGCTAGACGATAACTTTGGGCATGGATTGGTTTTGCAAATCCCAGCATGCAGATAAGTAGGTAGATGAATCTAGTCATGGATCCAATCTCAGGGGCACAAATTCACTGACTTTAGCATTGAAATTGATGAAAACAAGTAAGTGAGAATACCTATTATTACTGCTGAGTTGAGAATTAGAGCGATGTCGGAATAAAGGAACAGATATGGTTCGAGATTAGGTTGGGCGGCTTGATGTTTTCGCACGGCAGCGATTTATATATTTTCTAACGGAATGTGGCTAATGGTTTTGAGTCACGTGTATTGCTGTGCTAATTGGTATTCTTATGAAGGCACAGCCAAGGTTTTATTTAAGGGCAATATATGGTTGGGGTATGCCAGTGGATGGTTTTCGGCTTCGCCAAACCAGAGTCACTGCCTATAGCAGCTCCAATCATTAAGGTAAAAAAAAGCACCCGTCTTAACGGGTGCTTCGTCGTGGACAACTCAACAATTAAGTCAATTGGCCGTGGCACTGTTTGTATTTTTTGCCTGAACCGCAAGGGCAAGGGTCATTCCGGCCAACACCGCTAAACTGGATTTTCGGGCCACCTTCCTGCTGCATGGCCGCCATTAGCATTTCGCGGATTTTTTCTTCATCACCGCTGGCCAGTACGGCTTCGATGTCTGCGTGCGTGAATTGCATGTCCGATTCTGCAATTTCGTGCTGCTCAACCGGCTGTACGTCTTCCGGGCCACGGATCTGGACGGTCATTACAATTTGCAGCACATTGCGCTTGATCTGATCAAGCAGCGCAGAGAACAATTCAAACGCTTCGCGTTTGTATTCCTGTTTCGGGTTTTTCTGTGCGTAGCCGCGCAGATGGATGCCCTGACGCAAATGATCCAGTGCTGACAGGTGTTCGCGCCAGTATTGGTCAACGTGCTGCAGCAATACCGAGCGCTCGAAATTGCGGAAGTTGGTTTCGGAAGCCTGTTCAACCTTGGCGTCGTAAGCGGCTTTCGCAGCCGCAACAACGCGCGCTTTCATGTCGGCAATGCTGAGGGATTTCTCGTTTTGCACCCATTCGCTGACATTCACGCCCACATGCAATTCGTTCAGTGCGCGCTCAAGGCCTTCGGCATCCCATTGCTCTTCCATTGAATCAGGTGGAATGAACTGGTCGAACAGATCAGCCACAAAGCTGTCGCGCATCGCGGCAATCGTTGACGCCACTTCGGCGCTTTCAAGAATTTCATTGCGCTGGCTGTAGATGGCTTTGCGCTGCTCGTTGGCAACATCATCGTATTCCAGCAGCTGTTTACGCATGTCGAAGTTGCGGCCTTCCACTTTGCGCTGCGCCGATTCAATCGCGCGCGATACCATGCCCGCTTCGATTGGCTCGCCTTCCGGCATTTTGAGTTTGTCCATCACGAAGGCCACGCGATCACCGGCAAAAATGCGCAGCAAGGTGTCTTCCAGTGACAGGTAGAAACGGCTTGAGCCCGGGTCGCCCTGACGGCCTGAACGGCCACGCAGCTGATTGTCGATCCGGCGTGAATCATGGCGCTCGGTACCGATAATGTGCAGACCACCCGCTGCCAGCACCTTGTCGTGGCGCTCTTGCCATTCGGCTTTGAGCTGGGCGATTTTCAGCACTTTGGCCGCTTCATCCAGCGCTTCGTCGGCTTCAATATCCTTGATGTCGCGCTCGATACTGCCGCCCAGTACGATGTCCGTACCGCGACCGGCCATATTGGTCGCAATCGTGACCTGACCGATATTGCCGGCCTGCGCCACGATTTGCGCCTCTTTGGCGTGGTGTTTGGCATTCAGTACGTTGTGTGCGATGCCTTCCTTGTTCAGAATGCCGGAGAGCAATTCCGATTGCTCGATCGAGGTGGTGCCGACCAGAGCAGGCTGGCCGCGCTCGACGCAGGCTTTGATGTCCTTGATGATGGCGTTGTATTTTTCGTTAGCGGTTTTGAATACCTGATCCTGACGATCTTCGCGCAACATCGGTTTGTTGGTGGGGATAATCACCGTTTCCAGGCCGTAAATCTGCTGGAATTCGTAGGCTTCGGTATCTGCTGTACCGGTCATGCCCGACAGCTTGCTGTACATACGGAAGTAGTTTTGCAGCGTAATGGTTGCCAGCGTCTGGTTTTCCTGCTGGATTTCCACGCCTTCCTTGGCTTCGACGGCCTGATGCAGGCCTTCGGACCAGCGACGGCCAGACATCAGGCGGCCGGTATGTTCGTCAACGATAATGATTTCGCCGTCCATCACCACATAGTGCTGGTCTTTGACAAACAGCGCGTGGGCACGCAAGGCGGCGTTCAGGTGATGGATCAGGCTGATATGGCTGGCCGCATACAGGCTATCGCCTTCAGGCAGCAGACCCATCTGGGTCAGGATTTGCTCTACCCGTTCATGACCTGCTTCAGACAGCATCACGGTATGGGCTTTTTCATCGACCCAGTAATCGCCTTCGCCTTCTTCGGTGGCTTGACGCGTCAACTGGCCTGGGATGCCGTTCATGGCCAGATACAGATCGGTATTGTCATCAGCCGGGCCGGAAATGATCAGCGGAGTACGCGCTTCATCGATCAGGATCGAGTCTACCTCGTCGACGATGGCAAAATTCATGCCGCGCTGTACGCGCTCTTCCACGCTGAACACCATATTGTCGCGCAGATAGTCAAAGCCGAATTCGTTATTGGTGCCGTAAGTAATATCGCAGGCGTAGGCGGCCTTTTTGTCTTCGTGCGCCATCTGGCCCAGATTCACGCCGCAAGTGAGGCCGAGAAAATTGAACAATTTACCCATTTGCGCCGCATCGCGTTGCGCCAGGTAATCATTCACGGTGATCACATGCACGCCCTTGCCAGTGAGGGCATTGAGGTAGGCGGCCAGCGTTGCAACCAGTGTTTTACCTTCACCGGTACGCATTTCGGAAATTTTGCCCTGATGGTGAACCAGACCACCGATCAGCTGCACGTCAAAGTGACGCATGCCCAAAGCGCGCTTGCCGCCTTCGCGACACACGGCAAAAGCTTCAGGCAGAATCTGATCTAAAGTCTCGCCTTTTTCCAGGCGGGCTTTGAATTCATCGGTTTTGCCACGTAGATCAGCATCAGACAAGGCCGAAATGCTCGGCTCTAGCGCATTAATCTGCTTGACGATGGCACCGTATTGTTTCAACAAACGGTCGTTACGGCTTCCAAATACTTTTTTCAGCAGATTCGAGATCATATTGCTACCACGTGACGGCCTCGATGAGGCTCAGTTTTTATAAATAGACAAAGGCCTAAGCCCGTTTTCGGGCTGACTGGCCTTAGTTGGCTCCACCCTGCCTAATTTCAAGGCTTATTTAGTGGCCTGAGCATAGTTTGATTGACCTGCATCAATAAAGCGCATGGGGTTCTGCGCCACACCGCGATAGCGGATTTCAAAATGCAGATGAGGCCCTGTCGAGCGCCCGGTACTGCCTAGCAACGCGACTTTCTGCCCTGCCTGCACCGTGTCTCCGGTTTTGACCAGCAACTGGCTGGCGTGGGCGTAACGGCTGGTCAAATCTTTACCATGATCAAGCTCGACCATATTACCATATTGGGGATGGTAAGCTGCATAGACGACCTTACCTGTGGCGGCGGCTACAATTGGCGTGCCGGTATCGCCCTGATAATCGATGCCTTCATGGAACACCTGTGTGCCGCGAAACGGATCAACGCGCCAGCCAAAGCTGGATGATTGCGGTGCAATGGAGAGCGGCGAGCGGCGTGGCAGATAGCTGGCATCCGGGGCAATCAGGATGGCCTCGGCCAGAGTAAGCTGATCGATCATCGCCGCCATTTTGGCGTCGGTATCTTGCAGCAGATTGCGCAGGCCCGAGATGGCAAACGGTTGGCCATCGTGCGCCAGACCGCCTTGTGGTGCGGGGTTTTTGCTCAGGAAAGGCTGGATGTCGATACCGGTTTTATCGCCCACGCGATTGGCCAGACTATCCAGACGCGTCAGCTTGGCTTGCAGCTCACCCACCTTGACGGCCAGCGCATCAATTTCGTTTTGCCGCGCGTGCTGGCCGGGCATCAGGCGCAGCAATGGCTCTACCCGGTTGGGCGCAAACAGCATGCCCAGACCAAAGGCGGCGGCACCAATCAGTACGGTGATGGCCAGACTTAAAGCACCCAGCTCGCGCGGGCCCAATGAAATGGCTTTGTCCAGCCGATGCGAGACCACAATGATATTCATTGGAATCCTTTGAAATGACTAAAAACGCTAATTTTTCGCAACTGGTTGAAGGCGATTACCAGCTCAAGCGGCTGGTCAAACAGCTCGATCAACTCAATCATTTGCTGCAGATTGTCCGCTCGGCCGTTGCGCCGGAATTAGCCCGGGTGTGCCAGGGCACGGCTTGGTCAGGCAGTACCTTGCTGGTGGCAGTGCCCGGTAGCGCAGCGGCAACGCGTTTGCGGCAGGCCGAGCCTGCGATATTGGCTGCGCTGGGTCAAGCTGGAGTGCACGCTACCGCAATCCGCGCCAAGGTGCAAGTAGCGCTGCAACAGGGAAATCCGATGCAAACCAAGACCTTACGCATGACTGAACCCGCCAAAGCCGCGTTTGGCCAGCTGCAAACCCAAGTTGATGATCCCGAGCTGAAAGCCGCCTTGGCCAATCTGCTGCGCCATCATCAAAAGAAGTGATTAAGTCTGTATCTGGACCAGTGATTTACTCGTGAATCTGGGGTATTGCCATGCAGGTATTGCTTAATGTTGCTTGTGGCGATATACCCATCTTTAGGGGCAATATCCTGATTGTGCGTTGATGGACAGCACAAGGCGCACCTGCCGATCATCAAACTAGCGCCAGCAGATCCTATCCTCTGCTTTTACTTGCCGACTCAGACCTTAATTCCGGGCAAAAAAACGGGCGCCGATTTTGCAAAAGGCGCCCGGTCAACAGGGAGGAGATGAGCAAAATGCACACTTGCATTGCACACATGAAATCAGAGTGGGGGTGTGCCCCGTGGTTCCCAAGCCCTAGTGTAAATATTCACATCTTCCCCCCGGGTTGATGACGGCCTCCAGTACCGGATCTCCGGGCGGAGAGCAGCAAGGATAAATGTGAGCCCGGCCCGCCACATTTGACCGCGCTTGCGACTATAATCGCGCACCATTGACAATCACTGCACGGGCAAGACATGGATCCGATTCTGTTATTTCACTCCCTGATCATGGGTCTGGTCGAAGGGATTACCGAGTTTTTGCCTATCTCATCCACTGGCCATCTGATTCTCACGGGCGATCTGCTCAATTTTCTCTCCAAAGACAAGCGCAATGTCTACGAAATCTTTATCCAGCTCGGCGCCATGCTGGCGGTAGTCTGGGAATACCGCGCCAAAATCGGCCGTACTTTTCAAGGCGTCAGCCACGCGGGTAGCGAGCGCAATTTGCTGCTAGGCATCGTCATCGCCTTTATTCCGGCCGCGATCTTGGGCAAGCTGTTTTCCGAGCACATCAAGGCCGTGTTGTTTAACCCGATTGCGGTTTCGATTGCCTTTATCGTCGGGGGCCTGATTATTCTGTGGGCGGAAAAACGCCAGCACACGGTGAGCGTGGAAACGGTGGACGATCTGAGCTTGAAAGACGCGCTGAAAGTCGGGCTGTGCCAGTGTCTGGCGTTGATCCCCGGCACTAGCCGCTCTGGCGCGACTATTATCGGCGGCATGTTTCTGGGGCTCTCGCGCAAGGCGGCCACCGAATTTTCCTTCTTTCTGGGCATCCCTACGCTGGGTGCTGCGTCGATTTACAGCCTGATCAAGCACCGCCACGTGCTCGACAGCGCCGACATCGGCATCTTTGCCGTCGGCTTTGTCTCGTCGTTCATCTTTGCCTTTATCGCCATTCGCGCGCTGATCCGCTTTATCTCAACCCATACCTTTGTCGTATTTGCCTGGTATCGCATCGCCTTTGGCCTGATCGTACTGGCCACCTGGCATTTTGGCTGGGTGAACTGGAACGCCTAGAAGGTATTTACCTGTAGTCATTGATTGAACTTTGCTTTAGCCATATACCCCATGCAATGCGTGGGGTTTATTGTTTTGCGGGTGCCGACCTATTGCGATGACACGGAGTTTCACCAATCCCGTTGCCGGACTTTGCAGTGATATAGTGGCCTTTCTTTTCCGGGGGCATGATGCAGCCACACACTCTTTATCCGATTGGTATACCCGCTCAACCCTGGTCGGCAGCCGAGCAGGCGCAGTGGTTGAGCCGTCAGCAGATTCGGCGCAGCTACGCGGATGAGGTTGTTTCGCGTTTGCAAGCGAGCATGCCCACAGCTGGGGTGCTGGTGCAATATGGCGAGCTGGATTATCAAAGCCTGGGTTTGCCGCGCTATCCATTGTTTGCGGTGCGCAGCCGCGTGTGGCAGCCCCAGCGCCCAACTGCGTTGATTACCGGTGGCGTTCATGGGTACGAGACTAGCGGCGTCCATGGCGCTTTGCAATTTATTGCCGAGGCTTTTGAGGCCTGCAGCGAGCGGCTTAATCTGCTGGTGCTGCCGTGCATCAGCCCGTGGGCTTATGAAACCATTAATCGCTGGAATCCGCTGACGCTCGATCCAAACCGGCATTTCTATTCCGCCAGCCCGGCGCAGGAGGCGGCTGCGGCGATGGCTTGTGTGGCCGAGTATGCGCCACACGTTGATCTGCATATTGATCTGCACGAGACCACCGATACCGATAATAGCGAGTTTGGCCCGGCCAAGGCCGCGCGGGACGGTGTGGCGTTTGACTGGCATGAGATTCCGGACGGATTTTATCTGGTGGGCGACACCGAGCGCGCCGAGCCGCAATTTCAGCGCGCGCTGATTCAGGCCGTTGCGCAGGTCACGCCGATTGCGCAGCCTGACGAGCACGGCTGCCTGATTGGTGAGCCGCTGCAGCAGCATGGCGTGATCAACTATCCCAAGCGTCAATTGGGGCTGTGTGGCGGGATGAGCGCTGCCCGCTATGTCACGACCACCGAGGTTTATCCCGATAGCCCGCAGGCCACGCCGGAGCAATGCAATCGCGCCCAGCTGGCCACCATTGTGGCGGCGATTGATTATCTACTGCGCGAGAGAGTGTAAATAATGACTGCACAGCGCCGTACCGGCCTCTTGCTGATTGTGATTTCTGCTATCGCCTTTGGCTGGATGCCGATTTTTGGCGTCTGGGCTTTGGGCGAAGATGGGGCTGGCGGAGTTAATACCCAGGGCTTGCTGCTGATCCGCTTTAGCGTGGCGGCGCTGGTGATGGCGGCGGTGATGTTGCTGCGCCGTGTGCCATGGCCGCGCGGGCGGGTGTTGCTCGGTTTGATGGCGATGGGCGGCTTGGGTTATGTCGGCCAGGCTTTTTGTTATTTTTCGGCGCTGCAATATGGCTCGGCTGCGCTGGCGGCTTTGCTGCTGTATGTCTATCCGGTGCTGGTAACGCTGGTGTGTGCATGGTGGCTGAAAGAAAAACTCTCACGCCGCACAATTGTTGCGCTGGTGCTGGCCTCGGTCAGCCTGCTGCTGACGATTGGCCCGGCAGGCGGGCAGGCGCTGGGTGTGATGTTTGGTTTGCTCGCGGCGCTGATTTATTCGGGCTACATTCTGCTCGGCAGCCGCCTGACCCCCATCGCCGGGGCTTTGCCAGCAGCGACGGTGGTGATGATCTCGGCAGCGGCCAGCTTGTGGCTGACGACGCTCTGGCATAGCCCAAGCTGGCCGGTTAGCGCCAACAGCTGGCTGGCCTGTCTGGCCATTGCGCTGGTTTCCACCGTGGTGGCGATTTTTGCCTTTTTGGCCGGGCTCGATTATCTATCCGCCAGCGAAGCCTCAACGCTGTCTACGCTGGAGCCGGTGGTCAGCGTGCTGCTGGCCGCGCTGATTCTGGGCGAGCACCTGTCATTCTGGCAATGGATAGGTGGGGGTGGTATCTTGCTGTGTGCCATTATGATTGCGACTAACAAGGTAATACCCTCTGAGTAATCCGCTTCGATTTGGTTTAGTGCTGCCCCGTGGCGGATGGGGTTTTGAATTGGCGAAATTCACCGGGTGTCATGCCGGCCCATTGTTTGAATAGCCGGGAAAAATGCGCCTGATCGGCAAAGCCGCACACAAAACCGATTTCGGCGGTACTGATGGTCGTCGATGCAAGCAGCAGCTCACTGGCGGCCTGAACGCGAACGCTTTGCAGTAGCGAGGAAAAATCAGCGCCGCTGTGCTGCAGCTGACGCTGGAGCGAACGCGAGGACAGCCCCTGCGCTTGCGCCACCTGGCCCAGTGTCAGATTGAGCAAGCCCAGTTGGCGCATGATCGCCTTGGTGCGTTCGATCACCGACTGCGCCTGAGCAGGCCTTGCATCTGCTGCTTCGGGCTGGATGCAGCCCGTCGTCCAGTGTAGATACCAGTTGGCGCTCGCCACCAGGGCGGAGGCATTGACCGTCTGCGCTGGATACACATACACCGCCTGATCAGCTTGCCCGCTGGTGCTCAGCCGAATTTCACGCAGGCCTAGCTGGTGTAGTAGCGCGCACAGCACACCGAGAATCAGCAAATCTTCTTCCAGACTCGGCGGTGGTCCGCTGCGGGCGTGATGGCTAATCCAGGCTTGCTGATGACTTAACTCGCAACGGGTGTAATGCCGGCTGTGGACGTATTTTTCGAGGCGCTGCCATTTGCCCAACAAGGTTTCGGGCGTACTGCCCTGCAATAGAGCGATGCCGATCGGTGAGTTAGCCAGCTGCTTCACGCCTGCGCCCACGCGCAGCAGGGCAGGCAAACCGTAATCACGGTGGATTTGCTGCAGTAAGGCCTGCTTGCTCGCGAGGGGAATCCGCTCGTGGGTCGCACGGCCCAGCGGGATTGAGGCAGGCAGCGTCAACAAATCAAGCCCCGCGCTAATAATCTGCAACATGGTGCGGCTGGCAAAATCAGCCTGCATGGCGGCGGGGGCAGTCATTGTTCGATCCGGGTATCAGGGTTGGCAATCCATCGTGCCAGCTTTTTTCCCACGAATGGCAGACGCAGCAGGCGGGCAGGGGCTTTGATGATCAGCGTGGTGAGCGCACTAAACCAGATCAGTTTGCCGATCAACACCGCGAGCACGATGGCCGCCTCGTTCAGCCCCGACATCACTCCCAGCACAATCAGGCTGCGAGGTGGCGCGGGCCAGATCGAGAGTACGGCCAGCGCCAGTATGCCATGTGTTTGCAGCAGCTGTTGCCCAGTGAGCCAGAGCGGGGTGGCGGGCAGGCTAAGTGGCAGTTGCGCAAGCATGGCGAGCACACCGCTGCTGAGCGCAATCAGGAGTATCGCACCGATTGCTGCGGCGATGGCGAAGGCCAGCACAATCGCAGTTTGTCGCCTAGCCTGCAAGAGACTGAGCACGATCACCGAGCTTTGGCCTGGCAAGGCCGGAAAAAAGTAGTCGCCAACCGAAAGCGCGGCCAGTGCCGGAATCGCCGCCGGATGCCGTCCATGCTGTTCTAGCCAGGCCAATAGTCGCGAGCCCTGATGGCGCTGTTTGCGCATGTCCGGTTTAGTGCCTGATCATCAGATTTTCAGCCCCATTAGGCCAGAACGCTCGCAAGCGCATCAGCCAGCGGACTTTGCCGACGTAAATTTCGGCCAGGCCACGCTCTGCGCCGCGAATGATTTCTGCGGCCGCCTGCTCCGGGCTGATTTTGCCCCGCCCTCTGCCTTGCGTCATGGCCGTATCAACCAGTGGCAGAATCGCTTCGCACACTTTGATTGGGCTGCCGGTCACCGCGATTTGCCCGTTGAGTGATTTGCAAAAAACGCGCAGCGCCGCCTTGTTGGCGCAGTACACTGCCGCGCTTTGTTTGGGGGCGATTGCCAGCCCTGACGTGATAAAAATCCAGCGCCCATGTGCGCTATGCACATTGTCGAATAGCGCCCGGGTCAGCAAAACCGGCGCAGTAAAGTTGATTCGGGTTTCGTCTTCAATACTGATCGCTTCGCCCCCGGGCGAGAACCAGTTGCGCGCCTGCTGAACCCCTGCATTGTGCACCACCCGATCCAGCGCTCGCCGACCAATATGCTGGCACAAGGCGGCCAGATCGGCCTGCTCGCGCAAATCGCAAACCTGCCAGTCAATCTGTGGCAGTGCCGTGCGGGCTTGATCGACGCTGCGTGGGGTGCTGCCTGTTGCGATCACTGCAAAGCCCCGTGCCAGATATTGCTCGGCCAACGCACGCCCTATGCCTCGCGTTCCGCCTGTGATGAGAATGGTTTTCGCCACTTTGCCACCTTGGATATTCAAACCGGATAAGGGCAGCATACGCAGCAGGAAACGAAAAAGATTGAATAAACGCGCCAATATGCACGCTGGGCTGATGCGGCTGTTGATTGATCCGCGCGGCTGGTCTCGGGCTAGTGTCTCGACGGCAAAGCGGATGTGCTCAACTGACTTTATCAGGTAGTCGAGCTTGATGGATTTCTGATGGGTATACGGCTGTAGATTATTGATTGATTGGTCTGTAGCAATATACCCATAATTGATGATTTGAATCCCGCAGCCGCCTTTGCGTGATGGCGGGGTAATGGCTGTCGCTTACTGGACGGGCATGGTGTGCATCGGCAGATCGGCTTCGATGCTGGCGACCGCAGGGTCCTGGGCGATTTGGGCCAGATAGGGTTGCAGATGGTCATTGCTGAGCGCTGGTTTGAGCGTGGCGACATAAAATTGGCTGCCCATATCGCGCTCGTAGGCCATGCCCAGCTGGTAACGTTCGGCGAGCTGGGTAATCTGGCTGGCCGGATCGGTGGGCGATTTTAATTGCACAATCACGCGTTCGATCAGGGCGGCTTTGGGTGAGCCGGGGAGTGTATTGCTGTTACCCGCAGTGACGCAGGCGCTGATGGCGCAGCAACTGAGCAGCAGAGCAAATTTTTTCAACGATTCGATGCAGTTTTTCAGCATGGTATGTCTCCGGCAAAACAGTCTGGCCCCCGCCAGAGCGGGGGCTTGGGGTTTAAATGCGAGTTAAATACACCGCATTACTTGCGTTTGACTGCCGGATTAGCCTGCGGTGCCCAAGGGCCCCACTGGGCTGCGCCCGGCTGCTCGCCGCGTGTCCACCATTTGGCGGCGAAGGTCTGGCCGTTGAAGCTGACGCATTGGCCTGCCGTGTAAATCGTGCTGGCCGACCAGGCCGGGCAAGATGGGCTGGCGCTTGGTGCCGCCGTCGGTGCCAGTGTTGGCGCCAGCGTAGGGGCAGGTGTAATCACTGGCGTGGCCGTTGGCTTGGGCGTAATCACCGGGCTGCTGGTTGGTGCAGGGGTTGCATTCCCGCCGGTACACGCGCCGATGTCCTGCCATAGGGTGGGCGTTGATTTCGGGTTCCAGTTGGCACCGATATGCGCGGTGTGCGTGCTGGTGGCGCGGTAGTTGCGGCCTGCGTAGGTCACCAGATCACCGGCGGCAAAGGTTTTGCCTTCAAGCCAGGCGACATGGCAGCCGGTGACTGGTGCGGGTGTCGGAGTAATAACCGGGGCTGGCGTTGGCGTTACTACGGGTGGCGTCGGGGTTGGGGTGATCACTGGCGTGGGCGTTGGATTGGGCTCGGTGTTGTCGCCCGCTGATTGCTTAGCCAGACGCACAGCCGCTGCTGCATTCAGAATTCCCGAGCCGCAGTTGCTGGTGCTGCAGCCGCCAGAGGTCGGGAACGCCGTGGCCGATTGGCGCAGCAGGCTGACCACGTCGTTATATTTCAGTTTCGGGTTGGCACTGAGCATCAGCGCGACTGCAGCGGCCACATGGGGAGTGGCCATTGATGTGCCGTTCATGCCTTTGTAGCCCGCACCATTGGCCGACAAATCCACGCGATCGGCGCTTAGATTCACGGTGGAGGTAATGCGTGTGCTGCCATTGCCGCCCGGTGCGGCCAGCGTGACTTTGCTGCCATAATTCGAATAGCTGGCTTTTTCACCGGCTTTGCCCGTGGCAGCCACGGTAATCACATTGGCGCAATTGGCGGGCGAGACTTTGCTGGCGTCCTGGTTTTCATTGCCTGCGGCCACGACCACAATCGCACCGGCATTGCTCGCGTCGTTGATGGCCGACTGGTAGAAGCTTGGGCAAGTGCTGGAGCCGCCGCCCAGACTCATATTGATGACTTTGGCCGGATTCGGGTTGGGAATGCTGGGGTGAACACCGGCCGCCCAACGGATGGCATCGGCAATATCAACGGCAGAGCCGCCGCCTTTACCCAGTGCGCGCACGGGCAGAATGCGGGCATTGTAAGCGCCGCCGATTACGCCAACGCCGTTGTAGCCCAGCGCGGCAATCGTGCCCGCTACGTGCGAGCCGTGGAAAGAGCTGCTGCCGGTACGCTGGCAAATCTGGTTGCTCACATCGCTGCTGGTGCACCAATCGCCCTGATCCAGACCGCTTGGAATCGGCTTGATTGTGCGCGAGCCAGTGGTCCAGTCGCACGTTGCGGCGCGGTAGCAATCGCTGATAAAGGTGTAACCCGCGGAGACATAGTTGCCGCTGTACGGGCTGAGCTGGCCCAGATCAGCATGCGGTACCGAGCCGGTGTCTACCACGCCCACCACGATGCCCTCGCCAGTGGCAAATTCCCACGCACCGATAAAATCAGCACCGTAGCTGCTGCCCGGCACTACTTGCTGCATGCCCCAGAGTGAATTCCACAGGCTGTCTGTTGGCTGGGTGACGCCCATCGGGTACATCCAGACGTCGGCTTCAACCGCTTCAAACTGGCCTGATGCCTGCAGCTTTTGCAGATAAGCGTTCAGCTCGGCGCCAGACAGGCCTTTGGGTAGCTGCAGAACGTGAGATTCGCCGTCGGCCATGGTAAAGCTGTGCTGTGCTTTGCCCTGGGCGGCTTCTTTGAGCGTTTGTCCCAGATCTTCGGCGTTCATGCTGCGCATCATCGGCGATGCTTTGAGCTTGACGACAATCCGGTCTACCGTGCTGGCGTGTGCGCCGATGGCCATGGACGCAAGGGCGCCAGCCGCCAGCAATGAGCTGCGTGTGAATTTCATTTCAGGATCTCCATCCATTTTTGGTAAGGTAAATTCCCCATTGCACCGTTTGCGCCGGTTTTATAAGTATCGCGTGATGGGGAGAGCGCAGCTTATTGCATTTGTCATACAGCCAAGACTTGAGGATTTCCCTAATGCAGACCAGTCTTGTAGGCTGGCTAACACGGCGAGCAATACTCACGGGGTATGGGCTTGAAGCGATTGATAGATATGTGCTGTAGCGATATACCTTGATGGTGTAAGTCGAGATGCAAGATAGCTTAATACCACTTTGTCGCAAAAAGGGTCATCAGGCGGTCATCTTCCCCGAGCGCGGCATTGGCAGTGGCTAAAGCTGGTGGGCAAAGAAAAACCCCTTGCCGGGATGTTGGCAAGGGGTATATTGATGCAGACTTTAATAAATAATGCTTATGGATAAATACCACTGGGTGGTATTTATTGCATCGCCAGCAATCGGGGCATTTCGGCATCCGGTCGGGCTGCTTTGCTTAAAATGGCTTGAATACCACTGGGCGTAGCCTCGCTCAGTTTGAAGACACTCACCGCCGCCGATAGCGCTTTGGCCTGCTCTTGCAGCGATTCGGCAGCGGCGGCGGCTTCTTCCACCAGCGCGGCGTTTTGCTGCGTCACTTCGTCCATATGCGTCACCGCCTGATTCACCTGCGCAATGCCCGCGCTTTGCTCGATGGACGCGTTAGCGATTTCGCCGATCAGAATGCGCACGCGTTCGATGCTCGATTCCACTTGCGCCATCGTCGTGCCGGCCTGATTGGCTTGCTGGCTGCCGTGGTCAACCTGCGCCACCGAATCGCTGATCAAGACCTTGATTTCTTTGGCGGCCACGGCTGAGCGCTGCGCCAGATTGCGTACTTCGGAGGCCACCACGGCAAAGCCACGGCCTTGCTCGCCAGCGCGCGCGGCTTCCACCGCCGCATTCAGCGCCAGAATATTGGTCTGGAAGGCAATGCTGTCGATCACGCCGATGATGTCGACAATCTTGCGCGACGATTCCTGAATCGCGCCCATGGTCTGTACGACCTGCCGCACCATTACGCCGCCATCCTGTGTCACTTGGGCCGACGCATGCGCCAGCTGATTGGCTTCTTTAGCGTTATCGGCGTTCTGGCGCACGGTGCCGGTCAGCTCCTCGGTGCTGGCTGCGGTTTCTTCCAGATTGGCGGCTTGTGATTCGGTGCGGCGCGACAAATCGGCGTTGCCTTGGGCGATTTCGCCCACCGCTTGCTGGATCGTAATGCCGGCCTGCTGAATCTCGCCCACCAGATGCTGCAGATTGTCCACCGTGGTATTGACCGCATCGCTGGTTTCGCCAAACAGCCCCGGATAGTACTGGGTGATTTTCTGTGTCAGATCGCCATCGGCCAGCGCCTGCGCGACGCGCATCACGTCGCGCAGGCCGGTGTCGGTAATGCGGGACAATTCATTCAGCCGCTCGGCCAGACTGAGCGAAAAGCCTTTTTTGTCGGCAGTATTGAGCCGCGTACTGAAGTCGCCGCGCTCGGCGGCCGCGCTGACCATGGCGTTGACTTCATTAATAATCGTATTGAGTGCGCCCACCGTGGCGTTGACGCCGGTTTTGGTGCGGCCAAATAGGCCAGGGTAATCCTTGCTGATGCTCTGGCTTAAATCGCCTTGTGCCAGTGCTTCGGACACGCGCAGCACGTCGTTAAAACCCACATCGCAAGTGATAATCAGCTGATTGAGGTTTTCCAGCATGGCTTTGAACATGAATTGATACTGGCTGGCATCGCAACGCGGGCTAAAGTCACCGTTGGCACCGCCCTCGGCCAGCCGCTGGATGTCGCTGCTGATGGCCATCAAGGCGCGTTTAACTTCGGCAATCGACTGGGTGATTTTGGCTTTTTCACCGGGCAGGGCGGGCATATCCGGCGTGAAATTGCCCTGCGAATACTGGCCGATCACGTCAATCGTGGTCTCGATAACACGGATATGATCGTCCACCAGCGTGTTGACCTGAGCAGCCATCTCGCCAAATTTGCCGGGATACTGGCGAGCATCCAGCCGCGCGCTCATCATCCCGGCGGCATGCTGGCCGGCCATGCTTTGCTGGGCGCGGACAAAGTCTTCAATGGCACTTTGCATCTGCTGCATGGCCAGCATCAGCTGGCCGGTTTCATCGCGGCTATGAATCTCGATCTGATTATCCAGCCGTCCCTGCGCGATATTCTGTGCAATCGCTACCGCGCGTGACAGCGGGTTGGAGATGGCGCGAATCAGTAGCACACCGGATAGCGCGGCCAGCGCCAGCCCCAGCAGGATCAGACCAATCGACAGCGTGCGCACTGATTCAAAGGTGGTTTGCGAGTTATTAAATTCGGTTTTGGCCACCGCCAGCTGCAGATTAATCAGCTCGCCAATTTTCCCGCCGATGGGGTCAATGCTGGCATACAGTGGGCCGTCGAAGGCAATCAGCTCGCCTTGAATATTGCCTTGCCGGCTTTTCAAATAGCTTTCCAGTTTGGCAATTTCGGCATCTGCATGTTGAAACAGCGTTAGCGCATGACTGGAGAGCTGCTGCTCTTCGGCGGTGAGTGTGGTGGACTGATATTTATCCCATTCGCTGTGGATCAGGCTATTGGCACTGGATACTTCCTTAAGCGTGGTTTCGGCGTCAACCAGCCCGGCATTGGCTTTGTTGACGGCATCAATCACGCTGACGGCGTACGCGTCGGCGATGATTTTAAGCTGTTGCAGTGGAATCACCCGGTCTTCGTAGACGGTTTTGATCGAATTATTCGTTTTATTCAGGCTGTAAATGCCCAGAGCGCCAATGCCGATCAGCAACAAAGCCAGAAAGGCGATGGTGTAGATCAAGCGCGATTTGATTGAGAGCTGCATCGGTATCACCTTTGTTGATTTATTTGTGTAACTTACCTGTTTGAATTTAGTAAGCATTCTCTGTGATAGCTGTATGCATTTGGAATTGCAAAGGCCTTATCCGGTGTTTGCGCTAATACCACTGACGGGCGGCGGGCGTCAGGCTACTTCTTTAGAGGCATGCTGGCAGACGCGCGACACGGTATAGTTTGGGGCTTGGTAAATCACGATTAAAACTGGGGAGAAACGGATGTTCAGAGTGCTGGTTTTGAGTGTGGCCTGGTGCCTGAGCATGCCCGCCTCTGCAGCCACGGTGAAGGTGGCGGCGGCTTCTAATTTTGTTGCACCACTCAATGTACTGGCCGCTGATTTTGCCAAGCGCAGCGGTCATCAGTTGCAGGTCAGTAGCGGAGCGACTGGCAAGCTGTTTGCGCAAATCAGCCATGGTGCGCCATTTGACGTCTTTCTGGCGGCGGATGATGAAGCGCCGGGCAAGTTGGTTGCGACGGGATTGGCCATTAAAAATACCCTGTTCACGTATGCGACTGGACGCCTTGTCTTGTGGAGTGCAGCAGGTAATACCCCTGATAAAAATACCCTGAAATCCGGCATCTTCAATAAGCTGGCGCTCGCCAACCCCAACGTTGCGCCGTATGGCCGTGCGGCGGTGGCATATCTGCAGGCGCAAGGCGTGTACGGCCGCTTAAAAAACAAACTGGTGTATGGCGAAAATATCGCGCAGGCGCAGCAGTTTGTTGCCAGCGGCAACGCCCAGTACGGCCTGATCGCCGCCTCGCTGGTGATGCTTGATGGCCAGTTCAAGCTGGGGCAGGGCTGGCTGGTGCCTGCACAGTATCATCAGCCTATCCGGCAGGATGCGGTATTGCTGAATCCGGGGCAGGGCAACGCCGCCGCGACGGCCTTTTTGCACTATCTGAAATCCGCGCCCGCCCAGCAGATTATCCGCCGCTATGGGTACCAGTAATCATGCTCAATGCAGACGACTTGGCCGCGATTTACCTGACAATCAAGCTGGCCGCGACCACCACCACCATCTTGCTGCTGCTGGCCACACCGCTGGCGTGGTGGCTGGCGCGTAATCAGGGCTGGTGGGCGAAGGTGATCGGTGCCGTGGTGACTTTGCCGCTGGTGCTGCCGCCCACGGTGATCGGCTTTTATTTACTGATCGCACTGGGGCCGAACGGCGGTTTGGGGCAACTTACGCAAGCCTTGGGGCTGGGCTTGTTGCCGTTTACGTTCTGGGGGCTGGTGCTCGCCTCGATTCTTTATTCGCTGCCGTTTGCGGTGCAGCCCCTGCAACAGGCGTTTGCCGCCATCGGCGCGCGACCGCTGGAAGTGGCCGCCACCTTGCGCGCCTCGCCGCGCGATACGTTTTTTAGTGTGGTGTTGCCGCTGGCCAGACCCGGTATCATCACCGCCGCGGTGATGAGCTTTGCACATACCGTTGGTGAATTTGGCGTGGTGCTGATGATAGGCGGTAATATCCCGCACGAAACGCGGGTGGTGTCGGTGCAGATTTATGATCATGTCGAAGCGCTGCAATACACCCAAGCACATGCCTTGGCGCTGGCGATGCTGGTGTTTAGTTTTATCGTCTTACTCGCACTGCATGTATTAAATAAGCCGGTGCGATCAATTTAATTTGGAAAAAGCAATGAGTACAGTTGAAATCGAAGTGGCCAATTTTTACCGCGAAATCGCCCAGACCCAAACCATCTGGAGCATTAAAGACGACGTCGGTTTCCCCGCACCCATCGGCGGCAAAGGCAAACGCGCGATGCCATTCTGGTCGAGTAAAGCGCGCGCCGAAGAAGAAATCGCCAACGTACCGTCGTTCAAAGGCTTTGAACCGGTAGCAATTGCGTGGGATGTTTTCACGCAGCAAATGCTGCCCGGCATGGAGCGCGATGGCTTGCTCGCCGGAGTGAATTGGTCGTCGATTTCGGCGGTGTCGGTTGATGTGACGCCGACGGAGTTGCAGCAGCAAGTACAAGCGCACTTGGCTTAATTTTCCGAAAAGGATATTTGATGAAAATTCCGTCGGATCTAAAAATATTGCAGGCAATTTTTGATTCATATAGTGATCAATTTCCTGCTCATGATGGTGATCCAACAATTCGTTCAGCAAAAATGTATGTGCCAATAGATTGTAAATTGATCGCTAAAAAGCTATCTACAGATCCCGACATAGTCTTTGGGCGGTTGTATTACCATCTAGAGAAAAAATACGGCTACACGTATGACGATGGCATCAAAGTGCATTTCTTTGCACTGAAAGTTGGTCAAGACACTAAGTGTATCAATTTTGCTTTATTGACCTCAGTTCTCGCAGGATTGCAGGAAGGGAAAAAGAAATTTTGGATTGTTAATTCTTTAGCCATTATTTCAATAGTCATTTCATTTTTCGCTTTCGCAATTAGCTTATATCCATTGGTCTTTAAAAATTCAGGAGAAAAAAAGTCTAGTGAGGTAAACAGCTCACAAGTTTCAGCATTGAAGATAGAAAATACGCCGCCGTCAAAGACAGTTGCCTCTACTGTTATCCCGAATAATAAATGACAGTTGATCTCAAACTGAACAATGCAATATTGAGTGCCCAACTCGGCGACTTCTCACTCGACGTTGATTTAGCGCTACCCGCCAACGGTGTATCGGTATTGTTTGGCCCTTCGGGTTGTGGCAAAACGACGGTGTTGCGCGCGATTGCGGGGTTGGAGCCGCGTGTGCGCGGCGTGGTGAATATCGCCGGTGAGTTGTGGCAGGACGAGACAATTTGTGTGCCGCCGCATCTGCGCGGCGTCGGTATGGTGTTTCAGCAGCCGAGTTTGTTTGCGCATTTATCAGTGGCGAAAAATCTTCAATTTGGGCTGAAACGCACGCCAGAGTCGCAGCGGCGGGTGAGCTATCAGCAGGCGCTGGACTTGCTGGGTATTGCGGCGCTGTTGTCGCGCAAACCGGCGCAATTATCAGGTGGCGAGCAGCAAAGGGTAGCGATTGCGCGCGCGCTGCTGGCGTCCCCTACACTTTTGCTGCTCGATGAGCCGCTGGCCGCGCTCGATGCGCCGCGCAAGGCTGAGTTGCTACCGTACCTGGCTCAGCTTAATCGTGAGCTCAATATCCCTATGGTGTATGTGACCCATGCCATGGATGAAGTCAGCCAGCTGGCCGATTATCTGGTGCTGATGAGTGCTGGGCGGGTGATTGCACAGGGTGAGCTGGCCAGCACACTGGCACGGCCGGATTTGCCCGCGCAATTTGCCGACGAGCGCTCGACGATTCTGGATACCCGCGTGGTCGAGCTCAATGCCGATTTTCATTTAACCCGTTTGGCTTTTGGGTGTGATGGCAGTGACGGTCAACTATGGGTGCCCAGCAAGCAGCATCAGCTTGGCCAGACGCAAAGGCTGCGGATTATGGCGCGCGATATCAGCATCGCTACTACGGACGAAACGCATAGCAGCATTGTCAATCGCCTCCCCGCGCGGATTACCGCGCTATTGCCGACGACGCATCCGGCGCATGTGCTGGTGCAAATGTCAGCGCATGGCGTGACGTTGACGGCGCAAATTACCGCGCTGTCACAGTCGCGGCTGCAATTGGCGGTCGGGCAAGCCGTGTGGGCGCAGGTGAAGGCGGTGGCTTTGCTGTAGCTGCTGGGTATATCTCTGTGGCTTATTTATAAATTGGCTCTCAAAGATGTACCTGCGCTATGTATGTTCAATGCAAGCTTGAGTCTGTCGCGCAACTGTCCATGCGTGCCATTTCCGGCTTTGCATCTGACAGCAGGCTACGGATAATCAGGCCTTAAATGACTGACCGAGAATGGCGTGAAACTGATTCCCAAACGTTTGCATCTTTTGCTGCTGGTGGCGACCTTGCTGGTGCTGGGTTTTTTGACGACGAGTCTGGCCAGTTACTGGGTTTCGCGTGAAGAGATTCATCTCGGCATTGTCAGCAATGCGCTGCCGCTGACGGGCGACAATATTTATTCCGAAATTCAGAAAGACATGCTGCGTCCGGTGTTTATTTCGTCGCAGATGGCGCACGACACCTTTGTTCGTGACTGGATTCTGGATGGCGAGCGCGATGTGAGCCAGATTGTGCGCTACCTCAAGGAAGTGAAAACCAAAAATGGCACGCTGACCAGCTTTCTGGTCTCCGAGCGCAGCCGACATTACTACCACGCTGGCGGGGTGCTCAAAGACGTGAGTGAGCAGGAGCCGCGCGATGCCTGGTATTTCCGCGTGCGGCAAATGAGCCAGCTGTTTGAAACCAATGTTGATCCCGATCTGGCGCACCGCGACAAGATGACCATTTTTATCAACTACCGCGTGCTCGATTATCAGGATCGGTTTATTGGCGCGATTGGCGTGGGTATTACGCTCGATACCATGTCGAAACTCTTGCAAAGCTACGAGCGGCGTTTTGCGCGGCAGATTTATTTTGTCAATGCCAAGGGCGAGGTGGTGCTCACCGGGCAGAGCAAGCAGTCTCGCGGGGCGATCCATTCCCAGCCGGGGCTGAGCGAGATTGCCGGGCAGATTATCAACCGCAGCACCACACCCACGCAGCTCAGCTACCGTCATCAGGGGCAGGATATTCAGGTTAATTCGCGCTATATCCCCGAGCTGGGCTGGTATCTGATTGTGGAGCAGAACGAAACCGAAATCCTGCGCCCCGTGCAGCGCGTTCTGCTGCTCAATCTGGTGATTTCGGCGCTGGTGACGCTGATGGTGATTGCGCTGGCGCTCTACAGCATTAATCGCAACCAGCGCAAACTGGAAAGAGTGGCGACAACCGATGCGCTCACCCAGCTGCACAACCGGCAGGCTTTTGAAGTGGTGCTGGCACACAAGCTGAACGAGCTGGCGCGGCGGCCACGGGCGATTTCGGGTGTGTTTGTCGATATTGACCTGTTCAAGCAGGTGAATGACGAATTTGGCCACGCGGCAGGCGATAAGGTCTTGCAGGAGTTTGCCCAGCTGCTGCGTAATGCTGCGCCGCGCGCCTCCGATATTCTGGCGCGCTGGGGCGGAGAAGAATTTATTCTCATTCTGGATGATTGCGATCTGCTGCACGCCGTTGATCTGGCCGAGCGCCTGCGCTTGAGCGTGGCCAGCCATCATTTTGATCTACCCACGGTTCGCCCGATCACTATTAGCGTGGGCGTGACGCAATGGCAAAACGGCGAGTCATTGGCCGACTTTTTCCAGCGGATTGATAGTTTGCTCTACTTTGCCAAAACCCATGGTCGTAATCAGGTGGTTGATCGTTTACCTGCCGTGTAATTAATTGACGTGATCGAGCGGCAATAGTGCATAGGGGCAGATCGCCAACCGGTTTATGCTGGAGTCATTGTTTGGATTGATAAACCCGATTCCCGCCAGCGGGAAGCCCAGCACCATGGAGAACAGTCGCAATGAAGAAAAGTATGATCAAAACCCTAGCATTGACCGCGTGTACCCTCGCCATGACCGCGCTAGCCAGCACAGCTGTGCACGCCAAGACTGACCCACTCAAGGCTTTTCCGGCTGCGGAACCGGGCTATCAGCGTATTGTGATCAAGCTGCCGCCAGTTAAAAATCCAGATTTGTACCGCGTACAGCTGATACCGGGCAAGGTGATCGACGCCGATTGCAATACACGCGGTTTGCGCGGTGAAATTGATGAAGAAACCGTCAAAGGCTGGGGATATAACTACTGGAAAGTAGAAAAAGTCGGCCCGGGCCCGACTACGATGATGGCTTGCCCGGTGGGCACCAGCAGCCGTAAATTTGTGCCGGTCTATTCCGACGATGACTTGATCCGCTACAACAGCAAATTGCCAGTGGTGGTGTATGTGCCTAATGATGTCGAGCTGCGCTACAAAATCTGGCGCGCTCCTGAGAAAGCCAAAGTGGGCTTGGCAGAATAAAACAAGGTGGCTTTCGCCAATTGTCAGGCTGCAAGTAAAGTGAGAGTCTGTGATTTTCAAGTCTCGGCAAAGCCGAGCCTCAGCAATAAGGCCTTGAATCTGCAGCCTTGATGTTTTATTCCCACCTCTCCCGTCCCCTCCTTGAGGGGAGCCTCGCTTTGCGAGTGGGGTTTATCATTTAGTAAAACAACGGGGCTTTCGCCCCGTTGTTATATCAATGTGTTTACTTGCGGTGATCGGCTTCAGGCAATTGCGCTTTGCGTTCTACCCAGAAGTCGGCATCGGCAATGCCCAGTTTGACCGGATCAAAATCCGGCTCCAGCCCTTGTGCCTGTTGTGCCTCGTAATCGTTCAGCGCTTTAAGCGCCGGTTTTTGCAGCAACAGGATGGCAATGATATTGAGCCAGGCCATCAAACCTACCCCGATATCGCCCAAGCCCCAGGCCAGATCCGAGCTGCGCACCGCACCGTAGACCACGGTAGCAAGCAGCATGAATTTGAGCAGAAATAGCGCGGTGCCGCTGCCACGACGGTTGCGCAGCAGATAAGCCACGTTAGTCTCGGCAATGTAGTAGTAGGCAATGATGGTGGTAAAGGCAAAAAACAGCAGCGCTACGCCAACAAACATCGCGCCAAAGCCGGGGAAAATACTCTCCACCGCCGATTGCGTGTAGCCCGTACCGGCTTCCATATTGGGCAAGCCGTTAAACAGGAAACTGCCGGCCTGATTCGGATCGGCCACATTGTACTTGCCGGTAATTAGGATCATGAACGCCGTGGCCGAGCAGACAAACAGCGTGTCTACATAGACGGCAAATGCCTGCACGATACCTTGTTTGGCTGGATGGCTCACTTCGGCTGCCGCCGCAGCATGCGGGCCTGAGCCTTGGCCGGCTTCGTTGGAATACACGCCACGTTTTACACCCCACATGATCGCCATACCGATCATTGCGCCAAATCCGGCGTCAAAGCTCAGCGCCGAGCTGATAATCAGGCGCAGCACTTCGGGCAGTAGGCTGATATTGAGCGCGATCACCACGCAGGCCATCAGGATGTAGCCCAGTGCCATAAATGGCACGATGATTTCGGCAAAGCGCGCTATGCGTTTGACGCCGCCAAAGACAATCAGGCCTAGTGCAATCACTACGCCCAGTGCTGTGGTTTCGGGCGGGACGCCAAAAGCGTTTTGCAAACCGCTGGCAATCCCGTTGGCCTGCATGCCCGGCAGCAACAGGCCACAACCCAGAATGGTGGCCAGCGCAAAAGCAATGGCGTACCAGCGCATTTTCAAACCACGCTCAATGTAGTAAGCCGGGCCGCCACGGAATTGGCCATCGACGCGCTCTTTGTAAATCTGCCCTAAAGTGCACTCCACATACGAGGTGCTGGCGCCCAGAAAGGCCATCATCCACATCCAGAACAACGCGCCTGGCCCGCCAAAAGCGATGGCAGTGGCCACACCGGCGATATTGCCGATCCCCACGCGGCCCGACAGCGTCATGGTCAGCGCCTGAAACGAGGAAACGCCTTCGCTCGATGCTTTGCCGTCAAACATCAGGCGAAACATTTCGCGCAGATGGCGTACCTGCATAAAGCGGGTACGAATTGAAAAATACACGCCCACGCCCAGGCACAGATAAATCAGTGCCGGGCTCCAGACATAAGCGTTAATCAGATTGACCAAGTCCTGCATTGCCGTCTCCCAATGTGCTTTTGCTATTTGATCAGCTGATTGTCGGCGTCACGCCATAGCCCAGCTATTAGGAAAAACCGACATGGGGTATTGCCGTAGAGGTGGTGAGGGGCAGCGCTGAAACTGGATTACGGTAGTTTGGCGGTCTTCTTGCGAGCCTCTCCGGCGCCGCTGCCAAAGTGAGCGCGGTAGCGGCGGGAAAAACTGGCCACCTCTTCATACCCGACCGCGCTGGCCACTTCGCTTACCGAATACCGTCCGCTGGACAGTAATTCACGGGCTCGCAGCATGCGTTGTTCAATAATCAGCTGCAAGGGGGTTGCACCCAGATTTTTCAGGCATAGCCGATGGAAATGCGCGGTGCTCACGCCGTATTGCTCGGCCAATTGCTCGACTCGCCACGCTTGCGCTGGCGCAAAACGGATGCCGCTAAACAGCGTGCGCAGGCGGCTGGCCAGATCATCGCTATTCACGGCGCTGGCGAGCATGCGCTTTAATACGTCCAGCACCAGAATCAATGCCTCACCACTGAGGCTTTCCTGTTTGAGCCTGGCTTCATGGCAGAGCGTATACATGGCAAAAAACAGGCTATGCGCATGCTGCACCGAGCGCACGCTGACAGATCCGCCCGCCAGCGAATTCCAGCATGGCGCATCGTTGAGCAAAAACCACGCACAACGCCACAACTCGCTGGCCCGCTCAAAGCCACTGTGGCTGTACGCAGGCAAAATCGCCAGCTGATTCGGGCCAATGGCGATGCGTTCATCGCCAGCAATAATCTCGCCTTGACCCTCCACGCCGATGATCAGCACATGAAACGGCGCACCAATCCGTTCCACATGCATCTGGCCGCGCGCTTCGGACAAACCCATAAACAGAATGTCGTAATCGGCCAGGACGGGCAATTGTGGATGGTGATAAACCCGTGCACCCACACTCATTTGCTGTGTTTGCGGCCCAATATCAAACATTTCCTGATAAATCATCGACATGGCAGGTGAGATCCAGACAAAAACGGCAATAAATTCGGACATTTTCACCACTGCCGATCTCGCTTAAGGTGTTCGCATCGTCGCCAGTGCGAGTTTGATTAGGCGACGATTTAGCCGCAAGAGCAATAAAAATCTGTAAGCTTTATAAAAACAGGATGGAAAGAGACATGCATCAAACACCGCATATTTTGCTGGCCGGCTTCATGGCCAGCGTAACGCTGATTGCCCACGCTGCAGCGCCTGCCTGGCAAGAAGGGATCACCTATTCCGCCGGCAGCACCGTGTCGTACGTCGGGCACGATTATCAGGCTCTGGTCACGCACACCGCATTTTTAGGGGCTGGCTGGACGCCGCTAGCGACGCCGACCTTGTGGCGCGATCTGGGACCAAGTGCTGGCAATGTAGCCACTCCGCTCCCCAGTGCTACACCGAGCAGCTCGCCCACCTCCAGCCCGAAACCCACGCCATCACCCACTGCCGTAGCAACTCAGACCCCGCTTGCAACGCCTGTGGCCAGCACCCCGCTAGGTCATTGTCTAGCAGCATGGCAGGCGGGTTTGGCCTACACCGCCGGTCTGCGTGTGAGCTATCAAGGCGTCAATTATGAAGCCAAATGGTGGAGTAACTCGGCGCCGACCAATGATCAATGGGGAGCGTGGAAAAATCTGGGGCGCTGTGATGGCGCGACGCCGACGCCGCTAGCGAGTGCCACGCCCACCGTTGCGCCGACAGCCTCACCAACGACATCACCAACGGCCTCTCCAACTTCTGTACCAACGGCCAGCCCAGTTCCCACACTGGTTCCAAGTCCCACACCTAGCATTCCAAGTAGCGGCTTGCTGTTTGACGACTTCAGCTACACCAGCACCAATCAGCTCAGCAATAACGGCTGGTTGCTGCGTAGCTGGAATGGCGGCCCCGGCTTGAGTAATGGTCAGTGGAGCCAGAATAACATCAGCTTTGTGGCTGATCCGCAGCAAAGCGGCAATACACTGATGCGCCTAAAAGCCAGCACCACTATCAGTGGCGATCAGATCGTTGGCAATGCCGCCACTGCCGGCACTAGCTCGCAAGTTGAATTGATGACCGCCGATTCGATTTACCTCAATGGCACTTGGGCGGCTCGCATGTACTTTAACGATGCGCCGCTGCGTGGCCCCGATGGCGATTCGGTGATCCAAACCTTCTTCGGTATTACCCGCTATATCGAAGGCGCTGAGCCGTATAGCGAGATTGATTTTGAATACTTGCCCAATGGCGGCTGGGGGATTGATGCACCAACGATGTGGACGGGTACATATGAAATCGCCGCCTATGATCCGCTCAACCATGTGGCCGCTTCGACAGTGAAAAGCTTTGCCGGTTGGCATACTTTGGTGATGAATGTCGCCGATGGCGATATCCGTTTCTTCGTTGATGGCAAGCTAGTGCAAACCTATAGCGGCATTGCCCAGCCGGATCATCCGATGTTCATCGCCTTCCAGCTCTGGTTTAGCAATACTGCGATGCCCGATGGTCGTCCCGGCTTTTTGCGCAGCACCGAATTACGCGAATATCAGGAAGACGTCGATTGGGTGTTGCACCTGAAAGATCAGCAGCTCAGTCTAGCCGAGGTTGAAGCATTGGTGGCCAATCTGCGCAGCAAAGGCTTGGGTTTTGTGAAAAACATCAAATAGCGTCGATTGATTAGGTATTCAAAGGCGAGTGTGAAAGCTCGCCTTTTTCGTTTCCATCTGGCCGTGCTGCGTACGACAGTCCGCGCAGGTAATGATTAGCCATGAATAATTTTGGCAAGGGTATAGGCTTGTAGCCTAATGGTGTCATTGCCTAGCGATGAGTACCCCATTAGAAATCCTTCGCCTTGCGGCTCGCCCAGATAAAACTTGCTCAATGGCCGCATTGGCAGGCCTTGTGCGATCCCTGCGGCCGTCCATTCTGCTTCGCAGCCCGCCGGGCACCACACCGCAAATTGCAAGCCGCCACTGGTATTCACCGGCGTGAGCTGCGGACAATGCTCAGCCAGCTGCGCAATCAGCAAATCACGGCGGCTTTTGTACAAGGTGCGCATCTGGCGCAAATGGCTGGCGAAATGGCCGCCGTTGATAAAATCGGCCGTCACCGCCTGCATCAGCTGATTGCTATGCCCGTCAAACGCGGTGCGCGCCAGCGTAAACGGCGTAACTAGCTCGGGAGGCAGCACGAGGTAGGCGAGACGCAAAGAGCCAAACAGCACCTTGCTAAATGTCCCCATATAAATCACGCGGCCTTGCGTATCTAGCCCCTGTAGCGAGGGCAGCGGTCGCTGTTCGTATTGAAACTCGCCATCGTAATCGTCCTCGATAATCCACGCCTTCATCGCTGCAGCTTGCTCCAGCAGCGCCATGCGCCGTGTCAGGCTCATGGCCATGCCCAGGGGGTATTGGTGTGAAGGCGTTGTATAGATTAGCTTTGGGGTGGGGTACTTAGTGGCAGTATATTCGTCGATTTGCATGCCTTCGGCATCCACCGGAATCGGGCAAATCGCCGCACCGGCACTGGCCATCGCATTGCGCGCGCCCAGATAGCCCGGATCTTCCAACCAGACCGTATCGCCCGCATCGATCAATAATTGTGCGGTGAGTTGGATCGCCTGCTGCGAGCTACTCAAATCACAATTTGGCCAGCGTCGCATACCACATTGCGTGACTGCGCCAGATAGCTGGCAATGGCGGCGCGTAGTTCGGGCAGCCCTTGCGGATTGCCATAGCGCATCAATTGTTCGCCATCTTTTTTCCAGCGCTGCAGCATCAGCTTGCCCCACAGCTCGCGCGGGAAAGCGCCGCTATCGGGCTGGCCGGTGAAAAAAGATGTTTGCGTGAGTGGATTCACGCCATCACGGCACGCGCCCATATCAGCAATCGCCTGCCCGCGTTGCGATAATCCGGCGGCTGCTTTGCGTGGAGCGGCGGTTGGGCGCTGGGCGGCAATCGCCACAAAGCTGCCCGCACCGACTTTGCGTTGTAAATAGCCTTCGGATTCCAGCCGCGCATAGGCTAGCTCAACCGTACTGCGCGACAACTGCAAATCAGCGGCCAACGTGCGCGTTGCCGGCAGGCGACTAGCCAGCGGCAGATGACCATCCAGAATCGCATGGCGCAAAGTGCGAACCAATTGCTCATGCAAGGGCAGATCGGCTTGGGCGTGGGTGGCAAATAGCGTGGGCAACATTGGTCTGGCCTTGGTGTTTGAATTGGTCTGCATGAGAAGGCCATTGTGCGACTAAACTGCAGAGAATGAAAAGAGCTTAAGGAGAGAAATCATGAGCGCAGTTTTGTCATCCGGTTTGGCTATACCGCAGGCGGCGGAGGCCTTCTTTGCCGAGCAATTAAAATACCGCACTGATCCCGCCGATCTAGCGGCTGATTTGGTCGCGGGCGAGATGGGGATTGTAGTGCTTGATACCCGCTCGCTGGCGCACTATCAGGCCGCACACATTCCGGGGGCGATTTCATTTCCACATCGCACGATGAACGAGGAAAGCACCCGCGAGCTGGATCGGAGCAAAGTATATATATGTTATTGCGACGGCATCGGTTGCAATGGTTCAACCTGGGGCGCCTACAAAATGGCCAAGTTGGGCTTTCAGGTCAAAGAGCTGATTGGCGGTATCCATTGGTGGCAACAAGATGGTTTAGCGGTGGCAACGGGCGATGAGCCTGGGGTATTGGCTGAAATATCAATCCAGTGTGCGTGTTGATATGTATACCCCTAAGCATTTCAAATCAGCTGATCGCCAGAGCGAGTTGCAATTGATCGCTGATTTCCCCTTGGCAACTATCGTGCATGGCGGCGCAGCGGGGCTGGAAGCGAATCTGATTCCATTGTATTGGTATGACGATGGCAGTGAGCTGGGCGTATTGCGTGGCCATGTGGCGCGCGCCAATCCGCTGTGGCAGCAGGCAGGCTCTGAGCTGCTGGTGCTGTTTCAATCGCCCAGCCAGTATATTTCGCCCGGTTTTTACCCCAGCAAAGCGCGTGATCCGCGGGTCGTGCCGACGTGGAATTATTCTGCGGTGCAAATTCATGGCCAATTAAAGCTGATCGAGTCGGGTGAGGCGCTATTGCAGTTATTGACCGAGGTTACGACACGGCATGAGCAGGGGCAAGCAAGGCCTTGGCTGGTCAGCGATGCGCCCGCGCCTTATCTGGAGAAAATGTTGGCGGCGATTGTCGGCGTCGAAATTCAGATCCAGCAGCAATACGGCAAATTTAAACAAAGCCAAAATCAAAGCGCCGCAAATCAGGCGGGCGTACGCGCTGCATTGGTTGCCCGCATTTGATGATGAGCGAATAGGAAATCGCGATATGTATATCAATGAATTCGGTCAACCGCTGGGGCCACTCGTCGAAAACTGGCAAGGCGCGCGCTTTCCAAGCCCCAAAGTGCTGACCGGCTGGGGCTGTCGTCTCGAGCCGTTGGATGCAGCTGCACACGCAGCTAGTCTCTGGCAGGCATTCAGCGCCGATAGTGGCGCTATGTGGACTTACTTTAGTGTGGGCCCCTATGCCAGTTTGGCTGAGTTTCAGGCCGAATTGGCTGCCCGCGCGCAGCAAGCCGATCCGCAGTACTACACCATCATTGAAGCCAGCTCAGGCAAGGCGCTAGGGCTGGCCAGTTATCTGCGGATCGATCCAACAGCGGGCAGTATCGAAGTAGGCTGGCTGCATTTCTCGCCCGCACTACAAAGAACAAGGCTGGCGACCGCGGCCATGGTTTTGATGATGGCTTACGCATTTGAATTGGGCTACCGCCGTTACGAATGGAAATGTAACAATCTGAATGCCCCATCTAAACGTGCAGCCGAGCGACTAGGCTTTACCTTTGAAGGTATTTTCCGCAACGCAACGGTGAATAAAGGCCGCAGTCGTGATACCGCGTGGTTTTCTATTCTTGATAACGAGTGGCCGGCTCTACGTGTGGCTTACGAAGCCTGGCTGGACGAAGCTAATTTCGATAGTACTGGTCAGCAGAAGCGAAAATTAGCTGAATTTATGCCTCGGCAAGGCTAAAACTCAGCCCGCGCCAGCGGGCTGAGTGCTGTTCGGCTTAGTGTTTGCACTGTTTGAGCGTTCGGTGTCGCTATTTCTGCCCATTGCGCGCGGTTTTTGCTGGTGTTGTTCAGTACTGTGCTGGTGCTGGCCGTTTGATTTTCGCGTTCGCTGCCAAAATGTTTCAAACTTCGTTTCCTTATCGATCAATCACTTAGCATCTTTCTTCCCTTTTCTTCGTCGATAGGTGTTGACGGGTTTTAGGTCCGTGGGTATAGTTCGGCCTCTCTGCTGATGACGCAGCGAAACAAAACAAGTTTCTCTCTGTCTCACACCGATCTTTAACAAATTACAGCCGATGAGTGTGAGTGCTTGATTCGTAAGTCGAAACAAGTGCTTGCACTCAATTGAAAAGAAAGTAAAACAAGACGAACTTTATTGTTCATCTCGTTTTTTTCTTTGAGTATTGAAGTACAAGCCAAGTAGTACATTTAGCTTAGTGATTAAACGAAAGAGTTTGATCCTGGCTCAGATTGAACGCTGGCGGCATGCTTTACACATGCA
>NZ_VIRW01000023.1 GCF_009760905.1 Chitinibacter sp. GC72 | reverse complement strand
AACGCGACAGTGCATCACCATTTTGATGAAGAGGTGGTCAATCGTTGGTTGGTGGATCATCGTTTTGTGGTGATGTACTTGCCAGCGTATAGCCCTGAGCTCAATTTGATCGAGATCGTGTGGAAACACGCCAAGCATTTTTGGCGTAGCTTCAAGTCGTGGAGCAAGGATAAATTGGTCGAAGAAGTCCACACCCTTTTATCCGGCTTCGGTTCGAAATTTAAAATTAGTTATGCGTGATTACTTAAAACAATTGGAAGCTAAATTGGCCGCTTATGTGAGGTAATACCATGACACTGCGCGCTGTGCCTGCCTGTGATGCTGATCGTTTGCGCCAGCTTGCCGAGTTTCGACTTCAGCAAGGTCAAACGAAGCTTCCTTCTGATTTAAGTGAACATGAAGCTTTGCGGCTTACCCATGAGTTGCAGGTTCATCAAATCGAGCTGGAAATGCAGTGCGAAGAACTCAATATGGACCGTGAGCGATTGCGTCTGGCGGCCAGTGTATTCGAGCACACTTTTGAGGGCATCATTATTACGGATGCACAGCGAAAAATCATCGAAGTGAATCCGGCATTTACCCGAATTACGGGCTTTAGTCGCTTGGAGGTATTGGGGCATTCGCCACGTCGTTTTTCTGCCGATCCGAGTAACTGGCAGCTTCATCATGAGATTAATGCCGTTTTGATCGAGCATGGTGCTTGGCGAGGTGAATTATGGAACCGGAATAAACATGGCGAGCAATATCCGATCATGCTGTCAATCACATCGGTGCGAAATGACATAGGCACAGTCATTAATTACATCGGGGTATTTAGTGATATCAGCATTCTGAAGCGTCATGAAGCAGAACTGGATCAAATTGCCCATTTTGATCCGCTGACCGGGATGCCCAATCGCCGCTTATTGAGTGATCGTTTGCAGCAAGCGGTGGCGCGCTCGCAACGTCGCCATATCCCCATGGCGGTTTGCTACTTGGATTTGGACGGTTTTAAGCAGGTTAATGATCTGTATGGCCATGCCACAGGTGATCAATTATTGGTTGGCGTGACGCAACGCCTGCAACAGGTACTGCGGGTGGATGACACCTTGGCTCGGCTGGGGGGCGATGAGTTTGTATTGCTGCTGAGTGATTTGGCATCCACCGAAGAATGCGAACAAATTCTGGCGCGAGTGCTGGCTGCCGTCTGTATTCCGACTCATTGCGGTGATATTGAAGTGCATATCTCTGCCAGTGTTGGTGTGACTTTGTTTCCGCAAGACAATGTTGGTGCTGATGCATTGATTCGTCATGCTGATCAGGCGATGTATCTGGCCAAGCAATCAGGGAAAAATCGGTTTAAGTTTTATGACCATCGTGCGGATTTATTGGCCATGGCCCGGAACGCTGCGATACAAAGGCTGGCTCTAGCCTTAGAGTGTAATGAGTTTGTGCTCCATTACCAGCCGCAAGTGAATTTGCTCACCGGCGCAGTGACGGGAGCGGAGGCGCTTATTCGTTGGCAGCATCCGGAACGTGGCCTTTTGCTACCGGCTGACTTTCTGCATGATATTTTGGCAAGTGAGCTTGAAATACCGGTTGGCGAATGGATTATTTCTGAAGCACTCAGGCAGATGAGCCTTTGGCAAGATCAATCGGTTCATTTGCCTGTGAGTGTCAATATTGCGGCCATGCATTTTATGCATCCGGCATTTTGTGAGCGGCTGCGGTATGTTCTTGATCAATACCCGCAGATATCCCCGAGTAATCTTGGTCTGGAAATACTGGAAAGTACAGCGCTGGATGATTTGCCTAAGGCTATCGAGGCTATGCAGCAATGTCTGGCAATTGGTGTTCATTTTGCTTTGGATGACTTTGGGACGGGGTACTCTTCACTGGCTTATTTCCGCCGTTTGCCGATTGATGTGCTCAAGATCGATCAGTCATTTGTGCGCAATATGCTCTCTGATGCTGATAACTTGAATATTGTCGAAGGCGTGGTGCGAATAGCGAATGCCTTTGACCGCCCAGTGATCGCCGAAGGAGTAGAAACCCTTGAGCATGGTGCCTTGCTGCTGCAAATTGGCTGTCATTTAAGTCAAGGATATGGCATCGCCATGCCGATGCCTGCCAGTGACATCCCTGATTGGATTGAATGCTGGCAGGCTCAGAAGGTGTGGTTAACGCTGGGGCAATTTGTGCCACGCCAAGTCTAGCGCGGGCTCGTCAGGGTGCTGTGCCACATTTGCCAGGTTTTAAAGCCGCCATTCAAGCTGCGGACGTTAAAACCGAGTTGCTGCAAATGGCGCTGGGCAATGTAGCCACGCAGGCCGACCATGCAGTACACCACCACCGGTTTGCTGGCGTCGAGCAAATGACTGAGTTCGCGTAATTGGCTCAGTGGAATATGATGCGCGCCGGAAATCTGCCCGCTGGCGATTTCTTCTGTTTCGCGCACATCAATCAATTGCACATCACCTAGCTCCTTCACCAGTTGTTCGGGGTTGATCAGGCTCAGTAAACCCGACTGCAGATTTTGCGCCGCCATGCCGAGCAGATTGAGCGGGTCTTTGGCTGCGCCATACGGTGGCGCGTAGCTCAGTTCCATTTCGGCCAGATCATCGATGCTCATACCCGCCTGCAAAGCCACCGCCAGGATGTCGATGCGTTTATCCACGCCTTTTTCGCCCACCGCCTGCGCGCCGAGCAGTTTGCCGCTGGCTGGATCGAATAGCACTTTCAGGCTGATCATCGTTGCGCCGGGGTAATAGCTGGCGTGATCGTTGCCGTGCAAATATAGTTTCTGGTACGGCATATTCGTGGCCTGCAGACTGCGCTCGTTCAGCCCAGTGCTGGCGGCGGTGAGATCAAACACTTTGCAAATCGCCGTGCCTTGGCTGCCGCGATAGCTGGCTGTGCGGCCAAAGATCGCGTCGGCCGCAATGCGACCCTGGCGATTGGCTGGGCCAGCCAGTGGCAGCAAGATGGATTGACCATTCACAATATGCTGGACTTCAACGACATCCCCCACGGCGTATATGCTTGCATCGCTGGTTTTTTGCTGGCTATCGACCAATACCCCACCTGTTTGCCCGATCTCTAATCCGGCTTCGCGCGCCAGTTGGTTTTCCGGTTTCACGCCCATCGCCAGTACCACCAGATCGGTTTTCAGTTGATGGCCGGACGCCAGATTGAGTGTGAGCTGCTCGCCATCGTCGATGCTGTGCAGGCTTTCACCCAGCAGTAATTCAACGCCATGCGCTGTGAGTGTATTAGCCAGCGGCGTGGTCATTTCAGCATCGAGCGGCGTGAGCACTTGGGGCGCACGCTCGATCAGGCTGGCGGCCAAGCCACGATGGCGCAGCGCTTCAACCGTTTCCAGCCCGATAAAACCTGCCCCGACAACGGTAATGTGTTTCACCTCGCTGTTGATCGCGCTCATCAGCCGATCAAGATCAGGCACGTTGCGCAGTGTAAACACCCGAGGATTATCCAGCCCGGGCAGCGGTGGGCGAATCGGCGCAGCGCCCGGTGCGAGGATCAGCGTGTCATAGTTTTCTTCATAGGTTTCACCGGTCTGCCGATGGTGAACGCGCACGGTTTTGGCATGGCGATCAATGCTGAGCACCTCGCTATTGACGCGGACATCCAGCCCGAAGCGAGCGGTGAGTGATTCAGGCGTGTGCAATAGCAGTGACTCGCGCTCGGCGATTTCGCCACCCAGGTGATACGGCAGGCCGCAATTGGCAAACGACACATAGGGGCCACGCTCGAACACAATAATTTGCGCCGCTTCATTCAGGCGTCTTGCGCGTGCCGCCGCCGAAGCACCGCCTGCCACGCCACCGACAATCAGTAATTTTTGTACGGAACTCATCGAGCTGCCTTTTGCAGGTTTCAATATCGTTTATAATAATATATATAAATATATAATGTAAAGCCGTAAAAAAGCCACCCGAAGGTGGCTGCTGCAGAATCACACTTACTTATGTTTTTTCGCTTCACTCATTTGCGAGCTGGCTTGCGCCGCTGCGTTGCCAAATGTGGAGGCGGGGATGGTGGTTTTTTTCTCTTGCTTGGGTTTTTTTGCTTCTTTATTGCTGCGTATCTGACCTTTGGCCATGGTGTACCCCTAGTGGGTGAAATGCCAGCTGGCTAGGACAGCATACGCGCTATTCGCAATCGTTGTTGGGTTAACAGCTTAAGGCTCTTGCCGCTTCCACCATTTAGGCCGGAAAAATGGCAAGTAGCGATCCAGCCGTTTTTGGCCGCCCAGACCATAAATCAGCAAGCTGCCCGCGATGAAGATCTGCCAGAGCTGGCCGATGATCGCCCGAGCCGGTCTGGCGCTATCGCGTAGTTGCGGCCATTGCCCCACGCTCAGTGCCAGAAAGGCTAGCCCGAGCGTGATACCGAGTAAGCGAAAAATCATGCTAGACCTTGGCCAGTCGTGCGGCGACTGTCGTTGCAAAGGCATCAATCATTGGCTGCAGGCGTTCATGCTTGAGCTTGAGCGACGATTGATTCACCACCAGACGGCTGGAAATATCGCGAATATGCTCAACGGCGACCAGATTATTGGCTTTGAGCGTACCACCGGTCGAAACCAAGTCCACAATCGCGTCGGCCAGACCCACCAGCGGGGCCAGTTCCATCGAGCCATACAGCTTGATCAGATCAACGTGCACGCCTTTGGCGGCGAAATGCTCTTTGGCCTGCTCGGTGTATTTGGTCGCGATGCGCATCCGTGCACCTTGCTTAACTGCGCCTTCGTAATCAAAGCCGTTTTGCGTCGCCACCATCAGTGCGCATTTGGCGATTTCCAGATCGAGCGGTTGATACAGGCCCTGACCGCCATGTTCCAGCAGCACATCTTTCCCCGCTACGCCCAGATCCGCCGCGCCGTATTGCACATAAGTCGGTACGTCGGATGCACGCACGATAATCAGCTGCACATCCGGCTGATTGGTGCCAATGATCAGCTTGCGCGTACTCTCTGGTGCTTCAGCGGGCACGATGCCTGCGGCGGCCAGTAGCGGAAGGGTTTCTTCAAAAATACGTCCTTTGGAAAGGGCGATGGTAATCATGGGGTATCTGCCTGTATGTCTTTTCTGTATTGCCCTACAGGGCAATACCTATTATTTGAAGGGTATGTTCAGATTCTGTGTTCATCACCCGTAGGGTGGGTTAGGCCGCCACTCACTTGCTCAACGCCGCAAAGGCTTTTCGGCCGCGTACCCACCGTAGCGCTGCACATGTTTGTATCGCGTCACGGTGGGTACGCGGCAAAAAATCGCCAAACCCACCCTACAAATATCGCTTTTCAATAGTTAAATCACAATATTTGGCCATATCAACACACAATCTGAGTATTGCCTATTTGAATATATTCAGTTTGGCGGGGTACTTTGCCTGCCAGCCATTCATCGCCCGCCCGCCTTGCCACATGCTAAATAGCGAAGCCCCGATTCCTACCCACCACAGCAGGAAGGTGGTATTGAGCAGCGATGTGGCGATGAGCGCGACAATATAAAAACAACCCATCAGCATCTGGAAATTGCATGCTTCGCGCGCGTGTTGCTCGACAAAATCCGAATGTACGCGGGCAAATTGCAGCACGATAAATGGTAGCGCAATCGCCACAATCGGCGCAGGTACGATGGGCAGCCAGAATAGCCCCGCCAGATGCGCCAGTACGGCAAAGAATTTTTCATGTTCTTTGGGGGGCTTGGGCTTATCGTCCTGCTCTTGGTAAGCGGGTTTGGGATTTAAAATAAACATTAGCGTATCCGTTCGATATTGACGCCGACGCCTGCCAGTTTGGTCTCGATATGTTCGTAGCCGCGGTCCAGATGGTAGATGCGATCAACGATGGTTTCGCCATCGGCGATCATGCCTGCGATCACCAGTGAAGCTGAAGCACGCAAGTCGGTTGCCATCACGGTCGCGCCCGATAGCTTTTCTACGCCGGTGACAATCGCGCTATGGCCGTCGACCTTGATCTTCGCGCCCATGCGCGCCAACTCTGGCACATGCATAAAGCGGTTTTCAAATATGGTTTCGGTAATCACACCGGTGCCCTCGGCAATCGAGTTCAGCAGCGTAAATTGCGCCTGCATATCGGTCGGGAAAGCGGGGTATTCCAGCGTACGAATATCAACGGCTTTGGCGCGCTGTTTCATATCCAGCGAAATCCAGGTGTCGCCGGTTTCGATGTAGGCACCCGCTTCGGTCAATTTATCGAGCACTGCGCCCAGGATGTCAGCACGCGTGTTTTTCAGCAAAATCTTGCCTTGCGCAGCCGCGGCGGCAACGAGGAAGGTGCCGGTTTCAATGCGGTCGGCCACAATCGCGTGGCTCGCGCCGTGCAACTCTTTCACGCCTTCAATCGTGATCGTGTCAGTGCCGTGGCCGCTGATTTTCGCGCCCATTTTGATCAGGCATTCGGCCAGATCAACCACTTCAGGCTCGCGCGCGGCGTTTTCCAGAATCGTCGTGCCTTCGGCCAAGGTGGCGGCCATCAGCAGGTTTTCAGTGCCGGTGACGGTGATCATGTCCGAGCGGAAACGGCAGCCTTTGAGTTTGCCGGTGGCTTTGACATAGCCATGCTCGATGACGATCTCGGCGCCCATCGCTTGCAGGCCTTTGATGTGCTGATCAATCGGGCGCGCGCCAATTGCGCAACCGCCAGGTAATGACACTTGCGCTTCGCCAAAGCGCGCCAGCGTCGGGCCCAAGACCAGAATCGACGCGCGCATGGTTTTCACCAGCTCGTACGGCGCGATGGTGCTGGTGATGTTATTGGCGGTCAGCTCGTATTCGTGGACGTTATCGGTCATCACGCGCATGCCCATGCCTTGTAGCAATTTTTGCGTGGTTTTTACGTCGGCCAGCTGTGGCACATTGGTCAGATGCAAGGTATCGGCGGTCAGCAAAGACGCACACAAGATCGGCAAGGCGGCGTTTTTGGCGCCAGAAATGGTGATTTCGCCTGCGATTGGGTTGCCACCGATGATTCTGAGTTTATCCATTTGTATTTAGCCTTTTGCTCTGCGCTTGAACCTTAACAGGCTCATGCGAAAAATGTGCCGCCCAAGACGGCTTTAAGTCGATTTACTAGTGCTTGCCCGCAAGGCAAGACAAGAACGCGCGCGAAATCTGACGTACTTAACGAAAATATTCCCACCAGACCCACGCACCTGCGGCAATCAGCCAGGGCAGGTTGACCAAGGCCATTAAAGGGCCGCCTGACTTGGCTTCGCGTTTATTGGCGTCCAGTTTGGCCTGCTCGATAATGGCTTTGTTTTTGGCGATACTTCCCAAGTCAAAGCGGGGATCGCGCGTGCTCATTGCTGGCGTGCGGCCCATTCGGCTGGCGTTAGCGTCGCGCGCATCGACAGCGCATGCAGCTCGCCCGAGTCGAGATAGGATTTGAGGCCATCATTGATCACTCGATGGCGGGCCAGCAATTTGAGCCCGTCAAATTGTGCCGAAACGATGGTGGCATAGAAGTGGTGGCCGTCGCCTTCCACTTCGATATGCTCACAGGGGATGATCTGAGAAATCAGGCTTTGTACGTGTTCTGGCGTCATTATTGCTCTTGGGTGCGATGGTTTGAGGCCGCTGCGCGAGCGGCTGTGTGTTGATTTCGCTGTATTTTGCCATCAGCGACGAATTTTGTAGCCCGATTTTATCAAGCTCAGGCTAATTAAGGTGAGGATTGCCAAAGTAAATCCGACAACCGCCAGCGAATGCCATGGATTGACGTCGCTGATGCCAAAAAAGCCATAGCGGAAACCGTCAATCATGTAGAAAACCGGGTTGAAATGCGACACGGATTGCCAGAATGGCGGCAGGCTGTGAATCGAGTAAAACACGCCGGACAGAAAGGTCAGCGGCATGATCAGGAAGTTTTGAAAAGCGGCCAATTGATCGAATTTTTCCGCCCAGATGCCGGCAATTAAGCCTAGAATCGCCATCAGGCTGCAGCCCAGCAAGCCAAACACGATGATCCATAGAGGGTATTTGAATGGTGGTATTGAGAATACTAGTGTAGCGAGCAATACCCCGGCGCCAACAACAAAGCCCCGCGCCGCGCCTGCCAGCGTGTACGCCCCAAAAAACTCCAGATGCGAGAGTGGCGGCAGCAGAATATAGACAATATTGCCGGTGATTTTGGATTGAATCAGGCTGGAGCTGGTATTGGCAAAGGCGTTTTGCAGCATGCTCATCATCATCAAACCCGGAATCAGAAACGCCGTGTATTGCACGCCCGGATAGGGCTGCACATGCGCATCTAGCACATGGGCGAAAATCAGCAGATACATCAGCGCGGTGAGCACAGGCGCGGCCACCGTCTGGAAGGCGACGCGCCAGAAGCGCAGGACTTCTTTGCGGAATAAAGTGTAAAAACCGGTCATGGTGTGTGAGGTGTAAGGGGAAAGGTGTAAGGTGGAAAACCTCTATTCCTTCAGTCCTGACAGCCTGCTCCTGTAAAATACTTAATTATTGCTTTGATTTTTGATATGTGACGCAAACAATCTGCACGCCTCAAGCGACTTACTTGGCAGGCCTCACTCACGCGTGCATCATCTGGACGAAAATTTCTTCCAGATCCGGCTGGGTGATTTCCAGATCTTTGAGCGTGATTTGCTCGGCGCGCAGTGCAGCCAGAATGGCATCCAGCTCTTTGATGTCGGCCAGTTTGAGCTCAAAGCGGTTGTCATGCTGCGCAATCAGTAGCGGCTGCAAGCTTACTGGCAATTGCGCAGGTTTGAGCTTGAGGATCACGCTGCGTGCTGCGCCGCGTTGCATCATCGTATTTTTGTCTTCGAGCGCAATCAGCTCGCCGCGTTTGAGCATCGCAATCCGGTTGCACAGCGTTTCGGCTTCTTCCAGATAATGCGTCGTCAGTACGATGGTATGGCCTTTTTCATTCAGACTTTTAACAAAAGACCATAGCGTCTGGCGCAACTCGACATCGACGCCCGCCGTGGGCTCATCCAGTACAATGACAGGGGGTTTATGCACCAAAGCCTGAGCCACCATGACGCGGCGCTTCATACCCCCGGATAATGCACGCATATTGGTGTGGGCTTTATCGGTCAGCCCCAGATTGTGCAAAATTTCATCAATCCACCCATCATTGTGCTTGATGCCGAAATAGCCGGACTGAAATACCAGCGCTTCGCGCACATTAAAGAAGGGATCAAACACCAGCTCTTGCGGTACGATGCCAACGGCGCGGCGGGCGGCGCGGTAGTCGGCCTGTACATCCAGCCCCATCACCTTGGTTGTGCCACGTGTGGCGCGGGTTAATCCGGCCAGAATTGAAATCAGTGTGGTTTTACCCGCGCCGTTGGGGCCGAGCAGGGCGAAAAAGTCACCTTGTTCGACAGCAAAACTCACTTCTTTGAGCGCGGTGAATGCACCGAAATCCTTGCCAACGGCGTTAAATTGAATGGCGTTCACTGGCTCTGCCCTGCATTGTCTGGGCTGGGGGCGGCTTGCTCCGCGCTGCTGACCACTTCGCTGGCTGTCTGGCTGACAGGTTCTACTGCTTTGGCTGGAACATCGTTGCCTGCGTCGTCTACTGGCTCGCTCTCTGGTTCACCCAGCGGCAACGGGTGTGGCGGGTTGCCGTCGTGGATTTTGAACCAGCGGCGCTGCAGATAGGTATCGCGAACAAAAGCGTATGGGTCGATCTGTTCGGCAATCGTGGCATCAAAAGGCAGCAGGCTGGCGCGGGTGTCGGTAATAAATACACTGTAATAAGCCGCCTTGCCTGCCAGCGGGTCGATATAGTCGATTGGCCCCCAAGCCAAGCGAGCCAGCTTGTCGCTTGAATCACGCAATGTCAGCGGGCCATAGAATGGCACCATCAGATACGGGCCGCTGGGTACACCCCAGGCGCCTAACATCTGGCCGAAATCTTCGTCCTGTTTTTCAATCGGAACTTCGCTGGCGATATCGAGCAGGCCAACCAGGCCAAACGTTGAGTTGAGCAGCACCCTGGCCGTGCTTTTGGACGCTGAAGTTCCTTTGGCTTGCAGAATGGAGGCCGGGATGGCAAACAGATCGTCAATATTGCCCATAAAATTGCCGACGGCTGTGCGCAGTGGCGACGGGATGTAGTCGCTGTAGGCCACCGCAACCGGGCGCACCACGGCATCGTCCAGCGCCGTATTGAATTTGTAGACCGATCGGTTGACGTTCTCGAGCGGATCATAATTATTCTGTGGCGTGGCACAGGCTGTTAGCAAAACAGCAGAGAGCAATAGTAGGCGGCGCATGATCGCAATGCGCCGTTGGGCGCAATATGAGTAATGGATAAATGAATTGTGTATTGCTTAGTTCTTGATTTGCAAGAACTCTTGCACCCCATAGACGCTAATCAGTTGCTGCAGTGTCGATGGCATGGCTGCAAAGCGCAGCCCCCGCTTGGCTGCCTGCGCACGTCGCTGCCATTCGAGCAGCAAGGCGACGGCGCTGGAGTCTGCGCTGGTGAGTGCTGAAAAGTCGATCTCCACATCGCCTTGCCGGAGCAAATCGTCAATTGCGCCCAGCAACTGGCCGCAGTGTTCGCTGTTGAGCAAGGCGGGAGCGTGGTAGATCGCGCTCATCATTTGGCCTGTTTGGCAGCCGCATTGCGCGCGGCCAGCTGCTTGATCAAGCCGTCAATGCCGTCTTTGCGGATTACCGAGCCGAACTGGTTGCGGTGATTATTGATAAAGCTGATGCCGTCCACGCTGATGTCGTACACTTTCCAGTCGTTTTTCTTCTCAAAACTGAAATCAAGCGGGATTGGTTTCTGACCGGGCAAAGTCACTTCGGTGCGTACGGTTTGCTCGTCGGCATCGTTGCCAGCACGGCTGCCCTTGATATTGATCTGGGCGTTTTTATACAGCGTCAGCGCGCTTAAGTAAGTACGAACCAGCATGGCGCGAAACTCGGCAGTCAGTGCTTCCTGCTGTGCCGGTGTGGCGCTTTTCCAGTACTGACCCGTGGCCAGCGCGGTCATGCGTTTGTAGTCGGCCATTGGCGACAGGCGGGTATCGACCAGATCACGCGTCTTGGCGGCGTCTTTTTCATTTTTCTTGATGATGTCCAGCACATCCTTGCTGGCCGAGCGGACAATCTGCTCCGGGCTTTCTGCGGCAAACAGCGCGGCGCTCACAAACAGCGTTAGCATTGCAAGCAATGAATTGCGCATCAGGCGCATTGAATTGAACATATTATTGGGCTTCCTTTTCTTGGTCGGCCTGACTAAACAGGAATCGACTGATTAACTGCTCCAGCACAATCGCTGAAGACGTGATTTTAAACGTGTTGCCTGCGCTAAGAACTTTCTCGTCGGCACCCGAAGTAATGCCGATGTATTGCTCGCCCAAGAGGCCGGAGGTCAGAATCTCGGCCGAGCTGTCGCGGCTAAAATGATAGCGGCTGTCCATGTCCATGGTGACCTTGGCGACATAGCGCTCAGGGTCCAGCGTGATACTGCTCACCCGGCCAACCACGACACCCGCGCTTTTAATTGGCGCGCGTACTTTCAAGCCACCAATATTTTCAAAATTGGCAATCAGCTGGTAAGAGCTGCCCGCAGGCAGGCTGCCCTGGCTGCTCACCTTGAGTGCGAGAAACAGCAGAGCTGCAATACCGGCTAGCGCAAACAGGCCAACCCAGAAGTCGATCATGCCGCGTTTCATTTAAACTCCCCGGAACATAAAAGCAGTCAGAATAAAATCCAGCGCCAGAATAGTCAGTGCGCTGGTTACCACAGTGCGCGTTGTGGCGCTGGAAATGCCTTCGGCGGTTGGGGGCGCATCATACCCTTCAAAAACCGCAATCAGCGCAACGGCTACGCCGAAAAAGACGCTTTTGATCACGCCATTCATCACGTCAAGCCGGAAATCAACAGCGCCCTGCATTTGCGACCAGAAGCTGCCCGCATCCAGCCCCAGTAATTGCACGCCGATTAGATAGCCGCCCAGAATGCCCATCGCGCTGAAAATGGCGGCCAAGAGCGGCATTGAAATCACGCCGCCCCAGAAGCGCGGTGCTACGACACGGGCAATCGGGTTCACGGCCATCATTTCCATCGCCGCCAGTTGCTCGGTGGTTTTCATCAGGCCGATTTCAGCGGTAATGGCGCTACCGGCACGGCTGGCAAACAAGAGGCCTGCAACAACCGGCCCCAGTTCGCGGACCAAGGACAAGGCCACCAGAATGCCCAGCGAGCTGGAGGCGCCAAAACGTTGCAGGGTGTCATAGCCTTGCAGAGCCAGAACCATGCCTACAAATAAGCCCGAAACCGTAATAATCAAGACCGATAAAACCCCGGCAAACCAGATCTCGCGCAAAGTCAGGTGCGGGCGCAACAAGGCCGTTGCCGAGTGGCGCAAAATCGCCAGCAAAAAGCGGCAGGCAAAGCCCAGCTTGATCAGGCTATTGGTCAGCGGCCGCCCGAAGCGGCTAATCGATTCAACTAGAAAATTCATCTCGCTCTCAGGCAAGCCTTAAATCGTCAGCATACGCTGGCGCGGGTTTATGAAACGGTAGCGGCCCATCGGGGCGCGCATTGATAAATTGCTGCACAAAAGGATGCTCCGACGCTCTGATCTGTGCAGGCGTGCCTTGCGCGACAATCTGCCCGTCGGCCAGGAAATACACATAATCGACAATCGCCAGCGATTCGGCGACATCGTGCGTCACCACGATCGACGCCGTGCCCAGCGCGTCGTTTAATTCGCGGATCAGTTGGCCAACGGTGGCCAGCGAAATCGGGTCAAGCCCGGTAAATGGCTCGTCGTACAGCATCACCTGTGGATCGAGCGCAATCGCCCGTGCCAGCGCCACGCGCCGCGCCATGCCGCCGGATAATTCCTGCGGCATTTGCTGTGCCGCGCCGCGCAGGCCGACGGCTTGCAGCTTCATCAACACCAGATCGCGAATCATGCTCTCGGGCAGTTTGGTGCGCTCGCGCAGCGGGAAAGCCACATTGTCAAAGACCGATAAATCGGTAAACAGCGCGCCAAACTGAAACAGCATGCCCAGCTTGCGGCGCAACTGATAGAGCTCACGCTCGCCCAGCGCGCCGACATCCTGCCCGGCGACGCAGACTTTGCCGCTTTGTGCGCGGATTTGCCCGCCAATCAGCTTGAGCAGCGTGGTTTTGCCCGAGCCCGAGCCGCCCATAATGGCGACCAGCTGCCCTGCTTCTATCTGCAGTGAAACATCGCGCAAAATCGGCGTGTCGCCGTAAGCAAAGCTGACGTTTTGAAAATCAATTAATGGCATGGGCAAATTTTAAAAGAAAGCAGGTTGGCGAAGAAAGGCTCACACGTACGTTTTTGCTGCATTGCACCGGCGATTTTACTGTATTTCGGCGTATGTACTGCGGTGATTTTGCCTACACATGGGGTTTGTCTATTTTTGAGTATGGGTATATTGCTGTAGCTGTTTATTGGTATGACCTACAGGGCTATACCTATGTTGATGTGTGCCGGGCTGTGCAATTTTACCGGTGGAAGGCTAGTTTTTTGCCGGAATCAGACTTTCAGTGCTGGTAATTAAAAATCTCTTATCTAGAATGGTTTTTAACTTACTTGTAATGAACAAAATATGAAAGAATATCTGTGGCCTATTTTGCTGCTGTGCAGCCTGAGTGCATGCATGGCGACGCACAAGCTTGCCGATCCCGAGGGGCGGCATGTGCAGGCGGCTGCGCCAGCGAATCCGGCCATACCCAAGCCCGTCGAGCTGATTCCCTATCTGCCCAAGCCCGGCAGCAGCCCAAAGCTGGAAACCTATAGCGTCGTGGTTAGCCAGTTACCGGTGAATCGCCTACTGTTTGCGCTGGCTCGCGATGCCAAAATCAATGTTGACGTTCACCCGCAAGTGCAGGGACTGGTGACCTTGAACGCCATCAATCAGACGCTGCCGCAAATTCTGGACCGGCTGGCCAGCCAGCTTGATCTGCGCTGGACGCTGGAGCAGGGCGTACTGACGGTTCGCCCGGATCAGCCTTATTTCAAAACATACCGGATTGATTACTTCAATTTGTCCCGCACGATGAAATCAAGCGTGGCGGTGTTTAACTCGGTGGCCAGCTCGTCGCGGCTGGAGGCGGGCGCAACGGCGCGCAATAGTTCGAGCACGGGGATCGAGAGTGAAAACCTCAACCAGTTCTGGCGTCGGCTAGAGGGCAATCTGAAAGACATGCTGGGGGTCAGGGAGGGCTTACCCACAGGGGCGGCCAATTCACCGATGGCAGGCGCGATTGCCCAGCAAGTGGCGCAATCGCTCACCGGCAGCAATGACCCGAAGGCGGCGCTGGCGTTGGCCGACGGTCTGGCTAAAGTCGATAAAACGTTGGCCCAGACCGAGAAAACCCGGCAGGACATCACGCCGCAGCCTTTGCAGGCATCAAGCTCGCCGCTTGCGCCGGGCAATCTGGTGGTGATGAATCCGGAAAGCGGCACCATCAGCATTCGCGCCAGCCACAAGGATCAGCTCAAAGTGGCCGAATTTCTGGCCGCAGTACAAAGCTCGGCGCAGCGGCAAGTGATGATTGAGGCAACAATCGTCGAGGTGGCGCTGGGCGATCAGTATCAGGCGGGCGTCGATTGGTCAAAAATCACCACCGGGCAGGGCTGGAGTCTGGGGCAAAGTCTGTTGGGCGCCAATTTGGCCACCGCCCCGGCCGCGGTGGTGTCGTATACCAGCAATCAGTTTGCGGCCACGATCAGGCTACTGGAGCAATTTGGCCGTACCCGCGTGCTATCGAGCCCGAAAATCATCGCGCTCAATAACCAGACTGCGGTGATGAAAGTGGTTGAAGAGCAGGTGTATTTTACGCTGGCGCTCGATGAAGACAAAAACGCCGATGGCGTAGTGACGGGTCGAACCTATACCTCGACACTGCATACCGTGCCGGTCGGGCTGGTGATGCAGGTGACGCCACAGGTCTCGCAGGCGGGGGCGATTTCAATGAATGTGCGCCCGACGATTACCAATATCAGCCGCTATGTCGAAGACCCTGCGGTGGCGCTGATTGCGGCAGATTCGGGCAAAAGTGTGCAGAGCCTGATTCCGGTGCTGCAGGTGCGCGAGTTTGACTCCACGCTCAAAATCGCCAGCGGCCAGTCTGCCGTGCTCGGTGGCCTGATTCAGGATAAGCAGAACAATACGCGCCAGGGCTTGCCCGGTGTTTCGCGGCTGCCGGTGATCGGCGATGTGTTCAGCTACCGGGATGACAAAGTGAGCAAAATCGAGCTGGTTGTATTTCTCCGCCCGCTGCTGGTGGGCGAGCAAGGCGTGAATGGCGAGCAAGCGGCGTATCGGCAATGGCTGCCTGATCAAGATTTCTTTGCTTCGCCGAGCGATCATGCCTTGTCGGCGTTTCAGTCTGGGCAGATTCCTGTGCAAAAGGGGGCGCAGGAATGAATCGGAGTGCGCCGATCAATGCCTTGCGGCGCGCGCTCGGTAGCGTGGATGCGGACGATGCGGCTGAATCAGCAATACCCAGCCGTATCGAGCCATCTTTGGCTGGCGATGAGCCCGTGCTTGCCACTGTGACCATTGTCGCCAACGATAATCCGGCGGCGACGCCTGTGCCCGGCACGGTCTGGCCACCGGCTGCCGTATCGTCAACCCCGCGCGGCGCGCTGCGTCTGGCGGTGATGGGTTTGAGCGCGACGCTGCTTGTGCTGGTCTTGCTGCTCTGGCTGGCGTGGCGCTATCAGCTGCGAAGCTGGCCCGCCTTGCCCGCACCTATTGTTCAGGCTTTACCATCGCAATCGCCCACGCCGAGCACGGGGCAATTTACTGCTAGCCAGAGTAGTTCGCCAACTCTAGCTAAGGGGTATGAGCCTGAAGATCAATTGCAGATTGATATTGCTGGCAATACCTCTAATGATGAATTGAAAGAAAAGACACAGGAGCAAGCCTTGGCTGCTGTGCCTGCCAAAGGGGATGATCCTTCATCCGAGTCGGTGCGGCTGATTGCCAGCCGGAATCAGACGCCTGCCGCGCTATTGCAGGCCTGGGGCGATTTTCAGGCGGGCGAGCTGGCTCAGGCTGAAACCCGCTACCGGCAGATTCTGGCTAGCGAGCCAGATCAGCGCGATGCCTTGCTGGGGCTGGCCGCAATTGCGCTGCAACAGGGGCAGCTGGGACGATCGGCGGGGATTTACCAATATCTGCTGCAGCTCAATCCGCAGGATGACGAAGTGGCCGCGACGCAGCTGGCGCTGGAGTCGGCCACGAACACCGCTGAAAATAATGCAGCAGAAGCCAACTTACTGCAGGCGGCGCAAGCCCGGCCTTTTCTGCTGGGCCAGTATTATGCTGCCCGCCAGCGCTGGCAGGAGGCGCAAACGCAGTATTTTCTGGCCTGGAGCGAGCAGCCCGATCACCCTGATCTGGCCTACAACCTGGCGATTAGTCTGGATCATTTGCGCCAGAGCGCGCTGGCGGCCGAGTTTTATCAGAAAGCACTGACGCTGGCGGCGCAACGCAAGGCGCAATTCGAGCCCGCTGCGGTGCGCGTGCGGCTGGCTCGCCTGCAGGAGGATGCCGATGGCCGGACAGAATAAAAGATTACTGGGGCAGCAGCTGATTGCCCAAGGCCTGATTACCGAAGACCAACTGCGCATCGCGCTGCTCGAGCAAAAGCAATCGGGTTTGCTGCTGGGCAAAATTCTGGTTTTGCTCGGCTTTATGTCCGAGCGTGTGCTGCAGGAAGCATTGGCCGAAAAGCTGGGGCACGAGACTGCCGATCTGGCGCGCATGATCGCCGACCCGCAAGCCATCCGCCTGATTCCCAAGGAGTTAGCCAAGCGTTTACTGCTGCTGCCGCTGGGTTTGAATGCGCACACGCAGCAGCTGACGGTAGCGATGGCTAACCCGGATAATCTGCTGGCGCTGGATCAATTGCGGATGCAGATCAGGGATCAGTACCAGATTGTTCCGCTGCTGGCTGCCGAGTTGGACATCACGCGAGCGATCAATCAGTACTACGGTTTCGAGTTGTCGATTGATGGTATTTTGCATGAGATCGAAACCGGAGAAATCGACTACGCCAGCCAGAGCCTGAGTGCGGGCGAGTACAGCCAGCCGGTGGTGCGCCTGATCGATGCTCTGCTGGCCGATGCAGCCACGCGGGGCGCATCGGATGTGCATTTCGAGCCTGAGCAATCGTTTGTGCGGATTCGCTACCGGATCGACGGCGTATTGCGGCAGGTGCGTTCATTGCACAAAACCTATTGGCCCGCGATGGTGGTGCGGCTCAAAGTGCTGGCCAGCATGAATATTGCCGAAACCCGTGCCCCGCAGGATGGCCGGATGTCGCTGATGCTGTCCGGGCGCAGCCTAGATTTTCGCGTTTCGGCGCAGCCGACAACGTGGGGTGAAAATATGGTGCTGCGTATTCTGGATCGTCAGCAAGGGCTGGTGCCGCTGGCTTCGCTGGGCATCAGCGCTGCCAATCTGGCCTTGCTGCAGCTGATGATTGCTAGACCTGAAGGCATTATTTTGCTCACCGGCCCCACCGGATCGGGCAAAACAACGACGCTGTATTCGATTCTGAATCAGATCAATTCGGTCGATCTGAATATCATGACACTGGAAGACCCGGTGGAATATCCGCTGCCTATGGTGCGGCAGACCTCGATAAATGACAGTAGCAAGCTGGATTTTGTGAATGGCATCCGCTCCATTCTGCGCCAGGACCCGGACGTGATTCTGATCGGCGAAATCCGTGATCACGCCAGCGCCGAAATGGCTTTTCGCGCCGCCATGACCGGGCATCAGGTGTATGCCACTCTGCATACCGGCTCGGCGCTCGGTGTTTTGCCGCGTTTGCTGGATATGGGCGTGCTGCCTGATGTGCTGTGCGGCAATATCATCGGGATGATTGCGCAGCGGCTGGTGCGCATTTTGTGCCCGCATTGCAAAGAGGCCTACGAGGCCGATGCGTTCGAGCAAACCCTGTTGGGCCTGAGCTCCGATGCGCCACGTACCCTCTACCGCGCCAGCGGCTGCCCGCAGTGTGAGCATCAGGGCTATCAGGGCCGAACCATGGTAATGGAGCTGTTAAAAACCGATAGCGAGCTTGACGCACTGATCGCCCGGCGAGCCACAGTGCACGAGCTGGGGCAAATGGCCCAGCGCAAGGGTTTTGTGCCGCTGGCGGACGACGCCTGTCGTCTGGTGCGCTCGGGTGTGACTTCGCTCGATGAAATTGGCCGCGTGGTCGATCTGACCGATAGGGTGCACTAAAGATGCGCTACCGTTACCGGGCTGTTGATCAGCAAGGCACCATCCGGCGCGGCGTTTTGCCTGCCGCACATCTGGCCGATCTTGAGCAGCGGCTGGCACGGCTGGCGTTGACGCTGATCGACGCGCGCGAAGAACACACCAGCACCAGTACAGGCCGGATCAGCCGCCGCGAATTGATCAACTTCTGCTTTCATCTGGAGCAGCTCACCCGCGCTGGTGTGCCGCTGCTCGAAGGGCTGGGTGACTTGCGCGATAGCCACGAGCAGCCCCATGTCCGCGCCTTGCTGGCGGTACTGATCGAAGACATTGCCGGCGGCAAGCTGCTATCGCAAGCGCTGTGCGCCCATCCGGCGGTGTTTGATCCGGTTTTTGTCAATCTGGTGCAGGCGGGCGAGCTCAGTGGCGAGCTGCCCGCCGTACTCAAACGTCTGGCTGATTCGATCAAATGGCAGGACGAAATGATCGTGCAGACCCGCCGCATCCTGATGTATCCGGCCTTTGTGGCGGTGCTGGTGCTGGCCGTGCTGTGTTTTTTGCTGGTGTATCTGGTGCCGCAATTGCTGCAATTTATGCAGGCGATGCAGCAACAGATTCCGCCCAGTACGCAGCTTTTATTGTGGCTATCGGGCTTGCTGACCCATTTTGGTGTGCCAATGCTGCTGTTGTTGGCACTGAGCGTATTGGTGTTGCGCTGGCGCTGGCGGGTGGATGGGCAGTTCCGCTTGCTGCTAGATGGCTGGCTGCTGCGTCTACCTGCGGTGGGTAGCATCGTGAACCGAATTTTGCTGGCGCGTTTTGCCAATGTGCTGGCGCTATTGTACGGCGCGGGTATTCCGGTGCTCGATGCCATCGCAATGACTCGGGGTGTGATCAATAACCGGGTGCTAGCAGAAGCCTTGCGGCAGGTGGAGAGCCGGATTAGTGATGGGCAGGGCTTGTCGGCCAGCTTTGCGCAGACCGGACTGTTTCCGCCGCTGGTGCTTAGAATGCTGCGCGTTGGCGAAGGCTCGGGGCAGCTGGATGAGGCCCTGCTGAATGTGGCCTATTTTTATGAACGCGACATCAGGGACGCCATCGCCCGGGCGCATGCCCTGCTCGAGCCGGTAATGACGGTGCTGCTGGGGCTGGCTCTGGCGTGGATTATGTCGGCGGTGCTCGGCCCTATTTTTGACGCGATGAGCCAGCTGCGATGAAAACCATTGTCCTGTTTCTAACGCATGAAGTGGTGTCAGCCTATGGCTGGGGCGAGCAGGGCGCGTTGCCACTGGCATTTTTTCCGCATAACGAGCTGGGCATTAGCGATTTTCGCGAATGGATTATCCGCCACGCCAGCTTGAGCTACTGCATTGTCACCGATCTGGTTGAGGAAGATTTTCAGCATGAAATGATCCCGCATCTGTCGGGCAAGGATCGGCTTACGCTGTGCGAGCGCAAGCTGGCCCAGCATTTTCGCGCCACGCCGTATCGCCGCGCCAGCGTTCTGCCTGCCGCACGGCGTGGCGAGCAGGATAGCTTGCAACTTTCGGCGCTGATTCAACCCGATGCGCTGGCGCGGATTCTGGCCGATCTGGCCGTGGTCAAAGCCGCTGTGGTCGGTGTGTATTCGGTGGCCTTGCTGACGCAAATCATGCTCTCGCAGCTCAACTTCGGCCAGCCTTGCGCGCTGGTGATGTCGTGCAATGCGCCCGGCCAGCTCAGGCAGAGCTATTTCACGCCTGAAGGGCTGCGTTTTTCCCGGCTGGCGACTTTTCGCGCGCAGCAAGACACGCACGCAAACCGAATGGCGGGCGAAATTATCCGCGCACGGCAATACCTGATGACGCAGCATCTGCTCAGGCACGACGAAACGCTGCATATTCTGGCTTTTTTTGATGCAGCTCTCGCGCCTATGCACGCCGAAGTACTGCTGGCGCTGGGCGATGTGGCCGAGCTGGTGCAGATCAATATGCAGGCCGACATCGGCGATCTGGCTGCGCGGCTGGGGCTGCCCAAAACCTGTCATCACTGGTGTGACCTGCTGGTGGCCATGCTGGTGGTGCGCGGCGTGCCCAACCAGTATGCGAGCGCTAAGGTGATGAAATACCACCGGCTCAATATACTGGGTAGGCGTGTGTTGCTGGGGGCGATAGCTGGATTGGCCTGTGCGTGCATACTGGCATTAATTTTGCTCTGGCAGGTATTGGATGGTCACCGGCAGCTGGCCTTGGGCCAGCAGGTCGGGCAAGCGCTTGAGCAGCAACGTCGGCAACTGGCGCGCAATCTGGCGCAATCGCCGCTTTCCGCCGCCGAAGCTGGGCAGCTGGAGCAGGTGATGCAACTGCAGCGCGATCATCTGCAATCTGCGCCCAGGTTTGAGCCTACTTTGCGGCGCTTGAGTCACGTCTTGCAAGCGCTGCCGGGCGTGTCGATCAGCGAAGTCCGTTGGTTGACGGGTCAGTATGGGGTGCAGGCTCAGGGCGAGAATGCTGAGCCAAACTCAGCTGATCCAGTAGCGTGGCGAGATCAAACCTTACTGATCAGTGGCCGGGTGCCGAATCGGCTGGCCTACCGAGCCGCCATCGGCGAGGTTGAGGCGCTGGTGCTGGCTTTGCAGCGCTGGCCGGAGGCGACTGTTATTGTCGAGCAATGGCCGCTTGATACCAGCCCGGCAGCCAGTGTACAGCCTGCAGCCGCTACGCAGCGCGGGGCTCAGGCAATCAAGCCGGATTTCATCATCCGTGTGCAGCTGGTTTTCAAAGCAATCGCAAGCAAGGAGGGCGCCTGATGCGAGGGGCTTGGCGTGATGGGGCGCTTGGCTGGCGGTTGATTGGGCAAGACTTACGCCTGATCGGGCCGCAACTGCTGTGGGCTGCGGCGGCCATTGTGCTGGCTTTGGGTTTGCTCTTGTCGAGCTGGTTTGTTTTTGCTCATATCCAGCAAAGAATGGCCAAGCAAAGCGCGCAGATCAATCAGCTGCGGCAATTGCTCACGCAGGAGCGGCAGCAATGGCAGAGGGTGCAGCAGTACCAGCAGCCCTATCTGCATTTGCAGCAAATGCGCGTGCTGGACAGCGAGCATCGGCTGGACTGGATCGAGGCGCTGGAGCAGTTGCGTCAGCAGCAAGCGCACTGGCATCTCGACTATGCGTTTGCGCCGCAAAGGCAGCTTAGCGCGCCGGTGGCTGACGGGCAGAGTGCGGTACTGGCGAGCAAAATGACGGTGAGCTGGCGTGCAGGCAGCGAGTGGGATTTAAGCCAGTTTGAGCGCTGGCTGACCCGCTTGTCCGGCATGGCGGTAGCGCGGCAGTGCCGTTTTGCCCGTGCTGGCACTGCTGCTGCGAATATGGCCAGCGGAATCGCCGTTGAATGTCACTACGACTGGCTGAGTATTGGTCTTCACAAGGCATCATGATGAAAATACGGATTTTGCCGGGCTTGGTCTGGCTGCTTGGCTTGGCACTTGCTTTGATGATGCTGGCGATTAATGCGCAAGCGGACGACTGGGGTACTTTGTTTTTCACTTCGAGCGAACGCGCCCAGCTGCGCACGCCAAGCAAAACGGCCGTGCCGGCCAGCGCAGTCGGCACTGCGCCTGTATTGAATCCGTCGCCTGATTTTTATAATGGCTATGTGCAGGGGCCGCGCCAGCAGACCCACTGGGTTGATGGCCAGAGCGCACCAAAACCGCGCCAATTACGCCCCGGCGAGCGTGCTAATCAGCAGTAATCCCCTGCCAGCCACCGCTCTTTCCCCTCAAACTGGTCTGCCATGGTGCTGTACGCAGAAATTCAAAATTAGCCAACGCTGATGCATGAATACTGTTACAGGCAATTGAATTGAAAAGCGTAAAATGCGTCTCTACTCGCCGTTGCGAGCAGCTTTGGGGTGATGTGTGGTTGATGCGCGTTTGCGGGCGAATATTTTTGCGCTGTATTTGGTACAGGGCCTCAATTACGTCGTTTCGTTTGTAACTTTTCCTTTTTTACTGGTGCAGCTCGGTAGCGCAGGCTTCGGGGTGATGAATTTTGCCTTTGCCTGTATCCAGTACGGCGTATTGCTCACCGATTTCGGCTTTAATTTATCAGCGGTGCGCGATGTGGCGCAGGTGCGCGATGATCCACAGGCTGCGGCGCGGATTTTCTGGCGGGTGACCTGGGCCAAAGTGCTGCTGATGGTGGCCTCCAGCCTGATTTTGCTGGTGCTGACCTTTAGCCTCGATAGCTGGCGTACGCACAGCGAGGTGTTTTTGTGGAGCCAGCTGTATATCGCCAGCTCGGTGCTATTCCCGCTATGGTATTTCCAGGGCTTTGAAAAGCTGCAGCTGGCCTCAGGGTTGATGGTGTTTGCGCGCGCGCTGATGCTGGGTTTTTTGCTGTATTGGGTGAGCGGGCCGCAGGATATTGTCTTGGCGGTGATTTTGCAGGCCATGCCACAAATTCTGGCCGGTCTGGTGTGGTGGTTGAGCGGCTGGGGGATTGCGCGCCCGCAATGGGTGACTATCCAGCTAGGCGAATTGCGGGATGCGCTACGTGCTAGTTGGCCGTTTTTTCTGTCGGCAATTTCAACCAGTCTGTATACCACCTCGACGACGGTGCTGCTCGGGATGTTTGCTGCGCCGGTGCAGGTTGGTCTGTTTGCCGCCGCCAGCAAGCTGGTGTATATCGCACAGGGTCTCATTGGCCCGCTGATTCAGGCCATGTACCCACGCATCGCGCAATTGGCCGTTAGCAATAAAGCTGGTGCGCTGGCCTTGATTCGTAAAGCCTTGCTGATTCAAGGTGGTATCGGATTGGCGATGACGCTGGCGCTGGCGCTGTTTGTGCCGCTCTTTACCCCGCTGAGCGTGCAGCTGTTTGGCGCCGATTTTGGCCTGTCGCGCGCATTTTTGGCGTTGGCCGATTCGCAGCTGATTTTGTACTGGTTTGCGCCGGTGATTTTGCTCGGCGCCGTGTCATTGGTGTTTGGTCAGCAAACCTTGCTGGTGTTTGGCCAAGAGCGCTATTTCAGTCGGGTCTTGGTCGCGGCTGGCGTAATCAATGTGGCGCTGATGTGTCTGCTGGTGCCGGGATCGACTGAAGCAGGCCTGCGCGCCGCGCAATCGGTGCTGATCGTCGAGGCCTTTATTGTGGTCGCTTTTGCTTGGCGTGCCCGTCAGGTGTGCCTAGATGTGCGGCGGCAAATTGCGGATGAAGGCCCACGGACGGAGCAAGGAGAAGCATTGTGAGTTCAGCGCTGGTTTCATTTGTATTGCCTTGCTTTAATTCCGGGCAGTATTTACAGCAAACGCTTGATGCAATTGGCCTGCAGAGCTATACGCACTGGGAGTGTATTGCGATTGATGATGGCTCAAGCGATACCACGCTCAGTATTTTGCAGGCCGCCGCGCAGCAAGAGCCGCGCTTTAAGATCATTAGCCGTGAGAATCGTGGTCTGATCGCCAGTCTGAATGAAGGCATTGCCGCTGCCAGCGGGGAGTGGATTGCGCGCATTGATGCCGACGATATTTGCACGCCCGATCGTTTGCTCAAGCAGCTTGACTATTGCCAGCGCCAGCAGGTGGACATCTGCGGTAGCTGGATAGGCTTTATCGGCGATCGTAGTGGCGAGTGGCATACGCCGGAGTCGGATGCCGAAATCCGGCTGGCTTTGCTGTTTAATACCCCATTAGCCCACCCCTCAATTCTGGCGCGTGCCGCTTTGCTCAAGGCGCATCCTTACCCCGATGACGCGCCGCACGCCGAAGACTATGCGCTGTGGTGCCAAATCGCTGCGAGCACGAGTGCGCGTTTTGCCAATATGCCGCAAGTACTGCTGCATTACCGCACTCATCCCGGGCAGGTCACGCAGGCCAAAAAAGCCGCTTTGCTGATCACCGCGCAGTGTGTACGCGAGCAATACGCCCGCACCGCCTTGCCCGCGGCGCTGCAGCCGCTGGCTGCAGAGTTCGCCAAGCTGGCCGAGCCCAGCCGGATTTTGAATCATGCCGAATGGCTATGGATGGTCGATTTTTTCCGCCAGTTACTGGCGCTGCGCCCGGAAAGTCGGGGTGCGCTGGGCGAGATCTGGCTCGATACCTTGCAGCGCAGTCGCGGCGTGAATTTGCTCGATATACCACGTGTATTGAAACTGGCCTTGCACATGCCGCCGCCCAAAGCCGAGCGCAACAAAATGCTCAAGCAAAGCCTGCGGCTGGCAATGTCCGATTGTGTCTGGCGGAAGATCAAGCCATGAGTGAATCGAAGAAAGTCGCTATTTTCCTGCGTGACCTCGGGCTGGGTGGCGTGGAGCGTTGCGCGGTGCTGGTGGGTGAAGGGCTGGCGGCGCAGGGCTTCGAGGTGACGCTAGTCTTGTTGGGCGGCTCACGCAATCTCTGGGCGTCGCGCATTAAAAATATCAAGGTCGTTGACCTATCTGGCCAGTGGCAGCCGCTAAAACCGTTAACCTGGCTGAGCGGCTGGCGGGCGGCGCGGCAAGTGGTGCGCCAGAGCGATGTGGTGATTGCCGGTACATTTTTGCTGCCGCTGTATATGGCGTATGCCGCCAGTCTGGGCTCGGGTAAGCGGGTGCTGGGTTGGGTGCACGGCCCATTTTATGAGCTGGATGCTTTTGCCCGCATGAATGTGGTGCATCGCCGCGCTTGCCAGTTTATTTATCGTCGCCTGAAAGAGCTGGTGTTTGTGTCCGAGCATGCGCGTACCTCGATGGCGCGCTGGCTGGAGCAGGCGCCATCTGCAGGCTGGCAGGTATTGCCCAATTTTGTCGATGCGCAGCAAGTGCTATTGCCACGTACCGAGCGCGAGGACGCTGCGCCACTGCGCCTGCTCTTTGTTGGCCGCATTGCCGAAGAAAAGCAGCCACAGCTTTGGCTCGATACCTTGGTGGCGCTCAATATGCAGGGCGTGGCCGCACAGCTGACCATCGTTGGAGATGGCCCGCTGGAGGCTGATTTGCAAGCGGCTGTACAGGCTAGAGGGCTGGCGTCTCAGGTGGTGTTTGCCGGGCGGCGCGACAATGTTGGCGAATATCTGGCTCATGCCGACGTTTTGTTGCTGACCTCAGGGTTTGAGGGCTGCCCATTGGTGGTATTGGAGTCTATGCCAATTGGTCTGCTGGTTGCCAGCACAAACGCTGGTGGGGTATATGAATTATTTGGTGATGGATCCAATAGCCGGCGCGATGATTTTGTCGTACCCGAGGCCACCGGTGAGGCCCTAGCCGGATTGATTTTGCGCCAGCAAGGCCAGCGGCAGTTACTGCAAAATTTCCTGCAGCAACGCGCCGCACATTATTCGCAAGCGCGAATTCTGCAACAATGGGCGCAATTGCTTGCTCCAACCCAGCCATCTTCCGAGTTGCTATGAACCGCACGGCACTATTAATCCCGCATTTTAATAACCCCACCGGGCTATGCGCCTCGCTGGCGTCGATTGGTATTGATGAGCAAATTGACGTCTTTATCGTCGACGATGGTAGCTCTCGTTCGACAATCAATGAAGATGAAGCGCATGCCGTGTTCAAAGCACAGGGGGTTTTACACTTTTTGTATCTGCCTGCTAATTGCGGCATTGAATACGCACTCAATACCGGGCTAGAAGCGATTTTGGCGGCAGGGTATGACTACGTAGCGCGGCTCGATTGTGATGATGTGGTCGCGGCAGATCGGTTTGCGAAACAGGTCAGCTATCTTGACGCACATCCGGCAGTGTATTTGCTTGGCTCGGCGGTGACTTTTTTTGAATGTCTGCCCGATGGCCGCCAGCAAGATCGCTTTACCATTTACCAGCCACAGACACATCAGCAAATCGTGCGGCAGATGCATGATGACAATGCCTTTACCCATCCTACGGTGATGTTCCGCGTGGCAGGCGTGCGCGAAATTGGCCTCTATCCGCTCGATTGCAAGGCGGCGGAGGATTTTGCCTATTTTTGGCAGTTTGTAGATCGCTACCAAACGGCGAATTTGGCCGAAGTTTTAACCAAAAGTGAATATAACGACGCAGGTATCTCGATGAGCCGTCGTCGGCAACAACAGGCGATGCGCCTCAAACTGCTGGCGCGGCATTTTGACTGGCGCGCCAACTCGGTACTGAAGTTGGTCAAGGCCAGCTTGTCGTATGTGCTGCCGTTGTCAATCGCGCGAGCTTTAAAGCGAGTACTGGGGATTGGCAAATGGAATTGATCGCTCACCAGCTTGCAAGCCAGGGTTATGCCTGGTTACGTGGGTTCATGAAGGCTGAGCAGTGCGCTCAATTCAAGCAACAATTAGCTGCGTTGCCATTTGCAGCAAGGCGTGGCGGAGTTCGCCATATCGAGCGACAGCTTGAGTCGGTGACTCGACTGGCATTTAGCGGTGAAGTGGCCCGTTTGGCGCAACAATATTGCGGTGCAAATGCACGATTTGTCAGGGCCATCTGGTTTGATAAAAGCGCAGCGCAGAATTGGCTGGTTGCTTGGCATCAGGATATAACCGTCACCGCCAATGAGCGTTTCGCCGCGCCAGATTGGGGGCCTTGGTCTGAAAAAGAGGGCGTATTACACGTGCAAGCTCCTTTGGATGTGCTGCAAAGCATGCTCACTGTGCGTTTGCATCTGGATTGCGCAAATGCGCACAATGGAGCACTGAAAATTATTCCCGGCTCACATCTTGGCGGTATCGAGCGGGGTGGATTTTCGCTCGATCCAGAAGAGATTGTGATTTGTGATGCCCAGGCGGGTGACGTATTACTGATGTCGCCGCTGTTGTGGCATGCGTCATCTAAAGCCAGCCAGCCCCAAAGTCGACAATTCTGCATTTTGAATACGCCCAGCATCTGATGGCGGATAAATTGGCCTGGCAGCACTTGGACACACATCAATGAATGAACGAACAAATTACCCAGCCTTGCTGCTAATCCCCCATTACAACAACCCGGAAGGCTTGAGTAAATCGCTGGCGAGCATTGGTGCGGATGAGCCGTGTGATGTGCTGGTGGTCGACGACGGCAGTGTGCGTAAGACTATTGATGCGGCGGCTGCGCAGGCGGCGTTTAAGGGTCAAGGCATTTTACGTATTTTGAATTTGCCGCAAAACAAGGGTATCGAAGGCGCGCTCAACGCGGGTTTGGCGTGGGCCAAAGCGCGCGGCTACGAATGGATTGCTCGGCTTGATTGCGGTGATTGCAATGTATCTGACCGCATCGCTCGCCAGCTATCGTTTCTGGAGCAATACCCGGATGTAGTATTGCTCGGGGGTGCGGCGAGTTTTGTTGATCAGCAGGGCATTGAGCAATTTGTGCTGCGCCATCCGACCGAGCACGCCGCCATTCTGGCGTTTATGAAGAAAAACTCGGCCTATATTCACCCGACGGTGATGTTTAAGCTTTCCGCGGCCGATGCGGTGGGGATGTATCCGCTCGATGCGCCAGCGGCTGAAGACTACGCCATGTTCTGGGCGATGGCACGCCAGTTTAAGGTGGCTAATCTGCCCGATGTGTTGATCCGCTATGAGCTAGACCCCAACGGTATTTCGCTGGGCAAGCGTCAGGTGCAGCTCAAATCGCGGTTTAAACTGCAGCGCAAATATTATGATGGCTCGCCAGCGGCCTTGGCGGGCATGGCCAGAACGGTGGCGCTGCTGGCACTGCCGTATGAGCTGGTGTTCAAACTCAAATCCAAATTACGCGGGAATCAAGCATGAAACACATCCTGCACGTGGTCGAATCTTTTGGCGCCGGTACGCTGTCCATGGTGTCGGCGATGGCGAACCGGCAAAGTGCCGATGGTCATCGGGTGACGATTATTCACTCGGTTCGTGAGGAAACACCGGAAAACTGGCCGCAATTATTTGCGGCGGCGATCAAATGCATTCATCTGCCCATGCAGCGTGCAATTCACCCCTTAAATGATTTTCGCTCGGGTCGTGCGCTGTATCGCTGGATTAAAGAGTTGCAGCCCGATGTAGTGCACTTGCATTCGAGCAAGGCCGGTGCGGTGGGGCGATTGGTGAGCCTGGCTTGGGCAGGGCAAGGCGGCCCGCGCTGGTTTTTTTCGCCGCATGGCTTGTCGTTTCTGCAGCGCGCAGAAGGGCGCTTGAAAAACAGCATTTTCCTCGGCATCGAGAAAATACTGGCGGGTGTGCCGGTGACTTTTCTGGCCTGCTCGCCCTCTGAGGGCGAAGAAATACGGCAACATCTTTCACCGAATGTGAAAGTGGTGAACAATGCGGTGGATTTGGCGGCGATTCCCGAGGCGACGGGTACGCGACATCAGGCTGGTGTATTGCGAATCGGTACAGTAGGGCGCGTTACTTTGGCGCGTAATCCTGAGCTTTTCGCCGATATTGCTGCGCAATGCCGTGATTTGCCGCTTGAATTTGTCTGGATTGGCGGCGGTGACGAGAGTGGCGAAACCGCGCTCAGAAATGCCGGGGTAGCGGTCAGCGGCTGGTGTGAACGCCGCGCCGCATTGCAGCAGCTGGCGAGTCTGGATATTTATCTGCAGACCAGCCGTTGGGAAGGTTTGCCGGTGGCGGTGATTGAGGCGATGGCGGCTGGTTTGCCGGTGATTGCGACCAATGTGGTGGGTAATCGCGATCTGGTCAGAAATGGCGAAAATGGCTATCTGGCAGAAAACGCCGCCGATTTTGTGCAGCACATTGGCCAACTGGTTAACGATGCTGACCTACGCTGGCGCCTTGGAGGGCAGGCCCGAGCTTTTGCGCAGGCCAATTATTCTCTCGACAGGATGATGGGCGAGCTCTACGCCGCGTACGGATTTTAATCAATGGACAAGTTGTGACTTCGCAAAATACACAAAACAAGCATTTGCAGGCCGAGTGCTCGAAACCCTGGTTGGCATTGGCTGATTTTCTGGCGCTGTGCGTGTCGTTTGGCATTGCCATGTTGCTGCTGTGGCTCTTTCGCTACCACCGTATTGGCGCGAGCATGGAGCTGTGGTGGGTCTGGGAAGGGCAGCAGCAGGGGCTGGCGTTTCTTGGCCTGGCCATGATCACGGTGGCCAATTTCTGGTGGCGCGGGCATTACAGCCTGCGGCTGCCATTCTGGGACGAATTGCTTGAAGTGCTGCGCGCCTTGCTGCTGGCGGCTTTGCTCAACGGCATGCTGGTGCTGCTGGGCAAATTTACCATTTCGCGTTTTCTATGGCCGGTTTCCTGGGGAATGGCGCTGATTTTATTGCCGTATGCACGTACTGCAATGAAGTCTTTATTGCTCAGACTGCAGCTCTGGCAGCTGCCGACGGTGATTATCGGCGCTGGCATCAATGCACAAGAGGCCTATCGGGCGATGACCTCCGAGCGTCAGCTTGGCTTTGAGGTGCAGGCCTTTGTGTCGATTGACGCGCAAGCGCCGGATCAGCTGACTTTTGGTCAAACATCTTTACCTGTTGTGCGCTTGGCGCGCGAGGACTTGCTGCAATGGTTAAGCGATCATGGCCGCCCGCATGTGGTGATTGCAGTCGATGAAGAAGAGCTGCGCCAGCTGGGAAGCCAGGTTGAGCAGCTATCGCTGCGCTACAAGGACATCCACATTATTCCGCCGATTGCCGGCCTGCCGCTGTTCGGCGTCGTGCCGCATCACTTTTTTAGCCATGAAGTGCTGCTGCTGCGTGTACGCAATAATCTGATGGTCAAGCCGCTGATTTTGCTCAAGCGTGCGTTTGATCTATTTGGCGCTAGTGTCGGCTTGCTGTTGCTGTCGCCGCTGCTGGCCTATGTGGTGCTGCGAATCAAAAAAGAAGGCGGCCCCGGCGCGGTGTTTTTCGGCCATGTACGCGTCGGCATGAATGGTGTGCCGTTCAAATGCTGGAAATTTCGCACCATGGTGCACAATAGCCAGGAAGTGCTGGAAAAATTGCTGGCTAGCGACGCGCAAGCCAAAGCCGAGTGGGAGCTGGACTTCAAACTGAAGAATGATCCACGCATTACCCGCATTGGCGCGTTTTTGCGCAAAACCAGCCTGGATGAAATCCCGCAGCTGTGGAATGTTTTAAAAGGCGAAATGAGTCTGGTTGGCCCACGGCCGATTATTGACGCCGAACTGGAACGCTACGGTGATAAAGTCGATTTCTATCTCGAAGCCCGCCCCGGGCTGACGGGCCTGTGGCAGGTGTCCGGGCGCAACGACACAACGTATGCCGAGCGCGTGGCGCTGGATGCGTGGTACGTGAAAAACTGGAATTTATGGTACGACATCGCGATTGTCTGCAAAACCATTCGTACGGTGGTCAGCGGACGTGGCGCGTATTGATGGGTATGTCTTTATAAGCTTTGTTGGTGTTGGTTTTTAGGCTTATACCCTTAGTTAATGTTTTGCCTTAGAGGCGATCGAATGCAAGATTTTGTTCAATGGTTCCGTCAGGCTGCGCCGTATATCCACGCTTTTCGTGGCCGTACCTTTGTGATTGCCCTGGGTGGTGAAGTGGTGCGTGATGGCAAGTTTGCCACGCTCACGCACGATATTAATCTGCTGACCAGTTTGGGTGTGCGCCTAGTGGTGGTGCATGGTGCACGGCCGCAGATCGAGGCGCGCATGGCCGAGCGCGGCTTGCCGCCGCAATATCACAATGGCGTGCGCGTCACCGACCAGCAGGCGCTTGAATGCGTGATTCAGGCCGCCGGTCATGTGCGCGTCGAGATTGAATCGTGGCTGTCGATGGGGCTGGCCAATTCGCCGATGGCCAACGCCGATATTCGCGTATCGGCGGGTAATTTTGTTACCGCCCAACCGATGGGCGTGCGCGACGGGATCGATCTGCAATACACCGGTGAAGTGCGCAAGGTCGACACGACGGCAATCAATTACCGGCTCGACGATGGCGAAATGGTGCTGCTGTCGACCATCGGCTATTCGCCGACCGGCGAGATTTTCAACTTAACGCTCGAAGACGTTGCGACCAGCGCGGCAATTGCGCTCAAAGCCGATAAATTGCTGTTTATGTTTGGCTCGCAAGGCGTGGTTGACGAGGCGGGCGAGTTGCAAACCGAGCTGACTGCGGTTGAAGCCGAGCAGTTTCTAGCCGATCATCCGAACGTGAATGAAGACGTGCAGCTCTATCTGCCCTGCGCGATTCGCGCGGTGCGCTATGGCGTCAAGCGGGCGCATCTGGTGACGCATCACGTTGATGGCAGCTTGCTGATGGAGCTATTTACCCACGATGGCATCGGGACGATGATCTCGCGGGCGTCGCTCGAAACGCTGCGCCACGCGACGATTGACGACATCGGCGGGATGCTGGCGCTGATCGAGCCACTGGAAGAACAGGGGGTATTGGTCAAGAGGGGGCGTGAGCTCTTGGAGCGCGAGGTACACCGGTACTCGGTATTGGAGCACGACGGCAAAATTATCGGCATTGTGGCGATTCACCCGTTTGCCGAGAGCCGGATGGCCGAGCTGGCTTGCCTGGTGATTCACCCTGATTATCGCGACGAAGATCGCGGTGCTGATTTGCTGCGCCACGTCGAGCAGCAGGCGCGTGGCTTGGGCATGGAAAAATTGTTCGCGCTGACTACCCGCACCAGCCACTGGTTTGTCGAGCGCGGCTTTACGCAGGCGACGGTGGAGGTGCTGCCAATCGAGAAAAAACAGCTCTACAACTACCAGCGCCGCTCGAAAGTATTTATCAAACCGCTGACGCGCTAGCTTGCTTTAGATTTGATTGGCGATTTTTCCGATGATGCCGAGTTGTAGACCGCTGACATAGAATGACTATGCGGCGTGATCTACCTCTTGCCTCATCGAAAAACTCGCGCCAGCGCGACGGTAAACCAAACGTCAATAGTCCTTAGGATTGGGCCGGTTTTTTCGATGTGGTTTTGCCCCATTTTCTGTATTTTTCTAGTCCAGAAGGGTCAAGAAATAGTAAGCTCCACGCTATGCCAAGTCCTTCCGCCTTCTCCTCGCTACGAGCCCGCCTGATTGGTGCCAGTATTCTGGTGCAATCGCTGCTGCTGATCGTTCTGCTTTTCAATACCTCCAGAATCTGGAGCGAAATGGTGCAGCACGTCACCGAGGTGCGGGTGCAGGAATTATCCCGTCTACTCAGTGCCGCTTTTACCACCCCGCTGGCGGGGGGTGATCTGGCCAAGGCCAGCGATTTGCTGGACGGTATCCGCTCCAATGACGGCATTGACTACCTGATCCTGCTTGATGCCAAGCAGCAGATTATTGCCGCGCGGGGCTGGGATGTCTCGCAGCAGCTGCCCGTGCTGACCACGGTGGCGACGATGGATCAGACCGATCCGGTGCTGATTCATGCCGCTACCCGGATCGAGCAGGGCGGCGAGTCGCTTGGCGAGCTGCGTTTTGGCCTGTCCAATGCCATTATGCACGACGCGGCCAAGCGCCTGCTCTGGCAAAGCGCACTAGCGCTGGTGGCCGGGCTGATGGTGACCATTGTATTAATGACTGTGCTGGGCATCTGGCTAACCCGGCATCTTTACCGCATTATTAGCGCGGCTGAAACGGCCAGCCAGGGTCATTTTGAAGCGATGGCCGAGCCTAAAGGGCATGATGAAGTGGCGCAGATTACCCGCCGCTTTAATGAAATGGCCCGTGTTATTCGCGAGCGCGTCTACGCCCTGTCGCAATCGGAAGCCAAATTCCACGCCATTGCCGACCACACTTACAGTACTGAATTATGGCTGGACCCGGAGGGCAAGCTGGTCTGGGTCAATGCCTCGGTTGAGCGCATGACCGGGTATTCGGTCAATGAATGCCAACTGCTGCCCGATTTTCCGCTGTCGCTCGCGACATCCGAAGAGCGCTCGCGTTTCGACGCCGCGCTCAAGCAGGCCTTGCAGGAGCGTAGCGTGCAGCAGGATTACGAATTCCGTGCGGTGCGGCGCGATGGCACTTTGTTCTGGGCTTCGGCCAGCTGGATGCCGCTGATTGACGCGCAGGGCCAGTATCTGGGCTTGCGCGCCAGCTTGCGCGATAACTCGGAAATGAAAGACGACCGGCTGGCTTTGCGCAAGGCCGTGGTCGAGCTGCGGCAAATCCAGTCGCTGGGGCAGAGCTATCTGCTGCGCGCCGAATCCGAGCGTGCCCGCATGCTGGCGCTGCTGGCGGCGATGCGTTTTGGCGTGTTGTTCCTGGATAACGACAACCGGGTGGTGTTTTTCAACCCGGCATTTTGCGAGCTATGGGGCGTATCCAGCAGCGACCTTAATAGCCATCGTCCGATTGGCCAGGTACTGCAGCAGGCCGATAATCGCCCGGCAATGGGCGATATTCTGTCGATTTATCTGGAAGAGCTCTCGCTGATGGAAGATCGGGTCGAATTCGGCGAAATCACGATGAACGATGGCCGGATCGTGACGCAGAACTGCTACCGGGTGCTCGATCAGAAAGGCAATACCAATGGCCGCCTGTGGGTATATGAAGATGTGACCCAGCAGCGCGCGCTGGCTGAACATATGGTCAATCTGGCCGAGCGCGACGCGCTCACTGGCCTGTATAACCGCCATCGCTTCCAGCAGGAGCTGGAGCGCATGGTGTCCGAGGCAGATCGCCGCCAGCAATCAATGGCGCTGGTGTTTTTTGATCTGGACGAGTTCAAGCACGTCAACGACAGCTTTGGTCACGCCGTCGGCGACGAGCTGCTCAAAGCGATTGCCCGCGAAATCGGCAAACAGGTGCGTCGCCACGAAGTGCTCTCGCGCCTGGGGGGCGACGAGTTTGCGGTCTTGCTGCCCGAATGTGGCGAGTTTGAAGTCAGCAAGCTGGCCGACCGGATTGTTAGCTCGATTTCGCAAATCCAGTTTATGGCCGGCTCGCACCTGATGCGCCCGAGCACGTCAGTCGGCGTGGCGCTGTATCCGCAGCACGCGGCAAATGCCGAAGACCTCGTGGCACACGCCGATTCGGCGATGTATCAGGCCAAGGCGGCTGGTAAAGGCACCTGGCGGCTGTATCGCCCCGATGCCGATCACTCGCGCAACGAGCTAAGCCGCTTGTCGTGGAAAGAACGCATTGTTGATGCGCTGGAAAACAACGGCTTCGAGCTGCATTTCCAGGGTATTTACTACTGCCATGACAAATCGCTGGCGCATCTGGAAGCGCTGGTGCGGATGAAAGACGCCGAAGCGCCCAATGGCGTGATCATGCCGAATCATTTCATCCCTCATGCCGAAAAAACCGGCAAGATTCTCGATCTGGATCGCTGGGTGATTGCACAGGTGATTCGCCAGCTGGCCAATTACCCCGATTGCCCATCGATTGCGGTCAATGTCTCTGGCCGCTCGTTTGACGATCCGGAATTGCCGGCCTACATCCATAATCTGCTGGCGCAATATCAGGTCTGCCCGCAGCGCCTGCTGGTCGAGCTGACCGAAACCTCGGCCGTGTCCGATATGACCGATGCGCAGCGCTTTATCGATGCCTTGCGCGCCACCGGCTGCGTAGTGTGTTTGGATGACTTCGGCGTGGGTTTTGCCTCGTTTGCCTACCTGAAGCAATTGAAAGCTGATGTACTGAAAATCGACGGCCTGTTTATCCGCGACTTGCAAAACGACCCCGACAGCCAGGTCTTTGTGCGTGGCATGGTGAGCATTGCTCATGATTTAGGCAAAGTCACTATCGCCGAATTTGTTGAAAATGAAGCCATTTTCAATATGCTGGTCGAGTTTGGCGTTGACCAAGTGCAAGGCTACTGGCTGGACAAACCGCAGCGTGATCACCCGGGGCTGCGCTAGCATGCCGATGAAAAACGACGACGCGACTCAAATTCTGCGTTTAAAAATGGCTCAAAATCCTCATTTACTAGCTGTAAACTGCGGTTTTTCGCCATTTTTGGCCTTGCCTTTGAGCCTCTCGCTACCTTTTTCAACGGCCTGCTAATGCCAGCACGCACTACTGCCTTATTACTGATTCGCGCCTACCAGCGCTACCTCTCGCCGTATAAAGGCTTTCACTGCGCCTATCGCTGCCGCACCGGGCGCGTCAGCTGCTCGGCTTTGGGTTACCGGGTCATTCAGCGCTTTGGATTGATCAAGGGTATGGCCCTGTTACGCAATCGCTTAAAGCGCTGCAGCGATATACATGCAGCCAGTATGCCGCCACGCCCATCGCGCTACCAGCGCGGCGATTGCGATCCGGGCTGTGATCCGGATTGCCTGGATTGCCTCAGCTGCGACTGGCCCAGCCGCTCAAAGAAAAACCCCAGACCCTCCAAAAAACGCAGCCTGCTCAGGCGCTAGCAACAATCAACACGAAACGAGAAAATTACCTTTGGGTATGCCTCTGTAGGCCAATTCTCAATTGTCTTGTAGAGATATACCCTGTTTGCTTGGAATAAGTATGATGGACTTGCTGCGTATCGTTGCTTTATTTGCCATAACGGCGCTGGCTGAAATAGTCGGCTGCTATCTGCCGTGGCTGGTGCTTAAACAGGGCAAGCCGCTGTATCTATTGCTCCCTGCGGCAGCCTCATTGGCGCTGTTTGCCTGGCTGCTTACTTTGCACCCCAGCGCCGCCGGGCGAACGTATGCGGCCTATGGCGGCATGTATATTGTGATCGCTTTGCTGTGGCTCAGGCTGGTAGATGGTATTGCGCTTACGCGCTGGGATCTGGCAGGCGCAGCGCTGGCCCTGCTTGGCATGGCCGTCATTGCTTTGCAGCCGCTGGGCAAATAGTGCTGAATTCATAAACTAAAAAGCCACCGGTGTTGGTGGCTTGGATTGATCGGCTCAGGGCCGTGAATGCCTTATGCCTGAGCGAGCGCTTCTGCTGGCTCGCCATACTGATTGCCATCGGTGCTTGGTTGGATAAACCAGTAGAGCAGCACAAGGGCACCAATCAGTGGAATCAGCGAGAGCAGCAAGAACCAGCCGCTTTTGCCCAGATCATGCAGGCGGCGAACACCAGCAGCCAAACTCGGGATCAGGGTGGCCAGTGAGAACAGGCCTGAAATCAGCCCCGCCCCGGCAAGGCCCAGCACAACGCTGACCAGAAAGATAAACAAGGCAAACCACCAATATTCAGCCCGTGAGGCGCGGCCATTGAAATCGGCGTATTTTTTAAAGCATGTCTGGATGGATTCTTGGAATGTCATAGTCGCTCTGCTCGGTGAGTGATAGAAGGTCATAAAAGGTCAGCTTGGCTGCCTGGCTATTATTCTATCGCCAGAGAGAAAATGAAATCATCTCGTCAATTTCGTGCTGGATATGTGTCAGCACCTTCAATCTCGCGTGTAGTGATGGACTGCCAGCCTTCCGAATCAACACCCGCGTGATCGGCAGCCGTCCACCACCCCTAGCGGCTAATGACGGCTTGCAGGTTTTTCTCGCCAGTAATCCGGCTGATCGCACTGAGTGCCTGATCGCGGCTGGCATAAGGGCCAAGGCGGACGCGATAAAGCTGATTGGCCGTCTGGATACTCAGTTTGTCGGCATCCTGATCGAGTTCGCGTGCCAGATGGGCTTTGAAATTGTCCGCATTTTGTGCCGAGCTAAATGCGCCGAGCTGAACAAATACGCCGCCTGCCTGATCGCTCACCGGGATGGGGCGCGGGGCGGTGGCGCTGACTGGTGGGCGGCTAGGTAATGGCTGTGCTGCTGCGCTGACAATCTGGCTGGGTGCATCGCCGGGCAGCAGGCTTTCCACCCTGACCTCGGCGCTGCCATGCGTGGCGTAGCCTAGGCGGCAGGCGGCCAGGAAGGACAAATCCATCACGCGGCCTTTATGGAATGGGCCACGATCATTGACGCGCACAATCACGCTGCGGCCATTTTTGACATTGGTGACGCGTGCGTAGCTCGGTAGCGGCAGGCTGGGGTGCGCTGCGGTCATCTGGAACATGTCATAGACTTCGCCAGTGCTGGTTTTCTGGCCATGAAACTTGCGCCCATACCAGCTGGCCATGCCTTGCTCCTGCAATTGCCCGGGGGCCTGTAATGGCGTAAACGACAAACCCAGCACGGTATAGGGGCGATTGGCCCATTTGTGCAGCGGCTCCCAGCGGGGCGTGGGCTCGGCGATGAAATCAAGATTGGCGGGCAAATCGCTCATCGGGCCATCGTCTTTGTAAAACGCACCATTCCCCGCCTTGGGGGCGTAAGTGCAGCGATAAGGCGACGGCGAGCTGCCTTGCGTGCTGGCCGGTGTTGCCGTGGGGGCAGGGGCTGGTTTGCTGGGGGTACTGGGTGGGGGTGTGGTGCTGCAGGCACTGAATAGCAATGCCCCGATTAATATACCCTTATTGCTTGATTTCATTCCTAAGCCTTTATCCTGTAAACACTCGGCCTTGCGCTGATTCCAAAAGAACACCGCTCGCGTAGCGAGGCCCCCTCTCAGGGAGAGGGCGGGGGGTGTGGGAATAGAACATCAGGCTGCGACATAATCCGGTGGCTTCTAGGAACCTGCGCAGTTAATACTCACGCAGCACCGCAGCCGCCTCAACCTTTCATCAGCGATCGGTCACGCTGGATGCTCATCAACAGGCCAAACGTAGCCAGAATTGAGACCATCGACGTGCCACCATACGAAATCAGCGGTAAGGGCACGCCAACAACAGGCAACATGCCGGTGACCATGCCCATATTGACGAGGGCATAAGTAAAGAAGTTCATCGCAATCGCGCCTGCGAGCAGGCGGCCAAACAGCGTATTGGCGCTATTGGAAATCATCAGCCCCCGGAAAATCACCAGCAGGTACAGAATTAATAGAATGCAGTTGCCGACCAGACCAAATTCTTCGCCATACACGGCAAAGATAAAGTCGGTGGTGCGCTCGGGGATAAAGTCCAGATGCGTTTGCGTTCCGGCCAGCCAGCCCTTGCCAAACCAGCCACCCGAGCCAATCGCAATGGTGCCCTGAATAATGTGATAGCCCGCACCCAGCGGGTCTTCCATTGGGTTGAGCATGGTGGCGATACGGCGGCATTGATATTCGTGCAGCACATTGATGCACATATCCCAATGCGTCACGATATAGGCAAAGACCGCAATGCAGCCCGACATCAGGCCAATAAAGCGCCACGACAGCCCGGCAAAAAACAGCACATAAAAGCCTGAAGAGGCGATCAAGAGCGAGGTTCCCAGATCGGGTTGCTTCAGAATCAGGATAAATGGCGCGGCAATAATCAGCGCACCACCCAGAAAGTGCCGCCAGTTCAGCGTCGATTCGAAATGGTGGAAATACCACGCCAGCATCAGCGGCAGGGCAAGGCGCATCAGCTCGGATGGCTGGATCCGCGTAATCCCGATATTGAGCCAGCGCGTGGCACCATGGCTGGTTACGCCAAAAAACTCGACTGCCAGCAGCAGAATCACCCCGACAATATAGGCGGGCAAGGCCAGATGCATCAGCACGCGCGGCTGGATATTGGCAATGCACCACATACCAAACAGTGAAATGCCCATAAAGGTGATTTTATCTATCACCTTGTCCAGATCACGATTGGACGCCGAATACAGCAGAACAGACGACACAATAAATAGGAAAATGATAAACAGCAGTAGCCACGGATCAACTGGCCGTTTGATGCGATCCCAGAGATGCTTAATCACGCGGCACTACCTCGGCTGAAACGGTGGATACTGACTGTGGTGCAGAGGCCTTGGCTGCTGCCGAAGCGGCGAGCGCAGCAGGGTCAGGCGGCAGCTTGCCTGTCAGGTAATAATCGAGCACTTTACGCGCAATCGGCGCAGCAGCTTGCGCGCCAAAGCCGCCGTTTTCAACGATGACCGCCAGCGCTATCGTCGGCTTGTCCGACGGTGCAAAAGCAATAAACCAGGAATGATCGCGCAGGCGCTCCTTGATGGCGTTGGCATTGTATTTGGCGCCTTTCAGGCTAAATACCTGCGCGGTGCCGGTTTTGCCAGCCGAAACATAAGGCGCACCACGGAAAACGCCGGCACCTGTTCCCACGGTCATTACGCCTTCCATGCCGCGAATAACGCGTTCGATGTTATGCGGCTTCCACGGCATGGTTTTGACCGGTTTGGGCTCCACAATCATTTTCTTGCCGGTCGCCACATCCATAATCGATTGCACGGCGTGCGGCTTGAACATTACGCCACGGTTGGCCAGCGTGGCAGTAGCGTGTGCCAGCTGCATTGGCGTGTAGGCGTTATAGCCCTGGCCAATGCCGATTGAGACAGTTTCGCCGGAATACCATTTTTGCTGGGCAGTTTTTTTAAAGCGTTTTTTCTTCCACTCCGGGCTGGGCAAAATGCCGCCTCGCTCGCCGGGCAGGTCTGCTCCGGTGGGGACACCAAAATCGAGCATGGCCATCGACTTGGCGATATTGTCGATGCCCATCTGTACGGCCATCTGGTAGAAATAGGTGTCAGACGAGAGTGCAATCGAGCGATCAAAGCTCATTGAGCCGTAGCCGCCTTTTTTTGAGTCATTAAAGCGATGGCCGCCATATATAAAGTAGCCGGGATCGGAAATCACCTGATTCACAATCGGCGTATTAAGCTCCAGCGCGGCAATCGCCATAAAGGGCTTGAACGTCGAGCCGGGCGGATATTCGCCACGGATGGCGCGATTGAGCAAAGGCTTATCAAGCGATTCATTGAGCTCGGACCAGCTTTGCGGGTCAATCCCGTCGACAAACAGATTCGGATCGAACCCTGGCTGTGACACCAGCGCCAAAATGCCACCGGTACGCGGATCAATCGCCACCAGCGAGCCACGGCGCGCGGCAAATTGCTGCTCGACCATTTGCTGCAGTTTGATATCCACCGACAGCGTCAAATCCTTGCCCGATTGCGGTGGCGTGCGTTTGAGTGTGCGGACTGCGCGGCCACCCGAATCGATTTCAACCTGCTCAAAGCCGGTAACGCCGTGTAGATACTCCTCGTAACTCTGCTCCAATCCCAGCTTGCCGATGTGATCTGTGCCGCGATAATTAGCTAGGCGGCCATCGTCTTCTAGCTGTTTGATGTCCTTGTCGTTGATCCGGCCGATGTAACCGATCAAATGGCTGGCAGATTCGCCCATTGGATATTGCCTGAACAGACGTGCCTTGATTTCAACGCCGGGAAATTTATAGCTTTGCGCGGCAAAACGGGCGACTTCGTCGTCGCTGAGCTTGGTGCGGATCGGCAGCGTTTCAAAGTCTTTGGTTTCTTCCTGCAGTTTTTTGAAACGGCGGCGATCCTTGGGTGTGATATCAACAATGCCTTTGAGGCGGGCGATGGTTTCTTCCAGATCGCCCACTTTGGATGGCGTGATTTCGAGTGTATAGGCCGAGAAATTGTGCGCCAGTACGACGCCGTTACGATCCCGGATAATGCCGCGTGATGGCGGAATAGGCACCAGCGAAATGCGGTTTTGCTCGGCCAGCGTCAGATAGCGGTCATGCTGCATAACCTGCAGCCACACAAAGCGCCCAACCAAAACGCCGAACATGGCCAGAATAAAAAAGGCGGCAGCGGCCAGACGCACCTGAAAGGCATTGCGCTCGCCGTGGTGATTCATGACGACACGGCGGTTCATTGGCATAAGCGTCCGTGTGCAAGCAAGTGACTGTACTTCATAGCTCGTCCGGTACGTCCTTGCGCTGGTACATGATCATCAGGTTTGATAGCGGTGGCCACAGAAAGGCCGCCAGCAGCGTACCGGCAAAATAGCCCCAGCCGATAAAGCTCGCGCCCATACTCATACGGATGCCCAGCATGATGGCTTGCGATAAAAACAGCAGGGCCAATGCCACCAGTGCCTGCTGCCAGAATGGAAATACCGCTAGCTGGCGCTGGCGTGACAACGCCAGATAGGCGATGACCGTATAAGCCAGCGCATGCTGCCCCAGCACATTGCCATCGGCCACGTCCATCAGGACGCCCAGTACAAACGAGCTGGCAATGCCAAAACGGCGCGGCTGATTGAGTGTCCAGTAGACAATCAGCAGGGCGACAAAATCAGGGGCAAAATTGATACTGCTGATTTGCCAGGGCAACAGATTGATCAGCAGAGCAATAATAAATGAAAAGAAAATAAAGCCGCCCCCAACAGGGCGCAACATCTGGCGACTGATCGGCATTAGTGTCCCTTCGGTTTGGGTGCAGGTGTAGTCAGCGGATAGGCTGGCAGGGGTTCTGGCGCATTGAGCAGCAGCAGGAAGCGATGCTGGTCGATCTGGGCCAGCGGCTTGCATTGGATGCGAGCAAAGGCATTGCCTGCCGCGCGCTCAACCTTGCTGACTCTGGCTACGGGCAAGCCGGCAGGATAGATACCGTCAATCCCCGAGGTCAGCAGAATATCGCCCGGCTTGATATCGACATTGGGCGCCATATTGCGTACTTCCAGCGGATTTTGCCGTCCGGTGCCGTACACCACGGTGCGCAGCTGGTTACGCTCTACCAGTACCGGCACCATGTGTTCGCGGTCGGAAATCAGCCTTACTTCGCTGGTCATCGGCTGCACGCGGATCACCTGTCCGACCACACCGCTGGCATCCAGTGCGATTTGTCCCGCGCTCACACCTGAGCGTTGCCCGAGGTCAACAATCAGTTTGGCACCAAAAGGATCGCGGCCATTGTACAAAATCTGCGTCAGCTGGCTTTGGCGCGGATTGCGCTCGTTGGCCAGTTTGAGCGCCCGCAGCTGGGCATTTTCTGCTTCCAGTGCTTTAAGTCGCATTTCCTGTGCCTGTGCGATCAGCTTGGCATCATTAAGCTGGCGGTTTTCGGCGATTAGATGGCTTTGCTTTTGCAAAAAGGCGCTGGCTTCGATCACCGCATTGGTCGGCGCAGTGGCTAACCATTGCAGCGGATAAAGCACAATAGAGATCTGCTCACGCACGCGGCCAAGGAGCTGGAAGTAAGCGTCGCCAATAATCAAAGCCACCGACAGGGTTGAGAAAATCAACACCCGTGTGAGTGGCTTGGGGCCTTGCTTAAAGAACGTAGGTTGAGTGGCTTGCATTTTGCTATGTGAGGAGTGAGGGGGCAGGCATGAGCTGTAAAGACATCAGCCTTCCCCTTTGTTTTTTATATCGGTGCTTAAGTTTTCTGTGGCGCTCGTGGATAGAGGGTTTAGCCCTCATTCCTAACTCCTCACGCCTCACATGAAAGATTAATCGTTGGTGAAAATGCCGATGCCGCCCTTGTCGAGCTTCTCCAGCGCTTTGCCTGAGCCGCGAACCACGCAAGTGAGCGGATCTTCGCCCACAATCACCGGCAGGCCGGTTTCTTCCATCAGTAAGCGATCCAGGTCACGCAGTAGTGCGCCGCCGCCAGTCAGCACCATGCCTTTTTCGGCAATGTCGGCGCCCAATTCGGGGGGGGTTTGTTCCAGTGCCTGTTTCACGGCAGAAACGATCTGGTTTAGCGGGTCAGTCAGCGCTTCAAGGATTTCGTTGCTAGAAATCGTGAACGAGCGTGGAATACCTTCGGCGAGGTTACGACCTTTCACTTCCATCTCGCGCACTTCAGCGCCAGGGAAAGCCGAACCGATGCGTTTTTTGATTTCTTCGGCCGTGGTTTCACCAATCAACATGCCGTAGTTACGACGGATGTAGTTGATAATCGATTCATCAAATTTATCGCCGCCTACGCGCACGCTAGAAGCGTAAACAATACCGCCCAGAGAAATTACGCCGACTTCGGTTGTACCACCACCAATGTCCACTACCATCGAGCCAGTGGCTTCTTCAACAGGCAGACCCGCACCAATTGCTGCCGCCATAGGCTCTTCGATCAATTCAACTTTGCGTGCGCCAGCGCCCAGTGCCGATTCACGAATCGCACGGCGCTCTACTTGCGTTGAGCCACAAGGTACGCAAATTACGATGCGGGGAGGCGATGAAAACATGCGGCTCGGGTTCACTTTCTTGATGAACTGCTTGAGCATTTGTTCGGTAATGGTGAAGTCGGCAATCACACCGTCTTTCATCGGGCGTACTGCATTAATGTTGCCCGGCGTGCGGCCCAGCATTTTTTTTGCTTCCGCACCGACGGCCAGAATGGTTTTCTTGCCTGATGGGCCGCCTTCTTGCTGGATGGCAACAACGGATGGCTCGTCAAGCACGATGCCTTTGCCTTGCATGTAGATCAGAGTATTGGCGGTGCCCAAGTCGATGGCGATATCGTTGGCAAAGTAGCCGGAAAGAAGTCCAAACATTGCGAATCTCACGTGTCTATAGCGGTATAAAGCGGCATCAATCGGCGATGCTTTGCCCATCAATTCCCTGAAATATGGTGCTTCGATGTTGCGCTGCGGCATTGGCTCAGCGCGCGTACATCCAGTCTTGTTCCCGTTTTCAGCGCGACCAGCGCGCGGGTGGGAGAAACAAACCCGATATGATACCCTATTGTGTTGACGTTATTGAAGGTTTTACGGGGTAAATACGACCATGTCTTTGTCACAGGACGATGTACGCCGCATTGCACGACTGGCCCGCATAGCGGTCAGCGACGATGAGGTGCAAGAGAGCCAGTCTCAGCTCAATCAACTTTTTGCGCTGATTGAAGAAATGCGCGCCGTCAACACCGACGGCATCGAGCCGATGGCGCATGCGCAGGACGTGATGTTGCGCCTGCGTGAGGATGTCGCCACCGCCCCGAATCGCCGCGATGCCTTCCAGGCCGTAGCGCCCAGTGTGGAAAACGGCCTGTATCTGGTGCCGAAAGTTATCGAGTGATTACGTGTGAGGAGTGAGGTGTGAGGTGTGAGGTGTAAGCCCTGCGCGTTTCGCCTGAAATAGTGATGAACACTTTAAAACAGCAAATTGACGCACTCGCTGCCGGCCAAACCACTTCGGTGGCATTGGTGAGCGAATGCCTGAAACAGATTGCAGCGCACAATAGCCAATTGAATGCGCTGATTACGGTGGATGCCGATAAAGCGCTCGCCGCCGCCGCCGCCGCCGACGCCGCCCGCGCGGCAGGCGATACACGTCCGATGCTCGGCGTGCCGCTGATTCACAAAGACATCTTCTGCCATGAAGGCTGGAAAACCAGCTGCGGCAGCAAAATGCTCGACAACTTTATCGCGCCGTATTCGTCGCAAGTGGCAGAAAACTGTGATGCGGCAGGTTTTGTCGTCGTTGCTCGCGCCAATATGGACGAATTTGCGATGGGTTCGGCCAATGAAAACAGCTACTACGGCGCGGTGAAAAATCCGTGGGATCAAAAAGCGGTTCCTGGCGGTAGCTCGGGCGGTTCAGCCGCTGCGGTCGCGGCAGGTTTTGCTGCGGTCGCCACCGGTACCGACACTGGCGGCTCGATCCGCCAACCTGCTGCGTTCTGCGGCATTACTGGCATCAAACCAACCTATGGCATTGTTAGCCGTTTCGGTATGGTCGCGTACGCGAGCTCGCTGGATCAGGGTGGCCCGATGGCACACACTGCCGAAGATTGCGCGCTGATGCTCAATGTGATGGCTGGTTTTGACGAACGTGATTCAACTAGCCTTGAGCACGCGAAAGAAGACTACACGCGTGATCTGGCGACGCCACTCGCTGGCCTGAAAATCGGCCTGCCACGCGAGTATTTCGCCGAGGGCTTAGATACTGAAGTCGCCGCTGCAATCAAAGCGGCGGTTGAGCAATACAAAGCCTTGGGCGCCACGATTGTTGACATCAGCCTGCCCAATACCAAGCTGGCGATTCCGTCGTACTACGTCATTGCGCCTGCCGAAGCATCGAGCAATCTGAGCCGTTTTGACGGCGTGCGCTACGGCCATCGCACCGGGAAAACCGGCAATCTGGACGATATGTACGAGCAAACGCGCGCCGAAGGCTTTGGCACCGAAGTCAAACGCCGCATCATGACTGGCGCGTATGTACTGAGCCACGGCTACTACGACGCGTACTACATCAAAGCGCAAAAAGTGCGCCGCCTGATCGCCAACGATTTCCAGGCTGCGTTTGAGCAATGCGATGTGATTATGGGGCCAGTAACGCCGACGACGGCGTGGCATATCGGCGAGAAAAACGCCGACCCAATCGCGGTGTATTTGGAAGACATTTACACGCTGGGCGTGAACTTGGCCGGCTTGCCGGGCATGAGCGTACCAGTCGGCTTTGCCAGCAACGGCCATCCAATCGGCCTGCAAATTATTGGTAATTACTTTAGCGAGGCCAAAATGCTCGGCGTTGCACACCAATACCAGCAAGTCACTGATTGGCATAGCAAGTCGCCAGCGCTGTAAAGCACACCGCGTATGCAGCTGAGCGAAGTCACTCATTTTGAAAGCCTGACCACCGGTGCGTGGCCAGCGCTCTCTAGCGAGTATCTCGATGGCTGGGTGCTGCGCTTTGCTGCGGGCTACACCAAGCGTGCCAATTCGGTAACGCCACTGTGGCAAGGTGCTTTACCTATGCTGCAAAAGCTCCACTATTGCGAGCAGCGTTACCAGCAGCAAGGTTTGCCCGCGGTGTTCAAGCTCTCGCCTGCGTCGCAAGCGCTCGATGAGGTGCTCGCTGCGCGCGGCTATGAGGTCGTCGATCCAAGCTCGGTGCAAACTCGCCCACTGCAAGCGGGTGATTTTGCCTTCGATGCCGCAGTGCAAAGCAGCGATACAGTCAGCGACGCGTGGTTTGCGCAATTTGCCGCGCTCAACAACGTCCCCGCTGCGCAGCAGGCCAACGCACGGCAAATGTTGGCTAGCTACGCTTGCCCAACGCAATTTGCCACGCTGTATCACGAAGGCCAAGCAGTAGCGTGCACTTTGGCGGTGCTGCAGTTTGATACGGTACTCCTGTATGACGTAGTAACCCTTGCTGAGCAACGCCGCCAAGGCTATGCCCGCCGTATAGTGGGGCATTTGCTCGCGTGGGCGCAAGCGCAGGGGGCGAAGCAAGCTTTGCTGCAAGTGATCGTGGCCAATACGCCGGCGATCAAGCTGTATGCGCAATTGGGTTTTACTGAACAATATCCTTATTGGTATCGCCGCCAGCGAGTCTGACGGCGCCATTTAAAACAAGAGAGACAAAACCATGAAATGGGAAGTTGTCATTGGGCTTGAGGTTCACACCCAGCTCACCACGAAATCAAAAATTTTCTCCGCCGCCAGCACTGCGTTTGGCGCGGCGCCGAACACGCAAACTGCCGTTGTTGATATCGCGCTGCCCGGCGCGCTGCCAGTGATGAACCGTGGCGCGGTTGAGCGTGCGATTCAGTTTGGCTTGGCCATTGGCGCCAAAGTGAACCGCAAATCAATTTTTGCGCGTAAAAACTATTTCTACCCTGATCTGCCAAAAGGCTACCAGATCAGTCAGTTTGAGCTGCCGGTCGTTGAGGGCGGCGCGATCACGATTCAGGTGCAGCCGGCTAAGGGCGATCCGTACGAGAAGGTGATCAACCTGACGCGCGCGCATTTGGAAGAAGACGCCGGTAAATCGGTGCACGAAGACTTCCACGGCGCATCCGGCATTGACTTGAACCGCGCTGGCACGCCGCTGCTGGAGATTGTTTCCGAGCCAGAAATGCGCTCGGCCGCCGAAGCCGTAGCCTACGCCAAAGCCTTGTATTCATTGGTAACATGGATCGGCATTTGCGACGGCAATATGCAGGAAGGTAGTTTCCGCTGCGACGTGAACGTATCGGTGCGCCCAGAGGGGCAAGCCGAATTCGGCACGCGCCGCGAGATTAAAAACTTAAACTCGTTCAAATTCATCGAGCAGGCGATCAAGTACGAAGTGCAATGGCAGATCGACGAAATCGAATCGGGCCGCAAAATCCAGCAAGCCACGATTCTGTTCGACCCAGATAGCGGCGAAACCCGCATGATGCGCAGCAAAGAAGATGCGCACGACTACCGCTACTTCCCCGATCCAGACTTGCCACCACTGGTGATCAGCGAAGAATGGATCGAGCGCGTGCAACGCGAATTGCCAGAGCTGCCCGTCGCAATGCAAGCGCGCTTCGCGGAGCAATACGGCCTGTCAGCCTACGACGCCCGCACGCTGACCGCCAGCAAAGAGCTGGCTGCGTTCTTCGAAGCCACCGTTGCCGCAGGTGCAGACGCCAAACTCGCCGCCAACTGGATCATGGGCGACATCTCTGCCACGCTGAATCGCGAAGAGAAAACCATCGCCGATAGCCCAGTGAATGCTGAAGCCTTGGCAGGCTTGATCAAGCGCATTTCGGATAACACCATCAACAACAAAACCGCCAAAGACGTTTTGAAAAAAATGTGGGAGTCGGGCGACGCGGCCGATGTGATTATCGAGCGCGACGGCCTGAAACAAGAATCCGACACCGGCGCGATTGAAGCGATCGTCGACGCGGTACTTGCGGCCAATCCGAAAGCGATTGAGGAATATCGCAGCGGGAAAGAAAAGGCATTGAATGCCTTGGTCGGCCAAGTGATGAAAGGCTCAGGCGGCAAGGCCAACCCAGGGATGGCGTTGGAGTTGTTGAAGAAGAAGGTGGGGTAAAATAAAAGCCGGCAAAAGCCGGCTTTTATTTTACCTATGCTTTTGCATCAATAATACTTGTGCTCCCTAATTCTAAATGGAGTCCGTAATTATTCATGACTTGGCGTGAGTTGCTATCTTCACGCATATATGCTTTTTGAAGCCTGTTTCGTGTGAACGAGTCTGGTATTTGTTCAATTGTTTTTATGTCGCTTTGATGAATTAAAGTTGTGAGTTCTTGTTCGACCTTAATTTCCATCATCGTTGTTTTTAACTTTTCCTGTTTTAATGTCTCTCTTTTTATTTCTAGGTCTAGTTGCTTTGACTGTAACTCAATGCTGTGTAATTCGTTCGCTCTTTTCTCCCCTGTAAATAGTTGTGCTAATGCTACTCCACCTTCGATGATTGCACCTAATGGGCTGTTTTTCTTGATTTCTTTTAATTCTAGACCTGTTTGTTCTTTTTTGTTTACTAACGCTCGGCCTAGAACCTTAAACTGAGTTTCTGAAATGCTAATGCATACAAGTGGTCGAGCCACTTTGTCGAAGTGAGTGAAGAAACTGAGTGATTTTTCTTTAATTCTTTTTGATGCTCTGTCATTTTTTGTTAGGCAGTCTTCTAGTTCATCTCTGCTCATGTGTTCAATTGCATCTAGCGTAGCATAGGTGTTTTCTTTTTCTTTTTTGTAGTTGCGTAGTGCTTTGTCAATGTCCTCTTGATTTATGCCTTCTTTTTCTTCTTTCTTTTTCTTTGCGGCGGCTATGCTTTTTTCTGATTGTTCTAAGGCACATTCACAGATGAACTGCTCAGCACTTTCTAGACTTGATGATGTCAGAAAATCGTGGGCTTCATTAATTAGTTTTATGCGTAATGGCTGTATTTTCTTTTGAGTTAGTAGTGAATTTACTTTCTTGAAATGTTGAAATAGTAGATTTATTTCATAATATTCTTTGTTTGCTTGAAGTGGAATTGGTAGGCCGATATTGTAAAATATTTCTAGCGCACTCTTTTTATTTAGAATGTTCATTCTTGTATAGCTCTTGTATAGAGGGAGTGAGCTGCTAAGCATGAATATCTCTTTTGGGTTAATTCCCTCCTTAATCGCCGAGCATATGGAATTTAAAAGCTCATTTTTGTAATACACGGTATTTAGCTTGTTAAGTGTCGCATCCCGGACGATTGCCTGAGTAAACGCATCTGGAAACTTGCCCTAGCTCGCGAGAGTTTAGGTAAGCTTCTGGCAACGCTCAAGGCCCAGACAACATGATCGTCCAATTACACAAAAACGCCCGCACCACGCCTGCCATTCGCAGGGAAATTCAGCAAGCGACCGGCACTCAGGCCGAACTGGCTGCACGCTATAACGTCTCCGTCGATACCATTCACAAGTGGCAGAACCGGGACAGTGTG
>NZ_VIRW01000022.1 GCF_009760905.1 Chitinibacter sp. GC72 | reverse complement strand
GTCAAAACGACTTGCTGATGATATTACTTCTTCTATTTCGAGTTGTTGTTTGAAAAGACAGCAACTCCCCCAGTTTTGTCTGGTGACCATAGCGAGGTGGTCCCACTCCTTCCCATCCCGAACAGGACAGTGAAACGCCTCAGCGCCGATGATAGTGCGGATTGCCCGTGTGAAAGTAGGTCATTGCCAGACTACCCTAAGTAAAGAAGCCCAGTTCGAAAGAGCTGGGCTTTTTGCTGTCTGCGAGATGCGGGGTATCGGGCTGGAGGGTAAGGCTGGGTTGGCCTGCAGACGTATACGGTAAAGGGTATCTTGTCGAGCGCGAATGAGTTTCGTGTGAGACAATTCTGCTTTATCCAATCATCTAGGCAGATTTCAGCCATGCAACGTGGCCGTTTTATATCGGTAGAAGGGATTGATGGTGCAGGTAAAAGCACACATCTGGCTTGGTTGGTTGACTATATGCAGCGCCGCCAGCTGCAGGTACGGCAAAGCCGCGAGCCGGGTGGGACGCCATTGGGTGAAAAGTTGCGTGCTCTATTGCTCAACGATGAAATGCATCTGGAAACCGAAGCCTTGCTGATGTTCGCTGCGCGCAATGAACATTTACAGCGAGTGATTTTGCCGGCGCTGGCCGCGGGTGAGTGGGTCTTGTGTGATCGCTTTAGCGATGCGACCTATGCCTATCAATGCGGTGGCCGTGGCTTGTCAATCGAGCGTTTCATGCTGCTGGAGCAATGGGTGCAAGGCCGTGACGGCGCTGCGGCTGGTCTGATCGAGCCTGATCTGACGCTGATTTTTGACGTGCCGCTGGATGTGAGCCAAGCACGGATGGCCAATTCACGGGTGCTTGATCGCTTTGAGCGCGAACAGGCTGATTTTCACGCTAAAGTGCGTGCTGCTTATCTGCAACGTGCCGCTGAAAATCCGCACCGCATTCGTGTGATCAATGCCAATCGCTCGATCGAGGCGATTCAGACCGAGTTGGCGCAATTGATGGATGGGTTTCTTGCATGAGCAATTTGCCATATCCGTGGCTGGAAAAACCCTGGCACGATTTGATCCGTGAAGGTGATCGTTTGCCGCATGCTTTGCTGTTTACCGGTGAAGCTGGGATCGGCAAACGCGCCCTGGCGCAGCATTTGGCGCAATTTTTATTGTGCGAGTCACCGAATAAAACTAATCAGCCTTGTGGTGAATGCGATGCGTGCCGCTGGTTTTTGGCTGGGAATCATCCAGATTTTCGCCTGCTGCAGCCCGCTGATGCTGATGAAGCTACTGAAGACGCAGATACAAGCAAAAAAGCCAAAAAAAAATCATCGGTGATCGGCGTCGATGATGTCCGTGATTTGGCTGATTTTGTCAATTTAAGCGCGCATCGCGGCGGCACACGCGTCACCATAGTGGTGCCTGCCGAGGCGATGAATACCGCTGCCGCGAACGCGTTTTTAAAAACGCTGGAAGAGCCGCCTGCTGGTGCAGTATTTATACTGATTTCGGATCATTGGCGGCGATTGCTGCCAACCATTCGCAGTCGTTGCCGCGTTTTCCCACTGACGATTCCAGAGCCGAAAGTGGCTATGGCCTGGTTGGCTGGGCAGGCGGTAGTCAATCCTTTACTGCATCTGGCACATACGGGTGGCGCACCGCTGGCAGCGGCTGAAGATGCTGCGGCTGAATGGCTGCCTGTGCGCAGCGCATTTCTTGAAAAAATGGCTGAGCCAGCCACGCTGAATGTATTGCAGCTGGCCGCGGAGCTGGAAAAAGCCAAACTCGATACTGTTTTGATACTTGATTGGCTACAAAAATGGGTTTATGACGTAATCAGCTTGGGAATGGCGGGGGTTATTCGTTATTATCCAGATTGGCAAGATGCACTGGAGCGGGTTTCACCGCGTGCTCGTCTATTGCTCGGTTTTGCCAGTCAGTTAAATGAGTCACAAGCGCTGGCTCATCATCCCTTGAATCAGCGTTTGGTGCTGGAAGGTTTATTGTTTGGATATCTTGATGCCTTGCGTGGTCAGGATCGCCGAGGTTAATGATTATGAGTGAAGATGCAGTTCGCGCCCCGACATCACGTCCAGGGGTTTTGTCTTTGAATATCAAGGAAAAAGCAGCTTTATACGCTTCATACATGCCGTTTATCAAAGGTGGTGGGATTTTTATTCCAACTAACAAAGCGTATACCTTGGGCGATGAAGTGTTTATGTTGCTGTCATTGCTGGATGATCCAGCCAAGATTGCAGTCTCTGGCAATGTGGTGTGGATAACGCCGCCCGGGGCGCAGAATAATCACCAGCAGGGCATTGGCGTGCAGTTCTCGGCCAACGAGGCGGGCAAGCAGGCCACCGTTAAAATCGAAAATCTGCTGGGTGGCTATCTGCAATCGGGTCGCACCACGCACACAATGTAAACTTGGCGGCAAATTCGAGTATCATCAGCAAGATAGCCGTACCGGCTGGTACGGCTTTTTTTATGTTTGGATGATTTGTTATGAAGTTTGTCGATTCGCACTGCCACATCAATTTTCCCGACCTTGCCAGCGATATGGATGGCTTGCTCAGCCGTATGGCCGACAATCAGGTGACTCATGCGCTCTGTGTGGCCGTCAACCTGCCCGAATTGCCCAGCGTGCTGGCGCTGGCCGCTGCGCATCAGAATATTTTTGCCTCAGTTGGCGTGCATCCCGATTACGAAGACACGCCTGAGCCTACTGTTGCGCAGTTAGTTGAACTTGCGCAAGCGCCGAAAGTGGTCGCGATTGGCGAAACGGGCCTCGATTATTTCCGCCTGACCGGCGATCTGGAATGGCAGCGTGAACGTTTTCGCACCCATATCCGCGCTGCGCGTGCAGCCAATTTACCGCTCATTATCCATACACGTGCCTCGTCGGAAGACACCATCCGCATCATGCATGAAGAACGCGCCGATGAAGTTGGCGGTGTGATGCACTGCTTTACCGAAAGCTGGGAAGTAGCGCAGCAGGCGATGGAATTGGGCTTTTATATTTCGCTTTCCGGCATCGTTACGTTTAAAAAGGCTGAAGAACTGAAAGACGTTGCGCGAAAAATGCCACTGGAGCGCTTGCTGATCGAAACCGATTCACCGTATCTGGCACCGATGCCGCATCGGGGCAAGCAGAACCAGCCAGCGTGGGTGCGGCATGTGGCCGAGCATATTGCCGAGCTGAAAGGCATTTCGCTGCAAGAAGTCGCCGATACCACGACCGCTAATTTCTTCAGACTGTTTTCTCGGGCTCTTGATCCGACGTCTCACAGGGCTACACCATGACCATGTCACGCTGGCAAGGCGAAGTTGAGGTATTGCTGCTCGGGGTGGGCTCCAGCGGTGGTACACCGGCCCTAGGCTGCCGCTGCACTACCTGCACGTCCAACGATGCGCGCAATACGCGCACCCGTGCTTCTGCGGTGATCCGCGCGGGCGGAAAAACCTTTCTGATCGACACAGGTCCTGATTTGCGCCAGCAGGCGCTCAGGGAGCAGCTTCTCCACGTTGATGCGGTGCTGTATACACACCCGCATGCCGATCACCTGAATGGTATTGACGATTTGCGTGCCTTTTGCTGGCTGCAAAAAGCGGCTTTGCCGACCTTTGGCAATCGCCTGATGCTCAGCCATATCGAAGAGCGCTTTCCCTATACATTGATGAAACCGTCCAATTTCTGGGATAAGCCGGTGCTGGAACTGCATGAAGTTGGCTGTGAGCCATTTGATTTTGCGGGTGTCAGCATTGAACCGATTGAAGTGCTGCATGGCAAGTGGCCGATTCTGGGTTGGCGCATTGGCGATGTGGCGTATTTGACCGATGTCTCCGCCTTGCCGCCGACTAGCCTGCCCAAGCTGGCCAATTTGACGTTGCTGTTTCTCGATTGCCTGCGCGAGCAGGAGCACCCCACACATTTGTCGGTCGAACAGGCGATTAGCCTGGCCACACAGATTGGCGCCAAACAAACCGTGATGATTCACATGACGCACGAGCTTGAATACCACGCACTGAGCCAGCGCCTGCCAGCAGGCATGGTGGTGGGCTATGACGGCATGACCATTGCAACAGGACTCAACCATGACGATGAATGTACTGGGCCAGAAGCTCCAACCATGCAGTTTTGACCCGCTCACCGGCTATTTCCGTGACGGCTGCTGCACCCACGACGAGAATGACCCGGGTCAGCATATTGTTTGCGCGGTAATGAGCGAGCAGTTTCTGGCCTTTTCCAAACTTGCTGGCAATGATTTATCAACGCCGCGTCCGGAATATGGCTTTGTCGGCCTAAAGCCCGGTGATCGCTGGTGTTTGTGTGCACGGCGCTGGCTGCAAGCGCTGCAAAAGGGCGCAGCCCCTCAAATTGTGCTGGCCGCAACGCATGAAGAAATCCTCGACCTGATTTCGCTGGAAACGCTGGTTGAATACGGAATAGATCGGCCGGTATTTGAATAGTGTTAAGGTATATGGCTGTAAGTCAATTCAAGATTGCTCTGCAGCTATATACCTTACTTATTGTGGAGAAGCCGCAATTCGTCAGCGCTGAGTTCCCGCCATTCGCCCTTCGCCAATTCGCCCAATTCCAAGCGGCCAATCGCTACGCGGATTAAACGCAGGGTGTTGACGCCGTGCGCTTCGAGTAGGCGGCGGATATGGCGGTTTTTTCCTTCGTCCAGCGTGATCTCCAGCCAAGCATTTTTATCGCCACTGCGCAGAATGCTCACTTTCTTGGCCGCCAGCCGCGTGCCGTCGTCCGAGGTGACGCCACGTTGCATCGCAGTTAGCAAGGCTTCGCCCGGCTGCTGATCAATTTGCACGTGGTAAATTTTATCCAAATGGCTAGCAGGATCGGTTAGCCGCGCCGCCCAGCGTGTGTCATTGCTAAACAGCAGTAAACCTTCGCTCGCTTTGTCGAGCCGGCCAACGGGCCCCAGATGGGGTAGCTTGGCGTTGGCAAAGCAGCTAAATACCGTTTCTCTACCCTTTTCATCGCTGGCGCTGGTAATCAGCCCGCGCGGCTTGTTGAGCATCAGATACACAAATTGCGGTGCGAGCACGGGCTGGCCATTGACGCTGAGCTGATCGCGCTCGATATTGATGCGCTGTTCCGCGTCGCTGCAGGGCTGGCCATTGACTGCGACTGCGCCGCTGCGCACCAGTTTTTCGCCTTCGGTGCGTGAACAGACGCCCAGTTTGGATAGCGCGCGCGCCAGACTGACTTTGGCGCCCGTGTCTGGCTGGGTCACGGTTGACACTCTGGTGCTACTGGCGGGGTGGGAAACGAGTTTACCGAGCGGGCGGGGCGGGCGGTTCTTCATCGATCATCCGAGGTTAAGTGCAAGGTGCAAAAAGCGAGCCAATTTTACCGTGGAAAAGCCATCGATTCGCGCAAAGTGGCGGGAAACGCTAAAATAAGCCCATCTTCATTCCGGACGGGCCCTTGCCCGCATTATGGATAATTTCCTACTTACGCTGCTGGCACTGTTTCTGGTGGCGCTCAATGGTTTTTTTGTTGCCGCCGAGTTTGGTCTGGTCAAATTGCGGCAAACCAAGGTGCAAAGCATTGCCAGAATAGGTTGGCGCGGTCAGATACTGGTGAAGGTGCATGGCCAGCTGGATGCTTATTTATCGGCCTGCCAGCTGGGGATTACGCTGGCTTCGCTGGGGTTGGGCTGGATTGGTGAGCCCGCTTTTGCCGGCCTCATCGGCCCGGTGTTTGTCTGGCTAGGGGTTGAGTCGCAAGCCTTGCTGCATACAGTGTCGTTTATTTTTGCCTTTACGCTGATTTCTTTTCTGCACATTGTCGTTGGCGAGCTGGCCCCCAAGTCGCTGGCCATTCGTCGTCCGGAAATTATCGCTTTGTGGACGGCTACACCGCTGTATTTTTTCTACTGGATGATGTATCCGGCCATCTGGCTGCTCAATCGCAGCGCCAATTATATTCTGCGGTTGGCGGGGCTAGATGGTTACGCTGGTCATGACAGCCATTACTCCTACGACGAGCTTAAACTGATTTTGCGGGCCAATCAGGATAGCGAGGAGATGAATCCGCAGGAATGGAATGTGGTTGCGCAGTCGCTCGATTTTAGCAAGCTCAAGGTGGCCGATCTGATGCGGCCATTTCACGAGGCGGCGGTACTGCATACTAACCGAACGCTGGATGAAAATCTGCAAACCATCGCCGAACAGCGTTTTAGCCGCTACCCCTATGTGGATGAAGAAGGGCAGGTGCTGGGGGTGATCCACCTGAAAAACCTGTTTCTGGCCGAGCTGCGCGACGCCGAGCTAAGCGACTTGGGTCAGTTTGTCCGCCCGGTAGAGGAAGTGAGCCCGGATACGCCAGCAATCGAGTTATTTCGCCGTTTTCGCGCCGGGGCACCGCATTTTGCAATTGCCGCCTATGGCGACGAGCCACCGGTGGGATTTCTAACGCTGGATAATCTGCTGGCGGCGCTGGTTGGCGAAATTCGCGACGAGTTTCGCCAGAGCCGTAACGACTGGATGCGCCAAGACGACGGTGCTCTGCTCGGCAAAGGCAGTCTGCCGCTGTTTTCGCTGGGACGGGCGCTGGGGATGGATATTGACCATCCCGAGGCCGAAACCGTTGGCGGCCTGATTCAGTGGAAGCTGGGCAATCTGCCGGTGGAAGGCCAGTGCATCGAATTTGAAGGCTTTGATGTGGTGGTCAAAAAAATGAACGGCCCGCGCATTGTGATGGTGAAAGTGATTCCGCACACGGCGGCGGATGACGTGCTGGAAGACGACAATTAGATCGATCTTGTTTTCAGGCGCATAAAAAACGACGCTTTTTGCGTCGTTTTTTGCTAAAAGAGTGTTCCGAGGATGTGGCAGGGGTATACCACTCAAGCCTTTCTGGTAACTATCACAGATTGATATACCCCGGCAAATAGGGTTTCTTTTTCCCAATTGAACTCATCGGCATGCGTGGCGTAGCTGCTGATTTCATTGTCCCAGAGCGCGTTGGCAAAAGGCTCAAGATAGTGATTGACCAGCTGCAGGATATAGCGGATCGGCTGCCAGCGCTTGGGCTTGTGGTAGTCAACAAATACCGCTTTGCCCCCTGCAGGGATGTGCGCCAGCATATGGTCGACAATAGCGCGTTTTTTCTCGTCGGGGACTTCGTGCAGCAGGAAAAAGCTGCAAATCACATCGTAACGCCCTGCAACGGCAAAATCGGCGGCATCGCTGCGGATGACGCTGGCCCACGGCATGTTTTTTAGTTTGGCGCTGCCATGTTCGATCTGGATCGGGGTGACGTCGGTTAAGTGAAATTCGCCATGTGGGCCGACTTTTTCTGCCGCTTTCTGCACCAGATCGCCATACACATGCGCGAGCTGCCAGACGCGATCACCCGGCTTGATCTGCGCCAGATAGCGGCGCATCAGACGCTGATCATTCAAAAACAGCAACACTTTCACCACAATATTACGATCAAGTGCCTTAACCCAGTTCGGGTCAACGTAGGCCCAGTCGTAAACCTCGGTCATGTATTCGGGAACCCCTTCGTAGTAGGGGTTGCTGGCCAGTGCGGGAGGATTTTTGCTCATGATGTCACTCGGCTAAGTGTTGTTTAGCTATATCCTAAGGGGTATTGGCAGGTCGAAGTTTGTTTTAACCCAAGTTTTGAGTGGATAAAACACATCGCGGCATCTCCTGATGGGCGTGTTGTGCATGTAGTGATATGCTGGGCTACGCATTTGTTATTACGTTGTATAACTACGGTAAACGATTCCTGCCTATGTCGATTGAACAGCTTTCCCCGCCGCAACTGTGGCAGCACTTTGCGCAAATCTGCCGCTTTCCCCGTCCATCAAAACACGAAACTGCGCTGCGCGACCACATTCAGGCCTGGGCGCAGGCGCGCGGACTCTCAACCCGGCTCGATCGCGCGGGTAATCTGATTATCCGCAAAGCGGCCAGCGCAGGGATGGAGAACCGTCTTGGCGTGGTGCTGCAGGCGCATCTGGATATGGTGGCGCAAAAAAATGAAGCGACCGAGCATGATTTTATCCGCGACCCGATTCAGCCACGGATTGTCGATGGCTGGGTGAGTGCTTGCGGCACAACACTGGGTGCCGATAACGGGATTGGCGTCGCCGCTGCACTTGCCGTGCTGGAAAGCCCGGAGCTGGTGCACGGGCCGCTGGAAGTCTTGTTCACGCTGGATGAAGAAGCCGGGATGAGCGGGGCACAAGGTTTGGAGCCGGGCTTGCTGCAGGGGCAATTGCTGCTGAATCTGGATACCGAAGACTGGGGCGAGATTTATGTCGGTTGTGCTGGCGGGGTGGACATCAGCCTGAATCGCTCCTTGCACCACGAACCGCTGCCGGCTGGTTATGTGGTACGGGATCTGGTGTTGAATGGATTGAAGGGGGGGCACTCCGGGGTGGATATTCATCTGGAGAGGGGTAATGCCATCAAACTATTGGCCAGATTACTCTCTGAGGCTATACCCCGGTTTGATGCCCGTCTGTTGAATTTTCGGGGTGGCACGCTGCGCAATGCCTTGCCGCGCGAAGCCTTTGCCCAGCTGGCCATTCCAGCCTGTGATGCGGTGCAGTTTGCCCGCTGTGTCGAGCTCTTCACGCAGACTTTGCAAGCCGAGCTGGGCGAGAGCGAGCCAGCGCTACATTTGAGCGTAAGTGATGCCGAGGCGGCTAATTCACCAGCATTAACCGCTGCAGATACCGTGCTGGCGATTGATTTGCTGCTGGCTTTACCGCATGGCGTGCGCCGCTGGAGCCAGCAGATAGCTGGTGTGGTCGAGACTTCCAATAATCTGGGGGTGGTCAAAGTCGACGAGCGACGCTTTGAGGCCGTATTGATGCTGCGCTCGCTCACCGACAGCGGTTTGCACGAACTACAAACCATGATCGAAGCGCTGGCCCGGCTGGCTCGCTTGGGCGTCGAAGCCTCGGGCGCTTACCCCGGTTGGGCGCCGGATACGGATTCGGCAGCGTTAAAATTGCTGCAGGATGTCTACCAGCAATTATATGGCCACGCCCCGGCGGTCAAAGTGATTCATGCCGGGCTGGAATGCGGGCTAATTGGCCGTGCCTATCCCGAGCTTGAAATGGTGTCATTCGGCCCGACTATCCGCGGAGCCCATTCGCCGGATGAACGTGTTGAAATCGGCTCGGTGGCCCAGTTCTGGCAATTGCTGCAAGCGGCGCTGGCGGCCGTGGCCGAGAAAACCGAAGCCGAATCTACGCTGAGCATACAAAAGTAATTGCGCCCGGCGCTTGAAATATGGGTTACTGCAATGCACATAGGGTAAATAATCACATATGACACTGGGGTCAACCATGAAAGCAGGAATGAAACTGGGTTTGGCGCTGATGCTGGCCATGAGCACAGCGCTGGCGCACGATTATCAGGTCGGTGATCTGAAAATTGCCCACCCTTGGACCAGAGCGACGCCGCCAGCGGCCAAGATGGGGGGCGTTTTTTTATCGGTGAATAATCTGGGTGCAGAAGGCGATACGCTGCTGAAAGCGGAAAGCCCGGTGGCCGAGGTGGCCGAATTGCACCAGATGGAAATACTCGATGGTGTTATGAAAATGCGCAAGGTGGAAAGCCTGGCGGTGCCCGCCCGAGGCGAGCTAAAACTGGCGCCGGGCGGATTGCACATTATGCTGATCAACTTGAAGCAGGGTTTGAAGGAAGGGGAAAAAATCCCGCTCAAACTGACGTTTGCCAAAGCGGGTGTCGTTGAAGTCAAAGTACGCGTTGAGGCTATGGGTTCCAAAGGTGTTGCGCCGGGCGAAAAACACTAAGCCTGCCTTTCCTTCTATAAGGAGCGCCAAGGATTACCCTTGGCGTGCCAGCAACCAGCGCTTGAGTTCATCAAGCGGCATGGGTTTAGCATAAAAATACCCCTGCGCCACCGTGCAACCCAGCGCTTTCAGTCGCTCGGCTTGTACCTCGGTTTCCACGCCTTCAGCAATCGTTGATAAGCCCAGCCGCTGCGCCAGATCAATAATCAGCTCGACATACAGCCCGGATTTGGAGTGCGCAAGATCATCAACAAAACTCTTGTCAATTTTCAGGCTGTCAACCGGTAAGGCATGCAGTTGGCCGAGTGAAGAATAGCCCGTGCCGAAATCATCAATTGCAATCTCTACGCCGAGTTGTCGCAATGCAGCCAGACAGCTGCGGACGGTTTCGGGCTCGTCCATTGCAATACTTTCGGTGATTTCCAGCTCGAGTATATTGGCAGGCAGCTGGTGTTTACGCAGCGCTTGGCTGACGCTTTGGACCAGATTGCCCGAGCGGAACTGCGGCGTGCTGACATTCACCGCGACGCGGGCTGGGGCATTGGCAAGTAGTCCGATTTCTTTGTATGCCCGGCAGGCTTCATCAATCACCCAATCGCCCATTTCCACGATCAGACCCGAATACTCTGCCAGCGGAATAAAGACTGCCGGGGGGTGGACAAAGCCGTTTTCGCCCGGCCAGCGCATCAGCGCTTCAATCCCGCTGACCTGATTGTTGGCCAGATTGATCTGTGGCTGATACCAGATCTGCAATTGCTGATGGTGAAATGCCGAGCGCAGCTGGCGGATGATCTCGTGTCGCCAGCGGGTATTGGCCTCCATCTCGGGGACAAAGCTTGCCCAGCGCGGATGGGGTTTGCTCTTGGCCTGATTCAAGGCAATATTGGCCTGCTCAAGCAATTGCAAGCCATTGGCCTGATCCTGATTCAGACTGCGTATTCCCAGCGCAATCTGCACCGGTATCGTATGCTGCTGCGCCTGTAGCGGGGAATCAAAGAGCTGGAATAACTGATCTGGGTTGACATGCCTGATCGGGCCAAACAGCCCAAAAACATCATTGCCCAGACGGGCCACCAGCGTATCCTTGCTGGCAAAATGATGCTTGAGGCGCTGCGCCAGCGAGTGCAGCAGCGCGTTGCCCACTTCATAGCCCAATCCGTCATTGATATCGGAGAAACGGCACAAGTCCAGAATCACGACCGCTTGTGCTTCATGTCGGTTGCGCTCTACATGGCCAAGCTGCTCAATAAACCAGCTGCGATTGCCCAGCTGGGTCATTTCATCGTGATAAGCCAGATAGTTCAAACGTTCCAGCTGGCATAAATGCCCCAGCGAAGCCGAGGTATTGGTCGCAAACACGCTGGCTATCTGTTCAAAATTGCCAAATTCGGTCAGCAAGGTTTTAAATTGCAGGTAAATAATCGCCTGATCATGACCCGCCTGTAGGTGCAGCCAGATTTCCCGTGCACTGAAATGGTGGCTACCCGATTGCGGGCGCTGCGAGAGCAGGTGCAGGGCGCTGGCGAGCAGCTCGGTGCTGCATGCGCCCAGATCATTGGCTGTTGCTGTGAATTGAGGCGGAGTATGAATTTTGGCGACAAACCCGATACAAGGTCGGTCAAAAATGCGCGGGGCATGATCCAGAATAGCCTGGGCAAAGTCTTTGAAGTTGGTGCATTCCATCAATTCGGTTTCGGCGTGCACAATCATTTCCAGCCCGCGGCGATTGGCCGAGATGGCGCAAATCTGGGCGTAGCTGCGCAAGGCTGAAGACAGAGCGGTAATCAGGCGATTGCTGGTGAGTTCGGTTTTCAGGCGATAATCATTGATGTCGTGCAAATTGAAAATGCCAGGCTCGGGAGCCAGGCCCGGCTGGCCGGTACGCAAGATGATGCGCACCTCTTTCAAGCCCAGAATGCCACGAATCTTGGCCACCAGATCCAGCCCGGCAAAATCGTTTTCCATCACCACATCGAGCAAGATCACGGCAAAGTCGTTACGCGTGAGCAGAATCTCGAACGCTTCCCGTGCGCTGTAGGCGTGAACCAGATCGATATTTCTGCCCAGCAACTGGGTGTTTTTCAGCGCCAGACTGGTACTTAAATGGATGTCCTGATCGTCATCAACAATCAGAATGGGCCATGCGGGCAGTGTGGATTCGGCGCCGGGAAGGTCTTCATTGGCAAAGACGAGGAGGTCGTCACTCATACAGGAAAAGCTCTTGGTCTGATTTCCCTACTTTAGCAGTTGTTGGCTCTAATGCTCAGTCTTATTGGTATTGATGGACTAAAAAAGCAAAACGAGGAAAGATGTCAGCCTATTATTAGCGTCCTCTTAACTAGCCGGCAACCGTGAAACTGCATTTTTCAACGAGTCTTTGGCTACTCGCCTATCTATTGTGTTGTCTGCTCGATTCAGCCTTGCTCCGAACAGGAAACAACTTTGGTCCGGTCAGTCTGGCCGGTGGCGTGGCGCTGGCCGCGCTACTGCAACATGGTTGGCGGATTTTGCCCTGGCTGGCGCTGCTGATGTGCCTGCCTGGTCTTTTGCTCGCTTTACCATTTGCCCAAGTGCTGCTGCTGGCTGGTGCCAAAGTGGCCTGCTGCGCTTTGTCGTATTTCTTGCTGGCTTATCCGGCACCGCTGGCTGAATTTAAAACCCGGCACGCCTTGCGCCTGCTCTGGGCGGCGGCTGGTGTTTCCTGTGCGGTCTATGCTTTTTTACTTGGCTATCTGCCTGTGCTGGCGGGTGGTGATCAGAGTTGGCAAAGTGGCTTTACGCTGCTCTGGCTGGGGCAAGCATTGGGCATATTGATTGTGGTGCCCGGTTTTCTGGCGCTGCAGGATGAAATCCGCGAGCTGAGGGCTAATTGGCTAATTGAAGCGACCACCGTCGTCTCGATTGCGGCGGCTGGTGCCATGCTGCTGTTGTCGGATCGCTATCACGATAGTTTGCAGCTGACTTACCTGTGTTTCCCTTTACTGGCTTGGTCTTCATTGCGGCTGGGGCAGGTGGGCAATAGTCTGATTGCGCTGGTGCTGTTGCTGATACTGGGTAGTCCGTCGGTGGCCGCTGGCTTGCCCGGCGAGCAGATGCTGCAGCAATTGGTTCTGCTGGGTATGGCGCTGCAAATGGGCATACTGATCGCAGTGATCCGCCGCGAAAGCGAGCAGGCGCTGGCCGATGCCCGCATTGCCAAGCAGGTATTTAACCACGCCTCCGAAGGCATTATGCTCATTTCCAGCCAGCACAAAGTGCTGGCGGTCAACCCGGCATTCAGCCGCATTACCGGTTATTCGGAAGCCGATGCGCTGGGGCGTCCTTCCCGTATTTTTGATACCCGGCCCGGCAATCCCAATCATTCGCAGCGGCATTTGCTGGAGCAATTGCAGCAAACCGGGCACTGGGAGGGCGAAATGCAGGATAAGCGCAAGGATGGTGAGCTGTATCCGGCCTGGCTCTCGATCAGTGCGGTGCATGATCTGGAAGGGCGGCTCAATCGCTACGTCGGTATTTTCTCCGATTACACCAGCCGCAAACAGGCCGAGCAGCGGGCGCACTATCTGGCGCGCCATGATTCACTCACCGATTTGCTCAATCGCAATGGTTTTCATGAAGAGCTGGCCAAGGCGCTGATTCGGGCCAGCACCAAGCGGCGTGGTCTGGCACTGCTGTTTATTGATCTGGACCGCTTCAAATCGATCAACGATACGCTGGGGCATGATGTAGGTGATCAGCTGTTGCGAATCGTTGCACAACGGCTGCGTATGCATCTGAAGCAGGATGATGTGGTGGCGCGGCTGGGTGGTGATGAATTTACCATCGTACTGGAAAACATCCATCAGGTGCAGCAGGTCTCCCAGGTGGCCGAGAGATTGCTGCAGGCCATGGCCGAAAGCTATCTGATTGATGGGCAAGCGCTGTTTGTCACCGGCTCGATCGGCATCAGCATGTATCCGAATGACGGCAGCATGGCTTCGCAACTGATGCGCAATGCCGATCTGGCCATGTACCGCGCCAAGGATCTGGGTAAAAATGCCTACCAGTTTTATGCCCATGAGATGAACAGCCTCAATACCCAGCAGTTTTCAGTGCAGGCCGCCTTGCGCTTTGCGCTGGAGCGCAATCAGTTGCAGCTGGTCTATCAGCCGCAGATGAATCTGGCAACAGGGCAACTGAGTGGTATGGAGTGTTTGCTGCGCTGGCAGCACCCGGAAATGGGCTGGATTTCACCGGCAGAATTTATCCCGATTGCCGAAGAAACCGGCCTGATTGTGCCGATTGGCCACTGGGTTTTGCTGCAGGCTTGCCGCACTGCCCAGCAGTGGCGCGAGTCGGGTTTGCTGGTGCCCAAAGTAGCGGTTAATTTGTCGGTTCGCCAGTTCAAGCCCGGTGTATTGCTTGAGCAAGTCTCCAGCGTGCTGGCCGAAACTGGCTTTCCGGCCTATCTGCTTGAGCTGGAAGTAACCGAAAGCCTGATCATGCATCGTATCAATGAAGTGGTTGATATTATGAATGCGCTCAAGGCCATGGGTGTCACGCTGGCGATTGATGATTTTGGCACCGGATATTCGTCGCTGTCTCAGCTCAAGCACCTGCCGCTCGATATTCTGAAAATTGATCGTTCGTTTATCACCGGCATTCCGCAAAACGACGACGATCTGGCTATTGCCCAGAGTATTGTGGCGATGGCGAAAAAACTCAGCCTCAGTGTGGTGGCTGAAGGCGTAGAAACCGAGGCGCAAATGCTGGCGCTGCGTGCAGCTGGCTGCGATACGCTGCAGGGGTTTTATTACGCCAAACCATTGCCCGCAGCCGAAATCGCGGCAAAAATGCAAAAAGTCTGAGTGACTATATTTATCGAGGGTATATTCATCTAGCGCTTTCTGGTATTGCCTTGCAGCTTAATACCCTATGGCTGTATTGAGTGCCAGCCACAATGAAAGTGGCACAAACAACAGCGCGCACAAGGTGCCTGCAACCACTTGTGCCGCCACCAGCTCGGGGTCTTGCTTGTATTGTTCGGCCAGTAGGTAGTTGAGCACCGCAGGCGGCAGGGCGCCAAATAGCAGCAAAATCCCAGCCTGTGCGTGTGGCAGCCAATGCGCCAGCGGCCAGGCCTGCGCCAGACCCACTACCGGGCACAAGATGCCGCCAAGCAAACCGGCACCCCAGCGGCTGACTTTGAATTGAGCCATGCGCACACCAAGCGCAAATAGCATCAGCGGAATGGCGATTTCACCCAGCATTTTGATGGGCTTGAGCAGCCAGTCGGCCAGCGTTAGCTGTGTATATTGCACCAGCAGTCCGGCCAATAATGCCCAGATCATTGGCGTTTTCAGTACATCGAGCAGTGGTGCTTGCCGATTGAATAATTTGATGCCCAGCGTGAAATGCAGCAAATTGATCAGCACAAAAATAGCCACCGCGCCTTGAAAATGGGCTTCACCAAACGCGAACAGCCACAGCGGCAGACCCATATTGCCGGTATTGGTGAACATTTGCGGTACGCTAAATGCCGCGGCGTTCAGGCCAGAGCGGCGCGCGACCAGATACGCGACCAGACCCGAGCCCAGTACGATGAGCGTGGCGCATAGCATCAGCGGCCAGTAGGTGAGTAGCGAGGCATTTTTACCGGCCATGGCGCTAAACACCAACAGCGGCGAGAGCAGATCAATATTGAGCCGGTTTGCCCCGCTCATGTCCACCGGCCGATGCCGCGCATAAGTCCAGCCAATCAGCACAATGATGAGTACAGGCGCGATAATCTGCAGCAGCGGATAGAGGGTGTGCACAGTCTCTCTCGTCGATTAACGCGCGCCGTAGACCATGCGTCTGGCAAAGCCTTTGCGCAGCCAGGCCAGCTGGTCAATCGCCAGTAACGCAACGCTGCGGGCGTGCTTCATCGGATAGGCGGGCGAGTCAAACACGCTGATCAGGCTGTCGGTAAAGGCAGTGACCAGCCCGGCATCGCGTGCTCTGAGCTGGCGATAGCGTTGCAGACTAGCCGCTTCGCCCAGCGCCGCTTTGGGTGTTTGTGCCAGCACGTGTGCCAGCGTTTCGGCGTCGCGCAGCCCCAGATTCAGGCCTTGTCCGGCCACCGGGTGCAGTGTTTGTGCCGCATTGCCAATCAACACCACGCGCTTGCCAACCACCGAGTTGAGCGTTTTTAAGGCCAGCGGCCAGCTGGCGCGTTCGCCAACGGCGCTAAATCCGCTGAGCCGGTCGGCAAAGCGCTGCTCCAGCTCGGCAATAAACGCCTCATCCGACAAGGCCAGGCGTGCGGCGGCTAGCTCCGGTGTTTGCGTCCAGACCAGGGTGTAATCCATACCATTAGGGAGTAATGCCAGTGGGCCATCATCAGCAAAGCGCTCGAAGGCAATGCCCCTATGAGGCTGCTTGGGAGTGACTTTGGCCAACACTGCATGCTGTTCATATGATTTAACGCTTTGCCGGATATCGTGCAATTGATCAATCAATTGCCCGCCATCGGCCAGCACCAGCAAGCGGCAGGTGAGCTGGTGCTCGGACTCGACCCCATGGTGCGAGGTCTGCAGTTTAACCTGCGTAAATCGGGCCATCTGCCGAACGCCACTCACCCGGGTGCCCAGCGCAAGCGGAGCCTGCCCTGCGGCAACGACGTCAAGCGCATGCTGCGCCAGCGCCTGATACGGCACGGTACAGCCCAGCTGTGGCAATTCAAGCTCGTCTGCCGTCAGCACCGTGCGCCCCAGCGTACCGGCCTGTGAGACATGCACGCGGGTGATCGGTGTTGCGCCCAGTTGGTCTGACCATAAGCCCGCCTGTTGCAATGCCACAATGCTCGAATGGGCAATGGCTAGCGCACGCGGGTCTTTGCCGATGTGTGATTTGGCTTCAACAAGCAAAACATCATGGCCACTGGCCGTCAGTTTTTGCGCCAGCAGCGCGCCCACCGGGCCGCCGCCAACGATCAGAATATCCAGATGGTGGGGGAGTCGTTCAATCAGCATGGTTGGTGTCCAGACGGTGCAAGTCGGAAAGCCGCCCATCTGGCTCGCGAACTCGAGGGCGAGCAGATGGGGGCTTTGGCGGCTATTTTACCGCCGGGTGCTATCAGCGGTGAATTATTTGCCCGCAGCCATCACCGCTTCGATGTCGGCAACGGTTTTGGGGCAGGCTGCAGTCAGATTTTCGTGACTCGTCGCATTAATGAGTACGTCGTCTTCAATGCGAATGCCGATGTGCTCAAACGCTTTAGGCACATTGGCAGCCGGGCGGATATAAAAACCCGGCTCGACCGTCATGACCATCCCGGCTTTTAGCTCACGCCATTGCCCATCGACTTTGTAAGCACCGACATCGTGCACGTCCAGCCCCATCCAGTGCCCGGTGCGGTGCATGTAAAACTGGCGATAGCTTTCGGTCTCGATGACTTCGTCTAGCGTGCCTTTGAGCAAGCCCAGATCAATCATGCCCTGCGCCAGTACCCGGGTGGCGGCATCGTGCGGGGCATTCCAGGTTTTGCCCGGTGCACATTGCTCCAGCGCAGCGTATTGCGCTGCCAGCGTGATCTCGTAAACGGCTTTCTGTTCGCTGCTAAAGCGGCCATTCACCGGGAAGGTGCGCGTAATGTCGCTGGCGTAGCCGTGCAATTCGCAGCCAGCGTCGATCAGTAATAAATCACCATCACGCAGCAAGCCGTTGTTCTCGCCATAGTGCAAGACGCAGGCGTTCGGGCCGCTGGCCACAATGCTGCCATAGGCCGGAAAACGGCTGCCCTGACGATAGTAATCATGTAGGATTTCCGCTTCGACCTGATACTCGAATTGATCCGGTTTGGTAAATTGCATGGCACGTATATGTGCCTGTGCATTGATGGATGCAGCCTGGCGCAAGATACCTACTTCAAAATCATTCTTGATCAGCCGCATTTCATCGACGACGCTACGCACGTCAACCACCGTAGCAGGGGCGCTGATTCCGGTGCGTACCAGCGAGCGTACACCGGTGAGCCAGCGGTTGATCTGGCGATCCCAGCGCATTTCCTTGGCCAGCGGGTAATAAATGCGCGGCTGGTTTTTCAATAGCTCGATCATACGGTTATCGAGCTCTTCCAGCGAATAGGCGGCGTCAAAACCAAAAGTGCTGGCGGCAGCGGCCGGGCCAAACCGGAAACCATCCCAGATTTCGCGTTCCTGATCTTTCGGCCGGCAGAACAGGATGTTCTCGACCTTGTTTTCACCAATGATTTGCACAAAAACCGCATCCGGTTCGGTAAAACCGGTGAGGTAGTAAAAGCTGGAGTCAAAACGGAATGGGTAGGTGGTGTCGGCGTTGCGGATGATTTCCTGCGTCGTCGGAATAATCACAATGCCTGGTGCCAGCTGCTGCGCCAACTGGGCCCGTCGCTGGATGCAGGTTTCGATAAGCGGTGTGTGTTGCATGACAAGGCCTTTGAATTGGCGATCAGGAAGGAGCAAATTATAAGGCCGCAATCGTGATTGCGGCCTGATTGTGCGACGAGAAAATGACTATCGCTTTACCTGATTGAAACGTTTGGTGTTTTCTGTGGCATCGGCATAGCCTTCCAGTTTTTCGCCAACCACCTGGTCAATATTATCGAGCCGCTCCTGCGGTGAAGGGTGGGTACTAAATAGCAGCGCCACCGTACTGTCGCTGGCGTTGACCGAACCGAGCAGCTGCAACACGCTGACCAGCGCATACGGGTTGTAGCCTGCGCGGGCAGCTAAAACCATGCCATTGACGTCGGCAACATACTCGTCATTTTTGTCCAGGCCTCGGACAAATATCTCAGATAGGGCTTTGCCGCCTTTTTCTCCGGCTTTGGCACCTGATTTGCTGCTATTGTAGTCGGCCACAATCGAGATCAAATCCGAGCCAGCCTGCTGACTTTTGCTGCTGATCAGCGCTTTGACATGGTGTTTTTGGGTTACATGGGTAATTTCATGCCCCAGAATGGCCGCCAGCTCAGCTTCGCTGCGGATGCGATCCCACAGCCCGCGCGTGATCAGGATGTATCCGCCAGCAGCGGCAAAGCTGTTGATATTCGGCGTATCAATGACGCCAAAACGCCAGTTCAGGTTTGGCTGTTCCGATTGCATGGCAACCCATAGCCCCACCTGGTTCACATAGCGCTGGACTTTGGCGTCGTTCATCAGCGGCGCAGCACCCAGCAGATTGGCCATCACATTGTGGCCAAGTGCTTCTTCCTGTTCGGGGGTCAGCCCTTTGACTGAGGTGTTGAGCGCCTCTCCAGCGTTGCTCAGGACGCTAAGGCCCTTCGATAGCGTATCGCCACTGAGCAGTTTGCCCAAATCCAGCGCGTGTGCCGGTGCTGATAAACTGGCCGTAATGGCCGCTGCTAGGGCAAACGGAAGTAAAAACTGTTTTTTCATGTTTAGCGCCTCCGTTCCTGGTAGATATTGCTGCCGGGTGCTGTTGTGGGGGTTGAATTGGCAAATGCGGGTACTTGCACTGCGATTAATTGATTGGCTTGCGCTGTTTTTTGCGCGTCAGCGCTATTGGCTGCATAGCTGCTCATTTTGGCGACTTCGGCCAGATTCGGGCGCGCATTCTGGATTTCTTCGGCCGACAGACCTTTGACGCCGGTGGTCACGGTTTTGCCCGATGATCCCGTTTTAATCACATTGGCCAGTGCTGTACTCGAGCTGGTGGTGCCGCTGCTGGTGCGCACATTGAGCAGCTTGATCCAGCCTGCTTGCCCGCTCGGCAATTTCACCTGCATCCACGCTCCTTTGCGTGACTGGATGTCAACCTGGGTGTTGCTGGATACATTACCCACTACGGCAGCATCGAGAAAAGGCTTGTCGCGTAAATCGGTTTTGCGGATCACCGTACCCGGCTCGGCCAGAGCAAGGCTGCTGAGCAGTAGTAGCGAATAAAACATTCGAGTCATAAATTCCCCTGCAAGCGGATAAGATAAAAAAATAGCTGGTTGTTTAAGCCTTTGGTGTATCGATTCGGTATATTGGTTCAAACAATTCAACGGCCTGTTCACGCCCCTTGACCGAGTAGGTGCCATGATCAATAAACTCGAATGGCGTATCGGTTTGCAGGCAGGCGTCTCTGCAATTTTCCGAGATCAGAATTCGAGCAACTCCCTTGGTGAGCCCTTCAATGCGGGAGGCTAAATTCACGCTATCACCAATCACCGTATAATCAAGCCTGGATTCCGAGCCAATAAAACCCACCACGGCCTTGCCGGTGTGCAAGCCAATGCCGACTTCAAATTCAACCTGGACTTCATGCAGCTGGGCGCGAAATGATTCTACTGCTTGCGCCATTTCCAGCGCAGCGGCGACGGCATGATTGGCGTGCTGTTCGTCTTGTGCCGGTGCGCCCCAGAATGCCATGATGGCGTCGCCAATAAATTTATCTAGCGTGCCGCCGTGTTTGAAAATAATGGCGACCTGCATTGAAAAATACCGATTAAGCAACTCAACCATAAATTCGGGTGGGTGATTCTCCGACAAAGTGGTAAAGCCGCGGATATCGGAAAACAGTACGGTCAGCTCGCGCGCTTCGGCTTTTTTATTCAGGTCAATCTCGCCACGCGCAATCAGCTCGCCAACGACACGCGAGTCAAGAAAACGTGAAAACATCGCCACGGCCTGTTCGCGGCTGGCCTTTTCCGATAAATAAGATAGCAATGCCGCCAGCCAGAAGTAAATCCACGACCACGCCAGCGGTGCAGCCAGCGGTAGAAACCAGTATTTTTTCAGCCCCAGCCAGGCAACAGCTATCGCAATTGCACTGATGCTCAGCAAAGCCGCAGCCAGCCAGAGCGTGTTTTTGCCCTTACTAAAACCGAGCATCAGCAAGGCGCTCAGAATGATCGCCACCAGCGCAAAAGGTTGGCGTGGCGGATCTCGCAGCCAGTCATCGTGTTGCAGATTGTCGATAGCGGTGGCAAGGATTTCAACGCCGGGATGGGTCTGGCTCAATGGCGTGGGCCGGAAATCCTGTAAGCCTGGCGCGGCAGTGCCAATAATCAGCGTTTTGCCGCGAAACTCGGTGGGGGAGCGCTTAGGGCTTGCGCTATTGGCGTCCAGATACAGGCTGGAGTATGAAATGTGCTGGCGCTGATATTGCCAATTGAGTCGGATTTTATCCTGCTGAACCGCTGGCCACTGAAAATCAAGTGCCAGCCGCTGTGGCAAGGAGGGAATTAACCAGCCGTCAATGGTTTCATGAATCAGATATTGTCGCCCGATGCCGTCGGCATCGTCGCTGAAGTTGATTAGGCCACCGCGCCAGGATGAACGATCAAGCACGGCTGGCAGCATCAGCGTCGCGCTCGCATCGGCTTTGGCCTTGGCTGTGGCAATCAGGCCGACGCTTTTGGGGAGTTCAGCGAGTCGGGTGCGGTTGCCGTCTGCGAGCAAGGTATGGGCAAAATATAAATTATGGTGCTGGGCTGCCGTTTGCCTGAATAAATCGTCCGATTCGGTGCCAAAGGTATCTGGCTCATTAAACATCATGTCAAACACGATGGCTTTGGGCTGCTGCGCGGCCAGATAATCGATCAGCTCGGCATGAATCGAGCGCGGCCAGGGCCATTTTCCGGCAACCTCGTTCATTTCCTCTAGGCTTTTCTGGTCAATATCAATGATCACGACATTGTCGCTGGCCACTCTGGTGTGCGCATGCCATTTGAGCATGACATCGCCTGCAGATAGATCGATACGGCGGCTGAAATTGAATACACCGTAGTCGAGTACCAGCAAAAGCAGCAATACAGCAAAGAGCGAAACAAAGGTGAGTCGTTGGCGCATGGCGGTAGGGCTGAGTCGGGGTAAGTCTTTATAACCCATTTATGCGCGGACAAAAAAGCAAAATCGCTGCGCAGCATACTGCAGCCGCGAAAACCGATGCCTTAATCGCAACGTGGGCCGTGCAGACCGGCAAAACACACCTGCAACATATGTTTGATGATCTGCTCATTATCGAGCTTGCTATAGCGTTGCAAAAATTCGACCGCCGGATCGCAAGTGCGCGAGTAATAGCTAAACAAAATCACGTCGCTGGGCAGGCTGGCGTCCAGATCACCACTTTTTTGCGCCTTGGCGACCAGTTTCTCCAGCTGGTAATTGAGTTTGAGCACCCGGCCGACGTATTTGAGGTTGCGCGTCAGCATATCGCGCACATGCGCGCTGGTGGATGGCAAAAACGGCATGCCGCCTTCCAGCCTGACCCGAAGCGCCCATTCGAGCATGGCGCTGAGCACTTCAATCGGTTTGAGGTCTTTATCGAGCTGATCCAGAAAGTCACCCGCACCATCGATCAGCCTGATCATGGCTTCGCCCACCAGATCTTCTTTGGATTTGAAGTGTTTGTACAGACTAGGTTTGGAGATGCCGACTGCGCTGGCGACATCGTCCATCGTCATCAAATCAAAACCCTTGTCTTTCAGGATCATCGTGGTCGCGTCGAGAATGGCATTTTCGCGCAATTTGAACGCCTGATCTTTAAAGCTTAGCTTGCCAAGTATACTCATCGGTCTATTTTGCTACTAATTAGTAGCTTTTATATTGAAGTAGTAGTAATGTTATCACTAGTGTATTCGTTTTGATACCGTAACGATGGATGAGCGGTCTATATGAACCAAGCAGCCAAACAACGCATTGCAGTGATCGGCTCGGGTATTTCCGGGCTGGCCAGCGCGTATTTACTGAATCGAGCCCATGATGTGGTGCTTTTCGAGGCTGGCAGTTATCTCGGCGGCCATACCAATACCGTTGAGGTCACGCTGGAAGGGCGCACAGCCCCGGTTGATACCGGCTTTCTGGTGTTTAACGAAAAAACCTACCCCAATCTGATTGCGCTGCTGGCCGAGCTAGGCGTGGGCAGCTATGCCACCGATATGTCGTTTGGTGTTTCGCTTGATGATGGGCAGCTGGAATGGGCCGGTACCAATCTCGATACGGTGTTTGCCCAGCGATGCAATCTGCTTTCGCCGCGTTTTATCGGCATGCTGCGCGATATTCTGCGCTTTAATGCCGCCGCGCCGGAAAACCTGCAAGCGTGCTTGCAAAGCCGTGCGACGCTGGGTCAATTGCTTGAATCCGGCCAGTATGGGGCAGCGTTTCGCGATGCCTATCTGCTGCCGATGGCTGCCGCGATCTGGTCCAGCTCGCCCAAGGATATTCTGGATTTTCCCGCCGCCACCTTTTTGCGTTTTTGCCTCAATCACGCGCTACTACAGGTCAACGACCGGCCACAATGGCAAACCGTGCAGGGCGGTGGGCGAGAATATGTGCGCAAAATCGCCGCCACGCTCGGCGATATTCGCCTCAATAGCCCGGTGAGCCGGATTGAGCGGACACCTGAGGGCGTGCTGGTTCACTTTGCGCAGCAGGGTGTGCAGCAGGCCGAATTGTTTGACGCGGTTATATTGGCCACGCATGCGCCGCAATCGCTGGCCATGCTGGCTGATGCCAGCGATGCCGAACGTGCGGTTCTGGCCGCAGTGCGCTATCAGCCCAATACCGCGGTGCTGCATACCGATATCAAACAACTGCCGCAACGGCGCAAAGTCTGGTCAGCATGGAATTATCTGGGCGGCGCTGCCGTATCGGGCGAGCGCCCGGTGTGCGTGAGTTATCTGCTCAATCAATTGCAGAATCTGCCATTTGAAACGCCAGTGGTGGTGACGCTCAATCCGTTTACGCCACCAGCGCCGGAGACCGTGCTGGCGCAATTTGATTATGAGCATCCGGTCTTTGATCAGGCTGCGATTGATGCGCAAGCACAACTTCCCGCCATTCAGGGGCTGGATCGGGTCTGGTTTGCCGGCGCCTGGACGGGTTACGGCTTTCACGAAGACGGACTTAAATCAGCCTTGCGGGTGGTGGCCGATTTTGGCCTGCTGCCCGATTGGGCGAAGGTGACATGATGGCCGCCGCTGCCTACTTGCTGCGCGGTCAGGTGATGCATGCCAGATTGCGGCCGATCATCAACCGCTTTGTGTATCCGGTGTTTTGCGTGCGGTTGAATCTGGCGCGGCTCACCGAGCTGCGCGGGCGCTGGTTTGGTGTCGATTGCGCGAGGACGGTCAGCGTACAAAGCCGTGATTATGGCCCGCGTGATGGCTCTGATTTGCTGCTCTGGATACGGCAAGTTTTGCGCGAACACGAACTGCCGCACGATGGTGAAGTCTGGTTGCAAACGTTTCCGCGCGTGCTGGGTTTTGTATTTAATCCGGTCAGTTTCTGGTATTGCCACGATGCAAACGGCGATTTGCGCGCCGTATTGGCTGAAGTGAATAACACCTTTGGTGATACGCATAGGTATTTGCTGGTAGCCCAGGCTGGTGCTGTAATTGATGAGCATACCCCCTTGCTATCGCGCAAGTTGATGCATGTATCGCCATTTTGCGCGGTGGCTGGTCATTATCAGTTCCGGCTGCGTGACACGGCCAGTACGGCTTTTGTGGGGATCGATTATTTCGATGATGCCGGTTTGCTGATTAAAACCGCCATCGGCGGGTACATGCAGCCATTAAATGATGCCAGCATGCTGCGCGCCTTGCTGGCTCAGCCACTGCTGACGCTGGGTGTTTTCGCCAAAATCCACTGGCAGGCAGTAAAACTGTGGTGCCAGAAAGTACCTTTTTACCGCCAGCCCCCGGCACCAGAGCCCAATCTCAGTTTTCAAACGCCGCTGAGCGTGAAAGCCAGCTTCGTGAATGATCGCAGTTTCAATGACCGCAATTTAGAGGAGCGTTCATCGTGAGCCAAACCCGCACCCTGACTATCACCGCCAACCGCAGCTTGCCCAATGCAGCCAGGTTGTTTTTGAAATTGCTCGGCCAATTGCGCCACGGCCATTTGCAGCTGATTACCCCGGAAGGCGAATGCATGACCTTCGGCGACTTGCACCAGCCGCCCAGCGCCACCTTGCAGATTAACGACTGGCGTGCCTGTGGCCGCATTATCAAAGCGGGCGATATCGGTTTTGCCGAAAGCTATGCTGCTGGCTGGATTGATAGCACGGATCTGACTTCAGTGTTGCGCCTGGCCATTCGCAATGAAGCGGTGCTTGAGCAAATGGTGTTTGGTGGCAAATGGGCCACGCTGTGGTATCGGCTCAAGCACTTGCTGCGCCCCAATACCCGCGAGGGCAGCCGAAAAAATATCCACGCGCACTACGACATCGGCAATGATTTTTACCGCCTGTGGCTTGATCCGAGCTGGACGTATTCCAGCGCGATTTTTGCTGGCGATTTTGCCCAGTCGCTGCAAAGTGCCCAGCAGCGCAAATACCAGCGCATTATTGATGAGCTGGGTTTGCGCGCCGGGCACCGGGTGCTGGAAATCGGCTGCGGTTGGGGCGGTTTTGCCGAGCACGCCAGCCGGCTCGGGATTCATGTGCATGGCGTGACCATTTCGCCCGCGCAGCTACAGATTGCGCAAGCACGAATCGATGCGCAGGGGCTCAACAGATTGGCCGATCTGCAAATCTGCGACTACCGCGATTTGTCCGGCCAATACGATGCGATTGTGTCGATTGAAATGTTCGAGGCGGTGGGCGAGCGCTTCTGGGCGCAGTATTTTGCCACCGTGGCTGCGCGGCTCAAGCCCGGCGGTCGGGCGCTGATTCAGACCATCACCATTGATGAGCGCTATTTCGAGCGCTATCGCAGCAGCACCGACTTTATCCAGCAATATATTTTCCCCGGCGGCATGCTGCCCAGCCCCGAGCGTTTTGTCGGCAAGGCCGAACGCTCAGGCTTGAAAACGCTGGATCAATACCGTTTTGGCCGTGACTACGCCGAAACACTACGCCGCTGGCTGGCTGATTTTGAAGCGCAGCACAACACCATCCGCGAGCAGGGTTTTGACGAATCGTTTATGCGGATCTGGCGGCTGTACCTGACTTATTGCGAAGCAGGCTTTGATGAGGGGCGAACTGATGTTATTCAATTCCTATTACAGAAAAGCCGTTAATACCAGGCTGGGTATAGCGCTGAAGCGTATATTCATTGCTGCCTTAATGACAATACCCCTTGTGCAGGTGGCGCATGCCAATGCCTGGCGCGAGCCAATCCCGCAGGCGCGCGCGATTGGCAGTGGCGATCTGCGCTGGTTCGGGCTGAAAATCTACACCGCCCGGCTCTGGAGCGAGCAAAGCCGTTTTGACCCAGCCGCACCCGCAGCGCCGTTTGCGCTGGAGCTGACCTACCACCGCAGCATTAGCCGCGAGCAGTTTGTAAAAACCAGTCTGGACGAAATCACCCGACTGTTTGGCAACCGCTATCCGGCCGCCACGCTCAAGCGCTGGGAAGCCGAAATGCAGCGCGCATTTACCGATGTGAAGGAGGGCGACCAGCTGATCGGCGTCTATCTGCCCAATGCGGGCTGCCGTTTTTATAGCCGCAGTCAATTGCTGGCTGAAATTCGTGACCCGGAATTTGCCAAAGCCTTTTTCGCCATCTGGTTTGACGAGCGCACCAAGGACAGCGGTTTACGCGCGCAGCTGATCGGGGGCCGGTGATGAGCCAGGCAACACATCCGGATGGCGCACCGTCGCAGCTGACCTCGCCTCTGGCATCTGAGTCAGCAAGTGCCGAATCCCAGCCTGCATCCCATTCGAGATTTTCTCTTGCAGCGTATGGCGCGCTGGGGCTGCCGCTGGCGATGTCGGCATTGCCGGTGTATGTGCAGATACCGGCGTATTACAGCACGCATCTGGGGCTGGCTTTGGCGGGCACCGGCTGGGTGCTGTTTCTGGCGCGCCTGATCGATACCGTGCAGGACCCGTGGCTGGGGCGCTGTATTGATCGCCTGCAGGGGCGACAGCTTAATCTGTGGCTGATCGTGGGCGCGCTCTTGCTAGTGCTGGCCTTTGCCGGATTATGGTTGCCGCAAGTCAGTGGGGGGTATCTCACGCTATGGCTTGCTGTGATGCTGGTTGTGGCCTATACGGCGCACAGTATGCTCAATATTGCCTATCTGGCCTGGGGTGCCAAGCTGGGCCAGGAGCAGCAATTGCTTGGCGCAGCAGGCTGGCGCGAGGGGGCGGGCCTGTTGGGCGTAATTGTGGCCAGTGTCTTGCCAAGCGCGATCATGAACTTGCCACGGGAAGCGTTAAGTCATGGATTTGCCTGGTATAGCCTGGCCTTTGCGCTGTTCGTCGCACTGGCTCTCACCGCTTTGCTGCGCGGCGCACCACGCTGGCACAAAGCACCATCATCAACATTGAGCTGGTCGCAAGCGCTGCAGTTGATGCGGCAGAACACGGCATTTACGCGGCTGCTATGGCCGTATAGTTTGAATGCCATTTCTGTTGCTATTCCGGCAACGCTGGCGCTGTTTTTTATCAACGATCGCATCGGCGCGCCGCAATGGGCCGGGGCTTTTCTGGCTGCCTACTTTATTGCCGCCGCGCTAGGGCTGCCGATCTGGGTACGCATCGCCAAGGTTCGCGGTGTGTTGTGCACGTGGCGGCTGGGCATGCTGCTGGCAATTCTGAGTTTTTGCGGCGCCAGCCTGCTGGGGCAGGGCGACACCACGGCCTATCTGCTGGTCTGCATCGCGGCTGGTTTGGCGCTGGGTGCGGATTTAGCCCTGCCGCCCGTACTGCTGGCCAGACTCATCCCCGATGATCAAGCAGCGGCCACTTATTACGGCGTCTGGACTTTGCTCGGCAAGCTGGCGCTGGCCTTGTCCGGTCTGGCTTTGCCGCTGCTGGCGATTTTGGGGTATACGCCCGGAGCGCCTGCTGGTGCTGAGCTGGCGTGGGTATACGCCGGGCTTCCCTGTCTTTTCAAACTGCTGGCCTTGGTGATGCTGCGCAGCGGCTTGACCAACAATCTGAAGGAGCAAACACCATGAATCTGAACCGGATTAAAACCGCCTTGTTGGCCGCCAGCTGTGGCCTGCTCACCGCTTGCGCCTCGCCCGATGTCAGCCATTATCAGCAGGCCGAGCCCAAGCTTGATCTGGCGCGTTATTTTGTTGGTACAACCGATGCGTGGGGCATGTTCCAGAAGCGCAGCGGCGAGGTGGTCAAGCGTTTTCATGTCGAGATCACCGGCACGCAGCGCGATGGCAAGCTGGTACTGGACGAGCGTTTCAGCTACGACGATGGCAGCAAGGATCAGCGGGTGTGGACGTTGACCCAGCAAGCCGATGGCAGCTGGCGCGGTACGGCAGCGGATGTGAAAGGCGAAGCCACGGGTAAGGTGGCCGGTAATGCGCTCAACTGGCAATACACCCTGCTGCTGCCCGTGGATGGCAAAACCTATGAAGTCCAATTTGACGACTGGATGTTTCTGCTGGACGAACATTCGATGATCAATCGCGCCAGCATGCGCAAATTCGGTTTCGAGCTGGGGCAGGTGACACTGTTCTTCAAGAAAAGGAGCTAGGCTATGTTCAATGCCATGAATAAGCCGATTTCCAGCTGGCGTGGGCTGCGCGTCTGGCTGATAGGTGCTTCCAGCGGGATTGGTGCTGCGCTGGCGCAACAATTGCTGGCACTAGGCGCGATTGTCACGCTCAGTGCTCGGCGTGAGCCTGCGCTGCGGCAATTGGCCGCGGCCCACGGTCAGGAACAGGCGCATGTCCTGGCTTTTGACGCGATCGAGCCTGCTGCCTGGCCGCAGGCCTATCAGAGCGTGTGCCAGAACATGGGTGAACCCGATCTAGTGCTGTTTTGTGCGGCTGATTATTGCCCCGAGCGCGTCTGGGAAGTAAGCGCCGCCCGTGCCGGGCAAACGCTTGATATCAATCTGCTCAGTGCCTACCGCGCCATCGAGACCATCTTGCCCGCCATGCTGGCGCGGGGACACGGCGGTATCGGGCTGATCGCGAGCGTGGCCGGGTATATGGGCCTACCCAATGCCAGCGTTTATGGTCCCAGCAAGGCGGCGCTGATCAATCTGGCCGAGATTTTATACAGCGATCTGCACCCGAAAGGCCTGAGTGTTTATCTGATCAATCCGGGCTTTGTGCAAACCAGTCTGACGGCTAAAAACGACTTCACCATGCCCGCGCTGCAAACGCCCGAACAGGCGGCTGCGGCCATCATGCGGGGGATGGCTGCCGGGGATTTTGAAATCCATTTTCCGCGCCGCTTTACACAAACCATGAAACTGATCCAGCTTTTGCCGTATCGTTGGCGTTTCGCCTTGTTCGAGCGCTATCTGAAACTCTCATGATGCCTATTAAAATCGACGAATTACTCGCCTGGTATGAGTGCATTTGCCCCGAAACGCTTGATCAAGTTGCCCACTTTTATCAGCCGCAGGCTAGATTTAAAGACCCGTTTAACGATGTGGTGGGGCAGGCGGCGATCCGGAGTATTTTTGCGCACATGTTTGCTACCACTAGCAATCCGCGCTTTGTGATTGGCGAGCGGCTGGTGCAAGGACAGCAGGCCTTTGTGACCTGGGTGTTTGCCTTTGAACTCAAAGGCAAAAGCTACCGGATTGAAGGCGGCTCGCATCTGATGTTTGGCGACGATGGGCGCGTGCTAAATCACCGTGATTACTGGGATGCAGCCGAAGAATTACTGCAAAAGCTGCCTGTGATCGGCTGGCCTATCCGCTGCTTGCGAGGCCTGTTTGCGGTGCATGGCGAATAAGGAACTTAGTACTATCCCGACTGCTAAATATTAGTATTTCATTATTGATCCTCCTCGCGTATAGTCGCCACAGTCGTAAGGTGAATACTTACAACTGTGTCGGCTGCTCAGTCTGCTTCGCAAAGCAAGCAACTCCAAGCTAGTTTCAGGCAGTTCCTGGACTGAAAGGCCACTCATTTGCGAACAGGAGTATCCCGATTGAAGTACATGTTTTGCCTGACGCTACTGCTGGCGACGCAGCTGGCCTGGGCTGAAATCCTGCTGGCGGTGCCGCGGGATGTGATTCTGGATTACCAAAAACTGCTGCGGCACCGCGATATTCTGGATGTCCGAGAGTACAGCGGTGTGGGGGCGCGGCGCGATACTGTCGAGCTGGTGCTGTTTCAGCAGGCGCTGATGCGCGGCGGGCTGGACGAGCGGGTGCGACTGATTCCGGTGGATAGTTATGCGCGTATTCTGGTTGAAGTCGAAGCGGGTAATGTCACCGCCAGCGGTACGTCGGTCTGGGCTAGCGACGTGCAGCAAACCCGGGCACGCATGTCGGTGCCATTGATACGCGATGGCGAATACGTCGTGGGCTTTTATATGGCCGAGGGGCATCCGGGCCTGCGCGGTGCGTCGCTCAAGGATATGCGCACCATGACGGTGGTGACCAACAGGGCATGGAAAAACGATGTGGCGACGCTGGAAAGCCTTGGCATGAACAAAATTGAAAGCGCCCCTACATTTGCCATGATTGCCAAAATGCTCAAGGGCGGGCGCGGCGATTTTACGCTGTCCTCATTCAAAGCATCGCCCGATATGTCGTTTGAGGTTGAAGGCGCGCGTCTTTTTCCTGTCAAGGGCATGAAGGTGGCGATGCCGGGATCGCGGCATTTCCTGGTCTCGCCAACGGGGCATGGTGCCGTGGTGTTTGAAGCGCTGAATAAAGGGCTTAGCCAGATGCGTCGCGATGGCACCCTGCGCCGTGCATATACCGAAGCTGGCTTTTTCAATGCACGGGTTGAATCATGGACACTGGTTAATCCGCAGGCATTTTTACTGCAGGATCGATAAGCTTGTTGTTGCTGTGTCGATGTGCGTATCCGTTAAAAAAGGGGCAAAAGCCCCTTTTTTAACGCAGGTGATCCGCTTACTTGATTAGAATGCCGGAACGATGGCGCCTTGGTATTTGGTTTCGATGAATTTCTTCACCGCTGGTGATTTAAGCGCGGCAGCCAGCTTTTTCACTGCTGCTGCGTCTTTATTATCGGTACGCGTGACCAGAATATTCACGTAGGGCGATTCTTTGCCTTCAATGGTCAGCGCATCCTTGCTTGGGTTGAGTTTGGCTTCCAGTGCGTAATTGGTGTTGATCAGCGCCAGATCAACCTGATTCAGAATGCGTGGCAGCGTGGCCGCTTCCAGCTCTTTGAATTTCAGCTTTTTCGGGTTGGCTGCAATGTCTTTGCTCGTGGCGAGGATGTTCTTTTTATCTTTCAGCGTAATCACACCGGCTTTATCGAGTAGCAGGAGCGCGCGCCCGCCGTTGGTCGCGTCATTCGGGATCGCGACCGTCGCGCCTTCTTTCAGCTCTGCGAGTTTTTTTACTTTGCTTGAATACGCGCCAAAGGGCTCAACGTGAACACCGGCAACACTCACCAGCGTGGTGCCTTTGCCTTTGTTAAATTCGTTCAGGTAAGGCTGGTGCTGGAAGAAATTGGCGTCGAGTTTTTTCTCGGCGACCTGAATATTGGGTTGTACGTAGTCGGTAAAGACTTTCACATCCAGCTCAACACCTTGCTTGGCCAGCGTTGGCTTGATGAATTCCAGAATTTCAGCGTGCGGTACTGCAGTAGCGCCGACGCTCAGTTTATCTGCGGCAAAACTGCCTGCGCTCAGCAAGACACCAGCGGCGGCAAATAGGGAAATGGCTTTCTTCATGGTTTCATTCCTTTTGGGAGGGTATGTGTTTGTACTCTTTTGGAGCTATGCTCTGCATGGATATACCCCGTGAAGGGTGTATTAAGTACAGAGTATCACTACGTAATTTAAATACTAAATACCAATTGCTTCTATCTATATGAGAATGCTGCTAAGTGGCTAAGCATAAGACGCGATATAAAAACCTTGGCCTTCTCTTTGGCGCAGCCAAGCTTTAGCGGCGGCTGAAGTGTTGCACCAGCCTGTCGCCCACCATCTGCAAAACCTGCACCAGCACCAGTAGTAGTACGACGGTGACCACCATGACGTCGGTCTGAAAGCGCTGATAGCCGAACCGAATCGCCAGATCGCCCAGCCCGCCACCGCCAATCACCCCTGACATTGCCGCGTAAGACACCAGTGTGATCGCGGTGACGGTGATGGCGGCCATGATGCCGGGCATCGCTTCGGGCAGCAGCGCTTTAATCACAATCTGGCGGGTGCTTGCGCCCATCGCCTGTGTGGCTTCGATAATGCCACGATCCACCTCGCGCAGCGCAGTTTCCACCAGCCGTGCAAAGAAGGGCGTCGCACCGACGACCAGCGGCGGAATCGCGCCCGCGACACCGAGCGAAGTGCCGGTAAGCAGCACGGTAAACGGAATCATGATAATCAGCAGAATCACAAAAGGCACCGAGCGCAGCACGTTGACGATAAACGATAAAACGCCGTACACCACGGGCTGCTCAAGTAGCTGTTTTTTGCCGGTCAGAAACAGCAGTATGCCCAGCGGCAAGCCCAGAATCAGCGTAAACAGCAGCGAGCCGCCGAGCATGCTCAGCGTGTCGACGCTAGCCATGCCAATATCGGCCCAGTCAATATTGCTCATCAAATCATTCAAGATGGTACTCATTGGCGCAGCTCCTCAACCACAATGCCTTCATCAGTCAGGCGCGACAGCAGTTCATCCACTTGCGAGCCCACCAGTGCCAGCGTGAGCTGGCCGCAAGGCGTGGTTTTGATGCGCTCGATCCGCCCAGCCAGGATTGAGAAATCCACGGCAAGCTGGCGCGCCAGCGCGCTCAGGTGCGATTGATAAGTGGATTCCCCTTTGAAGGTCAGCCGCACAATTTTGCCGGGTACATGGGCAAAATCGTCCGCTTCGGCGCTTTCATCGACATGCTCGCTTTCATATACAAAGCGCCGCGTAGTGGGATGCTTGGGATGTAAAAACACATTGGTGACCGGTCCCAGCTCGACAATTTCGCCACCATCAATCACGGCAACGCGGTCGCAAATGCTACGGATAACATTCATTTCATGCGTAATCAGCACGATAGTCAGCTTGAGTTGCTGATTGATTTCCAGCAGCAGCTGCAGCACTGACGCCGTCGTTTGCGGGTCAAGCGCGCTGGTGGCTTCGTCGCACAGCAGTAATTTGGGCTGGTTGGCCAGCGCGCGGGCGATGCCGACGCGCTGTTTCTGGCCGCCGGATAATTGGGCCGGGTATTTATTGGCGTGATCCGCCAGCCCAACTAGCTCGAGCAATTCGGCCACACGTGCGTTGATGGCGGCCTGATCGAGCTCGCCCGCCACTTGCAGCGGGAAGGCGACGTTCTGGGCGACCGTTTTGCTCATCAGCAGATTGAAATGCTGAAAAATCATGCCGATTTTTTGTCGTGACTTGCGCAGCGCATCGCTTGATAGCTGGGTCAGGTCGACATCATCGAGTAAAACACGGCCACCACTAGGGCGTTCAAGCAGATTGATAAGTCGAATTAAGGTCGATTTTCCGGCACCAGAATGACCAATCACGCCAAAAATTTCACCTGCTGCGATTTGCAGGTCTATGCGTTTAAGCGCAGGGATATCGCGCCCATCGACGCGATAAGATTTGCTGAGATTTTCTAATACAATCACGGAATGCCTTTATGTACCTGTTTAATTGATTATTTCGCAAGCATCGGCGTTCAACAAGGTACTAATTACTTGTCATGAAGTGCCGCAGTACGGCCACAATTCGTTCAAGATCTGCGTGCTCGATTTGCCAGTGCGTCACCAGCCGCATCCAGCCTTCTTCAGGCGGGTTTACTTTGATCTGTGCCGCGGCAAAGGCGGCGGTGAGCGCTGCCGCGTTGATGTCGCGGGTGAACCTGAACCACACCATATTGATTTGCACGCTGGCCAGATCGATCTCGATACCGTCAATCCGGCTAAGTTGCTGCGCTAGCGCCTGAGCATTGGCGTGATCTTGCCCCAGACGCAGGCTCATCTCATTGAGCGCGATTAAACCCGGTGCGGCCAACACCCCCGCCTGGCGTAAACCGCCGCCCAGCATTTTGCGCAAACGGCGGGCGCGGGAGATAAAGTCGTTTGTTCCGGCCAGAATCGAGCCCACTGGTGCGGCCAGGCCTTTGCTCAGGCAGCACATCACCGTATCGCAATATTGCGTGATTTCTTTTGCATCCACACCCAGATGTGTGGCGGCATTAAAAATGCGCGCGCCATCCAGATGTAGCGGGATACCTTTGCTCTGCGCCACCTGCCAGATGGCCTGCATATTCGAGAGTGGAATCACGCGGCCATTCGAGTGGGCGTTCTCCAGGCAGATCAGGCCGGTTTTAGGTTCGTGAATATCAATTCCGTAGCGGATTTTGCGCCCGATTGCGGCCGGGTCAAGCTGGCCCAGGTGGCTTTCCAGCGTGCGCAGCTGCACGCCACCGATCACGGCACTGCCGCCGGCTTCGTGCCAGACAATATGGCTGTCGTCCCCCACAATGACTTCGTTGCCGCGCTGGCAATGCGTCAGAATGGCCAGCTGATTGCCAAATGTACCCGTTGGGACAAACAATGCGGCCTCTTTGCCCAGGCGGCTGGCGCTTGCCTGCTCAAGTGCAATGACGGTGGGGTCATCGCCATAGACATCATCGCCAACAATGGCCTGCGCCATGGCCTGGCGCATGGCATCGGTGGGCTGTGTCACAGTGTCGCTGCGTAGATCGAGTATTTTCATGGCGCAATGCTTTGAGTTGAACAATGATTGTGACTATTGAGCGGGCTACTGACTATAGCCGATATTCCTAATTCGGATAGATCGGCGCAGATTGTGCGAAAATAGCGATGATGAAGACGACCATTTCAAATTCCATTCCAAATCCCATTTCAAATACCAACGCCAATCACTCTCTGCTGGTGCGCAGTATGGCGGCGGTCTGGCATCCGTGCACTCAAATGAAGCGCCATGAAACCCTGCCGCTGGTGCCTATTGCCCGTGCTGATGGTGTCTGGCTCACCGATTGCAACGGTCATCGTTTTATCGACGGAGTTTCAAGCTGGTGGGTGAATCTGTTTGGCCATAACGAGCCACGGATCAAGGCGGCGATCAGTCGGCAGATGGATACGCTCGAGCATGTCATGCTGGCCGGTTTTACGCATGAGCCGGTGGTGGCACTTTCCGAGCAATTGGGTGAGCTGACCGGTTTAGGCCATGCTTTTTATGGCTCGGATGGCGCTTCGGCGACCGAAATCGCCTTGAAAATGGCCGCGCATTACTGGCGCAATCTGGGGCGTGAAGGCAAAAACCGCTTTGTGTATCTGGCCGATAGTTATCACGGCGAAACGGTCGGCGCCCTGTCGGTGACTGATGTGCCGATTTTTCGCACCGCCTACGCGCCCCTGGTGCGTGAGAACTTTGCCGTGATGAGTCCGGACCCGCGGCTGGCTGCCGAGGGCGAATCGGCCGCCGATTACACGGCGCGCGCGCTGGCTGATCTGGAGCGCGTATTGCAAGCGCATGCTGATGAAATCGCCGCGCTGATTGTCGAGCCGCTGATACAGGGGGCGGTGGGTATGGCGATGTATGCACCGGAGTACCTGGCTCAGGCGCGTATACTCTGCGATCAATATCAGGTCTTACTGATCGCTGACGAAATTGCCGTGGGCTTTGGCCGAACCGGCACGATGTTTGCCTGCGAGCAGGCCGGTATCAAACCTGATCTGATTTGCCTGTCCAAAGGCATTACAGGCGGCTATCTGCCACTGGCGGTGGTGCTCTGTACCGATGCCATTTATCAGGCCTTTTATGCGGACGACAGCTCACGCGCTTTTTTGCATTCGCACTCGTATACCGGCAATGCATTGGCGTGCGCAGCGGCGCTGGCCACGCTGCAGATTTTTCGCGATGACGACGTGATTGTGCAAAACCGCAGCAAAGCGGCTGCGATGAATCAGGTGTTTGCGCCGCTGATGGCACACCCGCGCATCAGGCACTGGCGGCATCGAGGTATGATCTGGGCCTTTGATGTAATTGACGCACCCGCCGGATTTGCACAGAAATTCTTTCAAAACGCTTTAAATGCAGGAGTTTTGCTGCGCCCGGTGGGAAATACGGTATATTTTATGCCGCCGTATATTATCGATTTGGCACAGGCTGAAATGATGGCAAATGCCGCTCTTCGCGCTCTGGATCGCAGTTTGATCAGTGATTAATTGGCTATGACTTTAAAATTTACCATTCCCGAAATTGATCCGTCGCTGAGCAGCGTCGTGCAGACTGATCCGAAAAAACTCCGCGATTGGCTGATCGCTTTGCCGACGGCCAATGTGATTGACGCGGGCCGGATGATTCTGGATGCGCTGGCCGTGCTCAATCGCGTCAAGGTCGAGCCGGATTTGCGCGCTTTGCTGCTGACCGAGTATCAAAATTCGCTGGAAATGCTGACCGGCGCGTTTGAAATGGCCTATGCCTCGCCCGGTTTGCCAATGAAAGAGTCGGCTAGAGCGGCCGCGCAATTGGCACGCAATGTCTGGTATGAGCTGGCCGTGGGCTGGAAAATTGCCATTCATGACAAAAACGAAGAAAAGCGCTTCGGTTTTTTCAGTAGCGGCAACAAAACCTCGCCGGTTTTATTGCAAGCCTTGCTGTATGCCTACTGGCGGGTGTACCAGATGTCGGGGCGTTTGTACCAGACGCTCGGCGAGGGAATGTGGTTTGAGATGCACCAGATTTTCCGTTATTGCGCGGAAAATAAAATACTCGACGAGCCCAAAAACGATAATCCGAAAGACAAATCAAGCCGCCCGATTGCCACTCTGTACAAGCAGATGGTGCTGCTGGCGCTGGCTGACCCGCACCGCTTTGCCGGGCCCGAGCTCGATAAAGTCATTGAAATTATCGAAAACTATGCACCGCATGCGCACTTTCAGCCTTTGAGCAAACTGGCTTCGAGCGCCGGTTTTTTCCTGATCGAGCTCAATTCGGACAAGCCGCCATGCTTTGTGGGCAACCGCTCGCTTGATCATTATGCCGGTCAGGCCGTGCTGTTCGATACCATCGAGCTGGCCAAGAAACTCTACAAAGCCGAGCATTCGGTTGAAGCCAAAGCGCCGATGGCCAAGGACAGGGCCAAGGTGCAGATCTGGCTGGAAATCTTGCGCCGCGTGATCCGGCAGTGGAGCATTGTTCCGCATCGCCTGTACCAGCGCATTCCGGCGCAATCGACGATCAGCGTGGCGCTAGGGCTGCGCCGCACGGCGTTTCGCCTCAATCATGAGCTGGGGCAGGGCACCGAGCGCGTGCCGCTGAACGAAGGCGACTTGCTGTTGACCCAATGGCAGGTGGTCAACGAAAGCCCGGGGGGCTATGGCATTCTGGCGCACGAGCTGCCCAGAGAGCAGGCCAATGCCGGGGAGATTGTCGCGCTATCGGTAGCGGAAGAGAGCAACTGGATGGTGGCTTCGATTCGCTGGCTGCACCAGCATCAGAACGGGTCGATGGAAATGGGTTTGCAGGTGATGAGTGCCAAGGCGCAGGCGATTTTACTACGCCCAACCCAGCAGCAAGGGCTGGATTTTGTGCCGGCGCTGCTATTGCCAGCGATTCCGGCGCTCAAGCAATCGGCGCGCATTGCAACGCAGAAAGGGCTTTATACGCCGCTGCGTGAATACGCCGTTTTACTGGGTGACAAGTCACTGATGTTGCGCGCGGCCAAGTTGATCGAGCAACAAAATGGCTATGATTTATTCGAATTTACCGGCGATCTGACGTAGTACTATTTGATGGGGTATCTTCTGCTGTAGCTTGTTCTGTGCTTGTTGCAGCCTTATCCCCATCAGGGGTATTTCTGGCTCTGGGGTGTGCCTGATCATAAACCTGAGCCAGATGCTGGAAATCCAGATGGGTGTAAATCTGTGTGGTGGCAATGCTGGCGTGCCCCAGTAGTTCTTGCACCGCACGCAAATCGCCCGACGATTGCAGCAAATGGCTGGCGCAGCTATGGCGCAGCTTGTGCGGGTAAAGCGGCTCCTGAATGCCCAGCTCCTGCTGCCAATGGCGCAGCCGCAATTGCACAGCACGCGGGGTCATTGCGGTGCCTTTCTGGCTGACAAAGATCGTTGGCGTGTGTGTTCTGGCCCATTCGGGACGAATGCTCAGCCAGTGCCGCAAAGCTTCCTGCGCCGGGCGGCCAATTGGCACCAGTCGCGTTTTATTACCCTTGCCGGTGACGCTGGCCATGCCTTGCGGCAAATCGAGCTCGATCAATTTAAGCCCAACCAGCTCGCTCACGCGCAGCCCGGATGAGTAAGCCAGCTCGAAAATGGCTTTGTCCCGGATGGCCAGTGCGTCATCATCGGGCAGATTATCCAGAAAACCGGCCGCATCGTCAGCGTTCAGTGTTGCTGGCAGCGCTTTGGCCGCTTTGGGCGCCTTGATGCCGTCGACCGGATTGATCGCCCATTGAAAATCACGAATCATCAATCGGTAGAAAACACGCCAGGCCGATAAGGTGCGGGCAATCGAGCGCCCTGATAGCCCTTGACTGGCTAGCTGCCTGACAAAGGCGCGGATGTCTTGTGGCCGCAGGCTGGATAATTCCCTTGCCTGCGCCAGCCCCGCCAGTAGTTGCAGATCGCGCTGATAGGCGCTAAGGGTATGTGCGCTGGCCATCTTTTCGCCTTGTTGAAAGCGGAAAAAATGCGCCAGCTCGGCCTGGGTTGACGCCGCTAGCGTAGCGGCTTGCGGAGGGGATTCCTGCGCTGTCTTGCTGCGCCTGAGGGGCGCGTGCGTTGGTGTTGCGCTGGTTTTGGTGGCTGACATGCGGATCGGGGGGGCTTAATGCTGTTCCGGCGCGATCTGTTCCGGTTCCGGCGCAGCAGATTCCGACACACCTGATTCTAGTGCTGCCGGTTCCGGTACACGTGCCTCTGGTACGACGCGCCGGATTGCCGCGGACACCAGCTCGGACATGCGTTGCAAGTACAGTGTGCCCATATCCGGGTAGAAGCGCTCGCTATCCGGGCTGGCCATGACCAGAATGCCAAATGGTGCATCGCCGGTTTTCAGTGCGAACTGGGCGAACGATTTTAGCTCGCCGCTGCCGATTTCAAACCAGTCGAGCACTTCATCGGTGACGTAGGGGCCACAGTAAGGCGACACCAGATTGTCTGCCAGCTTCAGAATTGTCTCCCCTACGGGCGAAAACTCCATCAGATTGCATTGCCCCGCAGGCAGCCACAGGCGCAGCGCCATCCAGGGCACGGCAAATCGTGCTTTCAAATGGTATTCCAGCGTGCCAATGATCGAAGCCAGGTCATCAGCCTTGAGCAAATCGACGGTGAGCTGGTGCAGCTTGTCGGAAATGGCGTCGTTTTCCACGCCAAATTGCAGTAGCTCGCCCAAGCGGGCTTCCAGCTGGCGATTGCGGTCGCGCAAAGTGAGCAATTGGCGTTCGGCCAGTGAAACAGCGTGCCCACCGTGATTATGCGGCACAAAAATCTGCGCAATATCATCGGCAAACTCATCGAAAAAGGCCGGGTTTTGCTTTAACCACTGAACGACATCATTCGCTTGCATCTGTTTTTCCTTCTGGAAGCGGGTTAAGCAGCCCTTGCCACCCAACGCTAAGGCGCATGGCGGCGAGGGCCGGTTTAAATCTCGATACTACCTTCAAAAACTGTGACGGCCGGCCCGGTCATCATGACCGCTTGCCCTGCGCCTGCCCAGCTAATGCGCAAATCGCCACCCCGGGTGTGCACCAGTACGGATGGATTGAGCAGGCCACGACGGATGCCCGCCACCACCGCCGCGCAAGCGCCGGTGCCGCAAGCCAGCGTTTCACCGGCAGCGCGCTCGAACACACGCAAATGGATTTCATCGCGGCTCACTATTTCCATAAAGCCGGCGTTCACTTTTTGCGGAAAGCGAGGATGGTTTTCAATCAACGGGCCGTGCTCGGCTACCGGGGCGGTGACAACCGAATGAACGACCTGCACAGCGTGCGGATTGCCCATCGACACTACCGAAATATCATAAACCTGACCATCGACGATCAGCGGGTCGATGATGGCTTCGCTGGGTGCCTGAAAAGGAATCTCATCCGGGGCAAAGCGCGGCACGCCCATATTCACCGTTACATTGCCGTCGGCTGCCAGCTTGGGGTAAATCACGCCTTTGGCGGTTTCAACGGCGATCTCGTGTTTGTCGGTTAAGCCTTGATCAAATACAAAACGGGCAAAACAGCGCGAGCCATTGCCACACTGCTCAACTTCCGAGCCATCGCAATTAAAAATGCGATAGCGAAAATCAATGCCGGGCGTGCTGCTTTTTTCCACCAGCAAGAGCTGGTCAAAGCCAATTCCAAAATTGCGATGCCCCAGCTGGCCGATCACATCGGCCGAGAGCGAGACAGTCTGGCGCACGCCGTCGATGACCATAAAGTCATTGCCCAGGCCGTGCATTTTGCTAAATTTCAGTTTCATGATGTGGATACAGTCCAAGGATGCAGCAAGGCTAACGCCGCCGCCGTTGGGCGGCAAGTTAATCCGCAAAAAGCCGGCCGTATTCGACCATTAAGCAACGATCCATCACGATAGGAATTCCGGCCGCTGTGGCGCGTTCTGCTGCGGCTTCATCGATGATGCCCAGTTGTAGCCAGATCGCCTTGGCGCCACGCGCAATCGCCGCATCAACCACTGCACCGGCTTCTTCGCTGCGCCGGAACACATTGACCAGATCCAGCTCGCCCGGCACCTGCGCCAGATCGGGATAGACTTTCTCGCCCAGTATGGTGTCCAGCGGCTTAGGATTGACGGGAACGATGGTAAAACCCCATTGCTGCATCAATTTACTCACCCCATGACTTGCTCGCGTCGGTTTATCCGACAGGCCTACTATGGCGATGCGTTTGGTTGAGAGTAAAATGGCTTTGATTTCTGCATCGGAAGGGTTCTGGAAAGTCATCTTCATTCCCATCTTCAATTTAATCTGAGCTAGTGGGTATATCGCTGTAGAGCAATTTATCATTGCCCTGCAGTGATATACCCCTGAATATTACTTCGTCAATACCATGACCGCATCGGCTTCAACAATCGCGCCTTTGGGCAGGGCTGCAGCTTGTACCGCCGCGCGTGCCGGGAAGGGGGCGGTGAAGTATTCACCCATGATTTCATTCAGCTTGGCAAAGTTGGCCAGATCAACCACAAACACGCCGAGTTTCACGATGTCGGACAAATCGCCGCCAGCGGCTTGGCAGACCGCGCGCAGGTTTTGGAATACGCGATGAGTTTGAGCTTCAAAGCCTTCGGCCAATTCGCCCGACGCCGGATCAAGACCAATCTGGCCTGACAGGTAAACCGTATTGCCCACTTTAACCGCTTGCGAGTAAGTGCCAACGGCTTTGGGGGCATTGTCTGAATGGATGATTTCTTTGCTCATGGTTTTTCCTTTGAAAATTACAATTGATTATTTATTGCTAAATAAAAAGTATTTTTAATTTCAGGCCAATCTTTGCTATCTAACTCGGTCCAAGGTTTAGCGATAAAGTAGTCAACTTGGCCGATTACAATACCAAGCTGCTGAAGCAATAAAATCAGCGCAGTGATAAAGATGATCACTACGTTTTTTAGACGGTTTTTTGACAGTATGAGGTATATGCCGATCAAGCTTGCAATTAATAAAAGATAAGGCACATAGGCCTTAATTGTTTGGTGTCCACCAAACCAAAAGTAAGCACCGAGAATAAAGCCGACTAGTAAATTGAGAGTCCCAATTGCAATGCAGCTCCCAACTTTAAAGGACGTTTTCATGCTCGTTTATTCGCATTGATCGCATACGGCTCAGGATGCACGCGCTCATTGTGCAGCAAGTCATCAGCAGCATAAATATGCACGATTTCAACCAGAATCAGGTCGGCAACGACCGGTTGAGCGACTTCAATATGCTGCAGAAAACGGCCTTCGAGCGCGACAGCGCAGTTGTCAATGCGCGGTGTTTTGACTTGCTGTGATGGACTAAATTGCAGGCCGAGTGCGTCGATTTGCGCTTGACTTGGCGGTGTGCCCGAGCCGGTGGCGTGCACCGCCGGGGCGTGATCGTGCGATGGAATATGAATCACGCAATCGCCGCCGTGGATTAAATTGAGCGCAGTGTCTTTTTGTTCGCTGCTACCGTCCTGGCCTAGGCGGCGATTCACGCTGAGCGACACAATCATCGGCTCGCTCGCCACAATATTAAAGTAGGAAAATGGCGCGATATTGATTTTGCCCGCAGCGTCGATGCTGCTCACCCACGCAATCGGGCGTGGCACGACGCAGTCGGTAATCAGATTGTATTTTTCGCTCGGCGACAAAGCCGCGACTGGCCATTCCATAATAAATCCTGTTGATACGGGGTTGGGTATGTCTTGCTAGGGTAAATTGCTTCTTTCTTCTGGTGGTATACCCATTGTTTGCTGTTATGGTGGGTTACGGCCTTTGGGGGTTGCTGTCTCTTCCACGCGCTGTTAATGGCCTAACCCACCCTACGGCAAAAAGCGTTCCATTAATACATTCAAAAAGCGCTGACCTTTGTCGGTTGGCTTGACCCAGTGTAAATCACGCTCGAGCAAGCCTTCACTGCAGGCGCGCTCGATCTCAGCAAAAATCTTGCTTTGCGGCAAGCCGGTGCGCTCGGTAAACAGCGCCAGCGGGAAGCCTTCAGTCAGGCGCAGCAAGTTGAGCATAAATTCAAATGGTAGCTCGGCCTTTTCTACGACATTTTCGGTCTGAATCGCATTGCCAGCGGCCATTTTGGCCAGATATTCGCTTGGCTGCTTATAGCGCGCCTGACGGATGATTTTATCGTGAAAACTGATTTTGCCGTGTGCGCCAGCGCCAATGCCGAGGTAATCGCCAAACTGCCAGTAGTTCAGATTATGCTGGCTGCGATAATCCCGGTTTTGGGACTTTTTATAGAAGGCGCTGGTTTCATAGTGCCCAAAGCCCGCGCTGGCAAGCTCGGCTTCGATCATTTCTTGCATATCGGCGGCCAGGTCATCGTCGGGTAGCTGTGGTGGGTAGCGATGAAATAGGGTATTGGGCTCGAGTGTGAGGTGATACGCACTTAAATGCGTTGAATTGCATTCAATCGCCAGCCGAATATCAGCCTGTGCTTGCGCCAGCGTTTGCTGCGGCAGCGCGTACATAATGTCGAGGTTGAAGTTGGCAAAATGCTGGTGCGCAATCTCGACTGCGCGCAAAGCTTCGTCCCGATTATGGATGCGCCCTAGCGCGCTCAGGTGTTCAGCATTGAAGCTCTGAATGCCAATCGACAGCCGATTAATCCCGGCTGCGGCGTAGCCGGCGAATTTCTCGATCTCGAATGTTCCCGGATTGGCCTCTAGCGTGATTTCGGCATCCGGGTTGAGCTTAACGCGCGCGCGGATCGCCTCTAGCAGCCTGTCCATGCTGGCAGCCGAGAATAAGCTTGGCGTGCCGCCGCCCATAAAAATACTCGAAACCGAGCGGCCCCAGACTTGCGGCAGGTTGCTTTCCAGATCGCTGATCAGCGCATCGATATACTGCGCTTCCGGCAGGCCACTCGGGTAGTTAGCGTCTCTGACCGCGTGCGAGTTGAAGTCGCAATACGGGCATTTCTTCACGCACCAGGGAAAATGGATGTACAGCGCCAGCGGGGGCAGGGCGCTCAGGCCAGAGCTGCCCAGCTGGGCCAGTGAGATGGTGTGCATTAATTTACTTGTTGCCCGCTTGGGGTGTATTGCGTTTTGAGTATTCAACCATTTCGGTCAGAATTTTATAATCAGGGTAGCCTATTTTAATATCCATTTTACCTTCGCCCAGCAATTGGAAGTATTTCAGGCAGGCTTCGGATTTACCATTCTTTTCAAGTGTTAATTGAACTACAGTATTGGCTTGCTCATTAAATACCTTGCCCATGTCGTTAACGACTTTCTTAGCTTGTTCTTCGCCCTCAAATTGCCGAATGGTTGCAAAATATCCATTCATATAATCGGCATGCATTTGGAGATAAGTTTTATTGCGTTCAATCCATTTATTCAGGCTGGATTTAATTTTGTCTTCGCTGAGTTTGGCTTGATTTTTGCACTCGCTTCCCATCTTTTGCAAGATTACAATCGATGTACTTAGATTTCCGATCGCTTTGTTGCGCTCAGCTGTAAATGGATTATTGGCTGCTGTCTCATTGCTTGGGTTATCCTTTGCCGCAATAGCCACACTATGTAGCAATGGTAAAGTCAGCGCGGCAACGAGTAGTAGATGTTTCATTATTGAAATATTCTCCGGTCAACTGATCTGCAGTGTGAATTAGGTGTTGGTATTGTAGGGGTCGTGCAAATGATCAATCAGGCGGTGCAAGACCTCTCGCATTTGTTCGGCCGACACTTCCATCAGCAGGCCGTCTTCAAACAGGTCTTGTGCCATTTGCGCCAATTCATCAAGGTTTTCATTCATTACTTTGACTTTTTCGGTGCACGATACCACGGAGCCGTCGTCACGGCACCATTTTGCCCAGCGGCTTTCGTCTTGCGGGTTCATAAGCCGGTTTCCTGCATTTTTGCGATCAGGCTCTGCAGCGCTTTGGCGCGATGCGAGATCTGGCTTTTTTCTTCGGCAGAAATCTGGGCGACAGTTTTGCCAAATTGGGGCAGCCAGAATAGCGGATCGTAGCCAAAACCACCGTCGCCGCTGGCTTGTTGCGCGATTTCGCCCACGCAGACCCCGTCAGCAATCAGCGGTTGCGGGTCATTTTCGCTGCGCACCAGTACCAGCGCGGCGTAATACCAGGCGCGCCGGTCGGTGTGCTGCGCCAGCTCGCTGAGCAAATGCTGATTGTTGCGCTGATCCGATTTGGCCTCGCCAGCGCGTTGGGCGTAGCGCGCCGAATAGACGCCGGGTGCGCCGCCCAGCGCGTGTACGCACAGACCCGAATCGTCGGCCAGCGCGGGCAGGCCGGTGATTTTGGCGGCATGGCGTGCCTTGGTTAGCGCATTTTCAATAAAAGTGCCATACGGTTCCGGGCATTCGGGCACTCCCAGCTCGCCCTGCGCGATGATCTGCACGTCCAGTGGGGCGAGCAAGTGAGCAAATTCTTTCAGCTTGCCAGCATTATTACTGGCGAGGACAATTTTTTTCATGGGGTATTGGCTTCTGGCTATTAACAGGTATGACTCGCAGGGCTATACCCAGTTAGTAGGCTTTTTTGCTTAAAATCATCAATTCCTGCTCACGCCGCATCTGGAAGCGGTTGAGCACGCTCATGCCAACCAGAATCGGTGCATTATCATTACTGTCGCGTACCACGGCGGTGACATCGTAGAGCGTGATATTGTTGATCCGGATTTGCGGCAGCTTCACCAGCCAGGCGCCAATATTGCCATTGGCGGTTTGGGAGCGGCCTTGCTGGCCGTTTTTATAACTGATTTTCATGCTATCGGCAGTTGGGCGCGACATCGACAAGTGCGTCGCGCCGGTGTCGATCAGGCCTGCTTGCGACGACTGGTTGATGCCCACATTCACTAGATAATGGCCACGCTCGTCGGGTGTCAGCGTCAAGCTACTGGCATGGCTATCTGCGGGGTTGCCGCCTTGCGCCACATAGCCTTGGCCCAGCAGCAATTGTCGTTGCTGACCATTGCTGGAAATAATCGCCGATTCGGCTTGAATCGAGATGATTTTGAATATCCCGCTTTGCTGCCCGCTTTGCAGGGTTTTTTTCTGGCCGTTAATCTGGAATACGCCCTTATTGCCCATGGTGCCGATCAGTACGATATCGTCGGCCAGGGCCGGCAGGGCGCTCAGCGCCAGGCTGATTGCAATCATTGCGGGTTTTAACATGATCATTGCTCGCTCTGTGAGGTTTCCCGTTGGCCCTGACTATGCTCGATCTGTTGCAAGGCTTGTTCGATCAGCTGCCAATCGGCATTTTTAAGTAGTGTGGCATCAGAGAGCATCCTGCGCCATTGCCGCGCGCCATATTGTCCCTGAAAAAGCCCCAGAATATGCCGGGCTATAAAGCGTAGTGGCGTACCCCCCGCCAGCTCGGCTTCGATGAAACCGCGCAAATTCTCGATGGCGCCACGGCGGCTTTGTTCCCGTTGCGCTTGGCCGTAGATCGCCGCATCCACTCCGGTAAGCAGCCACGGATTGTGATAAGCCTCACGGCCGACCATGACGCCATCGACATATTGCAAATGCTCGAGTGATTGGGTCAGCGTCGTGATGCCACCATTAATAATGATCTCCAGTTGTGGAAAATCACGTTTGAGCTGATAGGCATAATCATATTTAAGCGGCGGAATTTCGCGATTTTCCTTCGGGCTCAAACCTTTCAAAATCGCGTTGCGCGCATGCACAATAAAGGTGCTGCAACCTGCCTCGGCAATTTGGCCGACAAAATCGCGGACAAAACTATATTCCTCTATTTTGTCGATGCCGATACGGTGCTTCACCGTGACATCAATCTGACAGGCATCGCGCATGGCTTTTACGCCGTCGGCCACCAAGCCAGGTTCGAGCATCAGACACGCGCCGAAAGAGCCGGACTGCACCCGCTCGCTGGGGCAGCCAACATTCAGATTGACTTCGTCATAGCCCCAATCTTCGGCAATCTTGGCACAACGCGCCAGATCGGCGGGCTCGCTGCCACCCAGTTGCAGCGCCACCGGATATTCCACCGGATCAAAGCGCAAATGCCGCTGCGGATCACCATGCAGAATCGCCCCGGTATTAACCATTTCGGTATACAGCCAGGTATGCTGGCTCAGCTCTCGCGCAAAACGCCGGTAGAAACGGTCTGTCCAATCGAGCATCGGTGCAATGCAGAAGCGTCTACCCCTTGTGCCCATTGAATTTTCCGGATTTTCACTTGGTTTTGCTGGGTTTTTGTTATTTGACATGTTTACAGTTTTATTGGGTTTGATGCGTGTTGGCTTGCAAAATTTGCACCTTGACTGTACCTTGAGGCCATAAAAATGCTCAAGGTGCAAATGGGGCGGCGATGGCTTCTATTTTACGCAAAGAAAACAAAGACGGCACGATTAGTTTTAAGGCCATAGTTCGCTTATATCGCGGCGGTACAACTGTATTGAGCGAGTCGCGTAGTTTTCTGGTGATGGGTAAAGGTCCAAGGGCTGAGGCGGCCACCAAACGTGAGGCTGAGGATTGGGCGGCTCGGCTCACTGATGCGATGAAAGATGATTCTGCGATTCGCGCTCGCAATTTGCGTGGGCTGACGTTGGCTGACCTGATTGCGAAATACATCGTCTTTGTTGAGAAGGACAAGCCGCTTGGAGACTCCAAGCGTAGTGCGCTAGGAATTGTGGCGAGTTCGCGCATCGGTGCAGTGGCGCTGGTCGATATTAAGCCAACCGATGTGATTGCGCATTGCCGTGACCGCCGCGCAGGGGGCGCGAAGCCGCAAACCATCAATCAGGATATTGTTTATTTAGGTGGGGTGTTGCGCCGCGCCAAAGCGTTTTTTGATTTGGATGTGCCGATTGAAGCATTCGAGCTGGGGCGTGATGAGTGCTGGTCGTTGGGTTTGCTGGCTAAATCGGTCGAGCGTGAGCGGCGCTTGCAGCCTGGTGAGCTGGCTGCGTTTTTGGTGCAGGCCGAAAAGTGGAAGCACAAGGGATTTATCCCGATTGGCGATATTGTGCGCTTTGCGATTGAGACGGGTATGCGGCAAGGGGAGATTATCGGGCTGCTGTGGGATGATCTGGATGAGGTTAAAAAAGCGATTGTGATTCGGGATCGCAAAGACCCAAAGGAAAAAGTCGGTAACAATCAACGCGTGCCGCTATTGGGTGAGGCGCTGGCAATCATCCAAGCCCAGCCGCGCACTGATGCGCGGATTTTTCCTTATACCGCCGATGGGGTGAGGTCGCGTTTTGAGCGGCTTTGCCGCTTGGCGAAAATTGATGGGTTGACGTTTCACGATCTGCGTCATGAGGCGATCAGCCGCTTGTTTGAACAGGGTTATCAGATTCAGGAAGTGGCGCTGGTGTCGGGACATAAGAGCTGGAAAAACTTGGCGCGCTATACGCAACTGAAAGCTGAAGATTTACACCGCGAATTAAAAAAGCCCGTCGCAATGGATGGGCGTCCTGATCGGAGGTAGTGGGCTGGACGTTTATTTTGACTTTTGATAGGCCTTATTGATGTCACCGTTGATCGTGTGGCCGCGCCGTCGCAAAATATTGGCGAGTTTGCATCGGTCTGCGTGGTTGTGTGATGCGGTGCGCAGTAGGCCGAAATAGCTGTTGGCGGTCTCAAATAATTCGTTGGCCGGAACGGTGGCGCAACGCCGTAAGGCCGTGGCAACTGTGCGGCGGCGGGTGATTCGGTGGTGGGGTTTGATGATCTGCCCGACGAAATCAATGCCGCGCGCGATGGGCTGCAGGATGGTTTTGCTGGGGTTGATTCGTGCTGCCAGTCGTTCGGCGAGAAAGGTTTCGATCTTGGCTTTAGCCGCGTTCAGCCATTGTGGCGTCCACGGCAATACATCAGCGGTGAAAGCCACTATTACCTAGGCAAGCAGTACGTCCTGAAAGTGACCGAACACCCGACAGAAAAACCATCCGTGAAACTACTTCGCGGAAAGATCGAAGTGACGGTACGGGAAAAGTCAGCAGAGAAAATCAGCGCACTGCTTGCAGATTGGTACAAAGCGCGAGCGAAAGAAGTCTTTGCCCGTCGATTAGAGGCAATGCTAGAGCAAGCCCTATGGGGCAGCGAAAAGCCACCACTCCGTGTTCTGACCATGCAAACTCAGTGGGGAAGCTACTCACCAGCAGGACGATTGACACTCAATCCTCACTTAGTCAAAGCAGCCAGAGATTGTATTGATTACGTAATCGTGCATGAACTTTGCCATTTAGCTGAACACAACCATAGCGAGCGGTTTTACCGACTAATCGGGCAAGTGATGCCGAACTGGGAAAAAGTGAAGGGTCGGCTGGATGGGATAGCGAATGCGCTATTAAATTTAGATACAAATACTTTCTAAATATGAAAGTTTGTTTTTTAAGTGCTGGGTCAGATTATTTGTATAAATATGGCCTCTAGTGGGTTAGTTTCTAACTACCATCAACAGGTCGACATAAAAAGCCGTGATGGTACGTGGAATAGGGTTGCGATGAGCAGAAAAAATGCCGTTCACTTGGCTTAAGTGAACGGCATTACCGCCTTGGCGGAGCGTGTGCAGAATTTTGTGTAAATCGGCCTCGTTGACTACTGAGGAAGTCGTTCCTCAAACTGGATAGTAAACCGGGTTAGCGCCGCTTTCCAATCCCGCAGTGGCATCGTCCATTTCTGGCTGATATTACGCAGCGCTAGGTAGAACAATTTCAGCAACGCTTCGTCGCTCGGGAATGAGCCTCGGTTTTTCGCCAGCTTGCGCAGGCTCATGTTCATCGACTCAATCGCGTTGGTCGTGTAAATCACCTTGCGAATTTCCGGCGGGAAGTCAAAGAAGGGAATCAGCCGCGCCCAATTGCGCCGCCAGGATTGGCTGATCGGCAAATATTCTTCATCCCAGCGCGCTTCAAATTCAGCCAGCCGCTGTTCGGCCTCCTCGACCGTCGCCGACTGGTAAATCCGCTTCAGGTCTTCCGCCACCGCTTTGCGCCGTTTCCACGAAAC
>NZ_VIRW01000021.1 GCF_009760905.1 Chitinibacter sp. GC72 | reverse complement strand
CGTGCTGCCGTTCGACTTGCATGTGTAAAGCATGCCGCCAGCGTTCAATCTGAGCCAGGATCAAACTCTTTCGTTTAATCACTAAGCTAAATGTACTACTTGGCTTGTACTTCAATACTCAAAGAAAAAAACGAGATGAACAATAAAGTTCGTCTTGTTTTACTTTCTTTTCAATTGAGTGCAAGCACTTGTTTCGACTTACGAATCAAGCACTCACACTCATCGGCTGTAATTTGTTAAAGATCGGTGCGAGACAGAGAGAAACTTGTTTTGTTTCGCTGCGTCATCAGCAGAGAGGCCGAACTATACCCACAGGCCTGAAACCCGTCAACACCTACATGCAAATGAAATGATACAAAGGTGATAAGCGGCTGTTTTCAAAGGAAACAGAAAGCACCACCACCAAACGGCTCTTGCAGAATCCCAAACCATCCCTATCTACATCAGCATGAATAATCAGGGCTAGGCGTAATGGCCAAGCCCAAATTTGGAGTCCAAATGCCCAAAGTGCTTATGTACAGTACAGGCTACTGCCCCTACTGTGATCGCGCCGAGCGACTACTAACGCAGCGTGGCGTAACATCGATTGAAAAAATCCGTGTTGACCAAGACCCGGCACAACGTGCAATCATGATGGAACGCACACAGCGCCGTACCGTGCCGCAAATTTATATTGATGATTATCACGTTGGTGGCTTTGATGACTTGGCAGCGCTCGATCACGCTGGCAAATTAATTCCGCTTCTAAACGGTAACGCAGGGTAAATGCTGCTCAGCCACGACAAATACCGGCATACGAGTTGCCGCAATGGTCAGCGCAGCTGGTTTTGTGCGATGATTTCGGCGCGTGGCTCCATGCACGCCATGCAAGGCTTTATATAAACCAAACGACTCACAAGGGATGGACCATGAGCGAAGAAAACCAAGCTGTACAACAAGAAGAATCTCAGCAACCTGTTTTTGCTGTACAAAAACTGTACGTCACCGACATTTCCCTCGAATCGCCTTCTGCGCCGAATGCATTTATGGAAGAAGGCCAGCCTGAATTCAATATCCAGTTCCGCAACCAGGCACGCAGCTTTGACAATGGCTTTTTTGAAGCCAGCCTGACAGTAACAGCCACTGCCAAAGCCGAAGATCGCACGATTTTCCTGGTTGAAGTAACGCAAGCTGGTCTATTCCAGATTGAAAACATCCCGGAACAAGAGCTTGACCCACTACTGGGCATTGGTTGCCCAAGTATTCTGTTCCCTTATCTGCGCGAAGCGGTATCGGATCTGACAACGCGCGCTGGCTTCCCGCCGCTGCTGCTGCAGCCAATCAACTTCGAAGCCATTTACATCCAACAACGCCAGCAAGCTGCAGCACAGCAAGCCAATGAGCAAACAACTCATTAAGCCGGTATTGATTGCGACACTGCTGGCAGGCGCTGCCAGTAGTGTTTTTGCCGTCGAATACCGCTCCACCAGCCGCACTGGCGTCATCCTGTACGAATCCCCCAGCGAGAACAGCGCAAAGCGATTTGTACTGAGCGCCAATATCCCACTTGAAGTACTGGCCGAACAAGGCACATGGCTGCGTATTCGCGACCGTGACGGCACCTTAGCCTGGTTAGCCAAAGCAGACACCAGCACTGTCCGCTACGTACAGGCCAATCGCTTGGCCGAAGTACGCAAAGAAGCCAACCCCGGCTCCAGCTTGCTATTTAAAGTCGAGCGCAATGTATTGCTTGAATTACAGCAAGACACCCGCACCGGCTGGCTGAAAATCAAACACCGTGATGGCGCCACTGGCTACATCCGCATCGAAGATGTCTGGGGCGCTTAAACCTGGATAGGAGAATTCCTTTGAAACTGGCCGTGTTAGGCGCAGGTGCCTGGGGCACCGCCTTGGCGATTCGATTCGCCGATCGTCAAGCTGTTACCCTGTGGTCACGCGAAGCAGATCAAGTTGCGCAAATGCAGCAAGAACGCTGCAATACCCGTTATCTACCGAATGCCCCTTTCCCTGCTACGCTCACCGTTAGCCACTCGATGGCCGAAGCAATTACGGACGCGGGACTTATTTTGATCGTTACCCCGATGTCGGGATTGCGCGGCACCTTGAAAGCACTGGCTGAACTGGGCAACACAGCGCCCGTACTATGGGCCTGCAAAGGCTTGGAAGCTGGCACGATGCTGCTGCCGCACCAAGTCGCTGAACAAGAAATGCCCGCTCATATCGCGCGCGGCATGCTCTCTGGCCCGAGCTTTGCACAAGAAGTCGCCAAAGGCCTACCCGCTGCGGTCACCATCGCCGCCAGCGATGCCACTTTTGCACAGCAAGTGGTCAATGATCTGAATACCAATATCCTGCGCCTGTATGCTTCAGACGACATCATCGGCGTTGAAATCGGCGCGGCGGTGAAAAACATCATGGCGATTGCCGCTGGCGTGGCTGATGGTCTCAACCTTGGCCTGAACGCTCGCGCCGCGCTGCTGACCCGAGGTTTGGCTGAAATGGCGCGCTTCTGTGTAGCTTTAGGTGGCAAAACGGAAACGATGATGGGATTGGCGGGCATTGGCGATTTAATGCTAACCGCCACCGGCGATTTATCGCGCAACCGCCGCGTCGGCCTTTTGCTCGCACAAGGGCTGGGTCTGGACGGCGTACTGAAAAACCTCGGCCACGTCGCCGAAGGCGTACCGACTGCGCGCGAAGTACTGCGCCAAGCTGAGGAGCTTGGTATTGAAATGCCAATCACCCGCTCGGTCTGCCAAGTGCTGTTTGATAATGTCGCCGTTAGCGACATCATTACCGACCTAATGGGGCGTAGCCCGAAGATGGAAGCCTCCATCTGAGAGAAATAAGCCGCTAAAGCAATAATTGATGGCTTTACGCGGCTTCGCAGACATTAATCGGCAAGCAGACTAAATTTCAATTGGGTCTACATCCAGCGTCCAGCGCCCTTTTCCTGTTTTAATAACTTCGACATGCGGCATCGCCTGATGCAGGGCGCGCTGCAACTGTGCGCGTTGCGGTGCGGCGATTAATAGCTGGGCGCGCTCAACACCGGCGCGTTTGACCATCGTGGCCGCCACCGGCTGATTGAGCGTGATCGGCTGCAACAAGCTGCCATCCAATTGCTCAAAACACGCACGGATCAATTTTAAAATCCCCAAGGCCAGCTCGATATCGGGTGCTTCGGCGCGAAATAGCGCCCACGCGGCGGCGGGTGGGAGCAACATTTCAGTGCGCTCTTGCAAGGTGCGCTCGGCAAACGGCGTGTAATCGCGCCCCAGCAATTGATGATAAAACGGGTGATCGGCAAACGCAGTCTGTATCATCACCTCGCCCGGTGTTTCGCGCCGCCCTGCTCGGCCTGCCACTTGGGTTAGCAGCGCAAACAGCCGCTCTTCGGCGCGAAAATCAACGCTGAATAAGCCGGTATCGGCGTTGAGCGCTATCACCAGATTGAGTCGATCAAAATCATGCCCTTTAGCCAGCATTTGTGTGCCAATCAGAATATCAGCCTCACCCGAATGCACCTGCGCCAATGCTGCATCCATTTCGCCCTTGCGGCGCGTGCTGTCGCGGTCAATGCGCAAGATTGTTTTGCCGGGGAAATGTGTGGCGAGCGATTCTTCCAGCCGCTGTGTCCCTTGCCCGACCGGTTTCAGATCCTGATTGCCGCAATCGGGGCAGGCGTGGGTAATCGCTTCTTCAAAACCACAGTGGTGACAACGCAGGCGGCGATCACGCAAATGCAGCACCAGCCGCGCCGAGCAATGCTTGCAGGAGGCCATCCAGCCACATTCGCCACATTGCAGCACCGGCGAATAGCCACGGCGGTTAATAAACACCAAGACCTGCTCGCCACGCTCAAGCACTTCGTGCATTTTGGCGAAGGCCATGCGGTTAAAGCCATCGATCAGGCCCGCTTTTTTTACCGGCAATAGTGTGATTTTGGGCAGCACGGCGCCGCGAACGGCTCGTTCTCTAAGGGGGAGTATATCGTAGCGACCTGCACGGGCATTGGCCCAGCTCTCTATACTGGGGGTAGCACTCCCTAATACAATCGGCACATCCACGGTACGGGCGCGATAGACCGCCACATCGCGCGCCGAATAGCGTAAGCCATCTTGCTGCTTAAACGATGGGTCGTGCTCTTCATCGACCACGATCATCCCCAGCTGTGGCAATGGAGTAAACACCGCCAAACGTGTCCCTAACACAATGCGCGCATCGCCTGATAGCGCCGCCAGCCAATTAACGGCCCGCTCGGTATCGTTCAAGCCACTGTGTAGGCAGGCCATATGCACGCCGGGAAAACGCGCGCGAAAACGCCCTTCGAGCTGTGGGGTCAGGTTAATTTCGGGAATCAGGACCAGCACCTGCTCATTGCGCGCAAGCACGGCAGCAATCGTTTGCAGGTAAACCTCGGTTTTACCGCTACCGGTAATGCCATACAGTAAAAATGGCTGAAAACCTTGCGCTGAGCTGAGCTGGCTCACGGCATAACTTTGCTCGGAATTGAGTGGCAAACACGGGCTAGGCGCTGCCAGTAACGAGGTTTCAGCCGCAGTACATATCAAGCCCGCTTCAAGCCAGCCCTTCGCCCATTTCACACCACTATCATGCACCCGCCGTAGCGCTGCGGGGGTATGGGGTAAAGCCAGGGATTCAGCCACGCGCCGCTGCGCATGCGCGCGTTTGCCAATACTGGCCAGCAATTGCGCTAAATCGGGCGTGTAGTAAACGCAGGCTGGCGCGGGCGCTTTAAACGCGGGGACATTGCGAAATACCGTTGGCAAGGCACTGCTAATCACCGCGCCTAAAGGATGGTGATAGTAATCAGCTACAAACTGACACAGAGCCAGCGTTGCTGCCGGCAAGGCAGGCAAATCATCGCGCACCGCCAGAATATTGCGGGTTTTGCCAGTGAAATCGCCAGCATCGGCACGACGCTCGATCACCAAGCCCGAGAGCTGACGCGGACCAAACGGTACAATGACGCGCTGACCGACTTGCGGGTCAAAATCACCCACACCATAGCCAAAAAGACGATTGAGCGGCACATCCAGCGCCACCATCACAAAACTGCCGCTCACCGTGTCTGCGTACCCTGTTTTTGAGGTTGTGAAATCATCCCGTGGCGCTTTTGTCCAGCTGATTGGGCATAAAACTGAGCAAAAAATGGTTATTCACAGTTTCTGTGGATAGTTTTGTGGACTAAGCATTGAAAACCGGAAAAAACCCAATGCGCACTTGATGATGTTTAGATTGCACAAAAATTAAGCTGAAAAAAATAAACCAATAAATTCATGTACTTACTGTTTGTCAATGGTTTAAAGATTATTTTTGATTAGCGCTTGACAAGATAAAAAGACAGCAATGTTATTTGTGAATAACTTGGCGTTTGTTTGCTGTACAGCACTTCAAAACATCACGCCAAGTCACTGATTATACGCAACATTACAAAACATTAACCAACCGTAAGAATTAGCCTTTTTTACCAGAATGGCGATGCACCGCAGCCACCAGCTCAGCGGCATGATCGGGGTTGGTGTACTGGGAAATACCGTGCCCCAGATTAAAAACATGGCCGGTTTTAACATCCCCAGCGCTACTGTAGCTATCGAGAATACGTTTAACCTCGGCCTCAATCGCCGCAGGCGGTGCAAACAGCGCTACCGGGTCAAAATTGCCTTGCAACGCCACTTTGTCGCCCACACGGCGGCGTGCCTCGCCAATATCGGTGGTCCAATCCAGACCAATCGCATCGCACCCCGTCGCGGCGATGTCTTCCAGCCATTGACCACCACCCTTGGTAAACACAATCACCGGTACTTTGCGACCTTCATTTTCGCGCTTCAGGCCAGCCACAATCCGCGCCATATATTGCAGTGAGAATTCCTGGTATTTACCGAATGGCAGCGAGCCACCCCAGCTATCAAAAATCTGCACCGCCTGCGCACCCGCTTCAATTTGCGCATTCAGATAATCAATCACCGTGAGGGTATTGACCTCCAGGATACGGTGCAAAAGGTCTGGACGCGCATACATCATGGTTTTGATATTGCGGTAGTCGCTAGAGCTACCGCCTTCGATCATATAGCAAGCCAGCGTGTACGGGCTGCCACTAAAGCCGATCAGCGGAACGCGGTTATCCAAAGCCTTGCGAATCGAGCTCACCGCGTCGGTGACGTATTTCAATTCAGTGCCGACGTCGGGAACAAAGAGTTTCGCCACGTCTTCCTCGGTACGCACCGTGCGCTCGAATTTAGGGCCCTCGCCTTCAGCAAAATACAGCCCCAAGCCCATCGCATCGGGCACAGTCAGAATATCGGAAAACAGAATCGCTGCGTCGAGCGGGAAACGATCGAGCGGCTGCAAAGTCACTTCGGTCGCCAGCTCGGTGTTTTTACACAATTGCAAAAACGAGCCGGCATTTTTGCGCGTCGCGCAGTATTCAGGCAGATAGCGTCCCGCCTGGCGCATCATCCACACTGGCGTGTAGTCAACGGGTTCGCGCAATAGCGCACGCAGGAAGGTGTCATTTTTTAGCATGTTTTTCCAATCAGCCCGCCAGCGGGCTTTTCATCATTAATCAATTCAAAATCCACATTACGTTACAGCGGATTCAATGCCCATTGGCCGTTCCCGTAGCAATCAAGCACCTGGGCGTGGTACTCGGTAAGCCCAACACGATGGCCCACGCTGATCATCACGCCGTCTTTCATTGCTTCGCGTACCGCCTGATAGAGCACAGCTTCGCCATCGGCATCGAGCGCCGAAGTTGATTCATCCATAAACAGGAAATCGGGCTTGACCAAAATCGCTCGTAATAACGCAATTCGTTGCTGCTCACCCAAACTCAAGACATGTGACCACGCATCGATTTCATCGAGGCGCGGCAGCAAATGAGCTAATCCCGCCATTATCAGCAATTCGGTGATAGCGCCATCATCGGACGCTACATCATTGGGGTAATACAGCGCAGCACGCAGACTACCCAGCGGCATATACGGTTTTTGTGACAGGAACAAACTACGGGTATTGCTTTGCACGCCAAGATAACCTTGGGCATAGGGCCATATACCTGCCAGAGAGCGTAGTAATGTTGATTTGCCGCTGCCTGATTTTCCGCGAATCAATACCGAATCACCGGCGAGCAATGTCAGATTAAGATCGTTCAGCAGCATCTCGCCATTCGGTTTGGTGATATTGAGCTGTTTTAATTGCAAGCCACCGCTAATGGGCTGGGCGCTAATGCGTGGCAAATCGGCAGCAGTTTCGATACTGTGCTCAAAGGTGGTCAGACGATCAATCACCGCCTTCCAATTGGCCAGCGTACTAAAGCTACCAATAATGAAATCGAGCGCGCCATAAACCTGACCAAACGCCGAATTAATCTGCATCAGGCCACCAAGCGGGATTTCTTTGGCAAAAAAGCGTGGCGCAGCGACGATCAGCGGGAAAATAATCGCCAACTGTCCCCAAAACGACGTGAACCACGTCAGGCGTTTATTCATTCGCATCAGCGACCAGAAATTATTCACCACATTCAAAAAGCGATAAGCCAAGCGCTCCTGTTCATCTTTCGCACCAGCATACAGCGCAATCGATTCGGCGTTTTCACGCACGCGCACTAGGCCAAAACGAAAATCCGCTTCGTAGCGCTGCTGCATAAAGTTCAGCCCGACCAAAGGTCGGCCGAGCAAAATAGTGATGCCGGTACCGATCAGCGCATAAATAATTGCCACCCACACCATATAGCCGTGAATAGTGACTTCCGAGCCACCAAGCATGAATTTGAGTGGGCCGGACAGCGTCCACAAAATGCCGATAAACGATACCAGCGTCACCACCGAGCGCAATAAGCCTAAGGAGAGAGATAGCGAGATCGACACAAATTGGCCAACGTCTTCGGCAATACGCTGATCGGGGTTGTCGGTATGGGTATCGGTCAATTGCAGGCGGTAAAAGTTATTTTCATTTAGCCACTTATTGGTGTAATGAATCGTTGCCCACTTGCGCCAGCGAATTTCCAGCATTTGCTGAAACCAGATTGCGTGCACTGCAATCACGATATAGGCAAAAGCCAGATAGCCAAACTTATACAAAGCCGCTTTAAAGCCTTTGGCGTCCAGGTTTTGCAGCGTGTTATAAAACTCGTTGTACCAGCTATTAAACTGGACATTCATAAACACCAAACCGAGCGACAGGCTAATCACCAGCGCCAGCAAGCCCCAAGCATATAACTTGTCTTCTGAAACCCAATACGGTTTGGCGATGCGCCAGAAATTGCGGAACAAATGACGAACAGTGGGAGCTTTAGCGGCCGACATACTCAGATCCAAATCATGCGCAAATGCAAAAAACGAGCGCCAACGCGCTCGTTACAGGTTCAAGCCAAGTTTATTTACAAGGTTTCTGCGTCCAGGCCTTGCCCTTGCCACGGCGGCATTGCCAATCCTGCGTGACCGATTTGATCTGCCACACCTTGGCTTCTTCGTTGACACTCATAACAAAGCGATAGCGCTGCGAAGCAATCGCATCATCCATCAAGCCTGATTGCACCACTTCCAACGCAACCTGGTGAAAATCTTCCGCACCTGCGGCTTTCTGGCTGATATGCAGATTCTGATATTCGCCCACGCCATATTCATCGCTAATCCGGTCAGCCAGATAGTCATACACCACCTGAACGGGTGCTTGACCAACCTTGCCTTTGGCAATCACGACATCAACCTTGGTCACTGCAGTGGCGGTGTCTTCCGCCATCACCAGCGATGACAGCAACAGTGTCGAGCCCAGCAATGCCATATTCAATATTGGTTTCATCTGTTTAATCCAAATGTGAAGTCGAAATCTGCGGGATGTAGGGCCTATTTGACGCGCAGCGGCAATACGCCAATACATCATTCAAGCGGCGCAATCGCTGCGACGATTGCGCCGTGCTGATTATTTCGCCCAAGAATCCTTCAGCGTCACCGTACGGTTAAACACGGGCTTGCCGCCCGCTTGGTGGTCATGGCGATCGGTGACAAAGTAGCCCAAACGCTCAAACTGATAGCGCGTTTCTGGTGCGGCATCACGCACGCAAGGCTCGACATAGGCGGTGATGGTTTTCAGCGATTCAGGATTAATGAATTGCTTGAAATCCACATACTGCCCGTCTTCACCACGAATGGCATCCGGGCGTGGCTCAGTGAACAGGCGCTCGTACAAACGCACTTCAGCCTCGATCGCATGCTCGGCCGAGATCCAGTGGATCACGCCTTTCACTTTACGGCCTTCGGGGTTCTGGCCCAGTGTTTTCGGGTCAATCGAGCATTTGAGTTCAACGATTTCTCCGTTGGCGTCTTTTACCACTTCATCGCACTTGATCACGTAGGAGTAGCGCAAGCGCACTTCACCGCCCAAAGTGAGGCGTTGCCAGCCTTTCGGTGGTTCTTCGGCAAAGTCATCACGCTCGATCCACAGTGTGGGCGAAATTGGAATCTCGCGCTCGCCCATCTCTTCATGATGCGGATGGAATGGTGCAGAGCGGCTGCCGGTGACGCCAGCTTCAAAATTGGTCAGCGTTACTTTCAGTGGATTGACGACTGCGATCACGCGTGGGCTTTCAGTTTCCAGCGTTTCACGCACCGCGCCTTCAAGAATTGAAAAGTCGATGATGTTCTCGCCCTTGCTCACGCCAATGCGCTGCGCAAACAGACGAATACCGGCGGGGCTGTAACCACGGCGGCGCATACCGCTGATTGTCGTCAAACGCGGGTCATCCCAGCCGCTGACGAGATTTTCAGTCACGAGCTGGTTGAGTTTGCGTTTCGATGTGATCGAATACAGCAACTCAAGGCGCGAAAACTCGATCTGTTGCGGGTGAGCCGCAATCGTGATGTTGTCGAGTACCCAGTCGTACAACGGGCGATGGTCTTCAAATTCGAGCGTACACAGGCTGTGCGTAATGCCTTCCAGCGCATCGGAAATGCAGTGCGAATAATCGTACATCGGGTAGATACACCATTTATCACCAGTTTTGATGTGCGTCGCACGCTTGATGCGATAGAACACTGGGTCTCGCAGGTTCAGATTGGGCGAGCCCATATCGATTTTCAGGCGCAGCGTTTTGCTGCCATCGGCAAATTCACCGTTTTTCATGCGCTCGAACAGATCGAGGTTTTCTGCCACCGAGCGATCACGGTATGGGCTATTACGCCCTGGCTTTTGAAAGTCTCCACGGTAATCACGCATTTCTTCCGCGTTCAGATCGCAAACGAAAGCTTTGCCCGCTTTGATCAGCTCAATGGCGTAGCCGTGAAGCTGATCGAAATAATCCGAGGTATGGCGCACGTCGCCATTCCACTCAAAACCCAACCAGCGCACATCCGCTTCGATCGCCGCGGCGTATTCGTCTTCTTCTTTTTCCGGGTTGGTGTCGTCCATGCGCAGATTGCACAAGCCCTTGTAATCAGCGGCAATACCGAAGTTAAGGCAAATCGATTTGGCATGACCAATATGCAGATAGCCATTAGGCTCGGGCGGAAAGCGCGTCTGGACTGCCTGATGTTTACCGCTAGCCAGATCGGCATCAATGATTTGACGGACAAAATTACTGGTCGGGGCAACTGCGTTTTCTTGGCTCATAACACTCGGTTCGACAATAAATTGAATTTAAGCCGTGATTCTACCAAACCCAGCCGCATCGCGGGCTGTCTTAAAGGTGTGGCGATTTTCACGGCACGATAAGAAATGGCGAGTCTGGCTCGCCATTTTGGATAAATACAAGGGTATATGGCTACATAGCACGCCTAGATTAGCTTATATGCATATACCCATGAAAAACTAAATCTCGGCAGCAGGCTCTGCTGGCGGATTGGGCAAGAGCAGATTCAGCACAATCGCCAACACGCTCACTAGCCCCACCCCCACCAGATTGAAGTTACCCACTTGCACCATCAAGCCGCCAATCCCGCAGGTCAGCACCACCGATACAATCACCAGATTGCGCGGCAGCATCAGATCAACCTTGCTATCGATCAGTGTTTTCAGGCCAATTGAGGCAATCGTACCAAACAGCAAGACCATAATCCCGCCCATCACCGGCATTGGGATCGACACCAAAATGGCATTAAATTTGCCAAAGAAGGCCAAAATCACCGCCAAAATGGCCGCATACGTCATGATCACCGGATTGAAGTTACGCGTAATCATCAGTGCACCAGTCACTTCGGCGTAGGTGGTAATCGGAGGGCCGCCGATCAAGCCAGCAAAACACACGCCCATGCCATCACCACCCAAGGTGCGATGCAGGCCGGGATTGACCGTGTAATCTTTACCAGTCACTTTGCCCAGCGCCATCACACCGCCGATGTGCTCAATCGTTGGCGCAATCGCCACTGGCAACATAAACAGCGCCGCCGCCCAGTTCACCTCGGGCGTTACAAAATGCGGCATCGCAAACCATGGCGCATTGGCAATACCGGATAAATCCACCACGCCCAAAAATACCGCCGCGATATAGCCCGCCACGACACCCGATAAAATCGGCACCAGGCGCAACATACCACCGGCAAACACCGACACGATAATGGTCGTCGTCAGTGAAATCGTCGCCAGCAGCAGCGATACGCCATACGGCACCAGCTGCTTACCGCCGCCCTGCCCCATCGCCATGCCGGAAGCGGCCACCGCCACCGACAAACCAATCACCATAATCACCGGGCCAATCACCACTGGCGGTAGTAATTTATGAATAAAGCCCATGCCGCGCCATTTAATCAAACCAGCGATAATGAAATACATAAACCCGGCGAAAAACAGCCCGAACTGCGTTGCGGCCTGACCCCAAGTTTGCATCGCAAAAATAATCGGGCCAATAAACGCAAATGACGAACCGAGGAAAATCGGCACTTGGCGTTTGGTAATCAGCTGAAACATCAGCGTACCAACACCAGCGCCAAGCAAAGCCATGGCCGGATTTAAGCCGGTGAGCAAAGGCACCAGCACCAGCGCGCCAAAGGCGACAAACAGAATTTGCGCGCCGGAAATAAACTGCTTCATTTCGTTGAACATAGCGCGCCTTATTTATTGATGGTACCGAAGATTTTATCGCCCGCATCACCCAAGCCCGGAATAATGTAACCCTGCTCGTTCAGATGCGAATCAAGTGACGCACTGACGATTTTCACATCGGGATGCTTTTCATTCATTAGCTTGACGCCTTCTGGTGCGGCGACCATCACAATCGCAATAATCTCTTTGCAGCCATTGCGCTTGAGCATATCCACTGTGGCCACTAGCGAGCCGCCGGTCGCGAGCATCGGATCGATAATCAGCGCCAGACGATCTTGCAGATCACCGACGAATTTCTCGAAATACGGCACCGGCTGCAATGTTTCTTCATCACGCGCCAAGCCCACCACACTGATCTTGGCTGAAGGGACCAAATCAAGCACGCCATTGAGCATGCCCAAACCCGCACGCAGAATCGGCACCACGGTCAGTTTTTTGCCTTTGATCTTCTTGACCTGCACATCACCGCACCAACCCTGGATCGTGACATCTTCAAGCGCCAGATCACGCGTGGCTTCATAAGCCAGCAAACGCGCCAGCTCTTCAGTGAGCAGGCGAAATTTATTGGTCGACACATCGGCTTCGCGCATTAAAGCCAGTTTGTGCTGCACCAGGGGGTGGTTGACGACGGTGATTTGCATATTTTTATCCTCTTTTTCAATGGCGCCATTGTAGATATTTGCCGCAAAATCGCTATTGAGGAAATTCCTGTGTTCGCAGCTGCTTTGCCCTGCATCAAAAAAGCAGCCCTCCTCCGAAGCGCCCAAGCCACTCAGCCCAGCGGCCCAACATCCATCCCGTCGTAACTGCGCAAGCCATGCTGCGTGGCAAACTCGACCAACTCAGCATTGCGCGCAAACAGCGATGCCGTGGTATGCACTTCGGCTTTTTCCACGTGCAGTACAAAATACTCCTGCTCGCCCGCTTCAAGTTGCGGAATAAACAAATCGACAAAGGTATAACCCTGCGCTTCAAGCAGCGGGATCACATCGGTGAGCTGCTCATCCTGATCAGCAGTAAAAAAATAGCCCCACAGCAGCGGCGCGGATAAATCCCAGTCGGTGTTGTCACGGATGCTGGCGAACATTTCTTCGAGTTGGGCTAGGGTGATCATAAAATCCTCAAAAGATGCCGTAATTGGCGGCTAAGTGCTAAGCCAGATAAATCAGCACCACCCAGCCTTGCTGCGCAGCCTGTTGATAAAACTGCTGTAGCGTCACAAAGTGCGGCCACAGTGCTGGGCCAGACACCGGCACATCCGGCATTTCTTCAGCATCTTCATCGTTGTACATTTCCTCCACCCGCGCCATCAAGCGCGGCTGATCCCAGCGTGCCAGCATGGCCGCCTGCACTTTCACCAATTCGGGATCGACCAGCATACAGCCGAAAGACAGCACCTCACCCACCATCTCATCACTGGCAAAGCCCACGCCATTGAGCGCGACGCGCAAGGCATCGCCAACATCATCCAGATCAATCGCCGCCTGCGCCTGCTGGCCATCGACCAGCGTGTTAATGCACTCAGGATCATCACGCATTTGCTCAAGCTGCGCAGCAGTAAATGCCTGCAAAAAGAAACTCATATTCATACAAGGTATATCCTTGGAGTTATTATTGATAAATAGCTACAGGCAAATACCCATCAAGGCAAGCCATCCGGATCGGGTTTGAGCGTATCGCGGCAGTAGGCGATTAACTGCTCGACATCAAATCCATAGGTCGATCCAGTTTCCCGCTGACGAGCCAACTGCCGTGCAGCCAGCTCTTCAAATTCGGCCAACTGATTACCCCAGATCAGGTAAGCGTAGTCAAATAGTTGCCCTAAACTATTTTGTGTTGTACTGAACCTACGTAAATGCTCACGCTTAAGCGTATTGATACCGGCAATGCTGTCGCTGAGGTTGACCATCGTCGGTACACGCTGCAAGGCCACCTCGAATAGCCAATTCATTTCCTCGATTGAACGGCAGAAATCGTAAGAAATCACTTGCCCTGTTTTGGTCCATACCTCTCCCGCGGCTGGGAGGTTCACCACTAAATTAAAGTGGCTCGCTTTTTCTGCAGGCACCCCCAGCAGATCTTGCTCTGCTTTGGCACGCAGCATTCCAGCACGTTCGCTATAAACATTGAATTTTATTTTTGCGCGGAGATTATGTGGTCTACCTTCACTCATCACCGACAACTCGCAGCAAACGCCATTTTTCTCACGCCTAAATTCGCACGACGGGTTGTAGCCTGGGTCATAACGGCTAAACCCGAGCACAGCCAATGGCGCAGCAAGACGTTCAGCAAAACCCTCATAAATCTGCGCTTTAGTGAGTGGCTTATTACGCGGCTTTAACTCGGAGTCGAGCGCCTGTAGCATTGGCAGCGCCGTCTCAGGAATGACCTTATTTTCTTCGTCCGGCTCGAAATAGATACCCGTTTGCAGATCGGCGATGGCCAAACGCAGATGACGCGCTAGTGGCAATACGGCGCGTAATAGGCGTTCTGCATGTTCTGGCGCAACCGAGATTAGCCAGCCTTTGGTTTGCAACGACTTCACCGCCACACGCGGATCTTGCCCGCCCCAAATTGGATCACTCGGCGCAATGTTGCTGAGTAATCGGCTGGCAAAGCGATTCAAGCGCAGTTGCTGCTTCCCATTGGGTGGAATCCCCACCTCGCTAAAATTCTTAATCGCAGACTAGACATGCTCTTCGGTATAAACGAGCCACGCCACGATGTTGCCATTTCGCGTGTCGGAATCAATATCCATCACAACAATTTGATAAGTCATACCTTCCCCTGAAATCCTGCGCGCTGCGCTTATTATTTTTTAACTGCCTTAATGGATGCTGACAATTTATCAGCAAGCACTGCCCCGCGCACTTCAAACTTCACGGTCTCAACCATCTTCCCCTGCCCATCGCGCAATTCGAGCTGGTGCCGTCCCGGCCATGGGAACCATTTGGTCTGGTTGCCGCGGCCGATTTGTTTGCCGTCTAGCCACCATTGCGCGTTCGCTACGCCACGCGCGCGGAAAACCATACGCTGATTGTTGGGTGGTACGTCGGGGTCGAGTGCGAAGATGCTGCCGTCGAGCGGCGCGATAATGCCCGGCGCTTGGTTTTGTTCTGGCTGCGTTTCGGCAACGATGAGATCGCGCTCGGTGCCGGCTAGAAACCATTCTTTGCGAGTCGCTTCAATCTGGTCTTGATAGCGCACTTGGCGACTGGTGACATATTTGGGTGGCGTCGGCGCGCGTGAGGCGGGCGCGGATTGCTGCGCGAAATCGAGCACCGCTTGCCACACCGGCGCGGCGCCGTACATGCCCGACACATCCCACATCGGCTCGCCGCTGGCGTTGCCAACCCAGACGCCAACCGTAAAGTTGCGCGAAAAGCCCACCGTCCAATTGTCGCGCATATCTTTGCTGGTACCGGTTTTTACCGCGCTCCAGTAGCGGGTCGACAGCGCGCTTTCCAGCCCAAAAGTGCGCGCGCGCGCGGTGCGGTCGGACAAAATATCTGACACGATAAAGCTGCTGGCAGGATCAAGTTTTGCGGTGGGCTTTGCAGCGGCTTCGGCCACAGTCCAGCGCGGCGCAGACCATAATCCTGCATTCGCCAATGTGCGATAGGCATTGGTCAATTCGATCAGCCTCATATCGGCTGCGCCGAGCGCAAGGCTAGCGCCATAGTAATCGCCATCTTGCTGCAAACTGCTCAGCCCTAAGTCAAACAGCCGATCGCGCAGCGCGTTGGCGCCGACCATTTCAATCGCGCGCACCGCAGGGACATTGAGCGAAGCGCCGAGCGCCGAGCGCACCGACACAAAGCCTTTAAAATCTTTGGCGTAATTTTGCGGCGCGTACAGCCCGCCGCCGGTTTGCAAAGCCAGCGGGCTATCGTCGAGCAAAGAGGCGGCGCTCAGGTATTTTTTTTCAATCGCCAATTGGTACAGAAAAGGTTTTAGCGTCGAACCTGCCTGACGCAGCGCGGTGACGCCATCGACGTCCGCCGCGTTCGACGTTGCCGCCCCCGCCGAGCCAACCCAAGCCAGAATATCGCCGCTGCGATTGTCGAGCACGATCACTGCGCCGTCTTGCACATTACGTTGCGAGAGCGCGGCCAAATGGCGTTTGAGTATCGTGTTGGCGTATTGCTGCAACGGCAGCGACAGCGTGGTTTTCACTGTGCTACCGGCGGAGATATTCTGTTGCGAGATCAGTTTGCGCGCAAAATGCGGTGCATTATTTTCGGCCAAGGGATTGGGCGCTTTGCTGCGCGAAATGGCGATTTCGGTATCGACCTTGATGCTCGAACACGCGACCCTACGCCCCAAATCTTGCACAATTTTGCACGCGCGGCTGGCAACGCGATCGACGCTGGCGTTCGGGCCGCGAATCAGCGCGGTGGCGATCGCCGCCTCGGTGATATTCAAACCGGCTGGCGTTTTGCCAAACAGCGTGTGCGATAGCGCAGACAGGCCAACGATTTCGCCGCGAAAGCTGACTTTATTTAAGTAGGCCTCCAAAATTTCGGCCTTGCTCCATTCGCGCTCCAGCCACGTCGCCGACCACGATTGGCCGACTTTTTGCCACACGCTGCGCCCCTGATTGCGCGCCTTGAGGTCTTCATCGAGCAGGCCAGCAAGCTGCATCGTAATGGTGGATGCGCCGCGCGTTTTACTATTCCACACATTGCCCCACGCCGCAGCAGCAACGCCGGACCAATCGACGCCGCTGTGCTGGTAAAAGCGTTTGTCTTCGGAGATTAATAATGCGTGGCGCATCGCGGGCGAAATGTCTTGCAAACCCACCCAATCGAGCTTGCGCGTTTTCATATCGACGCGAATCCGCTGCAGCGGCGCGCCTTGACGATCCAGCACCAGCACATCGGACGAGCGCCAAGCGGATTTGACTTCTTTAAAACTGGGGTTGGCCCACACCGGCGCAGCGACAAGCGCCGCTGCGAGCGGCCAGAGATAAAACTTCATGTAACTTCCAAAAAGCAAACAGCGGCATTGCGCCGCTGATTGCTTTGTTATTAATAATTATTTCGCCGCGACCACTTTCATCGCCGCGTTCGGCAACATCCCAAATACATCCGGCGCATACATTGCTTCGACGCGGGTTGGTGGCATCTGGAAAGTACCGACGTTATTCAGCCGCATCGTGTATTCCACCTTCAGCCCACCACGCGGTACATAGCTGTAGAAGGCGCGATAGCTGCTGAAGGTACGCTCGATAAAATCGGCATAGTCGCCGCCTGTAGCGTCTTTGCTATCAATCGCCGAATCACGCCCCAGACCACTGCCCTGTATCGTTGCGCCCGCTGGGATCGGGTCGTTCACCACCACCCAAGTCATATCGGCCTGCGCGGTGATGTCGAGCTGCACTTTCACCACATCGCCCGGCTGATACTGCCCGGCCACTTTCTGGCTCACTGGCATGATGGTTTTCTTAATGCTGTAACCGGCATAGCGTGGCGCTTTCAGTACCACGGCTGCGCTGGCCTGCACCGTCGCCCAAGGCTCGCCGCTGCCGGTGTGTTTGATACTCAGCGTACCCTTACCTGCACTTGGCCAAGCCAGCGTACCTAAGTTTTGCACGCCTTCTTTAGGCCAGTTCAGGCTTAAGCTTTGCTCGCCCAAAGCCGCGCTGGTTGCGCCTGCCACTGGTGTGTTTTCAAACTGTCGCGAGAATGCGCCAACCGCCAGCGTGCCCCACAGATTGGCCGTCGTCGTTTGCCAATGGCCTTTGCTCTGGCGCGCCAGCAATCCGGTTAACACGCGCGGCATATCGGCTTGCCAATCGGACAGCAAACGTGTCGTCAAAATCAGCTTCGCAGCATTCACATCGGGGCTGCCCATCAACCACCACGCCACATCGTCGCGCTCGGTGCTAAATACCATGCGCGTACCTTGGTAAGTGAGGCGCGCGCGCAGCAGATTGCTCGCCTCGGTGATTTTCGCGGCCTGATTCGGAATGCCTTTGGCACGATTAAGCAAGGACAACCAATCGACCAGCATTGCCGTACTCATTTTTTGCGGATTCAGCTCGACCACATCAAGCATTGCCGGTTTAAATAGGCCGTAGCGCGCCAGCACTTCCATTGCGGCCAAACGACGCACATCGGCGTCTTGCCTGTTGTAGGCCAAATCGCGTTTCAGGCGACCTTCGACAAAGGCGACCAAGGCGTTCAGCATGCGCTGGCGCGGCGCATCGGGGATGGCTTCGCCAGACTCGTGTGAGACAGCCAATAGATAGGTAGTCAGGGTATCGCTACCAAAGCGATATCCAGATTCGCTTAGCGGCCAATACCATGCCAATCCATCGTTATCCAAATACAGCGGCAGCTCGGCCATCAGCTTTTGCCAACGCGCTTTATCACCCAAGCCCAGCGCGACCGAGGTGCGCTGCTCCAAGCAGGAGTACGGATATTCGCTAAACCAACGGCGCACACCCGGTAGCTCGTTGCCGAGCTTATTCTGCAAGGACACGCTAATGCCGCCGCGGCCTGCGAGTGCATTCGGCGGCAGCGCAACCGGGATTTGCAGCTCGCCGCTGCTGACGCGCTGCAGTGTCGCTTGCTCGACGGTGACTGGCACGGCGGGCTCGACCTGCTGTGTAGCCGCGAGTTTATCAGCCGCTTTCCCATTCACCTCTTGCACCGCAAACACCCAATCGAGCTGCTTGAGGTTGTTCGGCACCGTGATCGGCCAATTGATAAAGCGCGCTTCGCCAGCGGGCAATTCGACTTGCTGCGGACTCAATCCCGCAATCCCGGAAGCGTTGGCGCTGACTTTCACCACCATCTTGCGCTCGCTGCCATTGCGCAGCGTGATGCCCGCCGCGAGTTGATCGCCTTCACGCACGACTGGCGGGATGCCCGATGTCAGCTGCAAGTCTTGCCGCACGACAAAGCTGCCCTCGCCGGTGCCAAACTGATCGTTGCCCACATCGGCCACGGCAACGAGGCGGAACTTGGTCAGCGCGTCGTTAATCGGCACTTTGACTTTGGCCGTGCCATTGGCATCGAGCACCACCGCAGGTTGCCAGCTCAAGAGGGTATCGAGCAACTCACGCGTTGGCGCTTTGCCGCCACCGCCGCCCGGCGGCAAGGCTTTGCGGCCGTAATGGCGCTTGCCGACTACTTCGAGCTGCGCAGTGGCCATTTCAATGCCAAAACTATGGCGCTGATACATGGCCTGCAGAATATTCCATGAGGTATTGGGCTGCAGCTCAAGCAGCGCCTCGTCTACCGCGGCAAACGCCACCTCAGTACCTGCGGGCGCGGGTTTGCCATTCGGTAATTTCACTTTGATCGTCACGTCGGCCATTTCGCGTATGCCGTACGTTGCACGCGCAGGGGTGACTTCCACTTGCAAACGCTTAGCCGCGTCGCCGACCTTGATTTCCGCGACGCCGTATTTAAACGCGGGGCGCGACAAATCAACCATCGCCGTAGGCGCGACAAAATCTTTGCCCTCGTTCCAGTACACGTTCCACCACTCGCCCGGCGTTTTCCAACCCCACGTAAAGAACGAGTACCACGGCACATCACGCACGCGGCCGCGTACCGCGAGCACCGACACGTAGACATTCGGCGTCCAGTTATCCGCAATTTTCAGCTCGAAACTCGCCGTTTTACCGTCCAGCTCGACAACGCGCGTTTCCAAAATGCCTTCGCGCTCAATCCCAATCCAAGCTGTCGCTTTACGGAACGGCATGCGTACTTGGAATTTGGCGGTTTCACCGGGCTCGTAACTGGTTTTTTCGGCGATCACGTCGATGCGATCATTGTTATCGCTATCAAACCACAGCTCTTCGTGCTGGCTGACCCACACGTCCTGCGCGCTGCGCGCCGCATTGCCTTTATCGTCTTTAACTTGCGCGATCAGCTCCATATTGCCGGCGTCTTTAAAGCTGATTTCGCAGAACACCATGCCTTGCGCGTCGCTGGTTTCGCTGCACACTTCGCCTTTGTCGGCGATTTCTTCGCTGGTATCCCAGGCGTAAAAACCACCGACCAGGCGTTTGCGCGCGCTCAGGTATTTGCGCTCACGCAGGCTGACTTTGACGTCTTTCCCTTTTGCTGGCTTGCCATTGGTATCGAGCACGACGGCTTTGAGCTGCAAGGCTTTGCCGGTGCTGATCCAGCTCTCGACACTGAGGCCAACTTGCAGTGCCGCCGGCCATAAAGCGAGGCGGCGGGTAATCGTTTGCACTTCGCCATTCGGGTCGCTAAACGCCATTTCGCTAACCAGATCGTAGCGGCGATCAAGCGCCGGCAAATTGCTGACTTTGGTTTTGCCATTGCCGTTGGCGTCGAGCAGCACGGCGGCTTTATCGAGCACCACTTTGCCATCCAGCGACTGATTTGAAGGATTTGAAGGCGTTTTTTTATCTTCCGGCACGCTAGGTGGCGTGAAGGAATACAGCTCGTAATTTTTGGGCCGCTCGTAGCTCTCGGCCAGCATCGCGCTCACTTGGACTGGCCAGGCTTTGGCCGGGCCGCCATTGCCCCAGGCCAGCGATACATTCAGGGGTATTTCTTTAGCGGCTATGCCTGCTAATTTTTGCGAGGCAATACCCCCGGTCATGACCGGCAGGCGGAATGCTTCAACGCGGAAACTGCCGCTTTGCAGTGAATAGCCATCGAGTTCCGGGCTGGCTTTGTTGCCGCTATCGGCCTTGCTGCGGCTACCCTTGCGCTCCAGATACAGCGAGTAGCTACCCAGCTTGGCCTGCTTGGGGATGGCAAAGCTCGACTCGGCATAACGGTCTTTGCGCCAGCTCAGCGGGATATTGATTTCGTCGCCGCTGCCATCGTGCACAATCCGCACTTGCTGCGGCAATTGCCCACCTTTGAGCAAAGCCAGACCCTTGCTGCCTTTGAGCCGCAGGAAATGTTTCATCGACACGGTTTCACCGGCGCGCAGCAAAGTGCGATCCATCACGCTGTGCGCAGTGATATTGGAAGTTTCATCGTAATAAGTCGGGTATGGAAAGCGCCAAGATTCGATACCACGATTCCAGCCCGAGCGAACAAAGGACACATCATCATGCCCATTCGCATCTTTGGCGCGGGCGGTAACAAACAGGCCATCGAGCTGATCGCCACGGCACCCACCGGCGTTAAAGGCCTGATTGATCAGCACCATGCCCTGCGCATTGGCCTGCCCCGACCACAGCGGCTTGCCACTGCAATCGTAAATATGAATCGCCGCATTAGGCACTGGCCGCGCCTTGTCTAGCGTGGTGACCCAGACTGCCGTATTTTCACTCGACTGCTTTAAATGCACGGCCATATTGGTGACCAGCGCGGCGGTGCGCACATACATCGGTTTGTTCTCGCCCAGCAGCGCTTTGCCGAGCAATTGCGACGACACTTCCAGCACATAAAAACCCGGCTTGGGCAGCGGCACACCGACCACTTCAAACGGCCACTGGCCACTGGCATTGGTCTGCCCCGGCAGCTTGATCGGCTGCGCTGAGCCTTCTTTTTTCAGCAAGGACAAGCGGCGGGATTGAACGTCTTTTTTGCCGATGGTGATGGTGGATTCGTCATATTCAATCACTTTGGCCAGCCAGCGCATCATGCTGGCGTCATCGCCCACGCGCAGCGATTGGCCACTCAGTTGCACCGACTGGATTTTCAAGTCGCGCTCGACACCGCGCAGGGTAATCGGCAAGGCCGCATCGCTGCCCGACTCGATAATGCCGAACGGCGCGGCGGCAAACTTGGCCAGCGGCGGGTAGTCTGAGGTCTTGATCGTCAGCGGAAAACGATCCGCATTCACCAGCTCGCGGCCCACTTCATCGGCAAAATCAGATGGCAAAGCCAGCTTGAACTCGGCCAGCGGCGCAAAAGGCGGCGCAAAGCTGATTTCTTCAACTGGCTCGCCTTTATTGTATTGATCCACCTTGGGCGAGCGCTCGCCACCCTCGCCCTGCAAACGGATCGCCTGCGCGAGTTTGGCCGGAACGGGCGAGCTAAAGCTCAGCGTAATCGGCTTGAACGGAATACACGCACCCTTTGCGTTTTCGCGCTGGCAGCTTAGCGTGGCGCGAAACGGCGGGCGCACACTAAAGTCGAAACGATCCGGCGTGCTTTTGCCGCGCACATGCACCAGCGTCAGCTTGCTATCGGGCGCCAGGCGCTGGGCGCAACGCACCGTGGCAATGCTGGCCTCGCGTTTCTCCAGCCCAAGATGGCGGAGTATATCGCTGCGCTCCTTGCTGGATAAGGCCTGCATGGGGATACGTTCAGGGGAACTACTCGATTGGCAATACAGCGACGCCAGAGCTGGCGCTGGGCCATTGCTTTGCAGCACAAAGCTCTGGTCTTCCTCGATCTGCCCTTCGGCAGGCCAGTGCTGTGTGACGATGGGCAAGCCGGTGTAAAAACGGTAGCTCAAGTTGGCAGGCAAGCTATTGCCTTGCAGATCTTTCCAGCCCGCCTTGGGCGTAAAGCGGCAATCGGTATTGGCGGGCGGGCTTTGCTGCACATCGAGCACCCAGGTTCTGTCATTCACCCAATGGCTCTTGCCTTGCAAGGCGCAATTAAAGCTCAGTGGCGCAGGCGCCGCGCTATTGCCCAGCGCAACCACCGGCGCATCAAAGCTGACCCGCACCTGCGTCAGCTGCTTGATTTCACCCTGCGGGCTAAAGGTAGTGACCGTGGCGGCCTGGGCAGTGGTATGAGTGGCGGCCAGCAGCAGGCAGGCCGCCCAGAAGGCATTGAGTGATCCGGACATTGATCTTGCTCCCATTCAGACAAGTTAAATGCCCTTGCCCAATTAACTTTCAAAAATTTGATGTTAATTGTATTGAATCAGAAAGCTTTAGACGAGACATTTACCGCACAGTCACGATAAATGCGCCGCAGATTCACTTGCTGCCCAGACGCTGAAGTGTATTAAACAGCCCTATCTGCAACGTCACCCTCGGCGAAGGCTTGCAAATGCGCAATATGTGCGGGAATGCGCAATGATTTGGGACGGATGGCTTGCACCTGCGCCATCGCCTCGTCCAGCGGCACCTGCCGTGCCAGCAGGATGTTGGCAATCATCAGCCCGGTGCGACCCGAGCCGCCTTTGCAATGCACGGCAATGGTTTTGCCCTCAGCGAGCATCTGCAGAATATCGGCACTGTGCAATGCCCACTGGCTGGCAAATTCGTCGCTTGGCGCGGCGTCATCTTCAACCGGAAAATGAAACCAGCTCATGCCTAGCTCGGCGCAGACTGCGGGCAAATCGGTGGCATTGTTTTCCTGCAGCTCATGGCTTGGCATCAACGTAATCAACGCCGAAGCGCCTGCTGTGTGCAAATCCTGCAAAGCACTGCGCAAATCGGCATCTTTGGTGCCGGGGCACGGGGTAAAAATCAGGCCACCGCCTTCGGCTAAGGGCATGATGTCGTATGGATGGGTCAAAATGGGCCTCCTCAATTAGTAATGTAAACAGGCGCAAATCCGCCGCCCTGCGTTCTGAAATTGGTCGTTTGCCCGCTATACAGGCGGGCGGCAAATAGCTGGATTTCGCCCCGGTACACATAGGCGCGAATATCGAGCTTCAAATCAGCGGTCTGGTTTGCTTCAATCGCCACATAGCGCTCGCTCGGCGGCGCAATCGTTTGCGCGACATAGCCACCCGCCAGAATCTCACCCCACACCCGCTTAGTTAGCTTATCGCCGCGATACGTGGCTTTACTGCCGTAGCCGCTTGCTGGCTTGAAAAAAAGTTGTCGCCGCTGCGCCCAAAGTTCATCGGCATTGGCTGGGGTGACTAAAAAGGTGCTCGGAATGCCGGCTTGCAGGGTGGCTATACTCGAGCCAGCAAGCGGATAGGCCGCCATTTGCTCCGGCGAGCTCAGCTCGGCGAGGTGACGCTTGTCGGCGTACAGCGCATGCGCGCGGGGTGTTGGCGTAACGACGACATCACCGGCGGCAAAAGCCTGCCGCAAGGCTTGCGAATTGTCTTGTTCAAAATAGAAATCGGTCAAGCGGTTGTAGACCATATCAATCACGGTATCACCGAGCCACAATCTCTGATCGTGCCAGCGCAACTCGCCCGGATCGGCAAGCAGGCAAGTCATCCCGGTCTTTTCAAACAGACGCTGAAACAGCAGAAACTCAGGGTAGAGGTATTGCTGTTTCGGCGCTTCATCAATAATGGCGATTCGGCGCGGGCGAGGCGTATCTCGCTGCGCTTGCCACTCCTGCTCGAACATCGCCAGCCAGGTATTTTCCAGTTCATCCAGCGTTTTGGGCGCGGCAGTCAGCGGTGGGCAGGCTTTGCAACACGCTGTTTGCGCGCGAGCCAAAGCCAGATTGAGCATTGCGCCACCTGCATTGGTATTGATTTCAATCAGTTGCGGCACGCCCTCACTCAGATGAAAGTCGTAGCCAAAAAACACACCATCTTGACCAAAGTCGATTTGCGCCGCAGCAGGGGCATTCGCCAAAACCTGATTTTGCCAGGAAGGCATGGCCGCCAGATCGCTGACCGCGCGAATAATGTCCTGCATCTGATCGCGCTGCGCAGGGGTAATAAAAACCATCGTGGCCGAAAACAGATGCGGCCGGGTTTGCGCGATCTCGTCGGCCAGACCGACCAAATCCGGGCTCGCTTCCAGCTCGGCCTTGAGCAAAGCGGAATCCAGAAACCGGCAAGCGCATTGCTTGTTCAGCCACTCGGCGGTGCAAGGCGCGTTCATGTTGATGGTCGCGCTCATGAGTAGTATTTCCGCTTCATTCTGAGCGCGACATTTACCAGCGCAATCAAGACCGGCACTTCAACCAGCGGGCCAATCACACCGGCAAAGGCCTGATCAGAGCTCAGGCCAAAAACGGCAATCGACACCGCAATCGCCAGCTCGAAATTATTGCCACTCGAGGTAAACGCAATCGACGCGTTTTGATCGTAGGGCAGCCCCATTTTTTTGCCGATCCAGAAGCTGGCAAAAAACATCACCATAAAGTAAATCACCAGCGGAATCGCGATTTGCAATACATCCAGCGGTAGCTCGACCATCATTTCGCCTTTTAAACTGAACATCAGCACGATGGTCGCGAGCAAGGCAATCAGCGTGATTGGCGAAATACGCGGGATAAACACCGTGTTGTACCAGGCTTCGCCCTTGGTGGCGACCAGCCACTTGCGGCTTAAAAAACCAGCCAGAAAAGGGATTCCGAGATAAATCAGTACACTTTTGGCAATGTCCCACATCGTAATATCGAGCGCAAAACCTTGCAGACCAAATAGCGGCGGCAAGACGGTAATAAACAGCCAAGCCATAAAACTGTAAGTGATAATCTGGAACACGCTATTGAGCGCAACCAGCGCCGCGCCGTATTCCTTGCTGCCCCCGCTGATATCATTCCAGACCAGCACCATCGCGATGCACCGCGCCAGCCCGATCAGAATCAGCCCGACCATATAGCCCGGCTGATCGCGCAAAAAGGTAATCGCCAGCACAAACATCAAAATCGGGCCAACGATCCAGTTCATGATCAAAGACAGCGTAATTGCGCGTTTGTCGCGGGTGACTTCGCCCAAGAGGCTGTAATTCACTTTCGCCAGCGGCGGATACATCATCAGAATCAGGCCGATGGCCAGCGGAATATTGGTCGTGCCGACCGACATCGCCTCATTGAGCTGCGCCACCTGTGGAAACACCACGCCGATGCCCACACCCAGCGCCATCGCGAGGAAAATCCATACGGTCAGATTGCGATCCAGAAAACTCAACTGTTGCGACGTCGATTCGTCGGCGCAGGCTTGACTGTTCATTGGGTTTCTTCCGGCTTGGGGCAGCATGATGATTCGGGCGCGCACGGCGATGACAAGAGCGGCAAACATTGTTCGGGATTGCCCTCGCAACACTCTTCGGTCAAGTAGGCGATCAGCTCCAGCATTTGCGCCAGATTGGCGCGATAGCGCATATAGCGCCCCTCCTGCTCTACCGTGACCACATTGGCATGCACCATGGATTTGAGGTGAAACGATAAATTGGTCGCTGGCAGATCCAGCGCGGCGGCGATTTCACCGGCAACCAACCCGGCTTTGCCCTGACGCACGAGCAGGCGATAGACATCAAGCCGCACGCCGGACGATAGGGTTTCAAAAATGGTCGTAGCAGTATTTTTTTCCATATCTTAACTATACAACAATTATTGAAATATTGAACTACTATGATTACCATGTTGAAAAAATCAGAAATAAGGTGATGCATGAAAGACTATTACAACGTGCTGTTTATCTGCACCGAAAACGCCGCGCGCAGCCAAATGGCAGAAGCCTTACTCAACCACATTGGTCATGGCCGCTTTAAAGCATATAGCGCCGGCAGCCTGCCGAGCGGGCAAATCCATCCGATGGCGCTTAAAGCGCTAGAGCATGCCCACATCGCTTGTGACAATTTACGCAGTAAAAGCTGGGATGAATTCATTCAGGTCGGCGCACCCGAGATGGATTTGGTCTTCACGCTGTGCGATCGCGCCGCTGGTGAAACTTGCCCTGCTTGGCCTGGCGTGCCGATGATTTCGCATTGGAGTATTGAGCATCCCGATTGTGCAGGTGATGAAGAGACTCAACAGCACAGCTTTAATCACACCTTAGCCATCTTGCGCCACCGCCTTGATTTACTTGTGGCACTGCCATTTGAAAAACTCGACCACCTCGCACTCAAGCAGCACGTGGCAAATCTTAAATAAGCAATACGGGATAAAGAAATGACCATCAAAGTAGGCATCAACGGCTTTGGCCGTATGGGACGTTTAACACTGCGCGCAGCGTGGGGCTGGCCAGAAATTGAATTTGTACAGATCAACGATCCGGCGGGCGACGCGGCGACTTTGGCGCATTTGCTAAACTTCGACTCAATTCATGGCCGCTTTGCACACGAAGCCACGAGCGAGGGTGATGAGATCATTATTGGTAATCAGCGCATCAAAACCACCCGCAATACCGCGATTGGCGACACCGATTGGTCCGGTTGCGACGTGGTGATCGAAGCCTCGGGCAAAATGCGCACCACCGCGCTGCTGCAAGCCTACCTCGATCAAGGCGTTAAACGCGTTGTCGTCACCGCGCCAGTCAAAGAGCCGGGCGTTTTGAATGTTGTCGTTGGCGTGAATCATCATTTGTTTGACCCTAGCATCCATCGCATCGTCACCGCCGCCAGCTGCACGACCAACTGCCTCGCGCCGGTCGTCAAAGTGATCCACGAGCAACTCGGCATCCGCCACGGCAGCATGACGACGATCCACGATCTGACCAATACGCAAACCATCATCGACGCCCCGCACAAAGACCTGCGCCGCGCGCGCTCGTGCGGCACCAGTTTGATCCCAACGTCGACTGGTTCGGCCACCGCGATCACCGAGATTTTCCCCGAACTGAAAGGCCGCCTGAACGGCCACGCCGTCCGCGTACCGCTAACCAACGCCTCGCTCACCGATTGCGTGTTCGAGCTCGAACGCGCCACCACCGTCGAAGAAGTGAATGGCCTCTTGAAAGCCGCGTCGGAAACGTATCTGAAAGACATCTTGGGCTACGAAGAACGCCCGCTGGTGTCGATCGACTACCGCGGCGACGCGCGCTCGTCCATCATCGACGCGCTATCGACGATGGTCATCAACGGCACGCAATTGAAACTGTACGCGTGGTACGACAATGAGTGGGGTTATGTGAATCGTACGGCGGAGTTGGTACGGCAGGTGGGCTTGGCGGATCAGTAAATTCCATGATGGGGTATTGCTCTGTAGGCTTTGCTTAATAATGCCTGCATAGCAATACACTGATTAGGTTGGGTGAACGTAGCGTTACCCAATAGCATCGAGTCGGATAAGGCCTGCGGCTCATCCAACCTACGCGCGATGAGGCCGCATGCGCCAACCGACTCTTGAAAAAACATTAGGACATCATGAACCCTTATCTTCGCCAAAACGTACTCGGGACAGTACCTAAATTACCCATCACGGATGAACAATTTAAGGCCGCGGCAGCGGCTCGGACAGTTTTGAGTGCGGCGTTTGCACTTGAGGAATCTAATGACCTTTTAATTGGTAACTATGTGGAATTCGAGCAGGAATTGCTCATGGCTGCAGCCTCGAACTCGGTTCGGCGGTTAAATGAATATCACGATTTCTTTGAGCTTAGATCCACAATCAATCGCCGCGTTGTCAACTTATTAACCGCAACACGCCTTTACCTAGATCAAACGCCGCAACGCCTGACTGATTGTGCAACAACCCCTGAAAATGCTCGCATCGAATTCAAACAACGAACGCACCACCATTACGACGCGACTTTCGGGTATCGATTTCTTGAAGCATTACGTAATCATGTTCAGCATTGTGGCCTAGCAGTTCACCGGTTGAGTCAAAGTCAAAAATGGGTTGGAGAGGATGAAACTAGAGTACTTGAACTTTCAATACAACCGTTTACCGAACGCCAGCACCTAGAAAACAATAATTTTAAGAAGGCGATTTTAAGTGAGATGCCTGAACAGGTGGCGTTAACACTTGTAATCCGTGAATATCTTCAGTGCATTGGCGATCTTCATCAACTTGTCCGTGATCACTTTAGTGAAAAGGTGAAAGCTGCAAGGCAAACGATTGAAGAACATCTCTGTAGGTATGCCGAACAAAATAATGGTTCAGTTGTTGGGCTCACCGCATTCAACACATCCCCCGAAGGGATACAAGAAACTATCCCAATCCTTTTGGACTGGGATGATGTACGCCTGAAGCTCGTTGCACGAAACTCCCGCATGACTTCACTTGGACGGCACGTTGTCACAGGACGCGCGCAATGATACTGACAATGAAGCACCGTAGGTCCGATTAGTGCAGCGTAATCGGACGTGAGAAATCGCAGCAGACTCCGATTTCGCTCCGCCCATCGGAGCTATATTAGCCATACCCAGCCAAGTATTTACCTGTAATCATTGATCAAAAATATCCTCAAGCCAATACCCTATAGCCGGACTAACCATGCTTTCCACCCTCTCCCCTGCCATCCGCCAATATCTAATCATCACCGGCAATTATTGGGCGTTCACGCTGACCGATGGCGCTTTGCGCATGCTGGTGGTGCTGCATTTTCATCAGTTGGGCTTCTCGCCACTGAATATCGCGCTGCTGTTTTTGTTTTACGAGTTGTTTGGCGTCGTCACCAATCTGGTCGGTGGCTGGTTGGGTGCGCGCATTGGCCTCAATAAAACAATGAATATCGGCCTTGGCCTGCAGGTGATTGCGCTGCTGGCGCTGACGGTGCCAACGGCGCTGCTGACTGTGCCGTGGGTGATGGCGGCGCAGGCGCTGTCGGGGATTGCGAAAGACCTGAATAAAATGAGCGCGAAAAGTAGCGTTAAGGCGCTGATTCCCACCGGCAGCGCGGCGGGGGAAGGGCGGCTGTATCAATGGGTGGCGCTGCTGACCGGATCAAAAAATGCGCTCAAAGGCGTTGGCTTTTTCCTTGGCGGCGTATTGCTGGCGAGCTTGGGGTTTGCTGGCGCAATGTGGGCGATGGCGCTGGTGCTGCTGCTGGTCTGGGTGGCGAGTTTATTGAGTTTGAAGGCGGATTTGGGCAAGGCGAAAAATAAGCCTAAATTTGGCGAGGTGTTTTCCAGCAGCCGCGCGGTGAATATTTTGTCGGCAGCGCGGCTGTTTTTGTTTGGCGCGCGCGATGTGTGGTTTGTCGTCGCGCTGCCGGTGTTTATGGCGACGACTTTGGGCTGGGCCGATTGGGCGGTCGGCGCGTTTTTTGCCTGCTGGGTGATCGGCTACGGCATTGTGCAATCGCTGGCGCCGTATTTAACCGGCAAAAAGGCGGGCAAAGTGCCCGATGGCCGCGCGGCGGTGTTGTGGGCCTTGCCGTTGACAATACTCACCGCTGGTATTGCTCTGGGGATCAATTTCAATCTAGATTTGCAGCTAATACTGGTCGGTGGGCTGCTCGCCTTTGGCGTGCTGTTTGCGATTAATTCGTCGCTGCACAGCTATTTGATCGTTAGCTACGCCAAAGAAGACGGCGCTTCGCTCGACGTCGGTTTTTACTATATGGCCAACGCGATGGGGCGGCTGATCGGTACGGTGCTGTCGGGTTGGGTTTACCAAGCGGCAGGCTTGGCGGCGTGTTTGTGGATATCAGTCGGCTTTATCGCCTTAGCGGCAATCATTTCGATTGCTTTGCCACGGCAGCCAAGGGCATAAACCCGCCTCTCGCCGGTTCTAGATTATTGCTCGGCCAGAAAATCCCGCGCAGGGATAATCACCAGCCCTGCCCTTTGCCCCGGCGGTACATCGGGGTTGGGGAAAATAATCCGGGCGTCGTCCTCAATGATCGAAAAAGGCACGCCAGCGTCTTCGGCCAGCAGCATGCCCTTGGGCAGCGTTGTGAAGTTGTCGGTTTTGCCGTCGATGGCAAATTTGAAATCATGGCTGGTTTTCGGGATCTCGCGTGATACGCGGAAAATCTGCACTTGCGGTGGGATTAGCTCGGGCTGCGGCAGCTCGCCCTGGATCAGCCCACTCAGGTAAGCGTCCATTTTGGAGAGATCAATCGCCGTGTTCTGCCCGAACGGGCGGGCGCTACCGAGCTCAATGGTGAACGAATGCGCGTTGTAATTGAAGCTCGATGAATAGGAAAACGTGCTGGATGTGGTCGATTGCAGCAAGACCGTATCAACCCCGGCCAGACTCAAGCGGGCAATTTCTTGCGCGCTAAAGCGGCAACCCGGCTTGGGCAGCGGGTAAATGGCGAATTTTTCGATCAATGAGCCATGAATGGCGGTGTGCAGATCGTAGTGAAAACGCGGCGTGGTATTGCTGCCGAAAAAGCGCCCGACGTGCATTTCCAGCATCATGGCACGGCGCTTTTCGGTGCCATCTTCCACTTCCGGCTCGCGGTTAAACAGCCGGTTCATGTCTTCTTCAATAAAGCGCTGACCCGCGCGCAAGGCGGGCACATTGCCAAAAATAAACAGCACACGCGATTTAACGCGCAATTCTTGCCGCAAAATGCGCTCGATCAATTGCTCGACCAGCTCGACCGGCGCGGTTTCATTGCCGTGAATGCCGCAAGAGACCACCAGATCGAGCACGCTATGGCTGGCGTCGTGCGGCTCGAAGCGGATTACACCCTCATCGAGCACCTGCACACACATCCCATTTGGCAAGCAATACTGCAGGCCCATTGAGGTTTCGCCTGCGAGTGTTTTTTGTAAAAAGGTGATGTGTGACATGGTTGACCTCGTTGAATCGGGTTTGCGAGAAGGCAAACGGCTGCGCGGGCGTCAGTTTAGCAGCCTTCACCCAATCTGGCTTTTTCGGCGCGGTGCTTGTCGCGACATTCACCATTGAGCCCGATCTCGCTCAAGCTCTCTCGATTAAACGTCACGCCCTTGCCGCTGGAAGGGGTAAATCGCGCCCAGCTGCAAAATCTGCGTCAGCTCGTCCAGCGCGGTGCGTACTTCGGTGAGCAAAGCCGGGTCGATCAGATCGTTTTCATGCAGGCGGTCGCGATAGTGCTTTTGTACCCAATGCGTCAGCGCGGCGTACAACGTATCGTTCATCCAGACTGCCGGATTAACTGCGGCAATTTCAGCTTCGGTTAAAGCCACACGCAGACGCAGGCACGCCGGGCCTCCGCCGTTTTGCATACTTTGCTTGAGATTAAACACCAGCAATTCGTCAATCGCCCGCTTGTCATGGACCAGATGCTGCAGGTAGGCCCACACAGCAGGCGTGTTGGCGCACTCCTCAGGCACCAGCAAGCGTTGTTTGCCATTGGCTTTGGCGAGCAGCTGGCTATTGAATAAATACGATTTCACCGCGTCGGCCACACTGACCGCACTGCTTGGCACTTCGATAATTTCCAAGCCCGCGCCAAACTTCTGGCTCAGCTCGGCGTAGACCTGCGGCGCATTCAAAAACGCCTGATCGTGGCAAAACAGCACATTTTGATTACCCACAGCGATCACGTCATTGTGAAACACGCCAGCGTCGATCACGGCCGGGTTTTGCTGGGCAAAAACGGTATGCGTGTCGCGCAAACTGTGCAGGCGAGCAACGGCCTGGCTGGCTTCCAGCGTATGCCGCGCCGGAAAGCGCTGCGGCTCGACTCTCCCAGCCGCATCGCCCCAGTGTTGACGACCATACACAAAAAATTCAACGCCCTGCCCGGCGTAGTCGCTGCAAAAACGCGTGTGATTGGCCGCGCCTTCGTCGCCAAAAGCGGCCATCATCGGCAAGGCCGCGTGCACATTAAAATGCCGCGGGTCAGCAAAGATGGCTTTCAGTGTGCGTTCGGTCTGGCGATGCTCGATCGCGCGGTGAAATTTGTTCTGCAAATTGGCCACGGTGAAATGCACACGCCCATCACCGGTATCACCCGACGGGCTCACCGTTGCCGCATTGGCCACCCACATGCTTGAGGCCGAGCACATCGCCGATAAATACCCCGGATTGGTATTGCCCACAGCAGCAATCATATCCTGATCGCTACCCGTATACCCCAGCTCGCGCATCAGCCAGGTAGCTGGTCTTTCCTGCGGCGGCAGCACGCCCTGCTGATAGCCCATATCGGCGAGCGCCTTCATTTTGGCCAGGCCTTGCAGCGCAGCTTCGCGCGGATTGGCGACCAGCTTGGCGTTGCCGGTTGACGCGACATTGCCAAAAGAATGCCCGCCATAATGGTGAGTCGGGCCAACTAGACCGTCGAAATTGGCTTCGCAGCTGGTGGCGGCTTCAATAGCGGTGTTTGCAGTCATTACAGTGTCATCCCCGGAGGCAATTGGGCTGGGCAGGTCAGTTGTTCGGCTTCAATCGATGCAACTGGATACGCGCAATAATCGGCGGCGTAGTAGGCGCTGGCGCGGTGATTGCCCGAAGCACCGACGCCGCCAAACGGCGCTGCGCTTGATGCGCCAGTGAGCGGTTTGTTCCAGTTCACAATCCCGGCACGCGATTCGCGCCAGAAGCGTTCGTACTGCTCGCGCGAATCGCTCAAAATCCCGGCAGCGAGACCAAAGCGGGTGGCATTCGCCAGAGTCATTGCGTCTTCAAATGTGGCGTAGCGCTGTACTTGCAGCAACGGGCCGAAGTATTCATCGTCGGGCAGGTTTTCAACGGCACTGACATCCAGAATTCCCGCCGAGAGTAATGCCGTTCCAGCCTGCAGATTACGCATTTCCAGCAGGCTGACCGCACCTGCGGCGATTAAACGTGCCTGCGCTGCGAGCATATTGTTCGCGGCGGCAAGCGACACCACGCCGCCCATAAACGGCTGCGGCTCGGAATCCCATGCGCCGACTTGCAAAGACTCGGCAACGGTCACTAGGCGTGCCAGGAAAGCATCGCCCCACTCGCCCTTTGGCACCAGCAAACGGCGCGAGCAGGTACAGCGCTGGCCAGCCGAAATAAACGCCGACTGGATCACATGATGCAGCGTGGCCTTCAAATTAGCGTCGGCGACTTCCTCGACCAGCAGCGGATTATTACCGCCCATTTCCAGCGCGAGGATTTTTTCGGGCTGACCAGCAAATTGCTTATGCAAGGCGTAGCCCGTTCCGGCACTGCCAGTGAAATACAGCCCGTCAATTTGTGAATGCGCCGCCAGTGCAACGCCAGTTTCGCGCGCGCCTTGCACCACATTGAGCACACCAGCAGGCAGGCCTGCGGCCAGCCATAATTCGGCGGTTTTTTGTGCCGTCAGCGGGGCAAGTTCGGATGGCTTAAACACCACGCAATTACCGGCAAGCAGGGCCGGAACAATATGACCATTGGGTAGATGGCCGGGAAAATTGTAGGGGCCGAACACGGCCACCACGCCGTGCGGGCGATGACGCAAGACAGCAATCGCGTCACCCTGCGGCGCTTCTTTGTAGCCGGTGCGCTCTTCATGGCTTTTGATCGAAATGTCGATTTTATTGATCATCGTCGTCACTTCGGTCAGCGCTTCCCAGCGCGGCTTGCCGGTTTCCATGCCGATGGTCGCAGCCAGATCGGCCTGATTGGCTTTGAGCAGCTCGCCAAAATTGCGGATCAGCGCGATGCGCGCGGCCAGATCCAGATCGCGCCAGGCGACAAAAGCCGAGCGCGCGCTGGCAATCGCTGCATCAATTTCAGCAGCACTCGCCGCACGACCTTGCCAGATGATCGCTTGTGAAACGGGATTTTTCGACGAAAAAACCTCGCCAGAGCCTGATTGCCATTGACCGTGAATCAAATTGCCATGAATCGCATTCATTACTTACCCCTTAGCAGAGAGTACAACGGCGCGCACATTCGCACCGTCTTCAAGATTAAGTCGTTGCAAGACATCGGCAGTCAGCGGCAGGCTGTCTTCCAGTGGCCGCGTATAGGCTATCGTGGCGCGAAAATCGGCCAATTCACCATTACTCACCAGCCAGGCTGTACCGTTTTTGGGTGGATGCGCCACGGCCAGACTCTGGTAGACGCGGCTGTCTTTGACTGCGCGTATCGTGTCGCGCGGGCATTCCAGACTCGGGCCAGCGTCAAAAATATCGATATAGCCCTGATAGCGAAATCCTTCGGCTTCAAGCATCGCGCGTGCTGGCATGGTGGCTGGATGGACGTGGCCGATGGCGGCCTGCGCCTCGTCGGACAACAGGCAGGTATAAATCGGGTATTTGGGCATCAACTCGGCGATAAACGATTTGCTGCCGACATAGGACAGAAAATCGGCGCGGGCGAAATCCATTTTGAAAAAATGCCGCCCCAGACTTTCCCAGAATGGCGAGCGCCCGGCTTCATCCGACACGCCGCGCATTTCGGCGATAACGCGCGGGCTAAAGCGCTCAGGGCTGGCGGCCATAAATAAAAAGCGCGATTTGGACAGCAAAGCGCCATTGCCGTCTTTGCGGTAATCGGGCGATAGAAACAGCGTGCACAGCTCGCTGGCGCCGGTGAGATCGGACGTCAGAAACAGCGTTGGTAGTTGTTTATAGATATCCAGCTCGCGCGAAGCGTGCACTGATAGACCGACGCGGTAGTTATACCATGTGTCATCCATGCCGACAGCGCCCTCGATGCCGCAAATGCCAGCTAGAGCGCCAGTTTCATCGTCTTCGAGCGCAAACAGATAGCTCGCCTGCCCCAGCTCGGGCTCGCCATTGAGGCTGGAGATGCTGGCCTCGATGCGTTTGGTAAATCGCTCGGGATTGGCCTGCAAAGTAGTAACGCCCACACCTGCGCTGCTGGCCAGCGCCAGAATTGCATCAAGATCGGAAAGACGGGTGGGACGGATCAGCATTGAGATAAGCCTAAAGTCGAAAGACAAGACTTACTCAATGTAGCAAAGGCCTATTGCAAAGCGTATTGGGTCTATCCGCAAGGGATGAAAGGCTGCCAGAGCTGGCTCGGCGCAGCCGTAAAACTCAGAAGGGCAGCACCTAGCGCCTGAGCAACAGGCTGCGCGCGCCCTCAAAGCGGCTGGCAAAATAGCTATTGCTCATCGACTCGATCCGCACCTTGCCCTTGCTCGACGGCGCGTGGATGAAATTGCCATCGCCCATATAAATGCCTACGTGCGAGAAAGGCCGACCTAGCGTATTAAAAAAAACCAGATCACCTGGACGCAAATCGGCACGGTCTATCGTGCGGCCGGCTTGCGCCATGTCGGCGGCGGTGCGCGGCAGATCGACCTGCAGCGCATTTTTATACACATATTTGACCAGACCGCTGCAATCGAGCCCGGCTTCCGGGTTATTGCCGCCAAACTGGTAGCCGGTATCAAGCAAGCCAAGCGCCACCATGATGATTTCGCGTGCATCACCATCAACCTGAATTTTGCTTAAGCTGGGCTTGGAGGGTATAGGCTTGTGGGGCTTACTGGGTGCGGGCTTGGTGCTGCTACACCCCCAGAGTATTGAGCCCAGCACCAGCAAGAGCGTGAGCGAGCGGGCGATTATGACTGTGCGCTTAAACATCGGCCAGCACTTTGATGTGTTCGGTCACGCTGCGCGCCAGCGAGGATAAATCGTAACCGCCCTCCAGCAAGGACACGATGCGCTTTTGGGCGTGCGTTTCAGCCACTTTCATCAGCTGTTTGGTGACCCAGGCGTAATCGGCTTCAACCAGCCCCATCGAGCCCATATCATCCTCCAGATGCGCATCAAACCCGGCCGAAATCAGCAGCAATTGTGGCGCAAAATCATTGAGTGCTGGCAGCCATTTTTCCTGCACCACTTCGCGAAACTCGGCACCACGGCTGGCACGCGGCATGGCCACATTGAGCATATTGGCGCCTTTGGGCACATCGCCGCTGTAAGGAAAAAACGGATGCTGGAAAATGCTGACCATCAGCACTTTGGGCTCGTCGTAAAAAGCGTCTTCAGTGCCATTGCCGTGATGGACATCAAAATCGACAATCGCCACACGCTCCAAACCATATTGCACGATCGCGTGGCGCGCAGCCACGGCAATATTATTGAAGAAACAGAAACCCATACCCCGCTCGCGCTCGGCATGATGCCCCGGTGGGCGGATCAGACAAAATGCGTTTTGCGCCTTGCCGCTCATGACCATATCCACGGCCTGCACCCCGGCGCCAGCGGCATAGTAGGCGGCGTTGAGTGAGTATGGATTCATCGCCGTATCGGGTTCCAGATGCACATGACCGGTCGCTGGCGACATCAGCGCCAGCTTGTCCAGATAGGCTTCGGGGTGAACGCGGGCGAGCTGCTCGCGGGTGGCAGGGTTAGCATTGATGTGTAATAAATAGTCCCAGATGCCCGAGGCCATCAATCGGTCGCTAATCGCCGCAATGCGCTCCGGACATTCCGGGTGCCCTTTTCCCATTTCATGCATACTGCATGCAGAATGCCCGATCAATGCAGTTGCGCCGCTAGAACCGTACAATGGCTTTACCTATTTAGCTGTATGCTTTAAATACCAAAGCAAAAGTTTCCACCCATCGATGCTTGGCAGTGTTTGGATTTCGCCAGCGCCTTGTCTGAAAACTTTTGTCTGTCTAATGTTTCTAAAGTTTACGCCCCAGACGCAGTGAGGAAAAGAATGACACCCCAAAGTCGTGAAATGTTGCAACGCTTGCATCAGGCCGAGCAGCAGCTCAATCAGATCATTCTGGGCAAAGCCGCCACCATGCGCTTGGCGCTGATCGGCATTCTGGCGCGCGGCCATCTGCTGCTGGAAGACGTGCCCGGCGTAGGTAAAACCACGATGGCGCATGCTCTGGCCACCGTGCTCGGACTGCGCTTTGCCCGGGTGCAATTTACCAGTGATCTGCTGCCTGCCGATTTGCTCGGTGTGTCGGTTTACGAGCGCAGCATGGAGGCTTTCCGCTTTCATCCCGGACCAATTTTCACCCAAGTACTGCTGGCCGACGAGATCAACCGCGCCACGCCCAAAACCCAGTCTGCGCTACTGGAAGCCATGGCCGAGCAGCAAGTGACGATAGACGGCGAGACAAACGCGCTGCCAACGCCGTTTTTTGTAATCGCCACCCAAAACCCGCAGGCCCAGATTGGTACTTTTGCTTTGCCAGAATCGCAGCTGGATCGGTTTTTACTCCGGCTCGAGCTGGGTTATCCGGACGCCAAAGCCGAGCGCGCCTTATTGCAGGGCATCAGCCGCCAGGATGTACTCTCCGGGCTGAGCCCCATGCTGTCTGCCGAGCAATTGCAAGAAGCGCAGCAGGATATTGCGCAGATCAAGCTGGCCGAGCCCTTGCTCGATTATATTCAGGCGCTGATTTCGGCCACCCGGGAAGACCAGCGTTTCAGCTGCGGCCTGTCAACACGCGCCGCACTGGGTCTGGTGCAAGCCTGCAAGGCCAGCGCCTGGCTGGAAGCGCGCAGCATGGTGATTCCTGAGGATGTGCAGCGGATATTCCCAGCACTGGCCGGACACCGGCTGATTCTGCGCCAAAGCGGGCGCTCTGACCCGCATATTGCCGAGCAGCTGATGTACAGCGTAGCGATTCCGTAAATGCCGATGACCGCTGCACTCCTGTCATTCTGGCGGCCCTACTGGCAGCGTTTTCTGGCCCGACGTCACCCCGTCGAGAGCGGCAAAGTACGCATTCGCCACCAGCGTTTGTATATCCTGCCTACCTTGTATGGCCTGGGTTTTGGCATGATTTTCATCACCATGTTGGTGGGCGCGCTCAATTATCAGCTCAGCCTGGGGTTTTTCTTTGCCTTTTTGCTGCTGGGGGTTGCACATGCGATTTTGCTGCGCACTTACGCCAATTTGCTGGGGCTGCAACTCAGTTGCGGCACGCCGATTCCAGTGTTTGCCGGTGAAAATGTGTATTTTCCACTCACTTTGCTCAATGAAAAACGCCAGCCGCGTTTTGGCGTCAACATTCAAGCTAGGCAGCAAGCCGAATCAGCCAGCACCCACATTCCTGGACAGGATCATCAATTGCTGGCTCTGCCGGTAAAAAGCCGGCAGCGCGGCTTGCTGGCCCTGCCCCGCCTGACGATCAGCAGCACCATGCCGCTGGGCTTTTTTCGCTGCTGGACTTATCTGGCACTCGATGGCGTGGCGCTGGTTTATCCGCAGCCTGAACCGGATCCGCCACCTTTACCCGATCACGGCGCATTGAGCGATGGCAAAAAAATGCAGGCTTCCGGTAACGAGGATTTTGCCGGCTTGCGCGAGTTTCAGCGTGGCGATGCGCTGCACGATATTGCCTGGAAACAAAGCGCACGCACCGAACAAATCCTGATCCGCCAACATCAGTCGCCGATTGGCGCCACACTCTGGCTCAATTTTGACGAACTGGCAGGCCTGCCCGTTGAAGTGCGGCTATCGCGCCTCACGGCCTGGATATTGCAGGCCGAAAGCACCCAGCGCCCTTACGGGCTGGCTTTACCGGCACAGCAGTTCCCACCCGCATTGGGCCATGATCATTTGCATCGCTGCCTTAGCGCGCTGGCACAGTATCCGGGAGGAGCGACATGACTCCGTCACGATTGCGGCTGGTCAGCGCCAGTGATTTGCAATGGCTGGGCGGTGCGCTGGCGCTCAGCTGTTTTCCACATTTGCTGGAACAACCACTCTGGCTGGCGCTAAGTCTGGCGGCCATCTTGCTGGTACTCACGCGGCTGAGCGCCGATCAGCGTGCGCGCCTGCCGCGCTATAGCCATCTGATTCTGGGCGCGGTTGTCGCTGTACTGGTGTTTCAAGCCTACCAAACGCTGGTCGGCCGTGAAGGCGGCGTAGCCATTCTGATGGCACTTAGCATTGTCAAACTGCTGGAGACCCGCACGCTACGCGATGTTCGTGGATTACTTCTGCTGATGTTTCTGCTCTCAGGTCTGGCTTTATTGCATGGTCAGGCACCTTGGCAAGCAGCCTATGCCCTTATCAGTACACTGGCTGTTCTGTATGCGGCTCAGCGTATTGAGCTGGGCAATACACTCCCCATGGGTATCAATCTGAAAAGCTCTTCCAGAATGATTCTGGAAGGTATACCAATTGCCATCCTGCTATTCGTACTTTTTCCTCGCCTACCTGCGCCATTGTGGGCGATCCCCGATCACTCGAGTGCCAAAACAGGCCTTTCTGGCGATCAGATGACCCCGGGCAGCATCGGCAATATGATCCAGGATGAAAGCGTTGCTTTCCGCGTCAGCTTCAAGGATAAAGCCCCCCCCCAGGCAAATATGTACTGGCGCGGACCGGTCTTTGAAGATTTTGATGGCATCAGCTGGCAACCAGCCTACGGCCAAAATCGCGATCAGAATGCCCTGCGCTTTCAGGCCGTGCCCAAAATCATCGGTGAAGGCGAGGTTTACAGCTACAGCATCACGCTGGAACCGCATCAGCAAAGCTGGCTACTGGCACTGGACATGCCAACACACATACCTGCCAACGCCAATCTGAGTAATCGTCTGCAAATTGTCAGCAATCAGGTGGTCAGCGAGAAAAAACGCATCGAGCTGAGCGCACAACTCAGCTGGCGCACGGTGAACGACAGCCCGCGCCAGATCGAGCGCAGCCTGATCCTGCCTGCCGATCTAAACCCGAAAAGCCGTGCGCTCGCCCTAAGCTGGGCTCATCTGCCCCCCCGGGATCGCGTTGCCGCGGGGCTCAACTGGCTGCGCAATAATGATTTCAGCTACACCCTTAGCCCGCCGGTACTCACCAGCCGCCATCGCATCGACGAATTTCTATTTACACACCGGCAAGGCTTTTGCGAACACTATGCCAGCGCGTTTGCTTTCATGATGCGGGCAGCAGGATTGCCTGCGCGGGTGGTCACCGGTTATCAGGGCGCACAGCAAAATGCTGACTACTGGATTGTCCGGCAGGCTGATGCGCATGCCTGGACTGAAGTCTGGTATGCCGACCAAGGTTGGCAACGCGTAGACCCCACTTTTGTGATTTCCCCTTCACGAATTACAGCGGGTATCGGATTGAGCATTGATAGTACCGAGCTACCGTTTATGATGCGTCAGGATAATGCCTGGCTCAGAAACCTGCGCCTCAAGGCTGATATCCTCGTTCACGGTTGGAATCAGTGGGTAGTTGGCTACGATCAGAAACGCCAGAACGAGTTACTGAAAAAACTGGGGATTGATGATTTTCTATCCAGCGCTTTTTTGCTGTGGCTGATTGGCGGGCTACTGGCGATTCTGGGCAGTTTTGCCGCATGGCTGCTGTATAAAAGCCAGCCGCCGCGGCCTGACGCTGCCAGCCGTATCTTTCGGCGTTTTATCCGCAAACTCGCCCCCATGGACAAAGCCGCTAGCGAAACTGCGCAAGCCTTTGCAGCACGTGCTCAGGCGCAATACCCGCATCTGGCCAAGCACATCGAAGCAATCACACACCTCTATTTAAACGCCCGCTACGGCAATGATCCGGCCGCCTTGCCAGCGCTTGAACAAGCAGTCCGGCAAATGCCACGAGCCCGCCAACCCTGAAAAATGGGCTGTCAACTGACAGCCCGAACAGCGGTTCTGACTTGCCTCGCAGGAAACTTTCACGTCACTTCATCGTCATAGTCGGCCAAGGCTGTGCCTCAAATCAATCCCAGCTCACATCGGACGGACAAAAGACCGTAATTCGGTAGATTTTAATAGCTTCAAAGGCTAGAATGATCCGCCTTTGTTGGGCTTACAAACGGAAACTATTTTTATGTTTATCACTCCTGCATTCGCATCGGCCGCTCCGGCAGAGCCAAACGCGTTCATGTCTTTCCTGCCAATGATCGTGATTTTCGTGATTTTCTGGTTCTTGATGATTCGTCCGCAACAGAAAAAAGCCAAAGAACACCAGGCCATGCTCGGCGCGCTGCAAAAGGGCGATGAAGTGACGACCAGCAGCGGCATGCTAGGCCGTATCAGCAAACTGAACGATCAGTACGTGACTCTGGAAGTAGCTGACGGTGTTGAAGTTGTGATCCAGCGTGCGGCGATTGGCCAGCGCCTGGAAAAAGGCACTTTGAAAGCAAACAAGTAATCCACAAAATAATTACTAACCGAGCTGGCGGCAGCCTTGCCGCAGCTCAGGGGTTCAGCATGAATCGCTATCCACTCTGGAAGTATGTCCTTCTGATTGTCACGCTTGTCCTGGCAACTTTGTACACCCTCCCCAATTTCTTTGGTGAAAGCCCGGCAGTCCAGGTTTCCAGCGGACGAGTCACGGTAAAAGTGACAGATGCCATGGTGCAGCAAGCCAGCAAAATTGCGGCAGCTGCAGGCGTGACACCTATCGACGCTTACTTCGAGGCGGGCTCGGTCAAGCTGCGGTTTAAAGACACCGACAGCCAGATCAAGGCCAAGGATGCGATTCAGGCCGCTCTGGGTAGCGATTATGTAATTGCACTGAATCTGGTTTCAGACACACCCGCCTGGCTGGCCAAATTGCACGCCAAGCCCATGGTACTGGGCCTGGACTTGCGTGGCGGCGTGCACTTTCTGCTCGAAGTGGATATGAAAGCGGCGGTTGACAAAGCACTGGAAAAAACCGCTGGCGACATTCGCCGCGACCTGAAAGCCAAGAAAGTGCGTTATGGCAAAATCAGCAAGGAACGTGACCGCGTCGAAGTACAACTGCGCGACGCCGAAACGCTGGCGGCGGCCAACAAGGCGCTGCGTGACACACTGGTCAATCTGAAAGTTGAAACGGTAAACAGCGATGGCAATTACAAACTGATCGTCACCTACCCAGAAGCGGCTTTGCTGCAACTGAAAAATGATGCAGTCAAACAGAACATCACCACCTTGCATAACCGGGTAAACGAATTGGGCGTTGCCGAGCCGGTGATCCAGCAGCAGGGCGAAGGCCGTATCGTCGTTCAGTTGCCTGGCGTGCAGGACACCGCCAAGGCCAAAGACATTCTGGGCCGGACTGCCACACTGGAAGTTCGTCTGGTTGAAGATGATCAGGCCAAACTGACCGAAGCGATCAATGGCAATGTGCCGGCCGGCTTCGAGCTGATGACCGAGCGCCGTGGCAGCGAGGGTGAAAGTGTGCCTATCTTGCTGCGCAAGGAAGTAGAGCTGACCGGTGAAAACATCAACGATGCACAGGCTGGTTTTGATGAACAGAATGCCCCTGCGGTACATCTGGGTCTGGATGCAACAGGTGCATCCATCTTCAAGGATCTGACACGCGAAAACGTCAACAAACGTATTGCGATGATTCTGGTTGAAAAAGGCAAGGGCGAAGTCGTCACAGCACCCGTGGTGCGTGGCGAAATTGGTGGTGGCCGGGTGCAGATTTCGGGCTCAATGAATGTCACCGAAGCCAATGACACCGCCCTGCTGCTGCGCGCTGGCTCACTGGCAGCGCCAATGGATATTGTTGAAGAACGCACCATTGGCCCTACCCTTGGCAAGGAAAATATCAGCAAGGGCTTTAACTCAACGCTGTATGGTTTTGCCGCGATTGCCCTATTTATGATGATTTACTACCGCGTCTTCGGCGTGGTTTCCACGCTGGCACTGGGTGCGAATCTGTTATTCCTGATCGCGCTGCTGTCATTGCTTGGCGTCACACTCACCTTGCCGGGTATTGCGGCGATTGCCTTGACGCTGGGTATGGCAATTGACTCGAACGTACTGATTAATGAGCGGGTGCGTGAAGAATTACGCGACGGTCAAAGCCCGCATATGGCGATCCAGAACGGTTATCAGCACGCTTTCGATACCATTCTGGACTCGAATATCACCACGCTGATCGCGGGTCTGGCCTTGCTGATTTTCGGCTCGGGTGCGGTTCGCGGTTTTGCCTGGGTGCATTGCCTGGGGATTATGACCTCGATGTTCAGCGCGGTATTTGTATCCCGCGCCCTGATTAATCTGATTTATGGCCGCCGTCGCAACTTGACTACGCTGTCAGTGTAAAAGCGGGAGATTAAAATGATCGAATTTTTCCATGTAAAACGCGACATCCCGTTTATGAGCTATGGCAAGCTCACCACGGCGATTTCTCTGGGTACTTTTGTGCTGGCAGTCTTTTTCCTGGTGATAAAAGGACTTAATTTCGGTGTTGAGTTTACAGGCGGCACGGTAATGGAATTGCGCTATTCCCAATCGGTCGAAGTCAGTCAAGTACGACACCGAATTGAAAGTCTGAAATATGGTGAAGTGCAAGTCCAGTCACTGGGCACGACCAAGGATGTGATGGTTCGCATCCCGAACATCAAAGGAAAAAGCAGCGCCCAGCTCTCGAATGAAGTACTCGATAACCTAAAAAAAGAACGCAGCGATGTGGAATTGCGCAAAGTCGAGTTTATTGGCCCATCAGTTGGTGATGAACTGTTCAAGCATGGCGCAACTGCACTGGTGCTAGTCATTGTGGGCATCGTTGCCTATCTGATGCTGCGTTTTGAATGGCGCTTTGCTTTCTCAGCCATCATTGCCAATATGCATGACGTGGTGATCATTCTGGGTGTATTTGCCCTTTTCCAGTGGGAATTTAGCCTGACCGTGCTGGCGGGTATTCTGGCGGTGCTGGGCTATTCGGTGAATGAATCGGTCGTTGTATTCGATCGGATCCGGGAAAACTTCCGCAAGCCCAATCTGCGCGGCAAATCTGTACCGGAAGTGATCGACAATGCGATCACGGCCACGTTGAGCCGGACTATTATTACCCATGGCTCGACCGAAGCCATGGTGTTGGCGATGCTGATCTTTGGTGGCGCAGCGCTGCATGGTTTTGCTATGGCACTGACCATTGGTATCGTGTTTGGTATTTATTCATCGGTACTGGTGGCCTCGCCACTGCTGCTGATGTTTGGCGTAACGCGAGATCGCATGATTAAACCGGAACGAATTAAAGAAGAAGCGGTCGTTTAACTTCCGAACCACTTAAGTAGATCGGCAAAAGTTGCCTGGCATGGTTGTCCCGCCTTGCCATACAACTTTTGTGCGGATACTTGCTACACGCCGGCCCTTGTCGGCGTTTTCTTTGAGAGAGCCAAATGGAATTTAACCTGATCGATATTTTCCTGCATCTGGATGTATATCTGGCCCAGCTGGTGCAAAGCTATGGCGTCTGGATTTACGCCATCCTGTTTGCTGTGATCTTTTGCGAAACCGGCCTTGTCGTTACGCCCTTTCTGCCGGGAGACTCCTTGCTGTTTGTCGCCGGAATGATTGCCGCCAGCGGCGCGATGAATGTGCATCTGCTCGCGCTACTGCTGTTTATCGCGGCCGTACTTGGGGACGCGGTGAATTACACCATCGGCCGCTACTTTGGTCACAAACTGTTTGCCAATCCGGATTCGAAAATTTTCCGCCGCGAATACCTGGATAAAACGCATAGCTTTTTTGAACAATACGGCGGCAAAACGATCATTATTGCGCGCTTCGTCCCGATTGTTCGCACCTTTGCGCCTTTCGTCGCGGGTATGGCCGAAATGACTTATCGCAAATTTTTTGCCTACAACGTGATTGGTGCAGCCGTTTGGGTAGGCTCGCTGCTGTATGCAGGCTACTTGCTGGGTGGCATTCACTTTATCCAGAAAAACCTGACGGCGATTATTCTGGGCATTATTTTCCTGTCTATCCTGCCGGGCATTATTGAGATCGCCAAACACAAGCTGGGCAAGGCCGCATGAGCGAGCAGTTTCATACGCAAAAATCAGCCATTCGCGCGTCTTTTGACAAAGCCGCCGCTCACTATGATGCGGCGGCTGTTTTGCAGCGGGAAATCGTTGACCGGATGTTTGAGCGGCTGGAGCTGATTCGCCTGACGCCGCAGCGCGTGCTTGATGCGGGCAGCGGCACAGGCTATGCCGTACCCAAACTGCAGCAGCGTTTTGGCGCGGCACAGCTGATCGAGCTGGATCTGGCGCACAGCATGCTGTGCGTCTCCCGCGACAAGCAAATGGGCTCTGGTGTCAAGAAACTATTCCGGCAATTAAGCCAGCGCCAGCCTGCACAAGTGTGCAGCGACATCGAGCGCCTGCCTTTTGCCGATAACTCAATTGATCTGATCTGGTCCAGCCTCACCCTGCAATGGTGCAATACGCCTGATGCGGCGTTTGCCGAATTTCGGCGTGTGCTCAAGCCGGGCGGGCTGCTGATGTTTGCCACGCTGGGCCCCGATACGCTCAAAGAACTGAGAACCGCTTTTGCTGGTGTTGATGGCTATGAGCACGTTAACCGTTTCATTGATATGCATGATCTGGGCGATGCGCTGGTGCAGCAAGGCTTTGCCACGCCCGTGATGGACATGGAATACATTACGCTCACTTATCAGGACGCCAGATCGGTGATGAATGATCTAAAAGGCATTGGCGCGCACAATAGCATGCACGGACGACGCACCGGCATGTTTGGCAAACAGGCCTGGCAACGGGTTCAGGCGCAGTACGAAACGCTGCGGCGCGATGGCAAGCTGCCTTGCACCTACGAAGTGGTCTATGGCCATGCATGGAAGAACGAGCCCAAAGCGCCCAAGCAGCTGGCTGACGGCAGCCAGATCATCGAATTTCGCCCACGGGCAGCCAGTTGATGGCCAATGGTCAAACCCGCCAGACCGGAGCAACGCTGGCGCCGTATTATTTCATCACCGGAACAGATACCGATGCCGGCAAAACCATTGCCGCGTCGCAACTGATACGCTGCCTGAATCATAACGGCATACCTACCATAGGTATGAAGCCAGCAGCATCGGGCTGCATGGCTCAGGGAGATATACTCCTTAATGCCGATGTTGAAGCCCATCAGCAGGCCAGCCCGATTCCGGTACCGGAACAACTGCAGAATCCTTATCGATTTCTGCCGCCGATTTCACCGCATCTGGCCGCTCGCGAAGCCGGTGTTACCATTGAACTCGATCATATTCTCGATTGCGCTACGGCGCTGCGCCAATACGCCAGCACGATAGTTATTGAAGGCGCTGGCGGCTGGTATGCGCCACTGAGCGATACGCTGCGGATTGCCGATCTGGCCATGGCGCTGCAAGCACCAGTGATTCTGGTCGTCGGCATGCGTCTGGGCTGCATTAATCATGCACTACTGACAGCCGAGGCCATCTTGCAAGCTCGCCTACCGCTGGCAGGCTGGATCGCCAATTGCATCGATCCGGACATGTCACGTTTTGCAGAAAATCTGACCTATTTGCAAACGCATATTCCGGCGCCCTGCCTCGCGGTGATTGAGCATAGCGCCGATGCCGCCTTGGGTTGTCTCAATCCTCAGGCATTTGAGCTACTTAAATTGCAGAACTTGTAATCCTAACTTACCATCGCATCAGTCCTTCTTATTGGCTTTCCATGAAATCCCGAATTTTTGCCGCAATTGCTACCGTACTGTGCGCTCTGGCCCTGCAAGCATGCAGCAAGCCCCAATTTCAAGGCAGTGATCTTAGTCAGACCAAAATTGGCGGCGAGTTTGAGCTGGTCGATCATCATGGCAAAACGGTGCGACTGGCCGATTATGCCGGCAAGGTGGTCGTGATCTTTTTTGGTTACACCTCCTGCCCCGACGTCTGCCCGACCACATTGGCCGAGCTGCGCACCACGATGGCAGAACTTAAAGAACAGGCCAAGGATGTTCAGGTGCTGTTTATCAGCGTGGACCCGGAACGGGATACCCAGTCGCTGCTTAGCCAGTACGTTCCGGCTTTTCATCCCAGCTTTATCGGCCTAAGCGGCAGCAAGGCGCAGATTGACGCGGTGGTTAAAAGTTATCGCGCGATTTACCAAAAGCAGGGTAAAGATAAAAATTATACGGTCGATCATACTGCTGGTAGCTATCTGCTTGATCGCAGCGGTCAAACCCGCGTTCTGGTCAATTACGGCGTAGGTGCCGCCACTTTTACACATGACATCCAATTACTTCTGGCCGAATAAAGCATGAACGAAGAAGAAAACCAGGGGCCAAACCCGATCCACACCGAGCAAGACATTGCGCCTTTCCTGCTGAAAACACCGCTGGAAATCGCCTATGTGCTGCGCCTGCTGGAGCAGGCACATAGCAATATTGCCATCTACTTTAATACCGGCCACGATATGATGCTGACGCGCATCTTGAGCGCCGACGCCAAAGCCAAACAATTTGTATTTGACATCAGCGGGCATGAGCCGACCAATGCCGCCTTGCTGCTAGCCGACAAATTGCTGTTCGTCGGCGATCTGGACGGTGTGAAAATCCAGTTCAGCACCGTCAAGCCCGGCCGCGTCTTGTTTGAAGGCAAAACGGCGTTTATGGTGAGCCTGCCCAATGATATGGTCAAACTGCAGCGACGGGAGTTCTTCCGCCTCACCACGCCAATCTCCAGCCCCTACACCATTGCTTTGCCACTGGCCAGCGGTAGCCTTACGCTGGAATTGCACGATATTTCACTGGGCGGCGTCGGGCTCTGGCTCAAGGACGAGCAGCAAAAAAAGCTGTTCAACCTGGGCGATGTCGTGCACAAGGCCAGTATCGATCTGGGCACAGCAGGTCGGATTCAGGCCGATATTGAACTACGCAATCTGCACACAGTGTATTTAAAACAAGGGATGACACGCTGGATGTTGGGCGTGCAATTTATGAATCTGTCGCGAGCCAATGAGAGCTTGCTGCAAAAATTGATGGTCCAGCTGGAAAGAGAGCAGAAAGCCCTCACTGGCTAAATTGAATAAGGAATTCTGCACTTATGCAGAAGGGGTATATGACTGTCGGCCATTTTTAAATTAGCCCACAGCCATATACCCCTTAGTCATTCCAGCTCAAACCATCTAATCCCACTTCACTCGTGGTGTCAGCGCAGCAATCATTAGCGCGGCCAACGCCACCAGCCCCATTCCCCAGCTCAAGCTGGTTTCATGCGCCACAAAGCCGATCATCGGCGGCCCCATCAAGGCGCCGATCGAACCCATGGTGGTCACTGCGGCCAGCGCTACTGCGCCTTGCTTCGCGGCCTGGGTATAAACGCAAGGCGATACGGCCGCCATACCCAAGCCGACCAGGGCAAAACCGACCAGGGCTGGAATCAGCCCCCCCAGCAGCAAAGCTGCTGACAAACCAACGCCTGCCAGCAGACCGCCCCACAACAGCATCTTTGGCGCACCAAAACGCATGCGCCAGGCATCGCCAAACCAGCGTGCAATAAACATGGTGATTGAGAAAAAGGCGATGCCCAGCGGCGCTATCTGGGCACTGGCCATCACCGCATCTTTCAGATACAGCGCCGACCAATCGGCCATGGAGCCCTCAACTACAGTGCCGCACAATGCCAGCAGGCCCAGCCACAACGCTACACCTTCGGGCAGGGCAAAACGTTTTCCACCGGCTTGGGCTTGCGGCTTTTCTGCCAGCAAATACGGGATGGAGACAGCGACGGCCAGCCACAAAATCAGCGCCGCCAACAGAAAATGTACCCAGATCACATCAGTAAAAAACGTCATACCGGAGGCAAACAATGCCGCGGCCAAACCACCCAGACTAAATACGGCGTGCAGGCGCGACATAATGGCCTGCTTGCCGACTGTTTCCGCCTGCACACCTTGTGCATTCATGCCCACATTGAGCAGGCTAGCCAGCACGCCTTCAAGCAGCATCATCAATAAAGCCACCGGATAGTTTGGCGCCAGCGCCAGACCAATCAACACCACCGGCAGCAGCGCGCCACTGATCAGGCAAGCAGCCTTGGAGCCCAGCCGGTGCAAAATAGTCGCCGTGACTGGAAATGAAAATACCGCGCCCAAACCACTGGCCAGCAGCAAAAAGCCCACCTCGGCAGTTGACAGGCCCAGCTGGACTTTCAGGGCCGGAATGCGGGACGCCCAGGTCCCAAAATTGAAGCCCAGTACAAGAAATAGCGTAGCCACAGCCAGCTGGGTGCGGCGGATAGAGTGGCCATTAGCGGGAGATGGCATGGTACTGAGGGTAGAAGTCGTCACGAAGAATCCGAGTTAAATGACCCCCAGCAAAGCTGGGGGCTTATTAGAGGAACGCCTCGAAGGCGTCAACAAACCAAGTGCCGCCCAAGGCGGCGAGTCACAACCCCAGCTTCATCTGGTCGTAACGCTCATCTTCCTTTTCTTGATTTCGGATATAGGCTCTGACCATTGCTTCATCCAAACCCACCGTCGAAACAAAATAGCCGCGCGCCCAAAAAACTTCACCGGTGAAGTTTTTCGTCCTACCACCAAATTGCC
>NZ_VIRW01000020.1 GCF_009760905.1 Chitinibacter sp. GC72 | reverse complement strand
ATCCGGCCGATTGCGATTGGCAAAAAGAATTGGCTATTCGCGGGCAGCGAACGCGCCGGCAAACGCGCAGCCGCCATCCAAAGTTTATTGGCGACGGCTAAACTGAATGGCATTGAGCCATCAGAATGGCTGAAGGACACGCTGGAAAAACTCCCTACCTGGCCGAATAGCAGGATTGATGAGTTGTTGCCGCTGCGCGGCTAGTTCATTTCGATGCAACTGGCGAGGTGGTCACGCCGTACGCATACACCATCACGGCTTTTTATGCCGACACAACGCTTTCGCTCTGAGCTTGACTGACTTTGCCACCCTCTCTGCTGCGATTGATCCGCAGTGGATTGCGCAGGCGCTAGCAGCAACAGGAACTGCCGGTATCCGAAAGCGTAAAATGCCAGCCGAGCAAGTCATCTGGCTGGTCATCGCTCTGGCCTTGTTTCGCCGCCAATCCATTGCAGAAGTCGTTGTTCATCTCGATTTGTTATTTCCCAATGAGCACGATCCCGACATTGCCAATAGCGCACTGACGCAAGCTCGGCAACGGTTGGGCGGCATTACTGGCCTACAATTTGGTGCGTCTGGAAATGGCTGAGGTGGTCAAAGAAGTGGGGGTAGCTGCGACCGATCTGAGTTTCCAAATGGGATTGGGCTATTTGCAATATGAATGGCGCTGGCTGGCCACCAATAGCCCCGGCAAGATTCCGAAACAATTGCATCATCTTCGTGAGCGTCTGGAGGAATTATTACTCCCCATACAACACGGGGGCGTGAATGCCCCCGTGTTGTCAAATCCCTAGCGAAGCGCTATCCAGCACGAAAAATCATGAAAACAGACCTTAAGTGAACGGGATTAGCGCAATAAGCGCCGTTTTTTTATTCATACTTATGCAGCACTCAGGCCAGATTTTTCTGGATAAATTGTCCAATCAATTGAATTTCAGGCAGGCAAACTGAATGCTGTATGGGGTAAGTCTGCCAGCTCACATCAACGCCAAGCTGGCTCACATAGTCTTTTGCTTTTTCACCTAATGTAATTCCAACAACAGGATCATGGCTGCCATGTGCGGCCAGCAGTGGCGTATTGATATTGCTGCGGATGCTGTCACGGCTAATGAGCTCTTCGGCTGGTAAATAAGTCGACAAACAAACAATACCCGCCAATCTTTCTGAATGAGTTAAACCGGCAGTATAGGCGATTGCGCCGCCTTGGGAAAAGCCCGCCAGGATGATACGGTGGGTAGGTATACCTTTTTTATTCTGGTCGGCGATTAAATCGTGCACATATTGGACACTGGTTTTTACACCTTCAATATCGGCCTGACGGCTGATCTGATCAAAATGTACGATGTCGTACCAGGCGCGCATGACATAGCCGTTATTGCAGGTAATTGGCATCTGCGGCGCGTGCGGGAAGATGAAGCGCACTGCCAGATCTGCGGGTAAGCCCAGTTCGGGTACGATGGGGGCAAAATCGTGGCCATCGGCACCCAGACCATGCAGCCAGATTACTGCTGCACTTGGATTGGTGCCGGTTTCAATTTCAACGTAAGGCAGTAGACTGCTCATCTTTGCTCTCTTTGGTTACGGATTACTGAGGGGCGCGAATAGCTGTTTTAGGGCGAAATGCCGACACGACTGCACTATGCGTTTCAACGTATGGGCCTTCCAGTAGCTGAATGCAATATGGTACCGAGGCGAAAATACCGTGGACTAATACGCTACCATCGGCGTCTTTGACGCCTTCCAGAGTTTCTTTGATCGATTTAGGTTGCCCGGGCAGGTTTAAAATCAGGCTACTGCCACGAATGACACCAATTTGGCGCGATAAAATTGCCGTCGGTACATAGTGCAGGCTAATCTGGCGCATTTGCTCGCCAAAGCCCGGCATTTCGCGCTCGGCAATGGCCAGCGTTGCGTCGGGCGTGACATCGCGTTTAGCGGGGCCAGTACCGCCGGTGGTCAGCACCAGATGGCAGTGCTGATTGTCGACCAAATCAATCAGCGTCGCTTCAATGGTGGGTTGCTCGTCCGCAATCAGGCGGCTGACGATTTCAATGGGGCTCGCTATCGCTTGGCCAAGCCATTCTTGTAGCGCAGGAATGCCTTTGTCTTCGTACACGCCGCTGCTGGCGCGATCAGAAATCGACACCAGACCAATTTTCAAAACATCATTCATGGGATTTAAAGCTCACATTGATCGAGTCAAGGCTGGCTTCAACATTGAGCTGTGCATAGTGCTCAATTTGCCACTGTGCCAAACCGCTTGCATCGTGCCCGCCTGCGCTGGTTACCAGGCAAACCGCCGCACCCGCAGCATGGGCCGAGCGTATGCCTGCGCTGGCGTCTTCAAAGGCCAAGCATTGATCTGCGGTGAGGCCCAGTTTGGCGGCGCCCATTTGAAATGGCGCAGGGTGCGGTTTGCCATCTTTTACGTCGTCCGCGCCAACGATGTGCGTTGGCAGTGGCAGGCCCGCAAAGGCCAATTTAGCCAAGGCCAAATCGCGGGGGGCTGATGTCACCACCGCCCATTGGTGAGGCGCGAGGCTGCTTAGCAATTCATGCGCGCCGGCAATTGCGACAATGCCTTCCAGCATCAGCGCTTCTTCGGCCAGCAGTAATTCAACTTCGCTTTGCGCATCCAGATGGGGTGCCACAATCTGGATGGTTTCAATGCCTCGGCGGCCGTGCATTACGGCCTGAATGTCGGTGAAGTCCAGTTTGTGCCGTAGAGCCCAGTTGCGCCATAGCAGCTCGATACATGATCGGGAATCAACCAAAGTACCATCCATGTCAAACAACAGGCCCTTTACGGCAATGCTCATTCTTCGTCTTCCTCGGTGCTGTCGCTTAAGCTGGGTAGTGCCGGCTCTTTAATGTGCGACTTGATTAGCTGGAATAATTCGCGGAACGCTTTGGGTGGCATATGTTTGCCACTTTCCTGCGCTTGACGCTCTTTGATCGCGTTGCGAATCAGCTGGCGCAAATGCTGAATATCCACGTCGGGGAAATCAGCTATAAATTGCTCAACCGCTTTGCTGTCGACCAGTAGCTTCTCGCGCAGGCGTTCCACCTGATGCAGCCATGCGGTGTGTTTATCCGAATCACCATTGAGCGCATCTAAAAATGCATAAATCGGCGCAGCATCAACGTCACGCATCAATTTACCGATGTATTGTTTATGACGAGCGGTCGCGCCATTGGCGGTAATCCGTCGGCCTTCGTTCAGGGCATCGACGAGTTTCTCGGGTAAATTGAGCGGTGCCAGTTGTTTGGCGCTGTAAGTCATCAGTGTGGCACCCAGTTCCTGCAGTGCGGTTGCTTCGCGCTTTAATTGGGATTTACTGACGCCTTCAATTTCATCGTCGTGTTGTGGTTTGGCCATATAGGGTATCTAACGCCGGTGCAAAAGCAGTATGATAACAAACTTGGGCTTAAGCTTGCTGCCCGCCGCTGCAATTAGCGTGTCAATACAAGCAATTACTTTTTCCAATTTATCCAACGGAACATAAATACGTGTCTGAATTCAGTTTTAGCGAAAGCACTTTGCGTCAATTGGCAAGTCAGGTGTTAGATATCGCCAAGCAGCAAGGCGCCACCGCCTGCGATGTGGAGGTTTCCGAAGGTTCAGGACAAAACATTTCGGTACGACTGGATGAAGTCGAAACCATTGAATACAACCGCGATAAAGGCGTCAGCGTCACCGTTTATCTCGGGAAACAAAAAGGCCACGCCAGCAGCAGCGATTTTTCGCCGCAGGCGCTCTCAGACACGGTGAAAGCTGCGCTGGCGATTGCCAAATACACGGCAGCGGATGAATTTGCCGGCCAGGCCGATCCAAAGCGCCTGTGTACCGTGTTCCCCGATCTGGATCTTTATCATCCGTGGGATTTGTCGGTGGAAAACGCGATTGAATTGGCGCGCGAATGCGAGCAGGCCGCGCTGGCTGTGGACGAGCGGATTGATAATTCGGATGGTGCAACGGTGTCAACGTCGGCCTCGCGCTGGGTGTACGGCAATTCGCAAGGTTTCATCGGTGCGGGCACCAGCACGCGCTATAGCGTATCGGCGGCAGTGATTGCCGAAGACGACAGCGGTATGCAGCGCGATTACTGGTATACCGCAGCGCGCGCAGCGTCTGACTTGGAAGCCGCCGCCGCCGTAGGGCGCAAGGCCGGTGAGCGCACCGTACGTCGCCTGGGTGCACGCCGCCTGAAAACGGGTGAATATCCGGTATTGTTTGAGGCCAGCGTCGCTAGCTCGTTGATTGGGCATTGGGTGAGCGCGGTGTCGGGCAGCAGCTTGTATCGCAAATCAAGCTTCCTCGTTGATAGTTTGGGTCAGCCGGTGTTTGCGCCGTGTGTGACGATTACCGAAGATCCATTCACGCCACGCGGTTTTGCTAGCGGTGCATTTGATGCCGAAGGCGTGGCCACTACCGCACGTACCGTGGTTGATCGAGGGGTTCAGCAGGGGTATTTCCTTGGCAGCTATTCTGCACGCAAGCTAGGGATGGATACCACCGGTAATGCGGGTGGCCCGCATAATCTGTTTGTCGCGCCAACTGATGTCGCATCGAGCTTGCTGGGCAAAATGGGCACCGGTTTGCTGGTCACCGAATTACTCGGCCACGGCATCAATATGGTGACGGGTGACTACTCGCGCGGCGCGGCTGGTTTCTGGGTGGAAAATGGCATCATTCAATATCCGGTCGAAGAAATCACCATCGCGGGTAATTTGCGCGAGATGTACCAGCGCATTGTCGCGGTGGGCGATGACGCGCTGGCGTCGAGCAGTCGCAAAGTCGGCGCGATTTTAATCGAACGCATGACCGTCGCTGGCGATTAACAGGCGCTTAATCCATGACTCCTCCACTGGATAAACCTGATTACTGGTCGCAGGCCACGCAGGAATTGGCGGCGGCCGATGCGGTGATGGCGCAACTGATCGCGCTATATCCGGATGTGAGCTTGCGCACGCGCGGCGATGCGTTTCATACGCTGGCGCGCTCGATTGTTGGTCAACAGATTTCGGTGAAAGCGGCCGATTCAATTTGGTCTCGGCTGGCTACTTGTTTGGGCGAAGTGAGCAGTGCAGCCGTTTTAGCCACCGATGTTGATGCACTGCGCGCGTGCGGCCTGACGCAACGTAAAGTCGAATACCTCAGTGATTTAGCGCGCCATCATGTTGAAGGCCGGCTTGACCCGACTGCTTGGCTTGCTTGGGACGATGAAGCGGTGATCAAAGAGCTGGTGTCGATCCGCGGCATCGGCCGTTGGACGGCCGAAATGTTCCTGATTTTTTACCTCGCCCGCCCCAATGTGCTGCCGCTCGACGATATCGGCCTGATTCGCGGCATCGCCGAGCATTATCACAATGGAGAGCGCAAACCGCGCGCCGAGCTCAAACAGCTCGCCCAGCTGTGGCAGCCATGGTGCTCGGTGGCCACGTGGTATTTGTGGCGCAGCCTCGACCCGGTGCCGGTGGAGTATTGATGGCCGGTTTAATAAAAAAAGCCGTCGCAAGCTACTGCGACGGCTTTTTTTATGTGTAGTGGGGCACCTTAAGCAATGGTTTTTAATTTGCCACGGAAGTCGGCAATTGTCTGATAGCCTTTGTCGTCCATAATCGCCGCCAATTCATCGAGGACGCGCGGGAAAATGCCGGGGCCTTCTTCATACAGACTGGTGCCAATTTGCACTAGGGTTGCACCGGCGAGCAAATGCAAAAAGGCTTCGGTGCCTGATTTAACGCCGCCGCAGCCGATGATGGTTTTCTCGGGGCAGCGACGGTAAAACGCATTCACATTGGCCAGCGCGGTAGGCAAGACATAATCGCCACCGAGACCACCAAAACCATCTTTGGGCTTGATGAGTGTGGTTTCACTGTCCAGATCAATCACCAGCGCATTGCCGATCGAGTTAATGCAGGTGACAAAGGCCACCAAGGGGTAGCGGTTGAGAATTGCGGCCGCTTCGTCAAAATGCGCCATATCAAAATACGGTGGCAGTTTGACGCCGAATGGGCGCTGATAACCGGATGACACTTCGGCCAGCAAAGTATCCATGGCGTCAAAATCGTAGCCAATTTGCGATTTACCCGGCACATTCGGGCAGGACAAATTCACTTCCAGAATTGCGGGTGTAACGGCATCTTTCAAACTGTCGACCATGGTGAGATTGTCGTCCAGCGTCAGGCCGGAAATCGATACAAACAGGGGCTTGTTTTCGTGATCGTGCCGCTGGGCATAACGCAGATAATAGGCAAACCCTTCGTTGGGCAGGCCCATTGAATTGATGCTGCAGACCTTATTTTCCTGGGGGCTGCCATTGCCAAAGACGCGATAGCGCGGTTCCGGGTTGCCATCACGCGGCTGCAGGGTGCAGCTTTTGCTCACCATTGCGCCTGCGGCGGATTCGGCAAGCGCTTCAAGTTGCGATGCAACGCTGCACCAGACCCCGGATGCATTCATCAAGGGGTTTTTGACTGGCAACTCCAGAAATTGTGTGGTCAAGTCCGCCATGACCTTCTCCTTAAACTCACGATTAGTGTCGATTGTAGGCAATCGTGTCGCACTGCAATGTGAGTCAGGTCAAACAATTGGGCAAAAGACTTCAATCAGACAGGAGGCAGATCAATCCCGATCTGGTGCGAGCAGTTACAATAGCGCCATTCACTATGAGTTGGTCGCAAATCGGTGGCGAATTGTTGGTAATTTTGTCACTCAGCGGATCAACTGTGCTACTGCCGAGGATGGATTGATGACAAGCCCGATTTCAGAATTTCCGTTTAACCTGTTAGCCGATGAGCTACAGCGCGTACGGGCAAATACCCCACTGGTGCATGTGCTCACCAACGAGGTAGTACAATGCTTCACAGCCAATACCCTGTTGGCGCTTGGCGCATCCCCCGCAATGGTGGTGGCCAAGGAAGAAGTGGCCGGTTTTGCCGCGCTGGCCGATGCGTTGCTGATAAATGTGGGTACGCTGTATGCCGAGCGCTTGGAGGCGATGAAGCTGGCGATTGCCGCTGCCAATGCCGCAGGCACGCCGTGGGTGCTCGATCCGGTGGCGGTGGGCGTGTTGAGCTATCGCACTGAGGCTGCCAAGGCGATGTCGGCATTAAAACCGGCGGCGATTCGCGGCAATGGCTCGGAAATTATGGCGATGGCCGCTGGTGTGGGCTTGGCGCAAAGCAGTCATATCGGTAAAGGTGTCGATAGCACTGCCAGCTCCAATGCGGCCCTTGGCGCAGCACAAGTGCTGGCTCAAGCTACTGGCGCGATTGTGGCGGTGACGGGCGCGATTGATTACATCACCGATGGCGAAAAAACTTGGTCGGTCGATTTAGGCCACCCGCTGATGACCAAAGTGGTGGGCACTGGTTGTGCATTGTCGGCGGTGGTGGCGGCCTTTGTGGCGGATGCGCCCAATCGGCTGGACGCGGTGGCAGCGGCTTGCGCAATTATGGCGCTGGCGGGCGAGCGTGCCGTTGAATGTGCCGACGGGCCGGGGACTTTTGTGGCGCCATTTTTGGATGCGCTGCATATTATTCACCCGAATCAATTACGGCAGGTGGGTGTATGAGAGCTGAGGTGAGCAAAGCCAACATTGATGTCAGCCTGTATCTGGTGCTCGATCCCGACTTGTGCGGCGGCATGGCGGCTATGGTGGAAACGGCCAAAATCGCCGCACAAAATGGCGCCACGGTGGTGCAGCTGCGCGCGCCCAATTGGAAAAAAGGCCAGTGGCTGCAATGTGCACAGCAGCTAAAAGCGGTACTTGCGCCATTGAATGTACCGCTGATTATCAACGACCACGTCGATATTGCGCTGGCGGTCGATGCCGATGGCGTGCACGTCGGGCAAAGTGATATTCCGGTACAAGTGGTGCGCCAATTGATTGGCCCCAATAAAATATTAGGCTTGTCGACCAATAATCTGGCCAATGTGGAGCAATTGCTCACGCCAGAAATTGCCGATTGCATCGATTACATTGGCGTTGGTCCGGTTTATCCAACCAGCACCAAAAAAGACGCCTCGCCGGTGATTAGCTCCGCTGAAATGGCCGCGATGTTTGCCAGCACCGGTACGCTACCAGCGGTGGCGATTGGTGGTATTGGTCGTGGCAAAATCGCGCCGCTGATTGCGGCTGGGGCCGATGGCGTGGCGGTGGTGTCGGCGATTTGCGGGCAGGCGGATGTGGCGCTGGCGACGCGCAATCTGGGCGCTGAACTGCAAGCTGCACGTGATCAATCAACTGCGAATTGAACTTCAGGGAATCAATAATGAGCTCAAGTAAAACCGAAACCATTCGCCACGCCTTAACGATTGCCGGCTCTGATTCGGGCGGTGGCGCCGGGGTACAGGCCGACTTGAAAACTTTCTCGGCCTTGGGGGTGTATGGCATGAGCGTGCTCACTGCGCTCACCGCGCAAAATACCCAAGGTGTTAGCGCGGTGCATCCGGTACCGCCCGATTTTATCGCCGCCCAGTGCGATGCGGTATTTAGTGATATTCGCGTTGACGCAGTCAAAATGGGCATGTTGGCCAATGCAGACATCATCTCTGCAGTGGCCGCCAGCCTGCGCAAATACCAGCCAAGGTATATCGTGCTAGATACCGTCATGATTGCCAAAGGTGGGCATACCCTGCTAGATCCAGCGGCGATCAATGCGCTGCGTGACGAATTACTGCCGCTGGCGAGTATTATTACGCCCAATTTGCCTGAAGCAGCTGCGCTGCTCAATTGCACTGAGGCCAAAACCGAGGACGAAATGCGTGTACAGGGCAGGGCGCTGCTGGCCGCGGGGGCGCAGGCGGTGTTGATGAAAGGCGGACATTTACACGCCAATGGCGGTGGCGATCAATGTCCGGATTGGCTAATGACGCCGGATGCCGAAATTCTGTTCCCCGCGACGCGGATCGCGACGCGCCACACGCATGGCACTGGCTGCACACTATCAGCCGCGCTGGCGGCTTTGCGCCCACAACGCGAGGATTGGGAATCAACAGTTGGCGACGCAAAGGCGTGGCTGCTCAAAGCCATCGCCAACGCCGAGCGGCTAGAAGTCGGCCACGGTATCGGCCCGGTGCATCATTTTCATCAATGGTGGTGATTTTTGGCAGATCTAAGCTGAGAAGAGGCGTGTCGAGAAATCAGGTCGATTCATTTTGTTTTTTTACCCGCTTCTTCATCCCACTGCTTGAGCAGGCTCATCTTCTCGGCAATCTTGATTTCTAAGCCCCTGGGTACTGGCTGGTACCAACCAGGTTCTTCTATCCCATCTGGCAAGTAAGTTTCACCTGCTGCATAGGCATTGGGTTCATTGTGAGCATATCTATAGTCATGCCCATAACCCAGCTCCTTCATTAATTTTGTTGGCGCATTCCGAAGATGAACAGGAACTTCTCGACTCTTGTCCTGTTTAACAAACGCTCTGGCCTGCTTGTAGGCCATGTAGCCTGCATTGCTTTTGGCTGCAATCGCCAAATAAATCACCGCTTGCCCGAGTGCCAATTCACCCTCTGGGCTTCCCAGTCGCTCAAAAGTTGTGGCAGCATCATTGGCTATCTGCATGGCTCTCGGGTCGGCTAAGCCTATATCCTCCCAAGCCATTCTAACGATTCTTCTGGATAGATATCTTGGATCGGCACCACCATCTAACATCCTGGTTAGCCAATACAAAGCAGCATCAGGATTGGAGCCTCTGACAGATTTATGAAGGGCTGAAATCTGGTCATAGAAATTGTCCCCACCCTTATCAAATCGTCTTGAATTCAGACTCAGTGCATTTCCAATGAATGCAGCATCAATGACTTCCACACCAGTAGCATCTGCAGCCGTTGCGGATTGTTCCAGCAGGTTCAGAAATCTTCTGGCATCACCATCGGCATACCCAATAATGGTGTCTACAGCCCGGTCTTCAAATTTCAAGTGCCCAAGAGCCTGTTCTTGAGCTCTTTTTAACAGCAACCTTAACTCATCTTCTGTCAAAGACTTCAGAACATAAACCTGAGCCCTAGACAGCAAAGCAGAATTGACTTCAAAAGATGGGTTCTCAGTCGTAGCACCTATGAACGTGACCAAACCACTTTCTGCGTAGGGAAGAAGAGCATCCTGCTGAGACTTATTGAATCTGTGAATTTCATCAACAAATAGAATCGTCTTGCGGTCTCTATCCAGATTTTGCTGAGCTTGTTCCATCGCGGCTCTGATGTCTTTTACGCCAGAGAAGACCGCAGACAGCGCAATGAACTCACAGTCAAAGTAGTTGGCAGTTAGTCGTGCCAAAGTGGTTTTCCCAACTCCTGGCGGGCCCCAGAAAATCATGGAATGGGGTTTGCCTGACTGAAAAGCCAGCCTCAGCGGTTTACCTTCATTTAGAAGGTGCGATTGGCCGATAACCTCATCTAGGGTTTTTGGCCTGAGTGCTTCAGGCAGGGGTGCAACTGGCTGCTGTGCGAATAAATCAACCATATTTCACCCTAATGGAACAGCCGGAAAGAGCAAGAAATTGCATGAAGTCTTGTAGATAAATAAGTGCGTTTTTTGTTGCGAAGACCGATTAGGTTCGGGGGAAATATCATTCACGGATAACATCAACTCCCTGCGGTGGGATAAAGTTGAAAGTCTGGGCTGAGATGGACTGATTTTGCTGCATTTTACTGAATTGAATACTTGTCGTCTGGTTAAATTGATCGTCCAGCTCCATCCGGTCCAGTTGTCCTTTAAGTAGCCCTATCCGGATTTGCGCAAAGCTGGTGTCTTTGTTTTTCGGGGTGAGAGCGACCCAGCTAATTCCGTTTTTGCTCGGCAAGGTTTGCAGATTAAAGCTCTGGCTCAGGTTGTTATTGCCAATCAGGATGGCCGCCGGGCTGGCGTCGAGTGCCTTGCTGGCCGGTTTAATGGTCACTTGTGCAAGATCGAGATCATAAAGCCAGACTTGCTGGCCATTGCTGATGATTTCTTGGTTATAGGGTTGGGCATAAGTCCATTTGAACTTGCCAGGGCGCAGCAGAAAAAACTGGCCATGGGAGTTTTCAACTTTGCCTGATTTTTGACGAACGGACTGGTTGAAATTGGCGCTGAGACTTTTAGTGTTGCCCAAGAAAAGCTGCAGCTCGTTGATGGCGGCATTGTTGGCAAAAGCAAGCTGCATCAATCCTGTGCTGGCAAGAGCGAAAATAATCTTGTGGGTGTTTAGTTTAAGCATCGGCTGTATTGCTGATCGTCATGAATGTCTTGGAGGCTAGCATGAAAAAAGCCCCGCAAGCGGGGCTTTGATAGCGGTATGCTAAAAATTACTTGGCTGGAACTGTTTCAACAACAACGCCAGTTACTTCGACTTCTACGCGACGATCCGGAGCCAGACACTCAACCAGTTTCGCACGAGTTTTCTTGCTGTCTTTGATGTTGTTGCAAGTGTCGCCAGTCACTGGATTTGCTTCTCCACGACCTTCAGCTGTAATCAATGCAGCAGCGTCAGGTGCTTGAGCAATCAGGTATTCGCGAACTGTGTTGGCGCGACGCTCTGATAGGGCTTGATTGTAAGCTTCAGAACCAATCCGGTCGGTGTAACCGATAACAACTGCCGAACCTTCAGAAGGTTTCAGTGTTTTCAACTCTACAACCAGTGCATCCAAAGCATCTTTGCCTGCAGGTTTCAGTGTTGCTTTATTGAAATCAAACAAAGCATCCGATTTCAGTGTGAATTGTTTTTTGTTAACGACAGCAGGTTTTGGCGCAACCACTACAGGTTTTGGCGCTACAACAGGTGCTACCACCGGTTCAACATAGCCTGGGCAGCCTTTTACAGCCTTATCAGCACTCCAAGAGCCAGATTGCCAGCATTCGCCGCGACCATTCTTTACGACGCCTTCTGGATTTGCTTCAGATACATTAGTGCCATTAGTCCAGTATGCAACAGTTGCCGCTTGAGCACTGAATGAGGCCATTGCTGCAACAACTACGAGGGAGGCGATAGATTGCTTGATCATTGGAGTTCTCCGTTAAATTAACTTCAAATATAAAATCAGTGGTGACGTCCCGAAACATATATATCACATCGACATCATACTTAGATTGCTCGCCCTAATTTAGCAGTACTTGCTTTCATATTCAAATTGAATAATCAATGTAAGTAGTATCAAGTATTGCCATTTACATTGCTGCAAATACATGACAGAAGCAGTTTCTAATTTACGTATATTCTAGGTGCATTGTGCTTGGGAGGGCAACCTTATTTCTGTAAACAAATGCACATTCTGCTTACACTTTGAGCTGGGATTGGTGCAAAAGCGCGGCTGTGCTAGAATCGCGAGCTGCTCTAAGTGGTATTTTTCCATCCTTGTTGGATTGTATGCGATCGCAGACTTGCCCTTTTGGGCAATGTGACTCGACAGTCTGATACAAACTTAAAGAAAACGCCAAACGCATGTCCGAACAATTTAGCTTTGCCAAAGAAACCATCCCCGTAAGTCTAGAAGAGGAAATGCGCCACTCCTATCTCGATTATGCCATGAGCGTAATTGTGGGCCGTGCGCTTCCCGATGTCCGTGACGGTCTGAAACCTGTACATCGCCGTATCCTCTTTGCGATGCACGAGAGCAGCAATGTCTGGAATCGCCCTTATGTGAAATGCGCGCGCGTGATAGGTGATGTGCTGGGTAAATACCACCCACATGGTGACTCGGCGGCTTATGAAGCTTTGGTACGGATGGCACAAGATTTTTCCTTGCGTTACACGTTGATCGACGGTCAAGGCAATTTCGGCTCGATCGACGGTGACCGCGCAGCGGCTTATCGGTATACCGAGTGTCGTTTGGAAAAAGTATCGAGCGAGCTGTTGGCTGATATCGACAAGGAAACTGTTGATTTTACGCCGAACTACGACGAGAAAGAGCTTGAGCCAACGGTTCTACCGACACGGATTCCAAACTTATTAATTAATGGTTCGTCAGGTATTGCAGTCGGTATGGCGACCAATATCCCTCCGCACAATATCACCGAGGTTATTGACGCCAGTCTGGCGCTGTTGGCCAATCCGGAACTGAGTATTGATGAACTGATTGACATTATCCCTGCTCCCGATTTTCCTACCGCCGGTATTATTTACGGTGTGCATGGTGTGCGTGAAGGCTACCGCACCGGCCGTGGCCGCGTGGTGATGCGCTCGCGCACGCACATCGAAGACTGCGGTAAAAATGGCGATCGTCAGGCGATTATCGTCGATGAGCTGCCATACCAAGTGAATAAAGCGCGCTTGCTTGAGCGTATTGCCGAGCTGGTGCGTGAGAAAACCTTGGAAGGTATTTCGGATCTGCGCGATGAATCGGATAAATCCGGCATGCGCGTGGTGATTGAGCTCAAACGCGGCGAAATGACCGACGTGGTGCTCAACAACCTGTTTAAACACACGCAATTACAGGATAGCTTTGGTATCAATATGGTGGCCTTGGTCGACGGCCAGCCACGCCTGTTGAATCTGAAACAAGTGCTTGAATGCTTCTTAAAACATCGCCGCGAAGTCGTAACGCGCCGCACGGTGTTCGAATTGCGCAAGGCGCGCGAACGCGGCCATGTACTGGAAGGCTTGGCAGTTGCCTTGTCGAACGTCGACGAGATGATTGCGCTGATTAAAGCTGCAGCAACGCCGCCAGAAGCCAAAATCGCGCTGATGAGCCGCGAATGGCGCTCTGCGCTGGTTGAAGACATGCTGTCACGCACCGATATCAACGCGTCGCGCCCTGATGGCCTTGGTGAAGAGTTTGGTCTATCGGGTACCGGCTATCGCTTGTCGGATGTGCAGGCACAAGAAATCTTGCAGATGCGTCTGCAGCGCCTCACTGGGCTGGAGCAAGACAAGATCGTCGGTGAATACAAAGAAGTCATGGATAAAATCCTCGACTTGCTCGATATCCTGGCGCGCGCCGAGCGTGTGACTGAAATCATTCAAAATGAGTTGACTGAAGTAAAAGCCAATTACGGCGACGTACGTCGCTCTGAAATCGTTGCGCATGGCGAAGATATTTGCCTGGAAGATCTGATTACACCGCAAGACATGGTCGTGACGCTGACGCATGGCGGCTATATGAAAACCACGCCGGTGGAAGAGTATCGCGCGCAAAAACGTGGCGGTCGCGGCAAGCAAGCTGCGGCAACGAAAGATGACGACTTTATCGATAGCCTGTTTATTGCCAATACCCACGACTACATTCTGTGCTTTAGCTCGCGTGGCCGCGTGTACTGGCTCAAAGTCTACGAGTTGCCACAAGGCGGCCGTACTAGCCGTGGTAAGCCGATTATTAATCTGTTGCCGCTCGAAGAAGGCGAGAAGATCAACGCCATCTTGCCGATCAAAGACTTCAGCGAAGACAAATACGTCTTTATGGCCACCGCCGATGGTACGGTGAAGAAAACCCCGCTCACTGATTTCTCTCGCCCGATGAAACGCGGCATTATCGCGATCAATCTGGACGAAGGTAATTATCTGGTTGGCGTGGCCTTAACTCGCGGTGCGGGTGGTGTGGTGCTCGAAGATGACGCAGCAGATGAAGATGTCGTTATCGATGATGAGAGCGCGGAAGAAGCTGGCGATGCCGTAGTTGGCATCGACGACGATCAGGTGATGTTGTTCTCCGATGCGGGTAAATCAGTGCGCTTTAGCCAAAGTAAAGTACGCCCAATGGGGCGGAACTCGAAAGGCGTGCGTGGCATGAAACTGGGTGAAGATCAGAAGGTGATCTCACTGCTGGTGGCTAATTCAGATGCCCAAATGGTGCTGACGGCCAGCAATGGCGGCTATGGCAAACGTACACCAGTGGGCGATTTCCGTCTGTCTGGTCGCGGCACGCAAGGTGTGATCGCCATGGACTTGACCGACAAGACTGGCTTGAAATTGGTTGCTGCGAGCTTGGTGGAAGAAACCGACGACGTCATGCTGATTACCACTGGTGGCGTACTGATCCGCACCAAAGTCTCGCAAATTCGCGAAACGGGTCGCTCGGCCCAAGGCGTACGCTTGATTAATCTGGATGACGGCGAGCAATTGTCTGGTCTGGAAAAAGTCTGCGAGCCGGAAGATGACGAAGAGAGCATTGAGGGTGAAGTGGTTGTGGATGTTACAGAAAATGACGCAGCTCCAACCGCAGATGCAGCACCTACTGGTGATGGTGCCGAGTAATTAATTAGTAGTAAATAAGATCACGAAAGAGGGATTTGCGATGAATAGCTTATGGTTACCCGTGGCAAATCCCGATTTTTTTGCCCAAGTCGGGCCGTGGTTTATGGCTTTACCGCATTGCAAAAAGCTAGGGCTGGAATTGGTTGCGGCGGAAAAGGGCAAAGTCACCATTAAATTGCCGTTCAAACCCGAACTCATCGGCAACCCCGAAACCCGCGTGCTACACGGCGGCGTGGTGACCTCTCTGATTGATACCTCCTCGGGCGTTGCGCTGTACACCTTGCTGCACGTGCCTGAAGCTGCAGCCACACTCGATTTACGCATCGATTACCTCCGCCCCGCCAAGCCTGATTTGCCGCTGTATTGCACGGCCGAATGCTATCGCTTAACCGACTCAATTGCCTTTACCCGTGCGACGGCGTATCAGGACGATCCCGCCAAGCCTGTTGCGCATTCCGTTGCGACATTTGCCCGCACGTCTCCAACCGACAAAAGTGAAGCCTAATGGAACAATCTACTTCTGAATTGTGCTCGGGTATATCGTCGTATGCCATGCTGGAAAAGGTTTTGGAGCAAATACCCTATGCCAAGCTGCTAGGCGTTCAGGTGCGCGAGCAAGATGAGCAACCGCTGTTTTACCTGCCGTACGCTGAAAAAAACATCGGCAATATCCTGTTGCCTGCCATCCATGGCGGTGTGATCGGTGGCTTTCTGGAAAATGCTGCGGTGTTGCACCTGATGTGGGCGCGCGAATCGGCTGGCATTCCGCGCATTGTCGATTTTTCGATTGATTATCTGCGTTCTGCCCGTGCGCTTGATCTGTATGGTCGCTGCGACATCGTGCGCCAAGGCAAGCGCGTTGCCAATGTGTTGATGACCGCTTGGCAAGATGATCCGGCCAAACCCGTGGCGATGGCACGCGCGCACTTTCTACTCGCATAAATGCATTGATCACCGCTAGATACTGGCGGTTGATTGGTAAGTACTCACTGTTCAAGAGATTGGCTTTATGACTCAAGTATTTAATTTTTCCTCTGGCCCAGCCGTGTTGCCCCCTGAAGTTTTGCGCCAAGTGCAGGCTGAATTGCTCGATTGGCATGGCTCGGGTATGAGCGTGATGGAAATGAGCCACCGCGGCCCTGAGTTTGGTCAGATTTTGGCCGAGGCTGAAGCTGACCTGCGCACCTTGCTGGGTATTCCTAGCAATTACAAAGTGCTGTTTTTACAAGGTGGCGCACATCTGCAATTTGCGATGCTGCCATTTAACTTTGCTGCCGCTGATAGCTCGGTGGATTTTGTGAATACCGGTCATTGGTCGAAAGTGGCGATCAAGGAAGTGAGCCGCTACGCCAAGGTCAATATCGCTGCGAGCAGTGAAGATAAAAACTTCAGCTATGTGCCGGACGAATCAAGTTGGACGCGCAGCCCAAACGCAGCGTTTTTGCACTATTGCAGCAATGAAACCATCGGCGGCGTTGAATTTAACTTCATCCCGAAATCGAATGGCGTGCCGCTGATTTGCGATATGTCGTCCAATATTTTGTCGCGCCCAGTCGACGTGAGCCAGTTCGGTATGATTTATGCTGGCGCGCAGAAAAACATGGGGCCATCGGGTGTGGCGGTGAGTATCGTGCGCGAGGACTTGCTGGGCAAGGCGCGCAGCGATACACCCACGATGCTGAACTACAAAACTTTTGCTGATAATGGCTCGATGTACAACACGCCACCGTCGTTCGGGATTTATGTCGCCGGTCTGGTGTACAAGCATGTGTTGGCGCAAGGCGGTTTGGCGGCGATGGAAGCGAAGAATATCGAGAAAGCCAATGTGCTGTATGCAGCCATTGATGCATCGAACGGTTTTTATAACTGCCCAACGGCGCTGGCTGATCGCTCGCGGATGAATATTCCATTTACTTTGGCCGACAGCCAACTGGATAGCAAATTCCTCGCAGGAGCCGAAGAGCGTCATTTATTGCAACTGAAAGGCCACCGCTCAGTAGGCGGCATGCGCGCGTCGATTTATAACGCGATGCCGCTGGCAGGCTGCCAAGCGTTGGCGGCGTATATGGCTGAGTTTGCGCAACAACACGGCTAATTAAAAGGAATCGACCATGGCTGGACAAGGTTCTGGCGGCAATGTGATCGCCGCGCTGTGCAGTTTCTTTATTCCCGGCTTGGGCCAATTGCTACAAGGTCGCTTGCTGAAAGCGGCGCTGATGTTTGTGCTGGCGGGCGTGTTGTGGGTGATCTTTATGGGTTGGATTATCCACCTGTGGTCGATTCTGGATGCAGCTAAATTTGATCCGAGTAAGAGTTAATGTCTGACGAACAATTGCAATTAATCCAACAGCATCGTGCAGCCATCGATGCGCTCGATGCGCAAATTTTGCAGCTGATCAATGAGCGTGCTCAGCACGCGCACCAGATTGGCGTGATTAAGGGTAGTGGGGTGGTGTATCGCCCCGAACGCGAAGCGCAAGTGCTGACGCGGATTAAAGAAATCAACCAAGGCCCGCTGTCGGGTGAGGCGGTGGCGCGCTTGTTCCGCGAAATCATGTCGGCCTGTCTGGCGCTGGAAAAACCGCTGACCATCGCGTATCTCGGGCCAGAGGGCACGTTCACGCAAGCAGCAGCGATCAAGCATTTTGGCCATGCCGCCAATACTTTGCCGTGCGCGTCGATTGATGAAGTGTTTCGCATCGTAGAAGCGGGTAGTGCCGATTACGCGGTGGCGCCGGTTGAAAACTCGACCGAAGGCGCGGTAGGGCGCACTTTGGATTTGATGGTCGGCAGTTCGCTAAAAATTTGCGGCGAAGTGGTGTTGCGGATTCACCATCATTTACTTCGTGCTACTGAAAGCATCGATGGGATTGGGCGCGTTTATGCCCATGCCCAGGCCTTGGCACAATGCCATGAGTGGCTCAATCAGAACTTGCCTGCGCATGTCGAGCGCATTTCGGTGTCGAGCAATGCCGAGGCGGCAAGGATGGCTAGCCTTGATCCAAGCTGCGCGGCGATTGCGGGTGACGCGGCAGCTGAAAAATATGTGCTCAATAAGCTCGCGCAAAATATCGAGGACGAGCCCAATAACACCACGCGTTTTCTGGTGCTTGGCGCGCAATCGTCGGCGCGTTCGGGCAAGGACAAAACCTCCTTGGTGATTTCTGCGCCTAACCGTGCCGGAGCGCTGCATGCTGTGGCCGAGCCTTTGGCGCGTAATGGTGTGTCGATGACTAAATTCGAGTCGCGCCCAAGTCGGACTGGGTTGTGGGAATATGTATTTTTTGCCGATGTGGAAGCCTATATCGACGATGAAAACATGCAAACGGCGTTGGCGGAATTGCAAAAAGTGGCGGCGTTTGTGAAGGTTTTAGGCTCCTATCCTCAAGCTGTCATCTGACGGTGGAAAACTACTGCGAAGCACGATGTCTGCGTTGTAAAAACACTCAAAATCCTCATGTACTTGAGTACATTCCGGTTTTTCGTCGTTTTTACGCCTTGCCCTCGCGCTTCTCGCTACGTTTTCCACTCTCCGCTTTGGTGCGGATATTGTTTGAATAAGGAAGCCTATGAAAGCCGTAACCGTATTTTGTGGTGCCCGCATGGGTGCGCGGGAGATTTATCGTGAAGCCGCGCAAACCTTGGGCAAAGAAATCGCCGAGCGCGGGATGACTTTGGTGTATGGCGGGGGTCATGTTGGTTTGATGGGCGCGGTGGCCGAAGCGGCGCTGCAGGCTGGCGGTCAAGTGATTGGCGTGATTCCGGAGTTTATGGTTGAGCGCGAATTGGGTTATGGCGCGTGTACGAGCTTGGAAGTGGTGGATTCAATGCACACGCGTAAAGCGCGGATGGCCGAGCTGACCGATGGTTTTATCGCGATGCCGGGTGGTTTTGGCACATTTGATGAGCTATTTGAAATATTGACGTGGGCGCAAATTGGCTTGCATGCCAAGCCGATTGGGCTATTGAATACCAATGATTATTTTGTGCCGCTGCGCGCCATGGTGGCGCATGCAGTGAATGAAGGTTTTGTCGGCGAGCGGGATGCGGCACGGCTGTTAATGGCCAATGACAGCACTGAATTGCTGCAAATTTTGCAGGGCGAGCCCAGCCAAAGCGCAGGTGAATGGTGGAAAACTTAGGTTTAGCAGTACCTGGCGATGCCAAACGGGCGGCGGAGTTGATTTATCAATCCGACGCCCCTTTTTACGACTACTGGTTTGCGCTGCCGCGCGAGCTAACGCTGATCAATCTGGCGCGACTGTGGCACGAGCCGAATGGCAGTTACAGTTATCGCAATGCGCAGGTGTTACGCAATGCCCAGGAAGAAATTATCGCGCTGGTTTTTCATTACCCTGCCGGGTATGGTGCACAACTTCAGATAGACGATAGCATAGAGCTACATACCCTGGCACTTGATCTGGATATCCTGCGCGCGCGCCAGCGTGACCTCGACTTTCTGTTTCCGCACGTACCCAATGATACGTGGTATTTGCGTACGATTGCGGTGCACGAAGATCACCGCAGCCAAGGTCTGGGCGCACGCATGCTCAGCCAAGTGATTTACACCGCCCGCCAAGCCGGCTTTGATCAGCTGCACGTCGACGTCGATAGTGGCAACCCCGGCGCGGTGCAGTTTTATCGCCGCCATGGCTTTGAAGTGCTGGTTGAGTCCAAAGTGCGCACTTTGACGCAATTTTCACTGCCCGCTAGTCTGCGGATGGTGAAGTCGCTGTAATAGCGAAAATTTGATTGTTTTGAACGTTTGAAAAGGAAAGTCGATGTCACTTGCTTCACTGGCCCCTGAATACATTCGCGCCATTGCGCCTTATCAACCGGGCAAACCGGTTTCCGAGTTGGCGCGTGAAATGAATCTTGATCCAGCCAAAATCGTCAAACTGGCATCGAATGAAAATCCGCTGGGCGTGGGGCCCAAAGCGCGCGCAGCCGTCGAGCGTGAACTCGCAGAATTGGCGCGCTACCCCGATGGGAACGGTTTCGATTTAAAAGCCAAAATCGCCGAGCGTTTCGCCGTAAATCTGGATCAAATCGTGCTCGGCAATGGCTCCAACGATATTTTGGAGCTGATCGCCCATGCATTTTTAAAGCAGGGCGATTCGGCGGTGTTTTCTGAATACGCTTTCGCTGTTTACCCGCTGGCAACGCAAGCGGTTGGTGCGAGCAATATCTGCGTCAAAGCTGTTGATTACGGCCACGATCTGGATGCAATGCGTGCGGCGATTCGCCCTGATACCAAAATCGTCTGGATTGCCAACCCGAATAATCCAACTGGCACGCTGGCACGCCCGGGCGATCTGATCGAGTTTCTGGAGCTATGCCCGAAAAATGTGCTGGTGGTGCTCGATGAAGCCTACACCGAGTTTTTGCCGCGCGAGAAACGCAGCGATTCAATCGGCTGGTTGAAACAGTTTGCCAATCTGATCGTCGTGCGTACCTTCAGCAAGGCTTATGGTCTGGCTGGCCTGCGCGTTGGCTTTGCACTCGCTAATCCGGAAGTCGCCGATATCTTAAATCGCATTCGCCAGCCGTTTAATGTGAACAGCCTTGCGCAAGCGGCGGCGGTAGCGGCGCTCGATGATCTGGAATTTTTAAAGCAATCGGTAGAAGTGAACGCTGCAGGCATGAAGCAGATTACCGAGGCGCTGCAAGAGCTGGGTTTGAGCTTTATTGAAAGCTATGGCAATTTTGTGACCTTCCACTGCGGTGATGCGGCGATGCTCAATCAATATATGCTTGAACGCGGCGTGATTGTGCGCCCGCTGGCTGGCTACAAAATGCCGAACAGCCTACGGGTGTCGATTGGTTTGCCTGAGGAAAATGCACGTTTTATCGAAGTGCTGCGCGAGGCGATGGAGGGCTGATGTGGTCGCTGGCGAGTGTCTCTGAGGCCGATTTTGAGGAATTACTCGCCATTCGCATTGCTGCGATGCGTGAAAGTCTGGAGCGTATCGGCCGGTATGATCCCGAGCGCGCGCGTCAGCGTCTGCGCGCCAACTTTGAGCCTACCGCGAGTCAGAAAATCGTCGTAGCCAATCAAGTGGTCGGCTTTTACGCGCTGCGTGAAGAGGAGCAGGCCTATGCTCTGGATCATTTGTATCTGCTGCCGCAGTGGCAAGGGCAGGGCATCGGTAGTGCCGTGCTAACGCACATCCGGCAGCAATGCAGTAGTAGCAGTAAGCCCATCCGGCTGGCAGCGCTGCGCGACAGCGACTCGAATCGTTTTTATCAGCGACATGGTTTTATTGCAGTTGCGGAGTCGGAGTGGGATATTGATTACGCCTGTAGGGGTATGTTGCTGTAGGCATTGACTGGCTTTGCCTTCAGGCTAATACATGGCGGTGTATTTTGCTAACCCAGATCAGCACACGATCGCTTATAATAGCGGCAATTCACCGCACTAGATGAAAAGGATATTGAGATGGTAGATCGTAATTACGTATCGGATTACACCAAATTCATGGAAAAATTCCTGCAGGAAAACCCTGAAGTGGCCAAAGGCCAGGTTGAAGGTCGTGCCCTGCTGTGGGATAAAGAGCCCATCGATCTGGATGAGCGTGCTCGCAACGAGCAGTCTGCTTTGAAAAAATAAGTTGCAACGCACCTCCAAGAAAAAACGCCATCACGATGATGGCGTTTTTTTATGGCACAACATAATCCCAGCGGCGCGTTTCAAAGTGGTAGTAGTGAAATGCATACATTTGTTTCGAATCGAGGTACCACAGCGTAGCTTGGCCGTTTTGTAGCTTATATCCGATGTGCGGCTCAGATCTGACCGCGTGTAGGCCGATTTCTTTAAGTGAGTCAGGATAGCGCTTCTGCTGCATGTTAAAGGCCGTAATTTTTGCAGCGATGGCGTTAAGTTGCTTTCGATCTTGCTGCCAGCGATATTCATGAATTGCAAAAATAAGCGCAAAGCTGACCACCCAGCAGAGTAATCGGAGGCGAACTTCATGCCAGTTACTCTGACCTGTGGCACATTTGACTAGCTCGATGAAATAAGCAATCGCCAAAAATGGCAGAATAAACCAGGCGAGCATCAAGGTTTGTCGCTGGTGGGTAAGTAAGATTAAGCTGATGCACCCAATAAAAGGGGCATATTTTCGAATCAAAGAGTCAAAACTCATTCTGCGCTCAACAGTAAAAAAAGAGGCCGAAGCCTCCTTTTTGGATCAGTCATGAATCTTATTACCTAGGTGGGTTATTTAGGTGCTACGCCGCCCACCACTTCCAGTGTTTCCCACTTGCCACCCTTAACTGTGTACAAAGCGATCGCGCCGTTTTTGATATCGCCTTTCTCATCGAAAGTGATCGCGCCAGTTGCGCCTTGGTAGTCGGTTTTAGCCAGCTCAGGAATGTATTTGGCTGGATCAGACGAGCCCGCTTTTTGCATTGCTGCCACCATCACTTTCACTGCGTCGTAGCAATAGGGTGCATAAAGCTGAACTTCAGTACCGAATTTGGCTTTGAATTTATCCAGGAAAGCCTGACCGCCGGCCATTTTGTCTTTTGGCATACCTGGAGATGAAGAAATCATACCTTCAGCGTCGCTACCTGCCAGTTTGATAAATTCTGGCGTTTGCGTACCGTCGCCGCCCATGACTTTGGCGTTGATGCCCAGTTTTTTAGCTTGTTTTTTCAGTGGCGCTGCTTGTGCATCCATGCCGCCGTAGAAAATCAGATCTGGCTTGCTGCCTTTGATGGTGGTCAGGATCGCGTTGAAGTCGGTTTCCTGATTGGTCGTAAATTCGCGACGCACCACTTCGGCGCCAGCAGCTTTCGCGGCTTTTTCGAATTCATCTGCCAGGCCTTGGCCGTAAGCAGTACGGTCGTCAATGATCGCTACTTTTTTCGCGCCCAATTTCACTGCGTATTCGCCCAGTACTTTACCTTGCTGTGCATCGTTAGCCATCACACGGAAGGCAGTTTTAAAGCCTTGTGCGGTGTAGGTGACTGCAGTGGCTGATGGAGAAATTTGCGCGATACCCGCATCAGAGTAGATTTTAGAGGCTGGGATTGTCGTGCCTGAGTTCAGGTGACCAATCACGCCCGCTACTTTTTGATCGACAAAACGTTGTGCAACCGTGGTAGCGGTTTTCGGATCGGCTTGGTCGTCTTCCGAAATCATTTCCAGTTTCATTTTTTTGCCGCCGATATCAACGCCACCCGCCTCGTTGATTTCGTCGATGGCCATTTTTACGCCATTTTCATTGTCTTTACCCAGGTGGGCGATATTGCCAGTCAGCGGGGCTGCGTGGCCGATTTTAATTACATCACCAGCGGGTGCCGCATCCACCGCGGCGGCAGGCGCAGCACTAGCTTGTTCGGTCGTGGCCGCGGGTTCTTGTTTGCCACATGCAGTCATGGCCAGAATGGCCGCAGCGATCAGGCTGTAACGAGCGATAGTCATTCGATATTTCCCCAGTGTGTATTTAAATAGTGGTGAGGCGTTTTTGTTTGAAACGGCAACTTCCAATGAGCGGCGTTCAAGCAGCTGTTTCATTAGAAGTGACAAATATCCGCTCTGCAATGTGGGCTGATGAATAAGGATTATCCTGTAGCTGCACCGCAACAGTTTTATGCTTTTTGAAGGGTGACAGTTGGCCCTGTGTGGTAATTGGCAGGCCAGAGCGCATTCTGCCTGTGTTGTTGCGCTGCAAAAAAGGGTTTGAGTGACGCTGGTCATCCTCTGGCGGGGGAGGCCTGCACCGCCGGAGAACTGTGCAAATTGCACAACACATCAGCCAAAGCAGTCAGGCCGGGCATTAAAAAAGGGAGCCTGCGGCTCCCTTTGGTAGTTCATGTTTGATCAGAATCGATCGGCTTACTTGGCGCCGCCGACCATTTCAGCCAGTTCCCACTGGCCATTCTTCACGGTGTAAACGCCTACTGCCGCGTTTTTCACATCGCCTTTTTCATCAAAACTGATCGGGCCGGTCAGGCCTTGATGTTCGATTTTAGCCAGCACGGGCAGGTATTTGGCCGGGTCAGCCGAGCCTGCCTGTTTCATGGCTGCCAGCATCAGCTTGGTGGCATCGTAGCTGTACGGTGCATAGACTTGGACTTCAACGCCGAATTTGGCTTTGAATTTGTCCTTGAATTCCTTGCCGCCTGGCATTTGATCAACAGACTGGCCCGCAGACGAACCAAAAGTGCCTTCGGCATCAGCGCCAGCTAGCTTGAGGAATTCGGGTGATTTTGTACCATCAGCGCCCATCACAATGGCAGTGAGACCGAGTTTTTTGCTTTGTTTTTTCAATGGTGCTGATTGTGCATCCATGCCGCCGTAGAAAATGAGATCGGGCTTCACGCTCTTGATATTGGTCAGGATGGCGTTGAAGTCGGTTTCCTGATTGGTGGTAAATTCGCGTTTTACGATTTGGGCGCCTGCAGCTTTGGCGGCTTTTTCAAACTCATCGGCCAAACCTTGGCCGTAGGCGGTACGGTCATCCACAATGGCGACTTTTTTCGCGTTCAATTTGCCAACGGCGTACTGCGCCAGCACCAGACCTTGCTGACCATCGTTGGCGGTTAGGCGGAATGTGGTTTTAAAGCCCTGTGCGGTGTAGGCCAGTGCGGTGGCAGAAGGAGAAATCTGCGGAATACCTGCGTCGGAGTAGATTTTTGACGCCGGAATGCTGGTGCCTGAAGTCAAATGGCCAATGACACCGGCGATTTTCTGATCCACAAAGCGCTGGGCAACCGTCGTGGCATTTTTCGGGTCGGCTTGGTCATCTTCCGATACCAGCGCTACTTTCTTTTTCGCGCCATCTACGTCCAGACCGCCTTCGGCATTGATTTCTTCAATCGCCATTTGTGCGCCGTATTCAACATCCTTGCCCAAATGCGCGATATTGCCGGTCAATGGTGCAGCCAGACCGATTTTAACCGTGTCGCCGCTGGCGCTGGCCGTTTCTGCGGCCGGAGCGCTGGCTTCAGTGCCGGCAGGAGCTTGTTGTTTACACGCAGACAGGCCAACAATAGCCGCTGCAATCAGGGTGTACGATGCCAATTTCATGATGTGCGTTTCCGAAGAATGATCAGGAGGAAAAAGCCGACAATCAGGCGCAAACCGGCACCTGACGCGTGCTTGTCATCTTGAAGCAGGGCATGCCTGATGAATACTGGGGCTATCCTGTATCGGTCGGAAAATGGGCAAACTGTACTGCTTGGCGTTCAGAGATTGAGGCGTTCAGACGCTCAGATCAAGCTGCTGTACGCTGCCCACCCGGCCATTTTCGTGCAGATAGACGCCCGAGCTGCGAATTTGGCCGTAATTCTGGTTTTGGCTATTGTTCAGGTCAAAATCGCCGCGCGCATAGCCCAGGTAAATGGCGCCGATTTTCATCTCCAGCAGCGTTTTAAGTTGATCCTGCCCGCTGGCGTCTTTTAGCCACAGTTTCAGGTCGGCGTAGACCGGGTCGGCTTCGTCTATCCAGCCGTTAGTGTCTTGATCGTACTGCGCCAGATCGGCAAAGCCATTGCCGCTTTGCGCGCCAAACAGCTCTTTGCCGTGATTGATTTTGCCATCGTGATTGTGGTCCAGTGCGAGGTAAGCGCTGCCACGGTTGAGCTGGTGGATTTGCTCGGCTTTGCCATCCGAATCAATGTCAAAGCTGAAGGTTTTGTCCGATAGCGTGACCACTGGCGCGTCATAGTTGAGCACCAGCGGGTCTTTTTTCGGGCGTGCGGCGCTGCCGGTGGCAATGCTCAGATCAACACGCTGGCTAAAACTGCGGCTGAGGCTTAATTCAGCTTCAAAGCTGATCTCGCGCCCGTCGGCTGTTTTGATGGTGCCGCTGGTGGCAAAGCGGGTTTGCTCGCTTTCATGCTCACTGGCATGGTACTCGATTTGCCAGCCATCCTCCAATTGAATGGGCTGGGTGCTTGCCTGGGTATTGCTCCGTGAAGGTTGCTCTGATTGATCTGCAGGCTTATACCCTAGCTTTATTTCGCGCCCCAGCATGGCTTCGATCAGGCTTTTGATCAGTTTGATTCTGGGGTCGTTCTCGATCGCCTCCTGCTGCTCGTCCAACATGCGGGCGGCGCTGGATATTTCTACCGATTCGTCTGCTGCTTGCGGGATCGGGCGCGGGGCTTCATAGCGCACCGACAGGCTTTCGCTCTGTTCGCGGCGAAAGCTGCGCTGGGCGCTGAGGGTTAGATCGGATTCGCTAATACGCATGATGCACCTCGGCTGGTGGGCATGCGAAGGCGGCGCTTGCGCATGCAAAGCATGCTGAACTTATCGGCGTGAATGGTCGCTTTTACAGGTGCCCCAGCTCGGCCAGCGACACGATCTGATGGGCGGCAACGATAAAATGGTCCAGCAGCTTGATGTCGAGCAACTCCAGAGCGTGCTGTAGCTGGCGGGTGAGCAGAATATCGGCGCTGGAGGGCTCGGCACTGCCGCTGGGGTGATTATGTGCCACGATAATCGCCGCGGCATTGTGCGCAATCGCATGCTTGGCCAGCTCGCGCGGGTAAACACGCGTCTCGTTCAGTGTGCCTTTAAATAAGGTTTCGGCGGCGATCAGCCGATAGCCAGTGTCAAGATAGAGAGCATGAAATTCTTCATGGCGGATGCCGCGCAAGCGCAGGCGCAAAAAATCACGTACGGCGGTGGGGTTTTCAAATGAATCGCGCGCTTTCAGTTGCTCGGCCAGCGCGCGGCGGCTCATTTCGAGCACCGCTTGCAATTGCGCATATTTGGCCGCACCAATGCCGCTAATGGCGTCAAAATCGTGCAGGCTGGCGGCAAACAGTGCTTCGAGCGAGCCGAAATGGCCGAGCAACTCACGCGCCAGATCAACCGCCGATTTGCCGGGCAAGCCAACACGTAGAAAAATCGCCAGCAATTCGGCATCCGAGAGCGAAACTGCGCCATGGGCGAGTAATTTCTCGCGCGGGCGCTCGTCGGCAGGCCAATCAGTAATCGACATAGGATTTTTTCTGTAAACTGTCGGACATTCTTTCTAGCAGAGGCGCGCAAGCTGTGAGCGCAATTAATCAGAAAAAAATCGTACTGGGTATTACCGGCGGTGTGGCGGCGTATAAATCGGCCGAATTAACCCGGCTGCTGGTCAAGGCCGGTTACGACGTGCATGTGGTGATGAGCGAGGCGGCGACACATTTTGTCGGTACGGTGACGTTTCAGGCCCTGAGCGGCAATATTGTTTACACCGATCAGTGGGATGCGCGGCGGCCCAATAATATGCCGCATATCGATTTAACGCGCGGCGCGGCCGCGGTGCTGGTGGCGCCCGCGTCGGCCGATTTTCTGGCCAAAGTGGCACACGGGCAGTGCGATGATCTGCTCTCAACCTTGGTTGCTGCGCGTGATTGCCCTTTGATGGTTGCGCCAGCGATGAATCGCCAGATGTGGGAAAACCCGCCCAATCAGCGCAATATCGCGCAATTGCAAGCCGATGGCGTGGCGATCTTTGGCCCGGGTCATGGCGAGCAGGCTTGTGGTGAAGTGGGTGACGGGCGAATGCTCGAAGCGGCAGAAATTTTCGATTACCTCGAAGCGGCTTTGCAGCCCAAAGTGCTCAAAGGCCGTCGCGTGCTGATTACTGCTGGCCCGACTTTCGAGCGCATCGACGCCGTGCGCGGCATTACCAATACCAGCAGCGGCAAAATGGGCTACGCGATTGCACGGGCTGCGTATGAGGCTGGCGCCGAAGTGGTGCTGGTGTCGGGCGAAACTGCTTTGCCGACGCCCATCGGTGCGCGGCGGATTAATGTGCAATCAGCGCAGCAAATGCTGGCCGCAGTGGAGGCCGAAGTGGCCGCGAGCGATATTTTCATCGGCGTGGCGGCAGTGGCTGATTACTATGTGCTCAATCCATCCGAGCAGAAAATCAAAAAAGACGCGCATATTCTAACGCTCGAGCTCGCGCCGAACCCCGATATTCTGGCTGGCGTATCATCGCGCCCGAATCCGCCATTCTGTGTCGGCTTTGCTGCCGAGTCGGAAAACCTACTCGAATACGCCGAAGCCAAACGCCAGCGCAAAAAGCTGCCGCTGCTGGTCGCCAATTTAGTGCAAAACGCCTTTGGCGCGGACACCAATGAAGTGGTGCTGCTTGACGATCACGGCGAAACGCGGCTGCACAGCGCGCCGAAAATCGATATTGCGCGCAAATTGATGGCGCATATTGCCCGGCTTTATCCTAGCGCGAAGAAAGATTGATTGCGTAATAGCTGATGGGTATTGCCCTGAAGGGCAATCCTGATCTTATTTGTAGCGATATACCCATAAAGGAAATGATATGAGCAAGAAAACCATGGATGTAAAAATCCTCGATGCCCGCCTGAAAGACAATCTGCCTGCCTATGCCACGCCGGGTGCTGCGGGGCTGGACTTGCGTGCATGTCTGGACGCGCCAATCGAGCTGGCACCGGGCGCAACGACGCTGGTGCCCACCGGCATGGCGATTCATCTGGAAGATCCGACACTGGCGGCGATGATCCTGCCGCGCTCGGGTCTGGGCCACAAGCATGGCATCGTGCTGGGCAATCTGGTTGGCCTGATCGATTCGGATTATCAGGGCCAGCTGTTTGTGTCGGTGTGGAACCGCGGCAACGCCAGCTTTACGATTCAGCCGCTGGAGCGGATTGCGCAGCTGGTGATCGTGCCGGTGGTGCAGGTGGCGTTTAATATCGTCGATGAATTTGCCGAGTCAGATCGTGGCGAAGGCGGTTTTGGTAGTACTGGCAAGCACTAAAGTACAGAGGCTGTTTAGCCCCTTTAAACTTAAGCTGTTCTGGGTTTCAGCCCCGGTACATGTTCGGGGTGATCGCAAATCAGCCCCGCCAGGGGCCAGCTCAGCGCGGTGGCATATTCGTCGGCGTGCTGCAGACCATACACCCAGCACGGCACTTGCTGGCGCGTCAGCTCGGCAATTTGCTCGCCCGAGGCAATCTCGTAATCAAACACCAGACCAACCCCGACCGGGCGCGGCACGGTGGCCAGCATGGTGTACAGATTGATCGTACGCACCGGTGAGTTGGCCAGTAGCAAAGCGCAGGGCAGCTGGGTTTCGCGTGCGATAGTCAAAATCAGCTGATGATGGAAGGAGCTGATCAGTCCTTTAAATGGCTGTGCTTGCGCTTCCAGTACCGCGCGGGTCGCATTCAAGCAGTCCGCCGATTTGAGTTCCAGATTCCAGAATGCAGTGGGAAAGGCCGCCAGTGCTTCGCTCAGCGTCGGAACCGGATAGCCTTGTATGTCGCATAGCTGGGCGTGCGTTAGCGATTTGACCAATTGCCCATCGGCCGCACAACGATCGTGAAACAGAATGGCCACGCCATCACGATCACAACGAATATCGGTTTCAAAGCCCGTCATCCCTGCTGCCCAGGCCTCGCCAAAAGCCGCAAGTGTGTTTTCGGGGTGATTGCGGGTCCAGCCGCGGTGTGCAATGTAATGCATGTTGGGTACACTCGAATTCGATGGCGTATTGCCAGATTAAACTTGTTATTAACTGCCTTGTGCAGGAATCAAATTGATGATCACTCGCCAATCTATGGTGTCTTTCCTATTGAGCCTGAGCGTGCTGGGCGCCAGTGTAGCATCGTCTGCCGCTGTGCAGACGTCCGCATCGTCGGCCAGTGCCACAGTGGCGGCGCGCCCGGCAGGCGATCAAGCCCGGCCACGTATCGGGCTGGTGCTGGGCGGTGGCGGGGCACGTGGCTTTGCCCATATCGGCGTGCTCAAGGTGTTGGAAGAAAACCGGATTCCTGTCGATTGCGTTGTGGGCACCAGTATTGGCTCGCTGGTGGGGGCGGCTTATGCCGCGGGGCGTAGCAGTGAAGAGATGACGCAGCGGATTCAGGCCGCCAACTGGGATGATCTGCTTTCGTCCAGCCTGCCACGCCAGATTAATTCCTACCGCAAAAAAAATGACGATGCGCTGGGCCTGATTGGTCTAGAGCTGGGCTTAAGTGATGATTTGAGTATCAAGCTGCCCAATGCGGCAATCAGCACGCAGAAAATCGAGTTTTTCCTGCGTGAGCTGACGTACGCTGGCACAGTCCGGCATTTTGACGATCTGCCGGTGCCGTATCGTGCCGTGGCGACCGATCTGGTGACGGGGCAGATGGTGGTGTTTGAAGATGGCGACATTGTAACCGCCATGCGCGCCAGTATGGCGGTGCCTGGCGTATTTCCGGCGGTAAACAGCAAGGATCACGTCCTGGTTGATGGCGGCCTGGTGCGCAATATGCCGATTGATGTGGCGCGGCAAACGTGCGCGGATGTGGTGATTGCGATTGATGTGGGCGCCGAGCCGCTCAAGCGCGAGGAGTTGAACAGTATTTTCTCGGTGGCCGACCAGTACACCCGGCTGATGATGGTGCAAAACGTCAAGCCGCAGCTCGATTCGCTGACGGCCGAGGATGTACTGATTTCGCCGCAGCTGGGCACCATGTCATCCAGTGATTTCAAAAAGTCAGCCGAAATGATCAAGGCGGGTGAGCTGGCCGCGCTGGCCGCTCTGCCGCAACTGCAGCGCTACGCGGTTTCTGCCGGGCAGTTTGCCAACTGGTCACAAAATCGGCTTGGGCGACATCTGCAAAGCCGCGCGATTGCCAGCGTAGAAGTGAAAGATCCGAATCAGGTAAATCCGGCGGTGCTTGAAAATGCGCTGGAAGTCAAAACTGGCGAGCCGCTGGATTTGCCCGAGTTTCATAAGAATCTGGCCACGGTGTATGCGCGCGGGGACTTTAGCCAGCTCGATTACGAGCTGCACCGCAAAGGAGGAGATGATGAGCTGCATATCCTGCCGATTGAGAAATCTTGGGGACCCAATTATCTGAATTTCGGCATCGGTGTCGGCACCGATTTTCGCGGCTCAACGCCATGGACGATTAGCGCAATGTACCGGCGTACTTGGATCAATTCGCTGGGCGCCGAATGGAAAACGCTGGCGCGGGTAGGGACGACCGAGGAAATCCGCAGCGAGTTTTATCAGCCCTTGCATCTGGATGGGCTGGCTTTTATTGCGCCCTATGCCAGCTACAAAACCGAGCCTTTGTCGCTGTGGCTGGACGGCAAGCAATTTGGCGATTATGAATACCGGCGGCTTACGGCGGGGGTTGATTTAGGTTCGACGCTGACCAAGTATGGTGAGGCACGTCTGGGGCCAGTGCTCAATTTGTACAAGCTCAAGGAAAATATCGGCATTCCGCTATTTGATGGTGGTTCGGCCAGAGATCTGGGCGTACATGCCAGCCTGTTTTATGACCAGCTGGATAATTATTTCTTTCCCAGCGATGGCGAGTATCTCAATCTGAATGCCTATCTGTCGGTGAAAAACGGCAGCGACATCAATCATTATTTCCGCCTCGGCGGTGAATTTAGAACAGCACGCAAGCTGGCCTCGGGGGCTGGCGTTCTCACCGTGCGTGCGCAGGAACAAGTCGGCGAGGCGCCCGATTTTGTCGATATCCGCTGGCTGGGTGGCTTTCTGAATATGTCGAGCTATCGCTATCAGGAGCTGCTGGCCAACCGTTTTTTGTATACCTCCTTGCAGTACTACCAGCCAACCAGCCTGTTGCCCAAAAGCTACTGGGGGCTGGCGCTGGAAGGCGCGCACCTGTTTGAGCAGCTCAATGCCTACGACGAAAAGCGCTGGCGCTCATCCGCCGCGGCCTATCTGGCTTACGATAGCTTTCTGGGGCCAATTTATCTGGGCATGGCCTATGGCGATAACGCGATGTGGAGCGCCTACTTTATGCTGGGTAAGCAGTTTTAAAGCGTGAGAAGATCAATGCATAGATTGCATTTTTGCCACTTGCCCCCATCTGGCAGGACATCAATGCAAAGCTGCCGCGTGATACCCTGCTGATAGGGTCGCCGCACAGTAAACGAAGTGATCAACATGAAATTATTCGACCGATTGCTGGGGCGAGCGCCTGCAGCAGCAAGCACAGGAAACGAGACCGTGAGTGAGACCCAATTGGATGCCATCCGCCAGACACTGGCTACTTTGATCGATCCGGATACGGGCAAGGATTATCTGTCGAGCAAAAACATCAAAAATTTGCGCCAGGAGCAGGGACGGGTCGAGCTTGATCTGGTGCTGGGCTATCCTGCGCAAAGCCAGTTTGCCGCCCGCGAGCAGCAGCTGGTGCAAGCGCTGCAGGTGCTTGACGGCGTTGAAGAGGTTAAGGTCAATGTCAGTAGCCAGATTGTGGCGCACTCGGTCGCCCGTGGCATGCCGCTGCAAAAGGGCATCAAGAATATTATTGCCGTTGCGTCGGGCAAGGGCGGGGTGGGTAAGTCAACCACATCGGCCAATCTGGCGCTGGCGCTGGCCGCTGAAGGTGCAAAAGTCGGTTTGCTCGATGCCGATATTTACGGCCCTAGCCAGCCAACGATGATGGGGGTGGCTGACGAGCGCCCCGAATCCATCGACAATAAATACATCAAACCGATTGAGAAATACGGCGTGCTCAATATGTCGATCGGCTTTCTGATCGACCCGGAGCAGCCCATGGTCTGGCGCGGCCCGATGGTGACGCAAGCTTTGACCCAGTTGCTGAACGATACGCTGTGGGGCGAGCTCGATTATCTGGTGATCGATCTGCCGCCGGGTACGGGCGACATCCAGCTCACCTTGTCACAAAAAGTACCCGTTACCGGCGCGGTGATTGTGACGACGCCACAGGATATTGCTTTGCTTGATGCGCGCAAGGGCTTGAAGATGTTTGAAAAGGTTGGCGTGCCGATTTTGGGTATTGTGGAAAACATGAGCATGCATGTCTGCAGCAATTGCGGCCATATCGAGCCGATTTTTGGCGAAGGTGGCGGCGAGAAAATGGGCGCTGAATATGGCACCGAGCTGATTGGCAAGCTGCCGCTGGATTTGTCCATCCGCCTGAATGCTGACGCAGGCCAGCCTAGTGTGGTTGCCGAACCCGATGGCGAAATTGCCGCCATTTATAAAGCGATAGCGCGCAAGGTGGCGGTGAAAGTGGCGGCCAAATCGCAGGATTTCAGCAATAAATTCCCGAAAATCGTCATTCAGAATACTTAATTTCTGCTCCAGTAAGGCGCTCGGTGGGCAATAAAACCTGCAAGTCTGGTATCCTTGTGGGGAGCGCCTTGGGTAGCAAGGCCGTAAAAGAACAACTCAAGCTGCATTGAGTCATAAGACGAGTAGAGATTAAACACGATGACCGACACGCAACTAGGTGCGCTAATCATCGCCGGCGCATTTGTTGGCGCGGTATTTGCCTACAACCAGTGGCAGGAATACCGGTATAAAAAACAGGCCAATAAAGCCTTCGCGAACAATCGGCGCAATCAGGACGATGTGCTGATCAATACCCCGAAAAATCTGGTTCGCAAGGGTGATCCGCAACGACTGGAGCCGGTGCTCGATACGCCAGCCCTGCCGCAGGACGAGCGTGAAGCCGAGCCGCTCCAGCCGCCAGTTCTGAGCGAGCCCGAATACGATGTGCCGAAGTACACCCCCGCACCCGTGCGCTATGACGAAGACATGCCGGACGACGTGCCGGATTTGCCACCATCATACCGTTCGACGTATGTGGCTCCAGCCCAGTCGGTAGAAGCGCCTGTGGCTTATACCCCTGAGGTGGCAGCGCCAGTGAGCGACTTTGCTGCCGCGCCAGCCAGTGTGTCTGTGCGCAGCTTTGATGATGCCGAAGAAGATGTGCTGGTCACCAGCCTGATTGACCCGGCGCTGGATTTTATTGCCGAAGTTCACGCCGGTCAGGCCATTGCTGCTGCTGATGTGCCGCCGTTTCCGGCGACCAAACGCGTGCAGATGATTGGTTTGAATCAGCTGGATCAATGGGAAACCGTTAATTCAACCAGCCGCAATCGCTATCTGGAGCTGCGGGTGGGCATGCAGCTGGCTGATCGCCAGGGCGCGCTAACGCAGGAATCGCTCAATGCCTTCTGTATGGGGGTGCAGCAATTTGCCGACGAGCACGAAGCGGTTGTTACATTCCCGCAACGCTCGGCCAAGCTGGCAGCTGCGCGCGAGCTTGATGATTTCTGTGCCTCGGTTGATGTGCTGATTGGCTTGAATATTCCGGCGGGTGCGCGGCCGATTCCGATGGAAAAAGTGCGCCTGCACGCCGAAAACGCCGGTATGGTGCGCGCCAATGATGGCACTTTCCAGTATCGCAGCGATTCGGGGAAAACCCTGTTTGTGCTGGCCAATCAGGATCAGACGCCACTGATGGCCACCTCGAAAGGCCTGACCTTGCTGTTTGACGTGCCGCGTGTGGCGGGCGGAATTGCCGTCTTTGATTATCTGACCGAGTTTGCCCAAAGCCTGTCGCAAGCGTTGGCGCTGGAGCTGGTTGATGACAATGGCAAGCCGCTGAACGCTAAAAGCCTGGCTAATATTCGCCGCCAGCTGGCTGAGCTGTATGCCAGCATGGATGATCGCGGTATTGCGCCCGGTTCGGTGGCCGCGCTGCGCTTGTTTGCCTGATTGGAGCAATGATAGTCACGGGTGTTTAACAACGCCGCTTCTTTGAAGCGGCGTTTGTATTTGTAAAAAGTTTTGGAAAAAGTGATGACCGATTTAGCCTTGCAAGCCGCCACATTGCGCGAACAACTCAATCGCTATGCGCATGAATACTATGTGCTCGATGCCCCCAGTGTGCCCGATGCCGAGTACGATCGCCTGTTTCGCGAGCTGCAGGCCATCGAGCAGGCGCATCCTGAGCTGTTAAGCCCGGATTCGCCCACCTTGCGCGTTGGCGGCAAGCCGCTGCCGCAGTTTGCACCAGTGACGCATGTGGTGCCGATGTTGTCGATTCGCACCGAAACAGATGTGAGCGAGCAGGGCGCTTTGGCATTTGATGCCAGCGTGCGCAAAGAGCTAGGTTTGTCTGCCACCGATCCGGCGATTGAATACGCCGCCGAGCTGAAATTTGATGGCTTGGCAATTAATCTGCGCTATGAAAATGGCGTGCTGGTGCAGGCCGCAACGCGCGGCGATGGTGCAACAGGCGAAGATGTAACGCAGAATATCCGCACTATTGGGCAGATTCCGTTGCGCCTACAGGTGCCGCAGCGTCAATTGCTAGCCGCCACGCCGGATTTGTTTGCAGCCGGTCAGGCAGGAGATTCCCCGTTCCCCGTTGTGCTCGAAGTACGTGGCGAAGTGTATATGCGGCGTGATGATTTCGAGGCGCTCAATGCGCGCCAGATTGGTCAAGGTGAAAAAACCTTCGTCAACCCGCGTAATACCGCAGCGGGTGCTGTGCGCCAGCTGGATCCGAGTATCGCCGCGCAGCGGCCACTGTCTTTCTATGGGTATGGCCTTGGCGAGGTTGCTGGATGGGATGTGCAGCCCGATACCCATTCGGGTATTCTCGATGCACTGGCACAATTTGGTTTTCCGGTTTGCGATGTGCGTGCGGTGGTGAAAGGCGGTGCGGGTCTGGCCGAGTTCCATGCCAAGGTGGCCGCACTGCGCGATACGCTGCCGTTTGATATTGACGGTGTGGTTTATAAAGTCAATTCGCTGGCGCTTCAGTCCGAGCTGGGGTTCAGAACGCGCGAGCCGCGCTGGGCCGTGGCGCACAAATACCCAGCGCAAGAGGCACTGACCGTGGTTGAGGCGATTGATATTCAGGTCGGGCGCACCGGCTCGCTCACGCCAGTAGCGCGACTTGCGCCGGTCTTCGTCGGCGGCGTCACGGTCACCAACGCCACGCTGCACAATCAGGATGAAATTGATCGCAAAGATGTTCGCGTCGGCGATACCGTGATTGTTCGTCGCGCAGGCGATGTGATCCCCGAAGTGGTCTCAGTGGTGCTCGAGCGCCGCCCGATGCAGGCCGTTCCCGGGGGCGATCTGTTCTCGCCAGCGCAGGCGCCGCATTATCCGGCGTACCGGATTCTGGAGTTGCACCCGGTTTGCCCGGTGTGCGGCAGCAAAACCGTGCGCGAGCCCGATGAGGCGCGTGTGCGCTGCACCGGCGGGCTGTTCTGCTCGGCTCAGCGCAAAGAAGCGCTGAAGCACTTTGCTGGCCGCCGCATGATGGACATCGACGGGCTGGGTGAGCGCTACATCGACGAGCTGGTGGAGCATGATTTTGTGCATAATCCAGCCGATCTATACCGGCTGACGCTGGCTGATTTTCTGGAAATGAAACGCCGTGCCGATGAAAGAGTTGGAACGGTGCCGGAAACGGTCAAAGCCGGGCAGGTGACGACGAAGTGGGCTGAAAACCTGCTGGCCGCGATTGAAGCGAGTCGCAAACCGCCGCTAGCGAGGCTGATCTTTGCACTGGGTATCCGCCATGTTGGCGAATCGACCGCCAAAACATTGGCCGATTATCTGGGTAGCTTGGCCAAAATCCAGCAAGCACCTGCGGCGATATTGCGGCTGTTGCCCGATATTGGGGCGACAGTTGCCGTCGCAATTGCCGACTTTTTTGCCGAAGAGCACAACCGCACGGTGGTGGCCCAATTGCTGACCAGCGGTGTCGAGCCGCAGGGCGAACATGCGCCGCAACCGGCGCTGCGCGAGCGCCTGACGCTGCCCGCCATTCTGGCGGCGCTCGACATCCCCAAGCTCACGCTGACACGAGCCACGCAGGTATGCACCGGCTTGGCGCAGCTGGCTGATCTGCATGAATTCAGCCAGGGTCGTCTGCAGGACGCTGGCTTACCGCTGGAGGTGGCGCAATCGCTACAAGGCTGGCTGGCTGCCAACCCCGGCGTGCTGGCGCAGCTTGACCAGCTGCGTCTGGATTGGCTGGCGCAAATCCCGGCTGACAGCGCCGCCGAGCAGGGCGTTTTTGCCGGTAAAACGCTGGTGTTGACTGGCACGCTGCCCACGCTGGGTCGGGACGAAGCCAAAGCACTGATCGAAGCGGCAGGAGGCAAAGTCTCCGGCAGCGTCTCGAAAAAAACCAGCTTTGTGGTTGCGGGTGAGGCCGCGGGCAGCAAGCTGGATAAAGCGCAGGAGCTGGGTGTTGCGGTGCTGGACGAGGCGCAATTGCTCGCTTTGCTGGGCTAGGGCCATTTGATTGGTGCTTGCTGTGGTCTGTGCTGTGAGCTTGGTCACGGTGATAATTTGCACGAGTAACCATGGTGGCTAGATTTATTGGGGTGGGTATAGGGCTGTAGCTGTTTTTTCATTTGCTTTACAGGGGTATACCTTGCCAAGTATGCCGGTGGTTTGTTTGTCTAGGTAAAGCTTTTGGCTTGTTTAAAATTTTAAACAAATAAATTTTATTTTCGCGATTGACTTGTGTGTCCAATTAATTGAACATGTTGGATATGCAAAAATCTGAAGCACTGCGCCTTTTTGGTAGCCAAACCCGCCTGGCCGATGCGCTCGGGCTAGGGCGTTCTGCCGTTTCCCAGTGGCCTGAGGTGCTCAATCTCAAGCAGGCCGATCAGGTAATGGGCGCAGCCTTGCGTCTCGGTTTACTCGACAATACCCTCTCTCTTCAAGGAAATACCATGCAAAAAATCCGTAAAGCCGTGTTCCCCGTAGCAGGGATGGGAACGCGTTTTCTGCCCGCGACCAAGGCTAGCCCGAAAGAAATGATGTCCGTGGTGGACAAGCCGCTGATCCAGTACGCCGTTGAAGAGGCGCTGGCGGCAGGCATTACCGAAATGATTTTTATCACAGGCCGCCATAAGCGCAGCATTGAAGATCACTTTGATAAGGCCGGCGAGCTGGAAGCCGATCTGGAAGCCAAGCAGAAAACCAAGCTGCTGGAAGTCTTGCGCGGCATTATTCCTAAATCAGTAACCTGCATTTACATCCGCCAGCCCGAAGCGCTGGGTCTGGGGCATGCGGTGCTGTGCGCCAAACCGGTGGTCGGCGACGAGCCATTTGCGGTGATTCTGGCTGATGACCTGATCGACGGTGACGGCGTGTCGGAAATGAAGCGTATGGTTGATGTCTTTGGCGATACGCACTGCTCGGTACTGGGGGTAGAAGAAGTCGCCCATGAAGAAACCGGCAGCTACGGTATTGTAGAAGTGAGTGAAAACGCGGGCCGTCTGCGCGTGGGCAATATTGTCGAGAAACCAAAGCCGGAGGAAGCCCCATCCAATCTGGCCGTGGTCGGTCGCTACATCCTGACGCCGCGCGTTTTCCATCACCTGCAAAATGTCCAGCCCGGTAAAGGTGGCGAGATTCAGCTGACCGATGGCATTTTTGCCCTGATGCAAGAACAACACATCTTGGCGCACAAACTGCAAGGCACGCGCTACGACTGCGGCAGCAAAATCGGCTTTCTGAAAGCCACAGTCGAGCTGGGTCTGAAACACCACGAAGTTGGCCCGGATTTCACCGCCTACATGAAAGAGTTCTGCAAGACATTCTGATTGAATGAAAAAAAAGACCACCGAAAGGTGGTCTTTTGTTTGGGTGTGACTTGGATTTGATCAGGCTTTGTCGTAGAGCTTTGCGCCGCCTTTGATAAATTCAATTGATTTGGTTTCCATGCCTTTGGTCAGCGCCGCTTCGGCATCGATGCCTTGCTGTTCGGCAAATTCGCGCACATCCTGTGTGATTTTCATCGAGCAGAAGTGCGGGCCGCACATTGAGCAGAAGTGCGCCACTTTAGCGCTATCTTTCGGCAAGGTTTCGTCGTGGAATTCGCGTGCACGGTCTGGATCAAGACCGATATTGAATTGATCTTCCCAGCGGAATTCAAAACGCGCTTTTGACAAGGCATTGTCACGAATCTGCGCGCCCGGATGACCTTTTGCCAAATCCGCGGCGTGGGCGGCCAATTTGTACGTAATGATGCCTTCTTTCACGTCGGCTTTGTTCGGCAGACCCAAATGCTCTTTTGGTGTTACGTAGCAAAGCATTGCGGTGCCGTACCAGCCGATTTGCGCTGCGCCAATCGCCGAAGTGATGTGGTCGTAACCGGGGGCAATGTCAGTCGTCAATGGACCAAGGGTGTAGAACGGCGCTTCATGGCACCATTCCAGTTCTTTATCCATATTTTCTTTGATCAATTGCATCGGCACGTGGCCAGGGCCTTCGATCATAACTTGTACATCGTGTTTCCACGCGATTTGCGTCAATTCACCCAGCGTTTTGAGCTCGCCCAATTGCGCTTCGTCGTTCGCATCCCACACCGAACCTGGACGCAGGCCATCGCCGAGCGAGAACGCTACGTCGTAGGCTTTCATGATCTCGCAAATTTCTTCAAAGTGCGTGTAGAGGAAGTTTTCTTTGTGGTGCGCCAAACACCATTTGGCCATGATCGAGCCGCCGCGCGACACGATACCGGTCATGCGGTTGGCCGTCATCGGCACATAACGCAGCAACACGCCGGCGTGGATGGTGAAGTAGTCAACACCTTGTTCGGCCTGCTCGATCAGCGTGTCTTTGAAAATTTCCCAAGTCAGATCTTCGGCCTTGCCGTTTACTTTTTCCAAGGCCTGATAAATAGGCACGGTGCCAATCGGTACCGGCGAATTGCGCAAAATCCATTCGCGCGTTTCGTGGATGTTTTTACCGGTCGACAGATCCATGATCGTGTCGGCGCCCCAGCGAATGCCCCAAGTCATTTTGTCGACTTCTTCGGTAATCGACGAAGTGACGGCCGAATTGCCGATGTTGCCGTTGATCTTCACCAGGAAATTGCGGCCGATGATCATCGGCTCGGATTCGGGGTGGTTGATATTGTTTGGAATGATCGCGCGACCGGCGGCGATTTCATCGCGAACGAATTCAGGTGTGATTTTCTCTGGAATATTCGCACCGTAATTTTGCCCCGGATGCTGGAACAACATCATTTTGGCGAGCTTTTTGCCTTTCTCGCCCAGCGCCAGCAGGCTTTCAGTGTATTTTTCGCGCTGCAAATTTTCGCGAATCGCCACGTATTCCATTTCCGGCGTCACGATGCCTTGGCGAGCGTAATGCATTTGCGACACGTTTTTGCCTGGTTTGGCTTTACGCGGTTTGCGTTGTAATTCAAAACGCAGATCGTCAAGGCTCTTGTCGGCTTCGCGGGCGCGGCCATATTCGCTGGTCATGCCATCCAATTGCTCGGTGTCATCGCGCTCGGCAATCCATGCCGCGCGAATCGGAGCCAAGCCCTTGCGCACGTCAATGGTTGCGTTTGGATCGGTGTACGCGCCCGAACAGTCATACACATAAATCGGCGGGTTTTGCTCGCCACCAAACATCGTTGGCGTATCGGCCTGGCTGATTTCACGCATCGGCACTTGGATGTCGGGGCGTGAGCCTTGCACATAAATTTTGCGTGAATTGGGTAAAGGCTGGATGGCGGCGGAATCAACCACGGCTTCGGTGGCTAGAAATTCAACTTTGGCGTTCATTTTAGGGTCTCCAATGATATTCACGCATTCGGTTTGCAGTGGGGATATAAGTCGATATATGCCACTGAAATATCGGATCGAAATACGAACGAGGGGAGACAGAGTGGGGGATTAAACGCACTCGCTTCCCTTCGCCGGTATTAACCGGATCAGGTTCCAAGGGTGTTTCTCATCCGGCTAAAACGACGTAGCCAGAACCCCTAGCGATATGAATGAATGTGAAATTAAAAGAGTTGTGGGATAATTGCAAGATATATTCGATTAACACAGGCCAAGAACGGCCAAGCTTTGAGGTGACGCAAACATGGATTGGGAAAAAGCACGTTATTTACTGGTAGAACAACAAATCCGCCCATGGAATGTTTTGGACTCCAAAGTTCTTGAGCGCGTCCTCAATACCCGCCGCGAAGACTTTGTGCCTGCCGACAAAAAAGAGCTCGCTTTTGTCGATGTTGAATTGCCGCTGGCTAATGGCCAACTGATGCTGGCACCGAAAGTGGAAGCCCGCTTGCTGCAGGAAGTGGCACTGAAAGAAACTGATAAAGTGTTGATCGTTGGCGCTGGCACTGCTTACCTGACTGCGCTGGCTGCTGGCCTCTGTGCGCAGGTAGTGGTCATCGAGGCAGACACCAAGCAAGCCGAGCTGACCAATGCAGCGCTCAAGGCTGCAGGGATTAAAAATGTCAGTATTGAAGTAGGGACAACCCTGACTAGCAAGCAGGGACCGTTTGATGTGATTATTGCCGCAGCTTCATTTGAAGAGGTGCCTGCAGAACTGATGCAGCAATTGTCCGTGGAAGGCCGCCTGATCGCTATTTTAGGGCAAGAGCCAATAATGCATGCTACCTTATTTGTCCAGGGTAAAACTGCAGTCAAGCCCAAGCAGGTTTTTGATTACAATTTGCCCCGCTTTCGAGTGAATACACTGCAGTTTGCCTTTTAATAGCCCGGCCTTCGGCTTTGCTCATGGCTTTATCTGGCTGACTTGATGTTTATCATCCAAAACCCGCACTTTTGCGGGTTTTTGCCTTTAATCGAGTATGAATTTGATACAGATTAGGTAGAATGTGCGGCTTGTATTTGCGATCTGTAAGCTAAATACCAAGCCGCCTTGTATTTGGGCTGTCGGGCTTGAGCATGATTTGAGAATTTGAACTGGGCTATGCAGCCCGTCTGCGGTATCGCTGCCTAAATTTAGCCGACTTTGTGCCTTGTGCTAGGGGCGGCATCATGATGAATTAATTAGAGCGGTGGATTTGCACGGCTGCACATTGATTGGATGCGTTATAAATGACAATTTTAGTTACAGGCGGCGCTGGATTTATCGGCGGTAATTTTGTGTTGGACTGGCTGGCGGGTACGGATGAAGCCGTGGTCAATGTCGATAAACTGACGTATGCCGGTAACCTCGACACCCTGCAAGGGCTGCAGGGCGATACCCGGCATGTTTTTGTGCGTGCCGATATTGGTGATCGCGACGTGATTGGCCGTTTGCTGGCCGAGCACAAACCTCGCGCGGTGATTAATTTTGCGGCTGAATCGCATGTGGATCGCTCCATTCACGGCCCTGGTGATTTCATCCAGACTAATGTGGTTGGTACTTTCAATCTGCTCGAAAGCGTGCGCGCTTATTGGAATGAGCTGCCAGCCGATGACAAAGCAACCTTCCGCTTCTTGCATGTTTCAACTGATGAAGTGTATGGCACGCTCGAGGCCAATGATCCGCCGTTTTCTGAAACCAATACCTACGAGCCCAACAGCCCGTACTCTGCTTCTAAAGCGGCTTCAGATCACCTCGTTCGGGCCTGGCACCACACCTACGGTTTGCCTGTGTTAACGACCAATTGCTCAAACAACTATGGCCCATACCATTTCCCAGAAAAATTGATTCCGCTGGTGATTTTGAATGCGCTCAATGGCAAGCCACTGCCGATTTATGGCGATGGCCAGCAAATCCGCGATTGGTTGTATGTGAAAGACCATTGCTCTGCAATCCGCCGCGTATTGGAAGCGGGTAAAGTAGGTGAAACGTATAACGTCGGCGGCTGGAACGAAAAAGCCAATCTGGATGTGGTGAAAACCATTTGCAGCCTGCTCGATCAATTGCAGCCGCGCACGGATGGCCAAGGCTACGCTGAGCAGATTACTTATGTGACCGATCGTCCGGGCCATGATCGCCGCTACGCGATTGATGCGACGAAGCTCGCACGTGAATTGGGCTGGAAACCGGCCGAAACCTTCGAATCGGGCATCCGTAAAACGGTGGAATGGTACTTGGCCAATCAAGACTGGGTGAAAAACGTCACCAGCGGTGCATACCGTGAGTGGGTATCAACCCAGTACGGAGCCTAATCATGGCTTCTCAGGCAATACCCAAGATATTGGTCACGGGCAAAAATGGCCAGGTCGGATTTGAACTGCAACGCAGCCTCGCCGTTCTCGGCGAAATTGTTGCGGTTGATCGTGAAGAATGTGATCTGAGTAATCCAGAGGCCATTCGTGAGCTGGTGCAGCGCGTTCGCCCCGACATTATTGTTAACCCTGCCGCGCATACCGCAGTCGATAAAGCTGAATCCGAAGTTGAGTTCGCCACAGCGCTGAACGCCACTGCACCCCAAGTGTTCGCCGAAGAAGCCGCCAAGCAGGGTGCATTGTTGATTCACTATTCGACCGATTACGTGTTTGACGGCAATAAAGACGGTTGGTATAGCGAAACCGATACACCCAATCCGCAGTCGGTTTACGGTAAAACCAAGCTGGCTGGCGAGCTGGCCGTAGCGGCCGCCCACCCGCGCCACTTGATCTTCCGCACCAGCTGGGTCTTTGGCGCACATGGTGGCAACTTTCTGAAAACCATGCTGCGGCTGATGCAGCAGCGTGAAGCGCTCAGCGTGGTAGCCGATCAGTTTGGCGCGCCAACTTCAGCTAGCCTGCTGGCCGATGTGACGGCGCAAATTATTGCGCAGTATCTGCGTTGTGCCGACCAAGCCGGATTTGCCTACGGCACTTACCACCTGGTTGCCGGCGGAGAAACCAGCTGGCATGGGTATGCTTCGCTAGTTAATGATATATCTGCCCTGCAGGGCTATACCCTCAAGATTGCTAGTCACGATATTAAAGCGATTCCGAGTAGCGACTACCCAGTACCCGCGCCACGCCCTGCCAATTCGCGCTTAGATACGCAAAAAATCCAGACGGCATTTGGCTTAAGCTTGCCGATGTGGCAAGCAGGCGTGCATCAGGTGATGACCTTGCTCAAGCAAGGATAAATGCGCTGCCGTAACTTCAATTTCAGGACACACACAATGGCCAATCGTAAAGGCATTATTCTCGCGGGTGGATCGGGTACACGCCTATTTCCCGCCACGATCGCAGTTTCGAAACAACTCCTGCCGATCTACGACAAACCGATGATCTACTACCCGCTGAGCACCCTGCTGCTCGCGGGGATTCGCGATATCCTGATCATCTCAACCCCGCAAGACACGCCGCGTTTCGAGCAATTGCTCGGCGACGGCAGCCAGTGGGGGCTCAAGTTGCAATATGCTGTGCAAGCTAGCCCAGATGGCTTGGCGCAGGCATTTATCATCGGCGAAGACTTCATCGGTCAGGACAATGTCGCGCTGGTGCTGGGAGATAATATTTTCTACGGGCATGAATTTGCCGGATTGCTCAAAGAAGCTGCAGCCAAAGAGCAGGGTGCCAGTGTATTTGCCTACCATGTGCATGACCCTGAGCGCTACGGCGTCGTGGATTTTGATGCAAGTGGCAAAGCTTTGTCGATTGAAGAAAAGCCACAGCAGCCAAAGTCCAATTACGCAGTGACCGGCCTGTATTTCTACGACAATCAGGTCGTTGAAATTGCCAAAAATATCAAACCCTCGCCGCGTGGCGAGCTGGAAATCACCGATGTCAACGGTGTGTATCTCGCCCAAGGCCAGTTGGACGTGCAAACCATGGGCCGTGGCTATGCCTGGCTCGATACCGGCACCCATGAATCCATGCTGGAAGCCAGCCAGTTTATTCAGACGATTGAAGCGCGCCAGGGGCTGAAAGTCTGCTGTCCGGAAGAAATCGCCTATCGCCAGGGCTGGATTGACGCAGCGCAAGTTGAGCAATTGGCGCAGCCGCTGAAGAAAAATGCCTACGGCCAATATTTGCTGCGCATGATTCTGGAAAAGGTATTTTAAATATGAATGTCATTGACACCGCTATTCCCGACGTCAAGATTATCGAGCCCAAAGTATTTGGTGATGACCGTGGTTTCTTTTACGAGAGTTTTAATCACGCCAGATTTGAAGAAGCGATTGGTCGTAAAGTTGAATTTGTACAAGACAACCACAGCAAATCGGTCAAAGGTGTTTTGCGCGGCCTGCATTATCAGATCCAGCACCCGCAAGGAAAACTGGTGCGTTGTACACGCGGCGAAGTCTTCGATGTAGCGGTGGATTTGCGCAAGTCTTCAGCCACATTTGGCCAGTGGGTGGGGGTGACGCTCAGTGAGGAAAACAAACGCCAGCTCTGGGTTCCGGAAGGGTTTGCTCATGGCTTTGTTGTGGTGAGCGAAGTGGCCGAATTTCTGTATAAAACGACAGATTACTGGTTTCCAGAGCATGAACGCAGCTTGCTGTGGAATGATCAAGATCTGGCTATTACATGGCCTGAGCTGGCAGCGGCACCAAGTTTGTCAGCCAAAGATCAGGTCGGCATCGTATTCAAATCGGCTGATTCGTTTGAGTAAAGTGATGACCATGCTGCCCTGCGTGCCGATTGATCATCTAGGTAAGACATATGCATTTTGCTGATGATGGCGCAGGGAGCTGGACTTGAAGACGCGGCGTGTCGCGGTGTTAATGGCCACCTGCAATGGCATGGCATATGTCAAAGCCCAGATCGAATCGATTTTGCAGCAAGAGAATCTGGCCGTAACGCTATTCATCAGTGATGATGGTTCGACTGATGGCACCTGGGAATATTTGCAGTCCTGCAGCCATGACCAGATTGTTCTTCTCCCCCGCGACGATAGATTTGGCAGCGCTGCAGGCAATTTCTTCCGCCTGATTCGAGATGTCTCTTTTTCCTGTTTTGACTATATCGCGCTGGCTGATCAGGACGATCTTTGGTTTCCTGGGAAGCTCAAGCGCGCCGCAGACACACTTGAGCGCCTTAAAGCCGATATTTATTCAGGTAATGTGTTGGCATTTTGGCCTGATGGGCGAAAAATGCTGATCAACAAAGCGCAAGCTCAAAGACAATGGGATTACCTGTTCGAGGCTGCCGGGCCCGGTTGCACTTATGTGATGCAGATTAACGCGGCATGTCAGTTGCAGCAGTTTTTGCGCGCCAAGCAAGCCGCATCCGCAGATATTGTTTTGCATGACTGGCTGATTTACGCTTGGGCTCGCAATCTGGGTTTATTGTGGTATATCGACCGGGTACCCATGATGCACTATCGTCAGCATGCCAATAATGTGGTCGGGATCAACCAGGGCGTACGGGCCGCGTTCAAGCGCATAGGCAAGCTGCGTGATGGCTGGTATCTCCGACAAATTCGGTGCATCGCAGAGATGTTGGAGTTAGCTAGCGCGCCCCCGATTCATTGGTTGAATCAAATGGGCTGTTTCAATCGATTGCGTCTAATCATGGCTGCTGCCAATTGCCGACGGCGCTTTCGGGATAGGCTCGGCTTTATTTTATTTATCGCGCTACTTCGCTGATATGTCGGACAAATTTCTAGTGACCGGAGCGACCGGATTTGTCGGTCAGGGTTTCATTGCCATGCTCAAACGCCAGGGGGTGCAATATTGTGCCGTTGCAAGGCGAGCGGTTGGCGATTCTGTCATCATGCCTGCCATGGATGGGCAAACCGACTGGCAAGCATTGCTGCCAGGGGTTGGGGTTGTTGTCCACACGGCTGCACGTGTTCATCTGCTTGCTGATGATGCAATCAATCCACTGGCTGAATATAGAAAAGTGAATGTGGAAGGCACTATCAATCTAGCCCGTCAAGCGGCTCAGGCCGGGGTCAGGCGCTTTATCTTTATCAGCTCGATCAAGGTACATGGCGAAAAAAATCGTGATGGCTTGCCGTTTAGCGCCGATGATCAGCCTAAACCGGAAGATGCTTATGCCATCTCAAAATATGAAGCTGAGCAAGGTTTGCTTGAGTTGGCCAGAACGGCCGGTATGCAGGTGGTGATCATTCGCCCGCCGCTCGTCTATGGTGCCGGGGTTAAGGCCAATTTTGATCTGTTAGTCAGGGCGATTATGCGTGGTATACCGCTACCGCTCGGTGCGATCAGCAACCGGCGTAGCTTGGTCGCTCTGGAAAATCTGCTCGATTTAATCTGGACCTGCGCACACCATCCTGCGGCATCCAATCAGGTTTTTCTGGTCAGTGACGGCGAAGATGTTTCGACGCCAGAATTGATCAGGCGTCTGGCATTTGCTTTGAAAGTGCCTGCCCGATTATTTTATGTGCCGGTGAGTTTATTCAGGGGTTTGGCATTTTTGCTGGGGAGAAAAAATATCGCCAGCCGTTTATGTGATTCCCTGTTGCTTGATATCGAAAAAACTTGCCGGACATTGCAGTGGCGTCCACCGCTTACGATGATGCAGGCGCTGGAAGACACAGCTAGATTCTATCGATCACAGCGCTGAGCGGCTGTATGAAAACCATGCGGATTACATAATGAAACGTTTACTGGACATTGCATTTGCAATGGTTTTGCTCACCCTGTTTTTTTTACCGATAGTGGTGATTGCCATCTGGGTCAAAGCTACCTCTTGCGGTCCGGTATTGTATTGGTCAGATCGAGTTGGTCTGAACAATCAACTCTTCCGGATGCCCAAATTTCGCACCATGCGTACCAACACCCCTGAGTTGGCTACTCATCTACTTGATAATCCTGATCGATACTTGACGCCGATTGGACACTTCTTGCGTAAATCCAGTTTGGATGAATTGCCGCAATTATGGTGCATATTAACTGGGCAAATGAGTTTTGTCGGCCCAAGGCCTGCCTTATTCAATCAAACCGATCTGATTGCGTTACGAACTTCATCAGGGGTTCACCAGCTTTTACCGGGGCTAACTGGATGGGCGCAAATTAATGGGCGTGACGAGTTGCCAATCCCTAAGAAAGTCCAATTCGATGTAGAATACCTGCAAAGAAAATCGCTCTGGTTTGATATTAAAATTATTTTTTTAACACTGTTTAAAGTGCTCCGGCGAGAAGGCGTTTCACACTGATTATGATATCACGCGCAGAAAAGACACCCCTCGCTTAATCTGAGCGCTTAAACAGATGTACGATATTGTTATTAAAAGGTTTTTTGTCAATTTGCCCTGTGTAATTGCCGGACTAATACTGGATTAACGTGTTTGATATGTTAATGAAAGCAGTAGCATTGCCCCGCATCATCAAAAGCCTGATTATTCTGGCTGCAGACTTTGTACTTTTACCCTTGGCATTATGGGCCGCCATCTCCTTGCGCTTGGACAACTGGACTTATCCACTGCAATATGACTGGTGGGTATTCTTACTTCCCTCTATTATTGCTGCGCCGCTTTTTATCCGCTTTGGTCTGTATCGCGCAGTGATCCGCTACATTGAAGACCGGGCGGTAATCACCATCCTGACCGCAGTAACCTTGGCCACACTTTTTTTTGTTGCCGCTCTACAGCTATTCCAGATTACCGGCGTGCCACGTGGCTCATTGCTGATTTACTGGCTGCTGGCTCTAATTATTATCATTTCTAGCCGCTTTGCCGCCCGCTCCATTTTGCGCAAATTCGCTCCTTTTGCTGCCGAGCGAAAGCGGGTTTTGATTTATGGTGCAGGCAATGCAGGCCGCCAGCTTGCCGTGGCTTTGCGCGCAGGCCATGAATACGAGCCGATAGGCTTTGTTGATGATGCAGTCGAGCAGCAAGGTTTGCAGATTGGCGGCTTGAAGGTGTTCAGCAATGAGCAGATGCTGCAACAAATCGAGTATCAGGAAGTATCGCAGGTATTACTGGCGATTCCATCAGCTTCGCGTTCGCGCCAGATCGAGCTGGTCAATCAGCTTGAGCCACTTGCGGTAGAAGTGCGGATATTGCCAAGCATGGCCGATCTGGTGAATACCGAAATCCGGCCAATCGAAGCCAGACAGGTGGGGGTGGACGAACTCTTGGGCAGAGAGCCGGTACCTCCCAATAAAGAGCTGCTGCGCAGAAATATCAGCGGCAAAGTGGTGATGGTCACAGGTGCAGGTGGCTCGATTGGCGCCGAATTATGCCGGCAGATCATTAAAAATCAGCCTAGCGCGCTGGTATTGTATGAATTATCCGAGTTCGCCCTGTATTCAATTGAGCAGGAGTTAATCCATAGCATTCGTGATCAGGGCTTGGAAATTTCACTGCATCCGGTACTGGGGTCGGTACAGAATGCGATGCGTTTGGCGGCGATTATGTCGCGCTATGAGGTGAACTCGGTCTATCACGCAGCAGCCTACAAGCATGTCCCGCTGGTTGAGTTTAATGTCACTGAAGGAATTTTGAATAACACCTTTGGTACTCACGCTGCGGCCTCTGCTGCCATTGAGGCTGGCGTTGAACTGTTTGTGCTTATTTCCACCGACAAGGCTGTGCGCCCGACCAATGTCATGGGGGCGAGTAAGCGGATGTCAGAGCTGATTTTGCAGGCATTTGCCTTAAGCAAGCAGTCTTCAACCCGCTTCTGCATGGTTAGATTTGGCAATGTGCTCGGTTCGAGTGGCTCGGTGGTGCCGGTATTTCGCAAGCAGATTGCTGCGGGTGGCCCGGTGAAAGTGACTCATCCGGAAATCAACCGCTTCTTTATGACCATTCCGGAAGCTTCGCAGCTGGTGATTCAGGCCGGGGCGATGGGTGGGAATGGCGAGGTGTTTGTGCTGGATATGGGCAAGCCGGTGCGGATTGTCGATTTGGCACGCCGCATGATTCACCTGAGTGGCTTTAAGGTCAAAGATGATACGACGCCGCACGGCGATATTGCCATCGAGTTTTCCGGCCTGCGTCCCGGCGAGAAGCTGTATGAAGAATTGCTGATTGGTGATAATGTCAGCGGTACCGAGCACCCGCGAATTATGAAGGCCAATGAAGGTTGTTTAAGCCCGGATGAATTGTCACTGGTGATGGCTGATCTGGGAGCGGCCTGTGCGGCGAATGACTCGCGGCGGATTATCGAAATTCTGCAAGAATGCGTCGCGGGCTTTAAGCCTGATCAGGATGTGCGCGATCATTTGTATGAATTTATGGATTAGCGCCTGATGGGTATTGCTCTGTCGGGCAATTGTAGTCTGCGCTACAGAGTAATACCCTTGTGCTGTATGTGTCGCATCCCGGACGATTGCCTGAGTAAACGCATCTGGAAACTTGCCCTAGCTCGCGAGAGTTTAGGTAAGCTTCTGGCAACGCTCAAGGCCCAGACAACATGATCGTCCAATTACACAAAAACGCCCGCACCACGCCTGCCATTCGCAGGGAAATTCAGCAAGCGACCGGCACTCAGGCCGAACTGGCTGCACGCTATAACGTCTCCGTCGATACCATTCACAAGTGGCAGAACCGGGACAGT
>NZ_VIRW01000002.1 GCF_009760905.1 Chitinibacter sp. GC72 | reverse complement strand
TCAGCATGTCGCGGTGAATACGTTCCCGGGCCTTGTACACACCGCCCGTCACACCATGGGAGTGGGTTTCACCAGAAGTAGGTAGGCTAACCGTAAGGAGGCCGCTTACCACGGTGGGATTCATGACTGGGGTGAAGTCGTAACAAGGTAGCCGTAGGGGAACCTGCGGCTGGATCACCTCCTTTCAAGAGAAAAGACCTTCGGGTCAAGTACTCACACTCATCGGCTGTAGAGTTTGAAGATACAGAGAAAGTAGCTGAGCAATGAAGCAATTCATTGCAGGGTTACGGACTTGGTTGGAAGCTGGGTCAGTAGCTCAGTCGGTTAGAGCACCGTCTTGATAAGGCGGGGGTCGCTGGTTCGATTCCAGCTTGACCCACCATTTACCTTGTAAGTGGAAACAGCTTAGAAATGCCAGATTGGGGGATTAGCTCAGTTGGGAGAGCACCTGCTTTGCAAGCAGGGGGTCGTCGGTTCGATCCCGTCATCCTCCACCACACCTTGCGGTGGGCACTACGCCTACGGCGAAAGTCTCTCTTGAGAATTTAGAATTCAGTAAGCAAGCAGAATTAATTCTGATTTGTTTATTTTGTTCTGGTTTCTTAAATCAGAATGCCTTTGGCATCTGTATCGTTCTTTAACAAAATAGAAGAAGTAATATCTCCTAATTAAACAATGTGAGAATTGGTGAATGCCAGTTCTGACAGTAATAAATTGGGTTGATTGTATCTCTGATCGAAAGATCAGCGTTGAATGGCCTGAGAAACCATTCAACAAGTCGTAAATACGAAACTCTGACCAAGAGTACGGTAAAACGTGTTTGAGGTTATAGGATCAAGCGAATAAGTGCATCTGGTGGATGCCTTGGCGATGATAGGCGACGAAGGACGTGATAGCCTGCGATAAGCGTGGGGGAGCTGGCAAAGTGCTTTGATCCCACGATTTCCGAATGGGGAAACCCGGCCCTTTTGGGTCATCCTTGAGTGAATACATAGCTCATGTGAAGCGAACGCGGTGAACTGAAACATCTAAGTAACCGCAGGAAAAGAAATCAACCGAGATTCCCAAAGTAGTGGCGAGCGAAATGGGAAGAGCCTGTACGTGATAACAGTCGTGTTAATAGAACGGAATGGAAAGTCCGGCCATAGTGGGTGATAGCCCCGTATATGAAAACACAATTGTGGTACTAAGCGTACGACAAGTAAGGCGGGACACGAGAAATCCTGTTTGAAGATGGGGGGACCATCCTCCAAGGCTAAATACTCATCATCGACCGATAGTGAACCAGTACCGTGAGGGAAAGGCGAAAAGAACCCCGGGAGGGGAGTGAAATAGAACCTGAAACCGGATGCATACAAACAGTGGGAGCAGACTTGTTCTGTGACTGCGTACCTTTTGTATAATGGGTCAGCGACTTACGTTCAGTAGCAAGCTTAACCAAATAGGGGAGGCGTAGGGAAACCGAGTCCGAATAGGGCGCACAGTTGCTGGGCGTAGACCCGAAACCAAGTGATCTAGCCATGGCCAGGATGAAGGTGCGGTAACACGCACTGGAGGTCCGAACCCACTGACGTTGCAAAGTCAGGGGATGAGCTGTGGCTAGGGGTGAAAGGCTAAACAAACTTGGAAATAGCTGGTTCTCCTCGAAAACTATTTAGGTAGTGCCTCATGTATCACTGACGGGGGTAAAGCACTGTTATGGCTAGGGGGTCATCGCGACTTACCAAACCATGGCAAACTCTGAATACCGTCAAGTGCGAGCATGGGAGACAGTCCTGGGGTGCTAACGTCCTGGGACAAGAGGGAAACAACCCAGACCGCCGTCTAAGGTCCCAAATGATCAATTAAGTGGAAAACGAGGTGGGAAGGCATAGACAGCCAGGATGTTGGCTTAGAAGCAGCCATCATTTAAAGAAAGCGTAATAGCTCACTGGTCGAGTCGTCCTGCGCGGAAGATGTAACGGGGCTCAAATTGATAACCGAAGACGCGGATATGTACGATGTACATATGGTAGAGGAGCGTTCTGTAAGCCTGTGAAGGTGTCTTGAGAAGGATGCTGGAGGTATCAGAAGTGCGAATGCTGACATGAGTAGCGATAAAGGGGGTGAAAAGCCCCCTCACCGAAAACCCCAGGTTTCCTGCGCAACGTTCATCGGCGCAGGGTGAGTCGGCCCCTAAGGCGAGGCAGAAATGCGTAGTCGATGGGAAACAGGTTAATATTCCTGTACTTGGTATTAGTGCGATGTGGGGACGGAGAAGGTTACCTCAGCCAACGGTTGGAAGAGTTGGTTTAAGCGTGTAGGTGTGTGGCTTAGGCAAATCCGGGCTGCTTTAACACTGAGGCGTGATGACGAGTCTACTTGTAGACGAAGTGAGCGATACCCTGCTTCCAAGAAAAGCCACTAAGCTTCAGCTAATATCGAACCGTACCGCAAACCGACACAGGTGGGTAGGATGAGAATTCTAAGGTGCTTGAGAGAACTCGGGAGAAGGAACTCGGCAAATTGACACCGTAACTTCGGGAGAAGGTGTGCCTCTAGTCAGTGAAGGTGTACAACCGGAGCTAAATGAGGCCGCAGAGAAATGAGGGCTGCGACTGTTTATCAAAAACACAGCACTGTGCTAACACGAAAGTGGATGTATACGGTGTGACGCCTGCCCGGTGCTGGAAGATTAAATGATGGGGTGCAAGCTCTTGATTGAAGTCCCAGTAAACGGCGGCCGTAACTATAACGGTCCTAAGGTAGCGAAATTCCTTGTCGGGTAAGTTCCGACCCGCACGAATGGCGTAACGATGGCCCTACTGTCTCCTCCCGAGACTCAGCGAAGTTGAAGTGTTTGTGAAGATGCAATCTCCCCGCTGCTAGACGGAAAGACCCCGTGAACCTTTACTGTAGCTTTGCATTGGACTTTGAAGTGGTTTGTGTAGGATAGGTGGGAGGCTTTGAAGCTGGAACGCTAGTTTCAGTGGAGCCGTCCTTGAAATACCACCCTGACCCCTTTGAGGTTCTAACCTTGGTCCGTTATCCGGATCGGGGACCGTGCATGGTAGGCAGTTTGACTGGGGCGGTCTCCTCCCAAATTGTAACGGAGGAGCTCGAAGGTCGCCTAGGTACGGTCGGACATCGTACTGATAGTGTAATGGCAAAAGGCGGCTTAACTGCGAGACCGACAAGTCGAGCAGGTGCGAAAGCAGGACATAGTGATCCGGTGGTTCTGAATGGAAGGGCCATCGCTCAACGGATAAAAGGTACTCCGGGGATAACAGGCTGATTCCGCCCAAGAGTTCACATCGACGGCGGAGTTTGGCACCTCGATGTCGGCTCATCACATCCTGGGGCTGTAGCCGGTCCCAAGGGTATGGCTGTTCGCCATTTAAAGTGGTACGTGAGCTGGGTTCAAAACGTCGTGAGACAGTTTGGTCCCTATCTGCAGTGGGCGTTGGAAGTTTGAGGGGGGCTGCTCCTAGTACGAGAGGACCGGAGTGGACTGACCTCTGGTGTACCGGTTGTCACGCCAGTGGCATTGCCGGGTAGCTAAGTCGGGAATAGATAAGCGCTGAAAGCATCTAAGCGCGAAACTAGCCTCAAGATGAGACTTCCCTAGGTCTTTAAGACCTCTAAAGGATCGTTCGAGACCAGGACGTTGATAGGTCGGGTGTGGAAGCGTAGTAATACGTTAAGCTAACCGATACTAATTGCCCGTGAGGCTTGATCCTATAACCTGAGACGCGTTAAGCGACAGGTGCAATCGACCCAGATTGTAAATGTGAGTTAAGAGAAATAAGATTACTTCTTCTATTGATTTCGAGTGATTGTGAAGGCCAGAGCCCAAGCAGTTAACTCACCCAGTTTTGTCTGGTGACCATAGCGAGGTGGTCCCACTCCTTCCCATCCCGAACAGGACAGTGAAACGCCTCAGCGCCGATGATAGTGCGGATTGCCCGTGTGAAAGTAGGTCATTGCCAGACTCCGCTATTCAAATACCCAGCTCGGTGAGCTGGGTATTTGTCGTTATTAAGTAACAGCAAGACAGTAATTTAAACAAAATTTCGTTTTTGGTGAGCCAGAATATCGGACACGAAAGACATCCAGTTTTGTTTGGTGACCATAGCGAGGTGGTCCCACTCCTTCCCATCCCGAACAGGACAGTGAAACGCCTCAGCGCCGATGATAGTGCGGATTGCCCGTGTGAAAGTAGGTCATTGCCAAACTCCCCATACAGACCCAGCTCAATGAGCTGGGTCTTTTGCTATCTACGGTATGAAAAGGTATGAAAAAAGCCCAACTCGCTGAGTAGGGCTTTTTGTTTGATGCGAATATCATATGCCAAATCGTAGGCGGATTGCCTGCGGGATTTTTTCGAATAGCGGCGAGAAATCGGTTGCATCCATCAGGTTTTTTAGCTGTAAACCCAGCTCAGTATCGCCGCAGATACTTAAGCGACGCTGGAAAAACAGCGTGTCGGGGTCTTCTTGGCGGCGAGCGATAATCCAGTAATCGGCCAAGCTCGCGCCAAAGATCACATCTGGCGTTTGCGTGCTGGTGACAAAGCGCCCGCGCTGAAAACTATACGAGAGCCCGCAGCCGATGTCGCTGGCTTGCAATCGTACCGTGCGACCTTCTAGCCAGGCAAAGTCTTCTTCGGGCCACAGTTGCCGACGTACCAGATTGAGTGCTGCTACCACTGCAAAAGCGGGCGGCGCTTCGGGTAAACGTTGTAGGACGCGGATCAAAGTTGGGGGGATTTTCATGTCAACACCTCAGGCGTAGAGTGAATGCCTGCCTGACCATGCCAGTAGCCATTGACCAGACCTTCCGGATTAATCTGTGTCCAGTTGGCTGTATATTGCTGGGTATTGATCTGTGAGTCATAGGTAGCAATGATTTCAGCGGTATACCCTGCTTGTGGGCTGATGCGCAGATAATCGATATTGCGCAGTTGTGGCACATCATTAATCAATGCATGACAGGCGGCCGATTGGGTTTGAATACCATTGATGCGCAGGAAATCCTGCCCCTCGCGAGTCTTGAGCAACATGCCATCGGCGTGTTCGATGCATTTAAACTCACACGCATCCTTACTTAGATCAAAGTGGCGGGCGGTAAAGCAGCGGGCTGAAAACGCCAGCGGCAGTCGGCCATGCGCAAAAATCTCGGTTTCAATCGTCAGCGTTTTTTCAGCCAGAATGGCGGCCACAGTCTTTGCGCTGGCTTCCAACGGGGCTACCCAGCGTGTGGCGCCTGCATTGGCGTGCCAATCGAGTGCCGGGCCATTGTAGATATTTAAATGCGGTCCGGCGACGTAGGCGATCCCGGCCTCGCGGGCGATGCGAATCGCACCTAAATCATTCGCTTCCAATAAGCCGCCTGCTTGGGCGAGTTTGCGCAGGCTGGATAGATCAGAGCCCGATTCCAGCACGGCTTGCGAGCTGTAGATGACTTGCTTGCCGCTTTGCGCCAGCTCGGTGCCCAGCGCCAACCAGTCGGCTGTGCGCAATTCATGTCGCCGTGCGCAGACGACTTCACCCAGATAGATGCTGGCCAGTGTCCAATCGGCCGCTTGCGCGTAAAAATCGAGTACCTCTTGCTTGGGCCAGTAATAGAGTAAAGGACCTAGGGTCAATTGCATATTGATACCAATTGTGTGGGTTTGGGAACTTTCTACAACAGTAATATTTGATGCGATTGCTACTGGGCGAAGGTTCGCGATCATCTGAGTAAGAAATTAACGATATAAATCAATTGGATGTATTTCAGTTTCCTGGCAATATTCGAAAACCTGAATGTAATTTATTTTAAGTGAACTACATCACATAAAATCTGCTGCGCCTTGCGCTGCTGAAATGGTCTAATTTTGCAAAGCATATGCTTAAAAAAACAGTAATGAGAAAATAAATGACAGAAAGTTCATTGCGCGTCCTGGTGCTATTCCCACATTTACTGGCTTGCTGCGTGGCCTTGGGGGCTATTTTATTATCCGATGTCAAATTCCTGCTCAAACGCGGTGTGCTCAATGATCAGGAGCGTGCGGCATTGCATGATTTAAGCCGCGTAGCCTGTATTGCGCTGGGTTTTCTCTGGCTAACGGGTTTGAGCATTATTGCGATTGATTTTGGTCATTTTCCTTCTTGGGCCGAATTAGTCGCCAAGCCCAAACTCATCGCCAAATTAACCGTGGTGAGCATTTTGAGCATCAATGGTTATTTATTGCATCGTTTTGTCCTGCCGCATTTTGCGCAGAAAACCGATCTGAATCAGCTGGCGCACCGCCGTATTTACCTGATGCTCATGCTGGGTGCTTTATCAGGTGCATCCTGGGTTTTTGCCGCTTTTCTGGGTATTGCCCGTCCTTTGACTGCCATCCTAGGTTACTCCGGTTTTATGGTGACTTATCTGGTGATCGTGCTGGGTGCAACCGCTTCGGCCACGCTGTTTGCCAAACATATCTTTATTCCATCCATTCCTGTCAAACCCGTACGTCAGGCTCGCTCGCGCAAGGGGCAAAGGGCTGCCGCTTAGCGCCATGGCCGGCTATAGGCTCCCAGTGTTTGCTGGTGGCCTTCGGAGACCTTGCTCAGCGTCTGCTGCCACGCGGGCTTGACCGTGTAGCGCGCGTCAGCGGCGGCATCAAGCGCGGCGCGCAATGTTTTAGTGACTTCTGCTGTATAGGCCGGGCTGCGCTGGCGGCCTTCCACTTTGATGGCGCGCACGCCAATACGTAATAGCTCGGGCAACACCGACAAGGCATTCAGGCTGGTCGGTTCTTCCAGGGCGTAGTAAGTGGCGTCATTTACTTCAAAACGCCCTTTGCACAGCGTGGGATAACCGGCAGGCTCGCCAGCCTCGAAATGATCGATCAATATGCCATTGAGTCGTGTATCCATGGTATTGCCCTGTGGCAGCCATTGCACATGGCTTGCAGGCGAACACACCCCATGGGTATTAGGCGATTCGCCCGTTGCGTAGCTCGACAGAATGCAGCGGCCTTCGGCCATCACGCATAAGCTGCCAAAGCCGAAGACTTCAATCTCGACCGTCGTGTTTTTAATGACGAATTCAACCTGCGGTAAAGTCAGCACGCGCGGTAGCACGGCGCGGCGAATGCCGAAATAATCCTGCGCCAGATTCACGGCCTCAAAATTGGTCGCCGAGCCTTGTACCGACAAATGGCGATTGAGTTGCGGATGCACACGCATTGCGTAATCGAGCAAGCCCAAATCGGCCAGGATCACCGCATTGGCCCCGGCGTCGGCAGCGGCATCAATCGCGGCGTGCCATTCTTTGACGCGACCGGCCTGGGCGTAGGTATTGATCGCCACCAGCACTTCGCGACCGCGTGATTGGGCGTAGTCGATGCCGCTGCGGATTTGTGCATCGGTAAAATTGAGCCCGGCAAAATTGCGGGCATTGGTGGCATTTTTGAACCCCAGATACACCGCATCGGCACCGTGATCAACGGCGGCTTTCAGTGCAGGCAGGCTGCCGGCAGGGCAAATCAGTTCAGGCAGTGTGGCTGCGGACATCGCAATATCCCGATTTTCTAGCGGTATGCAGAAAGTGCAGCTTAGAGCCAGCGCGCCTGCATGGTTTTAATGCAGGTCAAATTTTGTGTCACTGCTTTTGGCTGAAAGGGAGTAGTTCCAAAGTGATGCATGGCCGATAAGCTGTAGTGATTTCATGCGTATTTGCGGCAAAAACGCTGAATTCAGTAAATTAATTAGGCAATTAGTGCAAAACTGGCTTGGCGTGCGGCCTGTCTTGCTAGAAAATACGGGTACGAATGATTACTGGCTACAGGCACACTACGGGCTATCCGTCCGCAGTTGGACACCTAGAAGGGACTACACAATGAATATCGCAATGATCGGTTTGGGCAAAATGGGCGGCAATATGGCGCGCCGTCTCGCGCGTGGCGGAGCCAATGTGTTTGGCTTTGATGTCAGCGCTGAGACGCGTGAAGGCTTGGCAAAAGAAGAAGCCAACTTCCGTGCCTTTGCTTCTGTGCCTGAATTGATCGCTGCGCTGCCAACGCCACGCGTCGTGTGGCTGATGCTGCCATCGGGTGATATTTCTGAAGCCGCGTTTGCCGAAATGAAAACCCTGCTCGCGCCTGGCGACTTGATCATCGACGGCGCCAACGCAATGTACAAAGACAGCCAGCGCCATGCAGCTGAATTGGCTGAGCTGGACATCAAATTCGTTGATGCAGGCGTTTCGGGTGGCGTGTGGGGCTTGCAGAATGGTTATTGTTTGATGTTTGGTGGTGATCAAGACGCGGCTGAAATCGCCACACCATTTATGAAAATCTTGGCTCCCGACGCGACTCGCGGCTGGACGCACACCGGCCCAGCTGGCTCTGGCCACTACACCAAAATGCTCCACAACGGCATCGAGTACGGCATGATGCAAGCCTTTGCCGAAGGCTTTGCAATGCTCAAAGCGAAGAAAGAATTCGATCTGGACGTGGCTGAAATCGCTGAAACTTGGCGTCATAGCTCGGTCGTGCGCTCATGGCTGCTCGACTTGGTGGCTGAATCATTCTCGCATGACGTTGAGTTGGCCGATCTAAACGCCTATGTGCCAGATTCAGGTGAAGGCCGTTGGTCAGTGCTCGAATCGGTTGAGCTGGGTGTACCTGCACCCGTGATGGCGACGAGCTTGTACGCACGCTTTGCTTCACGTGGTAACGACGACTACGCAATGAAAATGCTGTCGCTGATGCGAAACGCCTTTGGAGGACACGCGATGTCGAAAAAGTAAGCGACTTCGCTTCAGGATAAGCACCTTCGGGTGCTTTTTTTATGCAATGCCTTAGTTGCTGTACTTATTCAAAATTCTGTATATGTTGATCGGTAATTTTCTTAAGACTTCCATCGCTTTGCATATTCGATAGAGCACTATTTAATGCCTCAATCATTTTTGGGTCGGTGCTTTTACTGCAACCGATGTAATTCTCGACTGTATTGAAGACCAGTACTGGCTTGATTGATTCCGGATCAAAACCCAAATCACGGGCAATTTTTTTTGCGGTGTATAAGCCCCCAGCAATTAAATCTAAATGGCCCGCATAGAGCTTTTTCATTGTTTGATCTTCTTCCGTCGCAAGATCAACAGTAAACCCTTTGCCTTCTAGAAAAACCATCTTGGCATCTTTGCGCTGCCCGCCGATGGGATATTTCTTTGCCTCATCCAAAGATTTTAGTTGAATTTTTTTATTTTTTAGTGTGAAAAGCGCCCATTTATTTTGGGCAATCGGACCTATCCACGTGAACAAACCTTCTCGTTGGGGAATACGACCTAAAGAAAAAATGCAGGTGTTAGCTTCGTTTTGGGTGGTGAACAATGCCCTAGCCCAAGGACTTTCTTGATATTTGTACGTAATTTGTGCGCGTTTGAGCATCTGCTCAACGATATCGACGGCTAGCCCTTTGGGCATTTTGCCGACCATCTCATTAAATGGTGGGTTATCGCCGACATAAAAGGTTAAATCGGCTTGCGCCGTAGTACTCATTGCTAGGGTGAGTCCACAGGAAAAATAAGTGATTAAACGCGATACCATGAAGGCCACCTTTCAATTGAATGTGACTTCACCATAGCAAATTATTCCCATTTCCATGCTTTTGCCTCCCCGTAATTGTATGCGACTCTGTGCAACTGGTGGATTTACCGCGATAATTGCGACTCTTTGATTTTCTTGTGGAAAACCCCGCCATGCATCATCAGCACATGCTTAAATCTTATGTTTATCACGGCCTGACAGCTGGTCCCAAGCTGGTGGTACTTGGTGCGGTGCATGGCAATGAGATTTGTGGCCCGATCGCGATTGAGCGCATCATGCGCGAGCTGGACGCGGGCGAATTGGTACTGCAACGCGGCCAGATCACGTTTATTCCGATCACCAATCCGCTGGCGCACGCCAAAAACGAGCGGAATGGCGATCGCAATTTGAACCGTAATCTGCGACCGAACGCGCTGCCACATGATTTTGAAGACCGCATCGCCAATATGCTGTGCCCGATTCTGGAGCAGCAGGATGTGCTGCTCGACTTGCATTCAACGACCAATCCACCGGGCGAGCCGTTTATCATGCTCGGGCCAGAAAACAATGACGGTGAGTTGTCACCATTTTCTCGCGCCGCCGAAGAAGAAGCGCTAGCCGTGCGCCTTGGGCCAAAACGGATTGTTGAAGGCTGGCTGGAAACCTACGCCGAAGGCGTGAAAAATCGCCTTGCCAATAGCAATGCCAGCGAGCGCGCGCAAATGCTGAGTACCGACCCAAGCTATGGCGTCGGCACCACCGAATATACCCGTGCCCACGGCGGCATTTCGCTGACTTTGGAATGTGGCCAGCATCTGGATGCGGATGCGCCCGAAGTCGCTTATCAGGCCATCCGCAACACCATCGCGCAATTGCATCTGGCCGACTTGCCTGCGCCGCAAGTGCAAACTGAATTTGAATTGCTCAAGCTCACGCAAGTGATCGATCGCCACGATGTGGGCGATGCCTTTGTGAAAACGTGGGCGAGCTTCGATAAACTGCACGCCGGCGATCTGATCGGCCACCGTGCTGATGGCCGCGCCGTCGCCGCGCCCGCCGACGGCTACATCCTGTTCCCGAATCCTGCTGCCAATCCGGGCAATGAGTGGTTCTATTTTGCCCAGCATAGCGACCGGCTGGTCGACGGGATGAAATCGACACGCTATGGTTGATGGGGTATTGCCCACTAGCACTTGCCTAGATTGCTCTAGTGAGCAATACATCAAGGCCGCCAGTTCTTACTGGCGGTTTTTTCATGCTTTCAGATGTAGCCATCCGCCATGCTGTCGTTTGGAGTTTATCGGGTTTTGCCGTGGCTTAATGGGCGGTTTTGGTGCTCAATAAGGCTAATACCTTCTCCCTGTGCGCCGTGCTCGTAGATGTATGACACAACCCAGGCGCAATTGCAGCCTTCCAACACCCTGCGCTAAATCCTTCGTTTACGCTGGATGTAATGGTCTAATCATGCCATTCAAGGAGGGGATATATGCCGATTCTGTTATTGGGCTGGGTGGTACAGATTTTTCTAATCATCCACGTGGTGCGCACTGGTCGCCCTAACTGGTGGATTTGGGTTTTGTTCGCAGCGCCCTTTATTGGCGGGCTGGCGTATTTTGTAGTCGAAATCCTGCCGGGCAGCCGTACTGAGCGCCAAGTGGGCAAGATTGGCAAGAATATTGTTAAATCGATCAACCCTGATCTTGATTTACGCCGCCGGGCGCAGGAGCTGGAAATCTGCGGCAGCGTTGATAATAAACGCAAACTGGCCGAGGAATGTCTTGAACGCGGTATGCCGCAAGATGCGGTGGCGCTGTATGCCAGTACGCTGACTGGCCCGTATAAAAATGACCCCCATCTGATTTTTGGTCTGGCACGCTCGCATTTTGCCAATACCGATGTGTCAGCAACGCAGCGATTATTGAGCCAGTTGCAGCTGGAGCATCCGCAATTTCAACGCGAAGAAGTGCAGCTGTTGCAGGCGCGCAATGCCACATATGGCGACGATGTCGCGGCGGCCTTGCAGCAGCTTGAGGCCGTAACGGCGATTTATTCGGGTCTGGAAGCCGCGTTCCGGTATGGCGAGTATTTAATCCGTCAGGGGCACAATGCCAAAGCCGCCGAGGTATTGAATGGCCTGATTGGCAAAGCCAAGCTATTCAAAATCCAGCACGAAGAAGAATTGTATTGGCTTAAACAGGCCAAACGTTTGCTGGCTTCAATTAAATAATCAAATGGGTATTGCCCTGCAGGTTAATTACAGATTGATCTACAGTGCAATACATCTAGCCGTATCGCTGTTGTGCCACCACAGCCAGCCCGCATCCCACACTGCCAAAATGATCGCCTTCAACCGCGCGGGCAGTGGGGAAGGCGGCGGCGAGGGCGCAGCGCAGGGCCGGAACTGCTGATGAGCCGCCGGTAAAAAACAGCGTTTGTACCGCTTCAGGCGCGACGCCAGCCTGCTTTAAGGTATCGAGCGCCGAGGCGCAGACGCGGCGGGTTTCCTGTGCAATGGCGTTTTCAAACGTTTCGCGGCTGATATTGGCCAGCAGGCCTTTTTCGGCTTCGACCAGATCGAGCGCAACGCTGAGCTGATTCGATAGGCCGATTTTGGCTTCCTCGACACGCATTGCCAGATGGTGGCCGGCTTGCTGGCGAATCACGTTCAGCAGGCGCTCAAAGCGCACCTTGTCGACGACTTCAGGCGAAATATCCTGGAAGGTGCGCCACATTTTGCGCGTGTAGGCGAAGTTGATCGTATGCCAGGTGGCGAGCTGGAAAAACACGCTATTGGGGAACTCGGCGTTATTGCTCAGCAAAGTGCCCATGCCCAGCTCGGGCATCACGCCAGCGAGTGATAGGCGCTTATCAAAATCAGTACCCCCGATATGTACCCCGCCACTGGCCAATAAATCCGCGCTACGGTCGGCCATACCCCGGCGTTCGGGCGAGAGGCGCACGAGCGAGAAATCGGACGTACCGCCGCCGATGTCGACGATCAAGACCAGTTCTTCTTTTTCAATCCGTTGCTCGTAATCATGCGCAGCGGCGATGGGCTCGAATTGAAAGCTCACTTCTTTAAAACCCAGCCCGCGCGCGATTTCGGCCAGCGTGGCTTCGGCCTGATCGTCGGCTGCCTTGTCGTCGTCGACAAAATGCACCGGGCGGCCGAGCACGACGGCATCGAATGACGTGCCTGCCGATTGCTCGGCGCGGGTTTTCACTTCTCCGATCAGGTGGCCAATCAGGTTTTTGAACGACAAATGCCGCCCGCCGATTTCGGTGCCGGCGTCCATCAGGCTGCTGCCGAGCAGGCTTTTCATCGAGCGCATCAGGCGGCCTTCATAGCCTTCCAGATATTCGGCCAGCGCGGCGCGGCCATAGGCCATGGTGTCTTCTTCGACATTGAAAAACACGGCGGAGGGTAGGGTGAGCTTGCCGTCTTCCAGCGCCAGCAGTTGCGCCCCGGCGGGCCTGACGATACCTGCGGTGGAGTTGGAAGTGCCAAAGTCGATACCGCAAGCGGATAATTGAGTCATGAAAACCTGCGGTTTGAGAGGCTAAGGAGGGCGTGGAAGCCTACGCGGATTGAGCGCTGGCGTCAAATTGGGCTGTGCGATGCGCCGATTGCCGGAGCAAAAATGCGGCTCGTCGGCTATAAAAATGCGTTTCGGCGGCCTTGGGCTGCGCTTGTTGCGCGAAAACGCACTCTTGGCAGGGGCGTTTTGCAATACAATGTAACTTGATTTCTATTTCGATTTTCTGGGCGAGCAATGATTTTTTTCTGTGGCGACACGCATGGCCGGTTTGAGCATGTGATCCGCGCGGTGCAGCAGCATCGGCCGGACGCCATTGTCTTGCTCGGCGATATTCAGGCGCCCAAGCCACTGGATGAAGTGCTGGCCGACATTCTGGATCTGACCGAGGTGTGGTATATCCACGGAAACCACGATACAGATACCTTCTACGACTATACCCACCTGTTTGAATCCAAATTAGCCGATCGCAATTTACATGGCCGTGTGGTGGAAATCGCTGGTAAACGCGTTGCAGGTTTGGGTGGTATTTTCCGTGGCCAGATCTGGATGCCGCCCGCGCATCCGAATTATCCAAGTCAGGCACATTATCTGGCGCATTGCGGGCAAAGCAACTACTGGCGCGGCGGCTTGCCGCGCAAGCATCGCAGCACGATTTTCTACACCGATTATCAGGCGCTAGGCCAGGAGCAAGCCGATATTCTGGTCACCCACGAAGCGCCAAGCTGCCACCCGTATGGTTTTCACGCGCTCGACCAGCTGGCGCACAAGCTGGGCGTGAAGCAATCTTTTCATGGCCACCAGCACGATTGCCTCGACTACCGAGCGCACGATCTGCGACTGGGCTTTCAGGCCTATGGCGTGACGCTGCGCGGGATTACCGATGACATGGGTAATATCATCGATCCCGGTATTCTGCCCGAATAAACCAGCGCCAGACCGGCGGCTGCGATTTTTCTCTCACCGATTATTGCCCTGCTTTGCTGTTCATCTCTGATTCAGCTTGCCCTGTTGATAATGGAGCCATCTAACTCAGGAGAACGACAATGTGGACTTCATCTATTCAGGCCAGTCTGGCAGCGCTGGCGCTGTCAGCCATCAGCTGGAGCGCACAGGCGGCGGATGTCGGGGTGTCGATTCGTGTGGGCGACCCCGATTTTTACGGCCAGCTTGAAATTGGCGAGCGTTTCAGGCCACGGGTGATTTACGAGCAGCCACAAATCATTCACCGTACACGCTATGTGTACGAACCGGTCTATCTGCGGGTGCCCCCGGGCCATGCACGGCACTGGTCACGCCATTGCGGGCGCTATCGCGCGTGCGCGCGGCCGGTGTATTTTGTGCAGGATGGCTGGTATCGCGACACCTATCGTCATCGCGGCCACTGGCGTGATCGTAACGATTGGCATAAGGATCATCGCGGCCACCGCGATGACGGTCATCCACGCCACCACGGCCGCCATCGCGACGATTAATAAGGGCTGGCTTCACCCTCGGGGCGCGTTTTAAATCGGCGGTGAAGCCAGAAATACTGGCTGGGGTGGGCCAGCACACGCTGTTCGATAAACTGGTTCATTCTCAGTGTATCGGCCTCCATATCGCTGCTGGGGAAGTTTTCCCAGGCAGCTTCAAAGCGCAGCACAATGTGGTTTCCCTCCAATGTAGCAATCATTGGAATCACCACAGCCTTGCTGATCTGTGCAATGCGCGATAGTGCAGGAATGGTTGCAGTTTGCACGCCGAAAAAAGGCACAAAGATTGATTCTTTGGGGCCCAAATCCTGGTCGGGCAAATAATAAAAAGCGATGCCTTGCTTTAATGCACGAATGATGGGGCGAATGCCTTCGGCGCGAGGCACCAGCAAGGTCTGACGAAAACGGCGACGGATCCGTAGGCTGATTTCATTAAATGCCCCGCGTTGTGATGCCAGATAGGCCGAGCCATCACGCTCCATGGCATAGCGCATGCCGCCAAAATCAAGGGCGAGAAAGTGGGGCGAGAGCAAAATCACCGGCTGCTCCTGATGGGCTTGAGGGTGATGCTCTCCCTCCACCTTCACCAGGCGACGAATCCGCTGCTCGCTGCCCCAGTACAAAATGCTATAAGCCAGAAACAGCTGTGCGGCCTGACAGAAATGCTGCCGTAACACGCTACTACGCTGGCTGGGCGACCAATCGGGAAAACACAGGGTCAGATTGACTGCGCCGATTTTGCGGCGGCGCTTAAGCAGTAAATACAAGGCATAGCCGATGGGTTGTGCCAGCCAGCCCATGACGCGAAATGGTATCCAATGGATGATCCAGAGCAAGCCTGCTAGCAAGCGGGTACTCATGTTTGCGGCCCCGGTGGTAGCGGCGCGCCTGCGGGGTGCTTGTAGCGGCTATAGCTCCAGAAATACTGTTCGGGTATCTGGCGGATCAGGTCTTCGATATTCTGATTCAACAGGGTGGCATCGTGTTCGGCATCCCCAGTCAATTCGCCCGCAAAAGGCTGGACATGAAAGCGATAGCCACGACCAATACCGAGGCGTTCGGTGTAGCAGGGCAGCACGATGGCATTGCTGGCTCGAGCCATTTTGGCGAGCAGACCCATGGTGTAGGCTGGCTTGCCAAAAAAGGGGACCCAGGTGCCATCCCCATTGCCCGGCACCTGATCCGGAAGCAGGTAGGCAATGCCGCCCTGTTTTAAAGTCTTCAATAAGATTCTGACGCCGGCGGCATTGGCCGGGGCTGGCTCGGCTCCGCCTCGCGAGCGGGAGTAGATCATCAATGGTTCTAGGTAATTCTGTTTTGGGGGGCGGTATAGCCCTGAAAAGCCCTTCCCGATTGATCCAAACACATATACCCCGGTTAATTCCAGTGCACCCAGATGCGGCGACATAAAAATGATCGGCCGCCCGGTTGCTAGCGCCGCTTCGACATGTTCCCAGCCGCGTTTTTCTTTAACCAATGGCAGCAGATCATTAATCGGCCTCATCCAGTGTGGCAAAAATTCTAATGCAGCAATGCCGTGGGCAGGAATACTTGACTTGATTAATCGGTTATAATCGGCCTTATTTTTTGCGATCGCACTTTGTTTCAGATTGGTTCGTAGCACGCGCCGGTGACGGGGGGAGCCCCACCAGACCAGCCAGCCGACGATCCAGCCTAGCGCTTGCAGCAAGGGCAGTGGCAATCGGGCCAATAATTTGGACAGCGTAAGCAGCATCTTGGTGTTGTGAGTGTTTTTCAAATTCCGATTGTAGCTGCGATTGGCCCACAGGGGTCATGTAACCGAGGGTAATAACAGCAATGAAAGATTTTTTATTTACATCCGAGTCGGTATCCGAAGGCCATCCGGACAAAGTTGCAGACCAGATTTCCGATGCGATTCTGGACGCGATTTTAACGCAGGATAAAACCGCGCGCGTGGCAGCTGAGACACTGGTGAATACCGGCCTGGTGGTTTTGGCGGGTGAAATCACCACCAATGCCAATATCGATTACATCCAAATTGCTCGCGATACCATCAAGCGCATTGGCTACGACCATTCTGACATCGGTTTTGATTACAAAACCTGCGCGGTGTTGGTGGCTTATGACAAACAATCTCCGGATATCGCGCAAGGCGTGAACGAAGGCCAAGGCCTTGATCTGGATATGGGCGCCGGGGATCAAGGTTTGATGTTTGGCTATGCGTGCGATGAAACGCCGCAATTGATGCCAGCATCGATTTACTACGCACACCGCTTGGTACAACGCCAAGCCGAATTGCGCAAAGACGGCCGTCTGCCATGGTTGCGCCCGGATGCGAAATCTCAGGTGACGCTGCGTTACGACGGCGAAACCGGTAAGGTCAAAGAAGTTGACACGATTGTTTTGTCGACTCAGCACCACCCAGATGTATCGCACGCGCAATTGTCTGAAGCCGTGATCGAGCACGTCATCAAGCCGGTATTGCCAGCTGAATGGGTAACAGATAACACCAAATTCTTGGTGAACCCAACGGGTCGTTTCGTGATCGGTGGCCCAATGGGCGATTGCGGTCTAACTGGCCGTAAGATTATCGTCGATACCTACGGTGGTGCAGCGCCACACGGCGGCGGCGCATTCTCGGGTAAGGACCCATCGAAAGTGGATCGCTCGGCTGCGTACGCAATGCGTTATGTGGCGAAAAACATCGTAGCAGCGGGCATTGCCAAGCAGTGTTTGGTGCAAGTGTCGTACGCGATTGGCGTGGCGCAACCGGTATCGATCATGGTCGATACTTGGGATACCGGCGTGATTTCCAACGACAAGATCGTTGAATTGATCAAGGCGAACTTCGATCTGCGCCCGAAAGGCATTATCCAGATGCTCGATTTGCAGCGTCCGGTCTACAGCCGCACCGCAGCATACGGCCACTTCGGTCGCGAAGAACCCGATTTCACGTGGGAGCGCACTGATAAGGTTGAACAGCTTAAAGCTGCTGCGGGTCTGTAAACTCGCTTCAATCCAGACAGCCACCTTCGGGTGGCTGTTTTTATTGGTGCCTGCTGCGTTGCAAGCGATGCAGATCAAGATTGCGCTTAATGAATTGTGCTGTAATCGCTCTCTAATCGTTTTGTTTATGCAGGAGACTCACAATGTCGATTATCACTCGTTTGGCTTCGCCCCCTGAATACCGCAAACTGGCCAGCTGGTTTGCCGACGCTGGCCATGCAGCGCCAACGCTGGCCGATATGGTGCTGCTTGCTGAAGAGGGTGGTGTGCTCTGTGGCGCGCTACGCGTGGTGATGGCGCGTGGCTTGATTCGGCTCGATAGCGTGATCGCGCGCGATGATGAGGTTTTGCAGCTCTTATTGCAGCAATCATCGCGCTGGGTCGGGCGCGAAGCCTGCTGGTCCTTGGTGTCTGTACAGGTGTTGCCGATGTATCTGGCTGTAGGCTTTATCCAGCAAGCTTCAGCGACAGATACCCTAATGGCCGAGGCGAATGAGCGTGGTTTGCTGATTGTGATGCGCCCGGTACCGGATGAAGCCGAAGCAACCGAAGAAATCGCCGTGGCTGCCAGTGGGGGCTCGGTCTTGCCGCCGGTCTGACGGCTGGCCATTTAGCATGGCTGCCAGACAACGATTTTTACGCTAGAATTCGCCCACACCGAGGGGCGCTGCAGCCGCCGGCCTGATCAAGGCCAGGCGTTCAGGCTCGGTCGTTAAGTGCTAAACCAAAAGTTCTCATGCATCGTTACTTCGCCTTGCCGTACTAACTTGTACTGTCTGCGGCTCAGTGCCTTGCCTGAACATTTTTGTCCAACTACTTATCCAATTCAACGGCGCTCACCTTTCGTTCAAACCCTGCCGGGTTCGATGACGGTGAGCATCGACCCGGCCACATGGAGCATTATCGTGGCCGATTCTCAAAACATTCAAAACAGTTTCAAAGACTATCATGTCGCCGATATCAGCCTTGCCGCCTGGGGCCGCAAAGAGCTGAACATCGCCGAAACCGAAATGCCGGGCTTGATGACTGTGCGCGACGAATACAAAGCGCAGCAGCCACTGAAAGGCGCGCGTATTGCCGGTTCATTGCACATGACCATCCAGACTGGTGTATTGATCGAAGCCTTGCAGGCACTTGGCGCTGAAGTACGTTGGGCGTCGTGCAATATTTTCTCAACGCAAGATCATGCCGCTGCGGCAATTGCCTTGAACGGCCACAACGGCCAAGGCACACCAGTTTTCGCATTCAAAGGCGAATCGCTGGAAGAATACTGGCAATTCACGCACCAGATCTTCGAGTGGCCCAATGGTGAGCACGCGAACATGATCTTGGACGACGGCGGCGATGCGACTTTGTTGCTGCATCTGGGCGCGCGTGCCGAGAGCGATATCAGCGTTGTTGCCAATCCGACCAACGAAGAAGAAACCGTGCTGTACGCGGCGATCAAAGCGCAAATCGCCAAAGATCCAAAATGGTACTCAACGCGTTTGGCTGCGATTAAAGGCGTGACCGAAGAAACGACGACCGGCGTACATCGTCTGTACCAGATGCACGAGCAGGGCAAACTGGCCTTCCCGGCGATCAACGTCAACGATTCAGTGACTAAGTCAAAATTCGATAACCTGTACGGCTGCCGCGAATCGCTGGTTGATTCGATTAAACGCGCGACCGACGTGATGGTGGCGGGTAAAGTGGCGCTGGTGCTGGGCTATGGCGACGTGGGTAAAGGTTGTGCGCAATCATTACGCGGCCTCGGCGCGACGGTAATGGTGACTGAAATCGACCCGATTTGCGCTTTGCAAGCGGCGATGGAAGGCTACCGCGTTGTGACGATCGACGACGTTGCCGACCAAGTTGATATTTTCGTCACGACCACCGGTAACGTCAGCGTCATCGCGCACGAGCACCTCGTTCGCATGCGTAACAACGCGATTGTCTGCAATATCGGCCACTTCGATTCTGAAATTCAGGTCGCCAGCCTGCGCCAATACGAGTGGGACAATATCAAGCCGCAAGTCGATCACATTGTGTTCCCGGACGGCAAACGCATCATCTTGCTGGCCGAAGGCCGCTTGGTGAACTTGGGCTGCGGCACGGGCCATCCATCGTTCGTAATGAGTAACTCGTTTGCTAACCAAGTTCTGGCGCAAATCGAATTGTTCACGAAATTGGATCAATACCCGGTTGGCGTGTACGTTTTGCCTAAGCATCTGGACGAAATGGTGGCGCGCCTGCACTTGAAGAAAATCGGTGCGAAATTGACGGTGTTGACCGACGAGCAAGCGGCCTACATCGGCGTACCGAAAGAAGGCCCTTACAAGCCTGCACACTACCGCTACTAATTAACTCGCTTTAAATCAAAACGCCCCTTGTGGGCGTTTTTGCTTTTTGGCGTGTCTGGAGCCAAACTAGAAAGCCGCATTGTGAGTGGTATCAGCATGAATTCAAACTATGTCCCGATTGCCTGCGATATCTATGATTATCTGGAAATTGCCGCCATGTATCGCGAGCCTTTGTGCATCGCGCTGCACAATGGCGCGGTATTTGAGGCGCAGGCTTGTAATGTGCTCGTGCGTGAACATATTGAGTATTTTGAAGTCAATTGTGCAGGTGAGCTGCGGCAGATCCGCCTTGATGAAATCAATACGATAGAGTCAATCGCGTCTCCGCCGCGCTTTGCACGTATCAGCATCAGCCCTCAACCCTAGTAAAGCTAAAGGATTGCCATGAAGATCGATACCCGTCGTGATTTTCTCAAGATCAGTCTGGCCAGCGGTTTTGCGCTGGCGGTGCAGCCAGTGGCTGCCAGTACGATTCAAACCGATAGTGAAGGCTTGCTGGCGGGCGAAATCCGCATTGGCGATATGCCTGCGTATCGCGCACAGCCAGCAGGCGCATCGACTGCTTTGCCAACCGTGATCGTGATTCAGGAGATTTTCGGCGTTCACGAGCATATTCAGGATTTATGCCGTCGGCTGGCCAAGCAGGGTTATCTGGCGATTGCGCCCGAGCTGTATTACCGGCAGGGCGATCCACGGACTTATACCGATACCAATGAGCTGGTGAAAAATCTGGTCAGCCAGGTGCCGGATGCGCAAGTGATGAGCGATCTGGATCAGGTGGCGCAGTGGGCAGCCAGTCATGGCGGGGATGCCAATCGTCTGGCGGTGACCGGCTTTTGCTGGGGCGGACGCATTACCTGGCTATACGCCGCGCACAATCCGAAATTGAAAGCCGGGGTAGCCTGGTATGGCCGACTGATCGGGCAGGCCAGCGCCAATACGCCCAAACAGCCGATTGATGTCGCGCGGGAGCTCAAAGCGGCCGTACTTGGCTTGTATGCCGGGCAGGACAAAGGCATTTCGCTTGAGAGCGTTGAGCAGATGAAAGCCGCACTCAAGCAGCAGCGCCAGCCTTTTGGCATGTCGGTCTATGAATCGGCCACCCACGGCTTTAACGCCGATTACCGGCCCAGCTACCACGAGGCGGCCGCGCGCGATGCGTGGGAGAGCATGCTCAAATGGTTCCGGCAATTTGGTGTTTAAGCATTTGGCAAATCGCCGCTGCGCATCAACCAGTTCGCCTGAATTAGGTCGAGGCTTTACCCTACTGACACGACGGTGTCAGTAGGGGGCTGGCATGCTGTGGGTACTGCAATCGGCAGTGACTTTCTCAAGGAGAAATACCATGCATGCACTGAACTGGTTTGAAATTCCCGTTGTTGATCTGGCGCGCGCCACCTCATTTTACGAGCAACTGCTGGCCAGCACGCTGCAGCGCACCGAGTGTGGTGGCGAGCGGGTGCTGCTGCCGCATCAGCCGGGTGCGGTGGGGGGCGAGCTGACCAAAACCGACGGAGTCAGCCCTGCAGCAGGCGGCGTGTTGCCTTATCTGAACGCCAATGGCCAGCTTGATGTGTTGCTTGAGCGCCTGCAAACAATGGGCGCGCAGATTGAGCTACCCAAAACCGAGATTTCTGCTGAAATCGGCTCGATTGCCATTTTCATCGACAGCGAAGGCAACCGCATCGGTTTGCATTCCGAACCATAATCAATGCGGCATAATCCCTAGCGTCTGTTGATGTGTCGGTCTGTTGGGCTGCAGGTCATTAGCCAAGCATCAACAGACCATCCCCTCTATTTCAAAGCCATCTCTATGCGCCGCGCCGACCGTTTATATCAGATCACGCTTTTTTTGCGCAGCCGCTCGCTCACTACCGCGCGCTGGCTGGCGCAAACGCTCGGCGTGTCCGAGAGAACCATTTATCGTGATATTGCCGATCTGCTGTGTACCGGGCTGGATATCGAAGGCGAGGCGGGCGTCGGTTATCGTTTGCGCCAACGTAATGAGCTGCCGCCATTGAGCTTTGGTGCCGCCGAGCTCGATGCACTGCGTCTGGGTTGCCGACTGGTCGCCCAGTGCGCAGATCCATCGCTGGTGCTGGCGGCCAGACAGGCTTTGGCGCGGATCGAGGTGGCGCTGCAGGATGCAGGCCAGCACCTGCCCGAGACCGCCATTTTTGTACCGGCCAGCGACGAAATGGCAAGCTTGCCTGCGCTGGCTTTGCTGCGCGAAGCCATCGCGCGGCGTCTGCTGGTGCATTTTGCCTACACCCGCGCTGACGGTACGGACAGCGAGCGCCGCGTTCAGCCGCTGGGCCTGTTTTACTGGGGAAACGGCTGGACAATGGTCGGCTGGTGCGATTTGCGCAATGATTACCGGCAGTTCAGGCTTGATCGCATGCTTTCGCTGGTGCTGACCGATCAGCCCTTTGTGCAGGTGAGCGGGCGTAATCTCAGCGATTATTTCCGCCGCGAAGGCATTCCAGCGGACTGCTTCCGTTAAGCATTGGTTTTGCTCGCTAGCAATGCCTTCAATCCGGTGAGCGGTTTTGCAGCTGTGCGCTGATCTGGCGTGCCAGCCGCGAAATCGAATACATTCCGCCATTGGTCCACACCGGTGGCATGGCGTACACCCGCCGCTCCCGCACCACGGGCAATGCTTGCCATAATCGGCTGCGTTCCAGCTCGGTTTGCCGTGGAAACGGTGCAATATGCAGCAGCAATCCTTCATTCAGCGCGGCCAGATCGGGTAGCTTGCGCAAGCGGGTGCCCCAGGCGGTGCGCTGTTGCGGGCAGGCATTGCGCAGCCCCAGCGCGTGCATGGCCGCCTCGGGCAGCGAGTTTTCGCCGTAGACCCAAAAGCTGACCGGTGAGGCAAAGCGGATCAGGCATACCGCGGGCGGCTTGGCGCCAAAACGCTGCCCAATGATCTGGCGCAATTTAGCCAGCTCAAGGCCTTGCTGGCGTACAAAGGCTTCATGCTGCGCCAGCCGATCAAGCCGGACTGCCAGTTGGCGCTGTAGCCGCTCGGCTGCGCTGGCATTATCGTGCTCGGCTCGGAACGCATCGAGCAGCAAGGTGGGGGCAATTTTTTCCAGATTGGCCTGCATGCCCGCCAGTGCCGGATTGATGATGATCAGATCGGGTTTCAGCGCGTAAATACGCTCCAGATTGGGCTCCAGCCGGCTGCCTGCGTCCAGCACTTTGCCGGGCAGCGCCGGTTCAACGACCCATTGCTGATAGTCGGCACGGTCGGCCACCGCAATCGGCGTGACGCCCAGTGTCAGCAGGTATTCGGTGGCCTCCCAGCTTAGCGCAATCACGCGGCTGGGTGCGGCCTGCAGCAGGCTACTCAAGAGCAGCCCCAGTACCACGACGATGATTTTCATGTTCTGCTCCGTGGAGAACTCAACAGCGCTAGCAGCAGCAAGCTGCCGCAGGCCAGCGAGCCCAAAGCACCCACCGGTAGTTGGTTGGGGAAAAACGCCGTGCGGCTGGCTAGATCGGCCAGTGCCAGCATCGCCGCGCCCAGCAGCGTGGCCAGACCAAGCTGGCTGCCCAACCTGCGTGCGCCCAGCTTGATGGCCAGCTGGGGTAGAACCAGCCCGATAAACGCCATCGGGCCAAACTGGCTGCTGATCACCAGACTGAGCAAGCCCGCCAGCAGTAGCAATACCCACCGCGCACGACGCACATCCAGCCCGGTGGCACGGGCGTGCGCTTCACCCAGCGACAGGAGCGTCAATACGCGCGCCGTGCCCAGCGTGATCAGCCCCAGCAGGGACACCAGCCCAAACAGGCTAGCTGCCTGTGCGGCCGTGGTGTGGTAGGTCGAACCAGCCAGCCAGTTCAGCAGTTGAAAACTGTCGTTATTGCCCTGCGCCAGCACAAATTGCAGCACCGCCTCAAGCAGCGACGACAAGCCGATTCCCAGCAAAATCAGCCGTGCCGGGCTTTGGCGTGGCGCCAGCCAGCACAGCGCCAGCAACACCAGCGCCGCGCCTGCGGCAGAAAACAGCCACGGTGACAGGCTTGAACCCAGCAGCAAGCCTGCCAGCATGCCCAGACTGGCACCCGAGGAAATGCCGAGCAAATCTGGGCTGGAGAGCGGGTTGTTCAGCAAGCGCTGCAAGATCAGCCCGGCAATCGCCAGCCCCATGCCTGCGGCACACGCGGCCAGTAGTCGTGGCCAGCGCAAAGACCAGATGGCGGGCTCTGGCCAGCCCAGCACCCATGCGCCCCCGGCGTCACGGCTGCCGAGCGCGCACAGCAGCAGTATCAGCAACCCGGCCGCCAGCCAGAGAGTCAGCGGCAGCAAGCGGCGTGATTTTCCGGGGCTCGATAGCAAGGCCACGCCATCGGCCAGCGGCTGCCTCAGGCATAGCCAGATCAGCACAGGCGCACCCAGCAAGCCAGCGGCCGCACTGCTGGGCAGTATGTCCGACAACCATTGTGATGCATACATGGCCAGAGTATCGGCCAGTAGCAAAGTAATGGAGCCGATTAGCACGGCATACCTCATATTATCGGCCGGGCGGCTGGCGCCGAGCAAACGGGCCAGCGCCGGCGCCAGCAGGCTGACAAAGCCGATCAGACCCACCGCGCTAATCGCCAGCCCATTAAGCCATAGCGCCAGCAGGCTGCCCACCAGCGCCAGCCGTAGCACATTCAGCCCGGCGGCCGCCGCAGCTTCGCTGCCCAGCTGCAAGAGCTGCAGTGGGCGGCAAAGTAGCGGCAACACAAGCAATGCGGGCAATAGCCGAGGCAGTACCCAGTGCACCCAGTACCAGTCATTCTGCGCCAGATCGCCAGCGCCCCACACCAGCAGCGAGCGGCTGTATTGATCGTTCATCATTACCGCAATCGCCGCCACGCTGCCCAGCAGCAAATTCAGCGCCGTGCCTGCCAGCAGCGCGCCTAGACCATGCAATTGCCGCCAGCCTGCCAGTGCACCCAGTAGCAAAAAGCTCAGCAGGCTGCCGCCCAGTGCCAGCCATTCGATGCCGATGGTGTTCCCCGGCCATAGCAGGCCGCCGAGCACAATGGCGCACCATGCGCCTGCTGACGTGCCCAGCGTCATCGGCGAGGCCAGCGGATTGAGCGTCAGTTGCTGCAACAGGCTGCCCGACAAAGCCATGGCTGCACCGAGCAAGATCGCCAGTACCGTTCGTGGCAAATGAGCGTGCAGAAAGATCATTTCCTCGATCTGCCCATCGCCGGGCTGGCGGATGGCCTGCCATTGCTCGCCCAGCGAGAGCGGCGTGGCCAGTTGCAGATGGCTGAAGGCCAGTACGATCAGCGCTGCGCCCAGCAGTGTCAGGCTAGGGCGCTTCATGCCACCACCGCCACGGCGTGTTTGCCCGCGCGCGGCAAAATATCGAGCGCGATGCCGTACAAATCGTGCAAATCGGCGTGGGCGAGCAACTCCGCCGGTGTGCCGTCAAACCAGAGCTGGCCGCGTTGCAACGCGATAATCCGGTCGGCGTAGCGCAGCGCCAGATTCAGGTCGTGCAAGATGGCAATCACGGCACAGGACTGGCTTTGCACCTGGCTGCGCAGCAATTGCATCAGCTGATACTGATGTGCCAGATCAAGCGCCGAGCTGGGCTCGTCAAGCAGCAGCATCGGTGAATTTTGTGCCAGCAGCATCGCTAGCCACGCCCGCTGGCGCTCGCCGCCCGAGATTTCATCCAGCGCATGGCGAGCCAGATGCGCCACATCCGCCGCGCGCAATGCCGCGTCAACCTGAGCTTTGTCGTCGGCTTGCCAGCGCGATAGCCAGCCGCGCCAGGCAAAGCGCCCCAGCTCGACCAGCTCGCGCACCTGCATCAGCGCCGCTTGCGGAATCTGCTGCGGCATATAGGCCACCTGCCGCGCCAGCTCGCGTGGCGCATAGTGCATCACCTCGCGCTGATTTAGCAGCACCTGCCCCTGATCGCTCTTGAGCTGGCCTGCCAGCAGCTTGAGCAGCGTTGATTTGCCCGAGCCATTGTGACCCAGAATGACGGTCAGCCCTTGCGGCGGGATACAGAGCTGCTCGATCTGCAGCAAGGTGCGGCCATTGCGGCTGAGTTTGACGTTTTTAAGTTGATACATGCTTGGGTATGCTTCTGAAGTTAATATTGGTATTGCTCTGTATGGGTATACCCTAGGTTGTTTCCAGCTCAAGGCGGATTTTTTCCAGCCGGGTCGCCATTGGCCAGCGTGGGCAGGTGCTGCAGGCCTGTTCGCCGGGTAGGCGAAAATGCTGGCAGCAGCCCTGACGGTGCAGCGCCGGAACGCAAGCGCCGGATGGCAATTGCACCTGCATCAGCTGGCCGTGCTGCTGCCATTGCAGCGCATCCAGCCAGAGATGGGTTTGTTCGTCGAGCTGGTCTGCGCTCCAGTTGAAATGCCTTGCAGGCAGTAGCAGCGCCGACAGCACGCAATCGACCGTCATGCAGGCCGCCTGTTTGGCCGAATAGCGGCTGAGCTGAACAAGCTGCTGGTAGTGCGCGTGGTGATAGCGCAGCAAGGAGTGCGCAGCCTGCGTGATCAGGGGCGTGCCCGTCTCGCTGATCACTGCGTCGGCGGGCAAGGCCCACGCTTGCGTGACGCCAGCGCGCGCCGTTTGCCAGAAATGCTGCAAATCGAGCGCGCGATTGGCGCAATGCACCGCCAGCACGCAGGCGTAAGCCGGTTGCCACATCAGCATGCCCCAGCTGCGCGCGCGCCAGTAATGCGGCCCGGCGGCCGGCGTAGCGCTTTGCCAGTGTGCGTACAATTCGCCCGCCAGCGAGTGCTGCTCGCTACGCGCAGCCCCGGTCTGCCCGTGCAGATACGGGCAAATGCGGGCGATTTCAGTTAATACCGCCGCTAGCAATTACACCTCGCCCATGCTGGCCGGATCGCGCCAGCGCGCCAGCGGATTGACCAGCCGGCCGGCCATTTGCAAGCTGCCAGCCGGGTCTTCCAGATTGAGCATGTGCTTGTTATTGGCCATTTGCAGACGATTGAGGCATGAGTGCTCAAAGTCGGCGGCAAACAGATCGTAGCGGGCAAATTGCGCGGCCAATTGCGGGTGAGCGGCCTGGTAACGATGCGTGCAGCGCGCGACCGCGTGCCAGAATTGCTCGGTGCTGTAAGCACTTTGATCGTGCAAAATTGCCGCGACGTGGCGCAGATAGCCGTCAAAGACATCGATAAACAGACATAGTGTCTTCATATTGTCCGGGATATGGGTCGAGATGCGCAGGGCGACTGCCGGCAGCTCGACCGCCGGATTCAGAATGGCCACTTCTTCGGCAATATCCTTCATCAGTACGCGGGCAACGCGGTGCTCTTTCAGAATCATGATCAGGTTTTCGCCGTGCGGCATATAGATCAGATCGTGCTGGTAGAAGCAGTGCAGCAGCGGCGCAAAATAGGCGTCCAGATATTCGGCGACCCACTGATCGGTGCTGATGCCCGATGCCGAGATCAGCTCGGCAATCAGCGCGCGGCCATTGTTGTCCAGATGCGCCAGCGCTGTCATCGTCATCAGTTTTTCGCCTTCCTGCAGATGCGTATTCGGGTTTTCACGCCAGAGTGCGGCCAGCATTTTCTTGAAGGCGTTGTTTTCCTTGATCGCTGCTTCGTAATACGGATTGCGATAGCCAATGGCCGCCACTTCGCGCAGGATATGAAAGCCTTTGCTTTGCAGATAGGCATCGCCCTCGACCAGCGCATACACCCAGTCGTTAATCGCTGGCGTGGCCAGCATGTAATAAGGCGAGAGGCCGCGCATAAAGCCCATATTCAGCACCGATAGCGCGGTTTTGACATAGCGTTTGCTGTTATCGCTGACATTGAAAAAAGTCCGGATCGATTGCTGCGCCAGATATAAATCATCGCCCGTGCCCAGAAACACAATCTGCTGCTGGGCAATTTCGGCGGCAAAGGCCATCGCCAGTTTGTTTTGCCATTGCCACGGGTGAGCGGGCATCAGCCAGTAGTCGCCATCGTTCAGGCCTAGCGCCTGTAAACGCTGGCGGAATTGGGCGAGCTGCGCCTCGCCCAGCTCTTCACGCATCATCTGCTCGTAATCCAGCGTGGCCGAGATCGACAAAGTTGCGCGTTGTTTATGTACCGCCAACCAGACAATCTGGAATGGGGTCGCCGCTTCCGGTGCGTAGCGGCGGTAATCGTTGGCGTCAAAACCCAGCCGGCCATTATTGGCCACAAAGCATGGATGGCCTTCGCTCATCGCGGTTTCCACGCGCTGGAAATCGGCATGAATCAGCTCGGCTGCGCTGGGCGCTGCGCGGTCGTGTTTGTACGCGCTGCCATAGAGTGTGCTGCTGATTTCATCCAGATAGACCGGCAGCACATGTTCTTTGAGCAGCAATTGCTCGCGCAGCTCGAGCATAAACAAGAGTGCGTCCAGCTCCTGCGGCAGCTCGCCGCAGTGCTTGCTGATCGAATCGGCGGGAATGCTCCAGTGATTCAGCGCCAGCAGCTCGGCACGAAAGCGATAGCTGATCTGGCCGTCATCGCTGTGAATCTGGTATTGCCCATCGGCTTGCTGCACCGGCGTGAGCAGGCCTTCGTGGGCAAATTCGCTAATGGCCTTGCGCACCAGCAGGCGGTTGACCTTGTGCCAAATGGCGGGGTTCAGGTGAGCGCATTCGGCCAGAGTGGGGGCGGGCAGGCGAGTGGTCATGCAGTGATCTCCAGTTCGGTAGCTTGCAGAAATGAGGCGCGATCGCAGATGGCAAACCAGGCGGTTTTGTACGAGAGCTTGATGGTGTGCTGGTAGCAAAAACCGGCGTCGCGATTGATCGGGTGGATCTTCTGGTTGTTTACATCCGGCTCGACGACTACGCGCAGATGGCGGCTCTGGCTAAATAGAAAGGCCAGAATCGTTTGCATCACCGCGCGGGTAAAACCGTGCACGGCGGGGCCACTGGCGGGGGCGACCAGAAAATGCATGCCGATATCGCCAGCTTGCACGGCGTAATGCTGGCCGAGTTCGTCGTGCGCCGGATCGTAGGTTTCGAGCAGAAACGCAGGCTGGCCAGCGTAAAAAGCCAGATACGGCGCGCAATGCGCTGACTCGATTTGCTGGCGATAGCATTGCGCCACTTCATCGGGGCTGGCCTGCTGCATACCCCAGAAGCTGGCGCGCGGTGCTGTCACCCACTGGTGTAATAAGGCAAAGTCGGCGCTGGACAGTGGCCGCAATTGAAATTGCCCCACGCCGCTGACGGTGTGGCAAAAAACCATCTCGGGTGTGGCAGCGTTCTCGTTCAAATCACGGCAGGACATCGGCAGTTCTCCGGGTGGGCAGCGCGGGGGCGGCATTGATCAGGGGGTACAGCAGCAAGCTCAGCAAGAGCCCGGCGGCAGCAAGCCAGAATGGCGTGCTCAAGCCGTGCAGGCTGACCAGCCAGCCCGCGCTGTAATACGACATCAGCACGCCAATGTTCTGAAACAGGTTGATCTTGCTGTAATCGTGCGCATACGCAGCCGGGCTGCTTTTTTCGAAAATCAGCGCATCAAGGCGCACGGTGAGCTGGAATGACGCCCAGCCAAACAGCACGCGGCCAAAGAGCACCCAGCCTGTTTCTCCCGAGCCTTGCAGCAGCAAACCGGCAATGCCCAGAATCAGGCAGAAAACCGCATGGTTGGCCAGGCTTTGCTGCCCGACGCGCTGGTTGAACCACAGCGCCAGCAGACCCACCGCCGCCGGTATGGCGTACACCCACGCCGCCAGCTGCACGCCGTGTTCAGGCTCGGTTTGCTGCCAGTACTGCACAAAAAACGGCACGATCTGGTATTCGCTGAAATAAAACACCAGCATCAGCACGCCCAGCGGATAAATCCCCCGCGAGGTGGTGATTGGCTGGGCTGTGTCTTCGGCCGGTGGCGCGGGCTGCTCCAGCCCGGCATAAATCAGATAGGCGCAGACGCCAATCTGCACAATATCGCCGACGGCCATTAGCAGAAAAGCATGCTCCAGCGGCCAGTGCGTCAGCGCAAAACCACCCAGCACGGCACCGGCAATATGCCCAAAGTGCACGACAATCGACAGGAGGCCGATGGTATGGCCGTGATTGGCCTCGTCCTCGCCCGCCATCAGATAGGGATAAATCAATAAATAGCTGGCCTTGAAAACAATCATCGCCAGCGACAAAACCCAGAACAGCCACAGGCTATCGGTAAAGCTGCAGGCGATGCACAGCAGGCCCGCACCAACCTGAGTCCAGAGCAGTAGTCTTAATGTGCCGCCGTGGCGCACCATGCGCGCCCAGAAAGGCAGCGCCAGCATGGCCACGAGGCAAATTGCCGCCGTATACGTGCCGACGTGTTCGGGATTGCTCACGCCAAAGCGCTCAGCAAAATACTGTGGATAAAACGGCAGCAGCATCGTGTCGGCGACCACGGCCACCGCGGTCATGGCAATCAGCCAGAATTTCAAGCCCATGCCATTTCCTGCTGTTCGGTGGCGCTGAGGCCAAATTGCTGGAAAGCTACGCGTTGCTCGATCGGGTAGGGCGAATGCCCCAGCACTTCGCGCAGGATGACCGAATTGCGATGGCAGGCCATGGTCAGATCGGGCGCGGCCAGGCCATGCGTATGCAGCTCGGCGTTTTGCACAAAAATCTCGTTGCCGTGCAGGTCAATGCTGTAGTTGCGGCGCACGGCTAGACGGCCTTGCGCATCGTGACGGATGCGATGCTGCACGCCTTGCATCAATGCCGGTGCCTGATAGCCATAGCCGCTGGCGATCACCAGCCCGTCGTAGTCGGCGTGCTCATGCTGGCCGGTTTCATGGTGGTGCAGTTTGAGCGTGTAGTTGCCGTTTTTCAGCGTTAGCGCCTGCATTTCCACATTGCTGAGCAAGCGGCTGGGCAGCTCGCCATCGAGCTTGAGGCGATACAGCTCGTCAAAAATGGCGTTGATCAGCGTGCGGTTAATGCCTTTGTACAGGCCTTTTTGCGATTCCAGCAGTGGCGAGCGGGTATGGTCGGGCAGCGCGTGGAAGTAGTCGATGTAATCGGGCGAGGTCATTTCCAGCGTGAGCTTGGTGTATTCCAGCGGGAAAAACCGTGGCGAGCGGGTGATCCAGTCGATCTGGTAGCCATAGCGGCGCGCATCCTGTAGCAGATCAAGGTAAATCTCGGCCGCGCTTTGTCCGCTGCCCACCACGGCGAGGCGTTTTTTCTGCTGCAGCTGGGCTTTGCGCGCCAGATACTGGCCGCTGTGAGTCACCGGTACGCCATCGCAGCAGGGTGGCAATTGCGGCTTGGTGCCGGTGCCCAGTACCAGCTTTTTGGCCAGGTATTGGCTGCTAGCGCCCGTCCTAGTTGACGTGCAGGTCAATACATAGCAGGCCTGTTGTTCGTCGTAGCGCGCAAATTGCACAAATTGCCCAAAGCGCAGATTGCTTAACTGGCCCGCCACCCACTGGCAGTACTGGTTGTATTCCTGCCGCAGCAGAAAGAAATCTTCCTTGATGTAAAAGGCGTACAGACGGCCGCTTTGCTTGGCGAAATTCAAAAAGCTGTACGGGCTGGTCGGGTCGGCCAGCGTGACCAGATCGGCGATAAACGAAGTCTGCATCGTCGCCCTGTCCAGCAGCATGCCCGGGTGCCAGTTGAAATGATCGGCCATGTCAAAAAACAGCGTATCGAGCCCGGCAATCGGCTCGCTCAGAGCGGCCAGCCCCAGATTGAATGGGCCGATGCCAATGCCGATTAAGTCGTAAATCTTGTTTTGCATGCTCATCTCCAAGCGTCAACAGGCCCTAATTGGCTGTCAGGTGCAATTCATCTGCATCAAAGAATAATCGCTGCGGACTATAACGTAGATGACAATGATTATCAATGGCATTATCATTCTCATCGCTTGGGGTATTTGAATCCCAACTCGATGAACGATGAGGATAGGTATGAAGCAAGTGAAATGGAGAGTGCATCCGCTGGTGCTGGCCTTGTGCGCAGCCGGCATGACGATGACTGCGGGGAGCGTGCTGGCCAGCGATGCCGCGCTATTGCAGGAGGTGGAAGTGACGGCCGAAACGGCGGCGCAGGAGCGCAGTGCGGGGAACTGGTCGGTGGGGGAAAGCCGTGCTGCCAGCAAGACCACTACGCCGCTCAATGAGCTTGCGCAAGCGGTGAGTGTAGTCAGCCAGGCGCAGATCGAGGCGCAGATGCCGCGCACGATTGCACAGGCGCTGGACTACGCACCGGGTGCGTATTCAGGCCTGTTTGGCAATGCCATGCGCTACGACTACGTGGCCTTGCGCGGCTTTGCCGATACCAGCATGGCCAATACCACGCTGGACGGCATGCGGCTGATGTCGGACGCGGGTAGCTTTAGCGCTTTCCAGATTGACCCGTATTTTGTCGAACGGATCGATCTGGTGCGCGGGCCGATTTCGGTGCTGTACGGCAATGCCGCGCCGGGCGGCATGGTGGCGCTGATGAGCAAGCAGCCGCAAATGGCCAAGCACAGCGAAATCCGTCTGGAAACGGGTAGTCACAATACGCTGGGTCTGGGCTTTGATCTGGCGGGCGGCTTGAGCGATACGCTGAGCTATCGTCTGACCGGCTTGGGGCGCGAAGCCGACAGCATGCAGGATCACGCCAGCGAGAAGCGGCTGGTGATCATGCCGCAACTGATGTGGCAGCCATCGGAAAACACCGCCTTGCTCTTGCAAGCCTATGTGCAAAATGATCCCGAAGGCGGGTATCACAGCGGCACACCGTATGCAGGCTCAGTGATCGCACACGCCGGGCGCAAAGTAAGCCGCGAGTTTTTTGATGGCGAGCCGAACAAGGATCAATTTGACCGCGAGCAGCGCATGCTGGGCTATCAGTTTGCTCATCGTTTCAACCCGGCCTGGCAAGTGCGGCAGAATGTACGCTACACCAACTCGGATTATGCTTCCAAGCAGTTTTATCAAAGCGGCTGGAATAGCGATACCGAACTAGCACGGGGGTATAGCTTCTCGAAAGAGAAGCTAAAAGGTCTGGCGGTCGATACCCGCGTGCAAGGTACCTTTGCCACGGGTGCGCTGATTCATGACGTTGTCGCCGGGCTTGATTATCAGGGCCGCAAAAATACCGGCTTCTGGGGAGGCGGCTTGGTGGCTGGAATTGATGCCTTCCAGCCGGTGTACGGCAGCACCACGGTTAGTAATATTGAACAGTCGAACTGGGTACGCGAATTCAGGCAACTGGGCTACTACCTACAAGACCAGATCACGCTGGGCGCGTGGCGCTTGACCGGTGGGGTTCGCTACGATCGCGCCAAGACCTCGACGCTGGATACCGGCACCCAAAGCAAAACCGAATGGGATGGCGGTGAAACCAGTCGCCGTTTGGGCGTGCTGTACTTGTTCGACAATGGCCTAGCCCCGTATGTCAGCTATAGCGAATCATTTGATCCGAGCAGCAATGTCGACGCTGCGGGCAAGGTACTGCAGCCGTCACGCGGCAAGCAATGGGAAGTGGGTGTGAAATATCAGCCTAATTCTGCCACCTTGTTCACTGCCGCGCTCTATGATCTGCAGCAGAAGAATCTCGCGCGCATGGTGCCAGGGCAAGGTCATTTTGAATCTGTCGGCACGGTCAAATCGCGCGGGCTGGAGCTGGAAGGGCATCTGGCCCTGAGCGAGAAGTTTCATCTGCAGGCTGCCTACACCTACAGCGACATGACCATCCGCAACGGTGAAGCACAGGCCGAAGGCAAGCGCCCGCGTCAATCGCCAGAGCAACTGGCATCGGCATGGCTGAACTACACGCCCGTCACCGGCGCCCGAATCGGGCTGGGTGCGCGCTATATTGGCAAGAGCTACGCCAATCTGGCCAACACCATGGCCGTGCCAGCGGCCACACTGTTTGACCTGTCGGCCAGCTTTGATCTGGGCGCCTGGCAAGGCCAGCTAAAAGGCGCTTCAGTGCAAGTCAGCGCCAATAATTTGTTCGACAAAGACTATGTGGCGGCGTGCTACGGCGAAAATTATTGCTACTTCGGCAATGAGCGCAGCGTCAACACCTCGTTCAAATACAGCTGGTAAAACCCAAGCCCGAAGACCCGCAGGTCTTCGGGCTTAACGCTGCGTATTAGATTCAATGGTCAGCAGGATGCACGCCGGGAAAATGGTGGGGATTTTGAGTGTTGACTTGGGGGTATATGGCTATAGGCATTGTTAATTATTATTTCTAATAATATACCTATTGGAAACTTAGCTTGAAGGTGGTTTTTCGGTGTTGGTGTTAGATGGCGCTATAGCCGCTTTGGGCCAAACAACGACATCGTCGACGAGGTAAAGCTGGCAGGGCTGTTTGGCGACCGATTTACATTGCTTTAACGCATAAAAACTAGGGTTGTCGCTATTGGCAACCCATCCGCAAGCACCATCGGCACCAAAAGCAAATGCACGCGGTGCGACGTAGTCGTCGATGAATTTGCGGTAAGCGGCTTTACAGTTTTCGTCTGTGGTTGGCAATACATCGAAGTCGCGTGGACTATCGGTATAGCCGCTGGCTTTTGGAGCAGGCGGGTCAATATATTGCGGATTAATCACGGCAGTTGGAAGACCGTGTGCTTTGAGAAAGGGCTCTGCCTTGAGCCACCAAATATTATCGAAAGTCTGGCGTATCCCGAACATGCCATGCGAAGCGTATGCTGGCGCTGAGAATCTTACAAACTGGGCTAGACCGCCCGCTGCTTGATAGCGTGCGTAAAGCTTGGAAGCTGCTTCGCCGTTGGGATTTTCATCGTTCTCACCATAAAACCACAGCGAAGGGACTTTGGCGTTCGAGCCCAGCATGGTGAATGCGGTATCAAGCGCGGGTTGTAAGTCGCAGTATGGGTTTTTCGGGTAGTAGATAGCGCCGGCAAAATTAAGAATAGCTCTTACTCAGGGAACTGTGCGCTCTGCTTGCGCCAACGCAACAAACCCGCCAAGTGATTGCCCCATAACCAGAATACGGCTGGCATCTACGTCGGATCTGGCGCGCAGTAGCTCAATGACCTTGGTGACATCGTCAGCTTGGTCGCGGGTATACTGAACGCCGGTGCATTCTTCAAGGCGATATTGACCTCCCGACTTGGAGAACCCGCGCCGCATCGGTAGTGCAACAAGGTAGCCACGCTTGAGGAATTCCTGTGCCATCAGCGGATAGCGCGTCCGTTCCTGCAGGGATGTATCCCCGGCATTTTTGCCATGGTTGATCACCACCAGCGGAAATGGCCCGGAACCGTTTGGTTTGTAGAGCGTAGTTTCGAGTTTGATACCAAGGTCTTTCGGCCCTATTTGCAGCATCAGTACTTGTTCATTCAAATCATGGCGTAGCGGCGCTTCGTCATTGCTAGCGCTTGCTAGTGCAATGGCAAATAGGAAAACAGCTGTCGTGAACAGGGATATTTGCTTATTCATGCAAGTCTCATCGATAAAATGAAGTTCTTTTTGTTTGGCTTGAACTCTCTATCCAATTGATTGGCGAAACTTCTTTGCGACAAGTATTGAGCCAATCACGTGGCCTGCTTCTAAATTAACGGATAGGTAAGATTATCACGTGTAGCGGTTAAGCCAGTGGGCATTGCACTAGAAAGTGTGTGCATAACGTAGCAATCACTTCAAGTTCGATTCTTCCTGATCAATTTTAGAACTACATGAGCACGTTGCTGTCGCCGTACCTAGCGATGAAACATAGAATATATGACGAATACTGTGTGCTTATTTCGGCTGTGAGCTTGGGGATTGACTTGTTGACCTACCCACAGACGAAGCGCACAAAGACTAAGCCGTCCCTCTAGATAAAACTGAAACAAGGCCATATCCCAGAGCATGCTTCAAAAGGGATTTCTTCTCACTCGCCAATGGCGCGATACCGCGACAGGGACCGAGCTTGATTTTTGGCTGGCAAGCGATGACGGCCCGCGCCATATTCGCTTAGCCCATCAGCGCTCAACTGCCTTCATCCCTGCCTGCCTGCGTGAGCAGGCAGAAGTCATCTTAAGTAGCCAGCAGCAGGGTGAGATGCGGCGCTCAGAGCTGCGACCACTTGCGCTGTCTGATTTTCAGCACCGAACGGTACTTGGCCTGTATACCCATCAATACAAGCACCTGGGCAGGCTCGAGCGGCAATTGCGCCAAGCGGGCATCGACGTCTATGAAGCAGATATTTTTCCGCCGGATCGCTACTTGATGGAGCGCTTTATCACCGGGCCGGTCTGGTTTCATGATCAGCCTGATGGTGAAAATACCGTTATCAATAGCGACCTTAAAGCTGAGTCGGGCTATCGTCCCCAGCTACGCTTGGTATCACTCGATATTGAAACCAGCGCGCGGGGCGAACTGTATTCGATTGCGCTAGAAGGCTGCGGTCAACGGCAGGTGTATATGCTTGGGCCGCAAAACGGGGAGGAGTGGCCACTTGATTTCACGCTCACTTACTGTGAAAGCCGCCCTCAATTGCTGGAGCAATTAAATAATTGGATTGCGACCTATGATCCAGACGCCATTATCGGCTGGAATCTGGTGCAGTTCGATCTGCGCGTTCTTCAGCAACACGCCGAGCAATATCGCATACCGCTGCGTCTTGGACGGGACGGCAGTGTTATGGAATGGAGAAAACATACCCAGCAAGAACATTTTTTTGCCAGTGTGGCAGGCCGGCTGATTATTGATGGCATCGAAGCGCTGAAATCCGCCACCTGGAGTTTCCCATCGTTCAGTTTGGAATACGTATCCCAAACCCTGCTTGGCGAAGGCAAGGCCAGTGACAATCCTTACCAGCGCATGGATGAAATCCAACGACGTTTCGAGCAAGATAAACCCGCTCTTGCCAAATACAATCTCAAAGACTGCGAGCTGGTTACGCGTATTTTTGCCAAAACGGAGCTAATCCCCTTTCTACTCGAACGCGCGACAGTCACGGGCCTAGCAATCGATCGCAGTGGTGGTTCAGTCGCCGCATTTACTCACCGCTATCTGCCATTGATGCATCGCTTAGGCTATGTGGCGCCAAATTTGGGCGATGTTCACGGGCAACCTAGCCCAGGTGGGTTTGTGATGAATTCGCAACCGGGGCTGTATGATTCGGTACTGGTGCTCGACTATAAGAGCCTCTATCCCTCAATCATCCGCAGTTTTTTGATTGACCCTGTGGGCTTGATCGAAGGCATGCAGCATCCTGAAGATGAGTTTTCGGTGCCCGGCTTTGTGGGGGCGCGCTTCTCGCGCACCAAACACTGTTTACCCTCGATTGTGAGCCAAATCTCGCAAGGAAGGGAAGACGCAAAACGCGAATCCAATGCACCGCTGTCACAGGCACTAAAAATCATCATGAACTCGTTCTATGGTGTTCTCGGCTCTAGCGGCTGTCGTTTCTTCGATCCTCGCCTTGCCTCGTCGATCACGATGCGTGGGCATGAGATCATGCACAAAACCCGTGAGTTGATCGAACAGCAAGGTTATACCGTGATTTACGGTGATACCGATTCGACCTTCGTTTGGCTAAAGCATCCCCATTCTGAGGTGCAGGCTGCGGACATTGGTCACCGACTGGCTCAACACATTAATCACTGGTGGCAGCAACATCTGCAATCGCAATTCGGTTTGGAAAGCGCACTCGAACTTCAATTTGAGAAACACTATTGCCGTTTCTTTATGCCCACCATCCGTGGCACCGAAGAAGGCAGCAAAAAGCGCTATGCGGGGCTCACCATGCGCGCCGACGGCACGGATGAAGTTGTTTATAAGGGGCTGGAAACCGTACGCACCGACTGGACGCCACTGGCCCAACAGTTTCAGCAGGCTCTATACGGGCGTATTTTCAGGCAGCAACCCTATCAGGACTTCATCAGGGAGTATGTTGAGCGCACTTTGAATGGCGAATTTGATGAATTGCTGGTTTACCGCAAGCGACTACGCCGGCCAATAGCAGACTACCAGCGTAACGTACCACCCCATGTTCGCGCGGCGCGAATCGCCGATGAGTACAACCGACAGCATGGACGCCCTCAGCAATATCAAAAAGGCGGGTGGATCAGCTATGTGATGACAGGCGCAGGCCCTGAACCGCTCGAAGCTCGCCGCCAGAAAATTAATTACGAACACTACATCGCATCACAGCTCAAGCCAATTGCCGATGCGATTCTGCCATTGCTTCAGGATAACTTTGACAACTTAGTCAGCCGCCAACAGCAGCTATTCTGAGTAACTCATGGGCGCAGGAAAAAGTATGGTATCCATTGCTAGGCCCTGTCGTGACTGTTTATGCCACTGAGAACGTCTTCCGATGCCATTCGAAGTTTTCAGGCTTGGGGCGTAAATGAACTTCCTTAGGCAATATCAGAGTGCGACCAGCCAAGGTTGGAATAAAACCAGGGGCATTGGGCATTTGACCAATTTGCCGAGCCACCGCAATGCTAAAGTCAGCGCGTACCCCAATTACACCGGTATCAAATGCCCAGTGACACAACTTGCAAAGTGCCATGCCATTGGTAATTTGATCGTTTTGCGACACGCTCCATGGCTCGATGTGTGCAGCATCGACAGCGGTATAGCCTTCGGGCGTGACAATACGGGTGCCACACATGGCACAGCGATGGTCATAACAGCGAACCACCGCCTTGCGAAAGCCCTGATCTCTCACTTGCACGGTGTATTTTGCAACGCTCGAGCTATCGCGAACTTTGTGCTGGGCTTGCTGCTCTAGCTCTAGGCTGTATTGGAAAATCGTATCTTGCTCACCCATTTCAGCTCGCAGCAGGGCCTGAGCTTCTGGAGAAAAGTGCGTGCCTATGAGCGTATCGATCAAGGTTTGCCGAGATTGAGCGTCTTGCATCAGGGCAAATAAAGCCTCATCAAGCTGCGCCCCCATCACATGCTGGCGCAATTGAGATACCGTACTCATCTTCTCAATGAGTTCTTTTGTTACTGTTTTGTCGGGGAGAGGCACCAAATGCCAGAAAGGCTCATTCCCCATTTTTGAGAATGGAAAACCAATGCTGCTGGTATGGGTCACCGGCATCAGCTTATGCCAGAAACTGCCGAACAAAGCATTCAATTCAGTCATTTCATCAGCGATGCTGATAAAAGGCGAAGTGATTTGTTTTCGCCCCACCATATCCAAAACAGCCAAGAGCAGCAGCGGTTTATGCGGCGCCTTTTTTAGCGTTAAGTCGCTGAATGCAATGCCGTTGGCACGACGAATTTTTTGAAATTGGCTGCAGTATTGCGCTAGTGTCATTCGTCTTTCCAATATTTAGCTTTGCTTGGAATCACATACCGCACCCCTCCGCGTGGATCAGCCATATCACCTTCAAAACGGGGAATGAGGTGGATATGCAAATGCGGGACGGTTTGCCCAGCTGCAGGGCCGTCGTTGATGCCGATGTTGTATGCGTTTGGTTTGAACTCACGATCAAGCACGAGTTTGGCCTGATCGAGTAAATCAAATAAATCATCACGCTCTGGTTTGCTCAGCTCGAAAAACGAGCCGATATGCCGGTACGGAATAATCAGCGTATGCCCCTGTGAGACAGGGAAACCATCACGGATAACAAAGCCTGATTCATTACGATCAATGATTCGCTCGGCGGGTATAGCGCAAAATGGGCAGGACATGAGGGGGCTCTTCGATTAATAGGGGATTCTAAATAAACTTTCAGCAACCCCAAGCTGATGCTGACTATTGTGCTCAATATTGCACTCGGCGTAAATCATAGTAAGTGCAATAAAAACGGGATGGCCGCCGCACACACAAACAAGACCCAAGCATCCGCACTGATTTTGCTGTAATCCATTTGATCACCCCATTTGACATGAATAGTTGCACTCTACCCATATGACTAGCTCATATACTGAGCCAGTAGTTGTGCGATTATCTTATTTTTCACTTACACTAGCTTGATTGCTACACGGTGAGTTGATGATGAGCCAGAACGAGCGCTTTTACCGGATTAACCAGTTACTGCAAGATCGCAAGGTAGTGCCACGTCAGGTGTTCTTGGATGAACTAGGTATTTCGCTGGCCACGTTCAAACGCGATTTGGAATACCTGCGCGACCGGCTCAATGCCCCCATTGAGTATGATCGTGAAGCTGGCGGTTATCGTTTCGTTCAGGCACATACTGGCCCGAAGTTTGAATTGCCGGGTTTATGGTTTTCATCATCGGAAGTGCATGCATTGCTGACCATGCAGCATTTGCTCGAGCAGCTTGAGCCTAGCCTACTCGGTGCACAAATTGCGCCTTTGCTGTCGCGCTTGCATACCATGCTTGATACCAGCGATGTCCCCGCCGAGCAGATCGGCCACCCCAAGCGCTTAGTGATCATTGAAATGGGCGCAGGCACAGCGATAGCGACCATTCGCCGTTTGAATGAACGCATTCTGACTCAGCAACAACAACTGAATCCAAGCCTGATTCGCATCAACCCCACAGAACCCGATGGACCAGCAGGCACGATCAGCCTACAAACAGGGGCTTTAAATGGGCTGCAATTGATTCAGTCCATGTGCCAGCTCGAATAAGGCTTGAGACTGCACGATGCCAAGGTCTTCACCATAAAAATCCGAGTTGGTGACCGGCTTCCCCGTGCACACACAGTTCAATTGAATTTACATTTTTGATAAAGGCTACCAGCATGCACGACATCATCTGCCCTCATTGCAATACCGCCTTCACCATTGACGAAGCAGGTTATGCCGATATTTTGAAGCAGGTGCGCGATGCGGATTTTGAAAAACAAATCCACGAGCGCCTTGTACTGGCCGAACAGGATAAGAAAAACGCCGTCGCGCTAGGCCAAGCTATCGACCAAAATGATCGGCGAAACACTGGAACACCACTGCGAGGTTGAATTTAACCGCATTCGCGCGACAGCTTTCCCACGTGCCTATTTTGAAAAAGACAATGACGCGCGCAGCGGCAGTAAAGGCGACTACATCTTCCGCGATAGCGATGAAGCGGGGAATGAGATCGTTTCGATCATGTTCGAGATGAAGAACGAGAGCGATACCACCGCCACCAAAAAGAAAAACGAAGACTTTTTGAAAGAGCTCGACAAAGACCGTATTGAGAAAGGCTGCGAATACGCGGTTTTGGTTTCGCTACTCGAACCTGAAAGCGAGCTCTATAACACTGGGATTGTCGATGTGTTTCACCGTTATCCCAAAATGTATGTGGTGCGGCCGCAGTTTTTTATTCCGATCATCACTCTGCTGCGCAATGCGGCGATGAACTCGCTCCAGTACAAATCAGAGCTGGCCCTGGTCAAAGCACAGAACATCGACATTACCAATTTCGAACTGGAGCTAGATAACTTCAAATCTGCGTTTGGTAAGAACTATGAGCTGGCCTCAAGACGCTTTCAAACCGCGATTGATGAAATCGATAAATCCATTGATCACCTACAAAAAACCAAAGAAGCCCTGCTCGGCACCGATCGTAATCTGCGCCTCGCCAATGATAAGGCCCAAGACGTGACGATCAAAAAACTCACGCGCAATAACCCAACGATGGCCAGCAAATTTGCGGAGTTAAAAGATCTGGAATAACTGCAACGCCAGGACATCACCTTAGCAACAAGGTCACTGGAGCAACTATCGTTAGATCGACCAGCCCAGATATCGATAAGGAGAAAATATGACCATCATTGATCTATTGCCTGCATTGGGCTTACTACTGATCTTTGCCTTGGCTGCGCTGTGGCTTGTTGTGCAATCTGGCAAGAGAAAGTCCAAGTCTCATCACTAAACGAACCGAACTTCGATAGGTTTGAAGGTTTGGCAGGCTCATGTTGCGAGCTAGGGCATTTGCTAAGCTACACGTATTCATACTCACATTAGGTCGATATGCCAACTGCAACAACACTAGAACGAGTATCTATGCAAGGTGCGCGGCAGTTGGTAATTTGGCCTTCACCCAGCGCGTCGCAACACCTCGTCGTGACCGCCGATGTACCGCAATTGATCTTGCTGGAGTTAGACAATGGCCAATGTTTGATGCTGCTGTTGGCTTTAGGTGAGTTGATGCGAGATGTCTGCCAGCAATACGATATGGCCACTCCTGCATGGCTAGATTGTCGTAGCTTCGACATACCTCTCGATCAAATGATGGCGGCACTGAATCGGGAGCAACGGCCATTTGTTGCGAGCACCTTGTCCGATTGGCAGGCCTATTTTTTCACCGTAGTACGCTGGCCGATTTATTGCGTGGTAGTTGAGCGCTTTGATAGCCAATTACCGCGCAAGCTCAGTCATTTTGCGCGCTGCAAACGCCTTTTTCAGCCCACCCAGCTCGCAGCATTTGCTCAACAACTACAATTTGCACAGCTCATTCAGGCCTGGCCAAGCGCGATTCCACTCAGTTTGGAGCGCTACAACTTATTCATTCACTGCGATGAAACGGTGCGACGTAATCGCTTTGATGCATTACGTGTTTTTCCTTTAAGTGCCAAATTGTGGGGAAATAGTGATCCAGGTGCCGATGTTTTATGCCACGCCATTGATAGCGGCCAAGCCTTAATCCCCGTACTCGCGCAGCATGCCCAAGTGAATAGTGAAGTTGCACGCTGGTGTTTGCCACTCAAAGTCAGCGATTTGCCAACTTGCTTGGTATTACGCCCAGTGGCCGAGATTGTTCAATGGTGCGCGATGATCGCCCGTGAGAAACGTCCTACATCGCCTGTCGAATGGCAGATCCTCGGCATGATGTTGCAGGCATGGTTAGGCCAAATGCCCTGGCAAAGCTTAGTGAGAGCGTGGCTACCAACATTGAGTCAACTCGGCTGGCAGAACGCTATGACTAAAGCACGGCAATGTTTTCCAGCCGAAAACCCATTTGAAGTAATTGAGGATTTTCTTGAATCGCTAGCACGCTACATTCGCGCCATCAATCCGCAATACCAAGCTAATGAAGAAGGTGTGCGTGATACCACGCTGGAACAACAGTTAGCTCATGCCTTAACGAGATTGAGCCCGTGGCAAGTACTGCTTGCTGGACGCTATTGGTTGCGGCAATTACATCGGCCACTGACCAACAATCAGCCTGTTGCCGCGTTTCCTCGCGTATGGCCTTCTCCGCTCACATCACCTTGGCACCACCAGCTAGGCTATGTTATCCCGCTGCGCTCGGAAGCAGAACTCATCCGCGAAGGCAGCGCGATGCATCATTGCGTGGCCAGCCGTGCGATTGATTGCATCCAGTCGTCGATGTTTATTTTTTCAGTTCGCACGCCTGATGATGGGCGTTTGTCGACAGTTCAACTCAAGCTGAATCAACGCCAAGATGGTGGGTATCATTGGACGATCTATGAACACCGTGCTCTACAAAACAGTACCCCATCAACTCAAGCACAAGTTTTGGTGCGTGAATTGCTAGTAACACTACAGCAGCTGAGTCAGGAAGAATTGTGTTGCCTCTACCAAAAACAAGCGCCACAAACCGCAGAGCCTAATGCCCCGAGAATCGATTATGCATTGCTCGCCACAGAAAGAACGGTGATGGCACATGCTTACTTACACAAGCAATTAGAACTATGGATAGTAGGCGCGCAAGCGATTTGAGGCTTGATGAGGAGATGGGCGAATAAACTCAAGAAGCCGCTAATTCTCCACTCGCAGAGTGCTATTGAGGCATCAATACATCACAAACATTTTATTTTGTGCGGTATTGCTCGATTGCTGCAGCTACGGCACTGTCGTCCACAGGACTTAGTGCCATTCTGGCTTGATGAATGATGGATTGCTGACGCCCAAGCTCTTGAACGACCGCCTCGCTGCCACCGTTCGGCTTATCCCACTCTTCGCCGATCAGACCGGATAATTCAGCGAATCGACTGCCCATTAAATCGCATGCTAGGTTGTATTGGATTTCTTGCTTATCAGTTACGACGATCATAGAACCTCCTTTGATACAGTATAGACTTTTCTGGACGGCTCACCCGATACATACATGAGCTTGTTCGATGAAACCCTCTATCATCATTTGCATGCTGAAGGGGCGTGATTAAATCAGAACGGAATGACAATGATGAATGCTTTATCTGATCACCCCAAAGCGGTCATTTTTGATGTCTTTGGTACTTTGCTGGAAATCGGTCAGCAACATCATCCGTATTTACTGCTAATGCGGTATTTGCGCGCACAAGGGCGACAGCCTCAAGCTGATGATTCACGTACCATTTTGACGTTTGACGGGAGTCTGGCCGAGTTGGCGGCGCACTTGGGCACAACGGTGCCAGCAGATCAATTGGCGACCTGTGAAGCCGCTTTGCAGGCCGATTTGAACAGCATCGCATGCTTTGTCGATGTCGCAGAGTCATTCGCAGCGCTTCGCCAACGCGGATGTCGCATTGCGATTTGCTCAAATCTGGCTCAGACCTATGGGGCGAGAGTGATGGAATTACTACCTGATGCAGACGTATATGCAATGAGTTATCAGCTCGGCCACATCAAGCCCGAGCCTGAAATTTACCAATACGTATTGGACAAGCTTAACCTAGCTGCTACTGACTGTATTTTTATCGGTGATTCGACATACGCAGATCGTGATGGCGCCAAGGCGATGGGCATGGATGGCCGATTGCTCGATCGGCCAAGTGGGCAACAACTCAAGGGTCTGCTGGCTGATGTGTTAGTGGGGCTCTGATAGGTATGGCTAATGTTGCCAAATTTGCCTGTCGAAGGTCAAAAATGGCCTATTTAGTCACAGTGCGTGTCACAGATTTGGCACAGAAAACGTCACAAATCGAGTTTGTGACGTTTTTGGCAAATTTTTGACGAAAAAAAACCTAGGCTTGAGACCTAGGTTTTTTCATTTTTGGTTGCGGGAACAGGACTCGAACCTGTGACCTTCGGGTTATGAGCCCGACGAGCTGCCAACTGCTCCATCCCGCGGCTGTTTGCTATTTATTGGTCGACGCATCCAATAAATTACCAGTTTTAATCATCAACGTCACAAGAAAATGATTGGAAATTGGCGGTTTTGGTTGCGGGAACAGGACTCGAACCTGTGACCTTCGGGTTATGAGCCCGACGAGCTGCCAACTGCTCCATCCCGCGTCTGTACTTGGCGATCAGTATTGCTACTGAGAAAAACCGCTTGCTGCGTCACACATTGTCACAGCGACTAAGTTGCACATCGAAGCGATTTTTGAGGAATTTGTCTGGTTGCGGGAACAGGACTCGAACCTGTGACCTTCGGGTTATGAGCCCGACGAGCTGCCAACTGCTCCATCCCGCGACAGAGGGGCGAACTATATAGCCCAAGCCGCCCAGTGTCAATTCATATTTCCTTTTCAGGGTTTGAACGGTACTTTTACCGCCGATCGCCCGGTGGCGCGCTTTGATGCGGGGCAAGACTGGCGTGCGCGATTTGGCCTACAATCGCTGCATTCTTGTGCGTGCGGGTGCGGCGATCATGCAGACCATTTCCACTTCTCCGGTGTTGCCGCTGGATGAAATTTTGGCCCTGGCGCTGGATGCCGGGCTATTGATGCATCAGTCGGGCGCGGGCACCCATCGTACCTCAATGGCCATGCAGCGGATTGCCAAATCGCTGGGCGCTGCTAGGGTGGAGACGATGATTTCGTCGACCAATATTGGCGTCACCGTTGAGCGTGCTGGCGAGGCGGGCAATGAAACGCATACGGCCTTTCGCAAAGCGCCGCATATGGGGGCGAATTTTGCGACGTTGTCGGCGGTGCGCCGCTGGCTGTACCAGCTGGAACAGGGCGAGCTTGATATTGCTGCGGCACGCGCGCTATTGGCTGATATTGCCCAGCGGGCAATCCACTATCCGCGCTGGTTTGTGACGGTGATGGTGGGTATATCGTGCGGTGCCTTTGCTGCGTTGTTTGGTGGCGATATACCTGCTATTTTATTTACGACCTTGGGTGCCGCCTGCGGGATGGCGGTGCGGTTTGCGCTGGTGCTACGGCATTTTAAACCGTCGATTTTTGCGACGGCAGCGAGCTTTGTCGCGCTATTGATTACCGGACTGCTTGCGCAGCAAGGCAGCTCCACGCCGGATGCGGCGCTGGCCGCATCGGTGCTGTTTTTGATTCCGGGCGTGCCGCTGATTAATGGCGCTTCAGACCTACTCAATGGCAATTATTTGAATGGCATGGTGCGCTTTACGATGAGCGCGGTGATTATCTTTGGAATCGCAGTAGGGGTGAGTATTGCCCTGCGACTGTTGAACTAAAAGGGCTGGCGATGGATACCTGGTTGCTTGAGCTATGGGCGGCACCGGCGGCGCTGGGGTTTGCGCTGCTGTTTAATGTGCCGCCGCGTACTTTGCTGATGTGTGGCGTACTGGCGATTGCTGGGCATGCATGTCGTAAGCTGGTGATGATGGGCGGCGGTGATATTGTGCTGGGCACCTTGTGTGCCGGGCTGCTGATTGGCTTTTTCGCCGAATGGTGGGGTGCGCGACGTGACGAGCCGGGGGCAATTTTTGCGGTTAGCGCGGCGATTCCGATGGTGCCGGGTACTTATATGTATAAAGCGGTGCAGGGCTTGCTGGGGATGGCTACCTTGCCACATGGCGCAGATGGCACGCAATTATTGGTCAGCGCCGGAGTGAGCGGCATTACCGCGTGTATGATTGTGATTGCCCTGGCCTTTGGCGTGGCCGCACCGATGTTATTGTGGCCGCGTACGGCGCATCACTAGTTATTGATTGACGCTCGCCGCATGCGCGGCGCGGCGGTAGTTTAAGTGGCGGCTGAATTTCTGTGGGGAAATTCGGCCGCAAATTTTTTGGGAGTTTTGATGTCTCGTACGATTTATTTACTGCGTCATGGTCAAACCGAGCTCAATGCCGAGCGTCGGATGCAAGGCCATTGCGATTCACCGCTCACCGAGCTGGGGCAGGCGCAAGCGCGCGCGATGGGGGCGGCGCTGCGTCGTCAGCTTGGCGATGATGCTCGCGATTGGCACATGATAGCCAGCCCATTGGGGCGGGCGATGCAAACTGCCCGTTTGGTGTGTGAAGAGCTCGCGCTGCCTGCTGAGGTGATTCAGGCCGAGCCCCGACTGATCGAGGTGGCGTTTGGCGAATGGGAAGCCGCGCCCGTCGAGCAATTGCATGCTGAAATTCCAGTGCTGGCCACACAGCCCAATTGGCACTTCAATGCGCCCAATTGCGAGCCGTATGAAGCCGTGCTGGCGCGGATTGAGCATTGGTTAGCCGATCCTCAGCTGCCACACCAGCTAATTGTGGTCGCGCATGGCTTGCTCGGGAAGATCCTGCGCGGTGTGTATGCCGGTTTGGATTTTGACGCGCTGTGGGCACAGGATATGCCGCAAGAGGCGTTTTATAAATTGCACAATCGCGAGCTGCTGCGAATTGAATGCACATTACCCGTTTAGTGTATTTGAATGTATTTGAATCGGTAATTTCACGGCAATGCAGGCCGTGAAGCCCGATTGCCATGAATGATGGAGACGCCGCTATTTCCCATCAAAACCACCTTAGATATGCTCAAATGCGTTGGGTTATTTATAACCAGTCTTCAAATTGAATTACAGTTCCTATTGTTTTGATCGTCTCCGCACTATTGGCAATTTCTACCGCTAGCCAATCACGGTTCAGCGTTTGCTGTTCGAGTTGCTGAACATGCGTATTTTGCTCGCCTTGTGTGGCGGCACGACCTAGTGTGTTTTGGTATAAGGTCTGCACATAGGCGGCATTGCTTAGGCCTGCCAGTCCTGGATTCTGGGTATGGAACCACGCGAAAATCTTCTCCGCTGTCATGCTGCCAGCTTGGTAGGCCGCCACGGCCTGAGTGCCTTCCTGCCATTCAGTCATGCTCGAATCTCGGTTCAGGTAGACCTGTACCAGTCTGGCCAGCGTGGCTTCGATACCATTGCGCGCTAGCACCACGGTCTGCTGGCTGTCAAAGGCCAGCATTTCAGCATTCTGCAAACTGAACATCGCTCCATCGCTATAGCGGGTAATTTCCAGTGCGTTACCGTTCTTACCTAGGTGATAATCGCTGGCCTGACCTTGCAACTGCAGCACGTCATGACCAGCATTACCGTCAATCGTCAGACCCAACCCCATCGGTAGATAGCCTTGCTCGTTGGCTGAGCTTCCTACATAGCGAGTGCTTGTGCTGATCTTCAGAATGTCGGCATTTTCTTCTGTGGTATGTACCTCGCCATAGCTTACTTGCAGATCATTGCCGCTGGCGAATTTGATGAGTTCAACATCAATCAATCGCTCGATTTCACCGAGCTTGTGGGTCAATACCACGGTGTTGCCTTCTGTACTGATCGTGTAGTCGCTGCGGCCACCGCTCATCAGCGCCGTATCTTGGCCTAGGCCGCCATTGAGTCGGTCATTGCCGCTGCCGCCACTGACTGTGTCATCGCCAGCACCACCATAAACCACATCATTGCCAGCCTCGCCATGAATCTGGTCATTGCCGCCCAGCGAGCCAACAGTGTCGTTACCTGCACCGCCATAAATCAGATCGTCGTCGGCGCCCAGGACCATAAATTGGGTTTGACCGTCGCCGACGGCTGTATTCTGGCCTGCTCCGCCAATGGCACGAATTTCACCGATCACGGTGAGAAACTCGATGTCGTTGACCTGAATCACCGTACCTTTGGGCAGTTTGCTGACATCGATGACCAGCGCCTGCTGACCGTCTTCTGGTCGGTTTGAACCTGTGATGATCAAGGGAAGGCCCGGTACACCAGCCCCAGCTGGTAGTGTCGGGGTGATGCTCTGGATCAGCAGCCGCTCATCGGTCGGTAGTCCGGCAAGGAATGTTTTGAGCTCGGTGACGATCTGCTCGCGGGTGAGTAGATCGTCCGAGAGCGCGCGAGAAATCGCGTCGGTCAGGGTGCGGTCGGCAGCGGCCGGGTTTTGTACGGCAGGTTGTCCGCTGATAATCAGCCCAAAGCCTGCGGGCAGACCGAGCTCCAGTACCGGCTGTCCGATGCTGTTCTTGAACAGCGGAATCTCGACATGCGAGGACTGCGTGCCGCCGGGATTGCCGGGGCGGCTATCGGGAATCACCGGAATGGTAATGACCTTGCTGCCATCGCTCTGGGTGACTTCGGTGACGGTTATGCCATCGAAGGTGCCAATCGGCGTCGGAGTTGGCGTGGGTGGAGGCGGTGGAGTAACGGTATTGATGCTGTAATTGGCCGAAACAGCTGTACCGTTGCCCACATTCCCGGCCAGATCGCTGACACCGGTCAGATTCAGTGTAATGACATTGCTGCTGTCGCTGATTTCGGCGGTCGGTGTGAAGGTCGCGGTCCAGTTTCTTCCGCCATCATTGCTGCTCAGGTTGCCAAGCTGGCCGTTTTCAATGGTGATGTCGTTAGCGTCCAGACCCGTGATGGCTTCGGAAAATGCAAAACTGACCGATGCCACTGCGTCCTTGCCAAGGCTGTTGCTGCTGATGCTAACTGTCGCACTGGGAGCTTGTGTATCGAGTGCATAGCTTTGCACCCTCTCTGGACCGGTGTTGCCAGCCTGGTCCTTAACCCGAACCCGCATTGTATTGCTGCCCATCAGATTGATACTGTTCGACCAGGCTCCTGTCGCAGTATCGAGCGTGTCGGCCACTTGCCAGCTGTTGCCGTTATCCAGCGAAATCTGCAACGTATCAGTGGCGCTGAGTACGCCGGTGATCATGCCAGATAGTGTCTGCGCGCTGGTGCGAGTGACAAAGTCATTGGCAAAGCTGCCGGTATCGCTGGATAGCTGCAAGCTGGCAATGCTCGCCGTGGGTGCTTGCGTGTCCACAACTAGCGCCGCATTGGCGCCGAGCGAGCCGCTTGCGCCGGGCGCCGGCAGGGTCAGGATGGCATCCATCAGGGCGGCGTTGCGGATGCGGGCGCCATTGAGCGCCAGTGCGCCGGCAGACTGCACATCCAGGTCCATGCTCTCGTTACCTGCCTGCACGGTGTAACTGAAACTGAGGGTATTGCTTCCCGAGCCGCCCGTGTAAATGGCCTTGCGATCAATACCCCCGGTTTCCAGCAGCAGGCTTGGCGTACCGCCGGCGGTGTTTACCGTGACGATCTGGTCGAAGGTGACGGTCAGCGTGAGGGTGGCGCCAGCCTTGTAGCTGCCATTGGCGCTGGTGGACTGCACACTGAGCACTTCCGGATTGAGCGGGGTGATCGCCAGCGCGAAGCTGTCGCTGACGTTGCCGCCGTGGCCATCACTGGCGATCAGCTCGATGTTCAGCGTGCCGATATCGCCGTCATCGGGCGTGCCGCTGAAGGTGCGTGTGGCGGCATCGAAGCTCAGCCAGGCCGGCAGCGCGCTGCCGCCAGCGAGTTGCGCACTGTAAGTCAGCGTGTCGCCGGCATCCTCGTCGGCAAAGCTGTTGCCGGCAAAGGTGAAGCTGAACGGCATGCGGGCACTGGCGTTCTGGTCGGCGATGGGATTGGCGACGCTAGGGGCGTCATTGGTGTTGGCGACTGTCAGCGTGAAGGTATCACTGATGCTGCCGCCGTTGCCGTCAGCCGCGATCACGTCAATGCTCAGGCTGCCGACATCACCGTTGCCCGGCGTGCCGCTGAAGGTACGCGTGACGGCATCAAAGCTCAGCCATGCCGGCAGTGCGCCACCACCGGCGAGCTGCGCGCTGTAGCTCAGCGTGTCGCCGGCATCGATATCGGCAAAGGTATTGCTGGCGAACTGGAAATTGAAGACCGCGTCTTCGCTGGCATTCTGGTCGGCGATGGCATTGGCGATGGTCGGGGCATCGTTGGTGTTGGCGACCGTCAGCGTAAAGGTATCGCTGATGCTGCTGCCATTGTCGTCAGCGGCGATCACGTCGATGCTGATGCTGCCGACATCGCCATTGGCCGGCGTGCCGCTGAAGGTGCGCGTGGCGGCATCAAAGCTCAGCCAGGCCGGCAGTGTGCCGCCACCGGCGAGTTGCGCACTGTAGTTCAGCGTGTCACCCACATCGACGTCGGCAAAGGCATTGCTGGCAAACTGGAAATTGAAAGCGGTGTCTTCGCTGGCATTCTGGTCGGCGATGGCATTGGCAACCGTCGGGGCATCGTTGGTGTTGGCGACTGTCAGCGTAAAGGTATCGCTGATGCTGCCGCCGTTGCCGTCAGCGGCGATCACGTCGATGCTGATGCTGCCGACATCACCGTTGCCCGGCGTGCCGCTGAAGGTACGCGTGACGGCATCAAAGCTCAGCCATGCCGGCAGTGCGCCACCGCCGGCGAGTTGCGCGCTGAAGCTCAGCGTGTCGCCGGCATCCATGTCGGCAAAGGCATTGCTGGCGAACTGGAAGCTGAAAGCGGTGTCTTCGCTGGCGTTCTGGTTGGCGATGGCATTGGCGATGGTCGGGGCATCGTTGGTGTTGGCGACCGTCAGCGTAAAGGTATCGCTGATGCTGCCGCCGTTGCCGTCAGCTGCGATCACATCGATGCTGATGCTGCCGACATCGCCGTTGGCCGGTGTGCCGCTGAAGGTGCGCATAACGGGATCGAAGCTCAGCCAGGTCGGCAGCGCGCCGCCACCGGCGAGTTGCGCGCTGTAGTTCAGCGTGTCGCCGGCATCGGCGTCGGCAAAGACATCGCTGGCGAACTGGAAGTTGAAGGCCGTGTCTTCGCTGGCATTCTGGTCGGCGATGGCATTGGCGACCGTCGGTGCGTCGTTGGTGTTGGCGACGACGAGGCTGAACGTGTCGCTAGCGGTCGCGCCACCACCATCGCGGGCGATGACATCAATCACCAGAGTACCGACATCGCCGTTGGCCGGCGTGCCGCTGAAGGTACGCGTGGCGGCGTCGAAGCTCAGCCAGGCCGGCAGTGCGCCGCCGCCGGCGAGTTGCGCGCTGTAGCTCAGCGTATCGCCGGCATCGACATCGGCAAAGGCATTGCTGGCGAACTGGAAGCTGAAGGCCGTGTCTTCGCTGGCATTCTGGTCGGCGATGGCATTGGCAAGGGTGGGGGCGTCATTGGTATTGGTGACGGTCAGCGTGAACTGGTCGCTGACAGTGCCGCCCGCACCGCCGTTGACAGCGGCGATGACTTCGATGGTGAGCGTGCCCACGTCGTCGTTCAGTGGTGTGCCGCTGAAGGTACGCGTAGCGGCATCAAAGCTCAGCCAGGCGGGCAGCGCACCGCCGCCAGCGAGCTGGGCGCTGTAGCCAAATACATCGCCAATATCTGGATCAAGGAAGGTATTGGCCGCAAAGGTAAAGCTGAGTTGAGCATCTTCGGCAATACTCTGGTCGGGTATCGGATTGGCCAGCGTTGGCACATCGTTGATCGAGGTTGCCACCACCACACTGGCCGTATTGGCCCGGCCCTGCTCACTGGCGTCTTGGGGCGTGAGCGTGAAGATGGTCTGCACCGTGGCGCCAACGACGACCTGGTTGGCCGTTGGGTGGAACACCAGTGCGCGCAGCGCCGCGTTGAGTTCGGCCAGCGCCATGCCACCGGCGGCCAGCACATAATCACCAGCACTGCCCGACAGCCCGGCGCCGCTGAGTGTGCCGTTGGCGGCCTGATAGGTGATGCGGATGCTGCCGCTGGCCGAATCGGCATCGCTGACGGTGAGGTTGGCGAAGGGCGCAATGCTGGCGTTGTCGCCAATGTTACCCTGGGTCATGAATGTGCCAGCCAGGGTGGGCGGCATATTGCTGGGCTGGGTAAAGGCGTCCAGGTAGGTGACAACCGAAACCGTGCCCGAAGCGGGGAGTCCTTCGCCTGTCAGCGTTGCGCCAGTCAGCCAGGCGGCGACGAGATTGCCATCCGGGCCCAGGGTGGGGGCCGTCGCCAGTTTGCTCTGGTCATTGACGAGCAGGAAAGTGCTGGCCGCAGCAGGCTGGAAGCCATCAATCACATAAGCGGTATTGGCAGCACCATCCACGCCGCTGATGGCCAGAATATCGCCCGAAATCGATTTGCTGACCGATTTGAGATTGGTCAGTGGCAGGACGTCGCGAACAAGCTGGCCCAGGCTGCCATCGGTACCCAGTGTCTGCAGATGGTAGGCGCTGCTGGTATTGCCAACGCCGGAAACCACATCATTGCCAAACAGGTCAAAGCCGCCACCGTACATTGCGGTGATGATTGCCGGCGCCTGGTAATAAGCCGTGTCATAGGTGCCAACCAGCCCATTGCTGGCATTCCACAGCTTGACCTGGCTTTGGGTGTAGACGTCGTCGGTTGTGATCGGAATGGCCAGATTGCCATGCTGGTCGACGGCGGCGCCCTGGATGTAGGGGGTATGCGTGCTGGTGTTGAATGCGGTGCTGACCAGGGCGCCATTCAGGCTGCCATCGGCGTTCACCCGCTGGAAATTCAGCGTCTGATAATTGTTCTGCGTCCACAGGACGACAAAGCCGCCATCGTCGGCCGCGAGCACCCTGACGTCGGGATTGAGGGAATTGGTCAGCGTGGCTATCGCAGACAGGCCGACGGCATTGCCGGCATTGTCGTACATCTGGATGGCATAGCCGTCATTGGAATAGGACGCGACGACAAAGCCGCCATTTTTCAGTGCGACCAGATTCGCGCCATCGTTGGTCTGCAGGTTGGCATCGGCATTGTGGGTGGTGCTTGCATTATTGTTGACCACGTTGGCCACATTGCCGCTGAGCATTCTGGTGGTGACATTGCCCGCGCCATCGACAAGGGCGACCTGCAGGTAATCGAGGTTGGGCATGTCGTAATACTGGGCATGCGTATTGGCCAGCAGCACGGCGCGACTGCCATCGGACAACTCGACCACGCCGAGTACATTCAGCGGTGCTGTACCCGGTGTGGCAGAAATGTAGTCGTGGCCGCTGGCAATTTGCACCTGCGCGCTGGCGGCAGGTGCTGCGGCCAGCGTGTGGCCGTAATCGGCCAGTGCCTGCGGGGCGCTCAGCGTGGCCACACTGCTCAGGCTGCCATCGGCCAGCGCCAGCACTTCCAGTGTCCAGTCGCCGCCCAGCGTCTGCGCGCCGCTCGGGTCATCCGATGCGGCTACCTGCAGGCCGGTCTCCTGCGCCAGCCGGCTGACAAATGCTTCGCCTTGCAGGCCGCTGGCCACATCACAGCCATACAGCGCCAGCAGCCCATCCCGACCCAGACTGTCAGCCATCGCGGCGAGTTGCGCGCGGCTTTCCGGCTCTGCCAGCGCACGGGCATCGAGCACGCTGCTGCCCAGAGTCACGCGTCCTTCGCTGCCATGTGAAAATACATGAGCCACCGACATGCCGGGCATATTGGTCAGCGTGTGACTAATTATCTCCAATCCGTCTTGATCGGCTGGAATCATAATCACTGGCATTATCGGTGATAGAGCTGCAACGAGTTGTTTGTGATCGGCTAGTCGAGCATCAACAAATGCAATATTGCGCAGTAAAGACTGATTTTTCTGGCTTGCAGTATGGATTTGCATATTCATTTGATACCCGGTGATTGCCGTAGGGCGTTGTATTTAATATCTAATAGCTGTTTGCTTGAAAAGCTTTGGTGGGTAATCGCTCTTAGACAAGAGGCCAGCGCCTATCGTACCCGCCGTAGCCGTCTGCGATATGTATCAGCGTTTGCTGGCTGCTCTTAATTGCATTCCGCCAAAAGAGGCGGGGCCGGGGATGCTGTACAGATGCAAGTCTCCATCAGTCACTTCTGCGCCGGAGATGGATTTAACTCTGCGTTCTAGTTCAATAGTGTTATTTGATGTTGCAATACTTATGTTGTATTGATTCTCTGTCAGATTAAGGGTGACAGGGTTTTTGATGATGGTTGTACCCGAAAAACCTGTTAACTTGCTTGCTGCCTTGTTTCCCGGTTCGCCGTAAATGAAGTTGTATTTCACATCATTGTTGCCTGTAAAGCGGATGGCACATTCTTTGCCGGAAATCATCACCGGATATACTTTTCCTGGAGTCAATGGCAGGGCGGCACCACTAGCAAATGCAGGATCAGCTAGCCCGTCATAGCTCCCCTGCATTGCAACAAACAACTCTTGCACTGCGCCGGTACAAGCACTGGCTGGTGTAATTGGTGCTTTGTCGTTATTTGATTCCCCACCACCGCAGGCGGTGAGCAGTAAAGTAATTGCTAAAAGTGCGATCTGCTTTGAACATCGAATGTGCTTCATCTGAACAACCTCTGTACTGTATTTTGATCTTGCATTGTCCCGATGGGCTCGCGGGGATTGCGTTAGGTGCGGGGTGGAAATATGCCTTGCAGTGCAATCGCAAAATAACAGGTCAGGTAGGGCTGCATATTGTTGTGCGGCTGATCGCCGCCCGTGGCAATTAGCGTTTCTGTATGCATGGTTCCCGAGGCCGAGCTGGCGGGGCTATAGAGTGGCGTCGCTTTTGCACCAATAGCCAGAGCGTTGTTCTCTGGAGAGTGGCTACTGCCGATGGCGGCAGTAGCCATCATGCTGTGGTTGTGCGAAGGCATTTCTGACTCGATCAGCGTAATAGTCTCACTGCCGCCCTGTTCGCCCAGATCGTGTAGCGACAGACCCGGTCCTTGACCAGGATTCATTACTGCCCTGCCTTGTAAATCAGGTAGGGCAAAGTTGCTTTTGCCATTGCCGCCATAGGTCGTGCCCAGTAGCGAGAATAGCGCAGTGTTCTGAGAGAGCGGTAACAACTGCCCATCGCACCAAGCCCAGCCTTTAGGGGCAAAATTGAACGGAAAAATGCGAATCTCGGCAACAAATGGATCGGCCATGATAGATGTTCTCAGGTGGGAGACGGGAAGATCCCGTACAGGGAAATGATGTGGTTCACGCAGAGATAGGGCTGCATATTGCTGTGCGGCTGGCTGCCACCACTGCTTGTCAGCGTGGCGGCATTCAGTTGCGCTGCCGGTTGCTGCGACGAGTAGGCCTTGGTGGCTCCGCTCGCCGGCAAATGGCCGCCCTGGGCGCCAAAGGGAGCGCGGTGGGTGGCATTGCCGGTGGCGGCTTGCGCGGTGGCCTGTTTGCCATGCAGCACGTGGCTGTGAGCCGGAATCTGTGACACGGTCAGCGTGACTTCCTCGACACCGCCCGTTTCGGCCAGGATGAAACCGTTGCCCTGATGGACGGGAATGCGCCCGCGCAGGTCCGGCAGCGAAAAGGTGGATTGCCCGTCACCGCCATAGGTGGTGCCGATCAGCTGAAACAGGGTTTCATTCTCTGAAATTGGCAGCAGTTGCCCTTCGCAGAACATCCACCCAGCCGGGGCAAAATTACCGGCAAAGATGCGGATTTCGCCAACATATGGTTGAGCCATGTTGTTTCCTCAGGTGGGTGAAGGGAAAATGCCCTGCAGGGCGATACAGAAATTCAGCGTCAGAAAGGGCTGCATATTCAGATGCGCCTGCGTGCCGCCAATCGTGCTGATACTTGATGGATGGCCCGCTACCGAGGTTTCCAGTGCATTGCCAGGGCTGGTGTCGGAGTATTGCGGGCTGGGGGCCTGGCCCGGAATGGCACCATGTGGATTCAGCATGTTGGCCGGTGCATCCGCGGCTCTCACTAGGTGGGTGTGCTCCGGCAGCTCGCTGATTGACAGCGTGTGAGCCTGCTCACCGCCGCGTTCGCCCAGTGTATGCCCATTGCCGACATGGATGGGGGTGCGAGCGCGAAAATCCGGCAGGGCAAAATTGACGCGCCCGTCGCCACCGAAGGTGGTGCCCAGCAGTGAAAACAAGCCCATGTTCTGATTGATCGGCAGCAGTTGTCCATTGCACAGCGCCCAGCCTTTAGGGGCAAAGACAAAGCTGAAAACCCGTATTTCGGCCAAAAATGGTTCAGCCATCGGTGTTCTCCATAGGGTGATTGGTTTGACTCGCAACCGTTAGCGGCGATTGAGCGCCGATTGTATTTGAGGGCGGCTGTGAAATGGGCAAATCAGGTTCTCTAGCGACGAAAATATATGCTCCACGCTCTTCGATCTCTTGAAAACCAAGTCGGGCATACCAGGCTCTGGCAGGATTGCCAAATTCGACATGGGCAGTCAATCTGGCTCTGGCTCGACTCGCTTCTCCGAGTAACTGTTTCATGAAATAACTGCCAATGCGCTGGTAACAATATTCGGGCAGCAAGCAAATATCCATAATGCGGATTTCGTTAGGGTGGCGATCAATATATAAACGGCCAAGCACAGTTTCTTCTTGCACAATGCAGCAAAAATCCGCCCTTGGATAATAAGTTTGATAATGGGTATGCTGAGCCATGAATTGCATCCGCAGGAACTCGGCCTTCTGTGGTTCCGAGAATGGGACTAAGTCCATTTCAGCGGCTCGGCTAGCAGCATAAATCTGCTGCAAAACCGGCATGTCGTCACTGTTTATAGGTCGCAGCCCTAGAAGCTGATGATTCACTGCTAAATTCATTGGATTAGCCAAATACAGCCTGATAGTACGTTTGAGATGATTTCTGTGCAGCGCCAACCGGATTCAGAAATAGATCAAGGTGCTTGATTGCTGCGTGCTGCACTGTGTAAATGGCATCAGGCAGGAGCTCACCTTCTTCAGCCACAAACAACAGACTAAAAGGGTCGCGTCGCCCATGTGTTGCTTGAGTAGATTCCGGCTGAGCGTATGATTGCGCATCAGTAAGTCGTAGCTTCGCGCTTTTATCTTGATTAAATACTGTAAAAATCTGCCCTTTTAAAGAGGCAAAGTCATTCAATGAGATTGTGCTCGGACAGATTGCAGTCGCAGGCGATAAATCACTGCTACAAATGGCTGGTGCAACTTCTAATGCTTTTACAGAGTGAAGTGGTTGCCGCGAAGCGGTCAGCCCAGTTGCCGCTAAGGTCGCGGCGCTTCCGCAGATCAAAAAATTTCTGCGCGTCATTGCCGATTTTTCAGCCATCATCACTCCTTGCGAATTAAGCCCGATTTAAAAATATTCCTGACGAAAAATACAAGTGGCCTTGAGTCAAGATTGCGGGGTGGCTGACTATCTTGCATGTCGCCTAGCCCGGCAGTATAGGTTGTATTTGTAGAGTAGGGAATAGTCTAACTTATTGATTAATTATAGCTTCATATAACATTTGCCCAGTCTGCCGGTCTGGTCCGATTGGTACAATGAACAAGTCAAATCTGCCTAGTATGGCGTGAACAAAATGGTAGGTACGTTGTGGCAAGTGGGGCGTTGGCTGCCCGCTGAAAATCAATGAAAAATGCCGAGAATCAGTGCTTCCAGGTGCTGGCGTTGCGCTGATCAATTGCAATACACCTACGCTGTGATCCCCATAAAAAATATCAAAATCGGAATGAATGTGCTCCGAGAAAGCCTCCAGGCGGAATATATGCATGTTTTGCTCTGTTTGATTTGAATCCATGTTGTTCAACATTGCGTGCGCCTGATTTTTCCTGCGTTGTTTGGGCGCGCAGTTAGCGATACTGCCGCAAATGCCGTGACACCGCGATCAGCGCGCCGACTAAGCACAGCGTGGCGATGGTGGCGCAGACGATGAGGATGGTTAGCGCATCCGGTGTTTGCAGGGCAAATTGCTGACCATAGGATTTGGCCAGTGCTTCGATGGCTGGATTGGTGTGAGCAATTGCGCCCCACACCATGCCAACGGCAAATAGCCCGCCCGTGATGCCTTGCACAATTGCGCTATGGATAAACGGGCGGCGGATAAAGGCATCGGTTGCGCCGATCAGCTTGGCCACTTCGATTTCGTCTTTGCGCGTCAAAATCTGCATGCGGATGGCGTTGCCAGTAATCAGCACCAGAGCCGCACCCAGCATCACCAGTACTACTTCAAACAGGTTTTGCCCCAGTTCGCTAATGCGTGCCAGCCGGTGCGCCCATTCGGAGTCGAGCTGGATTTCTTCAACGCCAGCTTGCGTGGCCAGCTCCTGTTTCAGCGTGGCCAGCAGCTGCGGGTTGGGGTCTTTGGCCTGCAGTACAAAAGCGTCGGGCAGCGGGTTTTCGCTGATGCCGGCCAGCAAATCGGCCGAGCCAAAGCTGCTTTGCAGTTTTTTCAGCGCTTCATCCTTGGCAATAAATTGCACGACTTTCAGGCGATTATCGTTTTCCAGTTTTTGCTGCAGGGCCGCTACTTGGGCCTGATCGGCACTGGGCACCATAAACACCGACAGCTGCGGTTCTACCGAGATATTTTTGCTAATGCCCGCCAGGCTGCTGACCAGCAGCCACAGCGCGAGCGGGAAAGCGGCCGTAATGCCGATGACCAGCAAATTGAGCAGGCTGCCAATTGGCTGGCGGAACAAGCCTCCCACCGAGCGGGTGAAGGCGAGGGTGTGCGAGCGGAACCAGGCTTTCATCGTGTTCCCTTTTTATGCGGTAAATTGGCCGTGTTTGAGGCGCAAAATGCGGCGGCCATAATCGGCCATCAGCGATTCATCGTGGGCCGAAATCACCAGCGTGACGCCAACCTGATGGAATGATTTGAATAATTCCAGAATATCGTGCGCGTAATCGCGATCCAGATTGGCCGTTGGCTCATCGGCCAGCAAAATTGATGGCCGGTGTACGACGGCGCGCGCGATGCAGAGCCTTTGCTGCTCGCCGCCGGATAGCGATACCGGATTGAGTTTTTCCTTGCCCGCCAGACCGACTTTATCCAGCGCCGCCAGCACGCGGCGGCGACCTTCCTGATAATCAAAGCCGATAATATCAAGCGGCAGGCGCACATTGTCGAACACACTGCGGTCGTACAAGATTTTGTGATCCTGAAAAATCAGCCCCAGATGGCGGCGCACAAACGGCAGCGAGCCACGGCTCATGCGGGCCAGATTCTGCCCATTCAATAGCACCGCACCGCTGCTGGGCTTTTCGATGCCGGCAATCAGCTTGAGCAAAGTCGATTTGCCTGCGCCCGAATGCCCGGCCAGAAACACCAGCTCGCCGGTCGGGATTTCAAAGCTCAAGTTTTTGATGGCGTCAAAACCACCGGGATAACTTTTACTGACTTGCTGAAACTGGATCATGTCGGTCCTTGTGCAGTTTGCTGGCGTCGAGTAGGTTTTTTGGCCATGTTCAGATCTTGTGTTGATCACGCGGATGGGTTACGCCCTGAGGGGCTAACCCACCCTACGATTCTTGTTGTCAACACGGCAGCTGAATATTGCCTTAGGGGTATTGCCATGCGAGTTAATTTGGCTGTTGCCTACAGGGCGATACCCCATGATTTAAACTTGCGCAGGAGGCAAGCCCAAACCGGGTTTATTCAAATAGCGCGTCAATATAATCTTTGGCGACAAAGGGGCGCAGATCGTCGATGGTTTCGCCCACGCCGATAAAGCGCAGTGGCACCGGGCGATTTTTGGCAATCGCCGCGATCACGCCGCCTTTGGCGGTGCCATCGAGCTTGGTCAGCACCAGGCCGGTCAAGCCCAGCGCGTCGTCAAACGATTTGGTTTGCGAGAGTGCATTCTGGCCAGTGTTGGCGTCGAGCACCAGCATGATTTCGTGCGGGCCAGTCGGGTCGGCTTTTTGCACCACGCGTTTTACTTTTTTGATTTCTTCCATCAAATGCAATTGCGTTGGCAGGCGACCGGCGGTATCGACGATCACCACATCAATGCCGCGCGCTTTGGCCGCATTCACCGCGTCAAACGCCACCGCTGCCGCATCGCCCGATTCCTGCGCAATCACGTGTACGCCATTGCGCTCGCCCCAGACCACCAGCTGCTCGCGCGCTGCGGCACGGAAAGTATCGCCCGCCGCGAGCAAGACGCTCTTGCCCTGGCTTTGGAAATATTTGGCCAGCTTGCCAATCGACGTGGTTTTACCTGCGCCATTGACGCCGGCTACCATCAAAATAAACGGCTTATGGCCTTCGACATTGAGCGGAATTTGCAGTGGCTGGATCAGCTCGACCAGGCTGTCTTTCAATGCGCCTTTGAGCTCGTTCGGGTCTTTCAAACCTTTGAGGGACACGCGCTCGCGGACGTCTTTCAATAAATGTTGTGTCGCATCAACGCCCATATCGGCGGTGAGCAGCACGGTTTCCAGCTCGTCGTACAAATCGTCGTCAATCTTGCCGCCGCCAAATACGCTGGCCAGACTTTTTCCCAATTTATCGCGGGTTTTGGCCAGACCCATTTTCAGCCGGTCGGCCCATGAGAGCTTGGGGCGCTCTTGCGGCTGATCGGTGTTGCCCAGTTTGGCTGGATCAGTCTCGATGTATTGCTCTGCAGGCTTTGCTGGCTCTGGCGTAGCGGGCAATACCTCTGGTGTTGTCACGGCAGTGGCGCTGTGTTCGGCTGCAGCGGTTTGCGCCGGGGCTTGCTGCGTGCTTGGCACGGCGGGCGCTGCGGGAACAGTGGCGGCGCCGGCCTCCGTGGCTTGCGCGACGTGTTCTGCTGGCGCGGTCTGCGCTGTGGGTGTGACTTGCGCAGGCGCTAAATCTTGCTCCGCGACGGTGTCAGCGGGCTTCTTTTTTTTGAAAAAACTAAACATGGGTTTGGCGCTCGGGCTACAAATCGCGGAAAATAATGAATTCACAGGATTTTACCGGAGCAACCGTGTCTGCACAGCATAAAAATCAGGTGCGTATTATTGGGGGTCAATATAAACGCCGACTTTTGAAATTTCCTGATTCGCTGGCGCTGCGCCCAACGCCCGACCGCGTGCGCGAAACGGTGTTTAACTGGCTGGGGCAGGACCTGACCGGGCAGGTGTGTCTGGATCTATTTGCCGGTAGTGGTGGCCTAGGTTTTGAGGCGGCTAGCCGCAATGCGAAAAAAGTCGTGATGGTGGAAATGGCTAAACCGGTGCACGCGGCACTTAAAGCCAATGCTCAGCTACTCGGTGCCCATCATGTTGACGTGATTTTGAGCGACGCTGAGCGTTTTCTGGCGCGCAATAGCCAGCCATTTGATCTGGTTTTGCTCGATCCGCCCTTTGCCACGCCATTGCTGGAGAAGGTCCTGCCGCTGGTCGTGCCGTTTCTGGCCGACGATGCGCGGGTGTATATAGAATGTGCCGAATGGCCGGATCTGACCGGCTGGGAGATCCTGCGCGAGGGCAAGGCCGGGACGGTGAAATATGCGCTGATCTGCCGCGCATCGGTCGATGATCAAAAAATAAGCGGCCAGATTGCAGAGTAAGGTTGTCGTTGCCGCGTGAAAGTGGGACAATTCTGTATATCTAGTTACTCGATTGTTTTGTTAAGGATTATCTATCATGGCTCTGATCATTACTGACGAATGCATCAATTGCGATGTATGCGAACCAGAATGCCCCAATAGTGCGATTTCTCAAGGCGAAGAAATCTATGTGATCGACCCCAACCTGTGTACCGAATGCGTCGGCCACTACGACGAGCCACAGTGCCAGCAGGTTTGCCCGGTTGACTGTATTCCGCTTGATCCGGACCACAAGGAAAGCAAGGAAGAGTTGCACCAGAAATATCTGATCATCTCGGGTCAAGCATAAATTATTACAGTCATCTTCAGGCTGATAAGCGGGCTTATGCCCGCTTTTTTATTCCTCTATAATTAAGCACATAATAATATATAGATGTACTTGCGGCGCAAACACGACCAGCCCACAGGGCGGCGTGAAGCAAGTCAGATGGAGTAAGACCATGGGCCAATATAATCTACGCGAGCAAATCAGCCAGACCCTTGATATTGCCAAAACCCTCATCCACTCAAATCCGTTTGAAGCCATTCGCCTAGCCGACCAATCCGCCGAACGGGCCAATATCCTCGGCTATGGCACTTTTGAAGCCGAAGCCGCACTGATCAAGTTGCTGGCCTACCGCGCCGAAGCATCCACCCCGATTGATGTTATTGAAGGCACCGCCTTGCACACCATTACGCTGGCGCAAGCGCATCAGCAAGAGCCTATCTGGCTGGAGGCGCTGAACTGCTACGCCGATATTCTGTACGGCATGAGCCAGTACGACGCGGCAATGGATTACTGGTTGCAACTGTTGGAAGTGGGCATTGACCGTGATTGGGCGCAAGCAAGGGCGCAAGCCTATATTGGTATTGGCAAACTGTTCTGGATTTTTGAAGACCACCAGTCCTGCCTTGAGTACACGCACAAGGCTCAGCATGAAATGCAGCTGGTCAAGCAGGTGCCGGTGGAAGTGAAGGTATGTTTGCTGATTAATCTGGCGGCCTATGCCTATCATCGACGGCAGAATCTGTTGTCTCATCAATACATTGATCAGGCACAGGAATTGGTGCTAGGGATCCCGTTTTGTGAGTACGAGCCAGAAATTTACTACTACCGCGCTTATTTGTTCCGGGCCGAAGGCAAAATTGACGCGGCTAGTGATCAGCTGAAACGTGCGCTGGTGCTGAACGCCCATAGCAGCAATAACTGGGGCAAGGCGGTCACCATGATTGGCCTTGGCGAAATCAATCTGGACGCCCGACGGCCACATCAGGCTTTGTATTTTCTCAATCAGGCGCTGGATGTTTCCAGCTCATTACCTAATCCTTATCTGATGATGCAATCGCACGAATTGCTGGCTCGTTGCCATAATTCACTTGGGCAAACCGATCTGGAGTTCCAGCACTGGAGCAAGCACTTCGATTTGTCCGACGGGCTGGTAAATCATGTTATGAACCACCGACTGGCCAGCTTCAAGCGCCAATCATTGCAATTGCGCGTTCACGAGCTGGAAAATAGCACGGCCTAGATTTTTTGCAGTATTGATATGCTATTCGTCTGGGTATGCGCAGAAAAATTAATTGGGTATTGCCTTTGAAGGCAATACCCATTGTTTTTTTTGCATCTTGGAGTACTACTCTCAGTTGCGTCTATCGATTTTCTCTGCTGCCAATGAAATCTGCCTGTCAGCAACACGCCATCTTGAATGTCCTCATTGTTTTTATGAGTTTTTTTACTCGGCGCCATGTAGTAAAGTTGCGCTATTACTCCAATAAACGTGAAACATTTCTACATGCAAATCGATCCCGTTGTGCTGTTTTTTCTGCTGGGGCTGGCTGCCGGACTGGCCAAATCCGATCTGAAGTTGCCCAGTGCGCTATACGACACGCTATCGGTATTTTTGCTGTTGGCCATTGGTATTAAGGGCGGTCTGGCGCTGGCCAAGCAACCGATTATGGATGTGTTGCCGCAGGCGATGCTGGTGTTGCTAATGGGCGCCATTATCCCACTGCTTTTATACCCTTTGCTGCGCATCCGGCTTAGTCAGGTCGATGCGGCCAGCATTGCCGCACATTACGGCTCGACTTCAGTGGTTACTTTTGCCGTTTGTGTGGCCTACCTTTCGCGGCTGAATATCAGCTACGAATCACAAACCACGCTGTTTCTGGTCTTGCTGGAAATGCCTGCGCTGGTGGTGGGGGTGATTCTCTCGCGGCTCAAAGGCAGCGCGGCTGGCGCGGCCAAGCAGGCGGGGCACGGCTGGGGTAAGCTGCTGCATGAAGTATTACTGGGCAAAAGCGTGGTGCTACTGATTGGCGGCTTGCTGATTGGCTTGATTGCCGGCCCGCAGGGCATTCAGCCGCTCGATAGAATGTATCTTGATCTATTCAAGCCGGTGCTGACGCTGTTCCTGCTGGAAATGGGGCTGGTTGTGGCCGGTAAATTCGGCATTTTGCGTCAGCATGGCGCGCTGGTGCTGGCGATTGGCGTGGGCGTGCCGCTGGCCTTGAGCTGGATCGGGATCGGTTTTGGCCTGATGATGGGCTTGTCGCCGGGCGGTGTAGTGTTGCTGGCCACGCTGGCGGCGTCAGCCAGCTATATTGCTGCGCCTGCCGCGATGCGGATGGCGGTGCCACAGGCCAATCCGGCCTTGTCGCTGGGTGCTGCGCTGGGCGTGACTTTCCCGTTTAATTTGTTGGTGGGCATTCCGGTGTATCACCAATTCACGATGCTGTTTTTTTAAGGACAGACAATGGCTTTCTATCCCAAATCCATGCTAACGCTGGTCACCGAGGCCGTCTTGGAGAATGATCTGGTCGAGTTGTTCAATGAGCGCAAGATTCGCGGCTGGACCATCGTTGCTGCCCGGGGCAAGGGCGCTCATGGTGAAAAGCGGGGCAATTTTGACGCCAATGAAAATATCCAGATCGAGCTGATCACCGATACCGCCAGCGCTGAAGCACTGGCTGAGGAAATCATGCAGCGTTTTGGCGAGCATTTTGCCCTGGTGCAGTGGCTGTCCGAAGTGCGCGTGTTGCGGGGCGAGAAATTCTGATGCGCTAGTGTTTAGCAGATCCTCGGCGGCGCATTAGCAATTTGGCGCGGTACTGCTATGCTCAGAGCCTGTCACCGAGGATTCTTACCATGCAGTCCAATCCGCTTTCAGATCGCAAATTGCGGGCCCTCGCCCCTGACCCTAATTCCCCGCAATCGCTGATGGTGCAGTTCTACCAGAAGCTGAAAATCGCGATCACGGCGGGGTACTGGTTGCCCAATGAATCCTTGCCCACCGCGCTGCAATTTGCCCAGCTGTTTGACTTGCCGCTGGCTACGGTGCAGGTGGTATTTGACCGGCTAGTTAGCGAAAGTTGGTTATTGCAGACCAGTACCCAGTATTACCAGATCACCCCCAAAATTGATCAGCCGATGTCGCACCTGAGCAATTTCTCCGACTTATTGCACGCGCGTGGCTTTAAAGCGGGCTCGGTCTGGCTTAAGCGTGAAATAGGCGAGCCGGAGCTGGAAGAAGAGTGGCGGCTGAAGCTGAAAACAGGCGAAAAAGTCAGCCGTCTGCAGCGCCTGCGTACCGCCAATGATCAGGTGGTTGGCTACGAGTCAACGACTTTGCCCAGCCATATTCTGCCCAACCCTGATGAAGTCGGTGCATCGCTATATCAGTACATGCACGAACATCAATTGGTGATTGCCAAGGCCGTCGAAGAAATTGACGCCTACATCTGCGATCAGCCCATGGCCGAGCTATGCGGTTTTGTGCCCGGACAGGCTTTGCTGCGTCTGACCCGGGTTAGTTTTTTACCGAATGGCCGCGCTTTTGAATTGACCTACTCCTATTTCCGTAGTGATTATTATCGCTATGTGGTTGAGTACAATTGACCGGGGCCAGCATGAATCAAGACGATGCCGATAGTGTCCATTTTGCCGAATCGGCCTTGCTGCAGGCTTTACCGGTTGCCGCTTGGATCAAGGATCTGCAGTCGCGTTATATCTGGGTTAATCCCGAGCTGGAGCACTTGCATGGTTTGTCTACCCAGGCGTTTCTAGGGCACAGCGACGCCGATTTGTTGCCCGACTGGTTGTATGAGCATGTCCAGTTTGAAGAGCTGGCTGTTTTGGCAACAGGCCATCCGCGCATTGCCGAGCTGGAGCTGCCTTATCCGGGGGAAAATGCCCGCACGCTGCGCTGCCATCGCTCCTGCCTTTACGATGAGGCCGGGCAATTAAGCGGGATTGCCGGGTTTGCCGTCGATATTTCTGCTGAAAAGCAGTTGCGCAAGGAATTACAGATTCAGATCAATAGCCAGTCCAGCTGGCTGCGGGCGATGAAGGATCACGCACTGATTTCAATGATGAACCGCCAGGGGCGATTTACCTATGTGAGTGAACAATACGGGCGTTTGATCGGTCAGGCTGCCAAAGCCATGCTGGGTCAATCACGTGCCGAATTCGGCCTGCAGCCCGAAGGCTTGTCGATTGGCTATTACCTAACACTGGCCGAGCAGGGTACGCCGGTTACGTTGGAGTTTTCGGGGCAACGCCCGGATGGTAGTCCTTACTGGGCCCGCTCTTTGCTGATTGCCCTGAAATCGGCAGCGGATGCCGAGCAGATCTTTTTTGAGCTGGCGACGGATCTGACCACTGAAAAGATGACGGCCAGCGCACTCAATACAGTGAACGATAATCTAATCGAGCTGATCAATAAAAACACCGAGCTGATCGCCCAGCTGGAAGTGGTCGCCCGCACCGACCCGCTGACTGGCTTGCTCAATCGTCGCGCATTGTACGAACGAGCCAGACAAGAGGGCGACCGCGCCAAACGCAAATGCACGCCACTGAGCCTGATTGCGCTGGACATTGACCACTTTAAAAAAATCAATGATAGCTACGGGCATGAATGTGGTGATCAGGCGCTGGTGCAGTTGGCGCGCTGGTGTGCCCAAGCCTTACGTTCCAGCGATCTGATGGCCAGAACGGGCGGTGAAGAATTTATTATTCTGCTGCCCGACACCGATCTGGAACACGCTCTGGCGATTGCCGAGCGCATCCGTGCTCTGGTGCAAAACAGCAAGGTCGTGGTGGAAGAGGGCGAGCGGCATTTTTCCTATACGATCAGCCAGGGTGTTGCGCTGGTCGGTGCTGCCGAGTCGGTGCAGGACGCGATGATCCGCGCAGACCGGGCGCTGTATCGCGCTAAATCCGAAGGCCGCAACCGGGTGTGTCAGGCCAGCCTGTAGAAAGGCGAAATCTATCCATCCGATAGTAATAATTACCGTGCAGTATGCTGCTGTTCTGTGATTCAATCATTGAACTCTCAACAGATTTAGCACTCTAGCAATAAGAGTGCTAATATTGAGCAGTCAATGTATTTTTGGACAGGAGATCGAATCATGAGTACTGCACTAACGCTACCTGCACTATCTGTTGGTGACAGCATTGAGCGTTACGTTCAGCGTGTGAACGCGTTTCCGATGCTCACTCCGGAAGAGGAGCACGATCTGGCTACCCGCCATCAAGAACACAATGATCTGGATGCCGCTCGTCAGCTGGTGCTGTCGCACTTGCGCGTGGTGGTGTCGATTGCCCGTGGTTATAGCGGTTATGGCCTGCAGCAAGCCGATCTGATCCAGGAAGGCAATATCGGCCTGATGAAAGCCGTGAAACGCTTTGAAGCCAGCCGTGGCGTGCGCTTGTATTCTTTTGCCGTGCACTGGATCAAAGCCGAAATTCATGAATATATTCTGCGCAACTGGCGTCTGGTGCGTATCGCCACCACTAAAGCGCAGCGCAAGCTGTTTTTCAATCTGCGCTCGATGAAGTCCAGCTTTGCCGCGCTGACCCATACCCAGGCCAAAGAAATCGCTGATGATCTGGGCGTCAAACCCGAAGAAGTGCTGGAAATGGAAACCCGCATGACCGGGCAGGACATCGCGCTGGTAGCTGATGATGGCGACGATGAAGGCTACGCACCGATTGACTGGCTGGCTGATAGCCATAGCGAGCCGACTGCCGTGATGGCGCGCAACCGTCTGGACCAGCTGCAATCGGTGGGTATTGGTGCCGCGCTCGATTCACTGGATGAACGCAGCCGTCGCATTATCGAAGCGCGCTGGCTGACTGATGAAGGCGAGTCTTCGACCCTGCACGATCTGGCCGCCGAGTTTCAGGTCTCTGCCGAGCGTATTCGCCAGATCGAAGCCAAAGCCTTGCAAAAAATGAAGCAGGCGCTGCTGCCCGCCATGGTGTGAATACCTGCGGTGAATGCCGGCTAGTGCAGAAAATGACGTAGAAAAAAGGAGAACCTCGGTTCTCCTTTTTTATTGCTTGGTGTGCTTGGCGATGACGTTTAAATCACTTCGGTAGGGCGGCCAATCAGATAGCCTTGTGCGGCCTTCAGCTGCATTTCTTCCAACTGCTGCCATTGCTGCTGCGTTTCTACGCCCTGGGCGATGGTCAGGATATTGAGCGAATCGGCCACTTGCAGCAGCGAGGCAATCATCTGGCGCGAATCCTGATGATCGTTCATATCCCGGATCAAGCGCCGGTCAATTTTTACGTATTGCGGGCGCAGGCTTTGCATTAGCGACGCCGCGCTGGCAGAAAAGCCGAAATGGTCGATGCCGAAGCGAAAGCCGCTATCGGCCAGTAGTTTGGCCAGCCGTCTGGCCAGCTCGGGGTGCGCCAGTAGTTGATGTTCCGGTACTTCAAATGCGATCCGGCTGGCGTAGGTTTTGATTTTATCCAGCTGCTGCAGAAAAATATCCTGCCCCTCTACCGTACCCAAAGCACCGAGCAGCCCCATATTGAGCGCGATGGATTCCCCGGCCAAAGTCGGGCTGGTTTTAAGCTTGCCAATAATCACCTCGAACAAAGAGCGCTCGGCTTCTTCCAGCAGGCCGTGGCGTGCGGCCATCGGCACAAATAGCGCGGCCTTGATCCAGGGCTGCTGATCGTGTTGCAGCGTTGCGGTAATTTCATGGTGGAGTATTGCCTTGTGAGCTATGGTTTGCACTGGCTGCGACTGTATACCCCAATGTTTGTTGCGGATGGCCGTTTGCAGTACTTCGCGCCACTCCTGCGAGCCGCTGGGGTAATCGTCGCCGCTGGTGCTGGCTGTGGTCCGCTGGATGCTTTCGCCGCCGCCATACAGAGCCTGTTGCAAGGCCAGATCGACCGCGCCCAGCAGGCGGGATTTATTCATCCCGGCGGTAAAATCCACAATTGCCACCGCGTAGCGGATCGGCTTGGGCATTTTGATGGTAATGCTGCGTAGCGCGAGCAAAATATCATCGCTCAGCTGCACCAGCTGCTGCTCGTCCAGATCGTAGCGCAGCGCCAGCAGGCTGGTGCCATCGAGCCGCGCCACAATCTGCGCTTGTGGGCCGATGGTGTCGCGCAGCGCGCGGGCAAATTCGGCAATCGCCAGATCGCCATTCTGATAGCCTTCCTGCGTATTGAATTCGACCAGATTGGCCAGCTGAACGGCGATGGCCGCCGCGTTTTTGTCGTGTGGCTGATTTTTCAGAATATGGTCAATCCGCAAATCCAGGCTGCGGCGGTTATCCAGCCCGCTGATCGGATCGGTAAAAGCCTGATGGCGGTATTCTTCGGCGCGTTGCTGCTCAATGGCCAGAAACTGCCGTACGCGCTCGATCATGACATTGAATGCTTCGACCACCCGGCGAAATTCGCGTGTGCCGGGTAGATCGCTGATGGGGTGAAACTGCCTTTGCTGTACTTGCTGCGCCGATTGCTCGATCTGGCGCAGTGGTTTGAGCAGCTGGCGCACCAGCACCACCATCAGCAGCAGGCTAATGATATAGACCAGACTCAGAATCGCCGTGGTACGTGTCAGCGTTTTCCAGAGCTGCTGATACGCCAGTGCCGGATCGCTCACTACCACCACGCGGCCCATCTGCCGCCAGCCGTCGCTGATTAGCGCGCTGCCTGGCGTGAGCTCCAGCGGCAATGCCAAGATAAACCAGGCGGGAACCCCTTCAATGACTCTGGTCTGGCTGAGTTTGGCCAGACTATTGCCGCGTACCGACACAATTTCAATGTGCTGGTAATAGCCGCGATCAAGCAAAGCCTTGATCGCCGTTTCGGCCAGAATGACATCGTTTTTGCCCAGCGCGCGCGCCAGCGGGTAGGCCAGCGATGACGCTGCATCTTGCGCGGTGGCCGAGAGCTGGTCTTGCGCGTATTGGCGCGTGCTCTGCACCCGCTCGATAAATAGCCCGGCCATCAGCACCGTAAACAATAAGGTGAGGCCGATTAAAAACTTGATCCGTAATGACATGATGGCCTTTGGCTCGATCAATCGGCCGCCGGCGGCGGCACACGGGTTAATGAAGGGGGTGTTTTATCGACCTGTGATGCGCACCAGCCCAGCGCGATAATCACCGTAATCAGCAGCGCATTGGCCGGAATCTGCAGATTGAAATCCACCGTGCTATGCAGCACGATCTCCAGCATGGCCATCAGTGCGCCCAGCGCAATGCCTTTGGCAACCGGGTGCGAGCGGGTCTGGATGGTGCGGATAATGCGCCAGAACGAGGCCAGAACCAGCAGCGCAAACAGGCTGGCGCCAATCACGCCATAGTCTGTCAGGATCTCGACATAATCGTTATGAGCATGATCATAATAGCCACGCGATTCGGCAGGGCGGTACTGCGGGAAAATCGAATAGAAAGTCCCGGCACCCGAGCCAAACCAGAAATAATCGGCAATCGCCGGGCGCGCATAGGCAACGGGTAGCGCGCGCTCTTCAATGGATTCTTCCAGCCGGGGTTTGACAAAATTCAGCTCGTCGCTGGCTTGCTGCTGCGCCCGAGCGGCCAGCTGGTTCTTCTCTGCCTTGCTGACTTGGGTGGCTTCCAGCCGTGCCACCACCTTATCCAGCCCCACCCACTGCCCCAGAACCCAGATGTCGATCACGATCAGGCTGGCCAGCAGGACGAGCACCACTTTGCGCGTCTTCTGGCTATACACCGCATACAGCGCCAGACTCAGCAGCATGGCGATGAAAAAACCGGCGTTGCCCATGCGCGAACGCGTCATGACCAGTGCAATCACCAGAATTACCAGCGCCAGCCGCAGTAGCATTTTCCGGCTCAGCAGAAAATCCAGCCCATGCACCAGCCAGCGCTTACTGGTGGCCGGGCTGGATTTTTCCAGCTGCACCAGAAACAGGCCAATCCCCACCGATAAACACATTGCCAGCATGGCTGCAGTATTGTTGTGATAAACAAAAGTGCCGCGCATCCGGTCGTGCAGCACTTCGCTGGTAAACAGCTCGTACTGCGCCTCAACCGAAAACAGATAGCCGCCCAGTAAAGCTTGAAACAGAGCCATGACTATCAGTGCATATGCCAGCGCATTCAGCCGGCGCGCCGAGCGCACCAGCAGCACGGTGAATAGAAAGGCCGATGCGTAAATGAGGCATAAAGCAGCTTGCAGCTGGGTGTGCGCCGCATTGAGCGACAAACTGGCGCTACCACTCGGCGCAACACTATGCCAGGTTTCCGCCACTGTGGGCGATAGTATAGTCAGAATCGAATAAGGTAGGGGTATGGTCTGGAGGGTGACTAACAGCAATATACTCAGCAATATACCTATGGGGAGTTTGAACTGCAGGCAGCGGCCCCAAACCGCAGACCATTGCCCACGGAAAATCCACACCGCACCCAGCCACAGCGCACACGTCAGCAAGAGCAAAATACCCACCGCCCAGGTACGATTGCTCGCCAACGGCAGGGGCGCCCAGACCAATTGCAGTATCAGCAGCCAGAACAGCGGCGCATCACGATCCGAACGAAGGGCGGCAGAATTGACCATCTCTACACAATATCCAGGGTGGCTAAACCGTTAGCAGAAAAAATACGACAGAACGATTGAACAACACAAAAAAAAGAAGATGCGCAAGGCATCTTCCCGGGTTTAGCTTGACGCCAAAAAAGGCACAAATTAATTACGCGAAACCGCAGAGCTGCCGCCACCGCCCAGTGAAGGCGCACTAGGCAGAGCCAGTACTGGTGCTGCAGCATTGCCGGCTGCAGGGGGGGCTGCATTGTTGGCAGCAGGGTTGTCACCCGATGCGGTTGATTGTGCAAATTGGGCCGGGTCAAGGCCTTTGCTCACCGCTGCAGCAGCAATCGCTTGCTCGGAAACGCCCGCGGAAGCCAGGCCGCTGGCAATCTCGCTACCTTTGGCACCCGCTGCAGACATGGCAGACATGATGGCATCGGTTTTCACGCCTGATTTAGCCAGGCTGGCTGCCACGGCGTCAGCTTTGAAGCCTTGGTTCAGCAAAGACACTGCTACCTGATCGGCTGAAATGCCCGCAGCCAAGGCCGCTGCCGTGATGTCTTCGGCGGTTTTGTTTTCTTTTTTCATGGTTTGCACCATGGCTTCAATCTGTGTGGGCGTCATTGTTTTATCGAACGCTGCAAAGGCTGTCAGGCTGAGCGACACAGACAGCGCCAAACCCAGAGCAACTGATTTTATGTTCATGATTTTTAACCTATGAGGGTGAATACATTATTGCCCCCGAGGGTAGTGAGATGGCACACAGTTGTCAACGTCATTTGCATGAAAAATGGGCGGTGTGGGTGTTTTTGAGATTAAATTTTTCTTAAATTGAAAAATGCCTAACAGTATTCATTAAATCTGATTATTAGAATTTATTAATATTCAAATATATTGCCAATTAAATGTGTGGTTTTTGTAATTAATTAGACATGTAATATTTATGTTAAAATCATATGTAAAGATTAAACAAAACAAGTGCATGCCGATTTGAAAAATCGGGCAAAAGTGGATTGAACCGCTGCAGCAAATGCCTGCTGCGCCAAGCAATACACGGCCTGAGCCAATGCCCAGTGGAGTGATGAATTGGGTAAAACGGGCTAGCCACACTCCCGATCAATTGCCAATGGCATGAGCTACCGCGCGCTGTGCTGGATGCGAGCAGACGTGTTGTTGCGCCAAGCGCAAACCAGGGCAGCTGACTCAGCCCTACGGCGATATTGCCGAAAAACACGAAATTTAAACCAAATTGAATAACCCGATGAGGCAGTAAGTATCAATGCGAAAAAGCGCAACTCGCCATGGCACAACCATTGTTAGCAAGCTAATTTTATTGTGCGACATGCTGGTCGTCTGGGGGGCGGCGTATGCCGCGGCCTACTGGCGCTTTGGCGATGCGAGCTTGCATAACAGCTATGCCACCCTGGTACTGGCCACCAGCCTGATTATGGCGGGGGTGTCATCGGCGGTGTATCAGTCTTTTCGGGGTGGTAGCTGGTGGGCCGTGTTTGCCCGGGCGAAATTATGCTGGTTTGCCGTATCCGTGCTGCTGATGGCTTGGCTGGTGTTCTCCAAAAGTGCTGGCGATTATTCGCGGCTGTTTATCGGCACCTGGATGGGGCTAATGCTGATAGGGCTGCTGATTGAGCGCAGCAGCTTTATGCTGGTGCTGCGCTGGCTGAGCAAAAAAGGCTATCGCACCCGCGATGTATTGCTGGTGGGTACTGGCCCGATGAGCGCCGCATTGAGTGATCGCGCCCGCCTATCGGCCTGGAGCGGCTATCGCATCAGCCAGATTGTGAACCCGCACGCGCTGGAGCAAGTGGAAGATCTGGCCGACCACTATGACTTTGATGAGGTCTGGATCAATCTGGCGGCGCACGATACCGAGCTCATCCCCAAGGTATTGCACGCGCTGCGCCACAGTGCCGCTGACATTCGTGTGGTACCCGATATGCTGACCTATCGCATTATCAACCACGGTATCACTTTCATCATGGGCGTGCCCATGCTGGATATTTCGGCCTCTTCGCTGGGCGGGATTAACAAAATCGTGAAGCTAGTGGAAGACTATATTCTGGCCACCCTGATCCTGCTGTTGATCAGCCCGATCATGATTGCGATCTCAATCGCGGTGAAAGTGACATCGCCGGGGCCGGTGTTTTTCAAGCAACGCCGCCATGGCTGGAATGGTGAAGAAATCACTGTGTATAAATTCCGCAGTATGAAAGTCCACCAGGAAAGCGACGGCCATGTGAGCCAGGCCACCAAGGGCGATAACCGAATTACTCCGTTAGGCGCATTTTTGCGCCGCACCAGCCTCGATGAATTACCGCAGTTTATTAATGTGCTGCAAGGCCGCATGAGCATCGTAGGGCCGCGCCCGCATGCGGTGCAGCACAACCACCATTACAAAGAGCTCATCCCCCGCTACATGCTGCGCCACAAAATGAAACCCGGCATTACCGGCTGGGCGCAAGTAAACGGCCTGCGCGGCGAAACCGATACGCTGGATAAGATGGAAGCACGGGTGGAGTACGACCTACATTATCTGGAACATTGGTCGTTGTTCCTTGATTTGAAAATAGTGTTTTTTACGATATTTAAAGGATTTGTCAATAAGAATGCGTATTAGTTTATATTCTTGCTCTTTTTGAGATGATGGCTGCTAATGAATGGGAAGAAATTCGAATTTTAGAAAAATATTCCTCAGTAGTCATTAGTGCTAACCTTTCGGAAATTATGGCTATTTTCTGAGTTTAAAATTATATATAGATTAACGGCTCGCATTTTCAATAAATGAAATTGCTTGCTGGAAGATTGTTGATATTGGTCACATTATTCGTAGTTGATGTCTTGATAAGTTCTAATTGGTCGTCTAGATTTAAGTTTGTTGTCAAGTGGTGTTTGAGTGCTTGGTGTCGAATTTCTACCTGTTCTATAAATTGTGTGTATTTATGTTTTTAGAAGTCATAGATTCTGTTGTGTTAAAAACTGTATGGTGACTTATTAAGTCGATGTGCTGATAAATTTTAGGAGGGTGTATGTTTGGTGTCGGCTCTCGACTGAATGAATTTCCATCTGTTCGTGATGTTGGATTTTTACTATTTTTGTCTTTGTTTTTCGCGATTATCTACTTGGTTTTTAGCTCGGAAAAAGAATTTGAACCATTGATTTTCTTATCGATGCTTGCCAGTGTTTCAATTTGTATTGTGCCGCTGACTGAGTGGCTAACATCAAAGCGACACATATTAGATCCATTGCCGTTATTTTGTATGTTTAGCCTGCATTTTGTAGTGTTTAGTCCTTTTTTACAGTATTCGATGGATTTTTATCCATATTTATTTTGGGATGATAAAAACGAATCGTTTGTTAAGTACTGGTTCTTGTTTGCTGCTGTAATGACCGTTATTGTAGTTTGGGTTGCACGCAAAAACGCCATTTTACCAATGTCAATGCGCGGCAATCAAAGCCTCTTTAGGTTAGATAAATCTGTATTGTCTGTCTTATGTATTCTGCTTATAGTGGCGGTCGTCGCTAAATGTTTGGTTGTTCTTAAATTTGGTGGAATAGGTGGGCTGCTTTCTGCTTATGAAGATCGACTAAGTGTAGGTGTTAGTTCATATAATCCATTGTCAGGTATTGGGCCTGTAGTATATATTGGTGATTCAATTCCAGTGCTTGTCGCTTTGGCTATGACATTCTATTTCAAGAATCGAGAACCAAGTGTATCAACCTTATTTTTGGCGTTTCTTATTTTTGGTATTATTTCATTGTTGGTTGTTGGTCTGACAGGTAGCCGCTCTAACTTTATTTATACAGTATTTTTTGCGTTTTCTTATGTTGCATTGATTGTGAAAAGATTAAACCTGAAATGGATTTTTTTAGGGGTTTTACTTATCTTTGTATTCATGAATGTATATATGGCATATAAATTTGGGGGTGTTGAGGCGCTCTTTGATGAGGGGAAGCGTCAAGAAATTATGATTAACCGGCAGATAGAAAATCCACTTGCTTTCGTGGCTATGCGTGATTTCGGCCGAATGGATGTCCAGGTCACAGCTATGCGTGAGGTCGCCCTCGAAGATTATCCATTATCATTGGGGAGGTCGTATATTGGCGGTCTTGCTTCAGTTATACCTTCCGCATTATTTCCAAATCGACCAGATTCATTTACAAAAGAGAAAACGGAAATAGTTTTCCCCGGGATGGCTCATGTTGATGAAATTGAAACCAACTTGGTTTTTGGCGGCTATGGTGAGGCATTCGTGAATTTCGGATATGCTGCGATATTGCTTGCAATTCCCTTTGGTTTTTTGATTGGATCATTTTCTAGGAAGTTTTATGTTAGTTCGCATGCTCCGAGAGATTTAGCCTTGTATCCCGCATATAGTATTTTGCCAATCGCCATATTAATTTATGATAGCAATAGTCTTATGTATTTTTCTATGCAATTTGTATTGATGCCAATAATTATTACCTACTTTAATAGTAAAAAATGAAAATATTAATTTTACATGCATATTCATCAAAAAATAGAGGCGATGGCTTACTGGTTGATGAAACAATTGACACGCTTCGAATCGCGTATGGAAATGACGTGAGTTTTTTGGTGGTTGCAATGGATCAGCGATCATTTACCGACACAAAGAATGTTAAATATATACAGTACCAACCAGCGTCATCCAACTTGAAAGAGCGATTGAGCGGACTTTTAAACTTATTGTTGTCACCCCGGAGATTAGGTTTTGACAAAAATGCTTGGATTACACATTTTTCCGATGCGCCGAGTTTAATTGTTGCTGTCGGTGGTGGTTATATGAGAACTACAGGGTATAAACAGCAGTTAAAGTTTGTACTTTCCCATTGTATGCAGCTTCTGTATTCATCAGGTCAGAAGGTTCCAACTATATACTTTCCTCAAAGCGTTGGGCCACTGAAGGGCCCGGTTGGTTTTTTTGTTAGGAAAAAGATGTCAAAGCTGACGCGTGTTTATCTTCGTGATGATCGATCAATGGATGAACTCCATCAATGTACAAATACAGTGCGTAGCCCTGATTTAGCAGTTTTGAAGTTGGCAGATACAACACCCCCGGTACACAAAAATACAAAATACACTCTTCTTGTCGTTAGAGATGTTGAAAAGTCTAGTGCTATTCGCGACAAATATATCAAATCATTACTTGAACTTTATCGAACGATTCCTAATTGTATCCCCGTCCTTCAGAGTGAAGGTAGGGGTAATAATGATCGACTTTTTTACGATGAACTTGAATTTGGCGGTGTTTATCCTTTTATTGTTGATGCGATAAAAGAATATTCGCCCTCTGCCGTTGTATCAGTAAGGCTTCATGGGGCACTACAAAGTATTTTAGATGGCATCCCGACTATTCATTTGAGTTATGAGAGGAAGGGATTTGGTGCTTATACCGATCTTGGAGTCGCTGAATTTGTTCATAATGCATTTAATTTTGATCCAAGCTTGATAGTGCGACAATTGGAAGAATTGCATTCTAATCCCCAAGCTGCATTCTGGCAAAAGATTGAAGATGGCCTGAAGAATGTCGCTAAGGTCAAAGAATGTGTTATCAAAGATATAAAGGATGTAGTAGCATGAATTTAAAAATTGTCATGGATGGCCGCTTTGATTGGGTTAATGGATTTCCATTTTCTGCACATATGCATTATGAAAAGTTTGGTAAAACTTTCTTGGTCAATAAGGAGATACACCTTCAGATTTGCGCGCGAGCCTATGGGGTTAGCCATGCAAGGGGGTATGAGGTAATAGGTGAGAACGTTTCTTTTAAAAGACTTGCATCGTATAAGGGGTTTAAGCAATTTTTGGCAAATTTATTTCATTTGTTAGGTGAAATAAAAAATATTGCAGCATCAAATGATACAGTGATACTGTACACGCCAGGTACATTGCCATTTATATGTGGGCTTCTGCGTCGCTTGCTAAGAAAACCATATGGCATCATTGTGGTGGCTGATCCACAAGATCAGCTAAGTAAAAATGCTTTAAAGCATCCACTGCAGCCTATAGTGCAACCTGCCTTTGTCGCGATACAAAAATACTTAACAAAATATAGTTGCGCATCCTTATATGTCACTAAAAAATTTCTGCAAGATAAATATCCGAATCTGAATAAAGCAAGTGAATTTGGCGCAAGTGATGTATATATACCCGAGAGTACTTTTTTAGCCGAAGCATATCCTCCTAGTAAATATGAGAAAAAAAGTTTATCGCTAGTCTACGTTGCTATGCTAGCCCAAGAATATAAAGGGCATGATATTTTATTAAAAGCACTTGCCGAATGTAAAGAAATGGGTGTTGACTTAAGCCTAAACCTCGTTGGAGAAGGACGGTTGAAAAAACAGCTAGAGATTCTCGTTGAGCAGTTGGGGCTAGAGGAAAATGTTAATTTTCTTGGGTTAGTGGAGCATGGTGCATCTATGTGTTCAGTTCTAGATTCTGCGGACATTTTCGTTATGCCGTCGCGTGCAGAGGGTATGCCACGTGCAGTGATTGAGGCAATGGCGAGAGGCTTACCTGTAATTTCAACTTCAGTCGGTGGAATTCCAGAGATTGTAGATTCTCAATTTCTGGTTTCTCCTGAAGACAGTACATTATTGGCAGAAAAAATTGCCGAACTAGTAATGCGCCCAGATATTTTAGCGTCTGCCTCATTCAATAATTTGGTGACTGCAAGAGGATTTACAATAGAGCGTAATGTAGAGGTGAAGCATGCTTTTCTAAGGGACGTTTTAGCTAATGTCAAATCGTAGTATTGCTGCATCTTTATTGTTGAACACTATTCTCTCTGCCGTGTTTCAGGTTTATGTTCTGGCCATAGCGACCAGATATGGTGGGGCAGAATTAGCCGGTGAATATTCATTTGTTATGGCGATTGCAACTGCAATTTCTGTTTTTATATACTCTGATATTAAGAGTTTAACTCTTACCTACCAAAATGATTGCGAACTAGTTGGTTCTTTGGCTCGCCATTATTATGTTACGACAGTTCTTTCTGCGGTGGTATGTATTGCGGCATTTTTGCTTAATCAGAAATTGTTTTCAGGTGTTTTTTTATATAGAGTTGCACAATCTCTATGTGATTTTAACACCTGTCGCTGGCAATCGTTAAAGAACTCGCAAAGAATATGGACTTTAAGTCTAGCTAGATTCTTTATCTTAATGTTTGTTCTTTACTTTGCTGCTGTCTGGCTCTCTTTTTTGATGGCACTTGTATTATGTTCATTGTCTCTATTTATTTTTTCACTTGTTGAATTTAGACAGTTGCCCTCAAATGCACTTGCAATAAAAAATTTGTATTCAGATAGTAAACTGTTTCATCATTTTGTTGTGCTGTCAATTTCTTCTGTAGTGAACGCTATTCCTCAGGTGATAACACGACAAGCTATTCTTTTTGCAGCAGGTGTATTGGGTGTGGGGCTATACTCTATCTCATACCAAGTTTTTCTGGCATCTATGCCTGTTGTGACAATAGTTGGCCAATTGTGCATAGCTAAAGACAGCCTTACTACCGCAGAATTCTATAAAGGTATGGTGCTTACAGTAATTATCTCACTTGTTACTTGTATTGCGGCGATTGTTTTTTTTGTGTGTAATCCCTTTTCTCTGCGTGAAGCTCTTTTTCCTGGGGTCTCATATGGTGGTTTTATCTATTTCGTATGCTTTTCTATATTTTCGATTCTGATTTATACTAATTCATTTCTTGGCTTTGTTTCAGTAAAGGTTGGTCTTACTTCTCTGCAGCTTAGAACGGGGCTTTATTATATATTCTCGCTCATTGTTGTTAGTGTCTTGGGGTTTGTCTTTTCTAACCCAGTTTTCATGTTGATTCTATTATTTGCAATTGCTACTGCGGTTCGTACGGTGCAGATGTTTTTTTTGATTCTTATGCGGTTGAGAAATAGATGAAGGTTTTAATCTTTTGTGAAGCATTAGGCGGTGGAGTTCTTTCTGTTATTGTCGACCAAGTGAATTACTTGAAAAGTATTTCAAATGTGGATTTTGATATTTTGTATTGTAGACGCCCAGAGACCCCGAATAATATACATGAGTATTTTCCTGGCTGTAAATTGATTGAGGTGCCTTTTTCGCGAGGAGACTCGTTTTTTTTATTCAGGCTTTTTAAATATTTGCGAGGGTATGAAGTTGATGGGTATACTGCGATTCACCTTCATTCTTCATTTGCGGGCTTTGTTGGCCGATTGTCTTTCTTTAAGAATCGCTCAATTATTCTATACACTCCACATTGCTATGCTTTCTTGTTTAAAAATAAAAATTTTTTTCAGCGCTTGCTTTACTTTTTTATAGAGTTGTTCTGTTCTAAGATCGGAATGACAGTTGCATGTGGAATGACTGAGTTAAATATTTCAAAGAAAATCGGTGCGAAGTCTGTAGTTGCAAGAAATGCAATTAGAAACCCATGCTGCCATAGTGTTGATGAAAAGAAATACGATTTAGTATCTGTCGGAAGGATAGCGCCACAGAAGGGGTTTATTAATTTTCTAGCAATAGTGGATACCTTCGCAAGAAAGGACAAGGTTTCGATTTGGGTCGGCTCCGGTGATGACTATTTGTATGAACAGAAGAATAGTAAAGCATTAGTTACTGGCTGGTTGCCAAAAGATGAGTTGTATAAGGTGCTTGCTACTTCCCGGGTTTATGTTTCGACTGCAGAGTGGGAAGGCCTACCTGTTGCACCAATTGAGGCTCAGTATATGGGGTTGCCTGTAGTTGCTCTTGATCGACCTGGATTAAAAGATGTAGTTATTAATGGATTTAATGGTTATTTATGCATGAATGTTGTCGAGCTGGAGTGTAGGATTAATCAGCTTTTAAGTGATGAATCTGAACTTTCGCGAATGAGTAGAAACGCAAGAGCTTTTGCAGAGGAGTCATTTACTTTGAGTAATTATGATATTTTACTAGATTTGTATAAATAGGATTTCTTGGTTTGCGGTCTTGATTTTTGATATCTATAAATTCTCAAGTCTTTTCATTCCTGACGTATTGTTATATTTTTGGTCTCTATGCGCTATAACTTTCATATACTGGGTCGTCTCTTTATTGTTTTTTTTTCTTTTTATGGTTGAAAGAATTTCTTGGTATACCCTTTATCCGGTCGTTCTATCCTCCTCCTATGGATAAATATCTGCACGCATTTGTATTCTTTCTGATGCCACTCTTCTTCTCGTGGGCTGCTCGCTGCCCTTTATGGGTATTGCTCTGCGGGCCAGTAGCGATGGGGGCTGTAGAGGAATACCTTCAGCAGTATCAGCCGGGGCGCTCACCGGAGCTGGCTGATTGGCTGGCTGGGTCGGCTGGTGTGGCGGCAGCTTGCTTCATTATTGGGTTGTGGCGCTGGTGGCGGGGGCGGGCTGCTTAGTTGATTGGGATTGTAGAAATTCCCTTGCTCAAATAGTGCCAAAATCCCCCTAGCCCCCTTCGATGAAGGGCGGAACAAATGCGAAAAACTTGTGTAGATACTTATGATTTCAAAGGGGGAGCAGGTGCTGCTGACTTATCTCCCCATTACGCTGACGCAAGCCCAGATTTTTGCGTGACTGGTATTTCCGACTACATGGCCTGTTCGCTGGCCATTTTTTCTTTTAGTTCGCGCCAGAAGCGGATCTGGCTGGCGCTGCCTTTGCGCTGGGTGTTGCCGGTCCAGATGTCGTCATCGTTAAAGCTGTATACCGGCTCCAGGTCGGTGCGCTGCGAGGCGGGTTTGATGTCGCCAATCAGGTTGTCTAGGATGAGTGGTTCGGCTTCCGGGGTGGGGTACCAGGCCAGTACCATGTGGGCTTCGTTGCGGCGTAGCGCGCGCACGTACACCATGCGCAGCTGGCCTACGGGGGCGCCCAGCTCGCGTAGGCTGAAATACTTGCCTGCGGCGTAGTCCTCGCAATCGCCACCGTTAGACCCCAGCATTTCGATTGGCGTGGCCCAGTAGTCTTCTGTGCCCCAGTGCGTGTGGTCGCTGTAGTAGGGAATGCGGTTAAAGAATGCATTGGTGATTTTTAGTGTGTTCAGGGCGGCGTTGCTGTTGCTGCTGGCCCATTGGTTTTCTGCTTTGGGTTTTTGCTCCTGCACCAGCTCTTGCCAGGCCAGCAGGCGCTGGTAGGCAGGCGTGCCCCATTTCCGGCTCACTGCATTGAGCAATTTGCTGGAAAAATCAGTTAGCCCGGCGCTCACCGTTAGCGCGCAGGCCAGCCCCAGAGCGAGGGTGATCCACTTTAGCTGGCGCAGGCGAGGCGGTTTGGGCTGATGGTGGGCGGCTATTTGCGGCAATTGGGGCTGCAATTCAGAATGTCAGGTTGGGATAATTGGCCTGTAGTTTACGCACTTTTTGTTGCTGTTGCTGTAGCGCCCGGTTTTCCAGCTGGCGGATTTGGGCGTGCATTTCGGGTGTGAGGCGTGGCCAATTCTGGTAGCCGGCATTCAGTAGCGTGAGCTGGATATCGGCTTCATGCGGGGCTATGCGCTGCGCGCGCTGAAATAGCTGGGCAAATTCGGCGTCGGCTTGCCCCAGATACGCTTTAAATTGCACCAGATTGGCTATGCTGTGGATGTTGTTGGGTTGCACATTCAGCGCCATGCGGTAGTGCTCAATGGCCTGCTGGTAAAACAGGTCGCGTATGGCGGGGGCTTGCTGTGCCTTGATGGCGCGAAATACCTGCAGCCGTGCCAGCTCAATGTGGTATTGGGCGACAGCAGGGCAGGCGCGGTTGGCTTCTTGCAAGGCGTCGCGCGCGGCAATCCAGTCTTCCAGCTCAAATGCCTGTTGCGGATTGCTGAGCCAGCGGTCTATCTGCTTACGCGCTTGCAGCGTATGTAGGTCGTACCAGGCTTGCTGCAGGCTGGGCCAGATAATCAGTATGCTGAGCACGATGCCCAGCGCGATGGCGACTATGCTGATTAGGTTGGTGATGCGTGGGCTCAGCTTCATGCCGGGTTTCCAATAATGCGCTGCGGATTGTCGATGACCAGCATATCGGCAAAGTCCTGCCCGTGCAGGGCGCAGACTGCGGCATGGCCTTGCTGCAGATTGGGCGGGCGGTAATCGGCGTTATGGCAGTCGCTGGCCATGGCATACACCCAGTCATTCTCAATCAGCAATTCGGCGGTTTTTTTGGCGCTGCGGCCAAATTGGCCCAGCAGTGAGCCAGCGGTGATTTGCAGCCAGCAGCCCAGATCAAGCAAGGTTTGTAGCTTGTCGGGCTTGGCCTGGATGGCCAGATTCCGCTCCGGGTGGGCAATCAGCGGGCGTATGCCACGCTGCAAAAAATGGCGCACCAGATGCTCGCTGCCTACCGGGATCAGCTTGTCGGGGAATTCCAGCAGCATGATCTTCATGCCGTCTACTTCACCCAAATAGGGTATTTCATCGCGCTCCAGCAGCGGCAGTATGTCTTCGCCCAGCCGCACTTCGCCACCTAGGCGTATTTGCAGCGGTATTTTGCGGCTATTGAGGTGCAGCTGGAAGATCTCCAGCTCGCAGCGCAGCTGGGTTTGCTGGTTGTTCCAGCGGGCAGGGTATATATGGGGGGTGAGTACGGCGGTGTGAATGCCATTCGCCACTGCCAGTGCAGCCAGATTCAGCGCCGCTTCCATATTGCTCGGGCCATCGTCAATGCCGGGAAGGATGTGGCAGTGTAGGTCTATCATGCTGCAGCGCGTGCCTTTATCAATATCTACGCAAGCTATTTATCATTATTTCCCTTGGGCAAAGGGGCATTTTTGCGTTGTTAGGGCCATATTTTACTGCCCAAATAAAACAAAACTCCCCTTTTCACGAAAGGGGTACAAGTGCTTAAAACGGGGAAGACACGTAGGAGGGGTTAGGCCGCCACGATCTTGCCTAAAGCTAAAACGGTGTTTCGGGCGTAACCCACCGTGACGCTGCATTTATTCATATCGCGCCCGGTGGGTGGGTATGCGGCATAAAACCGCCTAACGCACCCGAATTCCGGGGTATATCTATTTAGGTCATGTTAGCTGCCGTATGCATTGCCATACTGCCCGTAGGTACCGTACTGGCCGTGGTAGCGTTCGGCTTTTTTGAAGTCCAGATGGCTTAGCGTCACACCCATGATATGCCCGCCCGCCTGACTGATGCGGGCCAGGCTCTTCTTAGCTAGTGGGTGTGCTGTTTCCTGCGCGCGCGCTACAAAAATGGTGTTGGTACACAGCGGCGCGAGCACCAGCGGATCGCTCACCAGGCCCACCGGCGGAGCATCGATAACGATCATTTCAAATTGTTCGTTCAGTTGCGCCAGCAGCTCGGCAAAGCGCTTGGACATCAGGATTTCCAGCGAATTAGGCGGTGCATCACCGGTGCCAATGCAGAGCAAATCACTCCCGGGCACACGCTGCAGACATTCGCTCAGCGTGGCGGTGCCGGTGACCAGATTGGTCAGGCCTTTGGCCGCAGGGTTCAGCCCCATTTTGCGGGCCATGCCCGGCTTGCGCAGGTCGGCATCAATCAGCAGCGTTGGGCGGGTGCTGGCCAGCGAAAGCGCCAGATTGGCGGCGAACGTGGTTTTGCCTTCGTTAGGCAAACTAGAGGTAATCAGTAGTGAGCGTTGCGTGCTGTCGATGGAAGACAGGGCAACGCCAGTACGGGCGGTGTAAATCGCTTCGGAATAGACTGATTTGGGGTCTTCCACTACCAGACGGCCGTTGTTGGAGGCCAGCTTTTTCGGCAGCAGTGGCAGGGCTGCCAGCAGCGGCAAGCCCAGCAGGCGCTCTACATCGTCGCTGCTGTTAATGGTGTTATTGAGTCGATCCAGTAAAATTGCCGCTGCAGCTGCGGTGAGCAGGCCAAGCAGGAAGGCCATCAGGATAATTTGTGCTTTTTTCGGTTTGATGGGCTTGAGTGGAATGCTGGCATTGTCGACAATCCGCGCAATCGCTGATTGCAGATCTTGTGCGGCAGATGTTTCTTTCGCGCGCTCCACAAAGCTTTCATACACTTGGCGGTTGGCGGCGGCTTCGCGCTCCAGTACGCCCAGCTGGACTTCTTTGCGGTTCAGGTTGGAGACATTGCCACGGGCTTGCCCCAATACACCGGCAATTGCCTGCTCGGTGCCCAGTGCGGCCTGGTAGCTTTGGCGCAAGCTGCCCACCACGGCATCGACTTGGCGCTTGGCATTGGCACGGGCGGCTTTCAGCTCCGCTTCGGCCTGCACCATGCGGGGGTGCTCGGTGCCATAGCGTTGTGATAACTCGGATACTTTGCGCTCGGCTTCGGCTTCCAGTTTCTTGGCATCGGCGACTTGCGGGTTAGTGATCACAGCTGGCACGCTGCTGTAATCGCCATTTTTTACGCCAGTGACTTGGCGGTAGGCGTTTTCAGCTTCGGCGCGTTTCATTTTGGCCGCGATCAGTTGCTCGGTAGTGTTGCTGATCTGAGCTGCTGCGCCACCTTGCGCTTCCTTGCCTAGCGAGATAATGCCATTGGCTTCGCGGTATTGTTGCAGCGCTTTTTCAGAAGCGTCGAGCTTCTGGCGCAGGCCACCCAGCCGTTCATTCAGCCATTTGGCAGCGGTTTGCGCCATTTGCATGCGCGCATCGCGATCACTCTCGATATACACTTCGGCCAGCTTGCTCGGTACGCTGGCGGCCAGCTTGGGGTCGGTACTGGTAAAGCTGATTTTGGCCAGCTGGCTAAGACGCACCAGCTCTACATCCAGGTTTTTCTCGAACACCGGATAGACCGCTGCAGCCAGGCTGTCTTCATTCCAGCTGACCTGCTCTTCATCCTGGGTTTTCAGAAATTGCGACCAGAAGGTTTTTTTGCTGGCGGCCAGGCGCGGGTCGTAGTCCGGGTGTTCCCAGAGTTTGAGTGCCTTGATCGTGCTGATCGCCAGATCACGCGATTTCAAAATCTCGGCTTGGGTCTGGAAATACTCCCGATTGGCTGATACGCCGGAATAAACTTCCTCGACCGATAGGATTTTCTGGCGGCTTGATTCGATTAGCACCGTGGTGGTCGAGCGATATGATGGCGCAATCGAAAACACCACTGCAGTGGCAACGGCGGCCAAAGTCAGCGCAAATAAAATAATCGCCCATTTGCGTTTGTTGAGGCTGCGCCAGTATTCAAGCAGCGGATTGGGTTCCGTGCCTGTGCCTGGCTGCGAGCCAAGAAGATTCTGAGCCTGATTCATATTACGTTTGATCCTTGTGGCAACACGGCAGCTGGCGTTGCTAGATTGTCGGTGGCGGTGATATTAAAAAAAGCTGTCTTGTACCGTGATGATGTCGCCCGGATAAATGGGGCTGGTGAGATCGACTTTCTGTTGTCGCTGGCTAGGATCATCGGCACGGATTACAAAGATTTTGTCCTTGGAGGCCCGCTCTTTAAAACCGCCCGCCAGCGCAATCGCCTTCAGTACCGTCAGGCCGGGCTGGAACGGAAAGCCGCCCGCGTTGTACACCATGCCGTTGATGTAGTAGGGACGGTACTCGTCAATCAGCACGGCAACGCGCGGGTTAACCAAATATTTACCGCGTAACCCTTCAGTAATCAGCCGTTGCAAGTCGCCCGTAGTCATGCCCTTGATCACAATTTCGCCAATCACCGGATATTGCAATGTCCCTGCGTCGGTCAGGCGAACTCTTTCCCGGCTCAGCTCATCTTCGCCAAAGACACGGATGGTGACCACATCACCAGCGCCTAGCTTGTAATTCGATAGAGAAATACTGCGCACAGGCGCGCTACTCAGGTGATCCGCTGTCGCAGTTGCTGGTTCAGGTGTCGGGCTTGGGCTATCAAAAATCGAAGCGTGGGCCTGTGTAAACAGCAGCCATAGGGCGCATGCCGCTACGGCAGAGAATAAGCGCATTGGGCGACGCTGAGCCGATTGTTGCGTGGGCAATAGCCTGATTGATTTCAACATCGATTGCTTTTCACTTGTAAATTGACTTGGGGCGCGGTTTGGGGCGGCAAAATGTGGCCAGCTATGCCGTCGCTTTTTGTGGTGCATAAAGCCCCCTTGCTATAGCGACGGCAGAGGTCTGGGTGGACTCTGCGCAAATTATAGCGAGCCGCTCAGATTGACCATATAGATGCCACGGGTGTAGTCCGAGCTATTGATATTGGAATTGCGGTTTTCATAACGCAGCTCAATGCCGGTTTTCAGCCAGCGGGTGAGTTTGTAATCGATATTGAACGCCGCATTGAAAGTGTCATCATTGCGAGTTGCGCCCACATAATCGCTGGCCACATAGCTCAATGTGGTACGTGTGCTGGTGAAATTGCTCCAGGCATGGTTCCACGCGACCGAGAACATATCATCGAGCAGATAGTTACCTACGCCGGTTGATTCGGCAATGGTGCGTACCGCAGTGAAATCAATACTGCTGTAGGTGCGTGGCATAAATCGCACCAGCGCTTCATAGCTGAAATCGTCATAGCTGCCACGGCGAGCATCATCGTATTTTTTGCTCATCATGCCGACCTTGGCCGAACTAGTGAAGTAGGCATCCGCATCCCAGGTGACACCCGTGTAGGCACGATATTCCTGGCTATTCTGGCGGTTGCCTTCGCGGTCGTAGTTGATGTCCTGATAGCGGGCTTCAAGCAAGGCGCGCGTGCGTGGTGCTACGCGATAGAAGAATCGCCCAGCCAAGGCGAGGGTTTCCTGATCAAGCAATGCAGTGCTGGCCCGATTATTCAGATAGCCTTTATTGACGTAAGTGATTTCGCCTTCCAGTCGGCCAGTGGCATCCGGAGCTCCATAGCCCATCATGCCGCGCAGGCTGTACTGGCGATAGCGGTCTGGTGATTTGCTGGCGCTGTCGGTTGCGCCTACCTGGTCTTCCGCTTGTAATACATTGGCAAACAGCAAAGTACTCAGGCGAGCGCTATAGGCGTTTTGCGCCTGAAATTGCAGCTCATGGCTATCCGTATTGTTTGCCGATTGCCCGAAATAACGGGTGAAACGACCATTGTAGCCAAGGACATACCGATCACCATTATTAACCAGATCGGCCACGATTGAAGGCGCGATCATTACTGCACTTGAGCGGATCTCATTGCTGGCCGCGCGGGTGATATTGTCGTCGTGACCAAAACTCAGCCCCAGAGTCGGGTAAATATAGAACGGGCCAGCTTCAATAGGAGCTGGGTTTTGGCGGCCTGTGTCGGCAAATTCCTTGGCGCTAAAGCTGGATTTCTTTTGTGTCGCATTGGGCGATGCCAGATGATCTGCCAGCTCTGCGCTGGATACGGCCTGTGGCTGCTTTGGCTGTTCATCGGCCAAAGCGGTGGTCGAAAGCGCACTGGATGCAAACAGCAGGGCGATAGAGAGAGGTGTATTTTTCATCATGCATTCCTATGCGGCGTAACCAAGGCTGTATCTAGGTGGCTGAAACAAGGTAAACCCATTTCTAAATACCGGCTGAATAATAAGTGTTAAATGTTACGCCTAAGCTACAAATAATTTTTCGCGATTGTACATATAAAACATAGGCTTGTGTAGCACGGGATTTCCTCGCTCATTTGCTTTCATATTCAAAATCTCTTATGTTTGATTTTTATTATATTAATAAATGATTATATTCTGTTCTGATTGCTGAAGTATCTGCTAGTTTTGATCTTTGAATTGTGGTGAATAAGACAGGCTTTGGTATTTAAGAAATATGGAAAATAGCCGATAATTATATTAAGTGATTGATATTTATGGTTAATTTTCATGTTCTTGACTAAAGCTCCGCTTTTATTTTACGAGGCTTCTGATTTATCTGTCTCTGCATTGACGGCTTGTGCCGGATTTGATGCCGGTGCTCGTAAAAATGACCGCGTGCCGCGTCATCCTGTAGCGCCGGGAGCTGAGGTGTGGAATGGTCAGGAGCGCCGCCAAAACGCAGATCGTCGACTGGGTTCGCGGCGTCAATATCGTGTCCAGCCCTTGCTTGATACTAGAACCGAGTCCGACCGTCGTCGCGAAGGCCGAAGGGAGAGTGATGGTGCAGTGGTGCAGTTTGTTGCTTGTAAGGTTTGAGCTTCTCGCGGTGCCGGTTGGCAATTGAAGGCGGCAAGTCGTGTTGACGGATGTTGTGGTGATTAGCGCAAATGCAAAATCACCGCCACCACTGCGCTGATTAGCAGGCTAACTGCCGCTATTTTCGAATAGCGCCTAAGTTGCTGGCGTCTTTGCGCGCCGATCAGCTGCCAGAGCAGTAGGGTTAGCAAGGCGAATGCTAAAACTTGATTGATTTTGCCGTTCATCAGGAAATTCACGTGTTTTTTGTAAGAAAGTGAGGCCGATGCTGATTTGGGGGATGTTTGGCGTCAGGGAAAGTGATTGAATTTAAAGTAATACTTTAACTTTATCAGCTGGGTGTTTGATTTTTATGAAGGTTAAATTGGCCTTTAGTTAAGCACTAAATCATTGTATCAAAACGGGAAATGGCCCGGCGCAACTTGTGCCGGGTTTTTTTTTACTCTATAGTGGGGCGCTGTGGGGAAAAGTGGGAAAAAGTGCATTTTTCTTCTCGATTGTAGCAAAAGTGGGGGCAAAACCCCTGACGAGCAGATTGCGTATTTACAGCGCCTAAAAGGTGGTAATTCGGTCATGTTTAGTGGTGTTTCTTCCTTGAATCTGGATAGCAAAGGGCGATTGGCGATACCTGCCAAGCATCGCGATACTTTGCTCGCCCAGGCTCAAGGCAAACTCATCATTACGGCCGATCCTGCGGGTTGCTTGCTGGTTTATCCGGAGACAGCTTGGTTGCCGATTCGGGATCAACTGAATCAGTTGACTGGCGCGAAGGCGAACATCCGTCGTTTTATCGTCGGTCAGGCCGAAGAAGTCGAAATGGATGCGTCGGGTCGTGTTTTGGTGCCGCCACGTCTGCGGCAGGTGGCCAAGTTGGATAAAGAAGTTGCTCTGGTCGGGATGGGCAATAAGTTCGAGTTGTGGGATGACGCGAGATGGATCGCGACCACCGAGGCCATCATGGGGATGGATCCGCAAGAACTTGAGAATAATATGGAAGGAATTTTGTTGTGAGCGATACACAAAGCTTCGTGCATCGCACGGTATTGCTCGATGAGGCTGTGGATGCGCTCGCTATCCGGCCTGACGGTATTTATGTCGATTGTACTTTCGGTCGCGGTGGTCACTCGCGGCTGATTCTCTCCAAACTCGGCCCTGCTGGCCGACTGATTTCATTTGATAAAGACCCGTATGCGATTGCCGAGGCGGCGACGATTTCTGATTCGCGCTTTAGGATTGTGCACGAAGGTTTTGTCACGCTAGCTGATTCGCTGGCCAAACTCGGTGTGACACAGATTGATGGCTTGCTGATGGACTTGGGCGTTTCCTCGCCACAGCTTGACGATGGTTCTCGGGGGTTTAGCTTCCGGTTTGATGCTCCGCTTGATATGCGCATGGATACCACGCGGGGTATTACTGCGGCTGAATGGATTAATTCGGCTGATGAAAAAGACATTGCAGAGGTGGTAAAAGATTATGGCGAAGAACGGTTTGCTCGGCAGGTTGCAGCAGCGATTGTTACGCGTAGGGCAGTCGAACCTTTTACTACAACAGGCGAACTTGCCGCGGTCGTGGCAACGGCAGTCCGCACCCGTGAGCCGGGCCAGGACCCGGCGACGCGTACCTTCCAGGCTGTACGGATTTACGTCAATCGCGAGCTTGAGGAGTTATCGCTAACGCTGCCACAGGCGCTGTCTTTGTTAAAGCAAGGCGGCCGTTTGTCGGTGATTGCGTTCCATTCCTTAGAAGATCGCATCGTTAAGCGCTTTATGCAGGATAAATCGACGGGCGATCGTCTGCCGTCGCGCTTGCCAGTGATGGCGAGTGAAATTGCACAAGCGCCGTTAAAAATCGTTTGCAAACCGATTCGCGCCAGCGAGCAAGAGGTGAAAGCAAATCCTCGCGCTCGCAGCGCGATTTTGCGCGTGGCTGAGCGCACCGAGGGGTCCTTGTGACTCGTCTGAATCTATTTCTGCTCTCCATTCTGGTGGTGTGTGCCATGGGCGTGGTGACCAGCCAGCATAAAGCGCGCAAGCTGTTTATCGAGCTGCAAAAAGAAGATGCACTCACGCGCAAGCTTGATGTCGAATGGGGTCAGTTACAGCTGGAGCAAAGCACCTGGGCGATGCATTCGCGTGTTGAAGCCGAGGCCAGGCAGAAAATGGGTATGCAGGTTGCGCCCGCTAATCGCACCCAGGTGATTCTGGAGCATGGTCAGCAAGTGCCAAAACCCGTGGTGTCGGATCTGCAATGATTCGACATGCGCGCGCAATCGCCGGACGGCGATCTGACAAATATGCGGTGAAACCCCGGCTGGAGCGCTGGCGCGTCTGGTTTGTGCTCAGCTGCCTGCTGGGGCTGTTTATTGTATTGCTCGGGCGCAGTTTGTACCTGCAGGCCTGGAACGAAGATTTTCTGCAAAATCAGGGTGATGCCCGCTATCGCCGCACACTCAAGCTTGAGCCTAATCGCGGTGTGATTACCGACCGCAATGGCGAGCCGCTGGCCATATCTACGCCTGTGCAATCCATCTGGCTCAGTCCGCGCAGTATGCAGGTGCTGCCGATTGGTCAGAATCGGCCCAAAGACTGGAAGCAGGCCACCGAAGATGAGCTGGTGCCCATCTCGGTGGATGAAGTGAAAAAGCTGGCCGCCATGCTGGCCATTTCCTCCGATGAATTATTAAAGAAACTCAATACCACCCGGAAAAACAAACAGGGCGAAGAGGTTAAATCCGATTTTCTCTGGGTCAAGCGCCATATCTCACCCGCTGATGCCAAGCGGGTTTTGGCTTTGAATGTGCCCGGCGTGTATTCGCAAACCGAATATCGCCGCTACTACCCTGCGGGTGAGGTAATGGCGCATGTCGTGGGCTTTACCAATCTGGATGGCAAAGGGCAGGAAGGCTTCGAGCTGACCAAGGATGCCATGCTGGCCGGCAAGCCCGGCTCGCGCACGGTGATTCGTGATCGCCGTGGCTACATCGTTGAAGACGTCTCAACCATCGTGCCGCCGCAGGAAGGCCAGACACTGCAGCTCTCGATTGATCGCCGGATTCAATATCTGGCGTATCGCGAGTTGAAAGCCGCCGTGGACAATAGTCAGGCTGCTGGCGGCGCCATTGTGGTGCTCGACGCACGGACTGGCGAAGTGCTCGCGATGGCCAATGCGCCGTCGTACAACCCCAATAGCCGCGCCAAAATTGACCCTGCGCACAAACGTAATCGTGCGCTGACTGATTTGTACGAGCCGGGCTCGACGATGAAAGCCATTACCGTGGCCATGGCGCTGAACGCTGGTAAGGTTAAACCATCGACGGTCATTCAAACCGGCGGTGGCACGATGACCATTGGTCCGGCGACGATTCGTGATGATCATCCGGTGGGCGCTGCGACAGTTGAGCACATCATGCAAAAGTCGTCCAACGTCGGTGCGGTCAAAATGGCGCTGATGATGGAGCGCGAAGAGATGTCGAATTTCTTCCACGACATCGGTTTTGGCGAAAAATTGAATACCGGATTCCCTGGCGAATCGCCTGGCCGCGTGCGGCCATGGAAAAACTGGCGTCCGATCGAGCAGGCCACCATGTCGTATGGCTATGGCGTCTCGGTATCGGTGATGCAGATGGCGCGTGCCTACCAGATCTTTGCCGGGAATGGCGAAGTGCATCCGGTGACCTTTACCAAGCTGGTGGCGCCCGCACCGGGCAAGCAGGTGATTTCGGCCGAAACCGCGGCGCAAGTGCGAAAAATGCTCGAAATGGTGACGCTGCCCGGTGGTACCGCCACGCGTGCCCAGGTGGTGGGTTACCGCGTTGGCGGTAAAACCGGAACGGCCAAAAAACTGGTGAATGGGGTTTATTCGGATACCGCGCGGGTGGGCTCGTTTGTTGGTCTGGCGCCGATATCGAATCCGCGGCTGATTGTAGCGGTGATGATCGACGAGCCTTCGTTTGCGCTGCGCTACGGTGGTCTGGTTGCCGCGCCGGTCTTTAGTAATGTGGTGGCGGGCAGCCTGCGTCTGCTGGGTGTTCCGCCTGATGCTCCAACAACGAATATTTTACTGCCCGGCAATGGGGTGGAAGACGTGAAGGAAGACGCATGAAACCAGTGAGCTGGGCACTACCTGCCATCGATTTTGCCGCAATCACCGCCCTGACCCGTGGCCGAGCTGTCGTTGCCGACAGCCGCAAAGTCAAAGCCGGGGACGTATTTATCGCCTATCAGGGCGAATATGTTGACGGTCGCCAGTATATTGACGACGCCATTGCCAACGGCGCTGCTGCCGTGATTTGGGAGGCGGACGGCTTTAGCTGGAATCCGGCTCATGATGTTGCCAATATTGCCGTGCCTGCTCTGCGCTATCAGGTGGGTATATTAATGGCAGCCTTGTTGGGTAATGATGCGGGGCATTTACCTGTAGTGGGTATTACCGGAACCAATGGCAAAACGTCGATTGCCAACTGGCTGGCGCAAGCCTTTAATGCCTTGGGCGGCAAAGCCGGGGTACTAGGGACTTTGGGCAATGGTTTTGTGGGTGAGCTGAGCAGCTCGACGCATACCACGCTTGATCCGCTCAGCCTGCAACACTGGATTGCTCGCTTTCGGGCCGAGGGCGCGACTCAGGTGGCGATGGAAGTCTCATCACACGGGCTGACGCAAGCACGCGCGCATGGCGTGCAGTTTCACACTGCCGTATTTACCAATCTGACACGTGACCATCTGGATTACCACGGCGATATGGCCGCCTACGGCGCAGCCAAAGCCAAGCTATTCGAGTGGGAAGGTCTGCAGGCGGCGGTTATCAACGCGGACGATCCTTTTGGTCGTGAGCTGATTGGCTTTACCACGGCCAAAAAAATCTATTCCTACGGCTTTAACGACGGCGATTTGCGCTGTGTGCAGCTTGAATCATCGCTGCAGGGGCTGGCGCTGACCGTGGAAACGCCGTTCGGCAATACGCGGATTCAATCGGGTTTGCTGGGGCGTTTCAATGCCAGCAATTTGCTGGCCTGTCTGGGGGTGTTGCTGGCACAAGGCGTGTCATTGAGCGATGCCACGGCAGCGCTGGAAAAAATCCGCCCAGCTGCTGGCCGGATGCAATGCCTAGGTGGGCTGATGGCCGATGGTAGCCGCAAGCCGCTGGTCGTTGTCGATTATGCCCACACGCCAGACGCGCTGGAAAAAGTGTTGATGACATTGCGCGAAGCCATGCCCGCAGGTTCGCGCCTGTATTGCGTTTTTGGTTGTGGCGGAGATCGCGACACCGGCAAACGTCCGCTGATGGGCGAAATTGCCTGCCGTTTGGCCGATTCGGTGGTGATTACCAGCGACAACCCGCGCTCCGAAGCGCCCAAAGCGATTATTCAGGACATCGTTGCCGGTGTTGAAGGCGTGCCGGGTAATGGCGAAGCGCATTACTCGATCGAATCGGATCGCGCAGCCGCGATTGCCGACACCGTCGAGGTGGCGCATGCCAGCGACGTGATTCTGATCGCCGGTAAAGGGCATGAAAATTATCAGGAAATCAAAGGCGAGCGTTACCACTTCGACGATGTGGAACACGCCGAAAAAGCATTGGCTAGAAAAGTCACAAGGAAAGAGAAGTAATGATGTTGAGTTTGCGGGAAACCGCGCAAGCGCTGAAAGCCAAATTGCTGGCCAGCGATTCCCAATTGACGTTTAGCCGCGTCACTACCGACAGCCGCGATATTCGCGCAGGTGATCTATTCGTCGCGCTCAAGGGCGAGCGTTTTGACGCGCATGATTTTGTCTCTGCGGCTTTCGCGCAAGGTGCGGTGGCAGCGATTGTGCAAAATGACAGCCTGCACGCTGAGCAAGCGCCTGCGGCGGGAAGCTGCATTGTGGTCAAAGACACGCTCGCCGCACTGGGTGAGTTGGCCAAATACTGGCGCACCAAACATGCACATATCCCGCTGGTTGGCGTAACTGGCAGCAATGGCAAAACCAGCGTGAAAGAAATGCTGGCGTCGATTTTCTCTGTGGCAGCTGGCGATGAGCAGACCGCTACGAATGAAAGCCGGGTCCACGCCACCAAAGGTAATTTGAATAATCACATCGGCCTGCCTTTGACGGTTCTGGGAATCAATTCGACGCATCGTTATGTCGTCGCCGAAATGGGCATGAATCACTTTGGCGAAATCGACTATCTGACGCACATTGCCCAGCCTGACGTGGCTTTGGTGAATAACGCTGGTGCGGCGCACTTGGAAGCCTTGGGTTCGGTTGAAGGCGTGGCGAAAGCCAAGGGCGAAATTTTTGCCGGTCTGGTTGCCAACGGTACAGCGATTATCAATGCCGACGATGAATTTGCGCCGCTGTGGCATCAGCTGGCCGCACCACATGCGATTTGCACTTTTGGCTTTAACGGCGAGGTGAGTGCTGCCGAAGTGATGCTGGCGGCGACGGGCAGCCAGTTCAGATTGAAAACTGCACAAGGCGATGTGCCTGTGCAGCTGTCCGTACCGGGCGAACACAATGTGCGCAATGCGCTGGCGGCAGCGGCGGCGGCTTTGGCCGTTGGCGTGAGCTTGGAACATGTTGCACAAGGCTTGCAACGCTGGGCCGGGGTGAAAGGCCGTTTGCAAGCCAAAACTGCATTTAATGGTGCGGCAATACTGGACGACACTTACAACGCCAATCTGGATTCGATGAAAGCGGCAATCGATGTCTTGGCGGCGATTGGTCAGCAAGGCAAGCCCACCATTCTGGTGCTGGGCGATATTGGCGAAGTGGGCGACAGTGCCGAGTATTGCCACCGTGAAGTAGGCAGGTATGCGTCTGAAAGCCAGATCAATCATGTTGTTGCGATGGGTACTGATATGCAGTATGCCGTTGAGGCGTTTAATCAGGCGGCAGGGGCACAGCGTGCGCAGCACTGCAGCGATCATGCTGCAGCGATTGCTGTCATTCGCCAGCTGATCACGCCGCAAACACAGGTGCTGGTGAAAGGCTCGCGCTTTATGCGCATGGAAACCGTGGTCGAAGGTCTGATCGCGCAAGATTTGGATAACAAGCAAGGAGCACAGCCATGCTGCTGATGTTGATGCAATGGTTGGGCGAGTCGGTACGCGCCTTTAACGTCTTTAATTACCTGACTTTGCGCGCAGTACTGGCGACGATCACCGCGCTGGGAATTTCCTGGGTGCTGGGGCCGTACGTGATTCGCAAGCTGGCCGAGCTTAAAGTCGGCCAGGCAGTTCGCGATGATGGCCCGCAAACGCATCTGGTTAAAGCCGGCACGCCGACCATGGGCGGAACGCTGATTTTGCTGTCGATTGGCCTGACCACGTTGCTGTGGGGCGATCTGAAAAACAGTTATGTCTGGCTGGTGCTGATTGTGACGATGGCGACCGGCGTGATCGGGTTTATTGATGACTACAAAAAAGTCGCGCTGAAAAACCCCAAGGGTTTGTCAGCCAAAGCCAAGATGATAGGTCAATCGGCCATTGCCATTGGCTCGGGTATTTTTCTGGTCAATGTTGGCCCGGACGCGGCCAATACCGGCTTTATTATCCCGTTTTACAAAGAAATCCTGTATCCGTTTGGCGCAATCGGGTTTTGCGTGCTGACGTATTTTGTGATCGTCGGTACCAGCAATGCGGTCAATCTCACTGATGGCCTCGATGGCTTGGCGATTATGCCAGTGGTGCTGGTTGCGGGCGCTTTCTGCATTTTTGCCTATGTCGCCGGTAACGTGAAATTTGCGACTTACCTCGGTGTTCCTCATGTGGCAGGTGCAGGTGAGCTGATTGTGTTCTGCGCGGCGATGGTCGGCGCGGGTTTGGGCTTTTTATGGTTTAACGCCTACCCGGCTGAAGTATTTATGGGCGACGTCGGCGCGCTGGCGCTCGGTGCTGGCCTTGGCGTTGTCGCGGTGATTGTGCGGCAGGAAATCGTGCTGCTGATTATGGGCGGCGTGTTTGTCGTGGAAGCCCTGTCGGTGATGATCCAGGTCGCCAGTTTCAAGATGACCGGCAAACGCGTGTTCAGAATGGCACCGCTGCACCATCACTACGAGCTGAAAGGCTGGAAAGAGACGCAGGTAGTGGTGCGGTTCTGGATTATTACCATGCTGTTGGTGCTGGTCGGTTTGGCCACGCTGAAATTACGTTGATTCGAGGCTAGATCGTGGAATTGAACGCGAAACATTGCATTGTCGTCGGTTTGGGCGACACCGGTTTAGCCACTGCCCGCTGGTTGGTGGCTAAAGGCGCACGCGTCACTGTGGCCGATAGTCGCAAAACACCGCCCAATCTGGACAATCTGCAAGCCGATCTGCCGCAGGTCGAGTTGCGCCTTGGCGCATTTAATGTCGATACCTTTGCCGACGCAGAATTGCTGGTGACCAGCCCCGGCGTGCCTTTGGCGACGCCAGAGATTGCTGCTGCGATTGCGCATGGTATTCCGGTGGTGGGCGATGTCGAATTGCTCGCCCAGGCCCTGGTGGGTGGACCGGATCAGTCGCGAGGCAAGGTGATTGCGATTACTGGCTCGAACGGTAAATCAACGGTCACCACCATGGTGGCGCAAATGTGCGAAGCCGCCGGGTTCAGCACGGTTACGGCGGGCAATATCGGTTTGCCGGTGCTGGCTGCGCTGGCTGACTGGGAGGCGAGGGGGGCATGGCCGGACTTCTGGGTGCTTGAGCTATCGAGCTTTCAGCTGGAAACCACAACGTCATTGATGCCTGCGGCAGCAACGGTGCTGAATGTATCGGAAGATCATCTGGACCGCTACGCCGGGATGAACGAATACGCGGCGACCAAAGCGGGCATTTTTGCTGGTCTGGGCGTGCAGGTGCTCAATCGTGAAGATGGCTATTGCCGGGGTATGGCACGTCCAGGCCGCGATGTAGTTTGGTTCGGGGCTGATACCCCCCGCAACGGTAGCGAATATGGCTTGGTTGAAATCGACGGCGATTTCAGCCTGCGCTGTGGTGATTTCGAGCTGATCAAGGCCAGCGAGCTGCCGGTGGCCGGCTTGCATAATGCCGTGAATGCGCTGGCTTCGATTGCCCTGTGCCGTGCTGCTGGCTTGCCTACAGCGCCATTGCTGGCAGCTTTGCGCGCGTTCAAAGGCCTGCCGCACCGCGTAGAGCTGGTGGCCGAAGTCAATGGCGTGGCGTATTACGACGACTCGAAAGGCACCAATGTGGGGGCAACAGAAGCCGCACTGAAAGGCATGACGCGCCCGGTGGTGCTGATCGCGGGCGGTGATGGCAAAGGCCAGGATTTTTCGCCGCTGCTTGAAGCGTGCGAGCGGATCTGCCGTGCCGTCTTGCTGATTGGCCGCGATGGCCCGGCTCTGGCTGATGTGCTGAACGAAGCACATTCAAGCTTTCTGCCTGACGACGATGACAACTATCTGCCGGTGATGCAGCTACCAACGCTGGAAATGGCCGTGAGCGTTGCCAGCAATCTGGCCGAGCCAGGTGATGTGGTGCTGCTTTCGCCAGCATGCGCCAGCCTAGATATGTTCCGCAATTACCATCATCGTGCTGAAGTATTTATTGCCGCAGTGAAAGGCCTGGAGCAGCACTGATGCGCCAGATCTTCTATCAGGCCATGAGCCGCATGAAACCCACCATGAGCAGCTACGATCAGGCGCTGTTCTGGTGTGTGACACTGCTGCTGTCGATTGGGCTGGTCATGGTGTACTCGGCGTCGATTGCGATGGCCGAGGTCGATAAAGACACCGGTTTTCGCTCGTATTACTTTTTGCAGCGCCACGCTGTGTTTCTGCTGGTGGGCGTCCTGGCTGCAGTGGCGGCCTTTAATGTATCGACCGAGAAATGGCGGCTCTGGGCGCCATCGCTATTTATTATCGGCACGGTGTTGCTGGTGCTGGTGCTGATTCCCGGTATTGGCCGCGAGGTAAACGGTAGCCGCCGCTGGTTGAGCCTGTTTGTGATTAATCTGCAGCCTTCCGAGCTGATGAAGTTTTTTGTGGTCTTGTACGCGGCCGATTACACCGTGCGCAAAGCGCACAGCATGGATGCCAAACTGGGCGAGAGCATTAGCAAAGTGCTGTTCCCGATGGCGCTGGTTATGGCGGTGGTGGGCGCATTATTGCTGCTGGAGCCCGATTTTGGCGCATTCACCGTGATCACCGTGATTGCCATGGGTGCGCTGTTTCTGGGCGGATTTAACTGGCGGGTTTTTCTGGGGCTGATCGCGATTCTGGGCGTGGCCTTTGTCGGTTTGATTGCCTCAAGCCCGTATCGTCTGGCGCGGGTACTGGGTTTTCTGGACCCGTGGCAAGACCCGTATGGTAAAGGCTATCAGCTGAGCCATTCGCTGATTGCCTTTGGCCGTGGCGAATGGCACGGCGTTGGACTGGGGGCCAGCGTGGAAAAATTATCCTACCTGCCCGAGGCGCATACCGACTTTCTGATGGCGATTATTGCCGAAGAGTTTGGCTTTGCTGGCATTGCCGTGGTGATTTGCCTGTTCATGTTTCTGGTTTTCCGCGCTTTTGCAATTGGCGTACAGGCGACCAAACTTGAGCGGCACTGGCACGCACTGGTCGCGCAAGGTGTCGGGATCTGGATCGGCTTTCAGTCGTTTATCAATATGGGTGTGAACATGGGGCTGATGCCCACCAAGGGGCTGACTTTGCCGCTGCTGTCGTTCGGCGGCTCAGGCATTGTGGCCAATATGATTGCGATTGGTGTACTGATGCGGATTGATTATGAGAACCGCCAGCTGATTCGGGGGTATCGCGTATGAGCAAGCGAACCTTGCTGGTGATGGCGGGCGGTACGGGCGGCCATATTTTTCCTGCTTTGGCGGTGGCCAATGCGATGCGTGATAAAGGCTGGGAAGTAGTTTGGCTGGGGGCCAAAGACGCGATGGAAACGCGCGTGGTGCCGCAGCACGGAATCGAGCTGGTGACGCTTGAAATTACCGGCGTGCGCGGCAAGGGCTGGCTGAAAAAGCTCTCGCAGCCGTGGGTGCAGGCTAAGGCTTTACTGGCCGCCTTGAATCTGATTTTTCGCCGCCGCCCGGATGTGGCAATTGGCTTTGGCGGTTTTACCGGTTTTCCTGGTGGCCTGGCCATGCGTTTGTGCTGGTTGCCGCTGGTGATTCACGAGCAGAACTCGGTTGCCGGGTTGACCAATAAGGTGCTGTCCAAATTGGCCAATCGTGTGCTGTTTGCTTTTCCGAATGCATTTGCTGCATTGCCTGCTAAGCAGTGCGTTGGCAATCCGGTGCGTGATGAATTGAAAAATGTGCCCGCGCCAGCCGAGCGTTTTGCTGGCCGCACGGGGGCGCTGAAATTGCTCGTTGTCGGTGGCAGTCTCGGGGCGCAGGTATTTAACGAGCAAGTGCCCAAGGCGCTGGCCATGATGCCGTTTGATGTGCGCCCGCAAGTGATTCATCAGGCGGGCGAAAAACACATTGACGCCCTGCGCGCCAATTATGCGGCTGCCGGCGTGGCGGCCGACTGCGTCGCTTTTATCAGCGATATGGCCAGTGCTTACGCCGAAGCGGATCTGGTCTTGTGCCGTGCGGGCGCTTTAACCGTTGCCGAATTGGCCTGCATTGGTGTGGCTGCGGTGCTCGTGCCGTTTCCGCATGCGGTTGACGATCATCAAACGGGAAATGCGCAATTTTTAAGCTCTGAAAACGCCGGCATTTTGCTGCCACAGAGCCAGCTGACCGCCGATTCGCTGGCGGCTTTGTTGCAGCAAACAAGCAGAGAACAATGTCTGGCGCTGGCAAGTAATGCCAAGCGTCTGGCCAAACCGGAGGCAACCGCGCAAGTTGTTGCCGTTATTGAAGAATTAGCTGGATAGGAGTATAGGGTAAAGCCCTGCAGAGTATATAATGCGCGCTCTCTGGTCTTATACCCTTCGTGGATATGAAGCATAAAGTTAAACGCATTCATTTCGTCGGCATCGGCGGTGTGGGCATGAGCGGCATCGCTGAAGTCTTGCTGAACCTTGGTTTCGAGGTCAGCGGCTCCGATCTGGGCGCTAACGCCACCACACAGCGCCTTAGCGCTGCTGGTGCTGTGGTGCACCAGGGGCATGCGGCCGAGTTTGTCGCCAATGCCGACGTGGTGGTGATTTCCAGCGCAGTTAAAGATGACAACCCGGAAGTCATCGAAGCGCGTTCGCGCCAGACCCCAGTCGTGCCCCGCGCCATGATGCTGGCTGAATTGATGCGCCTCAAGCAGGGCATCGCGATTGCCGGTACGCACGGTAAAACCACAACCACCAGCTTGAGCGCTAGCGTGCTTGAAGCTGCGGGGCTGGACCCGACTTTTGTGATCGGTGGGAAATTGCACGCAGCAGGCTCGAATGCCCGTCTGGGGCAGGGCGATTTTCTGGTGGCCGAAGCCGATGAAAGCGATGCGTCTTTCCTGCTGCTCTCGCCAGTGATTTCGGTGGTGACTAATATCGACGCCGATCACATGGACACCTACGGTCATGACTTTGAAAAACTCAAACAGGCCTTTATCGATTTTCTGCACCACCTGCCATTTTATGGCCGGGCGATTTTGTGCATTGACGATCCGCACGTGCGCTCGATCCTGCCCAAAGTGACCAGTCCGGTTACGACCTATGGCACGGCTGCCGATGCCATGTTGCGCGCCGAAAACATCGTGGCCGCCAATGGACAGATGAAATTTGACGCCGTCTGGCAAAACGGCGAAACGCGCCGTCTGGCCGTCACGTTGAATATGCCTGGCATGCATAACGTCTTGAATGCCTTGGCGGCGATTGCCATCGGGATTGAAGTCGGTGCGGATGAAGCGGCGATTGTCGCTGCGCTGGAAAAATTTGAAGGTGTGGGTCGCCGATTCCAGCGTTATGGCGAAGTGACTCTTGCTGATGGCGGCCAAATTACCGTAGTAGATGATTATGGCCATCACCCGGTTGAAATGGCGGCGACTTTGGCTGCCGCGCGTGGTGCTTTCCCTGGGCGTCGTTTGATGCTGGCTTTCCAGCCGCATCGCTATACCCGTACCCGTGATTGTTTTGAAGACTTTGTCAAAGTACTCAATACCGTTGATGGTCTGTTGCTGGCTGAAGTGTATGCCGCCGGTGAAACCCCGATTGTTGCCGCCGATGGCCGTGCGCTGGTGCGTGCTGTCCGTGTGGCCGGTAAGGTCGAACCGATCTTTGTGGAAAACATTGCCGATATGCCAGCGGCAATCTTTGCCGCAGCCAAGGACGGCGATGTGATTATTACGATGGGCGCAGGCTCGATTGGCCAGACCCCGAAGCAATTGGTGAGCGCAAAAGCATGAGTAAATTTGGCAAAGTGGCAGTAATCATGGGCGGCTCGTCAGCCGAGCGCGAAGTGTCATTGATGAGTGGTGGTGGCGTACTGGCGGCATTGCGCAGTCAGGGCGTAGATGCCCATGCCTTTGATCCAGCAGAAAAAATGCTGACGGCCCTGAAAGAAGAGGGGTTTGAGCGCGCATTTCTGATTTTGCACGGTCGTGGCGGTGAAGACGGCACGATTCAGGGCGCGCTGGAATTCATGGGCGTGCCTTATACCGGTTGTGGTGTAATGGCTTCGGCCATTGCGATGGATAAATGGCGCACCAAATTGCTCTGGGAAGCGGCGGGACTGCCGGTGCCTGAGTATCGCATCATCGATAGTGCCACTGAGTTGGTACTGGCTGCAGAAGAATTAGGCTTGCCGCTGTTTGTCAAACCGGCCAGCGAAGGCTCCAGTGTGGGCGTAGTCAAACTCAAGTCGCTGGCCGATGTTGATGCCGCTTGGGCCGAAGTGTCGCGCCATGATTCGGTGGTGCTGGCTGAGCGCAATATTGGCGGTGGTGAATACACTTGCGCAGTGCTGGGCGGCAAGGCTTTGCCAAGTGTGCGGATTATTCCGCAGACCGAATTTTACGATTACGAAGCCAAATATTTCCGCGACGACACCGAGTATCGCTGTCCCGCCGGTTTGAGCGATGAAAAAGAAGCGCTGGCACGCTCGCTGGCCGAAAAAGCCTTCCGCGTACTGGGCGCGGCAGGTTGGGCACGGATTGATTTTCTGACTGATGACGATGGCACGATTTATCTGTTGGAAGCCAATACGGCGCCCGGTATGACCAGCCACAGCCTCTTCCCGATGGCCGCACGAGAATCCGGTTTGTCGTACGAAGAACTGGTCGTCCAGATTTTGGCCACGACCTTGTAAACAAAAGGTATTTCTAGTGAATATTTGTCCTCAAATGTGCGTAGCGAGCCGGCTTCAAGCAAGAAGTCAGCAGCACAGCGACCGGAACGTACATCAAGTACGTGAGGATCGCGAGCAGCGCACGCCGCAGCGTGAAGTTGGCGCAGTAGCGCAGTTGAGGTGCAAATAATGTGGGATAAGCCGCAGCTTCTAATGTGGATCGCCAATCTATTGACTGGTCTGGCCATGTTATTGCTGTTTTATTCGCTGCTATTTTTAGCTGTGCATTCGCCGCTATTTCCGGTTAAGCGAATTAAAGTCGATGGTGAATTACGGCATACCACCCGTGAGCAATTGCAGTATGTAATCAAGAACGAATTAAAAGGGACGTTTTTCACGCTGGATTTGAATAAAACTCGGCAGGATTTTGAAAAACTACCCTGGGTGCGCAGGGTTGAAGTGCGTCGGCGTTGGCCTGATCGGCTGGAAGTGAATATTGAGGAGCATCGCGCCATTGCCCGCTGGGGATCAAGCGCCTTGTTAAATCAGTATGGTGAACAATTTGATGCCGCGAGTAATGAAGCCTTGCCCGTACTGGAAGGCCCGGAAGGCGCAGAACGGGTCATGGTTGAAGGGCTATTGCGGCTTAATGAAATTACCCAGCCGCTGGGCAAAAAACCCACGCAAATCTGGCTATCCGAGCGGCGAGCCTGGCGGATGGAGCTGGATAAGCAGCTGATGGTTGAAGTGGGGCGTGATGAGCCCATCGAGCGGGTAGAGCGGTTTGTTAAAGCCTATCCCAATTCCTTGGCGCTGCTGCAGCAGTCATTTGAATATATTGATTTGCGCTATCCGAATGGATTTGCCGTGCGATTGCCCGATTATGTGCCGCTTGAGCCGGGCAAGCTTGATGCTCAGGGGAAACCGGTCGTCGTCAAACCGAAAGCCCTTAAGGCTTCGGCATGATTTATGCTTGTTACTCATTAAAGTAATTAAAAATATTGAGTTGACGTGTTTTTTTAAAGTGAATTCTTAAGTTTTGTAAAGAGGCTGTCAGTGACTAGGGACGCAAAAAATCTCATCGTGGGGCTAGATATCGGAACGTCGAAAGTCGTTGCGGTGGTTGCGGACGTGACCGAGGATGGCTCGCTCAATGTCGTGGGCATGGGCTCGGCCTCATCCAAAGGCCTCAAGCGCGGTGTCGTGGTTGATATCGAAAAAACCGTCGGGGCAATTCAGGCTGCATTAGGCGAGGCCGAGTTAATGGCCGATTGCAAAATCAGTGAGGTATATACCGGCATTGCCGGTAGTCATATCAAGAGCCTTAATTCACACGGTATGGTGGCCATTAAAGATAAAGAAGTTACTCAGGCCGATATTGACCGCGTGATTGAAACAGCCAGTGCGGTGAATATTCCGGCGGATCATCAAGTACTGCATATTTTGTCGCAGGAATATGTGATTGATGGCCAGGAAGATGTGAAAGAGCCATTGGGTATGTCGGGTGTGCGCCTGGAAGTGCGGGTACATATTGTTTCTGGCGCGGTTTCTGCCGTACAGAATATTACCAAATGCGTTCGTCGTTGTGGTTTGGAAATTGCCGAAGTGGTATTGCAGCCATTGGCCAGCGCGCATGCGGTATTAACCGATGACGAACGCGATCTGGGTGTTTGTCTGGTGGATATTGGCGGTGGCACTACCGATATGGCGGTATTTATTAATGGCGCAATTCGCCATACCGCGGTGATTCCAATTGCCGGTGATCAAATTACCAATGACATTGCCATGGCATTACGCACGCCAACGGGTGAAGCCGAAAATATCAAGATTCAGCATGGTGTGGCATTGCGACATATGACTGATCCGCAAACGATGATTGAAGTGCCCGGAGTGGGCGAGCGTGGTGCGCGACAAATGAGCCGCCATACGCTGGCTGAAGTGATTGAGCCACGGGTTGAAGAATTATATAGCTTTGTTCAGGCCGAATTGCGCCGCGTTAATCTGGAAGATCGTTTATCGAGCGGAATTGTCATTACCGGCGGTGCGTCATTAATGCCGGGAATGACCGAATTGGCAGAAGAAATATTCCATATGCCGGTTCGATTGGGTTTACCACGTTATGTGGGTGGATTGGCCGAGGTCGTTAAAAACCCGCGCTATTCAACTGCAGTGGGTTTATTGCTGGTGGCTCGGCAACAAATGCAAAAATCCCCTGGGCAAAGGGGTAAAGATGGCTCAATTGGAGACATTTTTGGCCGAATGAAGTCTTGGTTTCAAAATAATTTTTGAAATTTTCGGGTAAGCGGTAAAATCGGGTAACAGGAGAGAGAATCATGGCATTAACTATTGAAGTTCCAGAGGTATCACATCACGTCAATATCAAGGTCATTGGTGTTGGTGGTGCCGGTTGCAATGCAATCAACAATATGATCGAACACCATATGCAAGGTGTTGAATTTATTTCTTCCAATACAGATGCTCAAGTATTGAAGTTATCTAAAGCGGATAATGTGGTTCAGTTGGGTGCTGAATTAACTAAAGGCTTTGGTGCCGGTTGTAATCCGGATATTGGTCGTCAAGCCGCCGAAGAAGATCGCGAACATATTGCCGAATTGATTTCTGGCGCAGACTTATTATTTATCACTGCCGGTATGGGCGGTGGTACAGGCACTGGCGCAGCGCCGGTCATTGCACAGGTGGCGCGCGAAAAAGGCATTCTGACTGTGGGCGTGGTGACCAAGCCAGGTTTGGATGAAGGTGGCCGTCAGAAAGTCGCGCAAGCCGGCATCGATGAATTGTCACGCTACGTTGACTCATTGATCGTGGTTTCAAATCAGAAGCTTGAAGAAGTCTTGGGCGACGATGTCACCATCGACGAAGCCTTCCGTGCAGCCGACGATGTATTGCGCAATGCCGTGGGTTCGATTGTTGAGATTATTCAATATCCTGGTTTTATTAACGTCGACTTTGCCGATGTTAAAACCGTTATGCGCGAAATGGGTATGGCGATGATGGGGTCGGCCTATGCGACTGGTCCAGATCGTGCGATTCGTGCCACTGAAGACGCTATTCGCAGCCCATTACTCGACAACATCAGCTTTAAAGGTGCGCGTGGCGTGCTGGTGAATTTCTCCGCATCGCGCGCGTCATTGAAAAAATCAGAAACTCGCCAAGCCTTGGAAATCATCGAAGCTCATGTTGCTGAAGGCGCACTGGTTAAACACGGCGTGGTTTACGATGAATCGCTGGGCGACGAAATCCGCGTGACGTTGGTGGCTACGGGTTTAGGTGGCGGTCGCGACATGAATAAGCCGCAACTGTCAGTAGTTAGCAGCCAAACAATGAAGACCGGTACGGATAATGTGGGCTATGACGACGCCTTGGATACGCCGGCAATCTGGCGTAACAACCGTCGCAATACGGCACCGGAAGCGGCTTCAGCGCGTCCGGCAATGTCGAATATTGATATGGATATTCCGGCCTTCTTGCGCCGTCAAGCCGACTAAGCGCTTGAATAAACGGTGCCTATGAGCCCGATTGTAATGATTCATCCAGAGCAGGACCCGAGGCTGGTAGAATTAATGCAATTGAAGCTGTGATAAGGCAGGAATAGCCATGTTTTTACAACGCACCTTGAAAAGCACCATCCGTGCAACCGGCGTGGGTTTGCATTCGGGCGAAAAAGTGACCCTCACTTTGCGCCCTGCAGCCGCCGACCATGGCATTGTGTTTCAACGCTCTGATTTGCCCGAGTCAAAGCCCTTCAAGGTTGGCCCTGATCTGGTGAACGACACGCGACTCTCCTCGACGCTCGTCCAAGACGGCGTGCGTGTCGGCACCATCGAGCATCTGATGTCGGCATTTGCCGGCCTTGGCATCGACAATGTACTGGTCGATGTTGATGCGCCGGAAATGCCGATTATGGATGGTTCTGCCGCACCGTTTATTTATCTGCTGCAAAGCGCCGGTATTCGCGAGCTCAATAAACCCAAACAATTTGTCCGTGTGCTCAAACCAATTGAGGTGCACGACGGTGACAAATGGGTGAAATTCGAGCCGCACGACGGCTATAAAGTCGCGCTGACGATTGATTTTCAGCATCCCGCCTTTAAAAAATCCGCCCAGAAAATCGAAATCGATTTTGCGCACACCAATTACATCAGCGAAATTGCCCGTGCGCGTACTTTTGGTTTTATCCACGAAGTTGAATACCTGCGTGCGAATGGTTTAGCGCGCGGCGGCAATATGGATAATGCCGTCGTGATCGACGAATTTCGCGTCTTAAACGACGGCGGCTTGCGTTTTGAAGACGAATTTGTCCGCCATAAGATTCTCGATGCCATTGGTGATTTGTATATTCTGGGCTTTCCGTTGATTGCGTCGTTTTCCGGCTACAAATCCGGTCACGCCATGAATAACAAATTGCTGCGCGCCATGCTGGCTGACCGCGACAGCTATGAAATCGTGACCTTTAACGACGATGATCACGTGCCATCGTCGTTTCATGATCTTCCTCCCTTGAGTATCTAGCGCTATGTTTGCGCTCTTGCGGATTCTGGCCATTGTCGCGCTACTCATTATTGTTTATGCCGGCTTTCGCTATGTTCGCGAGCGTGATCAGCGCTGGCTCAATCTCATCCGCTATGTTCTGTTTTCCCTGCTTGGTTTGGGCGTGATCTTCAGTATCGGCCTGTTTATCGAGCGCCTTACCCTAGGTTGATCCAGATGGCTTTACCCCGTTTTTATGTCGATACGCCGCTAGCATTGGCACAAGAGTTTGATTTACCCGAACCTGTTGCGCGGCATGTGCAGGTGGTGCGAATGCAGCCCGACGAGGTGGTGACGCTATTTAACGGGCAGGGCGGTGAATATCGGGCCATCATCACTGCGATGGGTAAAAAAAATGTGACGGTGCAGGTGCAAGCATTCGACCCAGTCGATCGCGAATCGCCTTTGCAGCTCAGATTGGTGCAGGCCGTATCGGCGTCGGACCGGATGGATTATACGGTGCAAAAAGCCGCCGAACTCGGTGTGAGTGTTTTTCAGCCGGTGATTTCGCAATACTGTCAGCAGCGCTACAGCGGCGAGCGTGCCGAGAAACGCATCGCACATTGGCAAGGTATCGCCGCCAGCGCCGCAGAGCAATGCGGCCGCACGCGACTGATGGCCATTCGTCCCATCATCACTTTTGCGCAATTTCTGGCGAGCAAGGACGAGAGCGAGCTCAAACTGCTGATGTGTCCCACTGGCGCAATCCATCATTCGGCTTTGCCGGAAAAGGTGAAATCGGTCACCGTGCTGGTGGGGCCGGAAGGGGGGTATTCGCCTGAAGAAGACAACCAGGCTATCGCACAGGGCTATACCTCGCTGATTCTTGGGCCGCGGATTTTCCGCACCGAAACCGTTGCCCCAGTGATCGCCGGCCTGTTGCAGCTGCGCTATGGTGATTTTGCCTAGACGTCAAAAGTGCCGCTGACGGCCTGCGCTTTCGTTCAACTGAAGCGGGTATAATCGGCCGCATGAATACAGATCCTTCCATGAATACCCGCGTCCTTTATCGTCGCCTGCTGACGCATTTTCGCCCCTATCTGTGGGTGATTATCGCGACCATCATCTGTATGGCGCTGGCCTCGGCGGCTGAGGCTTTGCTCACGCTGCTGCTCAAACCGCTGGTCGACAATAATCTGAGCAGTGCCGATAGCCTGGTGAAACAGGCCGCGTGGATTGTGCCAGCGCAATTATTTGGTCTGGCCGTGCTGCGTTTTATTGGTAATTTCGGCAATGATTACGGCAATGCCTGGCTGGCTTCGCGCGTGATGCGCGATTTTCGCGAAAAAATCTACGGCAAATTGATGCGTCTGCCGACGCGCTATTTTGATCAATCATCCACCGGTGTGCTGCTCTCGCGGGTGACTTACGATGTCACGCAGGTGATGGAGGCGGGGACGTCAACGCTCACCGGCTTGGTGCGTGATGGCGTCGCCGTCATCGGTTTTCTGGCGGTGATGTTTTATTCGAGCTGGCGTTTAACGCTGTTCTGCCTGGTGTTGTTGCCAGTGGTGGCGCTGAGTATTCGCGTGGTGGCCAAGCGCCAGCGCCGACTGGCGCGCGAAACGCAGGACAAAATGGGCGAAATGAATTCGCGGCTGGATGAATCGCTGTCCGGCCAGCGCATCGTCAAGGTTTTTGGTGGGCAGAATGCCGAGGTGCGCCGCTTTGCCGACGTGAATAATCGCGTGATGAGCCTGGGCATCAAGCAGGGTCTGATGGTGGCCATCAACTCGGGCACCATTGTGCTGCTGATCGGCATGACCGTGTCGGTGGTGCTGTATTTTGCCAGCCTGCAAGCGCAAGCCGGGCAGCTGAGCGCCGGTTCCTTCCTGTCGTTTATCGCCGCCATGGTGGCGATCCAGGGGCCGGTGCGCAATCTGACCAAAATCAACGAGCGGCTGCATCGCGGTCTGGCGGCTGCTGAATCGATTTTTGCCTTGCTCGATGAGCACGAAGAGCCCGATCACGGCCAGCATCGTGTCCAGCGGGTTCGTGGCGAGATTGAGCTTCATGCGCTGAAATTCAGCTATCAGCCCGATCATAATCCGGCGCTGGACGGTGTCTCATTGCATATTTCGCCGGGGCAAACCATTGCGCTGGTCGGGCAGTCGGGCAGCGGCAAAACCACGCTGGCCAATCTGCTGCCGCGTTTTTATGATGCCAGCGCAGGCCGGATTTTGCTCGATGGCGTGCCGCTGGCCGAGTATCAGCTGGCCAATCTGCGTTCGCATATTGCGCTGGTTGCGCAGGATATGGTGCTGTTCAATGATACGGTGACGGCGAATATTGCCTACGGCAGCGCAGAGGTCGATATGGATCGCGTCCGCGCCGCCGCACAAGCGGCACACGCGAGCGAGTTTATCGACAAAATGCCCAATGGTTTTGACGAGCTGCTGGGCGAAAATGGTGGGCGGCTATCCGGCGGCCAACGCCAGCGTCTGGCCATTGCGCGCGCGATTTACAAAGATGCACCGGTGCTGATTCTGGATGAAGCCACCAGCGCGCTCGATACCGAATCAGAGCGCAAAGTACAGGAAGCACTTGAATACCTGATGCAAGGCCGAACGACCTTGGTGATTGCGCATCGACTCTCAACGATTGAAAAAGCCGATCTAATCGTGGTGATGCAAAGCGGCCGGATTGTCGAGCAGGGCACGCACGCAGCGCTGCTGGCCAAGCAGGGCGTGTATGCACAAATGCATGCAGTGCAATTCAGTATTGAATCCTAATGGGTATATGCCTGTAGCGCTTTATTGCTCTTTGCTACGGGCAGATACCCTACCTAGTTGCTCTAGCTTTACAAAGCGGTAGAAGGTGGTTTCGGCATTCATTAGCGCAATCAGAAAACCGGCACGGCCATCCAGAAAACCGCGCTTGAGCAGGTAGGTGCGCAAAAAAGCCCATAGCCCGCGCAGGATTGCCATGCCCAAACTGGCCTGCTTGCCTTTGGCAAAACGTTGTGCCGCGCCCGCGCTGGAATAGCTGTTGATCTTGTTCAGCACGGTTTCAAAATCGTCGTACGAGTAATGCAAGAGCTTGCCCGCCAGCGGCTGCGCCGCGGCGTTGTGGACGAGGCGCTCGTGGACCAGATCATCCGAATAGTGCGCCGCGCCGCGTTTGAATAGCCGTGCCACCCAGTCATTATTCCAGCCACTGTGCGCCACCCATTGCCCGCAAAATGCCGAGCTGCGTTCCAGCCGGTAGACATCCGCTCGCGGCTCGGCGATGGCGTGACGAATCGCTTGTGCCAGCTCGGGGCTGACAATTTCATCGGTATCGAGCGCCAGCACCCAGTCGGTGTCCAGTAGGGCGATTGCCCGGTTTTTCTGGATACCAAAGCCCGGCCAATCGCTGGTTTGCTCAAAGCGAACGCCCGCCGCACGGGCGATGCTTTCGGTGTTGTCGCTGCTGCCCGAATCGAGCACGACAATCTGGTCTGCCCAGCTGACGGCAGCCAGGCACGAAGCCAGATGCGCGGCCGCATTTTTGCTGATGATCGCAACGCCCAGTGTCGGCATGGAAATCTCTAAGGATGGAATCGGGCTGATATAATCGCGTTTTGAGCTTACTCATGCAAGCAATTCGGAGTCTGGATGAAAGTCAGTGGTTTTACATTTCTGCGTAATGGCACGATGCTGGGCTACCCGTATATCGAGAGTTTAAAAAGCTTGCTGATGGTCTGCGATGAAGTCGTGGTGGCCGTCGGGCAGAGTGAAGACGACACGCTGGCGCAGGTGCGGGCGATTAATGACCCGCGCATCCGGATCATCGAAACGGTCTGGAACGAAGGCATGGCGCAGCGCGGTTATGTTTACGCGCAGCAAAAGATGATTGCGCAGTTCAATTGCACCGGCGACTGGGCGTTTTATCTGGAAGGCGACGAGGTGATCCATGAAGAGGACGCGCCAAAAATCCGCGCCGTGCTGGAAAAACACCTGAACAACGCCGAAGTCGAAGCAATCGCCTTTGATTACCACCATTTTTACGGCTGCCCCGATCTGGTCGCCAAAAGCCCGGCCTGGTATCGGCAGGCGCCGCGAATTATCCGCAATACCATCCGCTCATGGGCGCCCGATGGCCTGTTCTGGGTGGTGATGGATAAAAACAAAAAAGGCCGTTATCCGCGCGCCGCTTTGGCGGGCTGCCCGATCTATCATTACGGCCATGTGCGCTCGGCCGCCAAAATGCAGGAAAAAAACCGCCAGGTCGCCAAATACTGGAGCCACGCGCCCAAAGCGCACGATTACTCGCAAATCGACGCCGCCATCCTGCAGCGATTTGAAGGAACACACCCGCAGATTGCACAGCAGTGGCTGCGTGAGATGGCCGAGCCTGCTTTTCAGCCCGATCCGCATTACACACTTTCCAAACGTGAGCGCAGGCATCGGCTCTTAATGAAAATCGAAGCATTGGCTGGTTACGATCTCACCAAGAAACATTTTATATTGGTGCGATAAATGCAGATTAAGCCTTCTAGCTGGAACATCGGGTTGATACATTTTCTGATGTTCCTGTTCCCTGCCGTGCTGGTCACGGTGCCAAAATCCTACGGTGTGATTGCCGCGAGCCTGATTTTGCTTGCCTTGATCAAGGGCCGCTGCCGTCTTTCAGGGCTTAGTAAACAGGATATTTTATTCATTGCGCTAATACTGATTTACCCCGCTTATTTATTGCTGGATTTGCTGTTCCACCGCGGTGAATGGGGTGGGGTTGATTACGCCTTGCGCGCATTGATTTGCGTGATTTTGCTGCTGTTTTGGCGAGAGCAGACCATCAAGCCGCGATATGTGATGGCCGGGATGGTGGCTGGGGCAGTGTGGGCGCTGGGGCTGGCTTTATATCAGATGCAGTATTGTGTGTCTGACGTTCTGTTTTTAGCCGGGCAGGCTAATCAGGCTTTTTATTGTGGTGATGATCAGGGGCGGCCTGGGGGAATGACAAACCCGATCCCGTTTGCACAAATCATGGCCGTTTATGCGATGGTGCTGCTGATCTGGCGCAATCAATTGCCGCGATCCTGCTGGGTATTGGGCGTAGTGTGTGCCGGATTATCGCTGTTTTTATCCGGTACCCGTGGTGCCATGCTGGGATTTATGGTGGTGGCATTTGCCTTGCCCCTATTTATGGTGCGCTGGAATGTGCAAAAACTGATTGCAACTTTGTTGATTGCACTCATCGCTATGCTGGTGGTGGCCAATTCTGGCTGGATGCAGCAGAAGTTTCGTATCTCCGAATTCAAAGCGGACATGAGCCGCTATGAGCAGGGAGATGCCAATACATCGTCAGGGATCAGGCTGATGCTATGGCAACAAGCCTGGCAGGCTTTTCAGGAAAATCCGCTGCTAGGGCTGGGTGGCGGCCGCTTTTCTGCTTACCTAGCGGAGCGGGTTGAGCAAAAACAGGCTCCTGCCTATCTGGCGCTGTTTGGGCATGCACATAATCAATATCTGGAAACACTGGCCAATAATGGGGCTCTGGGGTTGGCGGCTTTGCTGCTGTCGATGCTCGGTAGCGCCTATCTGTTTATGCGGCGAGCCATTGAGCGGCAGGGGGCTGCTAGGGCCGCAGCATGTTCGGGCGGGGCGATGGTCGGCATGATGCTGGTTTTCAATCTGACCCAACCCATGTACGCCCACCATATTACGGCTGTGTTTTACTTTCTGATGCTGGCTGTTTTTTGGCACTTGTCCGGGCAGCAGGACACGACCGATTCGGTGGCGTAAATGCGTTCTTCATCCGTATTGCGTATTGTCCTTGTCGTTGATCAGCCTGTGCCGGTTGCCAAATATGGTGGCACCGAGCGGATGGTGGTCTGGATGGCACAGCTACTGTTACGCCTAGGCCATCAGCTGATCCTCGTTGCGCCATCAGGCTCGGCGCTGCCAGGTGTTGCGCACTGGCCAGCCAATACGCAGGCTCAGGCGCGGCAGATTTTATTGCAGCACCAAGGGCAATATGATCTGGTTCATCTGCATGGCTGGTACGGCGCAGGCGAAGGTTTGCCCGCTGTGGCCACCTTGCATGGCAATATGCAATTGAACGAAACTTTCCCTCTGCCCAACTGGGTGTGCATCAGTGCCGATCATGCTCGCCGTCATGGGCGGCACACTTTTGTGCATAATGGTTTGCCGGTGGATGAATATCCGTTTAATGCCATTGCGCAACGTCAGGCCTTGTTTTTTTCCAAGGTGAAACGCAAAAGCAAAGGGATTGCCCGTACATTGAAAATGGCGCGGCAATCAGGTTGGCAGCTTGATGTTGCTGGTGGGCGTCGGCTCGATTTAATCAAGGCCGGGGGCTTGCTCGATAGCCTGTCACCGAAAATCCATTTTCATGGCGAAGTGGGTGGTGTGCGAAAGCTGGCTTTGCTGCAGCAGGCTGCGTTTATGGTTTTTCCAATTGAATGGGATGAGCCTTTTGGCCTCGCAGTTGTAGAATCAATGCTCTGCGGCACACCGGTGCTGGCCAGCCCGCGTGGTTCCATGCCCGAGCTGATTGTGAATGGTGTTTCAGGTCAGCTGTGCCAGAGCGATGCCGATTTTGCCCAGGCAGCCGAAAATGTCCCGCACCTGGATCGGGTGCGGTGTCGGCAGTTTGCGGCCGATACCTTTCCGATAGAGCGCTGTGTTGCGCGCTATCTTGAGCTTTATCATCGTGTATTGCAGGGCGAAGTATTAAGTTAAATCCCTATAAACAAGCTGTGCCAAAGGCCAAGTATGTCTAATGACAGTGTCGGAATTGTAATTCCGCAAAAAATCGAATTTAACGAGCCCATCACGCTCTCCTCCGGTGCGGTGTTGCCGCGCTACGAGCTGATGGTGGAAACCTATGGCGAACTTAACGCCGATAAATCCAACGCCATCCTGATTTGCCATGCCTTATCGGGTCACCATCACATCGCCGGTAAGCATGCCGAGAGCGATAAAGCCGCAGGCTGGTGGGACAATATGGTCGGCCCCGGTAAGCCGATTGATACCAATAAATTCTTTGTGATTGGCCTCAATAACCTCGGTGGTTGCCATGGCTCGACAGGGCCATCGAGCATCAATCCCGAAACTGGCGCGCCGTATGGCTCGAGTTTTCCAGTGGTCTTGGTGCGCGATTGGGTCGAAACGCAAGCGCGATTGGCTGATCGCTTAGGCATTCAGCAGTTCGCCGCGATTATTGGTGGCAGTCTCGGTGGTATGCAGGCTTTGCGCTGGACGATTACTTACCCGGAGCGCGTGCGCCATGCGCTGGTAATTGCGTCAGCACCCAAACTCACCGCACAGAATATCGCTTTCAACGACGTCGCCCGTCAGGCCATTATCACCGACCCTGAATTTCACGGTGGCGATTTTTATCAACATGGCGTGGTGCCGAAACGCGGCCTGCGTTTGGCGCGTATGCTCGGCCATATCACCTATTTGTCCGACGATGGCATGGGTGAGAAGTTTGGCCGTATGTTGCGCAGCGGCGAATACAAATATGGCTTTGACGTTGAATTCGAGATCGAATCCTACTTGCGCTATCAGGGCGATAAATTCTCGACGATGTTCGACGCCAACACCTATTTGCTGATGACTAAAGCGCTTGATTATTTCGACCCTGCGCGTCATTACGGCGGTTCGCTCGCCGAGGCGATGCGTCAGGCCGAAGCCAAATTCCTGGTCGTCTCGTTCACTTCCGATTGGCGTTTCGCGCCGTCGCGCTCGCGCGAGATTGTGAAGGCCTTGCTCGACGCCGATCGCAGCGTGTCGTACGCCGAAATCGAGTCGCAGCATGGCCACGATGCTTTCCTGATGGAGGACGCGCCGTATATGGCGGTGATGCGCGCTTATTTGAATAATGTGGCGAAGGAGATCGCGTAATGGCTCAGCACAACACCCTCCGCCCCGATTTAAAACACATTGCGGATCAAATCAAACCCGGCTCACGCGTGCTTGATTTGGGCTGCGCCGACGGCGAATTGCTCGCTTGGTTGCAAGCCAATAAAGCCGTTCGCGGCATCGGCGTCGATGTTGATGTGATGTCGATTGTGAGCTGCGTCGAAAAAGGCCTGAATGTGATTCAGGCCGATATGGAAAGCGGCCTGCAAAATTTTGAAGACGGCAGTTTTGACTATGTGGTGCTGTCGCTGACGATTCAGGCCATGCACAATATCGAGCTCATCCTGCAGGAAATGCTGCGTGTCGGCAAAGTCGGCCTCGTTACTTTCCCGAACTTTGGCTTCTGGGAAAATCGCTGGCAAATCCTGATTGGCCGCATGCCGGTATCCGAGACGATTCCGTACGAGTGGTACAACACGCCGAATATTCACTTCTGCACGGTGAAAGATTTCGACAAACTGCTCGGCAAGATGGGCATGAAAGTGGATAAACAAGTCGTGCTGCATCAGGGCGAAACGGTTGATTTCCTGCCGAATCTGTTTGGTAGCCTGGCGCTGGTGCAATTCAGTCAGGCGTAGGATGTGAAAATCCCGCAGGGATTTGCGCACCGGAATGCGGTTCAAATTAGCAGCGGGGTGTCTATCAAGATACAGTCCGCGTGCGCACGCGCACCCTACAAGGCGAAACAAGTAATCGCAATACCTGATTGGTGTATTGCTCTGTAGTTCATACGATGTCTGTTTTGCAGGGATATACCCAGAGGTTAAACATGATTCGTTTTGGCATCATCGGCACTGGCAGCATTGCCCAGCGCTTTTTTGCAGGCCTCGCCCACGTCCCCAATGCCTGTGTGGCGGCGGTGTATAGCCGTGGCGGTGCCAAGGCGCGGCAGTTTGCAGCGGTGCACCATATCCCCACCGTGTTTGACGAAATCGACGATCTGCTCGCCAGCGACATCGACGCCGTGTATATCGCCACCCCGCATCCCAGTCACGCAGCGCTGAGCATCGCCGCGCTTAATGCCGGCAAAGCGGTGCTGTGCGAAAAGCCTGCCGCGACGTCCTTGACCGAATTAGATGCGGTGATCGCCACCGCGCAGGCCACTGGCCGCTTGTATATGGAGGCGATGAAGCCGCCGTTTTTCCCGCTGTATCAGCTCATCCGCGAGCGCATTGCCGCTGGTGCGATTGGTGAGCCGCGCTTTGTTCGCGCTGGCTTCGCTAATCCCAACGTCCCCGCCGGTCACGCTGTGCTTGATCCGGCGCAAGCGGGTGGTGGTTTGCTCGATATTGGTATTTATTCAGCTTTTCTAGCGGTCGATTGGCTTGGCGCTGCCGGTGAAATTCAAACCTTGGGGCGAATTGGCGCGAGCGGTGTCGATACCTTTGCCAGCTTAAATATCCAGCACGAACACGGCATTAGCCAGCTGTATTGCGGGCTTGATATCACCGGTAGCGGTGAGGCGCTGATTGGCGGTAGCGCGGGCTATGTGATTATCCACGATAAATGGTGGAATCCGGCCAAAGCCACGCTGGTCAATTCACTTGGCGAGCGCGAAGAGCTCGCGATTACGCCGCAAGGCTCTGGCCTGAATTACGAAACAGAACATTTTTGCGAGCTGCTGCGCGCAGGTGAGCTGGAAAGCACGATCATGACGCACAAAAAAACGCGCGCTGCGCTGGCGATGACTTTACATGCACGAGATACGTTGCTGGGTATTGCCCGGTAGGTCAGTGCCAAATTAATCTAGCGAGATATACCCCATGAAAGAATTCCTGCTCGACGAGCGCATTATCAAGAAAATTGCCCTTGGGCACGGCAGCTGCATCGCCAGCGACGAAATCACTATCGAAGGCTATCCGGTCGGCTTAATGTACCGCGAAAAACCACAAAAAGACGGCGACAGCGGCTGGCGCTTTTTCTCGGGCACCGAAGATCAAAAATACTTAAACAACCCAAAAAACCACAGCGAATTTGATGTGAATGTGATCGCCAATTACGACAGCCACATCATTCCTTTGCTAGATTCGCCCGTTGGTAGCGTGTTCGAGCGCTTTGTCAAAAGTGAAGATGATGATGAATTTAAGCCAGTGACCGATTGGTCGCCGCTGGATTAACAACGCTACTGCGAGGCGCGATAACTGCGTTGATCAAACAGCTCAAAATCCTCATGTACTTAATGTACATTCCGGTTTTTCGCTATTTGCTCGCCTTGTTCTCCCGCCTCTCGCTACGCTTTGCGCAAAGGGAGCCAATTTGAGTATGAGCAAAACGCTACTTGAGTATCTCTTTAGCTTTTTTGCGATGTGGTTGTTGCTGCTGGTATTGACTCAATTGCTAAATCTTTGGCCGATTTCACTGCAAAATTGGGTGCATTTGGCGATTGGGTCCTGTGCATTCTTTTCAGGATTAATTGCTTGGCGTTTACGTGATATTGCAAAAGCAGGTGCGGTACATGATGTGGAGCAGCTTGAATCCGTTACCCATGATGATGTTATCGATTAAGTGCTTTATTCAATTTAAGGAAATATGATGATTCGTGTTACGAGTAACTTCGATTCAGGCTCAATCGATGTCGTTGATACCAGCGATGCCGCCAATATTCGTCTGAAACTGCGCCCCGATAATGCGTCCGACTTTGCGCAGTGGTTTCATTTTCGTTTGAGCGGCGCACGCGATGTTGATTGCACGCTGAAGATCGAAAATGCGGGGCAGAGCGCTTACCCCGATGGCTGGCCGGATTATCAGGCGGTGGCCTCGTATGACCGCGAGAACTGGTTCCGCGTCGAGACCGAATACGATGGCCAAACGCTGACGATCAAGCACACGCCGCATACTGATGTAATGTGGTTTGCCTATTTCGAGCCGTATAGCTGGGAGCGCCACCAAACGCTGATCGGTAATGCGATTACCGCCGCACCGTGGGTGAAGCTGGAGCAATTGGGCGTGACGCCGGACGGGCATGATTTCGATTTGCTGCGTATCGGTGTGCAAAAAGGCTATTACGGCATCAATAAAAAGAAAGTGTGGATCACGGCGCGCCAGCATCCGGGCGAGAGCATGGCCGAGTGGTTTGTTGAGGGGCTGCTCGAAACCTTGCTCGACCCGCAAAACGCCATCGCGCGAGCTTTGCTGGAAAAGTGCGTGTTTTACGTAGTGCCGAATATGAACCCCGATGGCAGCATGTGCGGCAATTTGCGTACCAATGCACTGGGTGCCAATTTAAACCGCGAATGGCAAACGCCAAGTCTAGAGCGCAGTCCTGAAGTGTATTGGGTGCGCGAGAAAATGAAGCAGGTTGGCGTCGACGCCTTTTTTGATATTCATGGCGACGAGAGCATTCCGCATAATTTCGTGGCCGGTTGCGAGAGCAATGAATCATTCTCGTGCCGCCAGCATGATTTGCAGGAAGCGTTCAAAAAAGCGTGGCTCGCTGCCAGCCCCGACTTCCAGGTTGAACACGGCTACGAAGTGGGCAAATTTGGCCCAGAGACTTTAACGCTGGGTACCAACTGGGTTGGCAATGAATTTGATTGCCTGGCCTACACGGTGGAAATGCCGTTTAAAGACACGGCCAATCGGCCATTGCCGGAGGTCGGCTGGAATGGCGAGCGTTCGACTCAGTTGGGTAGTAGTTTGCTGACCGCTTTGTTTGCGATTATTGAGCAAATTTAAGCTGGATTAGCCATAAAAAAAGGCGCCGTTTGGCGCCTTTCTGCTTATTGAGCGGATTGCTCAATTAGTTTTTTTCGAGTTCGAAGTAGAAGAACTCGCTGGTACCGTCGTCGTTATCGCTCGCGATCGCGCCTTTGATTTCGTCTTCTTCGCTGCTGGTAATCGCCAAAGATTCAGCTTTGGTAATCACTACACGACCAGCTTGGTCGAGCAATGGCACCGAAGTTGGAGCCAGATCCAATACCACGCCTTCTTTGAGTTGATCCAAAGGAATCACACCAACGAAGCTGCCCAAGATTTGGCCGTCGTTGTATGAGTCGCCTGTCGCTTCAACCGATGCGGTGTAAACCAAGCTGTGATTTTTAGCCCAGAATTCGCCGCCTGATAGACCCGCTTCAAAGTTGGCGACCACTGGCAATTTCACTAGGTAAGTTTCAATTTTGCTAAAGCGATCGTTTTTACCGAACATGTAGTCCACTAACTCGTTTTGCTTCACTGCAAAAATCAAATTGCCGCCACCGTTGCCACGGTTGAAGATGTACGCGCGGCTAGGTGTGAGTACCAAACCTTCGATATTCAATTCCGCAATACCCGCAGCCATTTTCAGTTGGCTATAGAGGCTGACCAAGCTACGCTCGTATTTTGTGATGCGATCGCTAGATAGCAAAAAGCCTACTTCACGTACTTCCGCCTTGCTACCCGAGCCTAGCACCATGTTCCAGGTTTGCTTGCCTTGGCGAAATTGCGCCATGGCTTCAAAGTCGGGTTTTACTTTCTTTTGAATACGACCTGTCGCTGGGTCTACTGGATATTCTTTGATCAGCTGTTTGTCGGTGATGTAGAAGTTTTTATCCAGTTCAAATAGCCATTGCGCATCATCGCCCACGGCGTAGAAGAAGCCATTGCGATAGCTCAGGCCTGAAGCTGAGGGCAGGCCTTGGTTTAGATTGGATGAACCCAGTTCAAGCGTATAGCTTTCGGCGTTGGCGTGCATCGCCAATGTGCTGACCAGAGTGGCAGCAAGGATGTGTTTGAGCATAGTTTACCTTGTCATATTGAAAAGGAGTTGCGCGGGCTCCTAATTAAACATGCACGTCTTCGCGTGCATTGTTACGAAATTATTACATGTTTCTATGCTGCCTTATGATGGACTATCACTCTTTTGCGTAAAAATTTCTTAATGGCTTAGCCTTAGGGCTTAAATGAGGAGTTTTGCCTGTGTTTTGTGAGTGCGATACCGCATCATTCGTTTAAATTGGTGATTAATGCTTGGCAAGTGCGATTTTGCGGCGTAGCTTAAAGGAGCTCTATGCTTTGGAGGCTGTCGATGCTCAACCCATTTGCTACCGAAACAGTGACATTTGAAACGCCGATTGCCATGCTGATTGCCTGTCATGATCGGGTGCGGCAATACGCGGCGTTGACTGAAACGCTGGTGAGCCATGTGGCGAAACATGGTGCCGATGCGGCGGCGATTGCAGGCGCGCAGTCGATTTTGCGCTATTTCGATGTGGCCGCACCTTTGCACCATCAGGATGAAGACGAAGACCTGTTTCCCGCCATGCTGCCGCTGGCATCGCCCGAGCTGGCGCAAGTGATTAGTGAGATTATGGCCGAGCACGACGAGCTGGGGGCATTGTGGCAACAGGTGCGCGCTGCGCTGCTGGCGCTGGTGGCGGGCAACGATAATGAGCTGAGCGCCGAGCTGGCGGCGCAATTTGCCAGCCGCTATCCTGCGCACGCTGCGCGCGAAGAAGACGAAATTTATCCCTATGCCAAAGCGCTGCTGGATGCCGAACAGCTGCAACAACTGGGACGCAAGATGGCGGCGCGGCGCGGGCAGAAACTCTAACCGTCAATAATTCCTTTCTTGCTCGGCCACGACCAGCCGAAATTCTCGAATATCCAGCGGCTCGATCTCGGGCCCTTGCCAGGGCTTGCGGTAAATAAAGCGCAAAGTCACGTCGCCCTCCTGCCGAGCGATAAAGCGCCAGGTGCTGTCGCCTATCGGCTGGCGCTGGTTTTTATGGCGTGGAATAAAGCGCCAGTCTTGCGCCATATGCAGCGTTGTCAGTGCGCTGTCCGAGCGTTCCAAAAACCACAAATAGCCGCTGCCGGGATCGGTAGGCAGCTTTACTGTGATGGTTTCTTTGGGTTTTAGCCAGGTCATCTGCCGATGATCGAGCTGGGTCAGCACCTTGTCTGCCCAGCTATTTGGGCTCAGCCCCATGGCTGCGATGCAGCAGCATAAATAGCGGCGCATATTCACCCCCGTGTTTTGTATTAGCTAGAAATGATTCGGCTAGAAATAATTCGATTAGCTAAAGCTTACGGGCAAGTGGGCTGCAATTCAGTGATGAACTACCATCGTGGCAGGGTGAAAATTGCCTATATAGGGTATTTGGTTGTGGGCTTTATTTATGTTGGTCTGCAGAGCTATACCCTGCTATTTACTTGAGCTGATGGCATTATTGCCCCCGTTATACTGCTCAGCATTGCACAACGGGGGGGGCAGGCACTTACTTCAAATTGCGGCGGAATAGATCAAACGCGAGCTGGTAGCCCAGCAGCGCCAATTGCGGATCATAGCGATCACCTTCGTCGCGCATAAACGCATGCGGGCCGTTAAATTCGTGCCAGGTGAAGGTTTTGTCTGCCGCCACCAGCTGCTGATACACCTGGGCGCGGCCTGCCGCGGGAATATGCGGGTCTTGCTTGCCCCAAATCATCAGCAATTCGCCACTGATATCAGCCAGACGCTCCATGCTGTGTTGACCGGGCAGATTGGGGATCACATTGGTGTGCAGATCGGTCGCGTAAAAACACGCGGTGGCTTTGATTTCCGGCTGCAGCGCGGCGCGGAAAGCCAAATGGCCACCAATGCAAAAGCCCATCGCGCCAAAATCGCCGTTGTGCCAGCTTTGCTGTTTCGCCCAAGCAATCATCGCGGCATTGTCGCTGTCGTAACCTTCAACCGATTTGGCCATTTTATCGGCGTTGCCCTTGTCGCGACCTGCGTCGTCGTAGGCCAGCACGGTGCCGATGGGGTTCAGCTCATGAAAAACTTCCGGCACCAACACGTTGTAACCATGCCCAGCGATGATTTTCGCTGCGCGCTCGATCGGGCCGGTTTGCTGGAAAATCTCGGAATAAAACAGAATCGTCGGGTATTGGCCGTCAACGGCAGGGCGGTGTACATAAGTGCGCATCACGCCGGTGGCGGTGTTCAGATCGGTGATTTCGCTTTTGATCATCATGCTGTATTTTCCTCATCAATGAAAAACGCCCCGAAGGGCGTTTGTAAGTCGCGGTGAATTACTTGGTTAGTTTTTCCAGCGCTTCGCGGTATTTGGCCGCAGTTTTTTCAGCGACTTCAGCAGGCAGTGCGGGTGCTGGCGGGGTTTTATCCCAGCCGGTGGTTTCCAGCCAGTCGCGCACAAATTGTTTGTCGTAGCTTGGTGGGTTGGTGCCGGGCTGGTATTGATCGGCTGGCCAGAAGCGGCTGCTGTCAGGTGTCAGTGCTTCGTCCATCAGGCACAGCACGCCGTTTTCATCGAGGCCAAATTCAAATTTGGTGTCGCCGATGATAATGCCGCGCGTGGCGGCGTATTCGCTGGCGGTTTTGTACAGCAGGATCGCGGTGTCGCGCACTTTGGCGGCCAATTCTGCGCCCAGAATTTCTTCGCACTGCGCGTAGCTGATGTTTTCATCGTGATCACCCACGGCGGCTTTGGTCGATGGGGTGAAGATGGGTTCTGGCAGCTTGTCGGCTTCTTTCAGGCCGGCTGGCAACTGGATACCGCACACGGTATTGCTCTGCTTGTATTCTTTCCAGCCGCTACCAGCGATATACCCCCGCACAATCGCTTCAACTGGAACGGGTTTCAGGCGTTTGCACACCACAGCGCGGCCTTCAACTTGCGGCAGGTCTTCGGCAGACACGACGTCTTCAGGTTGATCGCCGGTGAAGTGGCTAGGCACCACGTCTTTGAGTTTATCAAACCAGAAGTTTGAAATCGCGGTCAGGATTTTGCCTTTTTCCGGAATTGGCTCGGCCAGAATCACGTCGAAGGCCGAGAGGCGGTCGGTGGCGATCATCAGCATGCGGGTTTCGTCGATCTGGTACAGATCGCGCACTTTGCCCGAGTAGATTTTTTTCAGGCTGGTCAGATTGGTGGTGGTCAGGCCGGTCATAGTTGCTCCAAAAACGTGGGCGCGGCCCACTACGGACATTTAAGGCGGTATTTTGCCTGAATGTGGCGCGGCCTGCATGCACTTACGTCGGCAAAGCCGAGCGGATTAGGCTGGCGTCGGGAGTGATTTGGTCAGGCGGAATACTTTCAGCGGTTCGCTGCGGTGGTCGATCCGGGTTTCCCAGCCTTCGTTCTGAAAGCCCAGTGTGGTGTAAAAATCGTAAGCGCCCTGATTATTGGCAAAGCAGATGGTGGCCATTTCTTTGGCGCGATAGCGTTCCTGCGCAATGGTGGTGAGCGCAGTGACCAGATAGCGGGCCACGCCCATGCGGCGCGCGCGCGGGTTGACGATTAAATGGCCAATCCAGGCCCGGCCTTGCGGTTTGGGGTTGTACAGGCTGGCGTAGCCCAAAATACGTTCGCTATCGCAGACCACAAAGCCTTCTTCGTGATTGGCCAGATGCTCCAGCAATTTGAGCGGCTCGGCTGGCCATTGGGCGCGCGGGAACAGGTAGCGTAGTTCGGTGGGCGTTTGCGGCCAGCCGACGACGCTGCTCAGATCGTCCAGTGTGGCGCGTCGCAAGTGGTAGCGGGTTTGTACAGCCATGGTGGTTGGCAGGGACCGAAGCGGTAAAACTAAATCTTAACCGAATGTCTGTCAGCGAGGTGAAATAATCCGCTTTGTCCGGCCTGCTGCCTGGCGGGTGTGCCATTTATGACGACAGTGTTGCTCTCATTGGGATTGGCTGTGTTTGAGCGCTTCGCGCTGCGACAAGGGCGAGAGCTGAGCGCGGTGTCGTGCGACAAAATCGGCAACGGCCGCTGGTGCTGTGCGCGCATATTGGCGCAGCGCCCAGCCGATGGCTTTGCGGATGAAAAAATCGGGGTCGGCGGCATTGGCAAGGCAGGCCTTGAACAGCCGCGCCTGATCTGTGTCGGCCTTCCAGCCCAGCTGGTACAGAATCGCCGTGCGGCGCAGCCATAGATTGTCGTGGCCGATGAGCTCGTCCATCCGCGCCAGCAAAGCCGGTTCGCGCTTGACCAGCGGGCCGACGATTTTGGCGGCCAGCGTATCGACGCTATCCCACCAGCTGTGCTGGATGATCATTGCTTCAATCTGTGGCCAATCTGCGGCGCTCAATAGGCCATGGCAGCGATGCAGCAGATCTAGCGCGCAGTAATGATATTCGCGCTCGTTCTGACTGTAGAGCAGGGCGGCCAGCGCCAGAAGTTGCGCGGACTGGAGTTCTTTTTTGGCGGCCAGCTCGATATGGGCCACCATTTTACGGCGGTCAGGGGTGGGTATACCAAGGAAGGCGAAGTGATGCTTCATATACGCGGCCATACCTGTGGCACGTATCGGGTCGGCAGCGCTACTGAGCCGGGTTTGGTAATCAGCCAAGTAGCGCGCGAGGGGCATTTACAGTGTTTCTTTAATCGCGTTGGCTTGCTCCAGCGCATCTTGCGCGCTGTCGGCCAGCACATTGTAGTGGCCCATTTTGCGCCCCGGACGCGCCTGCTTTTTGCCGTACAGGTGCAATTTGGTATTCGGCGCGGTCATTAGCACTTCCCAGCGCGGCTCGCTGCCGTCCTCGCCCCACACATCGCCCAGCAGATTGACCATCACCGCTGGTTTAAGCAGATCCGGCTTGCCCGGATACAGGCCACACATGGCGCGCACTTGCTGCTCGAACTGGCTGGTGAGCGTGGCGTCCAGCGTGTAATGGCCGGAATTATGCGGGCGCGGCGCCATTTCATTGATCACCAGCTCGTCGTCTTCGAGCACAAAAAACTCCACCGCCATCACGCCGATGTAATCGAGTTTTTCCGCCAGCTGCATCGCCATTGCGCGTGCGCACTCGGTCACCTGCGCTGAAATGCGGGCTGGCACAATCGACACATCCAGAATGCCATTCACGTGCTCGTTCTCGGCCACGGGAAAGCTCACCACTTCGCCCGCGCGGGTGCGCGTGACAATCACCGAGACTTCGGATACCAGCGGCATCATTTTTTCCAGCACACAGGGCTGGTGCTTCATTTCGGCGTGCGCAAAGCGCGCTTCTTCTGCGGTTTTGACGCGAACCTGGCCTTTGCCGTCGTAGCCCAGACGCGCGGTTTTCAGAATGCCGGGCAGGTAGGCTGCCAAATCGCCATCCAGATCGCCTGCAGTTTTCACTGCGACAAACGGCGCGACATCCAGGCCAGCATCGCGGATAAAGGTTTTTTCGGCAATGCGGTCTTGCGCAATCGCCACACAATCGCCCGACGGTGAAACCGGAATCCCTTGCGCGGCCAGCCAGCGCATCGAGTCAGCGTTGACGTTTTCAAATTCGGTGGTAATGGCCGCACAGTGCTCGGCCATATATTGCAGCGCAGCTGGATCGGTAAACGATTTACACAGATGCACATCGGCAAAATCAGCCGCGGGTGCGTGATTGTCCGGGTCGAGTACGGTCACGCCATAGCCCATGTTTTTGGCTGCGGCTGCGAACATGCGGCCAAGCTGGCCACCGCCCAGAATGCCCAACATCGCGGGTGGCAAGATGGGTTTAGTGTTGCTCATCATCGTCTTCCTTCTTGTGCAGTCTTGCTTTAAATGCCTGATGCCGGGCAAAGCCCCATTGTCCAAAGCCGTATATCCCGCCAGCGATTGCTGCCATTGGGTTTGCAGCCAATACCCCTTCAAATAAGGGATAGGTGCCGCTGTAGTGCCAAAGTGCCGCCAACAGTAGGGAACAGGTCAGTCCCCAAAATAAACAGCCCTTGACCAGTATGTAATACCAGCAAGGGCGGATGGTTTCGGTGACCTGATTGTGTGTCATTCTACTGCGGGTAGTTCCATCGCCAGCACGGTTTGTTTCTGTGTTTCGCGGAAATCGTTCAATTGCTGCGCCAGCGCTGGGTTACTGCCTGCTAACATCGATACGGCAAACAGGCCTGCATTCGCGGCGCCCGCTTCGCCAATCGCAAACGTGGCGACTGGAATGCCTTTGGGCATTTGCACAATCGACAGCAGCGAATCTTCGCCACGCAGATATTTGGATGGCACTGGCACGCCCAGCACGGGTACGGTGGTTTTCGCTGCCAGCATGCCCGGCAAATGCGCTGCACCACCTGCACCGGCAATAATGCAGGTCAGGCCACGCGCCGCCGCTTCTTCGGCATATTGAAACAGCAAATCCGGGGTGCGGTGAGCCGAGACGACTTTGCATTCAAACTCGACGCCAAAAGCTTTGAGCTGCTTGGCTGCGTGTTGCATCACATCCCAATCGCTGTTGCTACCCATTACTACGCCGACTTGAATCATCGCCGTCAACTCCAAACGCAAAAGCGGTCAATTTTACCGAAAAAACAAGCAAGTCCGATAGGGTTTTGGATAAAAGGTGTTGATATTGCCGTGCATTGATGTGTATTAGTATTGACTAATGTTCTTATATGCTGCATTATCGCGGCATGCACAGAGATAGGCCGCTCACGCGGCGGTGCTGTAGTGTTTTGTCTCCATCCTATGTCTTATTGAGCGCCACAATCGATTGATTGTGGCGTTTTTTTTGCCTGAAAAGTGCGCCACCACCGCCTGTGGTCTGGCACTTTCTTGTATGGGTGTCCGCCTGCAGAGCAATACTTCCAACAACTGGTCGCGGATTCCGATCTATCAGACGGTAGTAATGTGCTCTGAGCAGACTAATTAAAAAGGGTCGACTTCATGCTGCTCAAAATCCGCTTCAGCTCTGGCGCGGATTTTGAGCAGTTCACCTGAACTAACAAGTCGTTTTAGCTCATTCTCAATCAGAGTGGCCTGGGTGCGGTTTTTTTTGTGTAAGTAGTGATAGAGCGGCTGGCGCGATAGTTCAACCTGCTCCAGCTCTTGGAGGCCTAGTTTTTTAATATAAAAATTGCTTGATCCAACTGTTTCTACAATGATATCCAGCCGATCAGCTTGAAACATTTTCATCAAAGCTTTGGGTGTGTTGGTCGACTGGGCATTGGGTAAGTTGCCTATCAAATCATGTACGGCTTTGATCCCGCGTACATAGCCGATCTTATATTTTTTTAGGTTTTTTAAATCGGCCAGTGAATTGATTTGTCCCTTGAGTTTTGGTTTGAAAATAGCAGCAACGATTGCAGTATCAATTGCGGGTTCAATTCGGATCATCTGTGGGTGAGCATCAAGATAACTGCCAATGCGTATGACTTCACTATCAATCAAACCCAGATCAGCTTCCTGGCTGGCACGCAATCCTGGCATGACAAGCAGTTTCATGCGTATACCAACGCGTTGGTAGACCTGCTCCAGAATTTTACTGTCGATAATGGCTTGACGATTGGCCACGATGGCAATTTTTAGTGGTTCTTGTGCCTGTGTATTTACACTGAGCATTCCGGATATGATCAGCACCAATAATGGCAAAAAGAGTTTCATCTCGTTCTCGACTGGTAGATTGCGATACGCTATTTATGCACAATCATAGATTCGGTTGTTCGGTGCTTCGGCTTGGTACTAGCGAGTAATCCGACGAAGGTGCTGTTATGTTTTTGTCCTGTCTAGATTGTTTTTCGGTGAGGCTTGCAGGAAAGTGTGCACTACTTTCCGATGCAGAAACGGCTGAAGATCACGCCAAGCAGATCGTCTGAGGTGAATTCGCCGGTAATTTCATTGAGGCAGTTTTGCGCTAGGCGCAATTCTTCGGCAAGGATTTCGATTTGCAGGTACGCTGCGTCGGCCGTCGCCAAATGTTCGCGCGCGGCGCGGATCGCAGTCAGGTGGCGTTCGCGCGCGATAAACACGCCATCGTTCATACCCTGCCACCCTATTTGCTTGAGAAGCTTGTTGCGCAATTCTTTCAAGCCGATACCTTGCTTGGCCGAAACGTGAATTTCGTCGTCGGCAACAATGCCCGGCGCGTCGCCGGTTAAATCGATCTTGTTAAAAACGCGCAGTACTTTCAGCGTCGCTGGCAATTTGGCCAGAATGGCGTGATCGTGTTCAGTGATGCCTTCGCGGCTGTCGAGCAGCAGCAAGGCCAGATCGGCTTTTTCGACCGCAGCCCAGGTGCGTTCAATACCTATTTTTTCAACGGTGTCGCTCGTTTCGCGCAGACCGGCAGTGTCGATGACGTGCAGCGGAACGCCGTCGAGCTGGATCAGCTCGCGCACCGTGTCGCGCGTCGTCCCGGCGATGTCAGTGACAATCGCCACATCTTCGCCAGCCAGTGCGTTCATCAGGCTGGATTTGCCGACGTTGGGCTGACCGATCAGCACGACGTGCATGCCTTCGCGCAATAATTTGCCCTGCGTTGCTGTTGCGAGCGTCGTCTCGAGCTGTGCGCTAATGCCGGCGAGTTTATCGCGCGCGCCGGCGGCTTCGAGAAAGTCGATGTCTTCTTCGGGAAAGTCGAGCGTGGCTTCAACCAGCATGCGCAGCGTGATCAGTTCGTCGACCAGCGTATGTACTTCGCGCGAGAACGCGCCATCGAGCGATTTGAGTGCCGATTTGGCGGCGGCTTCCGATTGTGCGTCGATAATATCGGCGACGGCTTCGGCCTGCGCCAGATCGAGTTTGCCATTCAAGAAGGCCCGTTTGGTGAACTCACCCGGCTGCGCATGGCGCGCGCCCAGCTCGATGCATCGCTTGAGCAGCATATTCATCACGACGGGGCCGCCGTGGCCCTGCAATTCAAGCACGTCTTCGCCGGTAAAGCTCGCCGGATTCGGGAAAAACAGTGCAATGCCTTCGTCGAGCGTGCTGCCGTCTGCCGCTTTGAAATGCGCGAAGTGGGCAAAGCGCGGCTTCATTGCAGCTTGGTCGCGGCCAAGCAGACCAGCAATCACCGGCGCAATATATTTGCCCGACACACGAATCACGCCGACGCCACCTCGTCCGGGCGCGGTGGCAATGGCGGCGATGGTGTCGGGTGAGTAGAGCATGATTATTCCTTGGGGTATATGGCTGCGGCTTAATTAATAATTATCCTGCAGCTAATTACGTATCTGGGGTATTGGCTGAGCGCTGAATGCGCGAATAGCAAAACGCCACCCTGAGGTGGCGTTTTATTTAAGCTGAAAATTAGCTATTTTTGGCGAGCTGTGTTTGTTTTTCAACTTGCTTGGTGATCACGTATTGCTGTGCGATCGACAAGATGTTGTTCACGACCCAGTACAGTACCAGACCGGCCGGGAAGAAGAAGAAGAACACCGAGAAGGCAATCGGCATCCACTTCATCATCTTGGCCTGCATCGGATCAGGTGGCGGTGGCGACAATGATGATTGAACATACATCGACACCGCCATAATCAATGGCAAGATGTAGAACGGGTCTGGAATCGCCAAGTCGTGAATCCAGAATTCCCACGGTGCTTGGCGCAATTCAACTGCGGCCAATAACATCCAGTAGAAGGCGATGAAGACCGGAATCTGCACCAGCATCGGCAGGCAGCCGCCGAGCGGGTTGACCTTTTCGGTCTTGTACATTTCCATTACTGCTTGCTGGAATTTCATCCGGTCGTCGCCATGACGCTGTTTGAGCGCTTCCATGCGCGGTGCCAGCTGGCGCATTTTCGCCATTGAGCGGTAGCTGGCGCTGGCCAATGGGAAGAAAGCCAGTTTGATCAGTACCGTCACCAGAATGATCGCCCAGCCCCAGTTGCCCACAAAGCCGTGGATAAACTGCAGCACGGCAAACAGCGGTTTACTGAAGATGGTAAACATGCCGTAGTCTTTAACCAGGTCAAAGTCTTTGGCCACCGCGTCAAGACGCTTGGTTTCTTGCGGGCCTACATAGAGGCCGACTGATTTTTCCGCTTTTTGTCCGGCCGCAATTGTCGGAATATCGACGGTGGCGCTGACCGCAAACATATTGTCCGGCAGTGCTTTCATCTCATAACGGCAGGCATTCGGAGTGCAAACGCCAGCACCGTCTTTCGGCGAGAAAATCCAGCCCGAAGCAAAGTAATGCTGAATCATCGCAATCCAGCCATCTTTGGCGCTTGGGACGTATTTGGCTTCGCCTTTGGTGATTTTTTCAAAATCCACTTTCTGGAATTTGCCTTCGTCGGTGTAAACCGCCGGGCCAGTGAAAGTGTGTGTGCCAAACATGCCCGGGTTTTCTACTTTGCCATCACGGATCAGGCGGTAGTAGGCGCTGGCCGTCACTGGCGCTGCGCTGGCGTTGACGATTTCATACTTCACGTCCACCACATACTGATCGCGTTTGAAGGTATAGATTTTGGCAATCTTGACGCCGTTGGCCGTCACTTTTTCCAAGCGAACGGCCACTTCATTCTGGCCATCAGCCAGTGTGTAGCTGCTTTGTGCGCTGGTAAAGACGTCTTTGTGCGTTGGCAGGCCATCACCGAGCAAGCCGGTTTGCGCCACATAAATGTGCTCGCCTTCATCTTGCAGCAGAGTGAATGGTTTTTTCGGGTCTTTGCTGTCGCCATGCTTGAGCAATTTCACTTCACGCAGGTCGGCACCATTGGTGTCGATTACTGCTTGCAGTAAATCGGTGGTGACGCTGATGCGCTGGCCCTTGGCCAGGCGGCCTGCTTCAGGTTGCGCAGCGGTGCTGGCTGTTGCCGTCGCAGCGCCCGAGGCGGTGGCAACGCTGGAAGCAACCGCAGGCTTTTTAATCTGCGGGTATTGCTTCTCCATATACTGCTGCCAGAAATACAAAATGCCGAACGACAGCGCAATAAATACGATGAGTCTCTTGGTATCCATTTTATACGGACGAGCTCCCAACTCAGATTAAGTAGAAATTTAAGGTACCGGATCGTGGCCGCAATCACCCCAGGGGTGGCAGCGGCATAAACGGCGTACAGTCAGATAGCTGCCTTTGGCTGCGCCGTATTTCTGTACGGCTTCAATGCTGTACTGCGAGCAGCTAGGCACAAAGCGACAGCGCGGCCCCAGCAGCGGGCTGATCATAAGCTGATATAGTTTCACGAATGCGATGATAAGGCGCGACATGAGCGTATTTTCTTGAACAAACTCAATAAAGCAGCTCGGGCAGCCGCACCTTCCTGGCGATTGAACGCCTTGCGCGATCGCACCACGATATCCAGACCCGCCAATTGAGTGGCGTTTAGCCGGAAAGTTTCGCGAATCGTGCGTTTGATATAGTTGCGGCCTACGGCCCGCTTGTCGGTTTTTTTGCCGACAACCAGCCCTAGCCGGGCAGCCGAGCTCTGGTTGCGTTTGCCCAGAAGCTGGAAGTAATCATTGCCCACTGACGCGCGCAAACTAAAAACGGATGAAAAATCATCCGTTTTTAGTAAACGCGCAGAACGCGTAAAGCGGTAGCGGCCAACGCTACTCATACTGTGACCTGCTTTCGCAAACTCAAGCAAAGCTTAAGCAGACAGTACTTTGCGGCCTTTAGCGCGGCGTGCGTTCAGAACGCGACGGCCACCTACAGTGCTCATGCGAACGCGAAAGCCGTGGGTACGCTTGCGTTTGATTACAGAAGGTTGGAAAGTACGCTTCATGATAAATCCTAGATTGACAAAGGTGCAGTAAACACGCGATTTAATCAGTGAACCAATCACCTTGTCAAGCCAAAATGTAATGCGCTGTTCGGGATTAAATACACCGGGGCTGTGGATAAGTTGCGTATAAATCGGTACAATCGGCCGCTTCCCATTACCAACATGAATCCATTCACCTACCGCGCAAACGGCATGCATTCGCATTGCAGTCAACATGGCGTGGTGATGGACTGTCCCCAATGCAAATAAAAGTCTCGACTGAAGACCTGTGGTCACATTGTCTCAATGAGCTCCAGCAAAGCCTGGCGGCCAGCCAGTTTAATATCTGGATCAAGCCATTGGCCAATAGTGCGCAAGTGGTGGATGGAAGCTTGGTAATCGCCGTGCCCAACCAGATTTTTCTGCAGTTTATTCGTGATCGCTATCTGGGCATGATCGAAATGGCTGCCGCCAAGGTATGCAATGGCGTGCCGCCGCATATTGAATTGAAAGTGGGCGTTCTGGCTGCCAGTGCGCCGGCCGAGCGCAGCGCCAAACCGGCGACGCAAGAAACAGTTCAAGAGGCGCCTGCGCCGGTGCAAGCCGCGCCCAAGCCCGCCAAGCGTTTTGATGCGGCAGGCTCGAATCACGAATTATCCCGCCTCAATCCGGGCCACACTTTTGATACGCTGGTGACCGGTAAAGCCAATCAGGTGGCGCGCGCCGCCGCCATGCAGGTGGCCGAAAACCCCGGTGTGAGCTACAACCCGCTGTTTGTCTATGGTGGCGTAGGCTTGGGCAAGACGCACTTGACGCAGGCAATTGGTAATTTTGTACACCAGCACAACCCGCAAGCCAAAATCCGCTATATCCACGCCGAAAAATACGTGCAGGACGTGGTGAAGGCTTACCAGCACAAGTCATTTGACGACTTTAAAAAATACTATCACTCGCTCGATGTGCTGCTGGTGGATGATATTCAGTTTTTTGTGGGCAAAGATCGCACGCAGGAAGAATTCTTCTATCTATTTAATGCGCTGCTTGAGAGTGGTAAACAGATTATTCTGACCTCGGACAAAATTCCGCGCGAAATTGAAGGCTTGCAAGAGCGTCTGACCAGCCGTTTCTCCTGGGGTCTGATCGTGCCGATCGAGCCGCCGGAAACCGAAATGCGCGTGGCGATTCTGCTCAAGAAAGCCGAGGCCGAGCACTTTAAGCTTGACGCCAATGTGGCTTTTTTTATGGCCAAAAATATCCGCTCCAATGTGCGCGAGCTGGAAGGCGCTTTGAAGCGCGTGATGGCATATTCGCGCTTTACCAATCAATCGATCACGGTCGATTCGGCCAAGGAAGCGCTGCGCGATATTCTGGCTTCGGGTAATCGCCAGGTGTCGGTAGAAAATATCCAGAAAACGGTGGCTGATTTTTACAAGATCAAAGTGGCCGATATGCATAGTAAAAAGCGCACGCGCGATATTGCCCGGCCACGCCAGATGGCGATGGCGCTGACCAAAGAGCTCACGCAAATGAGCTTGCCAGCGATTGGCGACGCATTTGGCGGGCGTGACCACACCACGGTATTGCATGCCTGCCGCACGATTCAGGATTTCCGCCAGAGCGATCAGGAAATGGCGCATCAGTACAGTGTGCTGCTGCAGATGTTGCGCTCCTGATTGGGATGAAATCGGGTGACAATCCCGCTGGGATTTGCGCGCCGACTGGCCGGATAATTTGATGATTTGTGTGGTCGCGGTGCGCAAAGCATGATTTGCACACCCTACGGTGCTTTGCGCTGCCGTAATCTGATCAATTGCCCGTTTTCAGGTAGAATTGGGCTACTTTTTTTGTTAAACGATTTGGGACTCATAGGTGAGGGAAAATGCAACTGCTGCAAGCTGAACGCGATTCGCTCTTAAAACCGCTGGCTACCGTAACTGGTATCGTAGAGCGCAGACATACTTTGCCGATTCTCTCGAACGTGCTGATCAAAAAGGAAGGCGAGCGCTTGGTCTTTACCGGCACTGACCTTGAAATTCAGATTAGCAGCCAGCAGTTGGAAGGCTTTTCCGGCGGTGATTTTGCCATCACCGTGGCAGCGAAAAAGCTGTCGGACATTTTGCGCGCCATTCCCGATAAAACCGTGGTGTCGTTTGAAGAGGCCGAAGGCCGCCTGACGATCAAGGCTGGCAAAAGCCGCTTTGCGCTGCAAACACTGCCCGCCAATGATTTCCCGCAATTGGCCGTCGATACCAATCTGCGCGCTACTGTGCGCATGCCGCAAGGCCAATTGAAGGCGCTGCTCAGCCGCGTGCAATTTGCCATGGCACATCAGGATATTCGTTACTATCTGAACGGCATGTTCATGGTGACCGAGGGCAATTTGCTCAAACTGGTGGCCACCGACGGCCACCGCCTGGGTTTTGCTTCCACCGAGCTGACCAGCTCGTTTGATAAGAATGAAGTAATTCTGCCGCGCAAAACGATTCTGGAGCTGTATAAATTGCTCGCCGATGTGGACGACGAAGTCACCATCGACATCGCCAGCAATCAGGTGAAATTCAGCTTTGGCAATATCGTGATTCACAGCAAAGTGGTTGATGGCAAATTCCCCGACTACAACCGCGTGATTCCGCAAAACAATACCCGCCTGCTCAATGTTGACCGTCAGGCGCTGCTGTCGTCGATGCAGCGTGCCGCCATTCTGTCGAATGAAAAATTCCGTGGCGTGCGTCTGGTGCTCACCGACAATATGCTCAAAATCCTGTGCAACAACAATGAGCAGGAAGAGGCGCAAGAAGAACTAGAGGTGGTATATGGCCACGACCCACTGGATGTAGGCTTTAACATCCAATACCTACTGGATGTATTGACCAATCTATCGGTTGAAACGCTGCATTGCTATTTCGGTGACGTCAATTCCAGCGTGCTGGTGACGATTCCCGATAACGAGCACTTCAAATACATCGTAATGCCGATGCGTATTTAGTTGCAGGTGTGACCACAAAAGGGCGGCGACGCCCTTTTGTGTCTTGCAGCCTTTGTCTCTCACACCGAATTTCTGAATGAGTCCTATGAGCGAAAATAATCTTCCCGAAGTGAATCAGCCTGAATATGGCGCCGACAGTATCCGTATCCTGAAGGGTCTGGAAGCCGTACGCAAACGCCCTGGTATGTATATCGGCGACACGGGTGATGGCACTGGCTTGCACCATATGGTGTTCGAGGTGCTGGATAACGCCATTGACGAGGCGCTGGCCGGGCATTGCGACACGATCAAAGTCATTATTCATGCTGATAACTCGATTTCGGTCGAAGACAATGGCCGTGGTATCCCCACGGCGATCAAGGAGGACGACGAATTCAAGCGCTCGGCCGCTGAGATCGTAATGACTGAGCTGCACGCTGGCGGCAAGTTTGACCAGAACAGCTACAAAGTATCCGGTGGTTTGCATGGGGTGGGGGTATCGGTTGTTAACGCGCTATCAGACTGGCTGCGCCTGACTATACGTAGGGACGGTAAAGTACACTCGATGGAGTTCCGCCAAGGCGTAGCGGTATCGCCATTGAAAGTGATCGGCGAAACTGACCGCCGTGGTACCGAGGTGCATTTCTTCGCCTCGGTCGAGACTTTTGGCCTGATCGAATTCCATTTCGAAATCCTCGCCAAGCGCATTCGCGAATTGTCGTTCCTGAATAACGGCGTGAACATCCAGCTGCTCGACCGCCGCCACGGCAAAGAAGAAAACTTCAACTACACCGGCGGTGTGCGTGGCTTTGTTGAATATGTGAACCGCAACAAAACCGTACTGCACCCGCATATTTTCTACGCCATCGGCGAAAAAGACGGCATGACCGTTGAGGTGTCGATGCAGTGGAATGATTCGTACCAGGAATCGGTGCAATGCTTTACCAATAATATTCCGCAGCGCGACGGCGGCACGCACATGACCGCGCTGCGCCAGGTAATGACGCGTACGCTCAATCAATACATCGACAGCCACGACTTTGCCAAAAAAGCCAAAGTAGAAACCGGCGGCGACGATATGCGCGAAGGCCTGACCTGCGTATTGAGCGTGAAACTGCCTGATCCAAAATTCAGCAGCCAGACCAAAGATAAGCTGGTTTCCGGCGAAATCGCCCCGGTGGTGAATGAAGTAGTGAGCCAGGCGCTGGCCGACTTCCTGCTGGAAAACCCGACCGACGCCAAAATCATTTGCGGCAAAATCGTCGATGCAGCGCGGGCGCGTGAAGCGGCGCGTAAAGCGCGTGAAATCACCCGTCGTAAAGGCGTGCTCGATGGTCTTGGCCTGCCGGGTAAACTGGCCGACTGCCAGGAGAAAAACCCGGAATTGTCCGAGCTGTATCTGGTCGAGGGTGATTCCGCCGGCGGCTCAGCCAAGCAAGGTCGTGACCGTAAATTCCAGGCCATCTTGCCACTGAAAGGTAAGATTCTGAACGTGGAGCGCGCGCGTTTTGACCGTATGTTGGCGAGTCAGGAAGTTGGCACGCTGATTACCGCGCTCGGTTGTGGCATCGGCAAGGACGATTTCAATATCGAAAAACTGCGCTACCACCGCATCATCATCATGACGGATGCGGACGTGGACGGCTCGCACATCCGTACACTGCTGCTCACCTTCTTCTACCGCCAATTGCCTGAGCTGGTTGAGCGCGGCTATATCTATATCGCCCAGCCGCCACTCTTCAAAGTGAAGCAAGGCAAGCGCGAAACCTATCTGAAAGACGAGCAGGAACTGAAGCAATACCTGCTGCGCGCCGCGATGGATGGCTCCGAACTATTGCCAAACGGCGCTGATCACGCTGGTATCGCTGGCGAAGCGCTGGAAACGCTGGCGAAGCAGTATTTCGTCACCGAAGCGGTGATCGAGCGCGAAAGCCGCTTTATCGACCCGATGATCCTGAACGCCATGCTCACCATGCAGCCGCTTAGCCTGGAAAGCGAAGCCGCCGCGCAAGATTCGGCCAACCGCCTGGCCGACGCTGTGAAGCACCCGGCCTTTACTTTTGTGGTAGAGCCGGTAGAAGCGGGCCACCAGATTCGCATCGCCCGCCACCTGCATGGCGTAACCACGATGCAATACATCGACAACGATTTCATCCTGTCGGGCGATTACGCGCAAATCAAAAAAATGGCCGAAATGCTATTGGGTTTGATCGGCGACAAAGCCATCATCCGCCGTGGCGACCACACCCAGCCAGTGCGCAATTTCAAAGAAGCACTGGACTGGCTGCTGGCCGAAGTGCGCCGCAATATGAGCATCCAGCGCTATAAAGGCTTGGGCGAGATGAACCCCGAGCAGCTATGGGAAACCACAATGGACGTCACCGTGCGCCGCCTGCTGAAAGTGAACATCGGCGACGCGATTGCCGCCGACGAAGTGTTCACCACGCTGATGGGTGACCAAGTAGAACCACGCCGTCACTTCATCGAGCAAAACGCGCTGGTGGCACGGAATCTCGACGTTTAAAGTGTCGGGTGACGCAGAAGGTGAAAACTGTGCCAAGTTAATGAAAAACTTGTGACTCAGAAAATGAAAAAAGCTCCGAACGTGGAGCTTTTTTCACAATAAGCAGGGGCGTTTGCACTTGCCTTGTTGATCAATATCCAAAGCAACACTCACCGGCAACTTGATCCGACGATCAACCCATCCGCTTACTTGGTAGGTAGAATTTTGGCCAAGGTGGACTGAATCCACCTAAGGTGATGTCCGAAATCATCGAGCCACAACAGATCTCCGGTTCCTAATGGCTGTTTGCTACACCATTAGGTGCATGCTGACATTTTTGACTATGTGGGTTATACCACTGCCCAGCAGGGCAATTATGATTGTTGAGTGATGGGGCTGTTGTTGGAGTGATGACTGTGCGTGCTGTGGGACTTGGATTCGGAGGTAATGTGCTTGATGGGCCCACTTGTGTTGTTGGCCATGCTGATCCCTGAGGCGCTAAAGTTGGTGCAGGTGTTGGGTTGTTTGTTGCGCTTGTTGTTGATTGGGGGAGTTGGGGCTTAAGCTCTCCTCCGCAAACTGCATGAGTTTGTGGTGCAATGCCCCGGCAAATCATTGCATCTTTCTCCGTGAGCGCTACTGAGTAACTCATAATGCTCGAGAGTCCAACAAGATTTGGCTCAACTTTTCCTATGCGTTGAAAGTACCTGAGCGCGGCCTGTGCTGAGCCCATGCTGTACTGCTTGTTAGCACTGGCGCATACATTCATCACGGGGCGAAAATCGTTGGGTTGGCCCTCTAGTGGCGCAAATCCAACCGTTAGCGTTACATAGGGGTCATTAATGTTAACTGCGTTAGCCTGTTCTAGAAATGATTGGCAGATCGGAATATTGGTTTCATCGACTTCTATAATAGCGGTGGCTGTTCTTAATCGATCGTATTGAACGATAACCTCTGCAGCTCGTGCTTTATAAACGTAATAATCATAAGCTGGCAGTGCAATTGCCGCTAAAATCCCAATCACTGCGACAACGGTCATTGTTTCGATGAGCGTAAATCCATGCTGATGTGGGTCATATTTGCTATTCATCGTGTAGCCTCTTGTAGTGATGTAGCACTTTCCCATTCAATCAACGATTGTCCTGCCCTTGCAATCAATCGATAGGATTGGGTGTCGTGTTGATTAATTTCAATTTGATACTGAACAATCGCTGCAAGTGCTGGATTGCTAAGCTGACTGGGAAGCTTTCCATCAATTTCCCGATGTGCATCAATATCATTTTTTGCCATTTCAAGTGCTTGGGCTAAATCTTTTTTTTCTTGGTGCAAATTGGGTTGGTGACTTAAATAATAGCCCCATAAACCAACTGCACAAATCCAACTTAAAGCACTAATAATCGGAAGTATTTTTCTTTTTTTTGTTTCACTTAAAGCGAGCAGGCTTTCTCGCCTTCTCTTTTTGGTGCTTTCTTCAATTTCAACAGCTCGGATCAAACCGCTGATATTTTGTACGGGTGCTTGTTTTGACATGCTTATTTCCAAGGTTAAGTGCCTATCCCATTAAAGTTGCCTAATGCCATGCGGATGCGGCACTCTAAATCGCCCATAATCATTGGCTTTGTCAGATACGGAATATGAATGCCATGTGTCCGCCAAGATAAGGTGCAATGTTCTAAACCTGCTGGCAGTAGGGTGATAGCAGGGAGTCGACTCCAGGCTAAATGGCGGAGCGCATCTTGCATTATTAAAATTAAATTATCTTCGGGTATATCATCGCCGATATCACCCAACAACATCACTATGCTGTTATTGCTTTTCAGTAATTGACAAGCATCACGTGCCGTCGGTGCAAAAAACACGCTAAATCCGGCATTTTCAAGTTGTGAGCTCAATTCGGCTGATGGGGTCCGGCTAATCACCAGTACACCCGCAGCCATTGTTTTTCCTGAAGAAAGTTCGGTGTAGATAACATCAGGGGGTGGGCAATCGTGTAAGAGTGCTAGGTCTAGCCAAAAATGCTGCCCAAGCACAGAAATAGCCTCGTCAACCGTGGTATGACCCGTAGCGATGTGGTTCATTGCCGAAGTGGTCATCGAGTTAAGCGATGACAAGCTAATTTCGGGGCGTTGGGTTAATTCGGTACCGCCGCGCGCAATTTGCTGTCGGATGGCGCCGGTGATCTCAATGATTTCGCAAATGGGGAAGCGGCCTTGATAACCACTGAAATTACATTCAGGACAACCTACAGGTCGAAATGGCGGCGTGATGCCAGTAATACGTTCAAACTCTTGTTCTTCGACACTAAGTGGCGCTTGAACCGGTTTTTGGCAGTGTTTGCATAATCTACGCGCCAAGCGCTGCGCCACAATGCCACTGAGTGCTTCTGCGAGTAAAGTGGGCTTGCAGCCCAGGTCGACCAGTCTGTTAATCGCCGACCATGCATCATTGGTATGCAAAGTAGAAAAAACTAAATGCCCAGTCATTGCTGCTTGCAGGGCAATTGCTGCCGTTTCTTCATCACGAATCTCACCAATTAGCAAAACGTCAGGGTCTTGCCTTAAAGCGCTGCGCAGTGCGCTGGCAAAGGTTAACCCCGCTTTATCGTTGACATCGACCTGTGAAATGCCTGGGATCACATACTCAACCGGGTTTTCAACCGTGATGATGGTACGCTGAACCGTGTTTAACTCACGCAATAGCGAGGCTAATGTTGAAGTTTTTCCCGATCCAGTCGGCCCCGTAATCAAAATGAGCCCAGAGCGCTGATTGGCCATTTTACGGATACACTGCATTTCAGCAATTGCAAAGCCACAGCTACTTAATTGAATACTTTTATTTTGTTCGAGAAAGCGAACAACAATACGTTCGCCATCCCTTGCGGGCAAGGAGGAGACGCGTAAATCAAATTCCATCTGATTGTGTTGCAGCGCGATCCGACCATCTTGCGGGATGCGCTCATTAGTCGGGTCCATGCTGGCCAGCGCTTTAAAATAACGGCATAAGGGCTCGTAAACTTCGGCGGGCAATAGGGCGATCCGATGCATGATGCCATCGACGCGTACGCGAATTGCTCCACCACCCAAAAACGGTTGGATATGTAAGTCGGATGCTTTAAGGCGAATCGTTTCACGAATGAGCTCTTTGGCTAATTTGACCAATGATTGATCGCTCGTGAAGTCCATAACTTCACTGGTGATGACGAGCGAGCCAGTAAAGTAATTCCCGCCGTCAGATGTGCTGCGTGAATAGGCAAACTGAATCGCGCTTTCTAGGTCTTCCGGCAGTGCCATCATCATTTTGACGCGACCTTCTACCCCAAAGCGTAAAAAATCAATGACCTCTTCGTCGCATGGGTTGGCTACTGCGACGACCAACTGCTCTTCGTCGCGGTAAAGCGGCAAGATTTGGCTTTCTCTGGCTTTGCTCGACGGGATGGCATCCAGCGCATCAGCTTGGGGCTCCAGTACGGTCACGCACTCCATCCCCAAATGTTTGGCGACCACGGCATGCAAACTTTCAAGATCATTTTCCGTCGCGTGAGCCAAGCTGCGCCAAAAGCTGGCAATGCTGCCCACTGCCGCTAAATCGGCAACTTGTTTATTGTCGGGGTACAGCAGGCAAACGAGGCGGCGAAGTTGCTCCAAATGATCGCTATGCAGGGTTTCTGTCACAGTATTCTCTTCGCTAATTGGTTTTTTAGTGTAAGTAGTCCATATGGATTATTCAAAGAGAATTGCGGCTTCTTTGAAGTGCATATCACATTCTTGCCTGACGTTTGCTAAGCTAAAACGATAGCGTCGTGCTGACAGAATGTGATGGTGCGGCACTCCCTCGGAGATGCTCATTAATCCTCAAAAGCAACGCGCCAGTACCGTAGGGTTGCTTAGCACAGGGTAATTGCCCTGCTCGTAATTTGAGGGTAAGTGTTGGGCGTGGTTTTTTTGTAATACCTGTATGGGTATCAACCTACATTCCTTGGTTGGAAAAGACTTGATCGCTATACGTTGACGGGTCTTCTGTAGGATCTGTCACAGTACGTGCTATTTCCCCGCCTGATCATAGTCGCCATCAACCTCGCCCCCGCATCCTGAACGCAATCAGCAGCGCTATCGTGACCAGCGCGGTGGCGAGCTGGAAGGTGGTGTGCATGCCGCTGGCGGCGGTTTGTGCGCTGGTGTGGCTGGCTTGCTGCGATGCCCAGGCAAATACGGCGGCCATGAGCGATGCGCCGCTGATCAGCCCCAGATTGCGCGATAGATTGAGCAAGCCGGAGATCAGGCCGCGCTGCGTGGCCGGTATATTGGCCAGTGTGGCGGTGTTGTTGCCCACCATAAAAAATGCGTAGCTGGCCGTGATCAGCACCACCGGCGCGATATAGCCCGCCAGCCCCCAGTGCAGCGGCATTAGCGATAGCGCCAGCGTGCCGCCAAAGATGCCCAGCAGCGCCAGCCGGGTGATTTTGGCCGCGCCAAGATGATCAACCACGTAGCCAGCGGGTACGCCGCACAGCGCCGCCACGGCGGGGCCGATGGCTAGCACCAGGCCGGTTTGTCTCACATTGAGCCCGAATGCCTGCGCCAGATAAAAAGGCCCAACCACTAGCAGCGTCATCACCAGTGCGGCCACAATGCCGTTCATCATCAGGCTGGCGGCCAGCGCGTGCTGGCGAAATAGCGCCAGCTGGATCAGCGGTGCGGTGCTGCGTTTTTGCTGCCAGACCAACAGCGCCAGCCCGGCCGCCGCCAGCATCAGCCAGCTGCTGAGGCCAAATTGGCGCTGCGTCATCGCCAGCGCATACGCGGCCAGCGTTGCCGCCAGCAGCAGGGTGCCGGTGTAATCAAAGCGGGATGTGCTCTGTTTGTCGCTTGGCGGTGCGGCGGGCAAATAGCGCCAAGCGAGCAGCAAGGCCAGCATACCCAGCGGTGCGGTGAGCAGAAAAATAGCCCGCCAGCCCAGCGCATCAATCAATACACCACCCAGCGATGGCCCCAGCGCGGTGCCTACCGCCGACATGCTGCCCAGCAGCCCCATCGCGCGGCCTGCTTTGGCCGACCCTAGCGTTTCGCCAATCAGTGCCATCGACAGCGCCATCATCATCGCCGCGCCCAGCCCCTGCACAAAGCGTGCGGCAATCAGCAGCGCCAGATTGCTGGCCAAGCCGCCAGCCAGTGAGGCCAGCGAAAATAGTAGCAGACCAATCAGCAGCAGCCTGCGCCGCCCCAGCAGATCGCCCAGCCGCCCCACGCCCACAATCAGGCTGGTAATCGCCAGCAAATAAGCCAGCACCACCCACTGCACGGCTTGAAAAGAGGCCGCAAAAGCCTGCGCCAGCGCGGGCAAGCCCACATTGGCAATGCTGATGCCCAGCGAGGCCAGCAGGGTAGATAGTGCCAGCGCCAGCTGGGCTGCGGCCAAGTGATGTGTAGATGGGTGTGCGGGTTGGTGGACAGGGGCGGGTATCGCGTTGGGTACAGAATCAGGCGTACTCATGATGAGCTCTCCGGTGGCTGGCTGATGGCTATACCTTATCCGCCCGCCACAGCAGGCGGAAGGTGCATGGTTTGCACTTGATCCGTGCGTCTGGCGCTATCTTTGGGTGTTGTGTCGGCGCTGGGCGGATTAGAATAGGCGCATGACTCCACCCGATTTCAATTTGCTGATTACGCTGGATGCCTTGCTTAGCGAGGGCAGCGTGGCGCGTGCGGCACGCCGCCTGCATTTAAGCCCGTCGGCCATGAGCCGCGCGCTGGCACGCCTGCGCGACACCACGGGCGATCCTTTGCTGGTGCGCTCCGGTCGCGGCATGGTGCCCACCCCCAGGGCTTTGCAGCTGCGCGAATCGGTGGCCGATCTGGTGCAGCAAGTCGAATCCGCCTTGCGCCCAGCCACCGCGCCGGATCTGTACACGCTAACGCGGACATTTGCGCTGCGCTGCAGCGATGGCTTTGTGGAAAATTTCGGCCCCGCCTTGCTGGCGCGGCTGCATGCGCAAGCGCCCGGCGTGCGGCTGCGCTTTGTGCAGAAATCCGATCTGAACGACAGCGCATTGCAGCAGGGACGTGTCGATCTGGAAACCGGCGTGGTCACCATCCACACCCGCCCCGATCTGCGCACCCGCGCGCTGTTTCGCGATCATTTTGTTGGCGTGGTGCGGCTGGGGCACGCCTTGAGCCAGCAGGACATCACGCCGCAGCGCTACGCCGCCGGGCAGCATATTCTGGTCTCGCGGCGCGAGCAGGAAACAGGGCTGGTTGATGACGCGCTACAGCCGCTGGAGCTAAGTCGGCAGATTGCCTGTTTTGTGGGCGGTTTTGCCACCGCGCTGGCGCTGGTGCGCGATTCCGATCTGATCACCGCCGTGCCCGAGCGCCACACTCGCCAGCTGCGCGTCGGGCTGCATACTTTTGCACTGCCGCTGGCCTTGCCGCAGATCACCGTGTCGATGCAATGGCACCCGCGCATGGATGCCGATCCGGCGCATCGCTGGCTGCGCACTGTGCTGGCCGAGGTGTGCGGTGAAGCCGATGCGGACTGATCCGGCCCTGGCGGCCACGGAAAAATCGGTACACACCTCCACACCCGAGCAAGCCCGCGCCGAATACGCCGCGCGCATCGTTAGCTGCGTCAAAGCCAACCCCAGCCTGCTGGCCGCCTTGCACACCGCGCGCGAGCTGCAATTACCCCAGTGGTGTATTGCCGCCGGAGCTATTCGCAATCTGGTCTGGAGCCATATACATGGCATGGATTTTGAGCCGGGTGAAATCGACCTGGTGTATTGGGATGATGCCGACGCCGACTCCAGCGCAGAGCGCGATCAGGCGTTGCAAGCCCAATTGGCGCAGCGCATGCCGCAGTTTGATTGGGATGTCACCAATCAGGCCGGGGTGCATTACTGGTATCGCGGCGAAGATGGCCGCCGCTTTGCGCCGTTTGCATCCACCCTGGCCGGAATGGCAAGCTGGCCGGAAACCGCCACGGCGGTAGGTGTGTCGCTTGATGAGGCCGACCAGCTGCAAATCTGGGCACCTGTGCTGGCGCACGGCGACACGGGGCTGGCCGATCTATTTGCGCTGCGACTGCGGCACAATCCCGCCCGCGTTTCGCAGGCGCAGTTTCAGGCGCGTCTGGCGCAAAAGCGCTTTCTGCAACGCTGGCCCCGGCTGACCTTGGTCGGCGCAGATTGATGGGCAGATGCTGAGGCCAACAAAAGGAATAGCGCTGGCCAGCGTTGAAGTTTACAAAGTGCGGCGCGCCGCTTAGCCCCTAGTTCAGCGCAGCAGTCCCGCTTGCCCCTCACGATCTGTTGCCTGCATCACCCTGGCGGCGCGAAAGCGCAGCACTGCGGCGCTGCAGTGAGTAAAATCGGCGCTTGCTAAGGAGAAACCGCTCCAAGGAGAAACCGCTATGTTGTGGCCCGAAGTCATGGCCCTGATCCGTCGCAGCCGCATGCTGGCTTTGGCGACTCATTCCACGCACATGCCGGGCTATCCCCATGTGTCGTGGCTGCCCACGGTGGCCGATGAAGCTGGGCGACCGCTGGTGGTGATCAGTCGTCTGGCCGAACACACGCAAAATATCCTGCAGAACCATAAAGTGAGCGTGCTGCTGCACGATGATGACATGGCCTTGGAGAAGGCCAGATTGACCATTCTGGGCGATTTGCAGCCTGTAGCACCGGATGAGCTGCTCGCTGCGCGCTTGGCGCGTTACAATCCTCAGTTGGCCGCTTGTCTGGACATGGGCGATTTTTCCGTCTGGCGACTGTGGCCGCGTCGGGCACGCCTGATTGCCGGATTTGGCCGCATGGGCTGGGTTGAGGGCGATGAATGGGAAAGCGCTGCGGCGCTGACTCTGGCGCAGGAGGCCGAGCTGATCGCCGCCAGTGTCATCGGCGCTGGCGAGCTGCTGGGCGTGGATCTGGCCGGGTGTGATATCCGGTTGGGCGAGCAGATCCGGCGTTTTGAATTTGCCACCATTTGCCATGATGCCACCGGGGTGGCACAGGCTTTGAAACACATTGCAAGGGATATAACTGCATGAACACGCGGGTATTGTTTGTTGAGGACGACGCTGATCTGGCCGAGCTGATTGGCGGCTTTTTACGCTCGTTCGAGTTTTCGGTGGATGTTTTGCCCGATGGTTTGCAGGTGATTGATCGTGTCCGGGCTGATCCGCCCGAGCTGATTCTGCTTGATATCATGCTGCCCGGCAAAGACGGCTTGACGCTATGCCGCGAGCTGCGCGAGTTTTACACCGGCCCGATTATTCTGCTGACTTCGCTCAATAGCGATATGAATCAGATTCTGGGCTTTGAAATTGGCGCGACCGATTATGTGGTTAAAACCACGCCGCCATCGGTCTTGCTGGCGCGCATCCGGGCGCATTTGCGCCATGTGGGGCAAAAGGGCGCCGATCTGCTGGCGATTGCACCGGCAAAAGATCAGTCGGTACTCAATTTTGGCAAGCTGCAGATTGATGCACGTAACCGCAGCGCCAAATACCGTGGCGCGCCGATGGGGCTATCGACCAGCGATTTTGATCTGTTGTGGGAGCTGGCCAGCCACGCTGGCGAGATTCTCAGCCGCGATCATTTGCTGAAAAAACTGCGCGGCATCGAATACGATGGTCTGGATCGCAGCATGGACGTGGCCATTTCGCGCCTGCGCAAAAAGTTGGACGACGATCCGCTCGACCCGCTGAAAATCAAAACCATCCGCAACAAGGGGTATCTGTTCGCAGCCGATATCTGGTGGCAGGAAGAGTAAGTGCGCTGCTGTTGCTGATCAAGCTCACTCACTTAGATTTATTTTGAAGATGGCTTGTTGGGTATATGGCTGCAGAGCTTGTTGGATATGGTCTGTGAGCTTATACCTTGTTGATTTTTGGTGTGTTCAGATTTTGTGTTGATATGATTGAAAATGAACTGAATTAGCTCCTTCCCCCTTGATGGGGGAAGGTTGGGATGGGGGTGGAAATGCTTGATTTGACGATCAATTCAACCTATCACCCTCACCCTAGCCCTCTCCCATCAAGGGAGAGGGGACAAAAGCGATTCTACGGCTCAAAAAGCCATCAACACGTCATCTGAACATGACCGTGGTTTTGCTAGGGCGAGGGTGCAAGGATTGGCGCAGCGATTGATCAGCCCGGTCAACTCGTTGCGAGCGCATCTGCGAGTTCCTTGTGTGGCTTCACTGTCTCTGGTTTATGGATTGATATGCGCCAGGTATTTATTCGCTTTTACCTCACCGTCGTGCTGTGTTTTCTCGCTTCATCGTTGCTGATTGGCGGTTTTTACAAGCAGATGATCGAGCGCACCAATCAGCGCTATCTGAGCGATATGTTTCTGTCGACCGTCTCGCTGATCGAGAAAGAGCTGGGCGATCTGCCGCAATCGATGTGGCATGACGAGGCGTCGCGCCTGCGCGGCAAGCTGCCGGTGCCAGTGGAGATCGAGGCGCTCGATGCCTATGTGCTGTCGGAAGAAAACAAGGCCTCATTGCAGCGCGGCGATATTATTTTATTGCGTGATCGCGGCCTGTATTTGCACCGTATTCATAAAACCCAGCAGATGGTGGTGCTGGGGCCGATTTCGTTTCTGGAGTCGCTCGACGGCATTTCATGGATGGATATTCTGGCGCTGGTGCTGATGTGTCTGGCGCTGGGGATTCCCACCTGGTTGTGGCTGCGGCCATTCTGGCGCGATCTGATTCAGGTGATCCGGCAAAGCCGCCGGCTGGGTTCCGGTGATTTCTCCGTGCGCGTTAGTCTGGAAGACAGCTCGCCACTGGCGGCGCTGGGCTCCAACTTTAACCGCATGGCGCACGATGTCGAGGAGCTCACCGCTTCGCGCCGCGCCATGATTGATGCCGTCTCGCACGATTTGCGCACCCCGCTGGCGCGCTTGCGCTATCGGCTGGAGGCGATCAAGGCCGGAGCCAATAGTGAATCGCAAGTGGCTGGCATCGAGCGTGATCTGGGGCAGATCGACCAGCTGATTGACGAATGGCTGACGATGTCCAGTCTGGATAGCCCGCAATTGCGCATGGAAGTGCAGCCGCTGGAAATCGTGCCGTGGCTGCAGCGTTTGCTGAACGAATATACGCTCGATGGCACCGAGCCGACGCTGGACAATGCCACCGGCCAGCCCAGCCCGCTGTTTGACGTCGATAGCTATTACTTTGGCCGCGCCGTAGGCAATCTGCTCTCGAATGCCCGCCGTTATGGCGGTAAACAGATTCATCTGACCTTGCTATGGCAGGACGGTACGGCCACGCTGCATATCGACGATAATGGCGAGGGCATCCCGGTGGAAGACCGCGCACGCCTGCTGCAACCGTTTACGCGGCTGGAAGGCAGCCGCAACAAAGCCACTGGCGGATTTGGTCTGGGGCTGGCAATTGTGGCCATGATTATGCGCGGTCACGGTGGTGCAGTCAGCATTCACGATGCGCCCAGCGGCGGAGCTAGGCTGAGTCTGAGCTGGCCCACGCCGATGCGCTCGGGCGATGCCCTGTAAGATGATGTAGTAAGCTGTAGTAGAACTACGTACTTTACGTTACACATCATCACTAAGTATGTAGTGCAGCCATCGTAGTGAAACTCCATAATTCGCCGCGTTGAGGTATCCACTTTCGGATACTGTTAAAAAGAATATCGGAGTTTGAAGATGAACAAGATTGCTGCTGGTGTTATCGCTACCGTATTTGCTGCTGCTTCAGTATTTGCTGTTGCTGCTCCTGCTAAAAAAGCTTCTGCTGCTTCTGTAGCTTCTAAAGCTTCTGCTGTACAAAAAGCACAAGCGAAAAAGGCTTCTGCCGTAGCTTCTAAAGCATCTACTGCGCAAAAAGCACAAGCTAAAAAGGCTTCTGCTGTAGCTTCTAAAGCATCTACTGCACAAAAAGCACAAGCTAAAAAGGCTTCTGCTGTAGCTTCTAAAGCATCTGCTGCACAAAAAGCACAAGCTAAAAAGGCTTCTGCTGTAGCTTCTAAAGCATCTGCTGCGCAAAAAGCACAAGCTAAGAAAGCTTCTGCTGTAGCTTCTAAAGCATCTACTGCACAAAAAGCACAAGCTAAAAAGGCTTCTGCTGTAGCTTCTAAAGCATCTGCTGCGCAAAAAGCACAAGCTAAAAAAGCCTCTGCGGCTTCTGTAGCTTCTAAAGCTTCTGCTGTTGCAAAAAAATAATCCGGAATCAATTTTCCGCTGATTGAAAAAGGACGGCTTGCCGTCCTTTTTTACGTTCTGTTGATCTCCCCAGGAGCGCCGCCCATGCGTTTGTCCGGTTTGCTAATCGCCCTATTATTACCCGCTGCGGTGTTGGCCCAGGATGAGGCGCAGCTGCAGAAAGAGCGGCAGGCCCTGTTTTTTGGCCACGATGATCGCGTCAATATTGCTGCGCCCTACGCTGCGCCTTATGCCGCGATTGGCCGACTGGAAGTGAAATCGGGCGGCACCTGTACGGCAACTTTGGTGGCGCCTGATCTGGCGCTCACGGCGGCGCACTGCTTTTTGATGACGCCACGCAAAATCGACGCCGGGCGCTGGTTTATGGCGGGTTTTCATCATGGCAAATATCAGGCACGCTATCAGGTAACAGGGCAGCTTTTTCACCCCAAGTTTCGTCAGGGGCTCACTTATAAGGGCGATGATGTCTATATCGAGCCCAGCGCTGCGCCCTACGATATCGCCTTGCTCAGGCTGAAACTGCAAGATGGCATTGCGCCATCCCCCATGCCGGTATTTCGCGGAAACCGGCAGCGCTTGATGCAGGCCATTTTGCGCTCGCAGCAAAAAGTGAATCAGGGCGGCTTTGCGGAAGACCACGATACGATCTTGTCGGCCCATTTGGGCTGCTTACTCACGCAGTTGCGCAGCAATGGCACGATTTTCCATCGCTGCGATACCTTGTCGGGCGATTCGGGCTCGCCAATCTGGATAGATTTGCCCACCGGGCCCACGCTGATTGCGGTGCAAAGCTCGGCTCCAGACTGGTTTAATCGCCAGCAGGCCGATAATGTGGGCGTGACCGTGCTGCAATTACCCGCAGGCGCGGGCAAACTTTTGCCAAAATAAAGCCCGGCTTGGCGGGCGACTGGCTAAATCCGTTTCACGTCGCTTCTAGTAAGCGATACAATGTGCTGATTCGATTATAAAAATAGCTCCGGAAAGAAAAGACGATGGATATTCAAGCTTATATGCAAACCGTTGGCCGTCAGGCGCGCGCTGCCAGCCGTGCGATGGCCAAGGCCAGCACCGGCGCTAAGAACGCCGCACTGAACGCGATTGCCGATGCTATTGTTCGCGATGCAGCCAAGCTGCTCGCCGCCAATAGCCGTGATATGGAGCAGGCGCGTGTCGATGGTTTGGAGCCGGCGATGCTCGACCGTCTGCAATTAACGGATAAAACCATCGCGACAATGGCGCAAGGGCTGCGCGAAATGGTGGCGCTGCCCGATCCGATCGGCAATATGGGCGATTTCAAATACCGCCCCAGCGGCATTCAAGTCGGCAAAATGCGCGTTCCGCTTGGCGTGATCGGCATTATTTATGAAGCGCGCCCAAACGTAACTGCCGATGCCGCTGGCCTCTGCATTAAATCGGGTAACGCCACGATCTTGCGCGGTGGCCGCGAAGCATTCCATTGCAATCAGGCGATTGCGGCGTGCGTGAAAGAAGGCCTGGCTGCAGCGGGCTTACCAGAAACTGCGGTGCAAATCATCGAAACGCCTGACCGCGCTGCGGTGGGCGAGCTGATTACGATGAGCGAATTTGTCGATGTGATCGTGCCACGCGGTGGCAAAGGCTTGATCGAGCGCATTTCGCGCGATGCACGCGTTCCGGTCATCAAGCATCTGGACGGCATTTGCCATGTGTATATCGACGACGAAGCCGATCCAGCCAAAGCGATACGCATTGCGGACAATGCCAAAACGCATCGCTACGCACCGTGCAATACGATGGAAACGCTGCTGGTGAACGAAAACGTCGCCGAGCTGATCCTGCCGGAAATTGCTGCTATTTACCGCGAAAAAGGCGTCGAAATGCGCGGCTGTGCTGCGACGCAAGCGATTCTGAACGACGCGATTGCCGCGACCGAAGAAGATTGGCGTACCGAATACCTCGCGCCGATTATTGCAATTCGCGTGGTGTCTGATATCGATCAGGCGATGGATCACATCAATACCTACGGCAGTCATCACACCGACGCTATCGTCACCGAAAACTATACCAAAGCACGTCAATTCCTGCGTGAAGTCGATAGCGCTAGCGTGATGGTCAATGCCTCAACGCGGTTTGCCGATGGTTTTGAATATGGTTTGGGCGCCGAAATCGGCATCTCGACCGACAAAATCCACGCACGTGGCCCGGTAGGTCTGGAAGGATTAACCAGCGAGAAATGGATTGTGCTGGGCGATGGCGAGGTGCGCGTGTAATGAGTGTGCCAGCCGAACTTCTCACCTTGCGTGAGCAAATTGATGCGCTCGATCAGCAGCTGTTTAGCGTGCTGGCCGAGCGTTTCAAAGTCACCGCCCAGGTAGGGCAACTGAAAAAACAGCACCAATTGCCGGCGCAAGACGCAACGCGCGAAGCGCAACAATTGGAAAAAACCGCCAAGCTAGCCGCCCAAACCGGGCTAGACCCCGACTTTGCCCAGCGCCTGCAGCGGCTGATTCTGGATGAGGTCGTGGCGCAGCATAAATTGTGCTGAAAGTGGTTGGCTTTATGGTGGGTGATTCCAAATCACTGTGGCATAAGTGAGAAATAAGAATGGCAATTTTGTACGTTAAGCCAAGCTCGTCGGAGTCTTATGCCGCTTATGAGCAAGCCTGCGACTTCTTAGCTGCAGCAGAACGATTGCAAGAAAAGCGACTAAGTCGTGAAGGGGATAAGTTTGAGTCAACTCCTTTAATTCCGGCTGTTGTGTGCTATTTATTCTCTGCTGAGATTTTTATAAAGGCGTTGTTTCTTGAATCAAACGGCGTTGCCACCACTGGGCATAAATTAGAAACGCTATTTTTGGAACTTGATCCCAGTATTCAGCAAAGAATTAAGAGCCAAGTTTCTGTTGGGAACTATCCAAGAATTGAAGGCGTGCCAAGTGCCACATTTGAATCTAAGTTGTTGGAGATATCCAATGGGTTTGTTAAGTGGCGCTATGCACATGAAGAGCAAACTATGAAATCAATCGACTTGAATTTTGTAGAGTCATTCCTAGGGGCGCTTAAGGTATTCGCGGATTCTGAGTTCAATCTTGCAGTTCCTTCTGAAACTTAGGTATTAGCTTTCTTTATGCAGAAAATCGGCATCTTTGGCGGCACGTTTGACCCGATTCACTACGGGCATATCGAATTGGCGCGCTGTATGCGTGATCAGTTGCAGTTGCCTGAAGTGCGGCTGATTCCAACCGGTTTGCCGCCGCATCGCGCAGCGTCAACCGTTTCACCGCAGCAGCGCTTTGACTGGGTACGGGCGGCGATTGTAGGTGAAGCGGGCTTGATTGCTGATGATAGGGAAGTTAGGCGTGAGGGGTATTGCTATACAATCGACACTCTGATTGAGTTACAGCAAGATACCCCTGATGTCTTGCTGGTCTGGCTGATCGGTGCCGATTCCTGGTTGAATCTGACTCGCTGGCATCGCTGGCGCGAGCTGCTCGACATCGGGCACTTGCTGATTGCCGCACGGCCTGACTATGCTTTTGCGACCTTAAGTGCTGATTTAGGTACTGATTTAATGAAGGAATTTGCCATTCGGCACGTAATAGCCAACACCGATACCCTGTCTCGGGGTAAAATCAGCCTATTATCAAGCCCACTTATGTCTGTTTCGTCCACTTTGGTGCGGGAAATGCTCGCACGTGGGGAAGATGTTTCAGCACTCACCCCTGTTTGGCGAGAAATAGAGAGCAGTGGGCTTTACCGTTTTTGAAGGAAATACAATGAATGAAACTTTGATCGCGATGCGCGATATCGCTGTAAATGCTCTGGAAGACATCAAAGCGAAAGAAATCCAGGTTCTGGATACAGCAAAACTGACCGATTTATTTGAATGCATGATCGTTGCCACTGGTGACTCAAACCGCCAAGTGCGCGCGCTGGCCAATAATGTGGCGGTTGATTTGAAAGCCAAAGGCTATGAAATCATGAGCACCGAAGGCGAAGAAACCGGCGAGTGGGTGCTGGTGGATGCCGGTAGCCTCGTTGTGCATGTGATGTTGCCAGCCGTACGCGATTACTATGATTTGGAGCAGCTGTGGGGCGGCCAGAAGCCAACATTTAACCCGATGGGTCGTGCCTGGTCGGCAGCCAATACAGTTGACGAATAATTAGTCCTTGTTGGTCTTGAATGGCGGCCATGGGTTGGATCAATCCTCGGCCGCCATTGTTTTGTCCAAACTGCTTTCCGATTGCCTAGATGAAATCGATCTATGCATATAGCCACACGTTCTTTTTCCACGCGGAATTTAAGTTTAGATTCCGTCTCTATTGATTTTTAGCAGTGAAAGTCCACGCCATGAATACCTTGTCCGAAGCACGGCTGACGCATCTGAAGCAGCTTGAAGCCGAATCCATCCACATCATCCGTGAAGTGGCTGCCGAATTTGAAAACCCTGTGATGTTGTACTCGATTGGTAAAGATTCAGCCGTGATGCTGCATCTGGCCAAAAAAGCCTTTGCGCCGGGCAAGCCACCGTTTCCGCTGATGCACGTCGACACCACCTGGAAATTCCAGGACATGTACAAATTGCGTGATAAACAGATCGCCGATGGCTGGAATCTGATCACGCACGTGAATCAGGAAGGCGTTGACGCGGGTATCAACCCGTTCACCGCTGGCTCGGCCAAACACACCGACGTGATGAAAACCGAAGGCTTGAAGCAAGCTTTGAATAAATACGGTTTTGACGCCGCTTTTGGTGGCGCGCGCCGCGACGAAGAAAAATCCCGCGCCAAAGAACGCGTATATTCATTCCGCGATAAAAACCACCGCTGGGATCCAAAAAACCAGCGCCCCGAGCTGTGGAACATCTACAACTCGAAAGTCGATAAAGGCGAATCGATCCGCGTTTTCCCGATTTCGAACTGGACCGAGCTCGATATCTGGCAATACATCTACCTCGAAAACATCGAAATCGTACCGCTGTATTTCTCGGCCGAACGCGAAGTGGTGAATTACAACGGCACCACGGTGATGATCGATGACGATCGCATCCTGCAATACCTGACGCCAGAACAAAAAGCGACCATCGAGAAAAAATGGGTGCGTTTCCGTACGCTGGGCTGTTATCCATTGACTGGCGCTGTTGAGTCACGCGCGACGACGCTGCCGGAAGTCATTCAGGAAATGCTGCTGGCGACGACAAGTGAGCGCCAAGGCCGCGCCATTGACCATGACAGCTCTGGGTCGATGGAGAAGAAAAAAATGGAAGGTTACTTCTAAGCGGTAAGCCTACTGCGCAAACCAAATCCTGCGTCGTGCGCTCCGCGCAATGATCATGGACTATATGTCCACTGCGCTTGCTTGCGGTGCTACTCCTTGCCTTTGGTTTGCTCGCTACGGCCTTGAGATGGGTCGTTTCGTACGAATTTGTGAGATTGGAAGAACACAATGTCAAATCAATCAGAACTGATCGCCAGCGATATCCTGGCGTATTTGAAACAGCATGAAAACAAAGACATGCTGCGCTTTATTACTTGCGGCAATGTTGACGATGGTAAATCGACTTTGATCGGTCGTTTGCTGCACGACTCGAAATTGATTTTCGACGATCACCTCGCTGCAATACAGAAAGACAGCAAGAAATTTAACACCACCGACCAAGAAATCGACTTGGCGTTGCTGGTGGATGGCCTGCAAGCCGAGCGCGAGCAGGGCATTACGATTGACGTGGCGTACCGCTACTTCAGCACTGAAAAACGTAAATTCATCATTGCCGATTGCCCGGGCCACGAACAGTACACGCGCAATATGGCGACCGGCGCTTCGACGTCCGATCTGGCGATTATCCTGATCGACGCGCGTTACGGCGTGCAAACGCAGACGCGCCGCCACAGCTTTATCGTGTCGCTGCTGGGTATCAAGCACGTGATCGTGGCGGTGAACAAAATGGATCTGGTTGAGTTTAGCGAAGCTCGCTACAACGAAATCCGCGCGCAATATCTTGAATTTGCCAAAGACCTGAACATCAGCGATATCCGCTTTGTGCCTTTGTCGGCGCTGCGTGGCGATAACGTCGTCAATGAATCTGACAAAACGCCATGGTACGAAGGCGAGACGTTGATGGGCCTGCTCGAAAGCGTGCAAATCAACAAAGACGCCAAGCTCGATGCATTCCGCCTGCCTGTGCAGTACGTGAATCGCCCGAATCTGGATTTCCGTGGCTTCTGCGGCACGATTGCGGCGGGTCATGTATTGCCGGGTGATGAAATCGTTGCGTTGCCATCAGGTAAAAAATCGAAAGTCAAAGCGATTGTAACGTACGAAGGCGAGCAAACCGTCGCGTTCTCAGGCCAAGCAATTACGCTGACGCTGGAAGATGAAATCGATATTTCGCGTGGCGATATGATTGTTCGCGCACAAGACGCGCAGCCGCACGTTGGCAGCGCTTTTGACGCGCACGTGGTGTGGATGAACGAAGCGCCGCTGGTGGTGGGCAAGGAGTATATCGTCAAACTCGGCGGTAAACAGTGCTTTGGGCGCGTTACCTCTATCCAGTATCGTATTGATGTGAATAGCTTGGAGCACTTGAATGTGTCTGAGTTGAAGCTCAATGAAATCGCTTTGGTGCGTTTCGAGCTGACCGCGCCGATTGCCTACGATAAATACAGCGATTGCCGTGGTACGGGTAATCTGATCGTGATCGATCGCCTGAGCAATGCAACGATTGCCGCTGGCATGATCGTTGCGCCAGCCGAAGCGAGCGCCGGCGCAGCCGATCAGGACGAATTGAGCCGCCTGCGCGCGTTTGAAGCCGATCTGAATGCCTTGGTGCGTAAGCACTTCCCGCATTGGGGCGCAAAAGACATTCGAGATTTGCTCTGAGTGATTCACACCCACACCCAGCCGTCTCTTTCCTCAAGAGGTGCCACGCCGGGTGAGCAGGCTTGATTAAAAAACGGCAGCCAAGGCTGCCGTTTTTTCATTCCGGATAAAGGGTGGATTTGCAAACTGCAGCAAATCAGCATTTTTTTGGCTCTAAGCGGCATAACGGTGTAAATCGTCATCGTTTTGACGGCACAATAGCGAACTTGAGATTTTCTTTCGCAAGCCGCCAAGCTTGCGACAATAGGTAAGCCCTGTATGGTTCAGCATGTTTCCCGGGTCGTTGTCAGAATTCAGACTACGCCACTGGCTATTTACGATTGGCTGGCATTTGATGCGCAAGGTGTCCAATGCGCCCATGGGCATGGCCAGCCCTGGCCCGATACGCCGCAGCTTGATCTGGCGATTCCGGCATCCTGGCTAACTACTCACCGGATTAGCCTGCCTAAGGTCAGCGAAAAGCAACGCCAGCAGCTGATCACGCAAGCGCTGGAAGACCGTGTACTTGGCCCCTTGCACGAATACCAATGGTTGGCCAGCGCACAGCAGCAGGGCGTATCCGAGGTATGGGTACTTGCTACTACCAGAATCGAGCAGCTACAGGCTTGGGTGAGTGCTCAGCATCTGGATGTTCAGCGCTGGATTCCTGAATTTGCGCTGCTGCCAGCGACGATGGATTGTGTTGCACCCGCCGCGCAAGGCTTGATGGCGCGGTGTGCCGGTGAATTGATCTGGCTGAGTGATGAAAGTGAATTGCTGGCTGTGACCGCTCTACAGGGCTTAAGTCAGCTGGGCAGCGAGCAGTTAAGCGCGCCGCCGGCTGCGACAGTCAGTTTTTATCGTCATAAATCCAAGGGGGTATCGCTTCAAAGCCTTTGGAATAATTGGCGTTGGTGCGTGTATCTACTAGGGGTATGTGTGGCCTTGCTATTGCTCAGCGTGATATTGCAATGGCGCAGCCTAGCCAATCGCGAAGTGGCTTTGCGCCAGGAAATTCGCCAAACCTTCGCCAGCCTCTATCCCGGCGTGCCGATTGTTGACCCCATGTTGCAATGGCAAAGCCTGCAAAAGCAGGGCGGGCAAGTCAGTGGTGGCGATGCGCTTGATCTGCTGTACCGCGCGGCGGGCCAAATGAGCGGCGAGCTGAGCGCCGAGAGTGTCAGCGTCAAAGATGGCAAAGTGACCGTGATCTTGCCTGCCGCAGCAGGTAATACTCTGCTGGCTCAATTGAATGCCCAAGGCGCCAAAGTGACGAGCAGCACCTTGCCCGATGGACGCATGAATCTGGAGTTGCAGCCATGAGTCATCCACTGATCATAAAAGCCCAGCACTACTGGCAAGCACGCAGCCCGCGCGAGCGTCGTGTATTACAAATCTGGTTGCTGCTGGTGGCCAGTGCGGCGATGTACTGGGGTCTGTATTCGCCGTTGAGCGCTGAAATCACGCGCTTGCAGCGCGCCGTGCCCACGCTGGAAAATCAGTTGATCATGATGCGCGGTAGCAAAACCGAGGTTGCGGTATTGCAGCCGAGTGCGGCACAACAAGACTTACGCACCGCCGCCTTTGCCGCGATCAGCGCCAAGCAGCTGAGTGCCGATATTCGCTCGATCACTCCGACCCAGCTTGAATTGCGCGCCAGCTTGCCCACGGTGAATGAGGCACTCAATTTGGCGCACAGTCTGCGCAATGAGCTGGCCGCCAAAATTAGCGCAATTCAAATCAAATCAGATGCGCAAGGCACGGCTTTGCTCATCATCCTGGAGCGATCATGAGCCGCGTACGCAAATGGAGTCTTGGCCTATTTATAGTGCTGCTACTGGTATTGATCGTGCGCATGCCAGTGGCCATGTTGCAAACCGTATTACCCAGCTCGGTGTCATTGGTGCAAACCAGCGGCACGCTTTGGGCTGGCCGTGCCAGCGCCTTGGGGCTGGAAGGCATCGCCATTCAACAAAATCTGCGCTGGCAATTTGAGCCCAAAGCCATATTGGGCGGTCAGCTGGCCTGGCAACTCAATGGCCAAGCGGCGGGCAGTGAAGCCAATAGTCAGGCGCGTTTGGTGCTAGGGGTACGCGGCGCAGCACTGGAAAATGTTGATGTCACGCTACCACTCGAAGGCGTATTGCGCACCATCCCCAAAATCGCCAGCTGGGGCTTGGGCGGTACCGCACAAATGCGCAGCGCTCGGCTATCCAAACAAGCGGGGGACAGCGCCGAGCTGACTATCGACCCGCTATTTAGCCAGCTGGTGCCCGCCCTGAGCCCACTGACCACGCTGCGCGCCAGTCTGACGATGAACGACGGCGGAGCCAACTGGACGATCAACCCCGCAGGCGCCAGTGCCATCACGGTCAACGGCCAAGGCGCACTGCAATGGCTGTCCGGTGGGCGCGTGGGCTCGCAAGGTGAAATCAATCTGCAGCCGGATGACAAAGTCAAACAGCAGCTTGCACCTTTGCTCATGCAAATACCTGCGACAGCGAATGGATATCAGATGAAATTCTGAAGAGGTGTAGAAAAGATTATCTTTAACAGCTTGTTGAATGTATTAGTTCATTCAGGTGAATTGAAGTTGCTGTGACGCACAGTCAGTAAGTAACGATACTCACCTGAATATTGGTTTAAATTACTTTGTTACAAGTTAAGTCGAAAGGCTGAAACCCGTTACCCATTTTCATATCGATTCTCAGTTGCAATACGCCATTGTTTACATTTGCTGAGAAGTTGCCACCTTTTTGAGTCTTGCCATTTAGCTGTTGTTCATTAATCCAGCTCCCGATTACATACCACCATTCAGCTAACCCATTTGAATCACCACTTGCAGGCTCTAGCATAACTAGCACCCCGGTCGCATCTCGGCTGTTTAAAGAAATGTAATCAGCACCGAAACCCATATTGCAATCATAAATACCATCATTTGGATTTGTAGCCATTGCGCTTTGGCTTGAAATTGCCAGTAGAGCAAAGCAAGCAATAGCACAGTTTCTTAATGACATATATTACTCTTTTGGTAAGTTGGGAGATTGAAATTATTGAGATAACTTGTTTTTTTGTCAATTTAATTTGTTGATTGTTGTCAAATAATTGGTGTTAACTGAATCCAAAATTCTTTCGGCATCTATTGCAAAGGTGGACGTTACCCAAGCCCAGTGGATAGTGGGGCGTTGCTGAGTTTGGATTCGCGCAAATCCTGAGTCGTGACTTTCCATCTGGCTATGACTTCTTTCTACATGCTTTCTAATTGTTTGGTTTGTGCTAAGCTCCCTCCTTTCTAAAAGGAGGTTTTCATGTCGTTCAGACATTGCTCTGCCTGGGTGCTGTCCCTGTCTCTGGTGGCATGTGGCGGCGGTGGTGTAGATACACCCATCCCAAGCCCGAGCGCAGTGCCCCAGTTGGCCAAATCGGTTTCCGGGCTTGCGGCTTATGGCGTTGCTTTGTCCCATGCTCAGATCATTATTAAAGACCGGCATGGCAATGTGTTGACTACCCAGTCAGATGCCAAAGGGCAGTGGGTGATTGCTGATGTCAGCAGTTTGTTCGCGCCAATGGTGATTCAGGCCCAGGGGACGGTGGGTAGTGTGGGGCATACATTCTACAGTGTGCTCACTGGGCCAGTTGGACCCACTTCAACGGCCAATATTAACCCGCTTACGACCGCGTTGCTGGCGCAGGCTGCGGGGATTTCTCCCGATGTGATCTTTGCCGATCCGGTCAGGCTGGCGTCACTTGACTCGGCTAAGCTGCAAGCGGCACAGCAAAAGCTGCGATTGGCGCTGGCTGGTTACCTCCCGGCTTTGGGGATCGATGCCAAACAGCTAGACTTCATTTCGACAGCGTTCAGCGCCGATCATCAGGGGCTGGATAAACTGATGGATCTGGTCAAGGTTCATGCTATTTCTGTTGGCGAGCAGATGGCCATCACCGTTGACGATACGACGACTGACACGTCGGTACAGATTGTGCCGAGTGAAATGCCAAAAGAGCTTGCCAAGCCCGTTGCCACCACGCTGGCGCTTGATCTGGCCGCGATACCTTCAAGATTGTTGCAGTGGAATCAGTTGTTGAAAACCAAGTCCGGTGTTGATTCCGCAGCATTTGCCGCATTTTGGGATGAGGCGTATCTGGATACGGCCGGCACCAGCGCTGATGAAATTGCGAAACTCAGGAAAGAGTACGAGTTGAATCCAGGGCTGGCTTTGCAGGCATCACTGGTTTCGGTGCTGGGATGCAAGCTCAAAGTATGTCAGGTCTTGCTGTCACTAAACGATGCGAAAGGCATGTCGCGCATCAGTGAAAAAACCTTTCTGAAGCTGGGGGCCGATGGTCAATGGCGGTTTTTTGGCGACCAAGGTCAATATGGAAAGGATTTTGCGACTGGATTTTTCTCGTTGGCCGAGAAAAGGCAATCTCTCTATCGCTCAGGTGCGCCAGCTCCTGAAAATCAGCAGCTGATCCAGCTGTTTGTACGGCACCCGTTTCGGGACAGCATAGGCTGCGCGCGTTTTTATGCCAAAGGCCAAGCTGATTCAGGCTGGAAAAAATACTATGAGATGAACGCTTCTGCGGCGAATCCGGTGATGACGAGACGCTGGTATAACCCGTCGGATGAAATCATTAATGAGCTGAATGCCAAAATTGCTGCGGGTGGGGCTTTATACCGTGTTGAAACTTTTGCCAACGCTGATTGCACCGGGACAAGCCGTTTCTACGATCAAAGCTTGACTCAGCGTTTTTACTCAGAGGCCGGGCTGGTCAATATTGCATTCCCTGATGCCATCGGATTGGGGGAAAATAAAGTCCGTTTTGATGCACAAGGAATCAACTACTTGCGCGTCACGATTGAAAGCTTGAAAAACAAGACAACGCTAGCCGATGTGGAATGGAAAGGGGCTGCGATCAAGGCACTGGGTGGCGAGGTCTCGGTGGCCAAAGTACAGGCAAGTCAGAATGCCAGCAGCGCAGACTGGAGCGATGCGGTGATTACCCGCTGGTATGCCGAAGCCGATCAACACATCAGCACTGCTTATACCTGGAGTAATTCCTGCAGTTATTTGGGCGTGTCTCTCAGTGCCCTGAATACCTGCTTGCGTAGCCAATCAATGTCTCAAAACAGCTGGTAAATCGGCTGGATGCGGCACTGTTTTTAATGGTGTGAGTCAAAAGTGAGCATGGCCCGATAGCGCGAAGCGGAATCGTAGGTGCATGACAACAGTAAAAAAAACCGCCAGTTTTATCTGACGGTTTTTTATATCTGCGACATTCAAGCAAATGGCCTATTGGCCATGCGCCGCAGCGCACACTGGGCTCGGCAGGGCGATACATCCCAGAGGTGAATTTGCCATGGCTAGTGGCTGCCCAATCAGGCAGGGCTTGAGTTGCCATTGGTGAGGCTGCAAACTGGAATACACTTGGCATGGTATATGGCTGTAGGTATCGTATTTATTGATATGTATGAATATACCATTTTAAGGTGGCAATCCCCTCAATACGTACTGATTCGAGCTTCACTGATAGAGCAGCAAAAGCAAGTCCGCCGTCATGGGCTAGAAAAAGGCATCACCTATTTAAGGCAGTGCTTGGCCGAGCTCTGATTCAGTTGCTCTTGCAGTGCCTGCAAAGGCGCATAGGTGATTAGCTTAATGCCACGCGCTTTAATGGCTTTGTGTAGTACAGGGTCTTGCCATGCTGCGTAGTCGGTTAGGCGCAAGTTTAGGTCGGTGATGGCGGCCTGCGCCGATGGGCTGTCTTCTGCTGGATGAATGCCGATGGTGTGTACACCACTTGGCAGTTGCTTTATGAGTTCTACATACCCCTGATAAGCTACGCCACGCGAGCGCTCTGTAGGGTTATATTGCATTGAAAATGTGTCGGGCGTAGCGATGGCGTTTTCAGATTGAATTTGCCGATGCAGCTGGGATTGTTCTTTGAGCGTACCGCGAAAAGATTGGATGACAATCGGAATACCGGTTTCTTTGGGCAAGCTGGCGTAGAGATTGAGTAACTCGGGGGTGGCAGGCCAAAACACCATATGGGTATCCAGGTGCGTTATTTTCAGGCCGGTAGCCTGCACTTTGGCAATCTGTGCGAGTAGCTCTTTTCTCACTTCAGCGGGTTTGGCGTGTGCGGCCAATTCGGTCACCGTGGCCCACAAATTGCCTTGTGGGTTGTAGAGCGAAGGCACTTCATCACGCGACAGCACCGCGCCCCACGGCTGTTTTTCCTGCCATTCATTGGTTAGCGTGAGATGAACCCCTACCGATAAATTACGTTCTTTAGCCCATTGAGCCGCTTGCGCAAAATTCGGAGTTGGCGGCATCACCGACAGATCCTGAATCTGCCCTGCGTCGATTAGCTTGAACGCGGCCTTATCCAGATCGGGGTGCATGCCAATGTCGTCGGCATTTACGATTAGTGCAGTGTCTCGGTCGCTCAAACCAATGCACTGAGCCAGTGGAGTGGCCAGCGCTGGGGCGGCGATGGCACTGCCTATTAGCAACCATCCCAGAAATCTGCGCTGCAGTGTCATTGCGTGCCCCATGGTGTGTTTAGCTGCTGCGCGTAATCCTAAGCATTTCCTCGACACTCGTCACCCCTTCCAGCACTCGCAATGCGGCGTCTTTGCGCAGGCTGTGCATACCTAGCGTTTCAGCGCGGGCGCGGATGTCTTGTTCGTTGGCTGAATTGTGAATTTGCGTGCGCATCGCTTCGTCGACGATCAGCAATTCGTGAATGCCGGTACGCCCACGATAGCCGGTATTGGCGCAGGCGGGGCAGCCGACAGGGCGGTATAGGGTGATACTCTGCTTGGTATCTGCCTCTAGCTCTTTTAGCTCATCCTCTGTGGCGACATACCCCTGCTTGCAGCTTGGGCATAGTGAACGCACCAGACGCTGCGCCAGTACGCCGATGGTCGACGAGGCGAGTAGGAATGGCTCGATGCCCATATCAACCAGCCGCGTGATCGCGCTGCTGGCGTCATTGGTGTGCAGCGTCGCGAGGACCAAATGGCCGGTCAGCGAGGCTTGTACCGCAATTTGCGCGGTTTCCAGATCGCGAATTTCACCGATCATGATCACATCTGGGTCTTGGCGCAAAATGGCGCGCAGGGCGCGGGCGAAGCTCATGTCGATACGCGGGTTGACCTGCGTTTGGCCGATGCCATCGAGGTCGTACTCAATCGGGTCCTCCACCGTCATGATATTGCTGTTTTTGGCGTCCATGCTGCCTAGCGCGGCGTACAGCGTGGTGGTTTTACCCGAGCCGGTGGGGCCGGTGACGAGCACAATGCCATGCGGCGCGGCGAGGAGCTGATTTAATTCATTTAGCGTTTTTTCGCCCATGCCCAGCTTGGCTAACTCCAAGCGGCCCGCCGATTTATCCAGCAAACGCAGCACGGCGCGCTCGCCGTGGCCTGTTGGCAGCGTGGACACCCGCACATCCACCGGGCGGCCGGCAATGCGCAGATTAATGCGGCCATCTTGCGGCAGGCGTTTTTCGGCGATATCGAGGCCGGCCATGACTTTAATGCGTGACACCAGTGCGGCGTGCAGCGCGCGATTGGGCTCGATGACGTCGCGTAATGTACCATCGACGCGGTAACGCACCACCGAGCGGGTTTCAAATGGCTCGATATGTACGTCGGACGCGTTTTCGCGCAGCGCTTCGGTGAAAATGGCGTTGATCAGCTTGATGACCGGCGACGATTCTTCGGCCTCCATCAAATCCGACACTTCGGGCATATCCTGAATCAGCCGTGCCAAATCAGCCGATTCTTCGATATCGTCAACCAGATTGGCCGCGCCACCTTGGTTTGAGCCAAAGCGCTGGTTCAGCAGCGCATCAAATTCGGCTGGGCTAACACTGTGTAGTTTGCTATCGGCTAATTGGCGACGCACTTCGCCCACCGCGGCAAAATGCCCGCCCGCTCGCAGATAAACCGGTGTGACGCCGTGCTGAGGTTCGCCATCCAGTACGCCAAATTCACGCGCATAGCTATAGGATACAATGCTCTGGCTCATGATTATTTCTGCACGGCAGGTTGGGTATTGCTCTGTAGATCAGATCCCGCCTTGTTTTCAGGCGAATACATCGATGTCCCGGTGTTGGGTAATTGAGTTGGCAGCTGTATTTTCGGCATATCTTGCAAGAACCAGTGCTCACCGACTTTGTAATCACCCTGTTGCTCGCGCAAATACTGATAGCGATCATTGGATAGGCTGAAATTGGACGATGTATCCTTGATCAGCACCGGGCGCAGGAAAATCATCAGATTCACTTTCTGGTAGCTGCGGTTTTCGTATTTGAATAGCTCGCCAATGAATGGCAGATCGCCTAGCCCAGGCACCTGATTGCCCGTGTTGGATAAACGATCCTCGATCAGCCCGCCCAGTACCACGATTTGTCCATCATCGACCAGCACTTTGGTTTCAATTGTCCGCACTTTGGTGGCCAGACCTGCGCCATTGGTGTTGACCGAGTTATCAATGCCCGATACTTCCTGATAGACATTCAGCGTGATAATCCCGCCCTCGGAGACCTGCGGGCGAACGCGCAGCTTGATCCCGACGTCTTTACGCTCCACCGTGATAAACGGATTAGGGTTGCCGCCAGTTGGCTGCTGCGAGCCGGTGATAATCGGGATATTCTGCCCAATGGTGATTTTGGCTTCTTCATTATCCAGCATCAGCAGATTGGGCGTGGACAGCACATTACCATTGCCGCTGCTCTGCAATGCCGAGGCAATCATGCCCAGCGAAGCGGTGCCTTTGGTCGGGTCGCCATTAAACAGGCCGAAAGTGGCGCCGATTGGAATGGCCGCCGCATTTTTATTGACGATGGCCGAGGCAATATTGCCCAGCGTATTGCTGCCTGTTGCCAGATTGGACACCATGCCGCCGCCAATCTTGTCATTGCCGCCCCCAACGATCCACTGGAAACCAAATTCGGAGAGTTTCGAGAGATTAACCTCGGCAATCATGGCTTCGACATAAATCTGGCTACGACGTACATCCAGTTTATCGATCACCGCACGCAGATTGTTATAGACATTTTGCGGTGCGGTAATGATCAGCGAGTTGGTCACGCTATCGGCCTGCACACGTACCGTGGCCCCTGCAACCTGTACTGTCGTTGAGCTATTGCCGGTTGGCGATGATGAATTATTAAAGCTGCTTTGCTGCGTGGTGTTTGAGTTACCCGTCGAATTATTCGTATTGCCCGAGCTTGTCGTGCTGCTGTCTTCCTGGCCGGTGAGCAGGCCTTTGAGCGTGCTGGCCAGCTTGGTGGCTTCGGCATTGCGCAGATAAATCACATTGATGCTGCTGTCGTTGGTGGCCGCCTCGTCCAGTTGTGCCACCAGCGCACGCAATTGCGAAGTTTGCGCGGCATTGAGCGCGCGGATCATCAGCCGGTTGCCGCGTGGATCGGGTACAACAATCGAGCGGCGAATGCCATCAGGAGCAGGGAGGGCGCTGGCACCGTTCTGCACGCTCACTTCGGGCATCAGGCGGGCAATATTCTGCGCGACATCCAGCGCCGAGGCGTGCTCTAGTTTCAGCGTAAAGATCTCGCTGTTTTTGGGCTGGTCGATATTGTCGATGATGCGGGCTAGACGGCGCACATTATCGGCGTAGTCGGTAATCACAATGGTGTTGCTGGTCCCCGATTGGTAGGCGCTGATCAGGCTATTGGGCGTGGCGAGCGGGCGCAGCATGGTGGCCATTTGATTGGCGCTTTCATTATTCAGATTAAAAATCTGCGTAATGATTTGCTCACCGCTGGCGTTTTCCCCGCGCACCAGTGTTTTGTTGCTCAGCGATTTGCTATCGGCTTCAGGCTGGATTTTCACCGCGCCATTGCTTTGCACGGTGGAAAAACCGGCTTGGCGTAGCGCCGACTGCAAAATCGGGTACACCAGCTCTTTGCTCACGGGCTGCGTCGACACAATATTGATCGTGCCTTTGACGCGCGGGTCGAGAATGAAGTTTTTGCCGGTAATCAGGCTGATGGCTTTGACCGTGGTTTCAATGTCGGAATTCACAAAATTAAGCATCACTCTATCATCTGCAGCGGCCACATTGGCGCTGCAAAGGAGGGTGCTAAGAAGTGAGCTGATCAGGGCTTGCTTGATGATTTTCATGGATTCACGGTGTAGCTGAGGGTTTGCTGTTGATCTTGGCGCATAATCTGCACCGATAATTGATTCTGCTGGCTAAAGGCCGCGTACAGCAGCGAGATGTCGTCCAGCTTATTCAGTGGTCGGCCATTCACTGCCTTGATCACATCGCCATCGCGAAACTGCAGTACTTGTGCGAGCTGCTGCTCGCTGGCGCGCTCGATGCTGATACCGCCTGCAGCACTGGTGCCCAGACCCTTGCTCCAGTTGGCCAGATTGCCACCTTGCAAAACGCCGGTAAGCTGGCCGCGCGTTAGGCCAATGGCCGTCGAGCTGCTATTGACGGTGTTGGTATTGTTCTGGGGTACTGCCACAGAAACATTAGCAGGGTTGGTATTTGGGCTAATACCCTGTGGATTAAGGTAGATTTTTCTTTGCTGGCCATTGAGTTCAAGCACGATATGGTCATGGTAGGCCGCAAGCAGCTTGCCATATGAACCCACCTCGCCACCGAGTTTTACCGCCACAGCGCTGGCTTCTACCCCATCAATAATCGCCACGCCATTACGGCCTGAAATCAGCGCCCTCAGGCTTAGATTGCTACTTTCAGCGGCCACAGCATGAGTTGCGGCCTGACTGAACAAGCGGCTGACGCTTTCTGGATCGATCTGCTTCTGGCTGGGGGCTGCCTGGGGTAAGCGCAGCGTGCGGCCATGCTGCCCTAGTGCTAATAATTGCCAGATGATGCCGGCCAGCAGCCACATCAGTAGCAGTACCAGCAGGCTTTGGCCAAGGCGCGGGAGTAATTGGCGCTGGAGTTTGGGTATGAAAAGCATATTTCTCGATCATCGCCACAGGCGAGGCAGAGCAAGGTTAGAAAGCAAAGAATGGGCTGGGCTGTGATTATTTATGAATTGCGCTGTCGCATCCTGTCATATCAAAATGATTTTGCCATAGAATGTGGACATTGAAGCACAGTTAGATGACTTCAATGTGGCGATGTACGACAAATTGAAATTATTTTGACCTCATAATGTCATTTTCCAGCTTTTTAACGTGATCTTAAAACCTGTGACTGCCTTTCGTTATCAAGCTATCTCCGCCGCTGGTGGCAAACCCCAAACTGGTCAGATCGATGCCGAATCACTGCGGCACGCCCGCAGTCTGCTGCGCGAGCAAGGCTGGCATGTACTGCAAATTGCAGCTGCCAGCGCAGAAACCCAGCTCGCGCAACGCTTGCGGCTATCAGGCCAGCAGCTGGCCACGCTGACGCGGCAATTTTCCGCGCTGCTCGATGCTGGTTTAACCATTGATGAATTACTGGTGGTGTTAGCCGAGCAAGCCGATCAGCCCAAAGTGCAGCAAATTCTGGCCGGACTGCGTCAGGACGTGATGGCGGGTATGCCGCTATCACACGCGATGGACCAATTTCCGCGCGTGTTCCCGCTGCTGTACCGTACCTTGGTCAAAGCCGGTGAAGAATCAGGCAAGCTGGCCGGCGTGATGCAGCGCTTAGCCGATTATCTGGAAGCGCGCGGCGAGCTCAATAGCAAAATCGCGCTGGCGTTTATTTATCCTGCCGTGGTGATGCTGGTGTCGGCCTTGGTGATTTTGGGCATGCTGACCTGGGTCGTGCCACAAATGGTGCAGGTGTTTGAATCGGCCAAACAGACGTTGCCACTATTGACCCGCGCACTGCTGTGGACCAGCGCGGCGATTAGCTCGGCAGGCATCTGGGTCGCGCTGGCCTTGGCGGTGGCCGGCGTGGCGGCGTATTACGCCTTGCAAAAGCCCGAGCTGAAATACCGCTTTCATGCCTGGCGTTTAACATGGCCGGTGCTGGGATATCTGGATCGCATCGCCAATACCGCACGCTTTGCCAGCACCTTGGCGATTTTAGTCGGTAGCGGCGTGCCACTGCTCAAATCGCTCGACGCCGCCGAAGGCGTGATGAGTAATCTGAAATTACAAGCCGCCGTCGGCGAAGTGGCCGCGCAAGTGCGCGAAGGGGTGAGCCTCGCCCGCGCCATGAAATCAGCCAATGAATTTCCGCCATTATTATTACATCTGGTCGCCAGCGGCGAGGCCACCGGGCGTTTGGCGCATATGCTTGATCGCGCGGCAATTGAGCAGACTAAAGAACTTGATCGCAAAGTCACCGCCTTTACCAGCCTGCTTGGCCCCGTGATGGTGCTGGTGATGGGCGCGGTGGTGATGATGATTGTGTTGGCGATTCTGTTGCCGGTGTTTGAGATGAACCAGTTGGTGAAGTGATTGGCTGCGGCGCCTGTTGCCGTTGTAGGATGGGTTAGCCCGCAGGGCGTACCCACCGCATACGCATAGATACAACCTTTGGTGGGTTACGGCTTCGCCTAAACCACCCCACCCATGTTTGATGTATTTGATTGCAGACTAATTAGATTGTTGTTGATGGGGCTATACCCCTGTGGAGTAAAAATGAAGAAAAATCGTGGTTTTACGCTGATTGAGATTTTGGTCGTGGTGTCGATCTTGGCGATATTGGGTGCGCTGATCGTGCCCAAAATTATGGATCGCCCGAATGAAGCGCGGATTGTCGCGGCCAAGCAAGATGTGTCGGCGATTATGGCTGCGCTCAAATTGTATAAGCTCGACAACGGTCGCTACCCAACGACTGAGCAAGGCCTCAAAGCCTTGGTCGAAAAACCACAAGCCGCCCCAGTACCGATGAATTGGAAATCCGGCGGCTATCTGGAAAAAGCCCCGAAAGATCCTTGGGGGGCGGATTATGTGTATCTGAACCCTGGTGCGCATGGTGAGATTGATGTGCTCAGCTATGGTCCAGATGGGCAGGCGGGGGCACCAGAAACTCAAATCGGCTCTTGGCAGCAATAAAACAGCGGCTGCGAGACTCGATCACGGCGTTAGAAAAGCACTCAAAATCCTTATGTACTGCAGTACATTCCGGTTTTTCGCACTTTTCTGCCTTGTGCTCAAGCCTCTCGCTCGCTGTTTGCTCAGTATTAAACGCCGTAAATCGGTTGAGCAATTAAAACAATACATATGGACTGTACTTGTTGGTCTTGGGCTTGCATTCCCGTGTAGCGAAAACCGAGGTGAGGAGAGAGACAAACAGTATTATCGTTTGGAGTCTTTTTTCGACGGACGAGGCAAGGGCAGCGCGGAGCGCTTTTCGCCCTGGTCGCCTTCTTTTGCTTCCTTTTTGCTACGCAGAAACTTCGTTTTCTTGGTGAAGCAAGAAAAGGGAGTGCCGCGGCGCATAGCCGCCAACCCAAGGCTCAATATTTGAAGCACGTTCTAGTGTCACAAGATGATATTTTGAAAAAAGCGCACCCACAATCCGGCTTCACCCTGCTCGAAATCCTCGTCGTCACGGCGATTATTTTGATTGCCACCAGCTTTGTGGCGTTCAAATTTAATCGCGGCAGCGGCGTGCCCGAAGCGGCGGAACGGCTGGCGCTGCAGTTTGAAGCCGCGCGGGATGAAGCCGTGGCCAAGGGGCGCTTGGTGGCGTGGACTAGCGATGGGGCGGCCTACCAGTTCTGGGTGCAAACCGAGCGGCTGGAGTGGGAGCCGATTAATAATCATGAAGCGCTGCGCAGCACTCAATTGGCCGACGAGGTGCGCATTAGCGCGCAAAGCGTCAATCAGCAGGCGCGACCATTGGGTGAGCGGATATTGTTTCCTAGCGATGGGGTGATTGAGCCGTTTGCGATTGAATTGCAGGGTGGCGAGCAAAAGCTGCGGGTGGTGGCCGATGTAATGGGGCACTTTGCGCTCGATAGCGGCATCGCTAGCGCGCCAGCCAAGGTGGCACAATGAAGCGCCATCGCGGCTTTACCTTAGTCGAAGTCTTGGTTGCGCTGGCCGTGCTGGGCGTGACCTTGGCGGCCGCTGCGCGCTTGGTGATCGGCAGCACCGATACGCTGATTGATTACCGCACGCGTACTTTGGCCAGCTGGGTGGCGAGTAATCTGGTGAATGAAAGTCTGGCGACGCGGGCTTTTCCGGATACTGGCTCGTTACAGGGCAATGTCGAGCAAGGCGGCGAGCAGTTTATTTACCGGATGAATGTCAGCCCGACGCCCAATTACAGTTTCCGCCGCATTGAGCTGGCCGTGATGGCCGCCGATAAACCCGATTATGTGCTCTCGCTACAGGTGTTTTATGCATCCAGAGCGGAGTAATGCCATGCGGGGCGGATCTGGATTGGCTTTTCAGCCTATACCCCGTGGCAGTAATTTGCGAGGTTTTACGCTGCTCGAATTGCTGGTGGCGCTGGCGATTTTTGCAATTATGAGTTTGATTACCTATCGCGGCGTGAGCATGGTGATTGATACGCGCAGCGCCGTGGTGAGCGAAACGCAATATTGGCGCGAGCTGACGCTGGCGTTTGAACGGCTGGAAAATGATCTCAGCCAAGTGGCGCCGCGTCCCTGGCGGGATGAGCGCGGTGCGTTGCAGCCGCCGCTGCGCAGTGTGAGTAGTCTGCAGGTGCCAGTGGCGCTGGAGTTTATTCGTTTTGATGCCAATCGCGCCCCGCTGCATGGCGTATATGAATGTCGCAATCAGACCTTGCAGCTCAAGCTGTATCCGCGCCCCGATTTAGCCGCTGGCGATGTGCCAGTGCCGTATGTACTGCTGAGCAATTTAAGCCAATGCGAGTTTGCGTTTATGGATAAAAGCAATCAATGGCTGCCGGTTTGGAATGATGCCACGACCCGGCCACGTGCGATTCGCGTGCGTTTGGCCGTGGCGCAGCGTGCGGGCAGCTATGAACGGGTGTTTTTAATTCCATGATCGCGATGCACAAAGGCCCATTGATTCGCCAAGCGGGCGTCGCCATTATTGCGGTGCTGATGGTGGCTGCCTTGGTGGCCTCAGTGGCTGGGCTGCTGATGTTGCGCCAGCAGCGCGCCTTGCAGCAGCTTGAAGTGCGCAAAGACACCGCCGAGGCGCGCGCCGCCACGTGGTCGGTCTTGCAGCTAGTGCGCTTAACGCTGCGTGATGATGCGCGGCTGGCAGAGCCGGATCATTTGCTCAAGCCATGGGCGATCCCGATACCGGAAATTCAAATCGAAAACGGCGCCTTAAGCGGTCGTCTGATTGAATTGAATGGCCGTTTCAATCTGAATAACCTCCTGACTGCTGAAGGCCGGATAGATCCCGCTGCGCTGACGGCCTATCGGCAGCTTTTGCTTAATCTGGCTCTGCCGGAGACGCTTGCTGATGCCTTGCAGGTCGATTGGCTTAAGCGAGCGAGCCCGCAAGGTGCGCTGCCGCTGTATCTGGATATCAGTGAACTGGCTGCAATTGATGGGTATAGCGCCAGCGTCTTGCAGATTCTGGAGCCACATCTGGTGGCCTTGCCGGGCGTCACGCCGATGAATCTGAATTTTGTTAGCGCGGAAGTACTCGCGGCTTGGCTGCCAAAGCTAGGGGTATCTGCTGCTGAGCAAGTATTATCAAGGCGTAGAAGTAAATACTTCTCAAGTGTTGAGGAATTTATTGCGACTTTGCCCGAGCCTTTGCGTGCCGATGTACCAGTCAGCCGCTTGACGGTGAAAAGCACGTATTTCTGGACTGATCTGGGGGCGCGTTTTGGCGTGGTGTTTTTGCAGCATCGTGCTTTGCTGGATCGCTCGCAGGCCGATATGCCCAGCGTGCTGTGGATGAAGCGGGTTTATTAATCCCATTGATGCAGAACCGGTGTGCAGCCTTGGATTCCGCCTGGTTGATCACAACCCCTACATCTTCCGGCCAAAATGCTGGCCGGAAGATGCCTAGCTGATGCTGTCCAATCGTGCTACTGAACGAATACCGGCTTAAACCTCTTTCACGTCCACCACACCCGCTTTAACTTGCAAGCGGGTTTCTTGCTTGAGCAGCTGTGACGGCACTTTGCCCTGTTCCAGCGGATTGATTTTGCGGAAAGTGCAATCGAGTGCGCCCGGTGTGACCGTCACCACGGCATAGCCTTGCGCGTCGGTATCGGCATACCGCATCCATGGATTATTCACCGGGGCATTGCCGCTGGCCTGATCGGTAAACGGGTTGAGCCAGCGTTGCACCTGCGCAGCAGGCACTTGCTCGGGTGTGATACCCAGTTTGCCGGCGATTTGTTGCGCCACCAAACCGTACAGCGTCATCGCCGGGATCGACTTTTTCTGCGCTGCCAAGCCCGCAATCAGTTTGGCAATGGTCTGGCCCAGCTCGCCACCGAGTAAATCATTAAAGGTATTTACTTCGGCTTTGCTCAAGTTGGCGGTGGCTTGCACTGCGGCAGCAGGCAATTTACCGGCCACAATGGCGGCGGTGACGGCGGCTTTGACCTGATTGCTATCGCTTAGATTGCTCACGCCCGTTTGTTGGGCAACCGCCATGCTCAGCATTTGAATCGCAATTTGCTCGGCGCCAGCTTCGCTGCTAAACACCAAGGCTTGCGCGCTGGCCAGTAACGGGTCGCGCACTGCATCGGCAAAATAGTGATAAAACGAATCGCTGCTAATGCCGGCAGTGACCAAATCTACCAGCGCGGGCGTATTTTGGCTGTAGTCGGCATGGGCGACGCCAGCATAAAAGCTGTGAATATCGCCGGTAATCGCCACGACGTTGCTGATTTTGTTATTGCGGATAAAGTTCAGCAAATCGCTGCGCTCGGCATTAAAGCCATCCCATTGATCCGCGTTCAGCACAAAGTCTTGCTGCAGCTCTTTGGGTACGCCCGGCAAATTGCGCGCGTCGAGTCGCATCTTGAGCAAAGACACTTCATTGCCCCAGATTTTCCATTGCGCCGTGCTCGATTGTAATTTGGCTTTCCACCAGTCGCGCTGCGGTTTGCCCAAGATCGACACCAGCGCCAATTCATCACCAGCCGCTTTACCAATGGCCATTTTTTGTGCTTCAGCACTGGCAAGAATAGGGCTAGGCACCATATAACGACTTCCGACCGATGAGCCGGCCGCGGCCTCTGGAATCACATGGTCGGCGCGATACAGGCGCTCGTCGGTCATAACTAAATGCAGCAATTTGCCAAATTGGAAGTCGCGATACAGGCGTACGGTTTGAAAACCGGTGGTATTGGCGTCAAACGCAATATCGGCCGGCATAAACTCATACCAGGCCTGATTGGCCGAGCGACGGCGGGTGGTTTCGTGCTTGTTGTCTCCGCCGGTTTTGGCATCATACGTGCCATTGTCGTAAGTGCTGGCATCGCCCCAGCAATCGTCGGAAAACTCGTGATCGTCCCAGATGGCGATTATTGCAAAGCGTGCATGCACTTGCTGCAGGCGTGGATCGCTGCGGTATTGTTTGTAGAGCGCGCGGTAATCGGCCAGCGTGCTGGCGTAGCGGGCGCCGCTATTGCCTTGTTTAAATGGGCCATTGGGCAATTCGAGCGCCGGGTGTGCGGCTTCAACTTGGCCGCTTTGGAAGCCTTCACCGATGGTCTCGTAAATGTAATCGCCCAGATGCACGATGAAGTCGAGCTCATCCTTGGCCAGTAGATCAAACGCGCCCCAGTGATTGATGCTCCAGTCTTGGCAGGACAGAAAGGCAAATTTGAGCTGCGCAATATCGGCATTGGCCGCCGGTGCGGTTTTAAAGCGACCAATCATTGAGCGGCTATCGACGGCGACAAATTGATACCCATAGGTGGTATTGCTCTGCAGGCCAGATAATTTATGGCGTACCGAGTGATCCCATTCATGTAATGCATTCAGAGTTACGCTGGCGACGACTTTGCCAGTCAATGGTTGTGTGGTGCCGACCAGTGCGGCCGGATCACCTTCGGTCACGATCAAGGTGATGCTGCTATTCATGCTGGCATCGTGGCTATTGATAGTGTCAATACCGGCAGGTAATACGCGAGTCCACAAAATAATGCTATCGGCACGCGGATCGCCTGAGGCGATACCCTGCGGAAATTGATAATGTTTGGATGATGGCGCTGGCGTGGTTTGCGTGCCCAGTGTGTTGGTTTCGGTGCTGCCACCGCCACAGGCGCTCAGTAGGATGGGGCTGGCTACGCTGGCGGTCATAAAGCCGGCCAGTCGAATAAATTGACGACGATCCATGGTTCTCTCCCTGAAAATTGGCATCATCGCGGCGGCTTGTTACAAACGTTCGTTTGAAATTGGCCACATAAAAGCGATGGGCAAACAAGGTGAGGAAGTCCGTCGGTATGTCCTGGGATCGCGTAGCAAGGTATTAAGCGGCATAAATCAAACAGCGGCAGGCAGGAAATAGGGCGCTGGTCATGATTTATGGTCAAATGAGTTGAAGATGGCATTGATTGCCAGCCAGTTCGGCGTGCAGGCGGATCAGATTGACTAAAAACGATAGCTAATGAGGTAGTGGCGATGACAATGAATGTCTTGGTGGTTTCGGTACTGGGTAAAGACAAGCCCGGCTTGCTAGAGCAGCTGGCTGCGCTGATTTCTGCGCAGGGGGGCAATTGGCTGGAGTCGTCTTTTTCTCGGCTGGCCGGGCAGTTTGCCGGGATTGTCAAAGTGGCTGTTGAGCAGGATGGCGCGGCCTTGCTGGCGGCTTTGCAGTCTGTGCCCGATCTGGATATTCGCGGCGTGATTGATCAGGAGTCCGAGCCGCAGCAGAGGCAGAATTTTGCCCTGCAGCTGGTTGGGCATGACCGGATCGGGATTGTGAATGATGTGACCGCCATTCTGGCACGCCATCAGGTCAATGTGGAAAAACTTACCACCTGGCTCGATAGCGCACCGATGTCGGGGGAAATGATGTTTCATGCCCAGGCGCAGCTATCGGCGCCGCAGCAGCTGGATTTGGCCACGGTACGCCATGCGCTGGAAGGCATCGCCGATGATCTGATGGTGGAATGGGGCGCATGATCCGCACCGCCCTGTGCGGCTTGGGATTTTCCTTGCTCATGCCCCTGGCTTGTGCCTTGCCCAAGGTGACGGTGGTCGAGAGCTATCACCCGGAAAATAGCTGGGATCAGGCCTATTTGCAGGGGATTAAAAGCAAGCTCGATGGCGTGGCCGAGCTGGATTTTATCTCGCTCGATACCAAGCGTCAGCCGACCCGCGAGCATCTGCAGCAGGCGGGCGTGGCGCTGGAGCAGATTCAGTCGCGCTCGCCCGATCTGGTGATGCTGGGGGACGATGCGGCGCTGGCTTTGCTGGGCCCCAAGCTGGGACGGATGGCGATGCCGACGGTGTTTCTGGGCATCAATGCCGATCCTGCTGCGTATTTTGCGGGCGGTAAAATCCCGCCAACCATCACCGGCATCCTTGAGCGTCCGCATTACAAACGCAGTCTGGCGCTGATTCGCGAAGTCCTGCCTGGTCTGCGCCGCATTCTGGTGCTGATGGATCAAGATCGTTCGGCCTTTATTTTGCGCGACGATCTGCTCCGTTTGGGTGATACCCGGCTGGATGTACAGCAGGTGGGGACTTTTGCCGCCTGGCAGCAGGCACTTGATGCGGCACCAGCGAGCTATGACGTGGTGATCATCGCCACCTATCAGGCGCTGGTGGACGAGAAATTACGCAATGTTGACGCCGCTCAGGTGATGCGCTGGAGCTCGGCCAATAGCAAAATTCCCCTGTTCGGTTTTTGGGATTTTCAGGTGGGGCGCGAAGCCACGGCAGGTGGTGTGGTGATTACCGGCTTTGAGCAAGGTGCGGTGGCGGGCAGTATGGCCAAAACGCAGTTGCAAAAACCGGCTCAGCGGCAGGCGATCCGCTCTGGTAGTTCAGGGCGGATAATGTTTAGCCGCACCCAGCTTGAGCGCTGGCAATTCAAAATCCCAGCGGCCATGCAAAGCCAGATCAGCTGGGTGCCATAAATTGCCCTTGGCGACGTTGGCTCGGTCAAGCCAGCGTCAAATAAACTGAGCTGTGCCAGCGCATTCAGATCGTGAGATCGTGTGCTTGATTACAGCTCGCCAGAGCGATCCTGCCCGCGAAAGCCGGGGGCGGTCGCGCCTTCCAACCCGCGTGAAAATGCAATGACTTTGAATAATTCACCCATTTCGGCATGGCCGAGCAATTTTTGCAGCGCGGCAGCGGTGCGCAGATATTCAACGGATTGGCTATCGAGCTGCGCTGCGCGTTCCAGAATGCCGCAATCGAGCAAATAACTGGCCTGTGAGGTATAGCCCTCTAGCGCAAGCTCAGCTTGCTCTGCAGCGCTATACATCGCCGAAAAATCCACATGGCAGGTCAGATCGGTCAAGCCGGGGTAATGAAATACGTCATGCACCGTATGGTGGCGATAATGGCCGATCAGCGTACCCATGCTGCGTTCCGGGTGATAAAACTCGCCTGCTGGAAAACCATAATCAAGCATTAAGATCATGCCGCGCTGAAGGCTGGCAGACAGCGCCTTGATAAAGCCCTGCGCTTCCAGCTGAATCTCGCTGGTATAGCCGGGGATCTGCGGCCAGCGCGCGCAAGTGGCGAGCAGCGCAGCATCTTGCTGTGGGTCGAGCGGGCGATTGGCCCAGTCAAACCCGGCTTCAGTCGCGATAATGCCGCGCCGTTGCCATGTGCCATTGTGAAGTTGTACGACTTCACAAGGCATCGCATCGAGTACTTCATTGCCCACGATCACGCCGACAAATTCGCTGGGCAAGGTTTCCAGCCACACGGCGCGCTCGGCCAGATGTGGCACCAGTGTTTGCAGTGTTTGCAATTGGCGCTCGCGCAATTCGCCTGATAATTCCAGAATGCCGTATTGCGCGGGCAGTTGATCCAGTCGCTCCAGCTCGGCCAGAATTTGCGCTGCCAGTTGGCCGGTTCCGGCACCGACTTCAATGACATTCCCGCCGCTTTCAGCCAGCACATGCCCAATCGTCGCCGCCACACTGCCACCAAACAGCGGGGAAAGCCCCGGCGCTGTGATAAAGTCACCCGCAGTGCCAAATTTGGCCGCGCCGCCGCTGTAATAGCCCAAACCCGGCGTGTAAAGCGCCAGCCGCATATAATCGGCAAATGGCAGCCAGCCGCCCTGTGCCGCAATGTGCTGGCGGATGTGCAGGCAAAGTTGCTCGCTGGCAGCGAGTGCATCGACCCCGGGAGTTGGATATTGGGCTTGCGTCTTATTCATTGCAGTGGCAAAAAAGATTGGGATGCGCAATTGTAGCATGAGCACCTAAGCGGTTTTTTCCCGTGCTGCAAGGCCCTTTGATGATCGATGACCAGATCAAAATCGTGAGTAGCTGTGTATGTCGCAAGAAATACAAGAAATAGATGTACTGATTGTCGGTGGTGGTGTCGGCGGAATTACGCTGGCGCAATGGCTGACCGGGCTGGGGCGTTCCTGGCGTATTGTCGAGCAAGAGAGCGAGCTGGGCGGGGCTTTAAAGCACAGCGAATATCCTTTGAAATGGATCCCGGCCTTGCCCCGGATTACCGGCGCGCAGTATCTGGCGCAGATGAAAGCGGCCATCGATCAGCAATATTGTTATTTGGCGCAGCAAGTACAGAGCATCACGCTGGCTGATGGTTTTGATTGTGGTTTAAGTTCCGGCCAGCAAATCCGTGCGAAGAAGCTCGTGTTTGCTTGCGGTGCCAGCCCGTATTCACCATTCAAGGCGGCCGAACGCATCATTGTTGGGCCTGGGCTCGCCCGTTTTAATGCTATCGAGCCAGCGTCATGCGTGGCCGTGTTGGGTGGCGGTGATAATGCGTTGGAGCACGCCTTGTTCTTGCATCAGCGAAATTGCCGGGTAGACCTGTATGCACGCAATCAATTGCGCGCATCGTCGGCCTTTTTGCAGCAATTACCAGCAACAAGCATTCAGGTCTTTACGCAGAGCCCACAGATCGAGCTGTTGCAACAAGGTGAAAAAGTCCTGCTCAATCAACAGCAATACGACTATGCCTGTGTTTACTACGGCTACGCACCATCCAATATTCTGACCAACTTCCCGCTCCTGAGCTTGCCCGATTCAGGCCTGCGCGAAGGAGTACATCTTATTGGCGACATGACAAACGCCCCATTTCCCAGTGTCCTGCTCACCCAAGGCCAGGCCGCCCATCTGGCCAAGCAGCTGGATTTTGAGCTGGGCTGACAAATCGCGAAATTTCTGGCTAAAGGCCGGAAGCCTAATAATTTTCTGGTTTAGCCCGATAACTCAGAAAATAGGTCTCAACCATAAAAAAAACCGCCACGATCAACGTGACGGTTTTTGTTTTAAGCCTATTGCAATGAGCTTTATGGGGTTGTCGGTGTAGTTACGGTGTAAGTGTAGCCGTAAACAATCGGAGCCCGTGCACCACCGCCATGATCTGGTGGCGTTACGGTAATCGTCATTGTTCCCGATTTGCAGCTTGGTTTGCCTTCATCGGAAATGGAACCGTATTTGAAGTTGAAATCAAATAGTGTAAGCCCATCGATTCTTGAACCGGTGTCAGGCGCTGCTGAAGGAACGGTATGGATACTACCAAAAGTAACTTTACCATCGCCATCAGTGGTCGCCAGTGCAATCGTAGTCCCGGCAGGCAAAATGTTCGTATTGATGTCTGGAATGTAAGCAGTCAAACTGTCGGTGGTATTACAAACACCACTTAATGTTTTGTTAATTGCTGGTCGTATTGGATTGTCACTTGAAAAAATAAATGTCGCTTGGCGGAATACATTCAGTGTTTTCTGGTTTGAGCATTTTGCAAAACCGGGGGCGCAGAGTGTGCCATTAAATTTGCCGTCTGGAGCGTCATAGGTGTTGTTGCCATTAAAGTCGACCAGCTGGTCAATGCCCTGATTGAATACAGCATTTTCATTAACGTCGATAAATGCTTCGCCAATATCGCTGGAGACACCATTAATATCAACCAGTTCATTATCTTGGTCGGCAACGATATTGCTATTCTTGTCTACATAGCTTTCTTCACCCACCGCATATGCAAGCACGTGCACACGACCATTATGCGCATTTATAGTGCCTTGGCGCGGGCGTGGCTCCTGCGAACTTAATTCGATTGTGCATTGGCTGTCTTTGGTCGAGCAGCTACCCTGAGTACCACTACCGATTCGGCCACCATCAGTAATAAAGTTGATTGCGGTTCCGTCTGGAATAGGGTTATTAAAGTGATCGGCAAAGCGCATCGTAATTGATGCTTTGGCTCCATCATGGCTCCAGCCATTAATATTGTATTTGTCGGCTGAGAATGAAATCGAATCCTGATCAGGGAAGCCTGAGCTGATGGCCAGCTTGCCCGATGTGCTGACTAAGCTACCTGCCTTTGCCGTAACCCTTACTGGTGTTGGCTGATTGCCCGCAAGTACAGTTGCTGTAGCAACCCCATTTGCATCCGTTGTTGCTGTCACGATGCCGCCGACTGCATTCTGCAATACTACACCGCCTACAGTGACATCAAGCGAGAAAGTAACCGGTTGTCCGGCAATCGCAGCGCCCGTTGCATCAACCAGTTTGAATGAGACTTGCGCTGTTTCTGGCCGTGTCGCACTGCCATAGCCTTTGAGGGTGATAACACCGTCGGCAGGTGAAATTGTTGAAAATTGCAGTGATGTTGCTGCCGGAGGCGCAATATCAAACGTGGTTGTTGCAAATTTGCCATTGGACAATGTCGCAGTTACGGTGTCTTTCTGCCCGCATCCCTGGTCGGTAAACGAAGCTGTTGCTTTGCCATTGGAGTTGGTCACTGCTGTTGCATCAATTTTGGCTTTGCCTGACTGTGCACACTGTGACGAGAAGTTGACCACTTCGCCCGCAATCGGTTTGCCATTAACGCTGGCAATCACGTCAATGCTGGTATTGGCATTGGCACTAATACTCGCTGCGCCAGTACTAATGCTATCAATTTTTAATGTTGATGCACCAATCTGGTAAGGAATGGAGTTCTTGACAGACTTGCTGGCTCCATTTGCATCTTTGTAGCTGGCTTCAACAGACAGCTCCCCAACATTACCACTGGCGGAAATGCTGGCCACACTGAGTGTGGTGACTACTTTGCCATCAGCGCCGGTCAAGCCTGAATTTGGGCTTAGTAAACCCAGTTTTTCATCTGTTGTGAATTTTACGATCGCACCGCTGACTGGTTTGTTGTTGGCGTCAACTACCAAGGCAGTGACTTGAATCTGTTCACCTAAAGCCAAAGTCGCTTGGGTAGGAGTGAGAGTGACTCGACCCTCGGCAGGAATTGGGGCTGGGGTAACCTGAGGCTTGGGCTCTTCGCCAGGTAGTGTAAGGCTAGTGCCCCCACCTCCACCGCAGGCGGTCAGTGTTGCACCTAATGCCCCAATAATCACTGCGCGGATCATGGTTTGACGGTACGGTAAATGGCTTACAATTTTATGCATTAGTATCACCTTCGGTGTTTGGTTTCATGATCTGAAGCAGAAGCCTCACATGCAAATTAGGGCTATATTAATTATTTAAGCGTATTCTGAAACCTGTTTAAATTTGTGACTATAAAAATTTGCTTAGATTGACTGTAAAGTCACACAAAATACCTGTTCTTGTTCGTGCGGAGTCAAGGTTAGTGCTCTTAAATTAAGTTGTGATTTCGATTTTTAGGGTAAAATCGTTGCCAATTCAATCATCTATCACGGGGCTGCCTCTTTGGGCTGCCCCGTGCTCATTTTATGACCGATACCCTGATTTCTGCCGACGCCGAGCAAGCGCGGCAAGCTGACGCTGAGAAAAAACAGCAATACAATTTCAACAAACTTGCCAAGCGTCTGCGCCACAATGTGGGTGATGCGATCAATCATTTCAATATGATCGAAGAGGGTGACCGGATTATGGTTTGCCTGTCCGGCGGCAAAGACAGCTACACGATGCTCGATATTTTGCTGAGCCTGCAAAAATCGGCCCCGATTAATTTTTCGATTGTCGCAGTCAATCTCGACCAGAAACAACCGGGTTTTCCTGAGCATGTTTTGCCTGAATATCTGAGCAAAATCGGCGTTGAATACCGCATCGTTGAAGAAGATACGTATTCGATTGTGACGCGCGTGATCGAGCCGGGCAAAACCACCTGTAGCCTGTGCTCACGCCTACGCCGTGGCATTTTGTACCGCGTAGCTGATGAGTTGGGCGCAACCAAAATCGCGCTGGGCCACCATCGCGACGATATTCTGGCAACGCTGTTTTTGAATATGTTCTACGGCGGCAAACTCAAAGGTATGCCACCGAAATTGGTGTCGGATGACGGCAAGCATATGGTGATTCGCCCGCTGGCTTACTGCAAAGAAAAAGACATCGAAAAATACGCGATCGCCAAAGAATTCCCGATTATTCCGTGCAATTTGTGCGGCTCGCAGCCGAATTTGCAGCGCCAAGTGGTGGGCGACATGTTGCGTGATTGGGATAAACGCTTTCCGGGCCGCTTGGAAACGATGTTCTCGGCGACGTGCAATGTTGTGCCATCGCATTTGAACGACCCAAGCATTTATGACTTTGTAAACGCCAAAGCCGACGGCACGCCGCGCGCTGACGGAGATAAGGCGTTTGATAAGGAAGAATTTAAAGACCCAAGCCGGATTTCAATTTTTGCGACCAAGCCTGCTGATGGTGCATTGGATGGCGGCTGTGGGAGTGAGGATTAATGCTGTTTCGTTCTAAACGATTTTCCAAGTCCAGCGACGATGACATCATCATCGATGTGTCGGAAGAGGGCGGCATTCGCAAGCTGCATTTCGGCCAAGACGATACGCAAAGCGCGATGAAAATTAACGCGCCAAATGAATTGCTATTGGCCTACTCGCGCTGCGTGTTTGGCAGCCTGCTGTTTCTTGATCCGCCGCGCGACATGCTGCTGATTGGTCTGGGGGGCGGCTCGATTGCCAAATGGGTGCACGAATATCTGCCGGAAACCAAGCTCACCTGCGTCGAGCTGCATCAGCAGGTGGTCAATGTCGCACGCAGCATGTTCTATCTGCCAGAAGACGATGAACGTTTGTCAGTGCTGACTGCTGACGGTGCTGCGCATGTGTACGGCATGGAAGACGAATCGGTCGATATGATCATGATGGATGCGTATTCGTCCACCGGGATTGCTGCGCCACTGGCGAATGCCGACTTTTTCCAAGCCTGCAAAAACAAGCTGACCGACACCGGCGTGCTGGCGGTGAATTTGTGGAGTATCGACCGCAAGTTTGATCAATATTGCGCACAAATTGCCGAGGTCTTTGACGGACGACTGCTGTGCCTGCCGGCGCGGCAGAAAGGCAATGTGATTGCATTTGCCTTTATGCGCGGCCAGAACAGCCCGCAGTGGGAACGTTTGACCGAGAAAGCCAGGAAACTGGAAGAAAAATATGGCTTGGAATTTGGCGAATTTGTCAGCGATCTGGCCAAAATGAATCCGCATAATGATCGGCGTTTGTTTATCTAATTAATGATGTTGCTGCCGCCGAGGTTTGGGCGCTGGCATCATTCGCCTCACAGCGCGCAGATAATGGTTTGCAAGAGCGCTCGGATGTGAAAAAATTAAGGTAATCAACGAAATTTAACATAGGTAGTTTTATGCTCGACCGTGACGGCTATCGGCCAAACGTCGGCATCATCATTGTCAACCGCCAAAACCAGGTGTTTTGGGGCAAACGGGTGCGAGAGCACTCATGGCAGTTCCCGCAGGGTGGTATCAAGCAGGGCGAAACCCCTGAGCAAGCCATGTTCCGCGAGTTGGCCGAAGAAGTTGGCCTATTGCCGGAGCATGTTGAAATCGTCGGTCGGACGCGGGACTGGGTGAAGTATGATGTGCCGACCAACTGGGTGCGCCGCGAATGGCGTGGTACCTATAAAGGTCAAAAGCAGATCTGGTTCTTGTTGCGGCTCATCGGGCGTGATTCCGATGTGTGTTTGCGCAAGACAACGCATCCTGAATTTGATGCATGGCGCTGGAATGAATACTGGTCACCGCTGGATGCGGTGATCGAATTCAAACGCGGTGTTTATGAAGCAGCATTGGGTGAGCTGGCGCGCTATATTGGCCAGACTCAGGATCCGCCGCTGTTGGGTGGAAATTGACACACGGGTGGCCTTGGCCGCCCGTTTTTTTATCTGTTAGTAATTAGCAAAAAATATTGACTCAAGGCCACCCTGTCACGCCCGGCGCGACAGGGTTAAACTTTTTCCTTTCTGCTTAAAGCGATGACACAACACAGCCGCAGTATCAGTGATGCGCTTTGGCGCTCGTTGGCGTTTTTCAATGTTTTCCGTCTGCTGACCATTATTGGCCTGATGGTTGGCATTTTCATGCTCACCCGCAGCCCGCTGGCACTGTCGTCCGAATTGCTGGTGGTGGCCGCCATTCTGGGCTCGTATACGCTCTTTGCCATGCTGTTTACCTGGGGTATTGCCAAACGCTGGCCGGCTTTTGACAGCCAGCTCTCGGCACAGGTGACGATTGATGTGCTGATGATTGTCAGCCTGATGCATCTGGGCGGCGGTATCAAAAGCGGCCTGGGGATTTTGCTCTTGCCCTATCTGGCGGCGGCAGGCCTGATTGCCCGTGGGCGGATGAGCCTGTTTCATGCCTCGGTTGCCACGATTGCCTTGCTTTTGCAATTGGGCTGGTCTTACTTGACTGGCGATGTTGATGAAATCAACCCGATGTCGAGTGCCTTGCTGTCGATTGCCAGCTTTGCCGTGGCTTGGCTGGCGTTTCGCCTGTCGCGTTATGCCGAAGAAAACCGGGTGCTGGCCGAGCAGCGCAGCGTCGATCTGGCCAATCTGGCACAGCTGAACGAGCGGATTTTGCAGGATGTCTCGGACGGTGTTTTTGTCATTGACGAGCACAATCTGATCCGTCAGTACAACGAGCAGGCCGCACGTCTGACTGGTTTGCGCCCGGCTCTGGGTTCGCCACTGGCTGCCGATGTCCCCGAGCTAGCTGCTTCGCTGGCTCGCTGGCGCAGTCTGCAGGACATGAAAACCGAGCTGGTTACACTGGCCGACGGTCGCAACACCCTGCGGGCCCGTTTTGTGCCCTTGAGTCACGATATCAACGGGAATGTGCTGATTTATCTGGAAGATATGGCACGTCTGCGCCGTGAAGCGCAGCAACTCAAGCTGGCAGCACTGGGGCGGCTGACGGCCAATCTGGCGCATGAAATCCGTAATCCGCTAGGTGCCATCAGCCACGCCGCCGAGTTATTGCAGGAAGACTCGGCAGATAGCCCCTATCTGCAAAAACTGACACGGATTATCACCGACAATAGCCAGCGTCTGGAGCGCATGGTTAAAGAGGTGCTTGAGTTGAACCGGCGTGACCGGGTCAAGCGGCATGACATCCGGCTGGCCGAGTGGTTGGCCACGTTCAACGAGCAATTTGTACTGCAGGAAAAAACCGGCATTCCGGTGATGATCGAGTGTGATGCGCAGGTGATGATCCGTTTTGATTCTGGCCATCTGCAGCAGGTCTTGTGGAATCTGGCACGCAATGGCTGGCGTTATTGTTCCCAGCAAGTGGGCAGTTTGCAAATGATCGTCAGCCGGCAGGATGAATTCTGGGTGCTCGATGTGCTTAATGATGGCCCGCCGGTGCCAGCCGATGCGCTCAGCCAGCTGTTTGAGCCATTCTTTACTACTGAAAGCAAGGGTACCGGGCTGGGCCTGTATATTGCTCGTGAAATCTGCGCTGCCAATGGCGCCCTGCTTGAATATATGTCGCCGCCAGCCGGTGGCACCTGTTTCCGCATCGTATTTGGATATACCGATGGCCAAAAAATCTAGAGTATTGCCGCGTGTGCTGGTGGTGGACGATGAAGCCGATCTGGCCGACTTGCTTGAGCTGACCTTGTTGAAAATGGGGCTGGACGTGGTCAAGGCCAATGGCGTCGCTGTGGCCAGAACCCTGCTCGATAGCCAGCGTTTTGATCTGTGTCTGTCCGATATGCGGATGGCCGATGGTGAAGGGCTGGAGCTGGTGCAGCATATTCATGCGCGCAAGTTGGATGTGCCGATTGCCATTCTAACTGCCTATGGCAGCACCAATAACGCCATTGCCGCGCTCAAAGCTGGGGCGTTTGATTATCTGGCCAAGCCGGTGTCGCTGGAGCAATTGCGCACGCTGGTGCGCTCGGCGCTCAAACTCGATGCGCCCGAGCCTGCCAGCCAGACCGTACCGGCAGACAGTCCTTTGCTTGGTAGCTCGCCCGCGCTGTTGCATGTGCTGGCGCTGGTCGACAAACTGGCGCGCAATCTGGCGCCGGTTTATATCACCGGTGAATCGGGCTCGGGTAAAGAGCGAGCCGCTCGGCTGATTCATGCCAAATCGGCGCGCTTTGATAAGCCTTTTATCGCGGTCAACTGCGGCGCGATTCCCGAAACCCTGATGGAAAGCGAGTTTTTCGGCTATCGCAAAGGTGCGTTTACCGGTGCCAACGAAGACCGCGATGGTTTTTTCCAAGCTGCACATGGTGGAACGCTGTTTCTGGACGAAGTGGCCGATTTGCCGCTGGCGATGCAGGTGAAATTGCTGCGCGTGATTCAGGAGCGCAAAGTGCGGCAGGTGGGCGGTGTGGCCGAAGTGGACGTCGATGTGCGGATTATCTCGGCCACGCATCAGAATCTGAGCCGTTGCGTCGAGGCGGGTAAATTCAGGCAAGATTTGTATTACCGGCTTAATGTGATCGAGCTGAAAATGCCGCCGCTGCGCGAAATGGGCGAAGATGTCTTGCTGATTGCGCAAGCAGTGCTCAAAAAAATCGCGCAGCGCCACAATATGGATGCGCCCGTGCTGCAGCCCGATGCACTGGTTGCATTGCGCCGTTATGATTTTCCCGGCAATGTCCGCGAGCTGGAAAATCTGCTGGAACGCGCCTTGGCGCTCTCCGATGGCATGCATATTTATGCTGAAGACCTGCATATCCAGCACACCACCGCCGATAAGGCCGAAGCGCAGGCGGCGAATCTGGGGGACACTTATCCCTTGCAGGATTATCTGGATCGCGTGGAAAAAGCCGCGATTCTGGCTGCGCTGGATAAAACCAACTTCAACCGCACCCAGGCGGCCAAATTGCTGGGGATTACCTTTCGCAGCATGCGCTATCGACTTGATCGGCTCGGTATTTGTCAGGAAGGAGAGGATTAATCATGGGTATTGCCCTGTGTGTTAAATCCAATATGGCCTGTAGAGGTATACCCCTGTGAGCGATTCTCCAGCCTTGCCCTGCCTGATTGACGATGCCGGCTGGTGCGACGCCGCACGGCGCGTACCCAGCCCCAATTGCGATGAACGCGCGCCTGAGATGGCCGTGGATATGGTGGTGATCCACAATATCCATCTGCCACCTCAGCCTGCTGGTAGCCGCGAATTTGGCGGCAGCGATATTGAACGGTTGTTTACCAATAGCCTGAATCCGGCTGCGCACGCGTGTTACGCCGAATTGTCGGCGCTGCGGGTTTCGGCGCATTTTCTGATCCGGCGTGATGGCGAGCTGCTGCAGTTTGTCTCGTGCCAGCAGCGCGCCTGGCACGCAGGCGTATCCAGCTGGCAAGGTCGGGAGCGCTGCAATGATTTCTCGATTGGTATTGAGCTGGAAGGCTCTGACTTCGTGCCTTTCGAGGCAATACAGTATAGGGTATTGCAGTCTTTACTGCTAGCACTGGCCGCGCGCTATCCCTTGCAGCATCTGGTGGGGCATTCGGAGATTGCGCCGGTGCGCAAAACCGACCCCGGGCCGTTTTTTGACTGGGCTTGCCTGCCTGCTGCGCTGGGCAAATTACGTCAAACTGGCGCGGTTTGATAAGGCGGATTTTTTTGGTGCATTGCCGCAACGCAGGCGCTGAAATCATGCATTTGCCCTGAACGCGGGCATATAATCCGCTTCCCGCTTTGGACGAAAGACACATCATGACTACCGAGCAAACGCAGGACCCCAAAAAAATCGCTGGCCTGGTGGTTGGAGCGATCGGGGTCGTTTATGGCGATATCGGCACCAGCCCGCTTTACACGCTCAAAGAGTGCTTCAACGGGCATGTCCAGCTAGACCTGAATCCTTTCAATGTGATGGGTATTTTGTCGCTGATTTTCTGGGGGCTGATGCTGGTTGTTTCGCTCAAATATGTGGCGGTGATTTTGCAGGCCGATAATCGCGGTGAAGGCGGGATTCTGGCGCTGATGGCGCTGGCCTTGCGCAGCGCGACCGATAACCGGAACAAGGCTTTCAAACTGGCGGTGCTGGGCATTTTTGGTGCAGCGCTGTTTTCCGGTGAGAGCATTATTACTCCGGCCATTTCGGTGCTCTCCGCACTGGAGGGGATCAGTCTGGTCTCGCATACGCTGGAGCCGTATATCCTGCCGCTGGCGATTGCCATTATGGTGGCCTTGTTTGCCATGCAATCGCGCGGTACGGCGGTGGTTGGCAAGCTGTTTGGCCCGATTATGGTGACCTGGTTTGTGGTGCTGGCCGGGCTGGGGATTATGAATATCATCAAGGCACCGCAGGTGCTTGCGTCGGTCAACCCCCTGTACGCCATCGAGTTTTTCTTTGCCCACCCGTGGGTGAGTTTTGTGCTGCTGGGCGCGGTGGTGTTGTGTCTGACCGGGGTTGAGGCCTTGTATGCCGATATGGGGCATTTTGGCCGTCCGGCGATCCGTTACGCCTGGTTTGTACTGGTTTTGCCCGCCTTGCTGCTCAATTACTTTGGTCAGGGTGCCTTGCTGATCACCACGCCGGAGGCGATTAAAAACCCATTCTATTTTCTGGCTCCGAGCTGGGCGCATCTGCCGCTGGTGATCTTGTCGACGATGGCGACGGTGATTGCGTCGCAGGCGGTGATTTCCGGCGCGTTTTCGGTGACCAATCAGGCCATCCAGCTGGGCTTTTGCCCGCGCATGGATATTCAGCACACCTCCGAGCGTGAAATGGGGCAGATCTATATTCCGGGCGTGAACTGGTTCTTGCTGCTGTCGGTGATTATCCTGATTCTGGCTTTCCGCACTTCTAGCAATCTGGCGGCGGCCTACGGCTTTGCTGTGACGTGCACCATGGTGATGACCACTTTGCTCGCCTTTGTGGTCGCCGGGCATTATTTCAAAGGCCGCAAAAAAGCCGCGTACTGGTCGCTATTGGCGTTCTTGCTAGTGATTGATCTGGCATTTTTCTCGGCCAATATTCTGAAATTGCACGAAGGTGGCTGGTTCCCGCTCGCGCTGGGTCTGGTGGCTTTTACGCTGATGATGACCTGGAAACGGGGGCGCGAGTTGTTGGCGAGCAAATTGCGCGAAGGTGAAATGCCGCTGGCGGGTTTTGTGGAAAGCCTGGAATCGAGCCCGCCACAGCGCGTTGAAGGCTTGTCGATTTTCATGACTGCCAGCTCGGATTCTGTGCCGCATGCCTTGCTGCATAATCTGAAGCACAATAAGGTGCTGCACGAGCAGGTGGTTTTCCTGACGCTGCAAACCGACGATATTCCCTTTGTGCCCAGTCGAGAACGCGTGGTGGTCCGCCGTTTGGGCGAGAGTTTTTATCAGGTGATTGCCACTTTTGGCTTTAAGGAAGAGCCTAGCGTGCCTCAGGTCTTGCAGCAGGTTAGCCAGCTGCAGCCCGAATTGCAGTTTGACGATATGAATACCTCGTTCTTCCTGTCGCGTGAGACGATAGTCGAAGCCAAATACCCGTCAATGAGCTGGTGGCGCCGCCGTCTGTTCAGCCTGATGAGCCGCAATGCAACCCGTGTGACCAACTTCTTTAAGATTCCACCCAACCGGGTGGTCGAGATGGGGATGCAGGTCGAACTTTGATCTTTAGGTATTGATTGCCCTTGAAAAACGCAGTTCGCTTGCCCGCGAGCTGCGTTTTTTTTCGGCTGTTGTTAGCGCAATTTGCCAATCCCTGTTGTGAAATACTGCCGCCCAATCCTGTGATTTTGTGCCACGAATACGGGCAGGCTTCCACATACACTGCACGACATCTGCTTGGGAATGAAACCCCGGGCCATTTTTAGGTGTTAGTGGAGGTAGTAATCATGCAATATAAAATCAAATCGTCGCTGCTTGTTCTGTCTTTGGCCTTGGCTGCGGGTTTTGCCCAGGCTGAAATGACTATTTCCGGCGATCTGACTGGCGGTGTGAAGCTTGATGATCGTGGCTCGGATGACAAGGATGGCGTGTATATCGACGGCACTGTTGCGCTCGATGGCAAAACCAATATCGGCACGATTCCGGGCAGCGTGGTGTGGCGTGTGTCGGGTGGTATCAATAACAGCGATGGCGGCAGCAAATTCAACGACTGGGTTTCGCTGAAAGATGCTTATCTGGGTTTGCAGGGCGATTACGGCACGGCACGTCTGGGCCGGATGCAGACTCCGAGCTACGAAGCACAGGATCAGTTGTTTACCGATACCGGTCTGTCCTGGTTGGCGGCTGACTACGGCGTTGGCCAAGGCTCGTGGATCAATAATATTGTCCGTTATGATTCTCCTGCCATGGCGGGCTTTAAAGTTGGTGCAGCCTTCGGTTTCAAAGACTACAGCGACGATGGTAAGGGCTCGGGCAAAACGTATGATGTGGCCGCTCAATACAAGCTGGCAGGCTTGCAACTGGACGGTACGTATCAGAAACGCCGTGGTGTGACCGACGATATCGAAATCGCAGGCACAACAGCGACCAATACCTTCAATAGCGAAACCTATTACACCGGTGCCCGTTATGAATTCCAGAACGGGTTCGGTTTGACTGCCGGTTATAAACACCATGTTTTCAATCCGGGTGCCGAAGTGAAGCAGGGGCAGTGGTTGGCACAAGCGAGCTATAAGCAGAATCAGCATGCTGTTTACCTGAGCTACGCCAATCTGGATGATGTGAGCGTCAACGGTAGCAAACACAGTGATAGCGGTGCACAAGCCTATGCTGCCCGCTATAACTATTCACTGAACCAGAACAATATCGCGTTTATTGAAGGCCGCTACGTGCAGAACGATGCCAATTCGGCCATCGGTGCGGGTGATAATGCCTTTGATTACAGCGGCAAAGCCGGTCAGGATACTTCACGTGTCATGGTCGGTATGAAAACCGTGTTTTAAGGCCTGAATGGCCATGCCGCGATGGTCTGCCCTGCAGTAAAAAAAAAACCGCAGAACTCATGACGAGTTTCTGCGGTTTTTTTTGCTTCAGCTCTGGCAGTGTAGTAACTGATGCAAGTGCCGGATGCAATAATCGGCAGCCGGGTGCTGATGGTGGTGTGCTCGCAACCAGACCGTGCTCATGCCCAGTTTTTTTGCGCTGACCAGATTGTCGATGCTGTCCTCTACCATCACGCATTCAGTGGCCGAGAGTGCAAATTGCCGCAGCATCTGGCGAAACGCTGCCAGATGCGGTTTGGGTTGCAATTTCACGGTATCAATTGCCGCAATACCTGCAAAATGATCGGTTATGCCCAGGGTATCAAGCATCATCTCGGCATAAGACAAAGGGCCATTGGTGAACAGGTATTTTTTTCCGGCCAGCCTGGCCAGTGTGGATTTTAGGCGAGGCATCGGGTGCAGTTCTTGTCGCAGCGTCGGTAATGGATGGCAGGCAGACAGAAAATGGTGCGGGTTCAGGTGCTTGTGATGCTTGCGCAAGCCCAGCAGTGTGGCGCCGTAGCGTTGCCAGTAATTAAGCCTGAGCTGGTTGGCTTGCGCCGGACTGATGGCTAGCTGGGTTGTTAGCCATTGCGTCATTGCCGCATCAATGACCGGGAAGGCGTGTCGGTCGGCATGGTGTAGCGTATTGTCGAGGTCAAAAATCCAGGTTCTGGGCATGAAAAAGGCCGGAAACATTGTCCGGCCTATTGTAGCTGATTTGCCTGAGCGTCACTTGCTAGTGGGAAATACGCTGATCGTAAATATAATGCGCCATCTGATCGATCGTGAATTCCTGATCGGCAATTTTCTCTCTGACCAGATCGCCAATCGACAAGATCCCGACGACTTTTTCACCATCCATCACTGGCAGGTGGCGAATGCGTTTTTCGGTCATCAAGCCCAGACAATCATCAACCGAAGCATTGGGCGGCACGCATAGCAATTTGTGCGTCATGATTTCAGAGATCGGTGTACCTGCAGAAGTTTTCCCCATCAATACTACTTTGCGGGCGTAATCACGCTCGGAAAAAATGCCAGTCAGGGTTTCTCCATCCATCACCAGAATGGCGCCGATATTGTGATCCGCCATAATCTGTAAGGCTTGATAAACCGTTGAATTGGGGGAAACGGAGATAATGCGCTGTTCGGCTTTGTCACCCAGTAATTGGCGTGCTGTTTTCATTGGTGGACTCCCGGCTGGTAGGGTATTACCAATGTAGTTGGCTTGAGGCAATAGGCAAGAAAAAGGGCCGCGCTGGCGACCCCTTTTTTCTTAATACACTGATTTGTTGGGCTCAGAGATTAAATAGGTGGACAAAATTTTTCACGCAAGGCACTGAGACGAAGACAGTACAAGTAGTACGGCAAGGCGAAGTAACGATGCGTGAGAATTTTTGGTTTAGCACTTATTTGGCACGAATCATCGTGCCGACGCCTTGCTCGGTCAGCACTTCAAGCAGCAGAGCGTGTTTGACGCGGCCATCGATGATGTGGACCGAATTGACGCCTGATTTGGCCGCATCGAGTGCCGAGCCGATTTTGGGCAACATGCCACCCGAAATTGTGCCATCAGCAAACAATTCATCAATACGGCGCGCGGTTAGTTTGGTCAGCAGCGTGCCTTCTTTGTCCAGCACGCCCGGTGTATTGGTCATCAGAATCAGTTTTTCAGCTTTCAATACTTCGGCCAGCTTGCCCGCGACGAGGTCGGCATTGATATTAAGGCTTTCACCGCTGGCATCAACGCCAATCGGTGCGATGACCGGAATAAAGTCGGCGGCATCCAGATGCATCACAATCGCCGGGTCGATTTTTTCAATCTCGCCCACCTGACCGATATCGACGGTTTCGTCGCCCGAATCATCCTTGAGCATCATTTTGCGCGCGCGGATGAAGTGGCTGTCTTGCCCGGTTAAACCCACCGCCTTGCCGCCGTGTTTGTTAATCAGCGAAACGATTTCTTTGTTCACATGGCCGCCGAGTACCATCTCAACGACGTCCATCGTCTCCGCATCGGTCACGCGCATGCCCTGGATAAATTCGCCTTTTTTGCCGATCCGGTCGAGCAAATCATTAATTTGCGGACCGCCGCCGTGTACGACGACCGGATTCATCCCCACCAGTTTGAGTAGCACCACATCCGAGGCAAAGCCGTCTTTTAATTCTTCGTCGATCATTGCGTTGCCGCCGTATTTGATCACGATGGTTTTATCAAAAAAACGCTGAATATACGGCAGCGCTTCAGACAGGATTTCGGCTTTGGTTTGGGCGGTAATATCGCTCATGGCTGGCTCCGGCGGGCAGGTTGATTTGTGCGGCGATTGTACCGCATCTGCCTGTGAAATATCTGCCACTTCAATGCCTGTAGCGGCCATTTTCTGTGCTGCTGGGTACGCTAAATTTGGGATTGACGTTGTCATGCCTTTGGTTTGATAATAAATGAACGTTCATTTATTTATTTGGCGGCATTATGAATTGCCCTATCAAACGCTGGACCCGCCGCAAAGAAGCCCGCCCGGAAGAAATCCTGCTGGCGGCCTTGGCGCTGTTTGTCGAGAAAGGCTATGCGGCGACCAAAATCGAAGACATTGCCCGCGCTGCCGGTGTCACGCGTGGCACGCCTTATTTGTACTTTGCCAATAAGGAAGAGATTTTCAAGGCGGTGATTCGTGAACTGCTGCTGCCCAAATTGCCGCTGGCGGGTGAAATGGTCGATTTATGGCAGGGCAGCGCGCGTGATTTGTTGCGGCAGGTGTTTTTTACCTGGTGGGAAGTGATGGGCGCGACCCAGCTGTCGGCGCTGCCCAAGTTGATGATTGCCGAGGCAGGCAATTTTCCCGATGTACTCAAGCTTTATCACGATGAATTCATTGTGCCTGGCGATGCACTCATCCGCCGGGTGCTCGAGCTGGGTGTGCGGCGTGGCGAGTTTGTCATTAAAGATATTGATTACGCATTGCACATTCTGTCTGCGCCGATTGTGATGGCCATGTTGTGGCAGCACTCGGTCTGTCGCTGCGCTCCCGAGCCGATCGAGCCGGGACGCTACCTTGATACCACGCTGGATATTTTATTAAACGGACTTTTGTTGCGGGATAATTAAACATGGCACGGATTCAAAATGCAGTGATGATCAGCGCGCTTCTGGCGCTGGGTTTAGCGGCTTGCCACAAACCGGCCGAGCCAGTGGCCGATATCCGGCCGGTACGCACCATGACGGTGGGCGCGATCAATGATCAACCTATCGGTGAGGTGTATAGCGGCGAAGTGCGTGCCAGACATACTGTGCCGATGGGTTTCCGTATCGGTGGCAAACTCAGTAGCCGCCCGGTGAGCGTTGGCGATGTGATCAGCAAGGGGCAAACCCTGGCCAGCCTTGATCCGGGTGATGTGCGTCTGTCGGCGGATGCCGCCCGTGCGCAGTTTGAATCGGCCAAGGCGCAGCTGGCGCAGGCTGAACTCGATTTTCAGCGCGGCAAGGAATTACTGGCACAAAAATTCATTAGCCAGGCTGAAGTCGATAAACGATTTACACTGCTGACCGCGGCAAGGCAGCAGCACGAGCAAGCCAGATCGCAGGCGCAGCTGGCACAGAACCAGAGTAATTACGCCGTGCTGGTGGCCGATGTGTCGGGTGTGGTGATTGCCACGCTGGCCGAGCCCGGCTCGGTGGTGGCGGCAGGTCAGCCGGTGTTGCAGCTGGCTAAAGATGGCGAGCGCGAAGCGGTGATTGATGTACCCGAAAGCAAGGTTAAGGCGTGGCGGGAGGGGCAGAAAGTCAAAGTGTCATTGTGGGCTGGTGAGCAAGCCGAGTTTGAAGGCACGATTCGCGAGGTGGCGCCTGCTGCCGACAGCCTGACGCGCACTTACCGGGTCAAGGTGACATTGCCTGCCTCCAATAATATCAAGATGGGTATGACGCTGCAGGTCTTTCATCAGAAGGCTTCTGGCGATATACCTGCCGGATATTCTTTGCCGTTGCCTGCGCTGTTTGGCAAGGATCAGGCGCAGCGCGTCTGGCTGGTCAGCAATATCAAATCCGGGCAGGGCTTAGTGAAAAGCCAGCCGGTGAATGTGGTTGGGGTAGCCGGACATACAGTGAAAGTCAGCGGCGTGCAGCCGGGGCAGGTGGTGGTGACCGCCGGAGCCAATTTGCTGCGCGAAGGCCAGCCAGTGCGTGTGCTCGCAGGAGCCAGCCATGACTAAGCGCAGCGAAGCATTCAATTTATCGGCGTGGGCGCTGAAGCATCAGTCGCTGGTGCTGTATCTGATGGCGGTGCTCTCGCTGGCTGGCATTCTGGCCTATACCCAGCTGGGGCAAAAGGAAGACCCCGAATTTACTTTCAAAGCCATGGTGGTGCGCGCGTTCTGGCCGGGTGCGTCGGCGTCCGAGGTCGAGCAGCAGGTCACCGACAAGCTCGAAGAAGCCGTGCAGGGCATAGGCTACATCGATTACACCAAGAGCTATTCGCGCGCCGGTGAATCGCTGATCACCATTATGTTGTACGAGCATGTGCGCGCCAAAGAGGTCAATGACGCGTGGTATCAGGTGCGCAAACGGATTAACGACGCCAAAGGCAAATTGCCGCAAGGCGTGGCCGGGCCGTTTTTTAATGATGAGTTCGGCGAAACCTACGGCAGCCTGTACGCCTTTACTGCCGATGGCTTCACTGCCGCCGAGCTGAAAAAATACGTCGAAGGCGTGCGCACCGAGCTGCTGCGCATCAAGGACATCAACAAGGTTACGCTGATTGGTACGCAGGATGAAAAAATCTACGTGCAATACAGCAGCGCCAAGCTGGCCACGATAGGCGTTACGCCATTCCAGATCAATCAGGTGCTGGCCGCAACCAATACGGTGAGCCCGGCTGGCGTGGTGGAAGGGCAGGACGAGCGCGTGTTCCTGCGTGTTTCTGGTGGCTTTGATGCGATTGAAACGATCAAAAACACGCCAGTGACCATCAATGATCGCACCTTCCGCGTTGGTGATGTGGCGCAAGTATTCCGCGCCAATATCAATCCGGCCACCACCAAAATGCGCTTTGCCTTGCAAGGCCAGGTGAGTCAGGACGCAATTGGTCTGGGCATTTCAATGAAGCAGGGCGGCAATGTGCTCGAAATGGGCAAGCAGATTGACGCTACGCTCAATCAAATGCGCAGCGCTCTACCGGTGGGCATTGAGTTTCATGCGGTCTCTGATCAGCCGGCAGTGGTCAAAAACGCCGTGCATATCTTTATGAAGTCGTTGCTCGAAGCGGTGGTGATTGTGCTGGCGGTGAGCTTTTTGTCGCTGGGCTGGCGCACCGGCATTGTCGTTGCGCTGTCGATTCCGCTGGTGCTGGCGCTGACTTTCCTGTTTATGAAAGTATTCAACCTGGAATTGCAGCGCATCTCACTCGGTGCGCTGGTGATTGCGCTCGGGCTCTTGGTCGATGACGCGATTATTGCGGTTGAGATGATGGCACTCAAGCTTGAAGAAGGCTGGGATAAATTTAGCGCCGCAACCTTCGCCTATACGTCGACCGCGTTTCCAATGCTGACCGGGACTTTGATTACTGCGGCGGGGTTTCTGCCTGTAGGCCTTGCTAAATCTAATGCCGGTGAATATACCTTCTCAATTTTTGCCGTGGTTGGCTTGGCGCTGATTTTGTCGTGGGTGGTTGCGGTGTTATTCACGCCGTATATGGGATACCACTTATTGTCGGAAAACCTCAAGCCGCATGGCTCGCACGATGCCGATGAATTTAATCCCCATCGCGGGAAGTTTTATACCGGCTTTCGTCGTGCGGTAACGTGGTGCATTACCTATCGCAAAACCACGATTGCAATGACGGCGGGCGCGTTTGCCGCGTCGGTGGTGTTGTTTGCGCTGGTGGTGCCCAAGCAGTTTTTCCCGGCCTCCAGCCGCCCTGAACTGATGGTCGATTTATGGCTGCCTTACACCGCGTCGTTTGATGCCACCGAGCGCGAGGTGAAAAAGATCGAAGCGATTATGCTGAAAGACCCCGATGTGGTATCGGTCAGCAGCTATATCGGCGTCGGTTCGCCGCGCTACTACATGCCGCTCGATGAGCAAATGCCGAATTTGAACTTTGGCCAGCTCACGGTCATGACCAAGGACGAGCATGTACGCGAAGACGTGCTCAAACGCATCAAAACCCTGTTTGCCAATGATTTTGCCAGTGTACGCGGGCGGGTGACGCGGCTGGAGAACGGCCCGCCGGTTGGTTATCCGGTACAGTTCCGTATTATTGGAGAAGACCAGAAGAAACTGAAAGAGGTTGCCGAGCTGGTAGCGACTGAAATGCGCGCGCACCCGAATCTGCGCCAGGTGCATACCGATTGGGGCGAAAAGGTCAAAGTGGTGCGTCTCAATATCGATCAGGATAAATTGCGCCAATTGGGCTTAACCAGCCAGCAGCTCTCGCAAACCTTGCAAATGGCCGTATCGGGCGTCACAGCCACGCAATTGCGCGAAGATAATTTGCTGATTGACGTGGTGAGCCGACTGGAAGACGGCGAGCGCACGCAACTCGATTTTCTCGAAAATCTACCGATTGCGCTCCCCACCGGCCGTAGTGTGCCGCTGGCGCAAATCGCCAAGCTATCGATTGAAAACGAGGAAAGCATCATCTGGCGACGTAATCGCGTACCGGCGCTCACCGTGCGTGCCGACGTGAGCGGCGCACAAGCGCCCGATGTGTCGATGGCGCTGTTGCCCAAGATGAAGGAAATCGAAGCCAAATTGCCATTGGGCTATCACATTGAAGCCGGTGGTACGCTGGAGGCCTCTAAAATCAGTCAGGATTCAATTGCTGCTGTAATGCCCCTGATGCTGATTGTGGTGATGACCTTGCTCATGCTGCAATTGCAAAGTATTCAGCGTATGTTGATGGTTTTGCTAACCGCGCCACTGGGCATGATCGGCGTGACGCTGGCACTGCTGCTGTTTCAAGCGCCGTTTGGCTTTGTGGCAACGCTGGGCGTGATTGCCTTGTCAGGCATGATTATGCGTAATTCGGTGATTTTAATGGATCAGATTGAGCAGGATATTGCCGCGGGGTCGGCACCGTGGAATGCTGTGATTGATTCGGCAGTGCGACGTTTCCGGCCGATTATGCTGACCGCCTTGGCGGCGATTCTGGCGATGATTCCGCTGACGCGCGATACCTTCTGGGGGCCAATGGCAATCGCGATTATGGGCGGGCTGTTTGTTGCCACTGTTTTAACGCTGCTGTTTTTGCCCGCTTTGTATGCAGCGTGGTTCCGTTTGAAACCGGCTTGACCGACAAGACGGTATTTGGCGCGGTCAACGCAATACCGCGTGGCCGCGTTGAAGTAGATGGCTGCTCAGTGCTAAGCCAAAAGCTTTCCAGCTGCGTTACTTTCGTCTTGCCGTACTATTTGTACTGCCTGCGACTCAGGGCCTTGCTGGAAAACTTTTGTACGGTTACTAATTGCTCGCCTTGCCAGAAAGCAGATCACGGCAATTAAAATAGGTAAACAAATCATGAAATTGAAATCGAGTCTAATCGCATTGAGTTTATTGAGCCTGAGTCAGGGCGTCTGGGCGACTGATTTGCTGCAAGCCTGGCAGGCTGCTGCGACATTTGATGCGCAAATTTCTGCGGCCAGAAATGCCCAGATCGCCGGGCAGGAAAAAGCCACTCAAGGGCAAGCCTTGTTATTACCCAAAATTACCCTGAGCGGTAATACCGCTTATTCGCAAACCGATTACACTCCGGGACGCGGGCCATTAACTGACACATCGGCCAATGGTCAAACCTACGGCTATTCACTCTCTGCCGCGCAGCCGATTTATCGCGCCGAAGCATTTGCTGCCGCAGATCAGTTAAAAAAACAAACCGATCTGGCCAATGTGCAATATCGCCAAGCCGAGCAGGATTTAATTCTGCGGGTAGCAAAAACCTATTTCGAATTATTGGCCGCGCAGGAAAAAGTGCAGCTGGTGCAGGCACAAAAACAGGCAGTTGGTGAGCAATTGGCTTTTGCAAAAAAGTCATTTGAAGTGGGCGTTGCCACGATTACCGATACCGACGAAGCACAAGCAAGTTACGACAGTATTCTGGCGGCAGAAATTGTGGCGCAAAATGATCTGGCAGTAAAAAGTAGCGCTTTTAGTCTGCTCACGGGTTTAAATGACAGCCAATTGGCCACCATCGGTGATCGTTTGCAGCCGCAATCACCGATTCCCAACGATTTGGCCAGCTGGTTGCAAAAAGCGCAAAACAGCAGCCTGAGCAATGCCGGCCAGCAATTGGCGCTGGATATTGCCAGCCGTGAAATTGATAAATACAAAGCTGTGAGTGCGCCGACGCTCGATCTGGTGGCCAGTTATGGCAATGACTGGACAGGTAGCGGATTATCCCGTTCTGGCTCCACCGATCAGACTTCATCGGGTGCAATCAAATTGCAATTATCCATTCCGATCTATACCGGTGGCGATCGCTCTTCCAAATTGCGCGAAGCTGCGGCCAAAAAAGCCCAGCAAAGCGATACAGTAGAAGCGACCCGCCGCGATGTCGAGCAGGCGACCAAACAGGCTTTTCTAGGCGTTAATGCGGGGGCTGCACAAATCCGCGCCTTGCAGCAGGTTTTAAAATCGAGTGAAAGCTTGCTGGCATCCAGCAAATTGGGCCGCGAAGTGGGCGTAAGAACAACAATTGACGTCCTGAATGCCGAACAGAAATATTATGCAACCCGTTATGATTTGATCGTCGCCCGTTACACCTACCTGTATGCGCGATTACTGCTGGCCGCATCGGCAGGTGAATTGGCAGAAAAAGACTTAATCGCCGTGAATGAATGGCTGCTTAAATAAGTTAATAGAAACATTAATCCTTGAATTATTTAAAAGGCCGCCCCATAATCGCTGGGTATAAGTCAAAACACCGCCTATCTAGGAGTTATGCAATGGATTTATCTAACCTCGATTACCAGCAATTGGTTGAACTGCGCGCACAAGTTGACGTTGAACTGGTTCGCCGTAAAGAGCAGGAAAAAGCACGTATTCTGAGCCAATTGCAAAGCGCAGCAGCAGCTAGCGGCTTTACAGTTGCCGAATTGCTCGGCGAAATGGCTTCAGGCAAAAAAAGCGCGAAAAAGCCGGTTAAAGCGCAATATGCAAATCCAAGCGACGCTAGCCAAACCTGGACTGGGCGTGGCCGCAAGCCACAGTGGGTGCATGATGCACTGGCCAATGGCGCAACACTGGACAGCATCCGCATCTAACGCTGCTACGAGCGTCAATTACTGCGTTAAAAATTGATTCAAAATCCTCATGTACTAAACGTACATTCCGGGTTTCACCAATTTTTGCCTTGTACTTGGCGCTCTCGCTACGCGATAGTTCGTTGAAATAATGGCTTGAATTGAAAAACAGGGCAGCTTAGGCTGCCCTGTTTTGTTTTAAGCGTTAATATAAGCAGCTCAAGGCTTAAACCGTAGAAAATCCCATGTCACATCCATTAACCGAAAAACTCAATCCCGAACAAGCTGCCGCAGTGCAATTGCCGGCCACGCATGCGCTGATCCTGGCGGGAGCCGGTAGTGGTAAAACCCGGGTATTAACGACGCGAATTGCCTGGTTATTATCAACCGGTGCCTGTAGCCCCTCCGGTTTAATGGCGGTGACGTTTACTAACAAATCAGCCAAAGAAATGCTATCCCGCATTACCAGTATGTTGCCATTAAATCCGCGCGGATTATGGGTGGGTACTTTTCATGGTTTATGTAATCGAATGTTGCGTTTGCATCATCGTGATGCCGGTTTGCCAGAGGCTTTTGCCATTCTGGATACGCAGGAGCAATTGGCGGCGATTAAGCGGGTATTGAAATTGCTCAATCTGGACGATGACAAATACCCGCCGCGTACGGTGCAGCAATATATTAATGGCCACAAGGAAAATGGCCGCCGTGCCGGGGATGTGGACGCGTGGGATGATTATTCGCGGCATTTGCGCATTGCCTACGAAGAATATGAAAAACAGTGCAATCGCGAAGGTGTGGCCGATTTTTCCGAATTGCTGCTGCGCTGCTACGAATTACTAAGCCATAACGCGGCCATTCGGGCGCATTACCAGCAGCGTTTTGTGCATATTCTGGTTGATGAATTTCAGGACACCAACCGCTTGCAATACGCCTGGCTCAAATTACTTGCCGGTGATTCCGGCGCGATTTTTGCTGTTGGCGATGATGACCAGTCCATCTATGCCTTCCGTGGTGCTAATGTCGGCAACATGCAGGATTTTCAGCGCGATTACGCCGTCAAGCATGTGATCCGGCTCGAGCAGAATTACCGCAGTCACGGCAATATTCTGGACGCGGCCAATGCAGTGATTGCCAATAATACGCAGCGATTAGGCAAGCAGCTCTGGACCGATGCGAGCAGTGGCGAACCCATCCGCGTGTTTGAAGGTGCTTCCGATTTTGAAGAAGCCAACTTTATCGTTGAAGAAGCGCAAACACTGATTCGCGAAGGCATGGCAGCGTCCGACGTGGCCATTTTGTATCGCAGCAATGCGCAATCGCGGATTATTGAACACGCACTGTTTTCTGCCGCCGTGCCTTACCGTGTTTATGGCGGCCTGCGCTTTTTCGAGCGGCAGGAAATCAAACACGCGCTGGCTTATTTGCGCTTAATTGCCAATCCGTCCGATGATAATGCCTTGCTGCGCGTGATTAATTTCCCGACCCGTGGGATTGGGGCGCGCTCAATCGAAAGTATTCAGGAAAAAGCCCGGCTTGAAGGCTCGACTTTATGGCAAGCCGCCTGCGGAGTGGGTGGGCGCAGCGCGGCGTCGATTGGCAAATTTGTGCATATGATTGAAGCGATGCGCAATCAGGCCGATGGTCTGCCGATGATGGAAATCGTCGATATGATGCTCGATCTGTCCGGCCTGCTTGAGCATTATAAAAATGAAAAAGATGGTGAAGAACGTGTCGCCAATTTGGAAGAGCTGATCAATGCCGCCGCGACGTTTAGTGTTGAAGAAGATCAGAATCCGCTGATTGCTTTTCTGTCGCACGCCAGCCTAGAAGCCGGTGACCATCAGGCCGGGGTACACGAAGAAGCCTTGCAATTGATGACGGTGCACGCCGCCAAAGGGCTGGAATTTAAAGCGGTATTTCTGACCGGTCTCGAAGAAGGTTTATTCCCGCACGACAATAGCATTGGCGACGCGCAAGGGCTGGAGGAAGAGCGCCGCCTGATGTATGTGGCGATCACGCGCGCGCGCGAACGGCTGTATCTGACTTTGGCGCAAAGCCGCATGCTGCATGGCCAGACGCGTTATGGCGTGGCCAGCCGCTTTCTGGAAGAAATCCCGCAGCCGCTGCTTAAATTTCTGAATCGTGGTTACGCGCCCAGTGGTTACAGCTCTGCGGGCAGCTATAGTGCAGGAACAGCCTACGCGGCTCCGGCGCAGAAAGTGGCCAAATCAACGCCCGAACATGGCTTGAGCATCGGTACCAAGGTCGAACATCACAAATTCGGTCGCGGCGTGGTGACCGACCACGAGGGCGGCGCCAGCGGCAATGTGCAGGTCAATTTCGCCCAGCATGGCAGCAAATGGCTGGCGGTGGCCTATGCCAAGCTGACAGTTATCTAGGGGTATTGCTCTGCAGGGTAATGTGGATAATTTCTGCAAGCAATTACATAGCTGGGGTATTTAATGGCTTCAAAAGTGCGTGCCTATTCCTTTGTTGATCGTGCTCCGGTAGACACTCCCGAGCCGACCATCAATGTGAACGATCTGTCGCAATTCAAAATATTGGTGATCGAGCATGTTGCCGAAATGCGTGCGACCATGGGCATGACGCTGAACCAGTTTGGCGCGCAATCGGTGGTGTACGCCAATCGCAGCGCCGAGGCCATTGCCATGCTGCGCCGTACCGCCTACGACATTGTGCTGTGTGCTTATGATCTGGGCACCGGCTTTGATGGTTTGTACCTGTTTGAAGAAGCGCGCCGCCACGCCCTGCTCAAAGCCAGCTGCGTATTTATCATGCTCACTGGTGAGCGCCAATCTACCAAAGTCATCGGCGCAGCCGAGCTGGCACCGGATGCGATTGTGCTCAAGCCTTTTACTGGCGAGACATTGTACGAGCGCATTGTGCGCGCGCTGCGCAAAAAGCAGCGTTTCAAACCGATTGACGACGCCAGCATTGCGCATGATTTTCTGCGCGCTATTTCGTTATGCAATTTTGAAATCGAGCAAGGCGGTGACGACGCGCTTGATTTTATGCGGATGAAAATCCACCTGATGCTGCGGGTGGCCGATTGGGCCGGAACGCGCGATATGTGCCGTGGCCTGCTGGCCAAAGCCGATCTGGCCTGGGCCAAAATGGCGCTGGGCAAGGCGCAGTTTCATTTGCGCGAATACGACGAAGCGCAGCTGATTTTCCAGCAGGTGATGAACGAGCACGAACTGGTGCTGGAAGCCTACGACTGGCTGGCGCGCACGCAGCAGGCGCAGCACCAGATCAACGCGGCCAAGCTCACGCTAAGCCGTGCGGTGGAAAAATCTCCCTTTGTGGTCAACCGGATGCGCGAGCTGGGCGAAGTGGCCATGATCGCTGGCGATTTGCCGCTGGCCGAGCAATCGCTGGCCGAAACCGTGCGGCTGGCGCGGTTTTCTTTCTGGCCGCAGGTGAGCGATTACAGCCAGCTCACCGAGGTGCAGCTCTCGCGCGGCGATGTAGCCGCAGCGCGCAAAACCACCGAGCATTTGCGCAAGGATTTTCGCAGTAGCAACGACAAAATCATGGCCGACGTGCTGGACATCGACATCACGTTGAAAATGGGCGACAAAGCCAAGGCGCGCCAGCAGCTGGACGCGGTCTTGCAAGGGGTTAAAGCCATCGCCGAAGCGCCCGGTGCCGCGCTGGGCCTGGCGCTGGCCAAAAGTTGCTTGGCGCAAAATCGCCATGACGAAGCGCTGCAGCTGACGCGGCAAGTGCTGAAAAATCGCCATGATGATCCACAGCTGGCTGCCCGCGTGACGCGCATCTACAAGGAACAGGGCCGCGAGGAAGAAGCGCTCTCGCTGATTGAAACCACCGCCGCCGACATTGTTGAAATGAATAATGAAGCCGTGCGGCTGGCCAAAAGCGGCGATCTGCACGCCGCCGCCGAGCGCTTTTTGCAGGCCGCCAAAGACATGCCGTCCAATCTGCAGGTCTTGCTCAATACGATCAATGCCTTGCTCGCTTATGTGAATCAGAACGGCTGGCACGCCAGCTATATGCAGCGTGCCCACGAGTTACTGGCCAAGGTCAACAGCATTGACCCGGCCAATGGCAAGGCCTTGCAGATGGCCGAAATCTACCGCAAAACCCAGCGGCGTTTCGGGGTGAAAGCCTGATTTTCCGGCTTCACCGCCTTCTTCTCATCTCAACTTGGTTGATTACTTCGCGGCCAGCGCGGTGTTGATCACTTAAGGCGCACTCAGCGCCTTGTTGATCAAGTCGCTCAGCTGCTGATAGCCAAAACTCTGCAAAGGCTGGCCATTCACAAAATAAGTCGGCGTTTTATTCACGCTCAGAGTTTGCGCATCGGCGATGTCCTGCTGAACGATGGCCGCAATCGCTGGTGATTGCATATCGCTTTGCAATTGCGCCATATCCAGCCCCAGCTGCGCCAGAATCGGCAGTGTGCGACTCACGTCGGCCTGATGGTTAATCGCCCATTGCGCCTGCGTTGCGAGCAAGGCCTCCAGTGCTTCCCAGTACTTGCCCTGTTTGCGTGCTGCTTCCAGCGCCATCGCGACCTGATCCGCTCCTTGATGCAGCGGCGCGTAGCGCACGACCAGGCGAATCTGCTCGGGGTGTTTGCCCATCATGTCTTTCACAAACGGGTAAAACGCCGCGCACGCTTCGCAAGCCGGGTCGAGAAACTCGACAATCGTCACCTTGGCATTGATCGCGCCCAGAATCGGCGAATGCATACGCATCAGCGCAGCCTGATTGCTTTGCACTTGCTCAGTCACCTGCGCTTGCTGTTGCTGCTTGAACATCAGCGTACCGCCAACAAACAGCGCGAGCAGGGCGACGGCGGCGGCGATAAAAATCGTTTTCTGTTTCATTGTTTTTTCCGAATCAAAGTGGCAAGGAGTGAAATATTGATCGCTGCAAAAGCGCAGACCGACATCAGCGGAATCGTCAGAAAGCCAAACCATTCGGCGCTGACCTCAGAGCACGACGAGCCCTGGCTACACGGGCTGGCCGACACGGGAATGATGCCCAGCTGCAATAGCCAGTGATAAATGGCAAAGCCCAGACCCAATAGAGCCAGCGGCAGCGCATAGCGAACGACTTTGCTGTCCAGCGGAAACAGCGCCAGCGGCAGGATAATTGCCAGCGGAAACATAAAGATGCGCTGATACCAGCACAAAGTACATGGCACCAGCCCCATGACTTCGCCAAAAAACAGCGCACCCAAGGTGCCGCCTGCGGCAATCAGCCAAGCGGCAAAGATGAAAAACCAATTGGCAGGAAGTGTTTCGCTGGAAGGAGGAGTGTTATAGAGCAAGATAAACCCTTGTCTGGTCTGGCAGCAAAAACCAGTAGACCGCTAATCCTGGCCGGGGTTCAGGAAAAAAAGAGGTAGTTTTAATCTAAAAATTCAACCGGAATGGTTTTAATAAACGCTTTTGACTGATTAATAAGTGCTTGCCACTCGGCTTGAGGGCGAGCGTCAAATCCATTTTGAGCCAAGATATTTTCAAGTAAATCGGCCAAGCCCCAGATGGATCTTCTTTCCTCGTCGGAAAGAAGATTGTTTGCTTGCAAATCTGAAAACTTATTTGAGAGTGTTTCCCATGCCAATAAGGCATGACCCAGCGGAATTTGAATTGATACCACCTTGCTAACGTCTGCGTCTTCCATCGTATTCATTGCTCCATCTGAGCTATGGATTTACAAAGGTAGCACTCAATGTAGTCACGGATAAACAAGTCTGACCTCTAAGAATTGATCACAAAGCTGTTTGTGTACTTAATGCGGGCTCAATCCATCGCTCAGCGACATCCGATATGCGCGCCAGGCGGGGAGGGCGGCGATCAGGCAGCCGGCCAGTAAGGTCAGCCCCATAAGTAACCACTCCGTGGTGCTGGGCGCTGCAATCGCAATGTTCAGGCTATATACCTCGCGCAGTATGGGTCTGCAAGCCAACAGCATAGCGTAGAGCAGGGCAATACCTGTCGTAATGCCAGCGCTGACCAGTAATAAAGTCTCGCCCATGACCAGCGCAAAAATCTGCCAGGCGCGTGCGCCAACCGAGCGCAAGATCGCCATTTCGCGGCGGCGCTCGTTGAGTCCGGTCAGCAGCGCGGTCAGCATACCCATCAGGCCGATGACCAGCACAAAGCCCGATACGACTGTGAGCGCTTGCTCGGCGATGCGCATCAATTGCCACAGCTCGGATAGTGCAACGCCCGGCATAATCGCCATCAGCGATTCATCGGCGTATTGATTCACGGCGCGCTGGTAGCTAAAAATCGCCGTGCGTGATTTCAGCCCGACATAAAACGCGGTAATGCTACTTGGCGGCGGCAAGGCTCTATCCTGATCGGCGGCCAGCACGCCGGTGCTGGAGAGCAAAGATGCGCTGCCCGATTCCCAGCCTTCGTGAATCGCGGTCAGGCCATCGAGCGAGACGTGCACGGTGTCGTCGACCGGCGTGCCGGTTGGCGCGAGAATGCCGATAATGGTGAACGGCTGATCGGTGTGTTCAGACATTGCGCCTTCACCGCTGCCGTGAGTCAGCACGATGTTTTGCCCTAGGCGGTAGCTCATTTTGGTCGCGACATTGGCACCGAGTACCGCATCATTCGTCTTCGAGAAGGGAACGCCCTGATTAAATTGCAAAGCGGAGTTTTCGCTATAGCGCAAATATTTGAAATAATCGCCCGTGGTGCCGAGCACGGCAAAACCGTGATGGCTATCGCCCAGAGACACTGGAATCGTCCACGCCACGCGGCGATCTTGGGCCAATTTCTGGTAGCTATCCCAGTCGATATTATTGGTCGCGTTGCCGACGCGAAACACGCTGTAGAGCAGCAATTGCACCGAGCCCGTGCGCGCGCCGACGATCAGATCGGTGCCGCTGACGGTGTTGGCAAAACTGCTGCGCGCCTCGCTACGCAGGCGTTCGACGCCGACCAGCAACAGCACCGACAGTGCGACGGTCAGCACCGCTAGCGCGACAGTGAGGCGGCGATTGAGCAGGCTGCGCAGTGCAATCTTAAGCATTTTCGGCCTCCACGCTGCAGCGATTGAGGCTGGCCAGGCTTACGCTGCGATCAAACGCGGCGGCGAGCTGCGGATCATGGCTGACCATCAGCACTGCGGTGTTGTGCTCGTGTGCGCATTCAAACAGCAGCTGGATAAACGCGGCGCGCCGCTCGGCATCCAGCGCAGAGGTCGGCTCGTCGGCAATCAGGATTTCCGGTGCGCCAATCAGCGCACGGGCGAGTGCCACGCGTTGCTGCTGGCCGACTGAGAGTGCGCTGACTGGCCGTTCGAGATAGGGAGTTAAATCAAGCCGGTCGAGCAAATGCAGCGCCTGTGCCTTGGTGCTGCCGGAAAAAGCCTGCGCACGCTCGCGGCGGATTCTGGAAAACTGGCAAGACAGCAGTACGTTATCGAGCACCGACAAATAGCTCAGCAGATTAAATTGCTGAAACACATAGCCAATGTGGTCGGCGCGGAAATGATCACGGGCGGTGTTGGAGAGTGCCGCGAGGTTTTGCCCCAGAATGCGGATTTCGCCTCGCTGCGGCAGATGAATGCCGGTCAGCAGCGACAGCAGCGTGCTTTTGCCGCTGCCGCTGGGGCCATGCAAAAACAGCCGCTCGCCCGCCGCGAGCGAGAACTGCGGCATATCCAAAGTGGCATGCTTGGCGCCGCGCCAGGTAAATTGCACATCGGCCAGCTCGATTAACACAGCGAAATCCTTGCGCGCCCGCTTGGGCGCGGCGTAGTGGTGGGGTATTGAGTTTGTGGGGTTTTGGTCTGCAAGCGCTATTTCAAATTCAAACTCTGACCCGACTTGAGCTTGATTTGCCGCTGGCCCTTGTCGCTGGCCAGATTGGCGTTCAGCTTTTTAAAGTTGGGGAAGTTTTTCCACAATGGCAGCGCAATGCTGGCCGGTATGCTGGCGCAGTCAAAGCGGTATTCAGCGTCGATATCGCTATGCTCGCCTTTTTTAAAACTCGGCATATTCACCACCGGAGCGGCAGCTTTGCACTGCGCTGCTGCGTCGGGCGCGAAGAGTGCTGCCGCTTGCTTGAGCTGTTCGGTGACGGTTTTGAGCTTGGCTTTTTCGGCTTCGGTCTTTGGTGCGCGCTCAAAGCCCAGCAGATTGTCGGCGGGTGATTCCAGCGCGATTAGCAGTGTTTTTCCCTCAATCGCCACATCAATTTGTGCGACGCCATGGACGTGCGCGCCATGCGCGTGACCATGCTCTTTGGCAAAGGAAAAGAGGGGTATTGCTATGCAGGCCATTGCAATTAATTTCTTCATGGGTATACCTTCGTATGTATAGGGTGATTACTTAGCAGCAGATTTTTTGTATTCGCGCACTTCGCCAGCTTGCATTTGATAGCCAACCGCCACATCGCTGGCGCCATCGGCCAGTGCCAGATTGGCTTTGGTCGATTTGATGGTCAGCTTGCCGATGATGGTGACCGGCGCAAATAGCTCACCCTGTTCATAGCCTTTCGGGTATTGCACCACGACCATCTGATTGGGTGGCGGCGCAGGGACGTGAATACAGGCACCAATCACCGGCACCAGCAAAAATTCGGTGATCTTTTTGCCGTTCTGCTTGAGCGGCAGCAAATAGCCATCGAGCTGCACTTGCTGATTATTCAGCGCCGGAATCATCTCGCGCGTGCGCTTTTTTTCAAATGCTTCGATTTCGTTAATCAACCCCGAGAGTTCGCTGTGGTTTTCCTTGATCAGCTTGATGTCATTGGGCGTGAGTTCGGACGCTTTGAGCTTGCCGTTATCGAGCATGGCCTTGAGCTCGCGCTGCTGCACGGCGCGCATCAGCCGGGTTTTTTCTTCCTGCGTCATTTTATTGATCGTGGCGCGCAGGCTGGCCGAATCGGGCTGCAGATCTGACCATTTGACCATTTTGACCTCATTAGCCCAGACAGTCAGGGTCAAGAGGCAGCTGGATATGGCTATGGTGGCGGCAATTAAAAGTCGGGATGGCACGATTTATCCTGCGGTAAAGGAGGTGGGTTATTGTAACTAAGTTGCATTTGAAATGGTGTAAATATTCTTTACTCTGCTCGCTAAGGTGAGGATGCAGATGGAGTTGCTTGCGCATTCAGGATACTGCGCTGGTGTTTCGCTAGCGAGCCGTCTTGCTGCATGTGGAGCAGTCCTTGGCTTAATTTTTTAGAGAGCTGTTGCTGGTTTGATGCTAGCCAGATGTGGGTGTCAACTTGGCTAATGATGTGTGTGTTCAATTCACGCTGGGCTTGTGCGATATCTTGTTGGCTGATTAAACCGCTGCTGATCAGGCAAACGTCAACCCGCTGTGCCTTGGCCATATTGATACAAGCTTGACTGGAGTTCGTGGGGTGCAATGTGGCCAGTCGCCCATAAGGGGTTTCGACCATTTTGGCGCCGCGTATGTAGGCCACCTTGCGTTGATGCAGATCAGTAATCTGCCTAATTTGCAGTGTGTGACTAAATGCGTAGAGTTTGAGCGTAATGATTGGGGGGTCAATCCGGATCAAATCTGGGTGACTCTGGGCAAACAGGCTGGTCCGTGCGATGTCTCCGTCAAATTTTCCCTTGATTAATTCAAACTCGGCTCGTCGTGCAGGGCGATATTCAAGTGAGTAAGGCGTTTTGATGCGGCTAAACAGTGTATCTATCAAGTGATTGATCGCCGGACTGGCAACATTATCAGGGCCTATTGCGGTCACTAGCCGCACAGATTCGCTGGCCAGAGGTACGGCATGGGTCGTACATAGAATGAGCAGCAGGAAGGCTCGCATGAATCGCTCTTAAGAGAACTGAGTGAACTTGTATATTAGTTCGACGTCGCTTGCGCTTCAATCATGCTGGCGGCGGCGAAATAGCCAGCGCTGTGCATCACTTTCCTGCTCAATCCACTGATACCCTTCCAGATCAAACGCTTTGAGCTGCTCGGCGTCTTCAATCCCGTTGAGGGCAGCATAGCGCACCATCAGGCCACGCGCGCGCTTGGCATAAAAGCTGATGATTTTGTACTGGCCGTTTTTATAGTCTTCAAACACCGGCGTAATCAGCCGTGCGGTGAGCTGCTTGGGTTTCACCGCTTTGAAATACTCGTCGCTGGCCAGATTGACCACGGTGTGGCTCTCCAGCGCATTGATGGTGTCGGTGATTTGCGTGCCCCAGAAATGATAAAGATGATCACCGCGCGGGTTGGCCAGCCGCGTGCCCATTTCCAGCCGGTAGGGCTGCATCAGGTCCAGCGGGCGCAGCAGGCCATACAGGCCCGATAAAATCCGCAGATGATGGCTCAGGTATTCAAGCTGCGCCGGGGCAAGGCTTTTGGCCGCCAGCCCTTCGTACACATCGCCCATAAAGGCCAGCACGGCCTGTTTGGCATTGCCGGGGTTAAAGTCGCTCTGCCAGCTGTGGTAGCGACCGACATTGAGTACCGCCAGTTCGTCGGAAATCTTCATCAGCTTGGCGATGTCGGCGGGGGATTTTTCGCGCAAAACGGTGATTAATTGCTGCGACTGATCCAGAAAATCCGGGAGAGTAAATTGCGCTGTGGTCGGTGGCGTGGTGTAGTCCAGCGTTTTGGCAGGGGAAATCAACATCAACATCTGGGCTTGCTCGGTAGGGTATATGAATAAAGGCCAATACTGGATTGGCCTTTGGGGTTATACATGGCCGGGTATTTTAGCTAACGTCAACGCCTGAATCGCGCAATCGTGCCGCTAGCTCCATGGCAGTTTTGACCTGCATTTTTTCCAGAATGCGCGCACGGTGCACTTCAACCGTTTTCATCGAGATCGACAAATCATCGGCAATTTGCTTATTGAGGCGGCCGGTGAGAATCAGCTTCATGACTTCTGTTTCGCGCGGCGTCAGGCAGGCCAGGCGCTCGCCGACCGCAGTGCGGTTTTCCCATTCGCTGCGATTCATCTGATCCATCGACAGGCAGCCTTCGACCAGATCGACGATGTCGTTATCCGAAAATGGCTTTTCGATAAAATCGGCAGCGCCTTGCTTGAGTGCGGCCACTGCCATCGGTACATCGCCGTGGCCGGTGAGGAACACTACCGGCGGCGTGTAGGCGCGCTCTTGCAGCTTGCTAAACAATTCCATACCGCCCATGCCGGGCATGCGCACGTCCAGAATCAGGCAGCCAAACGCGTCCGGGTTGTAATTGGCCAGCAGCTCTTCGGCGCTGGCAAACAGCTGTACTGAATGATTGCGGGTGGAAAACAGCCACGACAGAGCGTCGCGGATGGCGTCGTCGTCATCAACAATGGCAATGTGGCGATTAAGGCTCATAGGCTTCGCTCTCTATAGAAAGTGGCAGTGTAAAGTGAAAACAGCTTCCGCCCAAGGGGTTGGCTTCAACCCACAGACGGCCCTGATGGTGTTCGATGATCGAGCGGCAGATATTGAGTCCCATCCCCATCCCGCTGCCCTTGGTGGTATAGAACGGTTTGAAGAGTTGTTCCATCTGTTCGGCGCTAATGCCGGTGCCGCGGTCGGTGATGCTGACGGCCAGCATTTCATCGTCGCGCCGTACTTTAACATCTAATGTGCGTTGCTTGACCGGTGTTTCGGCCATCGCTTCGATGGCATTTTTCATCAGATTGAAAATCACCTGCTCCAGCATGACCGCGTCGGCATAAATCGGCGGCAAGTGGCGGGTGTCGCTGACGCTGAGTTTGACCTGGGCCTTTTTGACTTCGGCGCTGAGCAGCGTTTGCACCGTGTCGAGCAAATCGGCGATTTCGCAGCGCTTGCGATGCGGTGCGCGCCGCTGCACAAATTCGCGAATGCCCCGAATAATCTGGCCCGCACGCTTGGCCTGTGCGGCCATTTTCTCGATGGCCTGATCAAGCTGGGCAATATTGGGGTTGTCCTGTGACAAGACATTGCGACAGCCAGTAGCGTAGCTGGCAATCGCCGCCAGCGGCTGATTGAGTTCGTGCGCCAGGCTGGATGCCATTTCGCCCATGCTGATCAGCCGCGTGGTTTGCTGCAATTGCTCTTTCTGCTGGCGCTCCTGCTCCTGCGCGTTTTTGAGCATGGTGATGTCGGTAGCGATTTCCAGCCAGACTTCGGAGCCATCGACCCAGATGCTGCTGCGGCTTTTCACCTGATACCAATGCTGGTGGTAATCGTCAAACCACTCGCTATCGACTGGCGCGCCTTTGCTGCGGCGAACCAGCGGAATATTGCAATAGCGGCCATGCCGATCCGGGATATTGAACGCGCTGTCAAAATGGCGGTTGGACAACAGCAGCTCGCCGCTTACCGCGTCGGAAACCGAAACGGCAGCGTCCAGACCATTGAGCACGGCCACAAAGCGTTCGTGCGAAGCTTGCAGCGCCTCGCGCTCGCGTTGCAACTCGGTAATATCGTAAATCGCGCTGATCCAGCCGGTATGCACGCCATCGCCGTCGATCAGCTTGGCGGCATACAGGCGCACGTCAAAACGCTCGCCATTGCTGCGCATAAAGCGCATCTGGTAGCCGGTGGTGTCGGCGCGCCCGCTTAGAATGGCGCGATAAATAGCCATGCATTGCTCGATTTCTTCCGGCGGCCAGTAGGGCATGGGGTGGGACGCGCCGAATAATTGCTCCTGGCTATAGCCGACCATTTCGCAAAAAGCGCGATTCACATAAAACAGGCGGCCTTGCAAATCCATCGCGCGGATGCCGGTGACCAGCGAGTTTTCCATTGATTCGCGCAAGGCTTGCTCCTGGCGCAGCTGTGCCTCGGTTTTTTGCCGCTCCTTGATATGCCGTCGCAAGGCCCAGGTGGACGCGAGCATTAGCAAGGAGAGCGCTGCCACCACAATGGTGAGCGCGGTTTGCCAGCTATCGCGCCGCTGGGCGTAAACGTGGGCAGTCAGCGTCAGCTGATTGGGCGGCCACGACAGATCAATGCTGCTATTGAATTTGCTGGCGTCGTGCGCGCGATCGAACTTGCCGGCAATCAGCTTTTCCTTGTCCCACAGGCTGATCTGGTAGCGCTGTGAAATCCACCACGGCACCTGCTGCTGCAGCATGGTACGCAAATTAAGCTGGGCAATCAGCACATGGCGGCCATTGAAATTGAGCCGGATCGGCACGGCAATCGCCAGTGTCGGGCTATCGGGTACGTCCAGAATAATGCGGCTATAGCTACTCGACTCGCCAGCCAGCACGGCGTCGCGGATCGCGATAATGGCTGGGTGATGATAATCGGGCAGACCGTCAGGCTTGATTTCCGGTTGCCGCCAGCGCCGCTGGCCGGTTTCATCCACGTATTCGAGCGAAATGATTTCCGGCGAATCCTGCAGCAGCGACAAGGTTCGCGCGGTAAATTCGGCCGAGGCCAGCCCATCGGTCGCCATGCTGGCGGCCACGGTGCGCAGCTGGTGCGTGAAGTTTTCCACCCGGGTATTGAGCGCCTGCTTTTGCCAGAGCAGATCCTGCGTCAGGCTGTGATTGCGCGCCGATTGCTCGCTGTAGGCGGTGAAAATCAGAAAGACAGCCAGCGCCAGACTGAATAGCGCCGCGGCAAATGATGGCAGCGTCAGTAACCAGCGCGAGGCCAGCGGCTTGCTTCTGAGCGAGGATTGGGTAGATTTTTTCATTGCTTCAAACTGTCAGGGCAAGCATGCGGCTGCGGGGTATCGTTTCGATGTCGCCCGCTCCGTGTTTACCGATCAAAGAGCTGTTTTTACCTCATTGACCAGCGGCAGGCCAGCGGCAAAGTCGCTGATATTCTGCAGTGTGGTATTGGCGATGTTTTTCAGCGCCTCATCGGTCAGATAACCCTGATGCGAGGTAATCAGTACATTCGGAAAAGTGGTCAGGCGAGCCAGCGTATCGTCTTTGAGCACGCTGTCGGACAGGTCTTCAAAAAACACGCCTTCTTCATGCTCGTACACGTCCAGACCCAGGCCACCAATCTGCCCGGATTTGAGCGCTGCAATCGCCGCCTTGGTGTCGATCAGCCCACCCCGGCTGGTGTTGATAATCACCACGCCTTTTTTCATCGTGGCAATCGAGTGTGGGTTGAGCATATGGTGCGTGCTTTCGAGCAAAGGCGTGTGCAGCGAAATAATATCGGCCCGCGCCATGACTTCTTCTTGCGACATAAAGGTGCAATTGACATCGCAGTGCGCAGGTGGAAACGGATCATACACCAGCACGGTGCAACCAAATCCACGCGCAATCCGCGCGGTGGCCAGACCGATTTTGCCGGCACCCAGAATGCCGAATGTTTTGCCGTGCAAATTAAAGCCTTCCAGCCCTTCAAGCAGAAAATTGCCTTCGCGCACGCGATTATAAGCGCGGTGCGTCTTGCGGCTGAGCGTGAGCAAAAGCGCAAACACATGCTCGGCCACGGCTTCGGGCGAGTAAGCCGGAACGCGTGTGACGGCAATACCGAATTCGGCCGCAGCCGCCAGATCAACGCCGTTAAACCCGGCGCAGCGCAGCGCAATCAGCTTGACGCCCAGCTTGGCCAGCCGGCAGATGGTTTTGTGATCCAGCCGGTCATTGACGAATGGGCACACCACGTCAAAATCTTCGGCCAGCGGCGCAGTATGCGCGCCCAGACGTTCTTCAAAAAACACCAGCTCGTGGCCCACCGACTGATTGGCCGCTTCAAGCGTTGTGCGATCAAATCTTTTGCTATCAAACACCGCCACGCGCATGGGTTTACTCCTTGAAGTGGTGAGTCACTGTGGCATCCAGATCATGCCCCTGGTAATGCAGGCCGGAGAGCTTGTCGTCCAGTACCCTACCCAGTGCCTCTGGCGTATCGTCCGGGTAGCGGACAATTGCCAGCGCATTGAGCTCGCCGCTGCCGTTTTCGACCCGGATTTCTGTTGGCTCAGGCGCGCCCAATTGCTGCGTTAGCAGGGTGTAAACGTCTTCTGCGCTGCTATCTACAGGCAGATTGCCGATGACTAATTGCATGCCAGACTCCTTGGGGTGATGATTCTAGATTGCAGCTTGTATTGCCTGATGGGTATGTGGCTGAAGTCATTGATGAAATTGATCTGCAGCCATATACCCATTGTTGTTATGTCCAGTTTTGTGTTGCTCACACGCAGGGTGGCTTACTCCTTGCTGCTCACGCTGTTTTTTCCTGCAACCGGTGGCAGCCGTTTCAGGATCTGGCTTGGGCTGCCGTTGTAGTAATGCGAATAGTGACTGGCGTTGGCGAGTACGGCTTTGACGTAATCGCGTGTTTCGCTAAACGGAATCGTTTCAATATATATCGCCGCTTCCATTTCGCTATCGTCACGCCATTTGGCGGCGTTGCCGGGGCCTGCGTTATAGCCGGCGGTGGCCAGCACCGGATTGCCGCCAAAGCGCTCGTTCCAGTAGGCCAGATAGTAGCTACCCAGCTGCGGGTTGATTTCGGGGTCGCTCATGTCCGCCATCGTAAAATCGCTCATGCCAAGTCGTTTGGCCACCCATTGCGCCGTGGCGGGCATGAGCTGCATCAGGCCGGTGGCGCCCGCACTGGAGCGGATGTCGGCGATAAAGCGGCTTTCCTGCCGGATCAGGCCAAAAACCCAGGCCGGATCAAGCCCGTAGGCTTTGGCGGCGGGCTCGACCGAATCGCGGTAGGGTTGCGGAAAGCGCAAAGTGAAATCCTGCATGGTTTTGGGGCGCATTGCCGAATAAATACTGCGATCGTACATCCGGTTGCGCGAGGCCAGCTCGGCAGCGGCCAGCAATTGCTGATCGCTCAGGCCTTTCATCGCCCAGTTCCACTCGCGCGTGGCCTCAGTGCGCCAGCCTTGTGCGTTCAGTTGCAAGGCGCGTAGCACGCCGGGCAGGCTGTGGATGGCTTTAAGGTCTTCCGTATTGGCTTTGTAAACCGGTGTTGGGGCGCTCAGAATCTGGCCGATTTCTTCACGCGCCAGCAGGCCGTAAAAATCGAGCTGATCGGACAAACCCAGCCATAAGGCATTGGCGGTCGCGCTCTGATTGCGCGCGAGCAAGGCGCGGGCTTTCCAGTAGCGCCAAGTATTGCCTTGCTGCAGATGTGCGGGCAGGGCATTGATGCGCTGTTCAACCATTTTCCAGTCGCTTACGCGTAGCGCGGCGCGAATGGCCCATTCCCGGTCATCGTCGCTGATGTCGTTCAGGTGTGCACGCTCAAGCCAGCGCGATGCTTCGGGCAAGAGGCGGCGTGCCGCCAGCAAGCCCAGCTGCTGCCAGGCAAATTGCTGATCTGCCGGTGCCAGCCAACTGGCCGAGCTGATCAGGCTGGCTGCTTGTTGCGGGTTCTTTCGGCCGATTTTTTCGACCGCATACAGCCATAGTTCGCGGCCAGCGCGGCTATTGGTATTGATTTTGGCTATGGCTTTTTCCGGCGCGTTGTGAACGGCACTGACCGATTTGGCGCCAAGCTCAGGCGGGTTGCCCACGCGGGACGCCAGCTGACGTGCCAGATCGGGCTGGCTATTGCTGCTGTTGGCGCTATTGCTAAATGCCTGCCGGATGCGCCACCAGGCGTCTTCCTCACTCAGCAGACCGTTGGCAAACAAGGTATCAAACAGCATATTGCACGTACCGGGCAGCGCTTTGGCGTTAAACCACAGGTTTTTGTGATTGGGGATGCTTGAGGCATCACCGCGCAGCAAGGCGGCCTGCTGCTTGAAGCAGATCTGTTCGGTATTGGGGCTATCGAGCCGCGGATAAAGCGCCTCGTACTCGGCCCAGCTCTGGCGGCGCGCTAGCTCTTTTAGCCATTCGTTGGTAAAGCGCTCGGCCAGTGGGCTGGGGCTGTAGCGCTGGATAAACTGATTCGCATCGGCTGAATCGGTCTGGTTGATCTGGGTGCTGAGTAAATAAAACCGTGGATACATTTCCAGCGGATCGCCCGTGCTTTGTTCGCTGATCTGGGCCAGAGTTGCCAGATCACGGGCGCGGGCCGCTTCACGGACTTGGTCAAGGTTGATGCGGGCATTGGCGCTGGCTGCCAGCAGGCAGCTCAGGACGAGCAGTACGGATTTTTTCAGCATGGCGTGCAGCGTGTCGGATTTAAAAAGGCCAGGGGCGGCTGTTGCAGGCCAATATTGCCTAAGCGAGCCAGCCCCGGAAGGCTCAAGCATAAACGAGCCAGGCGCTGATGTCTTGCGGCGAAGGCCTGATTTTATTCAGCTCGGCGTAGGTATTTTGCCGCAATTGCTGCATTGCAGCGTTGTTGCCGTGTTGCAGAGCGCCGCTTGTCGTGATGACTCATGGCTATTCCCCGGCAAAAACAAGTAGAATTGCGAACATTCAGAACGTAAACGCGCCCAGTGCGCCCAAAGAGCCATGCTGACTTTTCAGGAAATTCTATTAAAACTCCAGAATTACTGGAGCGACCACGGTTGTGCTTTGCTGCAGCCTTATGATATTGAAGTCGGTGCCGGTACATTCCACACCGCCACTTTCTTGCGCTCGCTCGGCCCAGAGCCTTGGAACGCCGCCTACGTGCAGCCTTGCCGCCGCCCGAAAGATGGCCGCTACGGTGAAAATCCAAACCGCTGCCAACACTACTACCAATACCAAGTGGCGTTGAAACCATCGCCAGACAATATCCAAGAATTATATTTGGGCTCGCTCGAATACCTGGGTATCGACACCAAAGTGCACGACGTGCGCTTTGTCGAAGACGACTGGGAAAGCCCGACTTTGGGCGCGTGGGGCTTGGGTTGGGAAGTGTGGCTCAACGGGATGGAAGTGACGCAATTTACCTACTTCCAGCAAGTCGGCGGACTCGATTGCAAGCCAGTATTGGGCGAAATCACTTATGGCGTGGAGCGTCTGGCGATGTACCTGCAGGGGGTAGATAATATCTACGACATCGTTTGGACTGAATATCCAAATGGCCAGAAAGTGACCTATGGCGATATTTACCACCAGAACGAAGTCGAGCAATCAATCTACAACTTCGAGCAATCGAACGTGCCTTTCCTGTTTGATCAATTCAATCACTTTGAATCTGAAGCGCGTCGCCTGATCGAAGGCGGCTTGGCGCTGCCTGGTTTTGAGATGGTGATGAAGTGTTCGCACATGTTCAACTTGCTCGATGCGCGTGGTGCGATTTCGGTGACTGAACGCGCAGCCTACATTGGCCGTGTGCGCACGCTGGCACGACTGGTGGCGCAGGCGTATTACGACTCGCGCGAGGCGCTGGGTTTCCCGATGTGTTCACCCGCTGAGCTGGTTGTGGCGAAATAATCTTTCATCGCGTCAAGGAGTCTTTCCATGCGATATCTTCCGGGCATTATTCTGTTGGGGCTCTTAGGCGGCTCATTAACGGCGTGCAAAAAGTATGAAGATATCGCCGAAGGCCCTGAGCCCGTGCCATACAAAAAAACCGATTGGCGCAGCTACGGCAAAATGCCCGAGTTTGAAACGCTGGTTGATGTCAATTCGATCAAGCACGACGAAGGCTTTGCCGAGCAGAACTACACCTTTGTCTGGATGGTGCAGCGCTTTAACGAAGACCAGATTGATGGCACTTCCAAAGGCAAATACCGCAATAAATACACGCGGCAGGTGATTGATTGCCCATCGGGCAAAATGGCGGGCGTGTCGGTGTCGATGAATGACGAAAATGACGACGAAGTAGCCCGCTACGATGTGCCGGGTTTTCAGTGGGAATTTGCCAAGCCTGAGCCCGGTACTTTTGGCGAAGACTTTGTGAACCAGATTTGTAAAATGATGGCGGCCAAAGACGCTGCAGAAAACGAGTAAGCACAAAGCCCGACAGGCGCTTTGTTCAACGATTAAGAGGTGGCTGCAGAGCGGCCAAATAGACATGAATCCAACACTACTGATTGAACTCTTTACCGAAGAATTGCCACCCAAAGCGCTGCCCAAGCTGGGCGCGGCGTTTGCCGACGGTATTTTTGCCGAGCTGGTGAAGCTGGGCTTTGCGCCAGCCGGTGCCGAAGCAGTTACCTTCGCGAGCCCGCGTCGTCTGGCAGTAACGATCGCCGACGTGGCCGCGGTGCAGCCCGAGCAGTCGATTGAAAAACGCGGCCCAGCCGTTTCGGCAGGCATGAAAGACGGCAAGCCAAGCCCGGCGTTGCTGGGTTTTGCTCGCTCTTGCGGCCTAGCACCAGAAGCGATCGATAGCCTGGAAACCGTGCACGATGGCAAACAGGACGTGTATGTATTCCGCTCAGTGAAAGCGGGCGAGCCATTGGCTGCGGTATTGAGCGACATTGTGGCGGCAACATTGAAAAAACTGCCTGCGCCAAAAATGATGCGCTGGGCAGACCGTGAAGGTCAGTTTATTCGTCCGGTGCATGGTTTGACGATGTTGCACGGCAGCGATGTGATCGCCGGTCAAGTGCTGCACCTCGAATCTGGCCGCATAACGCGTGGCCATCGTTTCCTGTCCAAGGGCGAAATCAGCCTGAACACAGCCGAAGGCTACGCACGACAGATGCACGATGAAGGCAAAGTGATCGCCAGCTTCGCCGCCCGTCGCGCGCTGATCGGTGAAAAACTCAAAGAAGCCGCTGCCGCGCTGAACGCCACGATTGCCGCTGATGATGCACTATTTGACGAAGTGACCGCGCTGGTTGAATGGCCGGTAGTGCTCAAGGGCGAGTTTGAAGCTGAATTTCTGAACGTGCCGCAGGAATGCCTGATCCTGACGATGCAGCAAAACCAGAAATACTTCCCGCTGCTCGATTCCAATGGCAAGCTGATGAATCAATTCCTGCTGGTATCCAATCTGCAAACGGACGATCCAAGCCACATCATCAACGGTAACGAACGCGTACTGCGTGCACGTCTGTCGGATGCCAAATTCTTCTTCGAGCAAGACAAAAAAGCCAAGCTCGATACCCGCGTTGGCAAATTGGCCAATGTGGTTTACCACAACAAGATTGGCTCGCAGCTGGAGCGCGTAACGCGTCTGGAAAGCATCGCCGGTGAAATCGCCAAGCTGCTCGGTGCCGATGTAAGCAAAGCCACGCGCGCTGCCTATCTGGCCAAAGCTGATTTGTCGACCGATATGGTCGGCGAATTTCCTGAGCTGCAAGGCATTATGGGTCAGTATTACGCCAAGCACGATGGCGAAGATACCGAGGTGGCGTATGCGGTTGAAGCGCACTACAAGCCTAAGTTTGCGGGCGATACCCTGCCTGAGGGTGCAATTGCGCAAGCCGTTTCACTGGCCGACAAGCTAGAAACACTGGTTGGTATTTACGGCATTGGCTTGATTCCAACTGGCGATAAAGACCCGTTCGCGCTGCGTCGCGCCGCGCTGGGTGTATTGCGCATGGCCTTAGTTCAGCCACTGGATCTGAAAGTCTTGCTATCGACAACAGCAGCAAGCTTCCCAGCCGGTTTGATCGCGGAAGGTACGGTGGAAGGCCTGTACGGCTTTATGCTCGACCGCCTGAAAAACCTGCTCGCTGCCGACTATCCGGCAGCTGACATCGACGCTGTGCTGGCGCTTAAGCCAACGCTGATTAACGACCTAACAGTACGTTTGGCAGCGGTTGCCGAATTCAAGGCCCTGCCAGAATCGGCAGCGCTGGCAGCGGCGAACAAGCGCATTCGCAATATCCTGAAAAAAGTCGAAGGCGAAGCGCCGGCGTTGAACGAAGCGCTGCTGCAAGAAGCTGCGGAAAAAGAGCTGTTCGCGGCATTGCAAGCGGTGCAAGGCCCCGTGAATGATGCGCTGGCGGCGAACGACTTTACCAATGCACTGAAGCAGCTGGCGGCTTTGAAAGCACCAGTTGATGCCTTCTTTGATGGTGTAATGGTGATGGCCGACGATCTGGCGGTGCGTGGCAATCGTTTGGCACTGCTCAGCAGCTTGGCCGAGCTGATGAACCGTGTGGCCGAGTTGTCTTTGCTGGCGGATTAAAAATGCAGGGTGCGAAAATCCCGCCGGGATTTGCGCACCGAAAGGTGGTTCAAAGTGGTGTGCGCGGCGCACCCTACACGCCGATATTGGCCGATATTGTTGGGAAAACCGGGGAAAACCGATGCCCGCTGCAAAAAATGATGCGATCAAGCTGTTGATTCTGGATCGGGATGGCGTGATTAATCATGATCGCCCGGACTTTATCAAATCGCCCAATGAATGGCTGCCGATTGCCGGTAGCCTGGAAGCGATCGGTGAATTAACGCGCGCAGGCTGGACCATTGTGGTGGCCACCAATCAAAGCTGCATCGGGCGCGGTATTATCAACGTGGATATGCTTAACCAGATTCACGCCAAAATGCACCGCGCCGTGGTCAACGCCGGTGGGCATATTGATGCAATTTTCTTTTGTCCGCACGCGCCCGATAGCGGCTGCGAATGCCGCAAACCGGCACCGGGGATGGTGCTCGATATTGCGCGGCGCTTTCGCGTGGATGTGGAAGACTGCCTGATGGTGGGCGATTCGCTGCGCGATCTGCAAGCGGTGGTCAGCGCGGGCGGACAGGCGATTCTGGTTCGCACCGGCAATGGCGGCAAAACCGAAGCTGATCCGCAATTGCCCGCCAGTGTACGCATTTTTGACGATCTGGCGGCAGTTTGCGATGCCTTGCTGGCCGAATAATGGCCTGTGTTTTAATCCCTTCTGACTTTCAAAAAGTAGCTCAATGATCTGGTTTCGCTCCGTTTTATATAGCTTGGGTTTGGTGGTGTTAACGCCGGTTTTCGCTCTGCTTGCCTTGCTGATTTTTCCGCTCTCGGCGGTCAATCGCAATAAAGTCATTGCCTGGTGGTCGCGGCTGATGTTTGCCTGGCTCAAAATCACTTGCGGCTTGAGCTTCAAGGTTGAAGGTGCAGAAAACATCCCGCACGGCCCGGCAATGATTATGTGCAAGCACCAGTCGGCGTGGGAAACGATGGCCTTGCAGCTGATCTTCCCGCCGCAAGTGTGGGTGCTGAAGCGTGAATTGCTCAAGATTCCATTTTTCGGCTGGGGTCTGGCCGCCACGTCACCGATTGCCATTGATCGTGGCCAGCGCGCGCAGGCGCAGCGGCAATTGATGGATCAGGGGCGTGATCGGCTGAACAAAGGCTTGTGGATTGTGATCTTCCCCGAAGGCACCCGCATCAAGCCGGGCGAGCGTGGCCAGTACAAGCAGGGCGGCGCACGGCTGGCGAAAGATCTCGACGTGCCGATTGTGCCGGTGGCGATGAACTCGGGCGAATTCTGGCCGAAAAACTCATTCTGCAAATGGCCGGGTGAGATTACCGTGCGGATCGGCAAACCGATTCTGCCCGAAGGCAAAAACTCGCTGGCACTGATCAACGAGGTTGAAGCCTGGATTGAGGGCGAAATGGAACAAATCACCGGCTGCGGCCCCTGCTACCGCAAGGGTGAAGAATAAGGTATTGAAGATGGGCGGCTTGGATAAATTGCCCCTTTCACCCGATGTATAGCCATGCAGCGCATGTTTGAATTGGCCTCTGGCCATATACCCTATGTCATCGAGCGCAGCGCCCGCCGCCGCAGCATCGGTTTGAAAATCGATGCCACGGGCCTGACGATTATCCTGCCACAACGCGCGCCGCTCGCTGAAGCCGAGCGCGTGATTCGCCTGAAACTCAACTGGATTCAAGCCAAGCTGGCCGAGCGCGAAGTGCGCCCACCCGCCCCAGCAGCCAGCCTGCATTGGGGCGCGGCCGTCTGGTGGCTGGGCGAGCAGCGGTCTTTGCAATCGGCCTTGCGCGGCAAGCTCACTGACGAAGCCCTGTTGCTCTGTGCGGCCAGTGAAGCACATATCCCCGAGGCGCTGGCGCGCTTTTACCAGCGCGCTGCGCGCCCGTATTTTGCCGAGCGCGTGGCCATCTGGTCGGAACGGCTGAATTTACACCCCACCCAGCTGGCCCTGTCCTCGGCGCGCACACGCTGGGGTAGCTGCACATCGCAAGGCGTGGTGCGGCTGAACTGGCGCCTGATGCAAGCCCCGCCCAGCGTGATCGACTATGTGGTGATCCACGAGCTGGCGCATCTGGCCGAAATGAATCATTCGGCGCGCTTCTGGGCGATCGTTGCGGCAGCCTGCCCGCAATGGAAAACCGAGCGTGCGTGGTTAAAGCAACACGGCGCCGCTTTGCTTACATGGTGATTTTAGCCAAGTGATTGTTTTATAAAAACAACTGCTAAAAATTGCTTTCGTCATGGTCTTGTAAGTGGCTTTTTCTGACTACATTTTGCTTGTCATTTTCATCCAGCCCTGATAAATTTTGCCGGCGAATAAAAGGCGATTTTTTATTCGTTAAAATCGAAAAAAATCAAATGCTTAAATGCGGATAGATCAGAGAATACTAATCAACGCAGTGAAGCACACCACATTCCAAAGATGGAGAAGATCAATGCATGAACAACGCACTGGGCGTGCTCTGCCCGTACGTATTGCGCTGGCATTAGGCCTGTTTGGCGCTACACAACTGGTTTCTGGTCACGGCACGATGGAAGTGCCGATCAGCCGCGTTTTAAGCTGCTTCAAGGAAGGCCCGGAAAGCCCGAAATCGGCTGCGTGTCAGGCTGCCGTAGCCGCTTCGGGCGGCCCGCAATTCCTGTACGACTGGTCGGGTGTTAACCAGTTGCCAAACGGCGATCACAAAGCATTTGTGAAAGACGGCCAGCTGTGTTCTGCCAGCAAATCGAACTACGCAGGCCTGGATCTGGCGCGTACCGATTGGCCAAGCAGCAATATCGCTCCGGACGCGAACGGCAATTTCGAATTCATCTTTAACGCACCTGCACCGCACCAGACACGTGACTGGGTGTTCTACGTGACCAATGACACTTGGAACCCGACTACACCGTTGAACTGGAGCCATCTGGATCAGTTCTGCAAGCTGGGCAATGTGCCAGTGACGGCAGACAAACGCTACAAAATGAGCTGCCAATTGCCCAAGAAAACCGGCAAGCAGATCATCTACGTAACCTGGCAGCGTTCTGATAGCGCCGAAGCATTCTACTCATGCTCGGACGTAAATTTCTCCGGCGGCGTATCAACATACAAAGAACTGGGTCAACTCCGTGCCCAGCAAAATCTGGCCGAAAAATCAGTGGTTTCTTTCCGCCTGTTTGATTCGGCAGGTAGCGATCTGGAAAACGTACAGCTGACTGCGGGTTTTGACGCACAGACTGGCGCTGATACTACACAAATGGACATCTGGCCCTACTTCCTGGCGCAGAAAGTGAACGCAGCTTCTCGCTATGTGAGCATTGGTGTACTGCAGTCAAATGGCTCGGTTGTACCCGTGCAAAGCGCGCAGGAAAACCGTGTTTACAGCCGCAACGGCGCTGATTTTGTTTACCGCGTCGACATCGCCGCGCCATCAGGCACGACGCCAGCGCCAACAGCAAAACCAACGGCAACGCCAGCACCGACTGTAGCACCGACAGCAACACCTGCTCCAACGGCAGTCCCAACGGCCAGCCCGAAACCAACTGCAACACCGGTTTCAACGGCTAAGCCAACGGCTACGCCAGTGGTGACAGTGAAACCAACGGCTACCCCAGTGGTAACGGTGGCACCAACTGCTGCACCGACGGCCACACCAGCAGGTAGCACTTGCGTGACTGCATGGGAATCAGGCAAGGTTTACGCCAACCCGGGCAATAAAGTGAGCTACAAAGGCCGCAACTTCGAAAACAAATGGTGGACAACCAACGAAGCACCGGACGTGAACAGCCAGTGGGGCGTTTGGAAAGATCTGGGCGTTTGCAAATAAACCGCTCTGATTTTCAGCCCTGTCAAAACCCCACCCAAGCGGTGGGGTTTTTTTATGCGGCTAAAAAATTTGTCAGCGGCTTAATTGTCCGATAGTGGCGTGACGACGGCGGCTTGTGGTGTCGTGAGTGGCTGCACCTGTACTTTGCTCACGTCGGGGTTGCTGGTGGCTGCCTCATAGGCGTAGCTGCCTGCGGCAATTGCGCCAGCGCCGATGGTTTTGGTGGCTTCGTAGGTCACGCCTACGGCGGTCGTGGTTACGCTGATGGCGGCAGCGCCCACCATCGCAGTGGTGGTGACAACGGCGCAGCCAGTCTGGATCAGGCTGCCGAGCAGGATAAAAAGAGTCAGTATTGGTTTCATTGTGCTGTGTCACGGGAAAGAGCGGTGATTGTCGGTTAAACTGCGCAACTCGTCGAGTTGACCCTGCTGGATGGCTTTTATTTTATGCAACGCATCCTGATTGCCAAAATTACTTCTCTGGGTGATGTGCTATTTGCTTTGCCTATGCTCAATGACATCCGGCGGCAGTTTCCCGGCGTCAAAATCGACTGGGTGGTTGATCAGCAATGTGCGGCTCTGCCTGCCATGCACCCGGCGTTGGACCGGGTAATTGCCGTGCCGCTGCGTGGCTTGAAAAAAATGCCGCTGCGACAGGCCGCCAAAGCCTTGAAAGAGGCTTTAAGCGTTTTGCGCCAGCAGCGCTACGATGTGGTGCTCGATTGCCACGGCATGATCAAGAGCGCGCTACTGAGCCGGGTGGCACATGCCGCGCAGATCATCGGGCCGCCCGATTACCGGCTGGGCGAGCCAGTGGCGCGTTATGCCTATCACCGCCAGGTGTCGCCCGACGCCGGTTTGCCTGCCATTGACTGGTATCGCCAGTATGCGGCGCTGGCTTTGTCGTACACAGTGTCCGGCTTACCCGATTTTGGCCTGCAAGCACCGCGTTTTCAGCCGGACTGGTTGCCAGCGCAGCCCTATGTCTTGTGTTTTCACGCCGCGTCCAAGGCCGAGAAAACCTGGCCGCTCGAATCCTGGCTGACCGTATTGCGCGCGCTGGAAGGGCAGGGGCTGGCGGCGGTATTGCCTTGGGGCGCGCCGCATGAACACGAGTTTGCCCAGCGGCTGGCGCAGGGCCTCACGCTGGCCAAAGTGGCCCCTGCCTTGAGCATTACCGAAATGGCGGGCTTGATGGCTGGGGCTGAACGAGTGATCGGCGTAGATACCGGTATGACGCATCTGGCTGAAAGCCTTGCCAGGCCTACGATTGCGCTATATACCGTCACCGATTCGGCCACTTACCATCCGCACTGGAATCCGGCGGCGTTTTCAGTCGGCGGCAATGGCTGGGTGCCTTCAGCCGAGGACGTGCTGGCTTTGCTGACTTAGCCGCTGGGCTGGATTTCGCCACAGTTGGTCAGTGGCCGAAAAGCCTTTGTCGCTTTAAGCAAGATAGTAGCGACCTAATTCATCCTACGCGCAATCAATACTAACCGCTGACTACAGGGTATTGCCATGTAGGGCAATCTGGTATTGATCTGGGTGAATATACCCTATCTACCCATGCCGCCTACCTGCTGGGCGAGGTAGGTGGCGTAGTTATCGGTCATGCCGCCGATAAAATCGAGTACACGGCGGTAGGTTTCGTAGAGCGGCCAGTCTTTTTTCGGCGCATTGTATTCCATCAGGTCCAGCACGCGCTTCATCCGGAATGGCATGTGCGGGCTGACTTTCAGCTCATATGAGGCTTTGCAGAAGGCGTCGAGCAAGATGTCGAGGCAGGTGAAGGAGCCGACCTCGATTTCAATTTTCCGCCGCTCATTGAAAATCCGGTCACGTGCCAGCTGCTTGGCTTCGTTGATGCCCTGGCGCATGGTGTACGGGCAATCGTTAAGCAGGTCGCCCTGATACGAGCCGTCCATCAGGCGCTGGTAATGCGCCATAAAGGTATTGGCCACTTCGCGCACGCAGCGATCGATCGCCTTGCCGCGCAGTAGCGAGATTTTTCGCCGGTTGGACGGGGCTGCAGCCACTTCCAGCTCAAGCAGGCTGCGCTCGCCGCCGCAAATTTTCATTAGCAGCGGCTCGACGGTTTCATACGGCAGCATGCCGATTTCAATGCCGTCTTCCAGATCAAGGATCGCGTAGCAGATGTCGTCAGCGGCTTCCATCAGATACGACAGCGGATGACGCGCCCATTTGCCCGGTGCCAGCTCGGGCAGGCCCAGCGTTTGCGCTACTTGCTGCAAGATGTCGCGCTCGGATTCATAGCAACTGAATTTGCCTTTGCCACCGGCATATTCGCTACTCCACGGGTATTTCAGCGTGGTGCCCAGCGTGGCGTAAGTCAGGCGCAGGCCGCCTTCAAAGCGGTGATTTTCCAGCTGCGTGATAATGCGAAAGCCCTGCGCATTGCCTTCATAAGTGACCAGATCGCGCCGCTCGGACGGACTGAGATTCTGCATCAGGTAGGCGTGCTCGGGGCGGCGAAACCAGTCGCGAATCGCGTATTCGCCCGCGTGGCCAAACGGCGGGTTGCCGATGTCGTGCGCCAGACACGCCGCTTGCACAATCGCGCCCAGATCATACGGTGTGATATGCGCGGGCAACTGGTTTTGTAGATCCTGTAGCCGCTCGCCAATCATCACGCCCAGGCTGCGACCCACGCAGGCCACTTCGATGCTGTGCGTCAGGCGGGTATGCACATGATCGTTTTCGGTCATCGGGTGAACTTGCGTTTTGCGCCCCATGCGGCGAAATGGCGAGCAGAACACGATGCGATCGTGGTCTTTGTGATAATTGCTGCGACCGGCCTCCATGTCGGCTGGCTCCTTGTCATTGATGCCCAGACGCTGCGCGCTGAGTAATTGAAGCCAGTTCATGCTCATCGGGCTGCTCGCTGTTGTTGCAGATAAGTAATCATGTCGCTCAGGATCAGCGGCTTGCTGTAGAAAAAGCCCTGAATCACATCGCAGCGGTATTGTTCCAGTAGCGCTTTTTCGGTGGCTTGCTCGACACCTTCGGCGGTCACTTGCAGCCTGAGCCGGTGCGCCAGCTCGATCACGCTTTCCACAATCGCCCGGTCGTCTTCCTGTTCTGTCAGGTGCATGATAAAGCTGCGGTCGATTTTCAGCTCGTCAATCGGCAGGCGCTTCAGGTAGGACAGCGAGGAATAGCCGGTGCCAAAATCATCCAGCGCCAACTGGCAGCCCATCTCCTTGATGTGTTCCAGTTGCCGCAGCGCCATATCGAATTCTTCAATCACGGCCGATTCGGTGATCTCGAAAACCACTTTTTCGGCCGGAACGCCCCAGACGGCCAGCGCGTTGGAAATAAAGCCCGCCAAGTGCGGATCGCGCAGATTATTCGGTGCCAGATTGATCCCCAGCGATCCGGTGTAGCCATGCTGGCGTAGCTGGGCAAAATTGCGCAGCGCAGTTTGAATCACCCATTGCGACAATCTGTCCATCAGGCCCAGATGTTCGGCCACGCTGATAATTTCGTACGGCGAGATGCTGCCCAGCAGCTCGTTTTCCCAGCGCAGCAGCACTTCAAGCCCGGTCACTTGCTGGCTGGCCAGCTCGATTTTGGGCTGGAAAGCCAGATGAAACTTGTTCTGCTGCAAGGCTTCGCGCAGCGGTGCTTCCAGCCGCGCCAGCTGTTGCCCGAGCCAGTCGCGGTCCGGGTCGTAAATACCGATGTGTTCGTGGGCAAACTGGTGTGCTGCAATTTTGGCCGCATCAATCAGTGTTTCTCCATCGCTGCCGTGATCGGGAGCAAGCGCGATGCCGATTTGCGGATACAGCCTTTGCTCGTCAGTGGGCGCATCCATCAGCACCTGCTGCGCACGGTGGGCGGCCAGCATGGCGTGGCTGACGCCGCTAAGCTGATTGAGTAGCAATAGCGCGCTGTGCGAATCGAGCTGGAATAGATAATCGCCCGTCCGGACAATACTGTGCAGCCGCTTGAGCATCAGTTCCAGCAAGCGTTCTCGGTAATGCCCCGGGTGCAGATGGCGCAGCTCCAGATAGATTACGGCGGTTTTTTTGTCCTGGTCAGTCTGGCTTAACCCTTCGGCGATCAGTTCGTCGAGTAAATGCCTGGGGGTGGTGATTTGCGCAGCAAGAGCAGGGCGCGTCGGCATGGTGTTACTCCAGGAAATATTCGCGTGGATCGATGTTGTAGGCTCCGCGCGATAATTCGCGCCGAAGCGAGATCGGCAGGCCATTGGGCCCGGCCGGATTGGTGATCAGATCCAGTGTGTGGGGTTTGGCATAGGGTTTTTTATCGCTACCCAGAATGATCATTAGCTTGGGTTTGAGGCGGCGTACCCGGTTTTGGCCGATCACAATGCCGACTTCGCCCGTGGATAATTCCACCAGCGTACCGACATGGAAAATCCCGATGCACTGGGCAAACTGCTCCACCAGCGCAGGATGAAAGTATTTTTCGCTCCATTTATAGAGCAGTTGCAGCGCTTCATGCGCAGGCTTGGCATCCGAATAACTGCGCTCGCTGGTCAGCGCCGTAAAACAATCGACAATCCCGGCCATGCTGCCAAAAATGCCGATTTCTTCGGCTTTCAAGGCGTTCGGATAGCCGCTGCCATCGTAGCGTTCGTGGTGGCGCGCCACCATGTCGATCACGTCGATGGGCACGGTGTCCATCTGCCCCAGAATATCCAGGCTGTGCTGCACATGCGTTTTCATCAGCATGAATTCGCCCTGGGTATAGCGGCCGGTGCGGCTGAGCAATTCGGCCGGTAGCCGTACTTTGCCAATATCGAGCATCAGCCCGGCCAGCCCGAGCTTTTTCAGCTCCTCGACCGGATAACCCAAATGGCGGCCAAAGGCGAGCAGGTAGACGGCATTGTCGATGGCGTGCGAGTAGCTGTACTGGTCGCGATCTTTCAACTGGGTGAGCAGCAGTAGGGCATTGGGGTTGCGGATAATGGAGTCAACCAGATCGGCGACCACCACATTGGCATCATCAAGGCTGGGGTGCAAATCCTGCTGCACCGATTCGATCATGCTCTGCATGAAATCGCGCGAGGCTTTGTGGATTGCTTGCGCCTTGGGCAGCTCGATCTCGACTTGCTCTTCCTGCTCGTACAGGATGATCGGTATTTCTACCCGGCGTGAGCTTGGGCTGGGTTTATCGCCCGAGGTGAACAGGGCGGAAAAAAGCCGCCGCAGCTCTTTTAGGACATTGATGCGCTCGCGGCGCTCTTTTTCTTCGACCGGAGACTGAATCAGTGCGCTTAGCGCTGGTGTATCAAATCCGGTGGGTATCTGGCTGTGGCTGTTGGATAAGTAGATCCAGTTGGACATACCCCCTGAGGATCGATTCAAATCAACCGTGACATACTCGCAATGCTCGCGCAATTGTTCTAGCTGCTGCTGGGTTTCGATCAGAAAGCCTTGCAGCAGAAAAGGGGTATCCAGCCAGGGTCTGTCCAGCTCGGTGACGTAAAGCCCCGCTTTTAAATCAAGAACGTGAACACGAGTTTCCAAGATGGGCGCCAATAATGAAGAAAAATATTGCCACTAACGTGACGCCTGTAGATACGCCACCCAAGCAAAGCCTTATTTTAGGCCAACTCGGGCTTGAGTGGCGATGACCCAAATCTATTTTTGCGGTAAATCCGTGCGTTGCCGTGTTTGGTGCAGGCATGGCCAGCAAATTTTCCCCCCCTTGGCGCGTGGTAGTTTGCTAAAATGGCGCGGCTTTTTCGTGAGGATAATCATGGCGCTGCTTGAAATTCGGGACGTCGTAAAACGCTTTGGTGATTTTACTGCGGTTAACCACGTTAGCCTCTCGGTTGAGGCGGGCGAATTTTTTACATTATTGGGGCCATCCGGTTGCGGCAAAACCACATTGCTGCGCATGCTGGCCGGTTTCGAGCAGCCCGATTCGGGCGAGATTGTTCTCGATAGCGTCAATGTCGCCGCCGTGCCACCGGAAAAGCGCCCGGTACACACCGTATTTCAGAATTACGCGCTGTTTCCGCATATGACGGTGGCGCAGAATATTGCCTTCCCGCTGAAAATGGCCAATGTGGCCGCCGATGAAATCAAAACCCGTGTCGCCGAAGTGCTGGAAGACGTTCGTCTTAGCCAGTTTGCCACGCGTTACCCGAATGAACTCTCCGGTGGTCAGCGCCAGCGCGTCGCCATTGCCCGCGCGCTAGTGAATCGCCCACGGCTGCTGTTGCTCGACGAGCCGCTATCGGCGCTGGACGCTAAATTGCGCGAAGAAATGCAGATCGAATTGATCAATCTGCAAAAAGAAGTCGGCATTACCTTTGTCTATGTCACGCACGATCAGGGCGAGGCCTTGGCGCTCTCGCACCGGATTGCCGTGATGAATAAAGGCGAAGTGGCGCAGCTGGACGCGCCGGAAACGATTTATAGCTACCCGAAAAGCCGTTTTGTCGCCGATTTTATCGGCCAGTGTAATCTGCTCGATGCCACGGTGAAATCCATCGGTAGCGACCGGATGCAGATTGAAATTGCCGGTGTCGGTATTGCCGAAACGCTGCCGGTGGCGGGTGCGCAAGTGGGGCAGAGTGGTTGCCTGACCGTGCGGCCAGAGAAAATCAAACTGGGCGCAACGCTGCCAAGTGATGACGCTGACGAAGTGCATTTCAAAGGCAAGGTGCACGATTGCCTGTATCTGGGTGATGTGACGATTTATATCATCGAGCTTGATAACGGCATGCTGGTGGAAACCATGCTGCCCAATTCCGCGCCAGGGCGGGCGAAATTCTTCGATGACAATGATTTGGTTGAGTTGGCATGGCGCTTTGACGCTGGCCACTTCATCTTGGCCTAAGGACGGGCGGTCATGGCGAAAAGCAATCGAATTAACAAGTGGCTCATTTCCGGGCCGCCGCTGCTGTATCTGATCATTTTCTTTGCGATCCCATCGCTGATCATGGCCTTCGCGGCCTTTCGTTTCCCCGGCGACTACGGCGGTTTGTTGCCATTGATTGGGCCAAACCCAGACACCGGCGCGAATGAATTGCTGGTGACGGCGGAAAACTGGCGCGATTACCTGACGTTTGAAAATTTCGGCCTGTTTTTTACCGACTCGATTTATGTCGAGCTGTTTGCCAAATCATTCTGGTATGCCGGAATTACCACGCTGATTTGTCTGGCGATGGCCTATCCGCTGGCGTGGCTGATTGCGCGTAGCCCGAAAAAATACCGCGACCTGATGATCCTGCTGGTGATTTTGCCGTTCTGGAGTAACTTCCTGATCCGTGTTTATGCGTGGATGATTATTTTGGGCCCGCAAGGTTATTTCAGCATGGCGATTAATCAGGTACTGGGCCTGATTGGTATTGGCCCGGTGCAGCTGATGTTTAGCCATGTGGCGGTGATTATTGTGCTGGTGTATGTACACCTGCCGTTTATGGTGCTGCCGCTGTACGCCAATCTGGAAAAACACGATATGGCCTTACTGGATGCTGCACAAGATCTGGGGGCATCGGGCTGGCAGCGTTTCTGGAAGATCACTTGGCCGCTATCCCTCCCGGGGGTATGGGCGGGTGCGGCGCTGGTCTTTATTCCGGCGCTGGGCATGTTTGCCGTACCCGATCTGGTGGGCGGCACCGACGGCATTATGATTGGTAACTTAATTAAACAGCAGTTCCTCGATAGCCGCGACTGGCCGTTTGGCTCGGTGCTGTCGATTATGCTGACGCTGGCAGTGCTGCTTTTGGCGGGCTTTGCCGCCCTGATCGGTCGTGGAGGCAAGCGCAATGCACTCTAAGCAATCCAAATGGCTCTGGGCAGCAGCGCTGTTGGCCTATGCATTTCTGTATGTGCCGCTGATTATTGTCGTGGTGTATTCATTTAATGATTCCAAGCTCAATGCCGAGTGGGTGGGTTTTACCTTTAAATGGTACGACATGCTGTTCAAAAACGAGCAGATGCTGGTGGCGGCGCGCAATTCATTGCTGATTGCGATTGTCACCAGTGTGTGCGCGACGGTATTGGGTACGCTCGCTGGTTTGGCGATGCATAAATACAAGCTGCGTCTGTTGCCGCTGTTGGTGCTGACGCCGATTGCGATCCCCGAGATTTTGATGGGCGTCTCTTTGCTGATCTTCTTCGTGATGCTCAATATGACACTGGGCTTGGTATCGGTGGCCTTGGCGCATATCGCCTTTTGTATCGGCTTTGTCGCGATTGTCGTGCGCTCACGCCTGCAAGGCATGGATGAATCGCTGGTTGAGGCCGCGCGTGATCTGGGGGCGACGCCGGTGCAGGCCTTCCGTCTGGTCACGATGCCGCTGATTATGCCGGGGATTATTGCCGGCGCGCTGATGGCTTTTACGTTGTCGATTGACGATTTTGTCATTACCTTCTTTACCGCAGGCGCGGGGGCATCGACGCTGCCATTGCAGATCTATTCAATGATCCGCATCGCGGTAACGCCGGAAGTGAACGCGGTTTCCACCTTGCTAATGGTGCTGACATTGTGCCTGATTCTGTTGGCGAGCAAATTGGCACCCAGTGCGCTGCGTGCCGAGTAAGTGATTGATCTGGCAATAAAAAGCAGCGCCTCGGCGCTGCTTTTTATTGGGTGTCGGAAAAACACACAAGGGATCACAATTGAAAAGCCCGGCCGGGTTTTCATGGCATAATTCTGGGCTCTTGGGGTAGCCAAGATTCAATTTCCCATCCAATTAATGGTGACCAAATGAAGAAAGTATTATTGGCCTTGATGCTGGCTGCCGGTACGGTTCATACCGCCCAGGCTGAAGATGTGCTGCACCTGTACAACTGGAATAATTATATTGCCCCGGAAACCGTCAAGAATTTCGAGAAAAGCTGCAAATGCCGCGTAGTACAAGACTATTACGGCGCCATGGAAGAAATGCTGGCCAAGCTCGCTGCTGGCGCCAAAGGCTATGATGTTGTGATTCCGACCGGCTTTGCGATTCCGCCAATGATCAAGCAGAATCTGCTGCAGCCACTGGACAAAAGCAAACTGGCAAACGCCAAAAATGTTAGCCCGGCCTTTATGAATACCCAGTTTGATCAGGGTAATAAATACTCTCTGCCCTATTCATTCAGCACCACGCTGGTTGGCTACAACGACAAGAAAATCAAAGAGCTGGGGATTAACCCTTCGTCATGGGCGATTATTTTTGATCCGGCCGTGCTGGCCAAAATCAAAGGCAAGGTCACTGTGCTGGACGACAGCCGTGAAGTCTTTGCCGCCGCGCTGATGTATAACGGCTACTCGGCCAATTCGACCAAACCGGAAGAGTGGAAAAAAGCGCAGGAAACCATTATTAAAGCCAAGCCATTCTGGGCGGCATTCAATGCCCAGAGTTATATCAAAGAGCTGACGCTAGGCAATATCTGGGTGGCGCACGGTTACTCCAGCGATATGTTCCAGGCCAATATCGATGCCAAAGCGGCCAAACGTAATTTTGGCGTGGCGTATGGCCTGCAAAAAGAAGGCAATACCCTGTCGCTCGATAGCATGGTGGTGCTCAAAACCGCGCCACGTCCTGATCTGGCTGCCAAGTTTGTCAACTTTATGCTCGACGGCAAAAACGCGTCCGAGCTGACCAATATGATTGGTACAGGTACACCGAATGCGGCAGCTGCGCCGTTTGTGAAGCCGGAAATGAAGCAAAACTCGGCGGTCTTCCCATCGGCCGAGCAAATGAAGAAATTGCAGCAGTTGACTGCGCTGGAAGGCAAGGCACTGCGCGATTTGAACCGGATGTGGACGCAAGTTAAAACTGCCAAGTAATCGGCAAAAGGCGGGGGCGAAAGCCCCCGTTTTTACTGAAATCCCTAGGGGCTATCGATGCCTGCTGGCGGAATGGCGGTATCAATCGCGGTGCCATCCGCTTTGGGACTGATTTCAGACCAAACAGGTTTCAGATCAACATCAGCACGAATGGAATTCATGGGAATTCATTAAGCCAACTGCAACAGCCCCTATGCCCCGTCTTACTCCTATCCGCTATCTGGCACGTCAAGCCGAACCGACCCGCATTTCACCGTTTTTTGTGCTGGTGTCGCTGCTGGTGGTGCTGATTGTCAGTCTGTTTCCGTTTAGTAATTGGCGCTTTACCGGCGAGCCGGTATTGGCGTTTTTCACCTATCCGCTGCCGTATTACGCCACCGTTTTTGACAATGCGATTAATGTGCTGGCCTATATTCCGCTCGGATTTGGTCTGGTGCTGATGTTCCGGCGGCGCATGCTGGCCTCGCTGCTGGCTTTGCTCTGCTGCGCACTGGTTTCATCGAGCGTCGAGTTTTTGCAGCAATTTCTGCCCGGCCGCGTGGCGTCCAATCTGGATATTCTGAGTAATACGCTGGGTGGTGCGATAGGCGTTGTGATTGGCCTGATTTTGCGCAGCCGCCGCTGGGTGCAGCGCTGGCTGATTTTCCGGCATGAATATCTGGCCACTGGCCGGGTGATGGAGTGGGGGCTGGTCTGGCTGGTGCTATGGTTTGTGTCGCAGCTTGACCCGACGCAGCCTTATCTGGGTGTGGTGGTCGAGCCGCGTGGCTTGCCGCAGCCCTTTGTTGCGCCAATGGCCGATGCGGCGCTGTTTCTGCGCTTGCTCGAAGCAGGCGGCATGATGCTCAATCTGGCGGGGGTTGGCCTGTATGTGTCGGTGCTGCTGGCGTACGGGCGCGATATTCCGCGTGTAATCAGTCTGGTACTTGGTCTGGCGCTGGCGCTGAAAATGGCTTTTGCCGGCATGCTACTCAAGCCTGAGCAGTTTTTTGTCTGGCTTAATCTGAATATTGTGCTGGGCGGGCTGTGTGGTAGCTTGATTCTGCTGGCCGCCTGGACGTTGCGACGGCGCTATCGGGCGGTTCTGGCGGTGGCCTGCCTCAGCTTGGCGACGGTGGTGAGCATGATCTGGCCATTAAGCCCGCAATTATCGGCCACCTTACCGCTGTTCAAGTGGCAGTACGGGCATTTGCAGCACTTTAGCGGGCTGGCTCAGGTGATTGGTGATATCTGGCCGTTTGGCGCGCTGGCCTTGCTGATCTGCTTTTTGCTGGGCGACTCGGGGGGCAACGAGTAGGGCTGCGCGATCCGTGCCAGGCTTTTCAAGGCGGCGCACCTGCCGCCCAAATCCCCGGATTTCTGCTTGAAGCCTTGCGCTGTTTTGCCCTTTGTCCTGCTTGGGTTTGCCTTGGTGGGGTATTGCTCTGCAGGATAGATCCTGGTTGCTCTGCAGACCTATACCCTATGAAGGCTGTACTTGAAGCGGTACGGCAGGATTGCTAAATTGGCCGGCGGTCAGCAGCTTCTGATACATCAGCGGGTCATGCCATTCCTGCTGGCATTGCGCCGAGAATTCAATATCCTGCAGTGCGATCAGCCCCATTCTGGGGTTGTAGGCATCTTCCCGGAACGCTTGCGCGTAGCCGGTGTCGGTTTCGTGCGCAATAATCGAGTGCAGACGCACATCGGCTTCCCCGTTGGCCATGATGGTCTGCGTCAGAATCTGGTCAATGATCACGAAAAACAGGCGGGCAAACTGCTCGGCAGAGGGTGAGACCGGCATGGAAATCCAGCGCGCCGAAAACTGTTTGCACAGCCGGATGTATTCGGCGTCATCACGATCCCAGAAACACACGGCATGATCAAAAGCGTCGATCACATCGCGTATCGTGCCCTTCATCAGGCCAAAGTCATAAACCATCTGCCCGTGATCGAGTGCGGTGGCTTCCAGCAACACTTCCACTTTATAGCTGTGGCCGTGAATCGATGTGCGGCAGCGCTCGGACGAGCAGTTGCGCACGATGTGGGCGTTTTCAAATTTAAACAGTTTACGAATCAGCATTTTTCATTTCCAAGCTTGAGGCACGGTTTTATCAGATGCTCCGGATTCGGGCAAGCCGAGATTGTCCTAGGGTCGGTTGACGATGGGTTTGTCATCGCGCTGTGGCGAATTTTTCGATGAAGCCCAGCGTAGTTCGCGCTGTATATATATACATGCGCGAGATGGGCGATTAAATGCTCCGGCAATTTGCCCTTGCTGATTCATCGGCGAGCAAGGCGATGTGCGTAGGACCAGCGCCAAGGGAATGACGTGAGAATTTCATTGTTTTCTAATACCACTATGCTGACAGCCATTTTGGCACGTAAGTAGAAACCCTAGGGAAAGCGAAAAAGAAAGTTTCAAGTAAATTTTGTTTTTTACGCCAGGAAGTGCCGCCAGGCCGTGCAGGCGACGTGGATTGAAAGTGTCTTTTTTTTAATAAAATTTTCGCTTGAAACTACCTGTTATTTTCTGTCTAAGCTACATCAGATGATGCTAATGATGTATTGCAGCATTTTTTATGCTGCAATAAAACCTATAAAAATCATTAAGATGCTGATTAAATGATGCGATGCAGCATTTGGCGGCGGTGGGTTTGATTCTGATTTTGTAGTCGAATGAAATTTTGCTACGTGCAGTACTTCACAGTCGAAAAATGGGGTGTTGACAAGAAAAACGGCATGGTGATTAATCATTCTCACTGGTACTGGTTTGCTTTTTGGTGAACAGGTCTAGCGTAGAGAATCGCCCAATTCTTACAAAAGGGTGACAAGCAGGCGCCTAGCAGTCAAGACCACTTAACTCCTAGCGTCAATGCCATTTATAAATCGGAGGAGACTTTAATGTCCCGTATTAATCGTCTTGCACTTGCTGCTATGCCAGTCGCAATGTTCGCTGCTTATGCTTATGCAGCGCCTGCGTGGCAAGAAGGCACTACCTACAGCGCTGGCACGGTTGTGAGCCACAAAGGCAGTGATTACTCTGCTTTGGTGACACACACTGCCTATGTTGGTGCTGGCTGGACCCCTGATACCACACCAACACTGTGGAAACTGGTTGGCGCTGCGACTGCAACTGCTACACCACAATCGACTGTTGCGCCAACGGCTACGCCAGTAGGCCCAACTACAGCGCCAACAGCTGCTCCTACTGCAACGCCAGTAGGCCCGGTTGCCGGTTGTGACAATGTTGCTGCCTGGAATGCGACGACTGCCTATACAGGCGCTCAGGTTGTTGCTTATAACGGCAAAAAATTCTCTGCAAAATGGTGGACGCAAGGCCAGGCGCCTTCTGCTACCGACCAGTGGGGCCCTTGGAAATATGAAGGTGAGTGCGGTACCACCAACGCAACGCCAACACCTACTGCTTCTCCAGTTGTAACTGCGACGCCAACGGCCAAACCGACTGCAACGCCAGTTGTGACGCCTACCGCTACGCCAGTTGGCCCAACACCAACGCCAACGGCAACGCCAGTTGTGACTCCAACTGCAACGCCAGTGGTTACTGCAACACCAACAGCAACACCAGTTGGCCCAACGCCAACTCCAACAGCGACGCCTCCAGTGGTTGGCGGCCAAGATCAGTGCCGCCCAACAGGCTTGGTGTCTGAAGTTGCGAACGTGCCATACTGTGATGCTTACGACACAGCAGGTCGTGAAAAACTGGCTAATGGCATGAAACGCCGTAGCATCGGTTACTTCACTAGCTGGCGTAATGGCGCAAACGGTCAGCCAGCTTACTTGGCGGCTGATGTGCCTTGGAACGACATCACTCACGTCAACTACGCATTTGCGCACATTGATAAAGACTGGAAAGTATCGGTTGGTGCTGACGGCCCGAACAATGCCGCTACTGGCATGAACTGGGATTCAAAAGGTCCTAAATACGCACTGGATCCAACACTGCCGTTCAAGGGTCACTTCAACATGCTGAACAAGCATGCTGATCCTAAAGGCGTGAAACTGCTGCTGTCTGTTGGCGGTTGGGCTGAAACTGGTGGCTACTTCGGTGAAGACGGCAAGCGCGTTGCAAGCGGTGGTTTCTACTCGTTGACGGTGGATGAAGTAACTGGTGCAGTTCGTCAAGATCGTATCAATACCTTCGCTAAGTCTGCGGCTGAATTTGCGGTTAAATACGGCCTAGACGGTATCGATATCGACTACGAATACCCAACTTCAATGTCTGACGCGGGTAGCCCAGATGACTGGAAGATCGCGAACAAACATCGCGGCAAGTTGTGGGATGGCTACATGGCTTTGATGAAGACTCTGCGTCTAGAGTTGGATAAAGCTTCTGCAGCTTCTGGCAAATACTACCAACTGACGATTGCATCTCCATCGTCAGGTTACCTGTTGCGTGGTTTTGAAGGCTTCCAAGCCCTTAAATACCTCGATTTCGTGAACATCATGAGCTATGACTTGCATGGCGCATGGAACCACTTCGTAGGTCACAATGCTGCGCTCTACGATACAGGTAAAGACAGCGAAATCGCTGACGCTAAGATCTACGACACTGCAGGTGATGGCAAGTACTACAATGCTCAGGGTTACCTGAACATCGACTGGTCATACAAATACTTCCGTACTGCTCTGGCAGGTGGTCGTATCAATATCGGTCTGCCTTACTACACTCGTGGCTGGCAAAACGTAACTGGCGGCACTAATGGTCTGTGGGGTACTGCAGCTGTTGCCGATCAGAAAACTTGCTACAACGGTACTGGCGGCAACCTGGGTCCAGACGCTTTGAGCCCGAAAGCTGGCGCTCCATGCGGCTTCGGTGCGCAAGGTATCGACAACCTGTGGTTTGACTTGGGCGCAGATGGCAAAGAAATGTTTGCTGGTGCTAACCCGCTGTGGCACGCCAACAACTTGCGTGATGGCTTGCCAACACCATACGTTGGTATCTATGGCCATGATCTGAGCAAGCCAGAATCTAAAGTTCGTGGCACTTACGTAGAAAACTACGATGACATCGCTCAGTCTTCTTGGTTGTGGAACCCAACGACGAAAGTGTTCTTGTCGACTGAAAATGAAAAATCGTTCAAAGCGAAAGTTCAGTACGCAATCGATCAAGGCGCTGGCGGTATCATGTTCTGGGAGCTGGCAGGTGACTACAGCACACCAGCACAGAATGGTCTGGGTCACTACTACTTCGGTAGCACGCTGACTTCACTGGCCGGCACAATGCTGAAAAATGCAACGCCATATGGTATCAAAGCAGGCGACGAAGCTTTCGTTCAGCCAGCTGAGACACTCGATGTATCAGTAGACCTGGTTGGTTTCTTGCCTAAAGGTGAAGACAACTACCCAATCCAGATCGGTTTGAAATTGAAAAACAATTCAAACGTTGATCTGACTGGTGCAAAAGTTGCGTTCGACGTAGCGCCATCAACACCACTGACTTCGTCAACAGTTGAGTTCTTGAAACCATACGCTCCACCAGCGGGTAAAGGTATCGAGAATCTGGTTGATATCTACAGCGGTGGTACTTGGTCTGCAACAGTAGCTTCTAACAAAGTCGGTAACGTAGGTGGTCTGCCAAACGCCTTCCATCGTCCAGCTTACCAACTGAAACAAGGCACTGTAGGTACAACGTGGGGTGTAACTGACTTCGGTCCAGGTAAAACCATCACCATCGGTATGCGCATTTTCATGCCAATGCCAGTACCAACTAACGTGACTCTGACTCTGCCAAACGGCAAAGTGTACGGAGTTAAACGCTAAGACTTTACTTACTATGTCCAAGGACTAGTGAGTCAAGCCTGATCAAAACGCCGCGATTTATTCGCGGCGTTTTTTTATGTCCGTATTGCCCATACATCTAGCTCAATGGATGACTAAAGCAATAGGGTGGTCAGCGGCTGCAGCCGCTGTCGTGTGCTTTGCCGAGCCGAGCTCAGGCTCAGGCGATGATTTTCCCTTCTGCGCTAGCCTGCGCTGCCTCGCCGTTTTCTCGCTCGAAGAATGGGGCTTTTGTTGCTGGTATTGCACTCTGTTCAAGTCAAATGCCAGTCGCAGCCTGCATGATAATTCTGGTGTGGTGCAGTCGAATGAGTAGCGTTTTGTAGCTTGATTTCAAGTCAATTGCCTGCACGTTGCGGGGGGTACTGATGCAACGATGGCTGATTTCTGTCCTGCTGCTGGCCTGTCAGTATGTCATTGCGAATCTAATGGCAGATGGTTCTATTGGGTAATACCACTTGCTGACGAAAAATATCTAATTTAATGCCTACTGGATTTTTAATGTAAGCGATGAAAGCTTTCTTTTTTGAAAAGTTTTTTTAATTATATTGAAAGCTTGTTTTTGGGCGGGCATTTTGAAAAATCGCGTTGGCAACACAAAATCAGTAAAAATTTTGTGTAGTTTATCAACTATTAACTACATAACAAAACAGATTTTGTTACATAATCATGCGCTAATGTTGCAGTGCATCATCTATATGTGCTATTTAAAATAAGTTTTTTTGTGATTTAAACAGCAATGTTTGTGCGGTGCACAATTGTGAAATTTATGTAGTTTGTAGTATTTTCCCCTAGTGCCCAGCTTCTTTTTGTGGAGGGCAAAAAAAATGAAAAAAAGGGTGTTGACAAGGAAAACGCTTTGGAGATTAATAGACACCAACGCAGCTCGATACCGATTGAGAGGCGATGGATAGATGACTCGAATCAGTAAATACTTTCAAATAACTGACGAGTTGCCTGATCTGGTTAGTACCAATTGCATTGCGCGAGTGATGCCAAATAAATGAGGATGGAGACCCTTTATGTCGCACTTTAATCGTTTTGCTGTAGCTGCAATCCCTGCTGCCATGATGGCAGTTGCCAGCTTCTCTTATGCAGCTGATGCATGGAAAGAAGGCACTACCTACAATGCTGGCGCAGTAGTTTCATACTCTGGTAATGACTACCAAGCTCTGGTAACTCACACTGCTTATGTTGGTGCAAACTGGAATCCAGCTGCTACACCAACACTGTGGAAAGCAGTTTCTGGTTCTAGCGCGACACCTGCTCCTACTGTTGCTCCAACTCCAACACCAGTTGGCAGCGCAACACCAACAGTTGCTCCAACGACTGCACCTACAGCAGCGCCAACAACTGGCCCAGTAGCTGGTTGTGACAATGCTGAAGCCTGGAATGCAACTGCTGCATACACTGGTGGTAAAGTTGTTTCATACAACGGCAAAAAATTCTCTGCTAAATGGTGGACACAAGGTCAAGCGCCTTCTGCTGCTGACCAGTGGGGTCCATGGAAATATGAAGGCGATTGCGGCCCTGCTGCGACTGCCGTACCAACTGCTGAGCCAACACCAGTTGGCCAGACACCAGCGCCAACTGCAGTTCCAACTGTAGCGCCAACACAAGCACCAACACCAACACCATTGGCAACTCTGGCTCCAGGCCAAGAAGTAGCACCACCAGCTTCTGCTCAAGTGGGTTCTTACTTCACTCAGTGGGGCGTGTATGGCCGTGACTACCAAGTAGCTGACATCATCAGCTCTGGCGCAGCAGCTCACCTGACGTTCATCAACTACGCCTTCGGTAACATCTACGAGAAAAATGGCGGCTACGAGTGCGGTATCGTTAACAAACTCGAACCAGGTGCAACTGATGCAAACGCACCAGGCGCAGGTACAGGTGGCGATGCTTGGGCTGACTTTGGTCTGACTGCTAAACGCCGTGTTGATGCTTCTGACACCATCAAGTGGGATGACAAACTGGCCGGTAACTTCCGCGAATTCCAGGCCTACAAGAAAAAATATCCAAACACCAAACTGTTCATCTCTCTGGGTGGCTGGACTTGGTCTAAGTGGTTCTCTAAAGCCGCTGCAACTGATGCTCTGCGTAAACAGCTGGTTAAATCGTGTATCGACATCTACCTCAAAGGCAACTTGCCAGTGGTTGATGGTCGCGGTGGCCCAGGCTCTGCACCTAACATCTTCGACGGTATCGATATCGACTGGGAATTCCCAGGTGTAGTTGGCCAGCCATACAACACAGTATCGCCAGCTGACAAACAGAACTTCACCTTGTTGTTGGCTGAGTTCCGCAAACAGATCGATGAGTTGGCTGCTGCGAACAAGAAAGAGTACCTGTTGACTGTGGCGATCGGTGTAGGTAAAGACAAGATCGACATGACTGAACCACGCGAGTACAGCCGTTACCTCAACTGGATCAACATGATGACTTACGACTACAACGGTGGTTGGGCTGCTCAAGGTCCTACCGACTTCCAGTCGCATCTGTACGCAGATCCAACTAACCCAACGTACAAGTGCAGCGGCAAAGCTGGCGACACTTGCTACGGTGATCGCAGCCTCGTATCGTTCTACAACACCGATGATGCAGTTAACCAATTGCTGAACGCTGGCGTGAATCCGAAGAAACTGGTTCTGGGCGTGCCTAAGTATGGCCGTGGCTGGACTGGCGTAACGAACGCGAACAACGGTCTGTACCAGAAAGCAACTCAACCAGCTCGTGGTACTTACGAAGCCGGTATCGAAGACTACAAAGTACTGAAAAACGCAGCGGGTAACGTATTTGTTCACCCAACGACCAAACAGTCTTGGAAATTCGACGGTTCTACTTTCTGGTCTTACGACACACCAGAAGTAATCGGTACTAAAGTTCAGTACGGTAAAAACAAAGGTCTGGGCGGTGTATTCAGCTGGTCTCTGGACGGCGATGACAGCAACGCAACACTGACTAAAGCAATGGGCGCAGCTAAATAAGCTGACTCACTGCTACGAAAGCCCCCTCGTTTGAGGGGGCTTTTTTTTATTCATACGCTGAGTTGCAATTAAGGGTATATGTCGCTAGACGAGTATTTGATTGTTCTATATGGCAATACATGGGTAGTGTATTGAGCGCGCAAAAAAGCGCTACACTGCTGATCTGTCGATGGAGCCAGCATGAGTGCCAAAATTCTAATCGTTGAAGACGATGCCCAGATTAGCGCCAATATTTATGACTTTCTGCAGGCGAGGGGCTTTGTGCCTGATGCAGCGGCCAATGCGGGCATTGCACTGCATTTGCTGGCCAGCCAACCGTTTGACTTGCTCGTGCTTGATCTGGGTTTACCCGGCATGGGGGGCTTGAGCCTGGCGCGCCATGTCCGTGCCGAACTGGCTTTGAATTTGCCGATTTTGATCCTTACCGCCCGCGATACGCTGGCCGACAAGGAAGCCGGCTTTGATGCCGGGGCGGATGATTATCTGCTCAAGCCGTTTTCACTTAGAGAGCTGGAAATGCGCATCAAGGCGCTGCTGCGACGCGCCAGCGGCCAACTGGTGGCGCAGGCTTTGCGCTGTGGGCAGATTCTGTTTGAGCCCGATACGGGTCAAGTCTTCTGGCAGGGGCAACTGCTTAAGCTGCCGCCCAAAACGCAGCAGCTGCTGCAAGTCATGCTCTCGCGTCCCAATACCTTGTTTACGCGTGATCAGCTCGAGCGTGCGCTTTGGGGTGAAGCGCAGGAAAGCAGTGATCCGCTGCGCTATCACCTGTCGCAATTGCGCCGCGCCTTATCCATGCCGGATGGGCTAAGCCCGCTGCAAACCGTACATGGCCGTGGCTATATGCTGATTGATCCGGCGGGTGAGCCGCATGCATAAAATGAGCTTGCGCCGCCGGATGACGCTGGTGCTGTTTATGGTGAGCTGTTGTTCGCTGCTAGCGCTGGCGGCTTCTTTGCTGATGTCGGCCGAAGAGAGCGAAGAGGCGCTGATTGATGAAGTGGTCAACACCGCGCTCAACCGGATTGAATCGCAATGGCCGATACAGGGCAGCATTGTGCTGCCGCAAAATCTGGAGTTTTATCACGCCCCCATCGGGCAATTGCCGCCGGGCTTGCCGGCCGAAGTCGCCTCGCTGGCGGTGGGCAATAGCGAATATTACGAGCAATCGCACGAATTTCATGTCGGCATTCGTGAATACGGCGGTGAGCGCCTGTATGTGTTGTATGACACCGCCCGGCATGAGGAGCGGCTGGCGACCATTTATCTGGGCGTTGGCGTTGCCGTGGTCGTGCTGGCTTTGCTGGCCGGGGTCATCGGGCATGTGTTGGCGGGAACCATACTCAAGCAGCTATCGGCGCTGGCGCAGGCTGTCGAACATGATAGGCCGCTGCCGCTGGATGCCGCGCACGACGACGAAGTGAGCGTGCTGGCGCAGGCTATTCATGCGCATCGGTTGGAAAAAGCCCAGCTCTTGCAGCGCGAGCGTGAATTTACCGCGCATGCCGGGCATGAGTTGCGTACGCCGCTGACGCGTATTCGTACCAGCGCCGAGCTACTACGTGAATTATCCGCTTTATCTGCTGCGGATTTGCAGCGCGTGCAGCAAATCGAAGCGGCTGCCGATGAAATGCAGGCCAGATTGAGCGCCTTGCTGTTTCTGGCTCGCGATCTACATGCCAGCCAACTGCAAAGATTAAATCTGCACGCCGCCGTAGCAGAATCCCTGCAACAGTTTGCCGCGCAGAAAGGCGAGATTGTGCGCAGCAATCGCATCGCTGCCCAGCTGATGATCGATGCCGACCCCGCCTTGCTGAAAATGCTGCTGGATAATCTGCTGAGCAATGCGTTGCGCTATACCCAGTCCGGCCAGATTGTGATCGACTGGCAAGACGGCGTGCTGACTATCGCCGACACCGGTGTGGGGATCGCTGACAATGATCTGCACCGTGTGCAGCATACTTTCGAGCGCGCCAGTCCCTTGCCCGATGGCTTTGGGCTGGGCCTGGCCATCGTCGGGCGCATTTGCGCAGCTTTGGGCTGGGAGTGGCGTATCGATAGCCAGCCGGGGCAGGGCACCCGGGTGCAGATCGGCATCGCCGCGAAGCTCGCGCTGGCGCAAAACTGAAGCAAATCCTAAAACCAACCGACCCTCACAAAACCCTCACACAATCCTGCCGAAATCCTCACACGCCACCCGCTAAGCTGCCGTTTTTACTGCGGTACGTGTGCGATGCGGCGTTTATCTCCGGCTTTTTATCTTGGACATCTGCTGTTGCCAGCGCTGCTGGCGGCCCTGTTGCTCTGGGTCTACCCGCAGCAGTGGGATCTGGCGCTCATCAGCCCTTACTACGATGGCGTGCAGCATCAGTTTGCGCTGAGAAATGATTTCTTCCTGAACGCGGTGATGCATACCGGGCTGAAAAGCGCGCTGTGGTTTATTCCGCTCTCTTTGCTGGCCTTGCTACTCTGCGCGCGCTTTGGCGGGCCATTTTTTGCCAGCAGTTTGCAGCCTTATCGCCGCCGCATGGTCTGGATTCTGCTCGGTCTGGCCCTGTCGGCGCTGGTGGTGCAAATCCTCAAGCGCAACAGCATTCACGCCTGCCCCTGGGATTTGAATCTGTTTGGCGGTCAGGCACCGCTATTACCTTTGTTTGCCGATTTACCTAGCGGGCAAAGCCCCGGACGTTGCCTGCCTGGCGGCCACGCTTCGGGTGGCTTTTCATTGCTGGCATTTTATTTCGCGCTGCGGGATGAGCAGCCGCGCTGGGCGCTGCGCAGCCTAGTGCTGGCGCTGGCCTTGGGCTCTGTGATGGGTTGGGGGCAGATGATGCGCGGTGCGCATTTTCTCTCGCATAACCTGTGGGCACTCTGGTGGGTATGGCTGGTTCTGCTCTTGCTGTATCTGGTTTACCCGCCTATACCCCGCCAAAAAATAGCAGAAGTCCTACGCTGATTGCTGCCCTGCCTAGCGGCTCTTTACCGGGGCTTAAGCTTGCTGTGGGCATAGTGTTCCGCAGTTTGTTTCAGCAAAAAAAACCTTCTTAAATTGGTCTTAAATAGGTCTTCATATGATCTTGCGTAGTGAACGCGTCACCGCCATTCTGGTGCTGTTTTTATTAAGCGCCTGCAATATGGTGTTCTGGCAAAAATTCATCGCCCTCCAGCAGCCGGCTACGGTGGGCGCGTGGCTGTTTATTGGCATTGGCTTTGCATTTCTGTTTCTGGTCTTTAATGCCATCCTGACGCTGATTGCCGTGCCCTATGTATTCAAACCGGTTTTGACGGCCATTTTGCTGATTACGCCGTTTATTGTGTATTTCATGTCGCAATACGGGGTGATGATTAATGCGGAAATGATCCAGAACGCCTTTGAAACTAATCATGCCGAGGCACGGGATTTGCTCAGCTTCAAGCTGCTGATTTATCTGCTGCTACTGGGGGCTTTGCCTGCCGCCTGGCTCTGGCGGGTGCGGATTGATTTTCGGCCACTTAAAAATGAAGCCAGGGTGAAATCGGGGATTTTGCTGGCGTCCCTTTTATTACTGGGCGTGATTGCTGCGGGCTATTACAAGGATTTTGCTTCGGTTTTTCGTAATCACCGTGAATTGCGTTATGTCCTCACGCCAAGTAATTACCTGCAAGCCACATCCAAATATTTGCGCCATAGTGCGGCATTAAGCCCGGTAGAGATCAAAGCGGTGGGCGAAGATGCCCGGCTGGGTGCCAACTGGGCCAAGATGCAGCGCCCCAGTTTGACCGTATTGGTGGTGGGCGAAACCGCGCGTGCGGCCAATTTCTCGCTCAATGGTTACGCGCGCGAAACCAATCCTGAGCTCAAACAAATCGCCGGGCTGATCAATTACCCGGATTTTCATTCCTGCGGCACCGATACCGCTGTGTCAGTGCCATGCATGTTCTCGATGTTCGAGCGCAGCGATTATTCGGATGACAAGGGCAAAAGCCATCAGGGCTTGCTCGATATCATGCAGCGTGCAGGTTTGAGCGTGAGCTGGCGTGATAATCAGTCCGGCTGCAAGGGCGCGTGTGATCGCGTGCCGCATGAGCAAACGAGCGAGCAAGCCGATCCGGCGCTGTGTCGTGATGGCGAATGCTGGGACGAAATGCTGCTGCAAAACCTGCAGGCGAAGATTGATCAGGTCAGCCAGGGGCAGCAATCGGCCTTGCTGGTGCTGCATATGATGGGCAGCCACGGCCCGGCGTATTACAAACGCTACCCGCCGCAGTTTGCGCGTTTTCAGCCCGCCTGCACGACCAACCAGCTTGATCGCTGTACGCAGGGCGAGATTATGAATAGCTACGACAATACCTTGCTCTACACCGATCATGTGCTGGCCAGCCTGATCCGTACCTTGCAACACAACGAGAGCAAGCTGGATACCGCCATGGTGTATCTGTCTGACCATGGCGAATCAATTGGGGAAAGAGGGCTATACCTGCATGGTTCGCCCTATGTGATTGCGCCGGACTTCCAGACGCATATCCCGGCGCTAATGTGGTTTTCGCCTGCCTACGAACAAAATCGTGGCCTTGATACGCGCTGCCTGCAGCAGCACGCGGGCCAGCGCTACTCGCACGACAATCTGTTTCACTCGATGCTCGGCTTGCTCGACGTCAGAACACAGCTTTACCAGCCGCAGCTGGATTTATTTGCCAGCTGCCAGCGGCGCGTTGAGCACTAGTTGACAGATCCTAGCGCGTGCATGACTTCTGCCGCGCTTTGCAGTGAAATCACGTCACGCCCCCACGGTTTGCGCTGGCGCGGAAGATGGCGCAGCCAGCCCAGGCTGCGTGCACTGCTGAAAATCAGCGCCTGCACGGCAGCACTGTCCTGACGCAGAAAGGCGAGCAGGCGTTGCGCCAGAATCTGGCGGTCGGCCTGCAGCAGATACGCTGTTGAGTGCATGTATAGCAGCCAATCCCTTGCCTGTGCTTGCTCTTGGCTCAATACCTCGGTGGGGTCATCTTCAAAGTCGATGAAAACAATTTGCCCCTGATGGCGATGGATATTGCGGGCAAAAGCCTGACTGAGCACTTGCCCTTTGTGGTGCGCGTCCAGAATCGCGGCCAGAGCGCTCTCCCAGATCGCCAATTGGGGCTCCTGACTGCGGCTGAGCAGATGATCAATCGAGTGCTCGCCAGCGTGGCTCAGTGCAATCCAGTCTGGCGCAATATGCAGTACCGTGGGCACCGCAACCCCCGCGGCCTGCAGCGCCTGCAAACGGCGTACTTCGGTGGCCTGACCCGCCGCGCCACCATAAGCCGGCACGGCACAGAGTAAAGGTTGGCCCAGCATACGGGCGGCCAGATTCAGCGCGCGATACGCCAGCGGGCGGGCCCGGCTTTCCTGCCGTTTGATAATCACCGTCTCGCCACCAAGGGCAACAGCCAGCACCCGGGCCGGACTGCGGGCCAGAGCCTGTTCGATCAACTGGAGATGGGGCGCACTGAACATGGGCGTCTTTAAAAGCTGGAAAGCAGGCGATTATAACGTCGAATGTGCTTCAGGCTGCCAGATTCAGTCGCCAGATGGGGGCTAGCGTTTGAGTACCCAGTCAATCAGCGCTTGCCACTCGGCCCGGTCGCGCTGGGTTTTGCTGTGTGGCAGATCAAAAATGCTCATACCGCGCTGGATGGTCTGATTGTAGAGCTGGGTATCGCGCACGCAGGTGAGTAGCGGAATATCGTATTTGCGCAGAAATTCGGGCAGCGGGTTGGCCGCCTGGGTGCGCGCATTCACCCGCATGCCCACAGCGCCGACTTGGACGTCTTCCTGACGCACCGCCTTGGTTTCGGCCAGCTCTTCAAAAAAATCGGCGCAGGCCCACAGATCGAAAGCCGAGGGTTGAATCGGCACAATGACGTGATCAACGATTTTCAGCACTTTTTTCAGCTTGTTGCCGCTAAACCCGGCTGGCGTATCGAGCACGGCAACCTGGCTGCCTTTGGGTGGGCGGGCGATGTGGTCATCGCCAATTTCCCAGCGGGCAATTTGCGGCAGATGCGCCGGGCGCAAATCGAGCCAGTGGTGGCTGGAGTGCTGTTTGTCCAAATCGCCCAGCATCACTTTGGCTTCCTGCCAGGCAAACCAGCTGGCCAGGTGCGTCGACAAAGTTGACTTGCCGCTGCCCCCTTTGGGATTGACGATCAGAATCTTGCGCATAAATCATAAGGCCGGAACAAAAAGCGGCATTAATTATGGCAGAGATTGTCAGTTTTAATGTGACAGTTTGGTTAAATTATGACTAATCGGTGAAAGAATTGTGACGGGCCGCGATTTGTTGCGTCATTACAAATCTAGTGGATAATCTAGTCGATTGAGGGTATGTGGCTGTAACGATTGCTGAGTATTTTTTACGTGGCAATACATGGCTAGGGTATAAAAAAGCCCCGCACGCTGGCGGGGCTTTGCTGTGGAATACGGCCAATTAAGTAACTGAGCAAAAGTTTCCGAACAAGGCGGCGAAGCCGAAGATAGTACAAGTAGTACAGCGAGGCGAGCCAACGATGGGCGGAAACTTTTGTCTGCCTACTTATTTGGTCAGATCCAGCAATTTGGCAAAGGCTTCGTCGAATTGTTTCAAGCCATCCACTTGCAACTGCTCGCCAGCGAGGTTGTAGTTGATGCCCAATTCGCGCACTTTCACCAAGGTTTGTACTGCAGCATCGGTGCCGGTTTCCAGGGTGTTGGCTGCATTGCCGTGGTCGCGGAACAGTGCCAGTGTGGCGTCCGGTACGGTGTTGACAGTTTCTGGCCCGATCAGGTCTTCAACGTACATCACGTCGTTGTAGGCTTTGTTTTTGGTGCCGGTTGACGCCCACAGCAGACGCTGCGGGTTTGCGCCCAGTGCTTTGAGTGCGGCAAAACGGCTGCCCTGGAACAGGCCTTTGTAGTGCTGGTAAGCCACTTTAACGAATGATTTGGCCACAGTGCCGCGCAGCGCCAGCGCTTCTGGTGTGCCAATGGCATCCAGTTGCGGGTCGATCAGGCTATCAACACGAGACAGGAATACTGAAGCAACGGCTTGTACTTTATCCACTGGCAGGCCCGCCGCAGCGCGCGCTTCCAGACCACGGATGTAGGCGGTCAAGACGTTATCAACGTGTTTCAGGTTGAACATCAACGTGATGTTGACGTTGATACCTGAGGTGATCAGCTCTTCAAAAGCGATCACGCCAGCATCGGTGGCCGGTACTTTGATCATCGCGTTCGGGCGATCAATCGCGGCCCACAGACGTTTGGCGTTGGCGATGGTGCCTTGCGCGTCGTTGGCCAGCGTTGGCGATACTTCCAGGCTCACGTAGCCATCCAAACCATTGGTCGCATCGTACATGGCACGAGTCAGATCGCAAGTGGCCTGGATGTCCGGTACTACCAGTGCTTCGTAGCGTTGTTCAGCAGTCAGATCCTGCTTTTTCAGCTCGGCCAGATCGCCGGTGTAGAGTGGGTCAGAAGAAATCGATTTGTAGAAAATAGCCGGGTTGGAAGTCACGCCAGCGATGTCGTCTTCAGAGATCAGGCGAGCGAGTTCGCCAGATTTCAGTAGATCACGGGAAAGATTGTCCAACCAGATACGTTGACCGAAAGGTTTGATTGCTGCGATTCTGCTCATAGTTAAGTGACCTCATGATTGAAGTTGGCGATTCTGCGTTGACTTTGAATCCTGACTTGTTCAAAGCATTTCAATGACATGGGGCATTATCAACCAAAGCCAAGCCCTGTGCCTTTGCGCAGACGCAAAAAAAATGCGATTGCCGCAATTTACGGGCAGATTGTGACTTGGGCAAGTGGGGCGCTGACTGGGTGAGCCTTGCAGCTCCGGCTGAGGTTTGTATCTATTCGCGCCGTTTATTCTATGACACGCGCTTGTGGAAACTTCACCGCAAACTCGCTGCCTTTGCCCAGCTCGGACGTGATCAGCATATGCGCCTGATGGCGATGCAGAATATGTTTCACAATCGCCAGCCCCAACCCGGTGCCGCCGGTATTGCGCGAGCGGCCGCGATCAACGCGATAGAAACGCTCGGTCAGGCGCGGAATATGCTCGGGGGCAATGCCAATGCCGGTATCGCGACACGTAAAGCACACTGTATCGTCACGCTTTTCCCAGCCGATGGTGATCGTGCCGCCAGGTGGCGTGTAGCGGATGGCATTGGAGACCAGATTGCCCAATGCCGAATGCAGCTCGTCGTGATTGCCGATCAGGCGCGGCCGATCAAGGCGGCCTATTTCTACCGTGTGGCGGCCTTGCGAAAGCCCATTGGCTTCGGTGCGCAGCAATTGCATCAGTTGCGGAATATCGACTTCTTCTTCGCGTACCTGTGCGCCGCTTTCCAGCTTGGAGAGCGTCAGTAAATCTTCGACCAGCCGCTGCATGCGCTGCGTTTGCTCGTACATCAGCTGCAAATGCGTCTCGCGCGTTTTGGCATCCGATGAAGGCATGTCGATCATGGTTTCAATAAAACCGCCGACCACGGTTAGTGGTGTGCGCAGTTCGTGAGAGACATTGGCAACGAAATCGCGATGGACGGTCTGGACACGTTCAAGCTGGGTAATATCGCGGCTCAAGAGCAGCTTGCGCGTTGAATCAAACGGCACCACTTGCGCCGATAAAGTCTGCTCGCTCGGGCGGCTGATGCGGATGATCACCGGATGGCTGAAATCCTGTTCTTTTAGATAATCGCGCAGGCTGGGGTAGCGCAGCAGGTGCGTGATGGGCTGACCCATGTCCAGCTTGCGATTCAGGCTCAGGTGCTCGCAAGAGGCGGGGTTGCACCATTCGATACGATCATTGTCGTCCAGGATGACCACGCCATCGGGCAGCGCCTCGGCGGCGGATAAAAAGCGATCCAGCGTGCCAGCGAGGCGCTCTTTGGCTTTTTTCTGCTTGCGCACTTCGGCGTAAATCTGGTCAAACACTTCCTGCCACAGCATAAAGCTGCCGGGCACATTATCGACTTGCGGATTTTCCAGCCAGTGATGTAAACGGTGCAGATTGAAAATATGAAACAGGCAGGCCAGCGAAACGACGAGCAGCGCAAAGCCCAGCCCCCAGGCTGCGCCGCCGATTGCTCCGATGAATAGGGCGATCAGGGTGGTCAAAGAATAATAAATAATCGAACGAAGCCAGAGCATGTGCGGCCTTTAATGAAACACGCGGGTCAGTGCCGACCCTTCAGAGCGCTGCCGGGGCAGACGCGGGTGCTGACTTTAGTTGACCGACAAGCGATAGCCCGAGCCGCGCACCGTTTGAATCAAATGATCGTGACCGGTGCCTTCCAGTGAAGAGCGCAGGCGGCGAATATGCACGTCCACCGTTCTTTCTTCAACAAAGACATGATCACCCCACACCTGATCGAGCAGATGGGCGCGCGTGTGCACGCGTTCGGTGTGCGTCATGAAAAAATGCAGCAGACGGAATTCGGTTGGCCCCAGTTCCAGCGGCTGGCCATTGCCTGATACGCGGTGCGTCACCGGATCAAGGCGCAAGCCGTGGATTTCCACCGGATCATCGGTGGCTTGCGGTGCACGGCGGCGCAACACGGCCTTGATCCGCGCCTGCAATTCGCGCGGGCTAAATGGCTTGGTGATGTAATCGTCGGCGCCGGTTTCCAGACCGGCAATTTTATCTTGCTCGTCTGAGCGTGCGGTGAGCATGATCAGCGGAATGGCGCGCGTGCGCTCGTCCCCGCGCAATTTGCGGGCAAAATCGATGCCCGACATGCCTGGCAGCATCCAGTCGAGCAAAATCAGATCGGGCAGGGCATTGCGTACAATGCCTTGGGCACTTTCTACCGAATCGGCACGCATTACATGATGACCTGCTTGTGACAGGTTAAAGGCAATCAGTTCTTGAATTGCTGGTTCATCTTCGACCAGCAGGATATTGGCGGCCATGTAGTGCTCCTCGCGGAAAAAGTTCAATATTGTTGGTTGCGAGAATAAGGCTTTAGTGTGAACTTAATATTACAAGTCTGCAAATTGACGACTTATTTTTCAGAAAGTGAAAGCCGGACATGACAGAACTGCGACGCGCGTGCCCCGGTTCGCGAGTGGTGAGCAAACCTTAAGCACGGTATGATGATGGCTATTTTCCTTCTGGCAAATTGACGCTTATGGCTGGCCTTACCGCAGAAACCCCGCATCCCACCGCTGTGACCTTGCATCAGGCTTCGCGCCTGCTTGAAATCGCTTTCGCTGATGGCGCGAGCTACCAGTTGCCGTGCGAATATCTGCGCGTACTGAGCCCGTCCGCCGAGGTGCGTGGCCACGGCGTCGGCAATGAAGTGCTGCAGGTGGGCAAAATCAACGTCAATATCAAGGCCATCGAACCCGTTGGGCATTACGCACTCAAGCTGGTATTTGACGACGGCCATGATTCCGGCTTGTTCTCATGGCAATACCTCTATGAATTGGGTGCCAATTATCAAAGCTACTGGCAAAAATACCTGAACGAGCTGGCCGCTGCTGGCGCATCTCGTGAACCACTTTAAATAAAGGCAGAACGCAATGAGCGATTCAAAAACCCATTTCGGTTTTAGCACCGTCAATGAATCAGAAAAAGCGCAGAAAGTCGCCGAAGTGTTTCACTCGGTCGCGCAAAAATACGACGTTATGAATGACCTGATGTCGGCTGGCCTGCATCGCGCATGGAAATTTTTCACCATTGAAACCAGTGGCGCCAAAGCGGGCGACAAGATTCTGGATATTGCCGGTGGTACGGGTGATCTCTCGAAAGCTTTTGCCAAGAAAGTGGGCAAAACTGGCCAAGTGTGGCTGACTGATATTAATAGCTCGATGCTCGGCGTGGGTCGTGATCGTCTGCTCGATGCGGGATACCCCCTGCCGGTAGCGCAATGTGATGCAGAGCAGCTGCCGTTTCCAGACGGATACTTCGATATTGTTTCGGTGGCGTTTGGCCTGCGCAATATGACGCACAAGGATGCCGCGCTCAAAGAAATGCATCGCGTGCTCAACCCCGGTGGCCGCTTGCTGGTGCTGGAATTTTCAAAGGTGTGGGCGCCGCTTAAGCCGGCTTACGATCTGTATTCGTTCAAATTGCTGCCTTTTATGGGCAAGCTGGTTGCCAATGACGCCGAGTCTTACCAGTATCTGGCCGAATCAATCCGCATGCATCCCGATCAGGAAACGCTGAAACAAATGATGCTCGACGCCGGTTTTGGCCGCGCGGATTTCCACAATATGACCGGCGGCGTGTGTGCGCTGCATAAAGGAACCAAATTCTGATGGCCTTGGGTCAAGCGAGTCTGTCGGCTCTGCTCAATCATTTGCTGGGGCAGGCCCCGGCGGCACAGGCCGATTTGTCTCGCCTGGCTGGCCGCACTTTTGCGGTGAAGTTGCCGCTACTGGCCGCCAACGTCGTCGTCATGCCCAATGGTTTGCTGGCGCATTCGGAAGGCCTGCCTGAAGCAAGCCTGAGCCTGCCGCTGCAATTTTTTACGCTGCGTCTGACCGACCCGCAGGCTGCATCGCGCCAAGTCGTGCTGGCGGGCGATCCCGAGTTGGCCAGCAAAGCAGGAGCGGCACTGGGCGCTTTGTCGTGGGATGTGGCCGAAGACTTGTCGCGCTTGGTCGGCGATATTGCTGCGCACCGGATTGTGACGAGCAGCCAGCAACTGGCCAACGCACCTGTAACGATGGGCAGGCGTCTGACCGAAACGCTGGTGGAATACCTGCGCGACGAAGACCGGATGCTGCCACGCAAGGAAGTTGTGGCGGCCTTCTGTGATGAGGTGGATACCTTGCGCAATGATCTGGCGCGGCTGGACAAGCGTTTGGCTCGACTCGAGGCTGACTTGGGCCGCTTTGAAAGCGGCAAGTAATAAAGGCGAACATGTTCCGTTTTTTTAAAATTGCCTATGTCGTGGTGCATTTTGGTCTGGACGAGTTTTTGCTTGGCCACGAGCGTGTGCATGGCCTGCGCAAACTGATTTCGGCGCTGTTTTTCTGGCGCAAGCTTGATCAGCCGCGTGCGGTAAGGCTGCGTCTGGCGCTGGAGTCGCTCGGCCCGGTGTTTGTTAAATTTGGCCAGGTGCTCTCCACGCGCCGCGATTTGATGCCGCCCGACATCGCCGACGAGCTGGCGCAATTGCAAGACAATGTGCCGCCGTTTGATTCGCAAACGGCGATCAATCAAATCGAGAAAAGCCTGGGCAAATCCATCGCCGAGCTGTTTGCTCAGTTTGATCCGCAGCCGGTCGCCTCGGCTTCGGTCGCGCAGGTGCACCGCGCGAAGCTATTCGATGGCAAACATGTGGCGGTGAAAGTTTTGCGCCCCGGCATTTTGCCGGTCATTGAAAGCGATCTGGCGCTGATGCGCGTGCTAGCGGTCTGCGTGGAAAAGCTGTTTGCCGATGGCCCGCGCCTGAAACCACGCGAAGTGGTGGCTGAGTTTGATCGCCATCTGCACGATGAACTCGATTTAATGCATGAAGCGGCGAATGCCAGCCAGTTGCGTCGCAATTTTAAAGATTCAGACCAACTGATCGTCCCCGAGGTGTACTACGACTACTGCGCTCGCGAAGTGCTGGTGCTCGAATGGATGGACGGTATTCCGATCGGCAAAATCGACGATCTGAAAGCTGCTGGCATGGATCTGAAAAAACTCAGCCGTTTTGGGGTCGAGATTTTTTTCAGCCAGGTATTCCGGCATGGTTTTTTTCATGCCGATATGCATCCGGGCAATATTTTTGTGGCGCCGGACAATAAGTATATCGCGCTAGACTTTGGTATTGTTGGCTCGCTGAGCGATACAGATAAGCAGTATCTGGCGATTAACTTTCTGGCATTTTTTAATCGCGACTATCGCCGCGTTGCCACCGCACACATTGAATGCGGCTGGGTGCCCAAGGACACGCGCGTTGAAGAGCTGGAAGCGGCGGTGCGTACCGTGTGCGAGCCGTTCTTTAACAAGCCGCTGAGCCAGATTTCGTTTGGTTTTGTACTGCTGCGGCTGTTTGAAACGTCACGCCGTTTTAACGTCGAGATTCAACCGCAACTGGTGCTGCTGCAAAAAACGCTGCTGAACATCGAAGGGCTGGGTCGCCAGCTCGATCCCGATCTCGATTTATGGCAAACGGCCAAGCCTTTCCTTGAGCGCTGGATGAACGAGCAAATCGGCTGGCGCGGCCTGATTGCGACGCTGAAACACGAAGCGCCGCAGTGGGCGACGCTGTTGCCAACGCTACCGCGCAAGCTCAACGAAGTGCTCAATCAAAACCACACCGAGCTCTTGCTGGCTGGCTACCAAGGTCTGATGTGGGAGCAGAAAAAACGTAACTACCTGCTCGCCGTGATCGCCGTGCTGCTGGCGCTGTTGTTGGGCACATTCTGGCGTTGATTAGTGCCCGATCTGTTAATCCAAGCCACCGTTTTCGGTGGCTTTTTTTATGTGCAAATCCTCCAGTTTAGCGGCCAAAACATTGATGATGCAGGCTTTGGGCAGGGTCATGGTTTGGCCTGCTAGGAGGTGCCCGTTAGGATAAATTGTGCTTGCTATTCACTAGTCGATGATCTGTATTGAATGAATAAAAACGGAACGCTATTTCCAATAAGACCCAAGAAAAGCTGCCGAAAGTAAACCGGCTGCCTCTTCAATACAGGAGCTAGAGACATGCGAAAATGTATTTGCACCATGGCCGTGCTGGCGGTGTTTGCACCACAAGCATGGTCTGCACCATTGCCCCAGGTCGTTGAAAAATTACTGCAAACCAGCCCTGATATCCAGACCGATGTAGGGCAACGACGAGCGAGCAACGCTGCAGTCGATAAAGCCAAAAGCGGCTACTACCCCAAGGTTGAATTGTCTGCGGGCATCGGGCGGGAACACACGAATAATTTTTCTACCCGCGCGGCATTCGGTGGCGGGGTAAATTACACCCGCAAGGAAGCTCAGGCGCTGCTAACCCAGATGTTGTTCGATGGCATGGGGACTAAAAATGAAGTCAATCGTCAAAAAGCGCGACAACTGGGCGCAGCCCACCGCCTGGCCAATACTTCGGAAGACGTCGCTCTTAAAACCACAGAGGCCTATCTGGATGTGTTGCGCCAGCAAGAATTGCTAACGCTGACCAAAGCGAATCTGGACGCGCATCTCAGCACTGCAGATCAGGTCAAAATGCGTACGGCAGGCGGTTTTGGCCGCAAGTCGGACGACGAACAAATTGACGCCCGGGTGGCCCTAGCCAAAGCCAATGTGTCAGCAGCACAATCGAGCTTGAATGAGGCAAAAATTGCCTATATGCGTCTGGTGGGTGAGCAGCCTGCAGATTTGTTGCGTCCGGCCGTTCCTGAGGGCTTGCCCGTTGCGATGGACGAGGCTGCAAACTGGGCGGTTGCCAATAATCGCTTGCTGCAAGCCGCGCGTGCCGATGTCGCCGGAGCCCAGGCCCAGTATGGTTTGGCCGAATCGCAAATGTACCCGCGCGTGGATCTGGAAGCTGGCGCGATTTATACCGATTCGCTTGATGGCCTGCGGGTTGAAGAAACCGAGCGCTATTACGGGATGGTAAAAGTGCGCTATTTCTTTAAAAGCGGAGCCGACAAGGCGTATGTCGCCGAAACCAAAGAGCTGGTTTATTCTGCCGAAGAAATCGTTCGCCGTGTCGAACGGCAGGTTCGCCAGAATGCCTCTTTGTCCTGGAATGCGATGATGATTGCCGCAGAGCGGGTGCCGGTACTGACCAGCTACGCCAATTCAAGCAAGTCCGCGCGCGACGAATATAGCAAGCAGTTTTCCCTGGGACAGCGCTCGTTACTGGATTTGCTCGATAGTGAAAATGAATATTTCACCGCACAGCGAGACCTGGTTGGCGGGCAATATGATGAATTGCGAGCCCGTTTCCGGTTGCTGGCTGATGGCAATCAATTGCTCACCACATTCAATCTCAAACCTCTGGATGAAACCTTGGTCACCGAATAAGGCCACGGCTCATTGCCGATCTCGGGGTGGTGATTTCTGCCTCGAGATTCGGAGCATGGATGTGTAGTGCATCCTTGGTTCGACAACTTCCTGTCTCATGGCCTAGCAGTTTTGATGAACAATCAGGCCTATTCGCGTATAGGAATTCATTGTGACTTCCAATCCACCGCCGCCACCACACGAAGCTGCCATTCCGCATTCCGCCTTCGTCCCGGATGATCCACTCACTACCTGCCTGATTCAGCTAACACGATTTTTTCATCGCCCATTCTCAGCGCAAACGCTAACGAGTGGACTGCCTTTGGTGGGCAATCGCCTTAGTGCCGTACTTTTCCCCCGAGCTGCTGCACATGCCGGTTTGACCGCCAAACTGCAGCGACGCAGCCTGGATGATATCCCTGAGCTGTCTTTTCCTGTGGTGCTTTTACTGAAAGAGGGCGGAGCCTGTGTGGCGATCAGGCGTTCCGGTTTGCGCTGGACGATACTGGAGAGCAATTCGGCGGGCGGTGAGCTGGAACTTGAACAGGGCAAACTTGAACAGCTTTACTGTGGTTTTGTTATTTTTGTGAAACCCGAGTTTCAATTTGACGCCCGCACCCGTGACAATTACATCCCCAAAGCACAGCACTGGTTTTGGGGAGCCCTGCAGCTATGCTACCCGATGTATGGTCATGTGTTGCTGGCGGCCTGCCTGATCAATCTGTTTGCACTGGCTGTGCCGCTATTCACCATGAATGTCTATGACCGTGTGGTGCCCAATCAGATTTATGACACTCTCTGGGTACTCTCGATTGGCGTGGCCTTATTGCTGGCCTTTGATTTTCTGATCAAGGCTTTGCGCGCGTATTACATTGACTTGGCTGGTAAACGCATTGATGTCATGTTGTCGGCGCAGATTTTCGAGCATGTACTGGGGCTGAAAGTCGCTGCCCGTCCCCAGTCCGTGGGAGCCATGGTGAGCCACTTTCAGGAGTTTGAAGGGTTCAGGGATTTCATCACCTCGGCCACCGTGACGGTGATCGTTGATATTCCGTTTGTTGTGCTGTTTTTGCTGGTCACATACTGGCTGGGCGGCTGGCTGGTGCTGATCCCGATTATTTTTATTCCCTTGATTGTGATTATCAGCCTGATCCTGCAAAGGCCTTTAGGTGAATTGATTCAGCAAAGCTTTCGTGTATCAGCACAAAAGCAAGCGGGTTTGATTGAAACCTTGGGCGGTATTGACACGTTGAAGGCATGCACGGCCGAAAGCAATGCCCAGCATCGCTGGGAAAAAATCATCGGCGAGTTTGGTCGTCTGGCCGTGAAAACCCGTAGTTTGTCGTCCCTGATCGTGATTCAGGCCGGCTTTTTTCAGCAATTTGCGACCGTGGTCATGGTCGTGGGTGGGGTCTATCTGATTGGTCAGCGCGAATTAACGGTTGGTGGATTGATTGCCTGCAATTTATTGCTCAGTCGTACTTTAGGGCCCTTTGCTCAGGTGGCCAGCCTGATTAGCCGCTATCATCAGGCGCGCGCAGGCTTAAAGGGTATGGAGAGCATCATGGCCTTGCCGCTGGAGCGCGCGCAGGGGAAAGATTTTGTCCAGCGCCCCGATTTTCGCGGTGAGATCGAGTTTCGTGATGTCAGCTTTTCTTATCCTGGGCATGATGCGCTGGCTCTGGACAAAGTGTCATTCCGTATCGCGCCAGGTGAACGGGTGGCGATTATTGGGCGTATAGGCTCGGGTAAAAGCACGCTGGAAAAACTGATCCTGGGCTTTCAGGAGCCCACCTCGGGTGCGGTATGGATTGATGGCGTCGACATCCGGCAAATTGACCCGGCTCAGTTACGACACAATATTGGTTATGTGCCAGAGGATGTCTTTCTGTTTTATGGCTCGGTGCGTGAAAATATCGTGCTCTCGGCACCCTATATTGATGATGTTGCGATGCTGGATGCGGCCGAAATTGCCGGAGTCAGCGATTTTATCAATCGTCATCCCAAGGGGTTTGAAATGGTGATTGGCGAACGCGGAGAGGGGCTTTCCGGGGGGCAAAAACAAACTATCGGGATCGCCCGTGCCTTGCTGCTGAATCCGGCGATCTATCTGTTTGATGAAGTAAGCAGTGCGCTGGATAACCGCAGTGAAGAACAGTTCAAGCAGCGTTTTGCAAAGCGGCTTAATCGGAATCATACGCTGGTGCTGATTACCCACCGTATGTCGATGCTTAGCCTGGTCGATCGCTTGCTGGTGCTGGACAACGGCCGCCTGATTGCTGACGGCCCTAAGGATGAAGTGATCAATCTGCTCGCGGGGGGCAAACTCCATGCCGCGAAATAAAAACGCACTGAATAATGAAGATTTGAATTTCCTGGGGGATGGTGCTGCCGCTGTCTATGGCGGTTCCACCGTGCTATCGAATGGGATTTTGTATGCCAGTGCTGCCTTGATCCTGATTGCTATCGTGTGGGCGGCATTGGCGGAGATCGACGAAGTGACGGTGGCTGAAGGTAAAGTCGTTCCGTCAACTCAAGTCCAGGTGATTCAGAATCTGGAAGGCGGTATTGTGGCCCATATTCCGGTCAAGGTTGGGGAGGTGGTGCAAAAAGGCCAGGTGCTGATGAAGCTGGACGAAAAACGCTTTTCTTCCTCTCTTGGTGAAAGCACGGTCAAGTACGATGCGCTCGCTGCCAAAATGGCACGACTGACTGCTGAAGCCAATGGCGCGGAATTTAAGCCACCAGAAAAGCTGAATCAAAGTAATCCGGCCTTGATCGAGGCCGAGCGGCAATTATTCAACTCGCGCAAGCGTGAACTGGAATCATCAATCGCCATTTTGCAAAGTGAAGCGGCAAAACGTAGCCATGAAATATCAGGCATGCGCGCCAAGCTGAGCAAGCTGGAGTCGGGTTTGAAGCTGGCGCAAGAGGAATATGCGATGAGCAAGCCGCTGGCAGAAAAAAACGTGATATCCCAAATTGATTTCATGCATTTGCAACGCCAGATCAGCGATCTGAACGGTGAAATCAATGAAACACGTATCGCCATTCCTGGCTTGCAAAGCAGTCTGGCAGAAACGAATGGCAAAATAGCCGGTGTCTATGCCAAAGCCAAAGCGGATGCGGCTAATGAGCTGGCAGCAGTCAAAGCCGAGCTGGAATCAACCTCGGCGACAACAGTGGCCTTGAGTGACCGTTTCGAGCGAACCACCATCCGTGCCCCGGTAAACGGGATAGTCAAACTGATCAAGGTCAATACAGTGGGTGGGGTTTTGCAGCCGGGGATGGACGTGATGGAAATTGTTCCTCTGGAAGACAATTTACTGGTGGAAGCCAAAATCAGGCCTTCTGATATTGGCTTTTTACGCCCCAAACAAGAAGCCATGGTTAAACTGACCGCCTATGATTTCTCTATCTATGGCGGTCTGCTGGCCGACGTTGAAACCATTACTGCCGATTCGATTACGGATGAAGCAAAGAAAGAAAGCTACTATCTGGTCAGGGTGCGTACTCGCTCCAACCATCTGGGTAATACCCGGCAAGTGCTGCCGATTATCCCCGGTATGCTGTCAACCGTGCATATCCGTACCGGCAAGAAAACGGTGCTGCAATACCTGATCAAGCCGATTGTAAAAGCCAAAGACGAAGCGATGAGAGAGCGTTAGGGGTATTGCCCTCTAGCTCAATACTTGATTGATTTACGTGAAAATACCCAGCCATGTATGGCTGGGTATTTTTGTATGTGCTGCTTAGTGGCTGGTTTTAATTTCACCGTTCTCCAGCAAGGTGTTGAGCAAGCTGGAAGGGTCGGCAATGCCGCTTAAAGTGGCAACCTGCACCGCATCACCATGGCCTCCGGTATCACCATTGGCATCAAACATAACTTTGGTATTGCCCAAGCCATCGCTGACAAATTGCAGGAAGGCTCCTTCTGTTGCATCGAAGCTTGCTGCACTGATCCCCGCGCCGCTGAGCAGGTCAGTGATGTCAAGTACATCACCACCGGCTGCAATCGTATTCACGGCGAAATTCTGGATGGTATCAATGCCGTTTGCTGTGGGTGTACTAGCAAAGACAAAGGTGTCAGAGCCTGCTCCGCCGTTGAGAATATCGTCTCCTGCTCCACCATTCAGAATGTCGTTGCCAGCGTTGGCAAAGATACTGTCGTTTCCGGCTCCAGCCGAAATTTGGTCATCGCCACTGCCAAAGGTCAGGGTGTCATTGCCTGAGGTGCCAGACATCAAGTTGACCGTGAAGTTAGCCACTGCGCTGTCGTTATCTGCATCAATCCCCTTGAGGCTGAAATTGAGCAAATTATCATCCGGGTCAATGGTTTCGGTATAACCCACGGTAATTCCGATGACTTTCAAAGTGACATTATTGGAGATCGGAATTAACTCGACGTAATCGACAATTTTACTGCTATCGATATCAAAGACCAGTTTACCGGTGTTGTCATAAGTGATTTGCAGCGTTGACGATGATGCATCTGCATACGTGACTTTCAGGTCAACTTTATCGCCGGTACTGAGGCTACCGGTGGATGACACGTTAATTGTCAGGGCATCGAGTGTGACGTTTTCAAATCCACTATTACGCACAACGTCAAGTTTGATGCGTTCATTTTGCGACTCTTGAATGCTATTACCATTTACCCCGATATCGGTAGCCGATTTATTGAGTAAAGTGCTGCCACCATAACTTGCACCATCGTTTTCCGAGCCAGTGAGAACCAGTTTGAATGCACCGCCAAAATTGCTGTCGGCAACAACGGCCGCTTCGGTTGAGCCATTGCCATCCAGGTCTGTCGGTGTCAGAGCACTAAATAGGTTCGGTGTTGTAATGATTTGTGTTGGTGCCGGGTTGATCAGATTGAAGTTATAAGTACCATCGCTATTGATGGTGACTTCAAAGAAGGTTTTTGTCACAAGACCATCCACATAGGTGGCGGCGTAAGTTGTGCCTGTTTTCAGGGCAAAGGTGTAACCGTCATCAGCAGGGTGATTCCATTGCAGGGCACCATTAGCAAACGCCTGGCTAAAGGTCAGCGTATCTGCGCCAGATTCCCAATCGTAGCTGCCGGTCGTCGTGCCAACTTGTCGAGTGACTTCAATGCTGTTGACGCTGAGGACGGGCAGGTCATCAACGATGGTGACGTCGAGACTTGCCTCTTCGTGATCACCGTCACGGTCAAAGACGGTCACCATAAAGCTGTCAGTGACGTGATCCGCAGTATCAACCACGCTATGGCTGGTGGTGTTGTGATCTAGCGTGTAGCTGTAGCTCACGGTAGTGCCATCAAAACTGAGAATGTTGAGTGTCCCGATGGTTGAGTTCACGGAGTTGCTGGTCAGCGTGCCATCTGCGTTGATGAGCTGTACAGCGCCGACTTTCAAGCCCCCAAAGCCATCTGGGGTGCTGAGGGTAAATGTGCCGGTTTGAGTCAGTGCCGTATTGTCGGGCGCACTGCCATCGCTCAGGTTGCGCTCATACACGATTTCTTCGTTGCCTTGGCCATCCAGTCCGGTGATGGTTACACCATCATTGGTACCAAAAATGGTAATGACCAGATTGGCCGTATCAGTCAGATCGCCATCGCTCACGGTGTAGCTGAAGGTGTCAGTGAGGGTGTCGCCATCACCCAGAGCATTGACTGCCGCATTATTCGCATTAAGGGTGTAGGTGTAGGAACCATTGCTGGCGAGCACCAGCGTGCCATACAGCCCCGAGTATGTATCTGGATTGCTGACAGTAAGTGTATCGCCATCGACATCGGTATCGGCTTTGTCGCTAAAGCTGAGCGAGCTGGAAGGATCGTCCGGGTGGTCGGTGTTGAAGAGCACATTGCCGGAGGTGGTTGGATTACTCCCCTCGGTCACATCTTTAACCCAGTTGGTGTCATCAGAGCCCACGGGCTGGGCATTGGCCACGGGGGCATCATTGGTACCAAAAATGGTAATGACCAGATTGGCCGTATCAGTCAGATCGCCATCGCTCACGGTGTAGCTGAAGGTGTCGGTGAGGGTGTCGCCATCACCCAGAGCATTGACTGCCGCATTATCCGCATTAAGGGTATAGGTGTAGGAACCATCACTGGCGAGCACCAGCGTGCCATACAGCCCCGAGTATGTATCTGGATTGCTGACAGTAAGTGTATCGCCATCGACATCGGTATCGGCTTTGTCGCTAAAGCTGAGCGAGCTGGAAGGATCGTCCGGGTGGTCGGTGTTGAAGAGCACATTGCCGGAGGTGGTTGGATTACTCCCCTCGGTCACATCTTTGACCCAGTTGGTGTCATCAGAGCCCACGGGCTGGGCATTGGCTATCGGTGCATCATTGGTACCAAAAATGGTAATGACCAGATTGGCCGTATCAGTCAGATCGCCATCGCTCACGGTGTAGCTAAAGGTGTCAGTGAGGGTGTCGCCATCACCCAGAGCATTGACTGTCGCATTATTCGCATTAAGGGTATAGGTGTAGGAACCATTGCTGGCGAGCACCAGCGTGCCATACAGCCCCGAGTATGTATCTGGATTGCTGACAGTAAGTGTATCGCCATCGACATCGGTATCGGCTTTGTCGCTAAAGCTGAGCGAGCTGGAAGGATCGTCCGGGTGGTCGGTGTTGAAGAGCACATTGCCGGAGGTGGTTGGATTACTCCCCTCGGTCACATCTTTGACCCAGTTGGTGTCATCAGAGCCCACGGGCTGGGCATTGGCCACGGGTGCATCATTGGTACCAAAAATGGTAATGACCAGATTGGCCGTATCAGTCAGATCGCCATCGCTCACGGTGTAGCTAAAGGTGTCAGTGAGGGTGTCGCCATCACCCAGAGCATTGACTGCCGCATTATTCGCATTAAGGGTATAGGTGTAGGAACCATCACTGGCGAGCACCAGCGTGCCATACAGCCCCGAGTATGTATCTGGATTGCTGACAGTAAGTGTATCGCCATCGACATCGGTATCGGCTTTGTCGCTAAAGCTGAGCGAGCTGGAAGGATCGTCCGGGTGGTCGGTGTTGAAGAGCACATTGCCGGAGGTGGTTGGATTGCTTCCCTCGGTCACATCTTTGACCCAGTTGGTGTCATCAGAGCCCACGGGCTGGGCATTGGCCACGGGGGCATCATTGGTACCAAAAATGGTAATGACCAGATTGGCCGTATCGGTGAGGCTGCCATCACTGACGGTATAAGTGAAGGTTTCTGAAGTGCTTTGCCCTTCCGTGAGCGCATTCACTACGCTGTTATTGGCATCAAGGGTATAGGTATACGAACCATCACTGGCAAGGACCAGCGTGCCATACGTCCCCACAAAGGTGCCAGCGTTGCTGACGGTGAGAGTATCGCCGTCGACATCGGTGTCTGCTTGATCATTGAAGTTGCCAGATGGTGCACCTGCTGTATGGTTGATATTTTGCAGTACATTCCCGCTGGCACTGGGAGCACTTTCTTCTTGGTTAAATTCCACGACATCTTTCACCCAATTCGTGTCGTCTATGCCCTGGGGTTGGGCGTTGACGATGACAGGGGGCTCGGTGGTACCAAAGATGGTAATAACTAGGTTGGCTGTATCAGTCAGATTGCCATCGCTAACGGTATAGCTGAAGGTATCGGCCAACGTTTGACCGTCATCTAGTGCATTGACTGCCGTGTTATTGGCATCAAGGGTATAGGTGTAGGAGCCATTGCTGCCAATAACCAGCGTGCCATACGTTCCCGCAAAGGTGCCAGCGCTGCTGACAGTGAGAGTATCGCCATCGACATCGGTGTCAGCCTTGTCGCTAAAGGCTCCGGATGGTGCGCCAGCTGTATGGTCAATGTTGAGTAGGACATTCCCTGCTGTTGTTGGGTTACTGTCGCTAGTGACGTCTTGAATCCAGTTGGTATCGTCGATACTTGCTGTCGTACCGTTGGCAATCGGTGCATCGTTAGTGCCGAAAACCGTAATAACCAGATTGGCTGTATCCGCGAGGTCGCCGTCGCTGACCGTGTAGTTGAAGGTGTCAGTGAGGGTTTCGCCATCATCAAGTGCATTGACTGCCGTGTTATTGGCATCAAGGGTATAGGTGTAGGAGCCATTGCTGGCAATAACCAGCGTGCCATACGTTCCCGCAAAGGTGCCAGCGCTGCTGACAGTGAGAGTATCGCCATCGACATCGGTGTCAGCCTTGTCGCTAAAGGCACCGGATGGTGCGCCAGCTGTATGGTCAATGTTGAGTAGTACATTTCCAGTAGTCGTTGGATCACTGCCGCTGGTGACGTCTAAGACCCAGTTGGTATCGTTGATGCTTTCAGTCGTGCCGTTGGTAACCGGTGCATCGTTGGTGCCAAAAACAGTAATCACCAAATTGGCCGAATCAGTGAGATCGCCGTCGCTGACCGTATAGCTGAAGGTATCAGTGAGAGTGTCGCCATCATCAAGTTCATTGACCGCCGCGTTATTGGTATTGAGGGTATAAGTGTATGAACCATCACTGGCAATGACCAGCGTGCCATACGCCCCCACAAAGGTGCCAGGGTTGCTTACACTGAGTGTATTGCCATCGACATCGGTATCTGCTGCGTCGCTAAAGCTACCGGATGGTGCACCAGCGGTATGGTCGATACTGAGCAATACATTACCGCTGGTCGTTGGGTCGCTGCCGACGGTGACATCTTTCGTCCAGTTGCTGTCATTCTGGCTGATTGGTTGATCGTTGACTGGTGTGACCGTGATATTCACTGTTGCAGTGTCAAAACCGCCTTTCCCATCGCTAACTGTGTAATTAAAACTGGCAGGCCCATTGTAATCTTTGTCGGGCGTAAAGATCATTTGTCCATCGACGATTGCTACCGTGCCATTGATAGCGTTTTGTACGCTGCTGATTGTAAGCTGATCTCCATCGATATCGGTATCATTTGCTAACAAGGTAGCTGGATCAATATTAAGGACGGAGTCTTCTTCTGTGGTCAGGGCATCGTTGGCCGCATTGGCGCTGTTATCATCTTCAGCATCAGGCAGGTCGTTGACTGGTGTCACATTGATATTGACTGTGGCGGTATCTGTTTCTCCGCGGCCATCACTCACCGTGTATGTAAAGCTTGCACTGCCATTGTAATTTTCATTAGGTACAAATTCGATTTGTCCATTAATCAAGCTCACTGTGCCGTTGGTGGCATCTTGTACACTGATAATGGTCAGTGTGTCTCCGTTGGGATCAACGTCATTCGATAGCAAAATACTAGGAGCGATAATCAGTAGCTGGTCTTCTGGCGTTGTCAATGCATCATTGTCAGCGTCACTGCTATTATCGTCCGTAGCATCTGGAGGAAGGTTGTTAGGTAAATCCTCTAGCGTCAGGTTGGGGTCTATTGAAATGCCTGCTGTTGGCACTCCGGTTGGAATGTCAACGCGAGAGAATGGCGTCTCAAGTACCACAAAACTATGTCCGCCATCCTCCCCACCGCCTGCACCGGCTGCGGTGGCGTCTGCGATTTGGGTTGGATCAGCGCCTTGAGCGATCAGTTCCTGGATACGTGCTGCATCATCCGCTGCGTTATTGGCAGGCTGTAACAGCTCTGCTAGCACTTGTTCTGTGATGCTCAATGAGTCTGAGCGCCCCAGGCTCATTTGTGCGCCATTATCGAAGGTAATTGATATCGCACCGTTGGCACCGGTTTGGATGGTGTCGCCTACTTGTACCTTGTCTCCCACCTGCAAAATCCGGGTTTCTCCGCTGGCGGTTAGGATTTTGACTTCTCCAATGACCTGAGCGACGGTGCCTTTGTTGGCAATACTTTTACTTGTATCGCTACTGATTTGGTTTACGGTTGCCATGATGATGTGCTCCTCATTTGTCGTCTGCAGCAATCATTGGGGTGGTCTTTGCAATGGGCGGTGACTAAGCTCAATGCACAGTGATGGCAAATGCCACCACGCCAATACGGGCTGGATGTTTCATTGTATGAATTGGTCATAAAATGAAAATCAGCCTGATGGTCTAAATGAAAACCCTAGGGTCAATGGTTTGCACGTGATGGTGCAGACGGTGTGATCAGCTCAAGGCGGATTGCGCGGGATTTTCCAAGGAAAAATCAGCAGATTCGATGACCTTGGCGGCACTTGGAGATGCTATGCCAGCAAATCATGTGATTGTTTCTCCGTCCAGGGAATTGGCAATGCGTTGGTGTCCGCTGTTGACTGGGCGGGGGGCGGTAGAGCTTTATCGGCAATGGCCATCAATGCAGCAGATTCAGCAACTCGCGCCGGTATTTTGTGTGTTTGACCTTGCTGCTTGGCAGCGCCCCGAGCAAATTCCTGATTTGAAACTACTCAGCTCGCAGTTGGCCATTTGTTTGGTGTGTGATTCTTTCACTGTGGCAGAGGAATTACGCTGGCTGGCCACAGGGATCCGTGCGTGTTGTACACCCGATTTGGACGATGAGCGATTGAAAACAATTATTGATGTCACCGTGCGCGGCGGTATTTGGGTGTCAAGTCGTTCCTTGCCGATGTTGATTCAAGGCTTGCAGCATTTCACCGCAGAAGCTCGTCATTCGGCAACATCATCAACATCTGTTGACGACTCCCTGGCGATATTGACCCCGCAGGAACGCAAAATAGCCCATCTGGTCGGTCTGGGGGAAAGCAATAAGCTGATCGCTCGCGCGCTCAATATTTCTGATCACACGGTAAAAAGCCACTTGAGTGCCATTTTCAGCAAATTGCATCTCAGTGATCGGGTGCATCTTGCTTTGCTGGTGAATCAAAGTGATGCAAATAGTCATTCAGTTGATCGTTAAATTGCTGAGCGGTCGTCTGTTTGCTTCGTTCAGGCTTGAGCTTTTCACCTTTCATACATATAACCGAATCTCATCTGCTTATCATGTTGAAAAAAATGTTCAGTTTTCGCTGTAAATATTGGTGCTCATCTTGCCGCGTGGTTTTTTTAACGGCAATGGGCTTGGCTGCCTGCACATCGACCCCCCTAACTGGCGAGAATCCATATAAATTGAAAACGGGGACGCTGGACAAGGCCGAAGCCAAATATGGGGCGAATGCCAAGCAGCGTCTGGAAAGCTGGCAGGCTTTGCTTGATGGTGACAAAAAAGCCGATGAACAAAGCAAACTACTGCGCGTTAATAATTATTTTAATGAAAGAATTATTTTTTCGTCTGATCGCCAGGTCTGGGGGGTTGAAGATTACTGGGCAACTCCGGTTGAATTTCTGGGGCGTGGGGCTGGCGATTGTGAGGATTTTGCGATTGCAAAATACTTTTCTCTGCTCGCCCTAGGGGTTCCGGAAAGCAAGTTACGCATTACTTATGTGCAGGCGACAGGTCATGGCCCGGCTAATTTGGCGCACATGGTGTTGACGTACTACCCCACGCCTTCTGCTGTTCCTTTGGTGCTGGATAACCTGATCCCGGAGATCAAGCCCGCGTCGCAGCGCCCGGATTTAACCCCTGTTTATGGTTTTAACGGGCAGGGTTTGTGGCTGGCGAAAGACCGTAGTAGCGGTAACGCTACCCCGCGACAAAACAAAATCAGCCTTTGGGATCAATTGAAGGCGCGACAGGGGCGGGAGTTTGATTAGTTCAATCATGCGCCCACTCGCCCGCTAGGAGGACAAAATGACCTTGCTCAAACAGCTAATCTTGTTGATTGTGGCTTTATTTATATTTCTGTTCGCAGGTACGGTTTATCTGAATGCAGAAAATTCCCGGGCATTTATCTCTGAACAGTTGGCCACCATCGCCCAGGATGCGGCTACCTCATTGGGTATGCAGTTGTCCCCGCTGATTCTGGATAAGAATAATCAGGTTTTTGTCGAACGAACGGTTGATGCTGTTTTCGATAGCGGCTATTACCGCTCGATACAGATTCACGATATGGAAGGGCGCTCCTTGATTGCAAAGCAGGCCGGGACTCAGGTGAACAATGTCCCTGACTGGTTTATCCGCTTGTTTCCGATCGAAACGCCAGTGGGAGAAGCATTGATGACCACGGGTTGGCAGCAGGCCGGGGTGGTGAAAATCGCGGCTAATCCAGGAATTGCCTATGCCTCATTGTGGGCGAGTAGCATGAACGCCTTGTTCTGGTTTCTGGGGGCATCATTACTGACTTTATGTGTCGGCTTACTGGTGTTGCACTACGTCTTGCGACCCTTGAGAGACGTGGAAATGCAGGCACTGGCGATTTGTAATCGTGAATATCCCGATCCGGCCAAATTGCCCTGGACACTGGATCTGCGCAGCGTGGTGCAGGCGATGAACCGCATGACTCAAAAAGTAAAAGAAATGTTTGCCGAGCAAGCTGCCAGCATTGAGCGAATGCGGGCCGAAGCATATCTTGATACCTTAACCGGATTGGCCAATCGCCGATATTTTGACTTGCATGTGAAACAATTGATGGAGGCCGATGAGCCGTTGGCGCGAGGGGCTTTGCTATTTCTTGAAATCAGTCATCTGAAAGAGATTAATGATCAGAAAGGGTTCAGGGTCGTTGATCAATTGCTGGTTGAGACAGGTGCGCTGATTAAAACCCTATTGCTTGAGCATGCCGATAGCGAGGCTTTTGCCGCCAGAATGAGTGGCAACACCTTTGCGGTTTTTATGGCCGGAGTCGAACAAGAAAAAGCCAGACAAATCGGTAACACGCTCGCGCATCGCCTAAGTACTTTGTTCGAGCGCGGCTTAACACCGTACAGTGATGTTGGCCACTTGGGAATGGCGATGTTCCATGGGCAAAAAATCAATAAATGGCTGTCAGAGGTCGACCTGGCCTTGCGCACCGCACAAGGCGAAGGCCCTAATGCCATGCATTTCTTCGCCCCAGAAGAGCTGGCCGGACATGGTGCGCTTAGCGCCTCACAATGGAAAGCTGTGCTGCTGGAGGCGCTAAATGCCCAGCGCGTCGAGTTGTATACCCAGGGTGTGCAGGATTGTGATGCCCAATTAATCCATCGCGAAGTGTTCCTGCGCCTACGTGATGAGTCAGGCGAGCAAATTCCTGCCGGATTATTTGTGCCAATGGCCAAACGACACGGATTGATTCAAGAATTTGATCGGGTCGTGATTGATTTGTGCCTCAAGGAGCTGGCGAAAGATGCAGATTTACATCTGGCAATCAATCTCTTCCCGGCTTCAATTTCTCACCCCGAATTTGTGGCCTGGATTCGGCAAAAACTGGCGGCTCAACCTGCGTTGGGGCAGCAGCTCTGTTTTGAATTGCCCGAAACGGAGGCTGTGAATCAGCTGGATGACTTGCGCGCGTTTATTGATGAGTTGGCGGTGTTTGGTGTGAAATTTGGTCTGGATAATTTTGGTCGGGGATTTAGCTCTTTCAGCTATTTAAGTGCATTAAGAGTTCAATATTTGAAAGTGGACGGCTCGTTTAGCAAGGACGTGGATCAGAACCGTGAGCACCAGTTCTTTATGGATGCCATGGTCAAGATTGCCCATGGTCTGGATTTGCAGGTGATTGCGAAATCGGTTGAAACTCAAGCAGAGCAGGAAACTTTACTTTCCTTGCGGGTTGATGGTTTGCAGGGCTTTGGTATCGCCGGGACTGAGCTCTGGAAAACTGCACCTAGTTTGTAGTTTTGTTGGGTATTGCGCTGTATGCATTGCTGGTATTGAGTTTGGTGGCTATACCTTTGCAATATATTGATCTCTACAGCTTCTCCAGGCTAGAGCTGCAGATCTGCCCTTGGCGCAACCAGTGGGCAATTATATTGAGTTGTCCAATGCTACTTGTTGGCTTCTTGCTCCAGCGCGTAGATGAAACGCTGGAGCAGGTTTTCATTCTGGCTGGAAAGTTGCGCAAATTTACAACCAGTACGAATGGTTTTGATTCCGTTATCCAAGGTAATTTCGGATTGTCTGCCAACGAGCAGTTTGCAATGCACTGCGCCGATGCCAGGTAACTCCAGTCGGCAACCGGTAAATTCATTCCCTTCTTGCAAATCGACATCTGGGCTAAAACCGATCAGGCCTATTCCGCCAACACTGATATCAATCACGGCAATCATTACTTCGCTACCATCCCGCATCCTGATAAAACAGCGGGTGCTCACTGAATGCGGGATGGGGATGCGATATGTATCTCGGCGCTGCATGGCGTTGGTCATCATTTTTCGATTATTCAATATCAGAATAGTAGCTCTTTGATTTCGTCCAGCGGCTGAGCTTCAGCATCTGTCGAGCCACCACCACCACCTAAGCCCAGTTCACTATTGGTATTAGGAAATTCTTGCAAATAGTATTCAACCAAAGTACCGCGCTCAGTTTCAATACTCTTGCTCAGAATGCCGTCCGGTACAGTTTTCGGCGTTTCCGGTACATTCCGTAGCGCACTGCTCATGAAGTTAACCCAAACGGGTAGTGCAGCCGCTCCGCCTGTTTCTCTGGCCCCTAGGGAGCGTGGCTGATCAAAACCGATCCAGGTTACGGCGACCAATTTCGGGCTGTAGCCAGCAAACCATGCGTCAAATGCATCGTTAGTCGTTCCTGTCTTCCCTGCCAGATCATTTCGTCCCAAGGCCTTGGCTTTTGTTGCGGTACCCATTTGAATTACATCTTCCATCATGCTGGTCATGATGAACGCATTGCGAGGATCCAGCGTTCTGACCGCATTTTTTCCAGCCACTTCGGCTTGGGTTTGTGCCAGTATTTTGCCTTTACCATCTTCAATCCGGTCCACAAAATAAGAGCGAACGCGGTAACCTGAATTGGCAAAAACCGCATAGCCCTCGGCCATTTGCAGCGGCGTTACGCTGCCCGCGCCCAAGGCCATGGTGAGGTAGGGCGGATGGTTTTTGGGAGGAAAGCCAAATCGGGTCAGATGCTGCTGGGCGTAGTCGGTGCCGATAGCTTGCAAAATACGGATCGATACCAGATTTTTTGACAGAGTCAGCGCTTTTCGTACCGAGGTCATCCCCGAGAAACTACCGTCATAGTTTTTGGGCTCCCAGCTTTGACCATTGAGCTGTGAGGCAGCAATCACCAACGGGGCATCATTGATCTGGGTGGATGGCGTGATCCCGCGTTCGAGTGCAGCCGAATAAATAAATGGTTTGAAGCTTGAGCCGGGCTGGCGCCACGCCTGGGTCACATGATTGAAATGATTGCGATTGTAGTCAAAGCCGCCGACTAGAGCCTGGATGGCACCCTGCTGTGGGTCTATCGCAACCAGTGCTCCTTCTACTTGCGGTAGCTGGCGGATAACCCAGCCTTTTTCGCTGGCACGTAGCCTAATAATTGCGCCTGGTCTGATGCGGTTGGCGGGCGCAATTTTTTCCGATAAAGCATTCCGGGCAAATTTAAGGCCTTGCCCTTGAATGGTAACTTTTTCGTCGCCTTTGATATAGGCCGTTACGGTTTGGTTGGAGGCGCTAATTACGACAGCAATGCGTAGATCGTCAGCCTCTTTAATATTGCTTAATGCATCATCCAGTTGCTCTTCGGCGCCTGGAGTGAGTAGTGCCGGATCAATAAATCCTTCCGGACCACGGTAGCCATGGCGATTGTCATAATCTATCAGGCCTTCGCGTAATGATTCATACGCGGCTTGTTGCAATTGACTGTTGATGGTTGTGTAAACTTGGAAGCCCTCGCTATAAATCGCTTCTTTGTAGCGCTCGTACATCATTTGCCTCACCATCTCGGCAACATATTCTGCATGGACGGGATATTGCTGCGCTGTGCGAAGCACATTAATTGGCGCAATTTTGGCGCTTTCGTACTCGCTGTCAGAAATTGATTTCAATTCATGCATGCGGCGTAAGACATACATTTGTCTTAATTTAGCACGTTTTGGATTTACTACCGGGTTATACGCAGAAGGGGCTTTAGGCAGTCCGGCCAGCATGGCCATTTCTGCATGATTGAGTTGCGATAGAGATTTGCCAAAATAAATCTGGGCGGCTGATGCAAAGCCATAAGCTCGTTGCCCCAGATAGATCTGGTTAATGTATAACTCTAAGATTTGATCTTTTGATAAGTTATGCTCTATTTTGAATGACAGTAGTGCTTCGTTAAATTTTCGTGTAAATGTTTTTTCATTCGACAAATAAAAATTTCGAGCAACCTGCATGGTGATCGTACTTGCTCCGGAACGAGCTTGTCCAGAGGTTAAATTGCCAAGTATGGCGCGCATCACACCTAGATAGTCAATGCCTCCATGCTGGTAAAAACGCTCATCTTCTGCCGCAAGCAAGGCCTGAATCATCGGCTTTGGTACTTGATTAATAGGAGTAAAAGCTCGACGCTCTTCGCCAAATTCACCGATTAGCACCTTGTCTTGCGTAAAAATTCGTAGAGGTACTTTGGGCTTGTAGTCAGTCAGCGCCTCAAGAGATGGCAGCTTGGGGTATGTAATTGCGACAGCCATTGCTGATAAGCAAACAGCCACTAAGGCTAAGCCCACAATTACTGCGATCAGTGCTAAAAATATTTTCTTTGTCATTGCGGTAGTGATTGTTTGTTTATAAAGTTCAATCTAAGGTGTTAATGTACGTCGAATACGGGTTTGTTGCAAAAAGCGTGTCACTTAAAAGGCTTTCTTTACACTCGAACTGGTACGCTGATAGCATTTTTTAATTGCATATAAGGGGACTAGTGCGTTGAACCTCGATTTTTTAAAGCCATCAGCTCCTCCACTCATTGGTGTAGACATCAGCGCGTCCGCAGTAAAAATGGTTGAACTGAGCCAGACGGGGCGTAATTTTAGCCTAGACCGCTATGTAATCGAGCCCTTGCCAAAAGATGCGGTGACCGATAGTAATATCACCAACCCTGAAGCGGTAGCTGAAGCCATTCAGCGGGCATGGAAGCAAATGGGCTGTAACATAAAGAATGTCGCCATTGCTTTGCCTGCATCTGCCGTAATTACGAAGAAAATTTTGGTTGCGGCCGGGATGAGTGAACGTGACTTGGAAATGCAGGTTGAAACTGAAGCCAATCAATATATTCCTTTTTCACTGGACGAAGTTAATCTCGATTTCCAGGTTCTAGGGCCTGCGCCCAATAATCCGGATGAAGAAGAGGTGTTGATTGCTGCAGCCAAGAAAACCAAAGTTGATGAGCGCGTTGCTGCGATTGAAGAGGCCGGTCTGCGTGCATCCGTGCTTGATGTCGAGTCTTATGCAACTCAAGCGGCTTTCGAATTGATGAGGCCACAGTTACCAAACGGTGGAGAAAATCAGATCGTCGCAGTTGTTGACATTGGTGCAACAGCAATGCACATGAACATCTTCAAGGATGGACAATCAATTTACAGCCGGGATCAAGGGTACGCAGGTAATCAGCTTACGCAGGAAATCCAGCGCAAGTTCAATATGTCCTCAGAGGAAGCAGAGCAGGCCAAGCGCCAAGGCGGCTTGCCAGATAATTATGAGCCCGACGTACTGCAGCCATTTATGGATACCATGGCACTTGAAATTTCGAGATCCTTGCAATTTTTCTACACTTCAAGTAATTACACGACAGTTGACCATATTTTGCTAGCTGGTGGTTGTAGCGTAATTCATGGTTTGGATGAGGCCGTTTCAAGCCGAACTCAAGTCGCAAGTACAATGCGTGCCAATCCATTTTTTAGTATGTCGACGGGCAAGGTGCGAGGAAAGCAGATTCAGCTTGATGCACCTTCCTTGCTTATAGCTTGTGGCCTAGCTATGCGGAGGTTTGATCCAGCATGATAAGAATTAATCTTTTGCCTCATCGGCAAGAAAAAAGGCAGGCAAAACAAAAGCGCTTTGTTGCTTTGATGGTATTTACATTTATTGCTGCAACTGCAGTTGTTGCTGCAGGTTATTTGGCGCTGGGGGCGCGGATCGAGTCTCAAAATGAAAGGAATGAGTTTTTGGTAGCGGAAAATGCCAAGCTTGAAAAAGAAATTTCGGAAATTGAAAAGCTGAAGGCAGAAAAGCAGGCTTTGCTCGATCGCAAGCTAATTGTTGAACGTCTACAATCAAATAGAACAGAAACTGTTCGTTTGATGGATCAGTTGACACGTCAGGTTCCAGAGGGAATTTATCTGAAGGATGTAAAACAAAAAGATGATCAGCTGGTCTTAAATGGATATGCGCAATCTAATGCCCGTGTTTCTACATTAATGCGCAATTTGAATGATTCTGCAACGTTTGAGCAGCCTTTATTGATCGAAGCCAAAGCGGCAAATGTTGGTAACCAGCGACTATCTGATTTTACTTTGAATATAAAAGTAACACGTCTAGTTACCGAGGCCTCTGCTGTAGCTTCACAGCCAATGCGTAAGCAGGGGGGGTGAGAATGTCAATTACATTTGACGAGCTTAAGAATTTAGATCCCAAAGAAGCTGGAAATTGGCCTATGCCCGTCCAATTCGGTGCAATGGGCTTATTACTGATTATTGTTGTTGCTTTGGGCGTCTTCTATTTTTGGCAGCCGCAGTTTGAGGAGCTGGATCAAGGTGTGCAAAAAGAAGAGCAGCTAAAGCAGGAGTTTCTTGAGAAGAAGAAAAAAGCAATTAATCTTGAGGCATATCGTCAGCAATTATTGGAGATTCAACAATCATTTGGTGCTTTATTAAAGCAACTGCCCAATAAATCTGAAATGGAAACACTTCTCACTGAAATTAATCAGGCAGGAGTCGGTCGGGGTTTGTTGTTCGAGTTGTTTAAGCCAAATACAGAAGTAAAAACATCCGAATTTGCCGAAATGCCGATTCAAATCAAAGTCAGTGGTTCTTATCATGATTTGTCGGCTTTTGTTAGTGATGTGGCACAATTGTCGCGGATTGTCACTTTGAGCGATGTTCAGATTTCTGCTATCTCAGAACAGGGGAATAAGCCTACGCCTCAAAAAGATAAAGCGGGGAACAACGTTGCGGCAAAAGATGTTGAACTGCTTGTTATGGAAGCGACAATAAAAACATATCGCGCCTTAGACGAGGCAGAGCAGCAGGCTATTCGTCAAGCAGAGCTGGATGCTCGTAAGAAAAAGAGGCAGTAATGTCCAATCCGGAGAGTAAATAATGAAAAGATGGATTTTACTGAGCATATTGGCGGGTTCCCTGACCGGGTGCATTGGCGAAGAGAATAGCGATCTTAAAGCTTGGATGGCTGAGCAGTCTGAGGGCTTGCGTGGTAGGGTCGAGCCTTTGCCGGAAGTTAAGGCGTACGAGCCGTTTGCATACGATGCTTTCGGTCTGCCTGATCCATTTAAACCTAGTAAGATGGAGTTGGCCAAAAAGGGTATTGGTAGTGGGATTGCACCAAATAGAGATAGGGTTAAAGAGGTTCTAGAAAATTATGACCTTGAAAAACTTCGTATGGTAGGTACTCTGCAGCAAGGTAAAACTGTGCATGCCCTAATCAAGGCTCCGGACGGGAATTTATACCGTGTCAAAGTGGGGAGTTACATGGGGCAAGATTTTGGCATGGTGATGGCTGTTAATGAGACAGAAATTACATTGAAAGAAATCGTAGAAGACAGTGGTGGTGATTGGGTTGAGCGTACTACAACCCTCGGCTTAGATGACTCGGAGCAAAAGAAATGAACATGACTAAAATACTGAGCCGTTTTACTCAGGTTGCCTTGATGTTAATCGCTCCTTTTGCGATAGCAGCAGAATTGTCGAGCATAACTGCTGTTGAAGTGAGCAATATCAGTGCAGAAAAGCAGATTGTCAAGATCACTTTCAATGGCACGCCACCTGTTCCAACGAGTTTCTCTGTTAATAGCCCCCCTCGAATTGCATTTGATTTTGCCAATACTTCAAATCAAGCAGGTCAAAGTGCGGTGCAAGTCAATGGTGCTGCATTGCGCTTAATTAACATCGCAGAAGGAACTGGCAGAACTAGATTGGTTCTTAATTTACAGAAGCCTGCTTCGTATGAAACCAAGGTTGAAAATAATTCACTTTTAATTGCAATTGATGGCGCAACCCTTGGCGCTATTTCTGCAAAAAATAGTGGTCCCGCAAGAAGTAATGTGCAATTTGCTGAGAGTAAAGCAACTGGGAAGCGCGAAGGAATTCAAGATATTGATTTTCGCCGTGGTAGTGCTGGCGAAGGGAAAGTCATCATTGATTTATCAAGCTCTAATGTTGGAATTGACATTCGCCAGCAAGGCAAGAAACTACTGGTGGAGTTTGCTAAAGTTGGCCTCCCAAAGAATCTAGAACGTAGCTTGGACGTTGCAGATTTCGGTACTCCCATTCAAAAAGTTGATACTTTTGGCCAGGGCGATACTGTTAAAATGCTGATTGAGCCCAAAGGTAATTGGGAATATTCAGCGTATCAAACTGAGAATCGTTTTGTGGTTGAAGTGCGAGATGCTTCAGATGTCAAATTAAAGACTGCCCAAAGTAAAGCTAACTATAAAGGCGAGAAGCTATCTTTGAATTTCCAAAGCGTCGAAATCCGTACGGTTTTGCAAGTAATTGCGGAGTTTACCGGGCTTAATATTATTACAAGCGATACTGTTAGTGGTACATTAACACTGCGTTTGAAAGATGTACCCTGGGATCAGGCTCTTGATATTATTCTGCAGGCTAAAGGTTTGGATCAGCGTAAATCAGGCAACGTGATGTGGATCGCTCCACGCGATGAGCTGGCATCTAAAGAAAAGCAAGAGTTGGAGTCGAAAAAGCAAATCGCTGAATTAGAACCAACCCGTACAGAGTACTTTGCGCTTAAATACACTAAAGCCGAAGAAATGAAAACGGTTTTGACCGATGAGAAGCAGAAGTTGCTTTCTCCCCGCGGTAGTGCAGTAATTGTACCTCGGACTAATCAGGTTATCGTGCAAGATATCCCATCTAAACTGGAGCAAATTCGTGAGCTGATTGCAAAAACTGATATTCCTGTTCGTCAGGTCATGATAGAGGCGCGTATTGTTGAGGCAGAGGATGGATTCAGTCGTAATCTCGGGGTTAAATTTCATGGCTTGTTTGCCAATAAGCACGGCGGAACCTCCGGGGGATTGACTACCAAAGATTACACATCTACTGGCGGATCGACTTATCCTGGTCCCGCTCTAGCCGGTGATGCGCCTGCCGTAAATCTGCCGGCAGGAAAGATTGGCGGTTTTGATCCTGGATCGATTGCAATGTTATTGGCTGGTTCGGATGGTTTGTTGGGGCTGGAGCTAACTGCTTTGGAGCAGGATGGTAAGGGTAAAGTAGTTTCAAGTCCAAGACTAGTTACTGCCGATCAGGTAGAGGCTGTTATTGAAGATGGTCAGGAAATTCCATATACCGAGTCATCGCAAAACGGTGCAACATCTATTTCGTTTAAGAAGGCAACATTATCATTGAAGGTGACCCCACAAATTACACCTGATGGGAATGTTTTTATGGATGTGGCGGTTAATAAAGATAGCCGTGGTACTGATACTCTGAATGGACCAGCTATTAATACTAAACAAATCAAAACAAAGGTACTGGTTGAGAATGGGGGCACGGTAGTGATCGGTGGCATATATATTGAGGAAGGTAAAAATACCGTGACTCAAATTCCTGTATTAGGTGATATACCTATGGTTGGTAATTTGTTCAAGAATAGGGCAAATACCACCCAAAAACGTGAACTGTTGATTTTCCTTACGCCTCGTGTACTGCAGTCAGATTTAACGCTGCGCTGATTGCGCTAGCATCGCTAAGTGAAGTAGTTTCAAGTAAAATGCCTGGTATGAAAATGCCAGGCAATTTTTTTTTGGTCGGCCTTATGGGGGCTGGCAAGACGACGGTAGGTCGTGCGCTCGCTAAAGCAGCGGGAAAGACATTTCATGATTCCGATCATGAAATTGAAGCCCGTACTGGGGCGCGTATACCTACTATTTTTGAAATGGAAGGCGAGGCGGGTTTTCGCCAGCGCGAGGCTGAGGCGATTGCCGAGTTAACGCAATTAAAAAATATTGTGTTAGCGACAGGCGGTGGCGCGGTTCTCAATCCGGTCAACCGGGCTCATTTGCGGCGTAATGGCTATGTGATTTATTTATGTGCCACGCCGGAAGAGCTTTATCAGCGCACTTGCCACGATAAAAACCGCCCATTATTACAAACAGCAGACCCCAAAGCTCGACTTGCCGAGCTATACGCGATCAGGGATCCACTTTATCGCGAGGTTGCCGATCTGGTGATGGATACCAGCCAGCAAAGCGTCAATTCCCTTCTGCAACTTCTTCTCAAAGAGCTGGAACGAAAATCATGACCCGTGTTGTTCATGTCGATATTGCCCACGCACCTTACGATATTCTAATCGGCCGCGATTTGCTGTCTCAGGCTGAAAAAATTAGCGGGTTGCTGCCCCAGTCACGGGTCGCCATTGTCACCAATACCACTATTGCGCCACTGTATCTGGCTGGACTGGTTGAATCATTGCAGGCACAAGGTATTCAATGCCAGCAAATCATTTTGCCTGATGGGGAAAAATATAAAACCTGGGAATCACTCAATCTGATCATGGATGCGCTGCTGACCGAGCGTGCTGAACGTAAAACCACATTAATTGCCTTGGGCGGTGGTGTGATTGGCGATATGACCGGTTTTGCTGCTGCAATTTACCAGCGCGGTGTGCCATTTATTCAAATCCCGACGACCTTGCTGGCGCAGGTTGATTCATCGGTTGGCGGCAAAACGGCCATCAATCATCCGCTTGGCAAAAACATGATTGGTGCTTTTTACCAGCCGCGATTGGTGCTGGCCGACCTTGATAGCCTGAGCACTCTGCCTGATCGTGAGTTCTCGGCGGGCATGGCAGAGGTCATCAAGTACGGTCTGATTGATGATCCGGATTTTCTGCTGTGGTTGGAAGATAATATCGACGGCATTATGGCGCGCGAGGAACAGCTACTGGCTGAAGCCATTGAACGCTGCTGCCAGAATAAGGCACGTATCGTTGCTGCCGATGAAAAAGAAACCGGGCAGCGTGCTTTGCTCAATTTGGGCCATACATTTGGCCATGCGATCGAAGCGGGCCTGGGGTACGGTGCCTGGCTGCATGGTGAAGCGGTCGCTGCCGGCATGGTGCTGGCTGCTTATGCTTCGCAAGCCATTGGGCATTTAAGCGCGCAGGATGTGGAGCGCGTGATTGTCTTGCTGCAAAAAGCCCGTTTACCGGTCGTGTCGCCAGCATTGGGGGGCGAGCGCTATAAGGCCCTGATGGCGCAAGACAAAAAGGTCGATGCAGGTCGCATTAAATTCATCCTACTTCGCCAGCTCGGTGAAGCTTATATTGGCGAACTGCCTGAGTCAGCCATTGATGCTGCGTTGCTGGCGGGTTGCGAAGCGGCCAGATAATCCTGCAAAGTAATGCTCAAAGCGGCTTTGGCCTTATCCAGCGATAGGGACAGGCCGCTTTTTTCATCCGAGCTGAGCGGGCTAACGATCAGCTCGAATACCTGATGAAGCTGGATATTGTTCGCGCTGCCAGCCAAAAACCACTCGCCATCGCGATTGGATTCTACCCAATTACGTTCAGCCATCTGTTCCAGCAAATACTGCGTGGCATCAACACCTAAGCCAACGCGCTTGCGCAAATCATTGATGTGCAAAATCACTGAGTTCTGATGCGCCAGCGCCAGCTCGCTCAGAATGCGCATCGCTTGCTCAAAGCGGGTGCCGTGATGCTCATCCCACTGCCAGCCATCGTTATGCCAGTACGATAGCGTCGCCGAAATGACGGCCCCTGCCAGCACAATTACCCAGCACACATAGAGCCAGAGCAGAAAAATAGGGAAGCTGGCAAATGCGCCATATACCAGCTTGTAAGTACCAAACTGCTTTAAGTACAAGGCAAACAGCCACTTCATTAGCTCAAGAAAAACCGCCGTAATCAGTGCCGCTGTCAGCGCATGGTTGCGTGGAACAAAGCAATTGGGGAGTGCTAAATAAAGCAAACTCAAGGTGCCAACGACCAGAACCATCGGACCTATTTTAATGAAATCTACGCCAAATCCACCGGCCAGACCACCAGCCTGATAAGACAGCCAGTTGGTAAGGGATAGGCTTAAGCCGATCAGCAATGGTGCTAGTGTTAGCGTTGCCCAGTAAGTCAGCGTGCGGGAAAGCAGTTTTCTTTGGCGTCGTACCCGCCAGATATTGTTTACCGACTTTTCAATCGTCACCATGAGCAGAATTGCCGTCGCCAATAAACCGATCATCCCGAACGTGGTCAGGCGATCGGCATTATCGGCAAACTGGCGCATGTAAACACCAACCACTTTGCCTGCCGCATCAGGAACCAAATTGGTAATGATAAAACCACGAAAACGGCTGCTGATGCCGCTGAACATCGGAAAGGCCGAAATCACGGTCAGCGCAATCGTGAATAGCGGAACGACGGCCAGCAGCGTGGTATAGGTCAGGCTGCCAGCGGTTTCCAGGCAGCGGTCAGCGTACAGTCTGCGACCGACAAAACGGGAAAAACCGATGATTCTGCGCCACAGTGGCAGCGTGGAGGTGTCCGACATGATCGCGTCTGAGAACTTGAATCCCTTTATAATACCGCAAACTCTGAACAGGCCTGATCATGACTGAAATATTGGTGTTGTATTACTCAACGCACGGCGCAACGCGGCAAATGGCGCAGCTGATTGCGCGTGGTGTCGAATCTGTCGCGGGCACAAGCGCGCGTTTACGTACTGTCCCGCGCGTTTCTACCGTCTGCGAAGCCACCGAAGCGGCGATACCTGAAGCGGGCGCACCTTATGTTGAGCTTAAAGATTTACAGGAATGTGCTGGACTTGCACTCGGTAGCCCGACGCGCTTTGGCAATATGGCCGCACCGATGAAATATTTCTGGGATTCAACCATTGCCGAATGGCTGCAAGGTACGCTGATCGGCAAACCGGCCAGCGTTTTCACCAGTTCAGGCACTTTGCACGGTGGTAACGAAGCGACCCTGCTGACGATGATGTTGCCGCTGTTACACCACGGCATGCTGATTGTTGGTACGCCGTATTCGGAAAACGCACTGATGTCGACCACCACCGGCGGAACGCCATATGGTGCCAGCCACTGGGCGGGCACTGAATCAAACCAGCCCATCTCGGATGCCGAACGCCAGCTCTGCATTGCACAAGGCAAGCGGCTCGCTGAGGTTGCTCTGAAGTTAAGCGCGGAAAAATCATCATGACTTTGAGCCCCAAGCAATTGCCGATTTGGCAATGGATGACTGTTGCCTGTGTACTGGGTATGGTATTGCTCACTATGCTATGGGAGCTGTGGCTTTCACCGCTATACCCCGGTGGTTCCTGGCTGGCCGCCAAAGCACTGATTATGCTATTGCCGCTACGCGGCCTCTTGCATGGCCGCCGTTATACCTTTCAGTGGTACACGATGTTCGTGCTGCTCTGGCTACTCGAAGGCATCATGCGCGCCTATGCCGAAACCGGCCTCGGCCGCTGGCTGGCGTGTGTCCAGGTTGCACTGGTTGTGGTGAGCTACACCACGGCAAATCTGTATGCCAAATACTCGCGGCCGAGTATTCTGGAGAAGTATCAGGGTGATTGAGGATGGCTTGCTCGAAGGCGTCATTTGCCATCAGGTGGCATACATAATTGAGGCGGTGCTAGTGTGAGCGTTAAAGATATTATTGGTCTTGTTGCGGACATGATGACTCTATTTGGGTTATCGGGGTTTTTTACTTGGGCATTTGTGCGCCGACGTGTGGAGGGGCAAGCTCCTTCAGAGATTGGAGTTTCTGTGTTCGCTCTTGCTGTGAAGTGTTTCATAAGTGTTGCAGCTATATGTTTGCTCCTCATTCCAGCATGCTTGTTCCATGTTTTTGTCATCATGGTGATTTCTGGGCATTATGGCATTGGAGATGCGCTATGGAATGACCAAAAAATACTGGCATATAGTGCAAGTTATATTTTGAATTGCTTGTGGTTTATTCCTATGTCAATTCTTGCTATTAGTTCTGTATTTATGTGGTCGTTAGATCCGTTTCGGCGGTTTTATCGTGTTCTTACGTCTCGATAACGAAGGTTTGCGACGGATATATATTTATTGCTTATAGCAACCTTGGTATAGCTCTGAAGGTAGGCTGCAGATTCCCCTTCATTCATATGCTCATGAAAAACCCCGCCAGGTCGGCGGGGTTTTGTTTTGCTTGGGTAGCTTAGGTGGCTGTTTTTGGTAAAAACAGCATTAAGTTTGAAGCGGCAGGCTTGTGGCCCTGGCCTCGCGGCGGGTCGGGGTAAAACCCGCCGTTCCCGATGATGCAAAAGGGGAGGGCTACACGGGCTGAGGGTGAACTCGTTCCGCGTTGCTTTGAATCTTGTTGAGCGCCGAAATATACGCTTTGGCGCTGGCAACAATAATGTCGGTATCCGCGCCTTGACCATTGACGATGCGGCCATCCTTGGACAGGCGCACAGTCACTTCGCCCTGGCTGTCGGTGCCGGCGGTGATGGCATTAACCGAATACAGCTGCAGCTCGGCGCCGCTATTGAATAGCGATTCGATGGCTTTAAAGGTTGCGTCCACCGTACCGTCACCCTGCGCCGTCGCGCGGCGTTCAACGCCTGCTTCGGTAATCACCAGATCGGCTTGCGGCGTTTCCCCGGTTTCCGACACGACTTTCAGCGACACCAATTTGAAGTGTTCCTGCTCGATGGAAATCAGCTCATCCGATACCAAGGCGTGCAAATCTTCGTCGAAAATCTCGCGTTTTTTATCCGCCAGCGCTTTAAAGCGAGCAAAGGCGGCGTTCAAAGCTTCTTCCGAGTCAATCTGGATGCCCAATTCGGCCAGTTTGGTTTTAAACGCGTTACGGCCCGACAATTTGCCTAGGCTCAGACGATTGGTGCTCCAGCCAACCGATTCGGCGCTCATGATTTCATAGGTTTCGCGATGTTTCAGTACGCCGTCTTGGTGAATGCCTGATTCGTGCGCAAACGCGTTCGCGCCGACAATGGCTTTATTGGGCTGAACCGGATAGCCGGTAATCGTTGAAACCAGTTTGCTCGTTGGGACAATTTGCGTCGCATCGACATTACATTCAACGCCAAAAATATCGTGGCGGGTACGGGTGGCCATGACGATTTCTTCCATCGCCGCGTTACCGGCGCGCTCGCCCAAGCCGTTGATCGTGCACTCAACCTGACGCGCGCCACCCAGTACGGCGGCGAGCGAGTTGGCCACGGCCATGCCCAAGTCATTGTGGCAATGTGCAGACCAGATCACTTTGTCACCGCCCGGTGTTTTGGCGATCAACTCGCGGAAAAACGCTTCGGTGCGTTGTGGTACGGCGTAGCCGACAGTGTCGGGCACGTTCAAAGTCGTCGCACCTGCTTCAATCACCGCGCCAAAAATGCGGGCGAGGAAATCAATATCCGAGCGCAATGCATCTTCTGCCGAAAACTCCACGTCATCGGTGTATTCGCGCGCCATTTTGACCGCTTTCACTGCCGCTTCAACGACCTGATCCGGCGTCATGCGCAGCTTGTGTTCCATATGGATTGGGCTGGTGGCAATGAAGGTATGGATACGACCGCGTTTGGCATCCTTGATTGCTTCACCCGCGGCGCGTACATCGCGCTCATTGGCGCGCGCCAGCGAACAGACGGTGCTGTTCTCGATGATGCCGGCGATGGTTTTGATCGCATCAGCATCGCCCGGGCTGGCGGCGGCAAAGCCGGCTTCGATCACGTCAACGCCAAGCTTTTCGAGCTGGCGGGCGATGCGGATTTTTTCTTCTTTGGTCATTGATGCGCCGGGTGATTGCTCACCATCGCGCAAGGTGGTATCGAAAATAACCAAGCGATTGTTTTGACTCATGGTGTGCTCCTGTGTCGGGGCGGTTTGCGCGCCCGCCATATAGTTTTGGATGTTGAAACTGCGGCCTTGGCTTGTGGCCAATTTGGCCAGCTTGTCCACTTGGGTGAGTGGCAAACTGCCGCGTTCACGCCATTTATAAATCGCTGCGCGGGACACCGGATCATCTGGAAACAGGTTATTGAGTTGCTCGGCCAGATTACTTGGTCCACCAAAATCAGCAATTAGACGATCAATGTCTAATGACACAGTGTGCTCCTTCGCGTTGATGGGTTTAGATTAGATATTTTTAGACTTTGTGTCAAATAATTTTGACGAAAAAATAGCGGCCTTGTTGTTTAGGCCGCTATTTACGATGAAAAAGGGAGTTTGTTGGACTAATTGTCTAATTTTGTCGCCGTGGTCGGCTGTTTTTTGATCAAACGCCACAACCAGTAGAGATAACCCGACGCTGCATAGCAGATAAAGAAGCTAAATAGCACCAGCGCAGGCCGTGATGCGCCGATGACCAGCACCAAGGTGGCGATCAGCAGCGAGACAAACGGCACTGTTTTGCGCATATGCAGCTCTTTAAAGCTCCAGTACGGCACATTCGACACCATGGTCAGCCCGGCAAACAGCGTAAAAAACAGCGCAGTGTACGGCAGTAATTCGGCCAGTGGCGACAGATCGTCGTGATATTCGATATTGATCCACACCAGCCCGGCAACGAGTGCCGCAGCGGCAGGGCTGGGCAAGCCCTGGAAGAAGCGTTTGTCGACCACCGCAATATTGGTGTTGAATCGTGCCAGACGCAGCGCGGCGCCAGCGCAGTAAATAAACGCCACGGCCCAGCCCAGCTTGCCAAAGCTCGATAAGCCCCACGAGTACATGACCAGTGCCGGTGCGACGCCGAACGACACCATATCGGACAAGCTATCAAATTGCGCGCCAAACTCGGATTGGGTATGGGTCATGCGGGCCACGCGGCCATCGAGCCCATCCAGAATCATCGACGCAAAAATTGCCAGCGCGGCGTGTTCAAACTTGCCATTCATGGCCTGGACAATGGCGTAAAAGCCGCCAAACAGTGCGGCCAGCGTAAATAGATTGGGCAGTAGATAAATGCCTTGGCGGCGCAGGTTTAACGAGGGCTTCGGGTTGAGCGACATAATCTGGGCAAGGGCGGGTGAATAGACTTGTTGATTGTAACCGAGGCTAGGCTTGCTCGACAGTGTTGCGAGCAACTTGGCTTGCTGCGCCTGCACTGCAAGCTCGGGCTCGGCATACGTTATAATCACCATTCCGATTGAAATTGAGGTGGGCAGTGTCTGATCAATTGTTTGTAATGCTCCAACACATTTTGCCCAAGCAGGCGATCACGCAGCTATTTGGCTATTTTGCCGGGCTGCGAGCCGGTGGCCTGACGCATGCGGTGATCCGTGCCTTTATCCGCAAGTATCAAGTGAATATGAACGAGGCGGCAAACACTGATCCGGCCGCGTACCCCACTTTTAACGAGTTTTTCACGCGTGAACTACGCGCAGGCGTGCGCCCGCTTGCCGATGCTGCGCTGATCTGCCCAGTGGATGGCGCGATTAGCCAGCTGGGCCAAATCGACAAAGACCAGATTTTTCAAGCCAAAGGCAAATCGTATAGCACGACTGCTTTGCTCGGCGGCGATGCTGCGCTGGCTGCGCAGTTTGAAAATGGCCAATTTGCCACGATTTACCTCAGCCCCAAGGATTACCACCGCATTCATATGCCGTGTGATGGTCGTTTGACCGAAATGATTTATGTGCCCGGCGAATTGTTTTCGGTGAATCCGGCCACGGCGCGCGGGGTTTATGCTTTGTTTGCTCGCAATGAGCGCGTGGTGTGCATGTTTGAATCGGAGTTGGGCAATTTCGCGCTGGTACTGGTTGGCGCCACCATTGTGGGTAGCATGGCAACGGTCTGGCACGGCGTGGTGAACCCGCCGCGCAGCAAGTCGGTGTGGCGCAAGGATTATCGCAATCAGGATATTCGTCTGGCCAAAGGCGCGGAAATGGGGCGCTTTCTGTTGGGTTCAACCGTTGTTCTGCTCTATCCGCAAGGTACGCCTGCGTTTAATCCGGCCTGGCAGGCGGCCAAACCGGTTTGTCTGGGTGAGGCGATGGCTGGCTAAGTGCCTTGCCGGGTATTTGATTCAAGGCTTTATTCTATTTGATCTCCAGGGCCATACCCTTGGGTATGGCTTTGTTTTTTCTGGCTTTTTGCTCGTCAGAGTTGCTGGTTTTGTGAGCGCCAGCCGGGCTGACCTCGTATTGTGACGGCTCGGGCAGCAGGGCTGATAGCGTGCTGGCAATGGCTTGCAGGCGCGGGTCGTCATCCGGGCAATCGTCGCAGGTATCGTTGATACAGAAAAACGGAATGTGGCCAAAATTGAGTGCTAGAGCGTGAAACTGCTGGGCTGCGTCGGGATCGCCGCTGCTGATGTGCAGCACCGGATGGTGTTTGGCGGTGGCAATGCCGGTGTGCAGTTTCCAGCGCAAGAGCAGATCGGAAATGATCGGCGGCACATGCCAGGCGCGGAATGTGGTGCTGCGCACCCTGGCGAACAGGTCGGGCGCCATCTGTTCCAGATTCCACAGGGCACTTTTCAACATCGGGCGCGGGGCGTGGGCGCAGAGCCAGGGTTGGTGCTGGTAATCCGGATATTGCTGCGCCAGCCATTGTTTGGACAGAACGGCTGCGTTCACCAGTGCCGTTTCGCGCTCTTGTAGCCTGTTGGTGTGTGGTGCGGCTTGCTGGTCAAAGAAAACAGCCAGGCCTTGCTCGCTAAACCAGTCGCTAATCTGGACTGGTGCACCAAAGAAGATGTCGTCGTTCAGATAAATAAATCGCTCGGACAAGTTGGGGATGTGGTGCAGGTACGATTCAATGTGCCCTGCATCGAACACCGGACGCGCCGCAGCGGGAATCAGGCTGGCGTGATCGACAAAGCTGATGTCCGCATCAGGGCTGAGCCAATCTGGTCGCTGACCATCGCTCACAATATAGATATGGCCATGATCGGGAAAAAAGCGCTCAAGTGCCCGCAGGTTGTAGCGCAGCTCGCCATTGTCCCGATAGCGCCCAGCCACATTGCCATACTGCGCCAGCTCTTTTGGATCAAGCTTTTCTTGCTGTGCCAAAGCGCGCTTGCGCTGCCAGATCGGATCAGCGCCGTTGACCCACAGATAGACAATATCGACTTTATCCACGCATTTCTTCCTGAGATTCAAGCTGTAAAAAAAACCGGCATGATGCCGGTTTCTTATTAACTGCGTTTCGTCTGCGAAATGCAGTAGGGCGAGAGCCGCAGCGACAAAGCTCTACTGCATTGCAGCGACGAAATTAGTTTTTAGACTGGTCAACGATTTTGTTCGCTTGAATCCAAGGCATCATCGCGCGCAATTTCGCACCTACTACTTCGATGCCGTGCGCTGCGTTGTTGCGACGCGCTGCAGTCATTGAAGCGTAGTTAGTCTGGCCTTCCAAGATGAATTGCTTAGCGTATTCACCAGTTTGGATGTCTTTCAATGCTTGACGCATTGCTTTGCGCGACTCTTCGTTGATCACGCGTGGGCCAGTTACGTACTCACCGTATTCAGCGTTGTTAGAGATCGAGTAGTTCATGTTCGCGATACCGCCTTCGAACATCAAGTCAACGATCAATTTCAATTCGTGTAAGCACTCGAAGTAAGCCATTTCTGGCTCGTAACCGGCTTCAACCAAAGTCTCGAAGCCCATTTTCACCAATTCAACTGCGCCACCGCACAATACGGCTTGTTCGCCGAACAAGTCGGTTTCAGTTTCGTCTTTGAATGTGGTTTCGATGATACCAGTGCGGCCGCCGCCCACGCCCCAAGCGTAAGACAAAGCCACTTCTTTGGCGTTGCCAGTGGCGTTCTGGTAGATCGCTACCAGGTCAGGAACGCCGCCGCCACGGACGAATTCTGAACGTACAGTGTGGCCAGGTGCTTTAGGCGCAACCATAATTACGTCGAGGTCTTTGCGTGGCACAACTTGGTTGTAGTGAATCGCGAAGCCGTGAGCGAAGGCCAAAGTAGCGCCTTGTTTGATGTTTGGCTCGATTTCTTCTTTGTACAGTTTGCTCTGGAATTCGTCCGGAGTCAGGATCATCACTACGTCAGCAGCAGCAACGGCAGTAGCAACATCAGTTACTTTCAGGCCGTGAGCTTCAGCTTTTTTTACCGTCGCTGAGCCAGTGCGCAGACCAACAGTGACATCAACGCCAGAGTCTTTCAGGTTGCAAGCGTGAGCGTGGCCTTGTGAGCCGTAACCGATGATGGCTACTTTTTTGCCTTTGATGATTGCTGGGTTGGTGTCTTTATCGTAGTAAACGTTCAATGCCATGATGATGCTTCCTTTGAATGATTTAATGATACTTGTATGGGTATTGCTTTGCAGGTCTTGCCTGTAGTGGCCTACAGGCAAATACCCGCTTAAAGTTTCAGAATCCGCTCGCCGCGACCAATGCCGGAAGCACCGGTACGCACGGTTTCCAGAATGACAGCCTGATCCAGCGCCTTGATAAAGGCGTCGAGTTTTTCACCCGGGCCGGTCAATTCGATGGTGTAGCTTTTTTCGGTCACGTCGATGATGCGGCCACGGAAAATATCCGCCATCCGTTTCATTTCGTCGCGATCTTTGCCGGTGGCACGCACTTTGATCAGCATTAGCTCGCGCTCGATGTGATCGGCCTCGTTCAGGTCGATCACTTTCACCACTTCGATCAGCTTATTGAGCTGCTTGGTGATTTGCTCGATCACATCTTCCGAGCCGTGAGTCACAATCGTCATCCGGCTCATCGTTGGATCTTCGGTGGTTTGCACCGTGAGCGAATCAATATTGTAACCACGAGCCGAAAACAGACCCGTTACACGCGATAGCGCGCCGGCTTCGTTTTCAATCAGGACAGACAAAATATGACGCATGATTCATCTCTCCTTAGCAAAGATTGCCGTAGTCACGGTTGTTTTCGAATGGCACCAACTGCATGCTTTGCATGTGCGGTGGCAAGTCCATCTGATTGAGGCCTTTCCCGTTTTGAATCATCGGGAAGACATTGGCTTTTGGATTGGTCAGGAAATCCATGAAGACCAGACGCTCTTTCATCGCAAATGCTTCGCGAAGTGCTGGCTCTACATCCGCAGGCTTGCTAATTTGCATGCCCACGTGGCCATATGCTTCGGCCAGTTTTACAAAGTCAGGCAATGCATCCACATACGATTCGGAATAGCGCGTGCCGTAGAAGAACTCTTGCCACTGGCGCACCATGCCCAAGTAACCATTATTCAGGTTAATGATTTTCACTGGCGTATGGTATTGCTTACACGTCGACAATTCTTGGATATTCATCTGAATTGAGCCGTCACCGGTAATGCAAGCAACATCAGCGTATGGGTTGGCCAATTGCGCGCCCATCGCGGCTGGCAAGCCAAAGCCCATCGTGCCCAAGCCGCCAGAGTTGATCCATTGGCGAGGACGGTTGAACGCGTAGTACTGCGCCGTAAACATCTGGTGCTGGCCAACGTCCGAGGTGATGATGGCTTCGCCACCGGTCACTTCAAACAGCTTTTGCATCACAAACTGTGGCTGGATGATTTCATCATCCTGTGCGTACCACAGGCTGTTCGGCTTGCGCCAATCGTTGATCTGATCCCACCACGCATTCAATGCTTTTTCATTCGGGCGTGCGTTGGTCTCTTTTAAAATCGCGATCAGGTCTTTCAAGACGTCTTTCACGTCGCCCACAATCGGCACGTCCACTTTCACGCGCTTGGCGATTGACGATGGATCGATGTCGATCTGTACGATTTTCTTCGCTTGCGACAAGAATTGCGCCGGGTTGGAAATCACCCGGTCGTCAAAACGCGCACCGATGGCGATAATCGTATCGGCGTATTGCATTGCCATATTGGCTTCGTACGTGCCATGCATGCCCAGCATGCCAACAAACAGCGGGTCGGAGCCAGGGTAGGCACCCAAGCCCATCAGCGTATTGGTACACGGTACATTCAGCAGGCGCACCAGTTCAGTGACCTCGGCTGCCGCATTGCCCAATACCGCGCCGCCGCCCACGTAAATAAATGGACGTTTGGCCTCCGCAAGCAATTGCGCCGCCTTTTTGATCTGGCCCGGATGGCCTTTCACTGGCGGGTTGTAGCTGCGGATTGAAACTGATTTTGGATATTCAAAAACGGCTTTGGCCTGAGTGACATCTTTCGGGATGTCGATCACAACAGGGCCAGGGCGACCGGTGGTGGCGATGTAGAACGCCTTTTTGACCGTCGCAGCCAGGTCTTTCACGTCTTTGACCAGGAAATTGTGTTTCACCACGGGGCGTGAACAGCCCACCATGTCCACTTCCTGGAAAGCGTCCGAGCCGATCATCGGCGTGCCGACCTGACCGGAAATCACCACCATTGGGATCGAGTCCATAAACGCCGTCGCAATGCCGGTAATGGCATTGGTCGCGCCCGGGCCTGAAGTCACCAGCGCAACGCCGATTTTTTCAGAAGAGCGTGAGTAAGCATCGGCAGCGTGAACTGCGGCTTGCTCATGGCGAACGAGAACGTGTTTGAATTTGTTTTGTTTGAAAATCGCATCATAGATTTCCAAAACAGCGCCGCCCGGATAGCCGAAAACGAATTCTACGTTTTCTTCGGCAAGGCATCGCGCCAGAATTTCTGCGCCCGAAATTTCCATCGGTTAGAGTCCTGAAGTCTTGTTGATCGGCAAACCATATCCCATCCGGGATATGGCATCTCCTCGCACGGCAATGCGAGGGTGGGTTTGTATCAACCCAACGAATACCGAGCTTGAACGCCATTTACCAACTTTTGGTCGGTATTGATACGAGAGATGATGCATTGGCGCAAGCGAAACGGCGCTGGGCGAGACGCGTAATGTCTGCGCACAGCTAGGTATGACTTGGTGTAGGGCTGTAAAGTTACCCGAAGGCGGGAAAGTTGGCAAGTTTTTCTGGCTGTTTACTGACACGTTTGCTAGTATCAATCCCCTGTTTTTGCAGTGATATTTCAAGTCTCTGACGCGCCGTCCGCTTCGTTTTTTATCCTTGACCGGAGTTTGCCCATTTGTCTGCCTCTACCGAAGACGTGCAATCGCTCGGCGAGTTTCTGGCCGCAGTAGAGCAGCGTGCCTGGCGGCAGGCGTGGCTGGCCTTGCGCGATCGCGAAGCCGCGCTGGATGTGGTGCAAGATGCGATGTTCAAACTCTCGCACCACTACGCAGCCAAACCGGCGCAGGAATGGCCTTTGTTGTTCCAGCGCATTTTGCAAAACACCATTCGCGACTATCAGCGCCGCAACAAGGTGCGCTCGTTCTGGGTGAGCCTGTTTTCCGCATTTGGCAGTGCCGATGCGCCGGACGAAGCCGATCCGCTGGAATATCTGGTCGACGATAGTGCGTTTGGTCGCGATGCCGAGTCGCAAGTGAGCAGCCAGCAACGCATGGCGCTGATCGAGCAGGGGCTGGCTTTGCTGCCCGCACGTCAACGCGAAGCTTTTCTGCTGCGTTATTGGGAAGAGATGGACGTGGCCGAAACAGCGCAAGTGATGGGCTGCTCCGAAGGGAGCGTTAAAACGCACTGCTCGCGGGCGTGTCATGCTTTGGCCAAATGGCTGTCTGATCAAGGAGTCACTTTATGAACCATCAGCAGGGCGGTAGGCTAGACGAAGTGGCGCAAGAGGCTTTTGCCCGAGAGCTCGTCGGCACTTTGCAGCAGGCGCAGGCCGGTGCCGATGTGCGTCGCTCGTTGGCGCGCGCGCGGCATCAGGCTTTACAGCCGCACGGCGGATCGATTCGGCAGGAAGTGCTCAGCTGGGCGCAGCAGCATCGCGCAGTTGCGATGGTGTTCTCATTTTTACTGCTGCTTAGCCTGGCCTTCGGTGTTTGGCGCACGCAAGCGGGCGTATTCAATGACTCGAGCGATCCGCAGCTGATTGCGCAGGTGGTCGACGAAGTGCTGCTCGATAGCTTTGAGGACGATGGGGCGCTGTAAAGCCCAATAGCCGTCGCGCCTTGTTTGAGCTCAATATCAGTCCAAATGCGATCTGCCAAGCAAACGTCAACAGGCTCTGGGCAAATCGTTTAAAATCCTGCCGCGGGCTCATTTCGCCGCGTTCAATGTTGAATAAGGTACTCGATTGTGGCGCAGTCCAAACCATCCGGTGAAATAGAAGTTCATGGCACAGCCGCCGCGTGGGGGCGACGCCTGCTTGCGTTTGTGTATGAGATCTTGTTACTGGCCGCGGTGCTGCTGATTGCCGAAGGCATTTTTCAAGGCATTGCGCAGTTGCTGCTGGGTATAAGTCCGGAGCAGTTATCCAGCCTGGGTTTGGCGCGCATACTCAATGCAGTATGGATTTTGCTGGTGTGCTTTGCCTATTTTGGCTGGAGCTGGACGCGTGGCCAGACGCTGGCCATGATGACTTGGCGCATGCGCATTGCGCCGCTGGCCGATCAGCTAAGCTGGCGCAAGGCGGCGATCCGTTTTGCTGTGGCCACTCTTTTTTACGCCCCCTTGCTGCCATTGTGGATACTGGCCATTTATCATCCAAACGCCAAAATCTGGGCGTGGCTTGGTACCATCTGGTTTTTCCTGCCGTGGGTCTTGGCGTGGTTTGATGCTGACAAGCAGTTGCTGCAAGATCGAATTGCCAAAACCCGCATCGTCAATAGCCCGAAGAAAAAATGATAAAAGCCGCGCAAATGCGGCTTTTTTTGTAGGTCGGGTGAGCGTAGCGTTACCCGACTATGCTTGCTCCGCTCAAAGTCGCATCTGCTTAATAAAATGCGCTAGCCTGCTGGCGCAGGCGATACACCGGCCGTTTCGCCGGCCACACGAGTCAGGGGCAGTCTTGCCTTGCCCCTGACAGCCATTTTTAAAGCGGCGCGTCTCCACGGGCAATTCGTACTAATCGGCGACAGCGTAAATTGTAGGGTCGGCTTTAGCCGACCAAAACCCAATTCACAATGGTTGGCTAAAGCAGCCCTTGTAGGGGTATATCGACGTAGCGCAGTCTGGAGTTAAAGCTTAGAGCAACACCATGGCATGTATAGTCCTCAATCGTCGGTTTGCACGAACTCCCCTGCATCAGCGCCGAGCGAGGAACAAGCGGCAAGGGAATTCGGCGGGCTCTGTTTTGTTAAAGCCCGCCGCCTTGCCGATTGTCCGCAGCGAGGGAACGGGCGTAGCCCGCGCAGATGCCGGGGGCGCCTTTCTTTGGCTTATCTTTTCTTTGGCGAAGCAAAGAAAAGTAAGTGCCGCGGCGCATAGCCGCCAATGACGCTTGAATGTAGATGCAAGCAAAGAAGAGCCGCAGAGCGTCTCTCGTGATTTTGCTTGTACGATTACGCTATGCTAATCGTACCTACGGCACTAAAGAAATTGACTTTCAGGATAACACCGCTGTCGGTTATATATGGTAATCGTTGGCTGTGGTGCATAGCTGCCAGTACCTGTTATTAGAATATTGCAGATAAAACCTGCAAATATTCCAATTTCATTATTAATTGGTATGTGGTGTAATGCCTACGGCGATTACGCCAATGATGCGGTCATTCTGTTGTTCTGCCAGATAGTAGTGCGAACGTAGCGGCCAATCCCGCCGGATCGCGGGCGGCTACCGATGGCATTTTATCGCCTAAAGCCGGATTCGGTGTCATCAGCCATATTGATGCTTTGGCAGGCGAGCCAAGTGCTTGCACTGCGGCGGGGAAAAGGAGCTTTACTGGGTCGGGCTGTGGTGGGACCGTCGCTGGCTCGGTTTTTCTGCTTGGAGTAGGTGCTTCGCGTAAGCTTGTGTTGAGCGGAGGCATAATGTCCTCAATCGTCGAGCCTAACCATGCCCCCGGCTCAGGTGTAGCGCCAAATCTCGGCAAAGTGCGTGGCACAAAGCCCAATAATTCGGTTGGCACTTCACCGATGCAATACCATTTTTCCTCATAGCCATCCCAATTGGCGCCGTGCAACTTGGCAATACCGCGCATCGCGTAGGGTACGTTTAAAAATATTTTACTCATTAGTTAATACCTAGAAAGATTATCAACCGACTTGGCCGTGCGCTCCCTACATCGTGAGTTCTGCAGCAGTATCCCTAGCAACACTCCCGACCAACAAACAATAATTAGCCAATCACCCCAAATTTGATACGGCGTCGTGCCGCTGCGATGGGTGATTTCGCCTTCAAGTACGCCGCGTTGCTCAGCGGGTAGGGCAGCGATCAGTTGGCCTTTGTGGCCGATAATCGCCGTTTTGCCGGTATTGGTGGCGCGGATCAGGTAGCGGCCATTTTCCAGTGCACGGGCGCGTGCCATTTCGGCGTGTTGCTCGGCGGCCCAGGAGCCGTCAAACCAGCCCATATTGGTCAGATTAACCAAGAGCGTGGCATTGACGGCATTGCGGCGGATTTCATTGCCAAAAGCGTCTTCATAGCAAATATTGGCGGCGATCTTGCCACCCGCCATGCTGAACGGCGCTTGCACCGCTTCGCCGCGCGACAAGCCCATCAGCGGCATTTGCAAAAACTGATAAATCGGGCCAAAAATTTGCGGCGCAGGGATGTATTCGCCAAATGGCACCAGATGGTATTTGGCGTAAGAATTTTGCCGTGGGTTGGCGACATCGACTGCCGCATTAAATGAGCGCTGGCCATCGTCGCTGCTGGTGGCCACGCCCAGAATCATTGCGGCGTTTTTCTCGCGCATGATCTGGCGCAAATCGTCCAGATACCACGGCGGAATATTGTCCAGCATCGACGGAATGGCCGTTTCGGGAAAGACGATCAATTGCCCCTGCGCACGGCGCGCCAGATCCATATAGTTGCCCAGGCTATCGACAAAAATATCCGGGTTCCATTTGATTGATTGCGGGATATTGCCTTGCAGCAGGCTCACTTGCACCGGCGCGCCCTGCGGCTGGGTCCAGTCGATTTGATTGAGTAGCGAGCTGCTACTGATCAGTGCAAAGGCCAGCCCCAAGCCAAGCCGCTTTTCGTATACAAACGCACCAACAGCCAGACACAGCAAAAAGCCGACCCCATAGCTGCCGATAATGGGGTAGAACCCGCCCATCGTCGCCAGCTGCGAGCTGCCAACTGAGCCCCAAGGAAAACCGGTAAAAATCCAGCCGCGAATCCATTCAAAAATCACAAACAGCGTGGGTGCAAGGACGGCGTAACGCAGCGCCTCAAGGCGCGGTGTGCTGGCGGTAAACAGCTTGCGCGTGAAGAAGGCCGCCAGCATTGGAAACAGAGCCAGAAAAACGGCAAAGCCCAGCGTGCTGCCCGCCGCCATCCATACAGGCATACCACCATGGGTATGCAGGCTGATGTAAACCCAGCTGGCGTTTGCACAGAAATACCCCATGCCCCAGGCAAAGCCATTAAGCGCAGCCCAGCGAGCGCTGGCCGCCTGCTGAATACCAAACAGAAACACCCACAGGCACACGGGCATCAGCCAGAATTGCGACACAGGCGCAAAAGCCAGTACGCTGATAGCTCCGGCGATGGTCTGAAGTAGGATTTGCTGGGGGCGGGTGAGGGTCATGTGGCTGCGCTTTGCCAGCAAATGCCAGCGTGAAAACAGGCTGTTCTGGCGTATGGGAAAATTCGCGCCAGATCCAGCCTGTCAGTTTATATCGTCAAGATGACTATTCGATCTCGTGCCGTTCCAGATGCTCGTCAATCTGCACTGAATGCACACGGCGGCTGTCTGCGCGCAAAACGAGGAAGTGATAGCCGTCGATCACGATTTCTTCGCCGCGTTTGGGGACGCAACCAAAAGCCAGTGTCACCAGGCCAGCGACGGTATCGACTTCCTTGTCGCTAAACTGGCTGCGGCTGTCGAAGTGCTCGCTCAGTGCCTCGTTCAGGTCGGCGATCCGGGTTTCGCCTTTGACGCGCAGATTGCCACGGCGATCAGGAATGATCTGGTCTTCATCGTCGTCTTCGTCAAATTCGTCTTCAATGTCGCCGACAATCTGTTCGATCACGTCTTCAATCGTCACCAAGCCCGCCACGCCGCCGTATTCATCGACCACAATCGCCATGTGGTTGCGATTATTGCGAAAATCCTTGAGTAGCACGTTCAAGCGTTTGGCTTCGGGGATATACACGACGGGGCGGAGCATGTCGCGGACATTAAATTCAACATCTTCGGCGTAGTAGCGCAGCAGATCTTTCGCCAGCAAAATGCCGACCACGCTGTCTTTGCTACCATCGATCACCGGAAAGCGCGAGTGCGCAGTGGCGATCACACGGGGGATAAATTCGGCGGGCGTGTCGTTGATGTCGATGACGTCCATTTGCGAGCGCGGCACCATGACATCGCGCACCTGCATATCGCCGACGTTCAGCACACCTTCGATCATGCCCAGCGCGTCGGCGTCGAGCAGGTGGCGCTCGAAAGCCGAGTGCATGATTTCAACCAGTTCGCCGCGGTTTTCCGGCTCCCGTAACAGGAAATGGGTGAGTCGCTCAAGCCAATTTTGCTTGGGACTCGGGGACGGTACATCGTCCATAGTGGTCGTGCTTCCTTTAAATTGAAAAAAACCTGGGTGATTAAGAGCTCGTGCAAAAGTTTTATGGCAAGGCGTCGAAGCCGCAGACAGTACATCTAGTACGACAAGGCGAGACAACGACGCAAGAAAACTTGTGCTTAACTAACTTATTTTTCCGCCAAGTACGGATCATCATAACCCAAAGACATGACAATTTGCGTTTCTAAGCTTTCCATTGTCTCGGCTTCATCGTCTTCAATATGGTCAAAGCCTTGCATGTGCAAAGTGCCATGCACGACCATATGGCAGTAATGTGCCAGTAGCGGTTTGTTTTGCACTTGCGCTTCACGCTCGATCACCGCGCCGCAAAAAACCAGATCGCCCAACAGCGGCATGCCGTCGATTTGCGGCATATCGTCGTTAAAAGTAAAAGTCAGTACGTTAGTGGCGTAGTCTTTCTGGCGATATTCGCGGTTCAGCGTCTGGCCCTCGGGGGTGTCCACAAAGCGTAAGGTAATTTGCGCCATTTCCACCTGTGCGCCCAGCGCTGCGCGCACCCACTCTTTCAGCAGTTTTTTGCGTGGGATGGGGCTAAGGGTGCTTTGGTTTTGAATGCTGATTTCGATATTCTTGGACATAAATGGCTTGTGTGTAATGGCTTAGGATTTCTTTTCGGCGCGCAGGCGCTTTAACTCGGTGCTCAACCAATTTTTGGCTGGCTGTTCGGCCGTTTTCGGGCATTGCACGGTATAGGGCTTGCCGGTGAGATAGCTTTTGCTCGCTACTTCGTTGACGAAATCTTCGCTGCTGCTGATTTTGTTTTTCGCCTTGCCGTATTTCATGCCCAGATGCTCTTGCGCTTCTTTGGCGCTATAGTTTGTTCCGCTGCGAATAAACGTGCATTGCGATTTGCCAACAAAATTCAATAATTGCTGCACTTCGGCGTCGGCTTGCGGCGTGATGGCCTGCACGGGTAGAGCGCAGATCAGCAATAGTCCGGGCAGGGTTGTTTTCTGCATGCTTATTCCTTTTTCAGCGCCAGTTCACGCTCAGCTTCTTGGCGCGCTTTGCGTGCAGCCGCTTCTTCGTCGCGTTTTTTGGTCGCTTTCTCATACGCATTGACGATTTTCTGCACCAGCGGGTGGCGCACGACGTCGTCACTGGTGAAGTGATGAATGCCGATGCCGCGCACGCCTTGCAAGACTTCTTGCGCGTCGACCAGACCGGATTTCATATGTTTGGGCAAATCGACCTGCGTCGGGTCGCCCGTGATCACGGCCTTGCTGCCAAAACCGATCCGCGTCAAAAACATCTTCATCTGCTCGGGCGTGCTGTTTTGCGCTTCGTCCAGAATGATAAAGCTGTGGTTCAGCGTACGGCCGCGCATAAAGGCCAGCGGTGCAATTTCGATAATGCCTTTCTCGAACAGCCGCGTCACATGGTCAAAGCCGAGCAAGTCGTACAGCGCGTCGTACAGCGGGCGCAGGTAAGGATCGACCTTTTGCGTTAAATCGCCGGGCAAGAAGCCGAGCTTTTCACCCGCTTCCACCGCAGGGCGTACCAAGATCAAACGCTTGACGGTATCGCGCTCTAGCGCATCTACCGCGCTGGCTACAGCCAGATACGTCTTACCCGTACCGGCTGGCCCGATACCGAAAGTAATATCGTTGTCTTGAATTTGTTTCAAATAAACATTCTGCCCCGGCGTGCGGCCGCGCAAGTCAGCGCGACGCGTGCGCAGCACTGGCGTATCGACATCGGATTGCGCTTCTTCTGGACCACGGATGATTTCGATCAGGCCAAGCTGAATATCATCAACTTCCAGCTCTTTGCGCACCGCTTCGTTGTAAAAATATTCCAGCGCATCAAGCGCTTGATTGACGACCTTGGTGCGGCCAGCGACTTTGAAATGCTCGTTACGGCGTGAAATTGTCACGTCGAGCGCGTTTTCAATTTGCTTGAGGTTTTCATCCAGAGGCCCGCACAGATTGGCAAGGCGGGCGTTATCGATTGGAGTAAAAGATAGGGTATCAGTGTGCAAGGCTTATTCCATAAATTATGGCGGGATATACCCGCCATTTAATCTTAGTCTTCCAGAATCACCAGCTCACCGCCTAGCGTATGCGGGAACACTTTGGTGATCCGCACATTGACCATTTGATTGATCAGGCGCGGGTTGCCGGGGAAGTTGACGATGCGGTTGTTATCAGTGCGGCCAGCCAGCTCTTTGCTGTCTTTTTTCGAGATTTTTTCGACGATCACGCGTTGAACAGTGCCGAGCATTTCCTGATTGATCTCGCTGGCGAATTCTTCAATTCGCGCTTGCAAGCGTTTCAGGCGCGCCAATTTCACTTCTTCTGGCACATCGTCGCCCAAATCGGCGGCTGGCGTGCCCGGGCGGCGGCTGTAAACAAAGCTAAAGCTGGCGTCAAAGCGCACGTCTTCGATCAGTTTCATTGTGCGCTCGAAATCGTCCTCGGTTTCGCCGGGGAAGCCGACGATAAAGTCGCTCGACATGCAAATATCAGGGCGCGCTTCGCGTAATTTGCGGATCAGCGATTTGTATTCCAGCGTGGTGTAGCCGCGCTTCATATTCACCAGTACGCGGTCGGAACCGGCTTGTACGGGCAAGTGCAAATGCGATACCAATTTCGGCAGATTTTTGTAGCAATCGATAATGCGTTGCGTCATTTCTTTTGGATGGCTGGTCGTGAAACGCATGCGCTCAATGCCCGGAATTTCGTGCACGTATTCAAGCAGCGTTGCAAAATCAGCGATTTCGCCGTCTTCCATCTTGCCACGGTACGCGTTCACGTTTTGGCCGAGCAAGTGGATTTCCTTGATGCCTTGCTGCGCCAAGTTCGCTACTTCAACCAGTACGTCGTCAAACGGGCGTGATACTTCTTCGCCGCGCGTGTACGGTACGACGCAGAATGAACAGTATTTTGAGCAGCCTTCCATAATCGACACAAAGGCCGAGCCGCCTTCGACACGCGCCGGTGGCATGTGGTCGAATTTTTCGATTTCTGGGAAAGAAATATCGACTTGCGATACGCCTGTTTTGCGCTTTTCTGCAATCAGCTCAGGCAAGCGGTGCAAGGTTTGCGGGCCAAATACAATGTCGACGTACGGTGCGCGTTTCACAATCGTGTCGCCTTCTTGCGAAGCAACACAACCGCCGACGCCGATGACGATGTTTGGGTTGGCGTTTTTCAATTCCTTGATACGGCCTAAGTCAGAAAATACTTTTTCCTGTGCTTTTTCACGCACGCTACAGGTGTTGAATAAAATTACGTCGGCTTCTTCAACATTGTCGGTGCGGCTCAAGCCTTCCGATGCGTGTAATACATCGACCATTTTGTCCGAGTCGTACTCGTTCATCTGGCAGCCAAAGGTCTTGATAAATACTTTCTTACTCATAAATTCACGTCTTTTCTGAAATGCAAATAGGGCTGCGAAGGCAGGATAAGGTTTAGCGACACACTTTCCTGCTCATTGGGTTACATCTTTTCTTTTAAAAGCTAATGGGTTTGCGCGGCAAACGAAAAATCGAATGCATAGGGGGGTATGCCTATGCAGATAAAATCTAGTAATAGCTACAGAGGTATACCTATTGTTGATTGGCTTTGAGCTCGCGTTCTTGTTTTTCGCGGATCGCCAATTGTTGGGCTTCTAGTTCATTCACCACCCACACACGCCAGATATAACCGGTATTCGGTTCGGCCTGCACCCAGACTTTGCTATTGCGCGGTAATTGCGCGATAAATCCGGGCATCAACAAGGTGTTTTTCAGTCCGCGAACCTGCATCGCAGGCGCCGTGGTATAGACTTTGCCGCTCAGTTTCATTTGTCCTGGCTGATAGGCTTCTAATTCAAGCAAATTTCCGTTTGGAAAAGTGCGAGCCGCAAAACTACTGGCCGAAATACTAAGAAGCAAAGAAAACAACAACTTGCGCATGCGCTCGTCTCCTGTAAGAGGGGCTAATGGTATCAAGACCCGCACATAATTGAAAGAAAAAATCGAAGAGGGGTTGACAGTACATAATCGGCCTACTATCATGCTGCTTCTCTTGGCTATGTAGCTCAGTTGGTTAGAGCACAGCACTCATAATGCTGGGGTCACAGGTTCGAGTCCCGTCATAGCCACCAAATACCATTCTCAGGGTTTCCCAGAGAATACCTAAAGCCCCGTAAATCCTAGGATTGCGGGGCTTTTTGTTTCCGCAGCAGTTCGCCATAGTACCAACAAAGCCAGCAATCATTGTTGGTATATTTGTTGGTATCAAATCCCGATACCAACAATCCAGAATAGACACTGAAAACGGTCATTGCTGGTGCTGAAATAGCCTAGCTGGAAACTGCGCCCCCAAGGGGCTGGGCAGGGGAACGGCCGCGCTGCATTTGGAAGGGGCGTCCATTCCATTAACAAAGCCGTGCAAAGTGAAGCGCAAATCCTGCACGATATTGAACAGCGGGTGGGTCAGCTGCACCAGCTGGCTGAATTTTGCTATTGGCAACGGCTCAGACAATGCAGCAATCTGGCTTTGCCCAGCCACCCGGCACAGGCTTGCCATCGCCCCCGTGGCGGCTCGGGCTGGGGCGAGCTACTGAGCTCTGCCACTCTGTAAGCCTGGTCTGCCTCCTGTCAGTTAGCAAGGCAAGGCCCAGTGCCGTGGGCTAATACGGGGTAATGGATTCGGCTGTAAGAATCCGCGAACTCGACAGGGGCAGATCATGCGCGGGATGTCTTTAATCAATTTGTGTTGCTTTGTGCTGCTGGTTTTTGTGCTGATGACCATGGCGCAGGGCGAAACGGCAAAACCGGCGGCCGCGGCCAGTAAAGCGCCCTGGCCACAGAGCGTTGGCGTCAGTGTGTCCAGCCTGGCCAATCCGTTTTTTGTTGCTTTGACGCGCGGTGCGCATGAGCGCGCGCGCCAGCAAAACCCGGCGGTGAAATGGATAGTCCGGGCGGCTGAATATAGTGTGGCCAACCAGCAGGCGCAGATTCAGGAGCTGATCAAACTCAAAGTGGATGTCATTTTGTTATCCGCTTCGTCCGAGCATGCGCTGGAAAAAGTGCTGCTGCAGGCGCGCAAGCAGGGCATTGTGGTGATTGGCGTGGATGTCCGTGCTACCGGCGCGCAGCAAACGGTGCTGACCGACAATTTTGCGGCAGGCCAGCTGGTGTGTGACTATCTGGCGCGCCGGATCAATGGCAAGGGCAGGGTGGTGATTCAGAATGGTCCGCAAGTGTCGTCGGTAATCGACCGCGTTGCGGGCTGCAAGCAGGCCTGGCTCAATTATCCGAAAATCCAGTTGCTGTCGGACAAGGAAAATGGCGATGGCTCGGTCTGGGGCGGCCACACGGCCATGCAGGCGGCGATCAGCCGGTATGGTGAACTTGATGCGGTCTTCACAATTAACGACAGGCAGGCACTGGGCTCGGTACAAGCCTTGCAAAAAGCCGGACATCACAAAACCCGGATTGGCTCGGTTGATGGCTCGCATGCCGTGGTGCAGGCCATTGCGGGTGATTCGCCCATCGTGGTCACTGCCAGCCAGTCACCCAGAATGATAGGCCAGCACGCCATCGAGATGGCGCTTGCCCTGCATCAGGGCGGGGCGGCAGAACCGGAGCTGCTGTTGCTGGGCACTACACTGGTGACGCGTGACAACGCGAGCACTTTTGAGGCCTGGGACGCTTCGGCAACGAAGGAGTAATCTATCAAGTTGGCAGGCCATCAGGCCTGCGCATACAGCTGTTCAACCTCTGGCAGAGTGGGCGGTCTTGCGCCCGCATGCTGGCAGGCGGCAGCGCCGCTGGCGATGGAAAACAGCAGGTGTTCGCGCGTGGTACGCGCTGGGGCGTTGAGCATGCTGTAAATCAGTCCGCCGATCGAAGCATCGCCTGCCCCTACCGTATCGACCACCTTCACCTGCATCGCTGCCGCGCTAAAGTGGTCCTGCCCAGCATACAGGCTGGCACCGTCGCCGCCTCGGGTGTAGAGGATGGCGGCAGCCGGGTTCCAGCTGCGCAGGGTGTCGAGTGCTCCGGCCAGATCAGTGGTGCGAAACAGCCCGGCCAGATCTTCATCGGACACCTTGATCACATCGGCCAGCTGGCTCATGGTGCGCAAGGTGGTGTCGTAATGCTCGTCCATCAGTATGCGGAAATTGGGGTCGTAGCTGATTTTAACGCCCCGCGATTTGAGTTCGTGTGCCAGCTCGATCAGGTGCTGGGCCAGCGGCTGGCGCGCCAGGCTGATGCCGCCAAAATGTACCCACTGCACCGCCTGTTGCCAGCCGGTGGGTAGCTGGTGCCGGTCAAAATGCAGATCGGCCGAGTTGTCCCCGACAAAGAAATACTGCGGCGGGTGGGTTGAATGCACCATGGCCAGCAGCGGTGAGTAATTCAGCCGCTGCAAAAAGCGCAGATCCAGCCCGGCAGCCGCGCTGGCTGCATGTAGATCATCGCCAAAGCAATCCTGGCTCACTGCGCCAGCAAAAGCGCTGCTTTGCCCCAGGCTGGCCAGCACGCGGGCGACATTCCAGGTTGACCCACCCACTTTGCCAAGCCAGTGTTCGCTATCCTGGCGGATCATATCGGTCAGTGCTTCACCAGCGGCAACAAAGCTGGGAAATGCGCTTGAGGTCTTGCTCATGGTGGCACCTAGTAGTCGAGTTTTAAAAACAAATCGCGATCAGGCGCAAAATTGGCATACAGCGGCAATAAAGCGCCGCCCAGCGCACGCGCGTCCGAGCCGATGACGCCTGCCAGCAGTTGCGGCTCGCTCACGCCTTCCCAGTTGAACGTTTGCATCGCTGCCACTACCCGGCCGATCAGCTCGTTTTGTAGCTGGCGGGAAAAGCAGCCGTCCAGAATCACGCCTTCCAGATCCAGCAGGCAGGCCGTGTTTAACAAGGCCAGTGCAATGGCTGGTGCCGCTTCGGCCAGCCAGGCATCGGTGTGTGGCCTGTATGGATCACTCATGCTGCGCTCATCGCTGGTGGCCTTGCCATCGAGCCCGGCGGCGAGATAGCGGTTTTCCAGCTGATAGAGCGAGGCAATATTGAGCAGTTGCGTGCCGTTTCTGCCCTGGCTGGCCATACCCAGTGGCAGCGAGCCCAAAGCCCCGGCGTTGCCGTGTTGACCGATACGCAGGTGGCTATCGAGCACCAGACCGCCACCAATAAAAGTGTCGACAAAAATATAGACAAAATTGCGGATATCACGCCCGCGTCCGGCAACCAGCTCGGCGACGCAGGCCGCCGAGGTATCCTTGATTGATTGCACGGGCAAGCCCGCCATGGCGGCGATTTCATCTTCCAGCGCAAAGCTGGCCCAGCGTTCGACGATATTGGCGTCCAGCCCCAGCAATTGCTGCCAGCCGCCCATATTCAGCGGCGCGGCCACGCCGATACCCTGAATGCGATCCCAGTGTGCATCGGGTAGACGGGCTCTGATCTTCTTCAGGCTGTCGGCAATATGTGCCAGCACTTGTTCGGGCGAGGCAAAGTCGTACTGCAGATCCCAGCGTTCGCGCACGGCACCGGTAAAATCGACCAGCAGTACATCCAGACTGCGGCGGCCGATTTTGACGCCGATGGCAAAAGCCCCGTCGGGGTTCAGCGCCAGCGGTACCGATGGCTGGCCCACCTTGCCGCGTTGCGGCGTTTCCTTGATCAGCAGTTCATCGTCGAGCAGACGCTTGGTGATCATTGAAATCGACTGCGCAGTCAGGCGGGTCAGGCGGGCGATTTCAGCGCCCGGCAGGCGGCCATTGAGGCGGATGGCCTGCAAGACCACCCGCTCATTGTATTGCCGCATCCCGCCCTGTGAAGAGCCGCGCGGCTTGAGCTTCGCGGTTTTGCTGGCGGGTTCTGCTGTACGCTTATCCGGCGAGCGGTTCACTGATAACCCCTTTTTTCAGAATGAAATTGCCGTAGGGTTGCAACTCGCTGGTCAGGATAATGGCGTAAGCCTGCTTGACCCGCTCGTAAAAGGCAAAACGCTCCACTGCGGCAACCTGCGATTCTAACGCATGGCCTTGTGCGGCCAAATCGCTAATCACATGTCTTTGCAGCGCGCTGCGCCAGCCATCAGGCTGATGGCTGACTTGCATATAGGCCACCGGCTGTGTCACATCCTGATCGAGTGGAAATAGGCTGACGACGGCTTCCACCGCACGTGCAACACCAACACCGGCCAGATGCAGTAGCGGCTTGCCTGCCCCCAGCGAGGCGGCGGTGAAATTGGCGTCGGCAATGACGATTTCATCGCCATGCCCCATTTCGGCCAGTACCTTGAGTAAGTCAGGGGTGAGAATCGGATCTATCCCTTTGAGCATGACGATATCCTTGATTAATTGGCAAGCCAGTGGGCGGGAATGTCTTCGGGTTTCATCGCGCCGGTCATCACCGCCACGGCGTCACTCATCGTAATGGCCTTGGGGTTCAGAATCGCGGCACGACGCCCCAGCCGGGCGACGTGAATCCGGTCGGCAATCTCGAATACATGCGGCATATTGTGGCTGATCAGCACCACCGGCAGGCCGCGATCACGCACATTGCGGATCAATTCAAGCACCATATTGCCTTCCTTGACGCCCAGCGCCGCAGTCGGCTCGTCCATGATGACCACATGGCGGGCAAAAGCAGCAGCACGTGCGACGGCCACGCCCTGACGCTGACCACCCGATAGTGTCTCCACAGCCTGGCTCATCGAGCGAATGCCGATTTTCAGCTCCTGCATATAGGCAATGCTGTCTTTGAGCATGCGCTTTTTATCCAGCGCGCCAAACCAGTGGCCCAGCAGATTGTCGCGGCGGATTTCGCGACCCAAGAAAAGATTTTCGGCGATGGTCATCGCTGGCGCGACGGCCAGATCCTGATACACCGTTTCAATCCCGGCGCGCCGCGCGTCAATCGGGCTTTTGAATTGCACAGCTTGGCCATCGAGCAGGATTTCGCCACTATCGGGCTCGATCGCCCCGGACAAAGCCTTGATCAGCGATGATTTGCCTGCGCCATTGTCGCCAATCACGGCCATGATTTCGCCAGCACGCAGCTCGAAATCGGCGCCATCCAGCGCGGTCACCTGGCCATAGCGTTTGACGATGCCCTTGGCTTGCAGCACCAGTGGGCGGGCATCTTGTGTCAGGCTGTGCGGATTTGCTTCCAGTTCGGTCATGGGGCTCATATTAGCGGCCTCCTTTGCGGGACAGTTGGTCAGTGGCGACGGCCAGAATAACCAGAATGCCGGTGATGAGTATCTGGTATACCGATGAAACGCCCATCAGCGTTAGGCCATTGCGAAATACCCCCACAATCATCGCACCGATCAGCGAGCCGATAATGATGCCTCGACCACCAAACAGGCTGGTGCCGCCCAGTACCACAGCCGTAATCGCGTCCAGATTCTCGGTCTGACCTGCGTTCGGGTCGCCTACGCCGGTACGTGAAACAGACAGCAGCGCAGCAATGCCGTAGCACAAACCAGCCAGCACATACACCATCAGCAACACACGGTGCGTCGGGATGCCGGTCAGGCGGGTGGCTTCCGGATTATTGCCGACGGCATAAATATGGCGCCCGGACGCCGTGTCGCGTAGCCACAGCCATGACAGAGCATACATCGCCAGCATCAGCACCGTGCCATAGGCGATCTGCGTCTGGCCAAGGCTGAAGGTATTACCCAGCAAGGTCATGCCGGCTGGCAGATCGGTAATGGTTTGCGATTGCGAATACAGCTGCGTCAGCGCAAAGGCAATATTCATCGTGCCCAGCGTGACAATAAAAGACGGCAGCTTGACCCGGGTGACCAGCAGGCCGTTGATCAGGCCAAAACCGGCGGTGACGGCAAAGCCAATCCCGATGGCAATCACCGGATGCAGGCCGTAATCCTGTGCCACCTTGGTCATCACGACGCCACCGAGCGCCATCACCATGCCGCAGGACAAATCAATGCCTGCAGTCAGAATAATCAGCGTCTGGCCAATCGCGATCAGGCCGACGACCATCACTTGTTGCAAAATCAGGGAAAAATTCGCGCCCGTGAGAAACTGCTCACTTTGGAACGAAAAGAAACCGCAGGCGATCAGCAGGGCCATAAACGGGCCCAAGCTGCCAATCGACGGTAATTGCTCTTTCCAGCTCGGCATAACACCGCTCCTTGCTACTGTTTGATTCCGGCGAACTGAGCCCTAAGGCCCAGCTCATCTTGGCGGGTGATAGGGCGGTTTATTTATTGCCCCAGCACAGATCCAGCCCGGTTTTGGTGTCTTTGCTGTCAACGCCTGTCACTGGCTTGGCGGCAATCAGCGTCACGCCGGTATCGGTGTAGCCTGAGGGTTTCTTGCCGGTTTTGGCGTACTCAACGCCAGCAGCGACGCCCATGGCCGCCATACGCAGCGGGTATTGCTGCGACGTAGCGGCGATTTTGCCGCCTACGACGTCTTTAATGCCCTGGCAGCCACCGTCCACCGACACCACCAGCACGCCTTTTTCCTTGCCGGCTTTTTTCAAGGCATTAAACGCGCCAGCCGCCGCAGGCTCGTTGATCGTGTACACCAGATTGATGTCCGGGTTTTTCTGCAAACAGTTTTCCATTGCCGTCTGGCCTTTGGCCTGATCGCCAAAGCTGTCGGCCATGCAGACCACTTCAGCAGGTTTGGCCAGCTCATTGCTCTTGGCATCGAGTGATTTCAAGCCAAACCCGGCAAGAAAACCGTTATGGCGCTGGGCGCCGACCGGATGGCCGGGGAACAAGTCCAGTGTAGCGATTTTGGCTGGTTTGCCCGCCATGCTGGCTTTGGCGTAATTGCCGATCAGCACACCTGCCTTGTAGTTGTCGGTGGCAAACAGTGCGTCGGTGGCATTCGCTGGCTCGGTCGGGCTATCGAGGGCAATCACCAGTACGCCTTTTTCGCGGGCTTTTTTAATGCTCGGTACGATGGCTTTGGAGTCGCTTGGTGTAATCAGAATGGTTTTCGCGCCTGCCGCAATCATGTTCTCGATGGCCGTGACCTGACCGGCATTGTCGCCGTCGGTGCGCCCGGCAGCAGACAATAGCTTGGCCCCTTTGGCCTTGGCTTCGGCGCTGGCGCCTTCCTTCATTTTGACAAAGAAGGGATTGGTTTCGGTTTTGGTGATCAGGCCGATAATCGGTTCGGCAGAGAAAGCGGGCAGGGCAATCGCGGTAGCGAGGGTGGCAATGGCAAGATGGATGCGGCTTTGTTGCATGATACTTCTCCTGAAATGGGTTCCTGTGTCGAGTGTGTTGCGATCAGATTGTTTGTGCTTTTATATAAATCAATCTGATTTATGAAAAGATTATGCTTCTATTCTTAATAAATCAACAGGATTTATCTATATAAATACCCTTATGAAACAGCGATCTATCCAGTGGAAAAGTGCCGCGTTGCCATGCTGGCCAGCATGCCTGTGCGCTAGGGTAGGAGAATGCCGATGGCATTGTGTGGGCTGATTTGACCTTTGGTTCGGGTAAGGATATTGGGGTATAGCTCTGAAGGTAATATTGGATAAGCCCTGTAGGGGGATACCCTTGATACAGGGTCGAGCTTGGGCTTGCACAAGGGGATTTCACAAAAATTTAACGGTATAAACCGTATGTACGCCAAATTCTTAATCTAAGCTGACGTTCAGATGAGAGCAGGAGATGGCAATGGACGCGCTAGGCTGGATAATTGTGCTGGGGTTTGTGGTGTATTTGCTGGCGAGCTGGTGGGTATATCAGCGGCAGGATAGCAAGGCTGCGCCGCGTGTCGATGAATCGCTGGATTTCAGTATTTATCTGTATTCATCCCGCCGCGGGCAGGCGCCGCGACAGGATGAGATATAAGTTGATGTGGGTGTGTGTCTTAAGCTCAGCAGACGCTGGCTGATGTCTCGACCGGGTCTCGCCGCGCCGGTCAGAATTCGGGGGCGATCTGCTCGGCATAATCATACAGCGCGGCCAGAATCGCCTCGGCGCGCTCGTCGCCTTCCGGCAGGGTATCGGCCAGCCGATCAATTTCCTCGCTATAGGCTTCCAGCGTCAGCGCATTGGCGGCGCCGTCAAACAGCCGCGCGGTGCGCCATTGCTCCCAGCGCTGCGCTTCTTCTTCGTTCAGCGTGTACGGGAAATTGCGCGCCCGATAGCGGAAAAACAGCTCTTCAAGCTGGCGATCTTCAAAATGTACGATTTCGCTCGCCAGCCGCTCGCCGCTCAGTCCGCGCAAGCGGGTCAGCGTGCGCCGGTCGGGGTTGGAAACAAAGCCGCCGTACAGATTGGCATCCACGTCCTGCTTGTCCAGGCTGTCGCGCGTAAATACTTCACCCCACGGCAGGGTGGGGGCTGTCGTCAGTTTGGCCGCGTTGGCCTTGATCGCCTCCAGATTGATCTGCCAGCGCGTCAGGTCTTCCGGGCGCAATACTTTCAGATTCCCCACGACAATCGGTGATTTATTGGCGTGGATGGTTTTGATCGGTAGCCGCGTCACATCGCCCAGCTCGTCCTGCTTGCTGAACATCCGGCGGCGGATTTCTGCTGGCTCAAGCGTAAATAGCTCGCTTGGATCAAACGCCAGATCCCAGACAATAATTTCGTTTTTATTCGTTGGATGTACGCCCAGCGGCCAGACGATGGCCAGATTGCCCCGTTCGACGCCGTACATGCCCGAGATATGTACTAGCGCTCGCGGCTGGGCGACATTGATTTCGTCGAACACGCGCTGCTTGCTGCGCAAACCAAGGCAGAAATCAAACAGCTTGGGCTGCGCTGTGCGGATCAGTCTGGCCAGTGCGATGGTGGCGCGCACGTCGGATAAGGCATCGTGCGCAGCTTCGTGCGCGAGGCCGTTGGCTTGGGTTAAATGCTCAAGCTTAAAGCTGACGCGGCCATCTTCGTGTTGCGGCCATTGGATTCCGTCCGGGCGCAGCGCGTACATGGCGCGTACGACATCGAGCAAATCCCAGCGGCCGCAGCCGTTTTGCCATTCGCGCGCGTACGGGTCAATCAGATTGCGCCAGAACATAAAGCGCGTGACTTCATCATCAAAACGGATGGTGTTGTAGCCAACGCCAATGGTTTCGGCTTGCGCCAGTTCGCGCTCGATGGCGGCGGCAAACTGGTATTCGGCAATCCCATTTTCCAGGCAGAACTGCGGCGTAATGCCGGTGAGCAGGCAGGCCTCGGGCGCGGGCAGATAATCGTTGGCAGGCTGGCAGTGCAGATTGATGGCCGGGCCGATTTCGTTCAGCTGCTCGTCGGTACGTACACCGGCAAATTGTGCTGGGCGATCCAGCTTGGGGTTAACGCCAAAGGTTTCGTAATCGTGCCAGAGAAATGTATATGCCATGGTCTTTGGGTATCTGTCCGTGAGACTTGCCGGTATTGTTTTGCCGCAATATACCCACGATATTGATTGGGCGGAAATGAGCGAATGGCGTTTATGATAGCGCCCGCAGCGCCGAGTGGGAATGGAGAAAGACAAAACGCTGGACGAAAAAAAACGCCTTTCGGCGTTTTTATCTGGTTTCTGGTCGGGGCGGTGGGATTCGAACTCACGACCACCTGGTCCCAAACCAGGTGCGCTACCGGGCTGCGCTACGCCCCGACTAGAGGTTGCGAACTATACCGATGAGGCTAGCGTGCGTCAAGCTGCGATGGCCAAATTTTTCCGGGTTTTTGCCTAAATGTCTGATTTTATTTTTAATGTTTTTCAGCCGCAGCGATCGACAGAGCAGCACGCCGCGATGAAATTTTGCTAATGGCTTGTGAAAGCATTAATCTGGATTTTTAGCCTGGCAAGCAAGAAAGGTTGTGGCATGTTGTCGAAAATACTGGCGGCGATCACGCGTGCACAAGCGGGTTTTGTCGATGAACAAAACCGCTACGCTGCATTTGAAAGCCTGCTGAGCGATCTGCTGGAGTTGACCGGAAGCGAATACGGCTTTATCGGCCAGGTGCTGTTCCGTTCGGACGGGCAGCCCTATTTGCAAAGCTGTGCAATGAGCGAGATGGCGTGGGCCGATTCGGCCTTGCCCGCTTATAGCCGGCAAGCAATAAAAGGCATGACTTTCACCAATATGAAAACGCTGTTTGGTGCCGCCATGCTCAGCGGCCAGGTGGTGATTGCCAATGACCCCGCCAATGATCCGCGCTCCGGTGGTTTGCCGCCGGGACATCCGCCGCTGAACTGTTTTCTGGGTGTGCCGATTTTTTATGGCAGTACGATGGTGGCGCTGTTGGGTTTGGCCAATCGCTCGCAGGGCTATACGCCGGAGATGGTCGATGTGCTTGAGCCTTTGTCGACCACCATTGCCCAGCTGGTGGCCAGCCAGCGCTATCAGCAGGCACAGCAGGCGCAACAGGCCCAACTGATTCGCAAGGAAGCGGCAGTGCGCTCGCTCAATGAAATCGCGTCCCTGCCCAGTGATAGTGCGCAAGTGCAGTTGCAATCGGCGCTGAGCCTGGCCAGCCAGTATCTGGACTTGCCATTCGGCATTATCAGCCGCATTCAGGGCGAGCAGTACAGCATTATGGCGCAGACCTGCCCGGGGGCCGAATTGCAGGACGGCATGGTCTTTCCTTTGGGCGATACCTATTGCAGCCTGGCTTTGGCCAGCAATGAGGTGCTGCATATCGACCATATGGCGCAGTCGCCGCATGCACGCCACCCTTGTTATCAGAAATTTGGCCTGGAAAGCTATATCGGCTGCCCGGTCTGGGTGGATGGCGTGCGCTTTGGCACGTTGAACTTCTCGTCGCCGCACCCGCGCGCGCAGCGTTTTGACGGCAGTGATGATGATTTTGTCCTGCTATTGGCGCGCTGGATCGGTGTGACTTTGCAGCGCCAGGCGCGCGAAGTGGCGCTGGCGAAAAGCAGCCATTTGCTGCAGGACCTGTTTGCCCATATTTCGCAAGGCTTTGTCATGCAAGATGCCGATGGCTGTGTGATCGAGGCCAATCCGGCGGCGTGCGATATTCTGGGTATGAGCAAAGCGCAATTGCTCGCGCGAAAGTCGCTCGACCCCAGCCAAAGTGCCATCCATGAAGATGGTCGCCCATATCCGGTGCATACCCATCCGGCCATGCTGGCGATCAGCAGCGGGCAGACGATTCGTGATGCGGTGATGGGCGTGTTTCACCCGCAAAAGCAGGTTTATCGCTGGCTTAATATCGACGCCTATCCGCGTTGTCGTGGCAGCGAGCAGGACGATGACGTGGTGTACAGCGTCTTTAGCGATATTACCGAGCAAAAAGAAGCGCAGTTGCAGCGCGATTACGAGCGCGGCTTATTGTCCGACATTATCAATACGCAACCGGCCGGTGTATTCCGCTTCCGCGTGCAGCCAATTCATGAATGGCAGGAACAGGACTGGCGGGAGCCAGAGAGTATTCCTCTCTACTTTGAACTGGTCAATCAGCTTTTTTGCGAAATTTTTGAGCTCAGCGAAGCCAATTTAATACGCAGCCCAGGTTTGCTGCTGACACGTTTGCATCCAGATGATCTGATGTCATTTGCAGCGACCAATGAAGCAGCCAATTTCAATATGATGCCCTTGTATTGGGAAGGGCGGCTCTTGATTGAGGGTAGGGAGAAGTGGGTCCGCTTTGAATCGATTCCACGTAAGATTGATAACCAGTCGGTATGCTGGACAGGGCTGGTGCAGGATATAACCGAGCGGCGCATGCTCGACATGGCGATGGAGCGCCTATCACTCGTGGCTAGCCACACCAGTAATGGCGTCATCATTACCGACGCCAGCGGTGCGATTGAATGGGCCAATACGGCACTGCAGATGATGACCGGTTACAGCCTGAGCGAATTGTCCGGGCAGCGTCCGGGTATGCTCTTTCAGGGGCCGGATACCGATGCCGCCACGGTGCAATACATGGCGCAATGCCTGATGCGCAGGCAGCCCTTTGATGTCGAGCTGATCAATTATCACCGCAACGGCACGCCGTACTGGGTCAGCATCCAGTGCAATCCGATTTTTGACGGGCTTAATTTTCTGCAAGGCTTTATTGCCATCGAAAGCGATATCACGGCGAAAAAACGCGTTGAGCTGGAGCTCAGACAAGCCAGACAGAATGCCGAAGCAGCGAGCAAAGCCAAAAGCATGTTTGTCGCCAATATGAGCCATGAAATCCGCACGCCACTCAACGGCGTACTGGGCATGGCGCAATTGCTGCTGGATACGCCGCTGAACGACGCGCAACGCAAATACATCGAAACCATTCAAGCCAGCGGCGACGCTTTGCTGAGCGTAATTAACGATATTCTGGACTTTTCCAAAATCGAGGCCGGCAAGCTTGACCTTGATCCGATCGAGTTTGACCTGCACAGCATGCTCGACGATTTTGCCGATATGATGGCGATCAAGCCGCAGCAGAACGGCGTCGAGTTTTTATGCCGGATTGACGAAAATGTGCCACAGCGCGTGGTGGGCGACCCGGGCCGTATCCGGCAGATCCTGATCAATCTGACCGGCAACGCGATCAAATTTACCGCGCAGGGCGAAGTGGATGTGCATATTGCCTTGCAAGAGCAGACCGGCAACGAGATGACGCTGCGCTTTACAGTGCGCGACACCGGCATCGGCATTGCGCCTGAGCAGCTCGCTTGCCTGTTTCAGAGCTTTAGCCAGGTCGATGCCGGGATTACCCGCCGCTTTGGCGGCTCCGGCCTTGGGCTGGCGATTTCCAAGCAGCTGGCCAATCTGATGGGCGGGCAAATCGGCGTAGAAAGCCATCTGGATCAGGGCTCGGAATTCTGGTTTACCGCCCGCTTGCAGGTGGGGGAAAGCGCTTATCCGCTGGCAGTGCGCAGCGCTGATCTGAGCGGGCAGCGGGTGCTGATTGCCGAGCGGCATCGCAATAATGGCGAGCTGCTGCGCGAGCTATTGCAGCGCAAGGACATGCACCCCGATGTGGTGGTGTCTGCCCCACAGGTGCTCGATGCGCTGGCCGTTGCGCAGCAGGCCGGACTGCCCTACGCCATGCTCCTGCTCGATTTCCAGCTGCCGGGCGAAGACAGCGAACAGCTGGCGCGCCGTATCAAGGAGACGCCAGCGTTCGAGGCGTTGCCCATCGTCATGCTCACCGCGGTCGGCCAGCGTGGTGATGCTGGCCGCGCTCAGGCTGCTGGTTGCAATGGCTTTCTGAATAAACCCATACACCAGCGCGATTTGTACGAAATGCTGCAGCTGGTGATCAGAAACGGGCATTCCAACCAGCTGGTTACGCGCCATACCGTGCGCGAAATTCGCCAGTGCCAGCTCTCAGTATTACTGGCTGAGGACAATCCGATCAACCAGCTGGTCGCAGTGAAAATGCTCGAAGCCATCGGTTGCCGGGTGGATACGGCGCAGCACGGTGCAGAAGCCATCGCCAGATTGCAGCAGACATCCTACGATCTGGTGTTTATGGATATGCAGATGCCCGTGATGGATGGCCTGACTGCGGCCAGATTAATCCGGACGCAAAGCCGCTTTGACGCCATGCCGATTATCGCGCTGACCGCCAATGCCATGCAGGCCGACCGGGATGCCTGCCTGCAGGCCGGGATGAATGATTTTCTGTCCAAACCATTGAACCAGCAGGCGCTGGAAGAAAAGCTGCAGCTATGGCGCAATGGTGTGGCGATGAATTGATCTTTGGGTATGTTCTTAAAGATCTCTATCTGCATGCCCTTCAAGGCAATACCTAGTTAGGTATATCAGCTTCGGTAGGCTTTCAAAAACACCATCACCGCGCTGCTGACTTGCCGTTTGATCACTTCGGCCGTGGGCTCGGCCACGGATAGCTGCATTTTGCGCACGATACCGGCGTCGCATAGCGCAAAAAACTGCTCGGCGGCCAGTGCGGTATCGTCAATATTCAGCAAATCTGTGCCATTTAAATGCGCCAGATAGCGCGCCAGATTGGCGTGTGCAATGGCCGGGCCATTGTGCTCGATGGCTTGCCCGAGTTGCGGAAAGTGCAAGGCTTCGGCCAGCACCGTGCGAAACAGCGCCCTTTGCTGCGGATCAAGCAGGCTGATCAGCCATTGCTGGCCGATCTGTTCCAGTACCTGCTCGGGCGAAGTCTCCGAAAAATGCTCGGGTAATTCGTGCTGTTCGCTTTTACAGCACTCGCCCTGAATCAGCGCGACGTAGAGCATTTCCTTGTTTTCAAAGTAATTGTATAGCGTGCCTTTGGAGACGCCGGCGGCTTTGGCAATCTGCTCCATGCTGGCGGCGGCAAAGCCTTTGGCCATGAAAACGTCACGCGCCCCGTCGATAATTTGCTGACGCTTGCTTTCGCTGAGTTTGCTCGTGTTTTGCTGATCTGACATAACAAGGCTTCCGGAAATATATTCAATCGGCGTATTGACCGAACCGTTCAGTCAGTTTAGCATCTTTGCTCGTAAATCCCAATTCAGCGCCGCTGCCTGTTTCAAGATTGTTGTGAAGGCCGCGGCTTAGATCGTGTGTGTCCCAATGAGGAACGCAGTTCCATGTCACTCCGTTTGATGCTTTCAGTGAGTGTGTTGGCGAGCCTGCTCAGTGCTTGCGCCGTCAATTTGCCCACCCCGACTTCTGCCCAGCTCGACCCTAAGGCGCAGGCATGGCAAACCAGTCTGCAAAGCCCTCTGCAAATCAGTCAACAAAGCAGCCCGCCACTGGCTGAGCGCCTCGCCGAGCAGGCGCAGTGGTGGCAAGCCTGGAATGACCCCGTGCTCAGCCAGCTGCAAGCCGCCGCGCAGCAGGAAAACCCGACTTTGCAACTGGCGCAGGCGCGAATACGCGAAGCGCGCGCCAAGGCGTATTCAGCCAAGGCGTACTTGTGGCCGACGCTAACTGGCACGGCAGCGGGCACGCGCAGCAAGAACGAGCTGGCTCCGCCGGGGGCAATCAGCAAGGCTGGCTCGCTCGGGCTGGATGCTAGTTGGGAAATTGATTTATGGGGCGGTGTGCGTGCCGCCGAGCAAGGCTTGCTGGCCAATCTGGCCGCGCGCGAAACCGAGTGGCATGACGCACGCGCCAGTATGGCGGCCGAAGTGGCTAATGCCTATGTCACTTACCGTGCTTATCAAACCATGGGCGCGATTGTGGCGCAGGATCTGGCCTCGCGTGATCGCAGCCTGAAACTAACACAAGATAAAGAAAGCGTTGGTCTGGCCAGCCCGGTTGACGTTGCGCTGCTCGACGCCAGCAGCGCCGATGCGCAAGCACAATTGGCCGAAATGCACGAAGGGCAGGCGCTGGCGATCAAGGCGCTGGTGGCGTTGACCGGCCTGGAAGAAAGCGAAGTACGCTTGCAGCTTGCAGCCCTTGATCCAGCCGCGCAAACCATGCCACAAGCCGTGGGCTTTACCGTCGCCAGCCTGCCTGCCGAAGTGATTGCCCAGCGCCCCGATGTCCGTGGCGCGGCCGAACAGGTCAAAATGGCCGCTGCTGACGTGGGCGTGGCCGAAGTGGCACGCCTGCCATCGCTTAGTCTGTTTGGTGCCATCAGCATTGGCCGGCAGCAGAACGACGGGGTGACGGTATCGGGTAATAGCTGGTCTTTTGGCCCGACGATCAAACTGCCGATTTTTAACGCCGGGCGGCTCAAAGCCGATCAGGACGCCGCGCAAGCGCGCTACGATCAGGCGTTGGCGGCGTATCAGCAGCGCGTGCGGCTGGCCGTGCGCGAAGTGGAAGAAAACATGGTGCGGCTCACTAGCTCGGCCCAGCGCGTCGCCGCCACGCAGCGCGCGGTGGCAGGTTACCAGAAGCAGCTCGCCTCAAACGAGGCGATGTGGCAGGCCGGCGCAGCCAGCCTGCTTGATCTGGAAGTGTCACGCCGTTTCCTGCTCGGCACTCAAACCCGCCTGATCAATTTGCAACGCGAGCAATTGGCGAACTGGATTGCCTTGTATAAATCGGTCGGTGGCGAGTGGCCGCTCGATGATACCGAATTGGTTGCAAATAAATAGGGTATTGCTCCGAAGGCAATGCACCAAGCAGATTACATAAAGATACTGGAGTAGGGTAATGAATCGTTTGCTAGAACGTCTTCCCGCGCAACGTCGCATGGTGGCCAGTGTATTGGCCGCGCTGGCTGTGATTGGCATGGCTGGTTACGCCGTGGCCAATGCGGATAAAAAACCGGATGCCGCCAGCCCGGCCAAGGCGGTGCTGACCGTCAAGCTGATTACGCCCAAGGTGATGGAATGGGCGCAGAACGTGTCGGCCAATGGCAATGTCGTGGCCTGGCAGGAATCGCAAATCGGCACCGAAATCGGCGGTTTGCGATTGGTGGAAGTGAATGCGCAGATTGGCGATGTAGTGAAAAAAGGCCAGCTGTTGGCGCGCTACAACGACGAGACGATTCAAGCCGAATTACTGCAAGTGAAGGCCGCACTGGCCGAAGCCGAGGCGGGGCTGAATGAAGCGCAGGAAAACGCCAACCGCGTGCGCCAATTGGGCACGAGTGGCTCATTGAGTGCGCAGCAAATCACTCAGGCGATGACGCAAGAGCGCACCGCGCAAGCGCGCGTGGCCGCAGCCAAGGCGCAGCTGGTCAGCGCGCAGGCGCGGCTGAATCAAACCCGGATTGTGTCGCCCGACGATGGCGTGATTTCCGGCCGCAGCGCCACGCTGGGCTCGGTGAGCCAGCCGGGGCAGGATTTGTTCAAGCTAGTGCGCAAAGGACGGCTGGAATGGCAGGCCGAAGTGACCGCAACCGAGAGCGCGCGCATCAAGGTTGGGCAGGATGCGACATTAACGGTGGCCAGTGGCAAGACGCTCAGCGGCAAGGTGCGCCAGATCGCGCCGACGGTCGATACCAGAACCCGCAATTTAATTGTGTATGTTGACGTCAAAAATGACGACGCAGCGCTAGGCGCGGCCAAACCGGGGATGTTTGCCAAAGGGCAGATCGCTGTAGGGCAAGCCAAAGCCATTACCTTGCCCGGTAGCGCGATTTTGCTGCGTGACGGTTTTGCCAATGTGTTTGTGATCGACACCGCTGCTAAACAGGGCGCGAGCAAGGTGAAGCAGGTGCGCGTGCAACTGGGCCGGCAGGCGCAGGGGCTGATGGAAGTGAGCGGCATTGCGCCCAATGCCCAAGTCGTGGCGTCGGGTGCTGGCTTTCTGGCCGATGGCGATACCGTCCGTGTTGTGAAGTAATCAGCCAGCACACCTGCCCCCGCACCAGCGGCCCGCGTGGGTACTTTGTTTTCGTTGTTAAACCAAGGGTATTGCTCTGTAGCCCTTGATAATCAATATCGCTGTCGATATACCTGTGTTGGTATGTTTGCCAAGGATGCATGATGAATTTTTCTGCGTGGTCGATTAAAAACCCGATACCGGCAATTATGCTGTTTGTCTTGCTGTCCATCGCCGGGCTGTGGTCGTTCAAAGCGATGAAGGTGCAGGATTTTCCTGACATCGAATTGCCCATGGTGACGGTGACCGCCGTACTCGATGGCGCTGCGCCCGCCCAGCTGGAAACCGAAGTGGCGCGCAAAATCGAAAATTCGGTGTCGGCGCTGCAAGGCGTCAAGCACGTTTACAGCAATATCACCGACGGCGTCGTCGGTATGACGGTTGAATTCGAGCTGGAAAAACCGATCAACGAAGCGGTCGATGACGTTCGGGACGCGGTATCCAATGTGCGCGGCGATCTGCCCGCCGATTTGAAAGACCCGATTATTGGCAAGGTGGAATTCTCCGGTGTGCCGTTTCTGGTGTTTACCGTCGCCGATCCGCAGCTTGATGAAGAACAGCTGTCGTGGTTTGTGGATAACAAAATCACCCGGCTGGTGCGCGCCGTTTCTGGCGTGGGACAGGTGTCGCGCGTTGGTGGCGTAACGCGTGAAGTGCGCATCGAGCTTGACCCTGAGCGCATGAGCGCGCTGGGTGTGACCAGCAGTGATATTTCGCGCCAGCTGGCGATGACGCAACGCGACTCATCCGGTGGCCGTACCGATCTGGCGGGCGCCGAGCAGGCGCTGCGCACGATTGCCACGGTGCAAACCGCGGCCGAGCTCGCCAGCACCGAGCTGGCGCTGGGCGATGGCCGCCGCATCCGGCTCGATCAAGTCGCGATCATCTCTGATACGGTGGCCGAGCGGCGCACGATTGCCCAGCTCGATGGCAAGCCGGTGGTGGGTTTTGAAATCACGCGTTCTCGCGGCGCCAGCGAGACCGAAGTGGCGGCGCTGATTCAGAAAGTGCTGGCGCAACTCAAGGCCGAACACCCGACGCTGCAAATTACGCAGGCCTACGATATGGCCAAGCCGGTGCAGGATGAATTTGATGGCTCGATGATGCTGCTGTACGAAGGCGCATTGCTGGCGATTGTGGTCGTGTGGTTTTTCCTGCGCGACTGGCGTGCCACGCTGGTGTCGGCCGCGGCCTTGCCCTTGTCGGTATTGCCGACCTTTATCGGCATGCACTATATGGGTTTCACCCTCAATACCGTGACCTTGCTGTCGATGGCGCTGGTGGTCGGGATTCTGGTTGACGACGCGATTGTCGAGATTGAAAACATCGTGCGCCATTTGCGCATGGGCAAAACCCCGTATCAGGCGGCGATGGAAGCGGCCGATGAAATCGGTCTGGCGGTGATTGCGACCACTTTTGCGCTGGTGGCGGTGTTTTTGCCGACCGCATTTATGGGCGGCATTCCGGGTAAATTCTTTATCTCTTTTGGCTGGACTGCGGCGCTGGCGGTCATGGCGTCTCTGGTTGTAGCGCGTTTGCTCACGCCGATGATGGCGGCGTATTTGCTCAAGCCGATTCTGACGCAGGAAAAAGAAGGTCGCATTATGCAGACCTATCTGCAGTGGGCCGAGTGGTGCTTGCGGCATCGTAAAACGACGGCGGCCTTGTCGATTCTGTTCTTTGTCGGCTCGCTGGCTTTGGTGCCGCTGCTGCCCACCGGTTTTGTACCTGCCGATGATAGATCGCAAACGCTGGTGAGCATTGAGCTGCCACCGGGGGCAACTTTGCAGGATACCTTCGCGGTCACCGAGCAGGCGAGGCATATTCTGGAAAAGCAGCCTTATATCACCCGTATTTACACGGCGATTGGCGGCGGCAAGGCGGGGAGCGATCCGTTTGCCGGTGGCTCAAGCGGGGTGAACAAGGCCAGCATCACGCTGACTCTGGCTGATCGCACCGAGCGACCCGTGAAGAAAACGCAGATTGAGAAAAATCTGCGCGAAGCCTTGGCCGTCTTGCCGGGTGCGCGGGTCAAAATTGGTCTGGGGCAATCGGGTGAGAAATTGCAAATGATCATCAAGTCGGATGATCCGGAAAGCCTGGCGCTGGCGGCCAAAAATGTCGAGCAGGATTTGCGCACGTTGCAAGGCGTTGGGGCGATTACCTCGAGTGCAAGTCTGGTTCGCCCCGAGGTGATTATTCGTCCCGATATGGCCAAAGCCGCCGATCTGGGGGTGACTGGTCTGGCGATCGCCAATACGATCCGTGTCGCGACGGTGGGCGATTTTGATACCGCGCTGGCCAAGCTCAATTTGCCCGAGCGCCAGGTTCCTATCGTGGTGCGTTTGCCCGATGCATTCCGCACCGATCTGGAGGCGATCAAGCGTTTGCCGGTGCCATCGACTCAGGGTGATGTGATGTTGGGACAGGTGGCGGACGTCGAAATCTCCAGCGGCCCTAGCCTGATCAGCCGTTATGATCGCGCGCGCAATGTGATTTTTGATGTCGAACTCAATGGCCGCACCTTGGGTGAGGTCAGTGCTGAGCTCGATGAATTGCCGGCACTTAAAAATCTGCCTGCCGGTGTGACGCGCGCCGAGTTTGGCGATGCCGAAGAAATGAAAAAGCTGTTTGCGAGTTTTGGTTTGGCGATGTTGACTGGCGTGCTGTGCATTTATATGGTGCTGGTGCTGCTGTTCCGCGACTTTATGCAGCCGGTGACGATTCTGGCGGCGCTACCGCTGTCGATTGGTGGTGCTTTTGTCGCGCTGCTCATTGCCAATAGCGCCTTTGCGATGCCATCGTTAATTGGTTTGATTATGTTGATGGGGATTGCGACCAAAAACTCGATCTTGCTGGTGGAATACGCGATTGTCGCAAGGCGCGAAGGGAAAAACCGCTTTGATGCGCTGATGGATGCGTGTCACAAACGGGCGCGCCCGATTGTAATGACGACGATTGCAATGGGCGCGGGGATGTTGCCGATTGCGCTGGGCTGGGGGGCTGATTCGAGCTTCCGTTCACCAATGGCGATTGCGGTGATCGGCGGTTTGATCACCTCGACTTTCCTCAGCTTGCTGGTGATTCCGGTGGTGTTTACCTTTGTCGATGATTTCGTGCAATGGTGGGCGCGTAAACGCGGTAAAACGCAGAGCGCATAGCATCTGAGGCTTTGCCTTGGCAAAGCCTCAGATGGTAACCATACATGCATGAGTATATTTCTATACATCAATGCATTTATGGCTTATATAGATATACCCTTAGGCTTTTAGGTAGCGCTCAAACACAAAGCCAAAATCCTTGACGATGTATTTCTGCTGCGCAGCAGACAGCCAGCTAAAGGCGGTTTGATTGAGTTCTTTAAACGCTTCCACCACCGGCGTGCCGCCGACCTGACCGCGACCCAGTGTGGTGGCGGCAAGCTCAAGGCTGGCTTTGGCGTTGTCATGCATCAGCTCGTTCTCGTGCATGATTTCGGCGATGCGCAGCAGCGATTTGTACAGGTCTTTCAATTCTTCCAGATGCTTTTTATGCACGTCGATCGAGAATTCCTTATGGCCGAAAGTGAATTTGATCTCGATGTCCATATCCACCGTGCCAGCGGTTTCCAGATGCACATTGGTGATCGGATTTGAATGATAGCTATAGCGATAGAGCATGCGCTTTTTGCTCATTGCGCTGGTGCCGTCCAGATGAATCAGCGCTTTATTGGTAAAGCAGTATTCATCGGTTTTGGATTTGATCAGAAAGAAAATCTTCTCGCTGTCTTCGTGAAATACATAATCATCGGCGTCGACCTTGTCATAGTCTTCCACTTTAACGACCGAGCCAATATCGCTCAATCCCAGTGCATCTGCGGCTAATTTACCAAACATGGCGGCTTCCTTTTCTTGAGTGAAGAGACCTGACCAGTCTAGTCAAAAATCGGGCTGTGGTGGATTTTTTGCTGACCTTGCTATTTGGCGCAAATCGCGTTTACTAAAACCATCTTCGGGATGGAGCAGGGCATGCGCTATGGCAGCTGGGTTGCCGCCGTAATGATCGTACTGGCGGTATTGGGTCAGACGCAGGGCTTGTTGCCGGGGCTGGAGCGCTGGTCCTACGATGTACGGGTACGCATGTCGGCGACGGGGGACGTGCCTTTGCAGCAGGTGGCCACGATCCGTATTGACGACACCAGCTTGCAGCAGATCGGCCGCTGGCCTTGGCCGCGTGAAACGCAGGCACAGTTGCTGGAGATTTTGGTTCACGATTACGGGGTGCAGCTGATCGGGCTTGATATTGTGCTGGCCGAGCCCGAGCAAAATCAGTTGCAGCACGAATGGGCGGCGTTGTGCCGTGATCTGGGCGGCGAGCAAAGTCCGCGCTGCCAGCAGTGGCAACAACGCCTGCAGCCACTGTTACTACCCGAGCGGCGCCTGATGCGAGCCTTGACGCAGCTGCCTGTGGTGGGCGGCATGTATTTTCTGCCCGAAGCGCGCCAGTCGGGCGCACTGCCCGAGGGGATCGCGCTTGAGTCCGGCCTGAATCTGTTTCCGCTGGCGCGTGGCTTCGGCGGCAACTGGCAGGGGCTGGCCAGGGCCTTGCCCGATGCTGGTTTTCTGAATACCCAGGTCGATGATGATGGCGTGGTCAGGCGCGTGCCGCTCCTGATTCGCTATCAGGAGCGCCTCTATCCGGCGCTGGCGGTGCGCATGGCGGCCCGACTTGCCGGTCCAGCTGCGCCGGTGATTGAGCCGCTGATACTGAGTGACGATTCGGGCGCGCACGTGCTTGATGGCATCCGGCTTGGGCAGCGCGTTGTCCATCGTCTGGATGCGGCTGGCCGTGTGTTGCTCCCCCAATTTGGCCCGGCAGGTGCTGTGCCGGGATTTTCAGCAGCGGATATTTTGCATCGCCGGGTGGATAAATCGGCCTTGCGGGGCAAGGCTGTCCTGATCGGAGCGACCGCTCCGGGCTTGCAGGATATCCGGGCGACGCCAGTGAGCCCGATCTATCCCGGCTTGGAGGCGCAGGCCTCTTTACTGATCGGCATTTTGTCAGGCCAGCTGGCGTGGCAGCCGCCTTTGGCGACATTGCTGATGCTGCCGCTGATGGTATTGATCGGTGGCTTGTTGGCTTGGCGTTTTGCCCGCGATGATTTTTTGCGTTGCCATCTGTGGTTTGCACTCGCGATCGGTGTGCTGATTGGGCAGGCCTATTGGGGCTGGCAGCAGTTTAGATGGGTATTGCCTGTAGTGTGGCCTTTGATCATGATTGTGGCCCTATACCTGTGGATGGTATTGGCAAGCCGTTTTCTGGCTTTTCGCCAGCATCGTTTGCTCAAAGCGCGTTTTGGCGAATATATCCCGCCGCAAATTGTGGCCAGGCTCGATAGCGCCACCTTGCAGCAAGGCATGAGCCCGGAGGTGAGGTCGATGACGGTGCTGTTTGCCGATGTGCGCGATTTCACTGCGATTGCCGAACAGCTGGGTGCGGACGAGCTGGCCGAATTGCTCAATCTGTATCTGAGCGCGATGACCGAGCAGATCCACGCCAATCAGGGCGTGGTAGATAAATACATTGGCGACGCGATTATGGCGTTCTGGGGCGCGCCGGTGGCCGATGAGCTGCAGCATGCGCACGCGGTGCAGGCCAGCCTGGATATGCAATCGAGCCTGATCGAGCTGAACCGCCAGTTTGCTGCACGAGGCTGGCCCGAGCTGGCGATGGGCATTGCGCTGCATGCAGGGTCGATGCGCGTTGGCAATATGGGCTCGCGCTACCGCCGCGCCTATACCGTAATGGGCGATGCGGTAAATGTGGCGGCTAGAACCGAAAGCCTGACGCGTGTTTACCAGCAAGGCTTTCTGGTGACCGAGGCGCTGGTGCAGGCTTTGCCGCAATATGCCTGGCTGGAGATTGACCGGGTCAGGGTGAAGGGGCGGCAGCAAGCCATTTCGCTCTATACCTTGCCACCCGCAAATGATCTGCGCTGGCTTGCAGCGTGGCAGCAACTGCGTGCGGCTTGTCTGCAGGGGGATGCGGTACTGGCGGCTGAGTATTTGGCGCAATGCCGTGAGCTCGGCTTGCCAGATGGTCTATATCACAGCTATCGGGCTCGCTTACCCAACTGGCCAGCAGATGGCATCTGGAGCTGGCAATCCAAATAGTTTTTGGGAGGTTTTCATGGCATCAATTCGTCGTCGCACTTTCATGCTCCTGCTTGCGGCCTTGCCGCTTTCCCGCGTCTGGGCAATGAGTGGGTTTTTGTATCGCCCCGGCCTGCGGGCGATTCAGGGCAGTGTCAAAATCAACGGCAGTCCGGCCACTGAAGGCATGCCGGTCTCCTGGGGTGATACGGTGGAAACCGGCGTGAAATCCAGCGCGGTGTTTGTGTTGGGCAAGGACGCATTTTTACTGCGCGAAAACAGCCGGGTACAGCTGGGGCTGGAAGCGGCAAGCCGCTTTATCCGCCTGCAAACCGGCAAATTACTCTCGGTGTTTGGCCCCGGCGAAAAAACGCTGGAAACGCAGGCGGTGACGTTGGGAATCCGTGGTACCGGCTGCTATCTGGAAGCCGAAGGCGCTGGCACCTATGTCTGCCTGTGTTATGGGCATGCCATCCTCACCCCGAAAGCCGCGCCAGAGCAGATGATCGAATACAAAACCATGCATCACGACAAGCCGTACTGGGTGGAAGGCGCACAAGTACGTCCCGGTGGCGTGCGCAATCATACCGACGCCGAGCTGACCATGCTGGAAGCCCTACTGGGACGGAAACCGCCTTTTTCGTCGTCGGATCAATATCGCTACTGAGTGAATGTCAACAGACCGCCGACCAGAAAGAACGCCAGCGCACAGCAACGGTTAAAGCGCCGGATGCGTCCCGGAGCCTGTAGCCACTGTGCCAGTTGATGGCCACCCCAGGCATAGGCCACCTGCCATAGACTTTCAATGCAAAAAAAAGACACGAGCAAAATCAGCCATTGCGGTCCCTGGGGCTGATTCAGATCGATAAATTGCGGCAGGAAAGCCCCGGCAAACAGAATGGCTTTGGGGTTGGACAAGGCGACAGTGAAACCGGTCTGGTAGCGCGCATATGCGGTATTGGCACTTTTTTCCGGCATATTCATTGTTTCTCCGGCGCGCCAGCATTGCACCCCCAGATAAATCAGGTAGACGCCACCGACCAGTTTCAAGCCCTGAAAAAGTACAGGCGAAGCCATTAAAATGGCGCCGACGCCCAGTGCAGACAGACCGATCAAGATGGCCAGACCACTGATCGCTCCCGCCATGGTGGCCAGCGTCGCCCGCCAGCCATAGCGGGCGCCATGGCTTAGCATCAGCAACATATTCGGGCCGGGCGTGGCTGAAATAAAAATGGTACTGGCAAGAAATATAATCCACAGATTGAGGTTCATGGTGTCCGGGGTGTTTTGAATAAGGAGCCGACTCATCGGCTGTGCGCGTGCATGAAAGGGCGCTGATCTACAATTTTGCTGCCCAGTTTAAGCATTTTGTCAGCAAATAAAGCCTTGTTTTGCTACGCTTTACTATGATTGCTTGCCTTCAGTGGGCTTTGTCATAAAAATAATGGGGTTTTACCCCGCTTCAATTGCCGACTCTGCCTTTATAAGAGAAATATCCTGTGTCTCGTAATCGATTAAATCAGCAAGTTGACGATTCCGGCTATTCATTTGGCCGAATCCGTAAAGTGCTGATCTTTTTATCTTTGTCGGTTTGCGTGATTGCACTGGCTATTCTGGCGCAATCTACCTGGCGCAGCCGCGAGGAGGCGCTGGGCAAGGCCGAGCAAGAAATGTTGCTTCTGTCCCGCACGATGGAAGAGCACATTGGCCGTTCGATGGAAGGCACGTTGTCGGCCATGAATGGTGTTGCGCACGATGAGATTTTCACTTCCTGTCTGGCGGCGCGCGACGAAGCCTGTTTGCACGCCTACCTGCAGCGCACGGTAGGGCGCTATCCGCAAATTGCCACGCTCGCGCTGGCGTATCCCGATGGCGATCTGGCAGCGTCCAGCACTATTTATCCGGTTGAGGCGCGCAACCTTTCCAGCGCGCCGTATTTCCGCGCGATGCGCAGCCGTGCTCAGGCTCCTTATTATATCGGCGAGCAGCAAACCGATCCGACCGGCAAGCTGGAAATGATTCCATTTGTCGTCAGTGTATCCGATCCGCAAACCAAAATGGCTGCGGTGCTGGTGGCGGGTTTGGCGCCAGATTTTTACCAGCAGTTTTATGATTCGATCAATTTGGAACGGCAGCTGGTGATCCGATTATTTCGCGAAGACGGTATTTCGCTGGTGCGCTTTCCCAAAGCCAATGAAGAAATCGGGCGTGATATATCGCAGCGCAGTTTCTTTGACAAAGTATTTCGTGATGCGCCAACCGGAATTTTTTATGAAACCAGCAAGATTGATTTTCTGACCCGGATTTATGGCTGGCGTCGCGTTCAGGGCTGGCCATTGGGTGTCTCGGTGGGGGTTGATCGTGAGTTGGTGCTGGCCCAGTGGCGGCAGGATACACTGGTCAATGTGGCAATTGCACTGCTGCTGGTGCTCTCGGGTGTGGTATTGCTGTTTTATGTTTTGCGCCAGCTGCGCCGTTTGGAGCGCACTGAAGATACGCTATTTTTGACCAAGGTCGCCGTTGAAAATGGGGCCGATATGGCGATCTGGCTGGATCCGCAGGGGCATATCCGCTATGTAAATGCCACCAGTAGCAAGCGCCTAGGTTACAGCGAAAGCGAGCTGATGGCGATGCGTTTTCGCGATATTCACCCCAATTTCAAAGCGGATGGATGGCCCAAGTTCTGGCAAAAGTTGCGGCATCACCGTCACCTTTTTGACGAGATTGTCCTGCGTACCCGTACGGGTGAAGAGTTTCCCAGCGAAATGCACTCGAACTATATTCTGTTCCAGGGGCAGGAGTACAACTGTGCCGTGGTGCGCGATATTTCCGAGCGCCGTATGGCCGAAGAAGCCATCGGCAAATCCGAGCAGCAATTGCGTCTGGCGCTGGAAGCCTCGAATACCGGTTTGTTCGATATGCCGCTCGATGGCCGCCGCACAGCCGTGACCAGCCCCGAATATGATAAATTGCTTGGCTATCAGCCAGGCGAGCTCATTGAAACATTTGAGAAATGGAAAGAGCAGCTTCACCCGACTGATCGCGAGCAGGCTGTCTCGGCTTATCGTGATTATTATGTCGGCAATTCGGCGCAATTTACCGTCGATTTTCGCCGCCGCACCAAACTGGGCGAGTTTCGCTGGTATCAGACCCGTGGCAAGTTTGTCGACTTTGATTCGCGCGGCAAACCGAGCCGTCTGATCGGCACCATGACCGATATTACCGAACGCAAGGAAGCGCAGGATCGCATTACCGAGCTGGCTAATTTTGATACCGTCACCGGCTTGGCTAACCGCAATTTGCTGCGCGACGAGTTGCGCCTTGCGCTGGCTTCTGCCGAGCGCTACAAGCGCAAACTGGCCTTGCTGTTTCTGGATCTGGATCGCTTTAAAACGATTAACGACTCATTAGGCCATGCGGCGGGCGATATGGTGCTGGCGCAGGTTGCGCTGCGTTTGCGCAGCATTGTGGGCAAGCAGGATATTCTGTCGCGCCTCGGCGGTGACGAATTTGTGCTGGTGCTGGCCGATCTGCCCAATGCACTGGTTGCCGGCGACGTGGCCGAGCGGATTCTGGCGTCGTTTGGCGAGTCGTTTGTGCTTGAAGCGGGCAATTTTGCGACGTCCACCTCAATCGGGATCAGCGTTTATCCGGATGATGGTCAGGATGCCGACGAACTGATCAAAAATGCCGACGTGGCCATGTATCAGGCCAAAAGCAATGGCCGCAATAATTACCAGTTTTTCACCGCAGATATGAATGCCAGAGCGTCCGAGCGTCTAAGTCTGGAAACCAGCATGCGCCAAGCGCTGGATCGCGGTGAATTCGAAGTGTATTTCCAGCCGCAAGTCGGGCTGGATCAGGGCGGTATTATTGGCGCTGAAGCGCTGATTCGCTGGAATCATCCCACGCAAGGGCTGGTGCCGCCCGGCAAATTTATCCCGATTGCCGAAGAATCGCGCATGATCGTGCCATTAGGCAACTGGATTTTGCGCCGCTCTTGCGAGCTGGCCGCGCAATGGCAAAGAGATGGTTTGCCGCCGATTACGATTGCCGTGAATCTGTCGCCTTTGCAGTTGCATCAGGCCAATTTGCTGGATCTGATTCAGGATGCGCTCGATACCGCCGGGCTGGATGCTAAATATCTGGAGCTGGAAGTCACCGAGTCGGTCGTGATGCAGGAAGTCGAGCATGTGATGGCCATGTTGCATGGCATCAAGCAGCTGGGGGTCAAACTCTCACTCGATGACTTTGGTACCGGTTATTCCAGCTTGTCGTATCTGAAACGTTTTGCCTTTAACAAGCTTAAAGTGGATCAGAGTTTTGTCCGCGATATCAGCTCTGATCCAAACGATGCGGCCATTGTGCTGGCGATTATTGGTCTGGGCAAAACGCTGGGGATGTCGGTGCTGGCTGAAGGTGTTGAAACCGAGCTGCAGCTTGAATTTTTACGCCGCGCCAAAACCGATTCGATTCAGGGTTATCTGTTTAGCCGCCCGGTTCGTGCTGATGAGTTCCGGCAATTGCTGCAAGAGCAGCGGCAGCTCAAACTACCCGAGATTGAAATGATCACAGTGATTCCGGAATAATCGCACGAATCATTTTTGATACTAGGTTGATGCAATACCCAAACAAAATGCCACGTCTTTGCGTGGCATTTTGTTTGGTAAAGCGTGGACTTAATCGTCGTTGGCTTTGAGTTCTTCAACCAGATCAATATAGCTTTGCATGGCCTGCTCGCGATCCAGCCCTGCCAGTTTGGCCCAGGCGTCAAATTTGGCTTGCGCCACAAACTGGATGGCAGAAGGGCGCTCGCCCTGTACATCACCTTCGCTCGCCTGTTTGTAGAGTGCGTACAGCTTGAGTTTGGTTTGTACATCAGGCGCTTCGTTCAGTTCGACCACTTCGTTTTGTGCGGTTTGAAAGCGTTGAGCCAGTTCAGACATAAAACCTCCGGTAAAACGATCGTTTGAAATTGTGACCAGTATAGGCAGCAAATCTCGGCGTGCCAAGCCCCGAGCCGACCGCTGACGCCTTGCGCTGTCGGTCTGCGTATGAAAAAGGGTAAAATATAGCTCGGGTTTGTTGCTGCTTGGTTTGCAGACGGCAAAGCAAGCGCCAACAGATTCTTCAAGGAGTTCATCTTATGCACACCCCAAATCTGATTGCTTATCTGAATGGCCAGTTTGCGCCACTGGACGAGCTGAAAATCCCGGTGCTGGACAGGGGGTTTTTGTTTGGCGATGGCGTGTATGAAATGATTCCGGTGTATTCGCGCTGCGTTTTCCGGCTGGATGAACACTTGCAGCGTCTGGCGCGCAGCTTGGCGGCGGTGGGGATCGCCAATCCGCATGAGCTGGCTGTGTGGCGGCAGATTGTGCTGCAACTGGTGGCACAGCAGGATTTTGCCGACCAGTCGGTGTACCTGCAGATTACGCGCGGTGTGGCTTATCCGCGCAATCATGCTTTTCCGTCGACAGACACCGCGCCAACGGTCTTTGCATTTAGCGACCCGCTGGAGATGCCACCCGCGGCGCTATTTGCGCAAGGCGTTGCCGCTGTCACTACACGCGATATTCGCTGGCTGCGTTGCGATATCAAGGCGATCTCGCTGCTGGCCAATGTGCTGGCCAAACAGCAGGCGGTGGAGGCGGGTGCGGCCGAAACCATTATGCTGCGCGATGGCAGACAAGGGGAAGAAGCCCTGATGATCGAAGGTGCGGCGAGCAATATTTTTATAGTTAAAAGTGGCGTGATTTATGCGCCGCAAACCAGCGAGCTGATGCTGGCCGGGATTACCTACGAGCTGGTGATCGAGCTGGCAGAGCAGCATCAGTTGGCGCTGGTGCTGGGCGAGGTGAGCGAGGCCATGCTGCGTGACGCCGACGAGGTATGGCTGACGTCGTCATCCAAAGAAATACTGGCGATTGTCGAACTGGATGGTTTGCCAGTAGGAAATGGCAAACCTGGCCCCATATACCAGCAAATGCTGTCGATTTATCAAACCTACAAAGCCACGGTGATGCGCCGTGGCGAGGACTGAATATGGCTTTAATTGATATTCCGAACCAGAAACTTGAAGACCTGGTGACTTTTCCTGCCCTGATTCCCGTGAAAGCGGTCAGCCATAAAAACATCGCCGAGCACGAATTTCGTGCCGCTGTATTGGCCGTGACGCGCGAGCTGGTGCCAGTGTTTATGGAAGAACACATCACGATTCGTGCTTCGAGCGCCGGCAGCTATTTTTCGGCCACGCTAATGGTGACATTCGAGCACATTGATCAGGTGTACGCGCTCGACACGGCATTGCGCGCCCACCCGCTGGTATTGCGTGTTCTGTAATGATGCTTGCTGAAGATACATTGCTAGGTATTGACCTGCAGGAAATGTCCGGTCTGCCCTACAGCGATATACCCCTTGATCCATTTCCGCATGTGCTGCGTGTGCGGCAGCTGGGGCAAGTTGATTACCAGCCAGTCTGGCAAGCCATGCAGCGTTTCACTGCCGAGCGAACTTCCGACACCATTGATGAGCTCTGGCTGCTTGAACATCCGCCCGTCTTTACGCAGGGGCAGGCGGGCAAGGCCGAGCATATCCTGGCCATGTCGGATATTCCGGTGGTGCAGATCGATCGCGGCGGGCAGGTGACTTATCACGGCCCCGGTCAACTCGTTGCCTATTTACTGCTCGATTTGCGCCGCTACAAAATGGGCGTCCGCGATCTGGTGCGCAAGCTGGAAAACAGCGTGATTGGCATTCTGGCCGATCATGGCATTGCGGCGTATGGCAAAGTCGACGCGCCCGGCGTATATGTCAGGGATGAATACGCTGAATCCAAGATCGCCAGTCTGGGGCTGCGTATTCGCAATGGCTGCTGCTATCACGGCCTGGCGCTCAATGTGAGCATGGATCTGGCACCATTTGGCCTGATTAATCCTTGCGGTTATCAGGGTTTGCAGGTGACGCGCATGGCTGATTTTGGTCTTGACGAGACACCCGCGACATTAGCCGCTAAAATGGCGGACAAAATTGCCCACCAAATCAAAACTTTAACCGTTTAGTTTGTACGGTTATCGGGAAAAAAATGACTGAAGAAATCAAAACACCGGCAAAGCCAGGCAAAGAAGTTGGCGTCAAGCTTAAGGGCGAAGCCAAAACTGCACGTATTCCAATCAAAATCGTGCAGCTGGAAACCAAGCTGAAAAAACCGGAATGGATTCGCGTTCAGGCCGCCAGCCACAATAGCCGCTTCTACGAAATCAAGGAAATCCTGCGCGAGCAGAAGCTGCATACCGTCTGCGAAGAAGCATCGTGCCCGAATATCGGCGAATGTTTCGGCAAGGGCACGGCTACTTTCATGATCATGGGCGACATCTGTACGCGGCGCTGCCCCTTCTGTGATGTCGGTCATGGTCGCCCCAATCCGCTCGATGAAAACGAACCGCGCCATCTGGGCGAAACCATCGCCGCGCTGAAACTCAAATACGTTGTGATTACGTCAGTCGACCGCGACGATTTGCGTGACGGCGGTGCGGCGCACTTTGTTGAATGTATTCAGAAAACGCGTGAGTTGAGCCCCGAGACGCAAATCGAAGTGCTGGTGCCCGATTTCCGTGGCCGCATGGACATCGCGCTCGATATTTTTGCGCAGGCCTTGCCCGACGTCATGAATCACAATCTGGAAACCGCGCCACGCCTCTACAAGCAGGCTCGCCCCGGCTCGGATTACCAGCACTCGCTCGATCTGCTCAAAGAATTCAAACGCCTGTACCCGCATGTGAATACCAAATCCGGCATTATGGTTGGCCTGGGTGAGACGGACGAAGAAGTCTACCAAGTGATGGAAGACATGCGCGCGCATGACATCGACATGATCACGATCGGTCAGTATCTGCAGCCATCGAATGGCCATTTGCCAGTGTTGCGCTATGTGCACCCGGATCAGTTCAAGGCTTTCGAGAAGCGCGCTTACGAGCTGGGTTTCAAGCACGCTGCCGTTGGCGCAATGGTTCGCAGTTCATACCATGCCGATCAGCAGGCGCATAACGCCGGTTTGTAAGACGGTTGAACTTGAGTGATGTAAAAAATGGCGCTGCGGCGCCATTTTTTGTGGGGATTTATTGACACTCGATCTTGGCTTACAAGTAATTGCTCAGCCTTGAGCATGATTTATTTATACTGTTTCGATCAGCTTATGGATAAATTGATATGCGCAATGAGCAGGCGATCACGCCCCCCGATGTTTATGTGATGGATACGAAAACGGCAAAAGGCCGTGGCGTGTTTGCCGCACGAGCTTTCAAGAAAGGTGAGCTGATTGAAGCCGCGCCGATTCTGCTGGTTGATCATCCATTTACCGCGCTGCCAAACGAGCTGAAGTTTGTCGCTTTTGGTTGGTCCTTCTTTCCGGACAAGCCCAATGCTGTCGCGCTGGTGCTCGGCTATGGCAGCCTGTACAACCATAGCAGCCCGGCCAATTTGTGGTATCACGCTGATGAAAGCTTTAGCCATATGCGCTATGTTGCGGTGCGTGATATCGCGATCGATGAAGAATTAACGATTAATTACAATCTGAACGATGATCAGGGCGGGGGTAGCGATACCGAAGGGCGCTGGTTCAAGGACAGGGGATTGGTCGAGATTTAACGCATCATCATTGCAATGAAATATGACGGGGCTGATGCCCCGTTCTTATGTATTGCCAAGCAAGCATTGTTGTATATCTTTTTCTGGGCAATACATTGGGAGGGTATATGAGCGATTTACCACGGCATGAGCTGGCCATGACGGTGCTGATGACGCCCGATATGGCCAATTTTTCTGGCAAGGTGCACGGTGGTGCTTTGCTCAAGCAGCTCGATCAGGTGGCCTACGCCTGCGCCAGCCGATACGCTGGTGCGTATGCGGTGACGTTGTCGGTGGATCAGGTGATGTTCAAGCAGCCAATCAATGTCGGCGAGCTGGTGCATTTTCTGGCCAGCGTGAACTACACCGGGCGCACCTCGATGGAGGTGGGCATCCGGGTGGTGGCAGAAAATATCCGCGAGCAAACGCAGCGACACACCAATAGCTGCTATTTCACCATGGTGGCCATGAGTGCCCAGGGCACGCCGCTCTCCATCCCGGCGCTGCAGATTAGCAGCGCGGTGCAGCAGCAGCGCTGGGACGAAGCCTTGGCGCGCCGCAATATCCGTCTGGCGAATGGTTAATTAAATGATTTAAACCAGCAGGGGCTTAGCCTACTTGCAGCTCGAAGCGGTGCTTGATGAAGAGTTGCCGGATGGCCGGGTTGGTATGGCTTAGCCCCTGAGCCAGCGTGGCCTGATGCTTGCTTTTGCTGGCGGTGTCTAGCTTGGTAAATTGCAGCAGCAAGGTTTCGCTGCTGCGATAGTGGTTGGTTTGCAGGGCATGGCTAAGCGCGGATTGTCCATGGCCGTCTAGCAGGCCCAGATCGGCCCCTGCCTCCAGCAAGCTGCGGATGGCAGCATGGTGTCCGCGCGATGCGGCTTGCATCAGCGGTGTAATGCCGGCTTTGCTTTGCGCATTCACCGCCGCACCGTGTTCGAGCAGTAGCGCCAGTGAGGAGAGATTGCCAGCGGCTGCGGCCCAGTGCAGTGCGGTAAAGCCGCCCAGATCGCGAGTTTCGGTATTGGCATTGCGCGATAGCAGCAAGCCGACCAGCGCAAGATGCGATTGGGTCGCCGCCCAGATGAGCGCTGTTTTGCCGTATTCATCGCCGGTTTCAATGTCGATGCCCGCTTTGAGGTGAACCAGTACGCGTAGCGTGTTGCCGGATTCCGCGGCTTGAAAGTAATCTTTTTGCGTGCCGTTGACTTCGTAAAAACTTAGCCCGTCATCTTGCAGTTTGACGTGATCCCAGGTTTGTTCCTGTTCGGGTTCGCCGCCAAAGCGCTGGGTATGCAGCTGATAAAGTGTAAATAGCTCGGAAGCCACCGCAGGCGGAAAGCCCTGGCGCGTGCCGCGTTCATCCACGGCCAGCTCGCTGATAAAAGGCTCGAGCTGTTCGCTACCCCACAGTGCAACGACCTGCTCCAGTATGCGCGGGTACTGTTGCTCAAGGTGGTGCGGGTAGAAATCGCCATCATTACCCAGTAAGGCCACAACTGCAGGTGTCAAAACAATCTCTTTATCTCTTAGGTACTGTCGTCAAACTCTACCGATTGCGGGTATTAAGTTCAAGGTAAAAAAAACGCCACCGGTGGAGCCGGTGGCGTTTTCTTGCGCTGGGACAAATTACATCATGCCGCCCATACCACCCATGCCGCCCATGTCTGGCATTGCTGGTGCGTCGTCTTTTGGCAACTCAGCAACCATGCAGTCAGTCGTCAACAACAGACCTGCTACCGAAGCTGCGTGTTGCAATGCTGAACGAGTTACTTTAGCTGGATCGAGTACACCCATCTCAACCATATCGCCGTATTCGCCAGTCGCCGCGTTGTAACCAAAGTTACCTTTGCCTTCCAGCACTTTAGCCACCACAACGCTTGGCTCGTCGCCCGCGTTTTGTACGATTTGGCGCAATGGAGCTTCGATTGCGCGCAGCACGATCTTGATACCTGCGTCTTGATCAGAGTTCGCGCCTTTCAGCTCAGTGATCGTTGAACGAGCACGCAACAGCGCAACGCCGCCACCTGCCACGATACCTTCTTCAACCGCTGCGCGAGTCGCGTGCAACGCGTCTTCAACGCGTGCTTTCTTCTCTTTCATTTCAACTTCAGTTGCCGCGCCAACCTTGATTACCGCAACACCGCCAGCCAATTTAGCTACGCGCTCTTGCAGTTTTTCACGATCGTAATCGCTGGTTGATTCTTCAACTTGCTTGCGGATGGTTGCAACGCGAGTTTTGATCGCTTCTTCTGAACCAGCACCGTCGATGATGGTGGTGTTTTCTTTTGCCACTTCGATGCGTTTAGCTTGACCGAGCATGCTCAAATCAGCTTTTTCAAGGCTCAGACCCACTTCTTCAGCGATTACAGTACCGCCAGTCAGAATCGCGATGTCTTCGAGCATCGCTTTACGACGATCGCCAAAGCCTGGTGCTTTAACCGCTACAGTTTTCAAGATGCCGCGGATGTTGTTCACTACCAACGTTGCCAATGCTTCGCCATCAACGTCTTCAGCGATGATCAGCAATGGACGGCCCGCTTTTGCTACTTGCTCAAGTACTGGCAGCAAGTCACGGATGTTGCTGATTTTCTTGTCGAACAACAATACGAATGGGTTGTCCAGCGCAGCGATTTGTTTGTCTGGGTTGTTGATGAAGTACGGTGACAAGTAGCCGCGGTCGAATTGCATACCTTCAACCACGTCCAATTCGTCTTCCAAGCCTGAACCGTCTTCAACGGTGATCACGCCTTCTTTACCCACTTTGTCCATCGCAGCCGCGATTTTTTCACCGATGATTTCATCAGAGTTAGCAGAGATCGAGCCAACTTGCGCGATTTCTTTGCTGGTTGTACAAGGTTTAGCGATGTTTTTCAGCTCGCCCACCAAAGTCACCACGGCTTTGTCGATACCGCGTTTCAGGTCCATTGGGTTCATGCCAGCAGCAACGTATTTCATGCCTTCTTGCACGATGGCTTGAGCCAATACGGTTGCAGTCGTCGTGCCGTCACCAGCGATGTCAGAAGTTTTAGACGCCACTTCTTTCACCATCTGCGCGCCCATGTTTTCGAATTTGTCTTTCAATTCGATTTCTTTGGCAACCGATACACCGTCTTTAGTGATCGTTGGCGCACCGAAAGAGCGCTCCAGCACGACGTTACGACCTTTAGGGCCCAAAGTTACTTTTACCGCGTTCGCCAATACGTTAACGCCGTTGACCATTTTTGCGCGTGCGCTGTCACCAAACAGAACTTCTTTAGCAGCCATTTTCAATTCTCCAAATTCATAATCAACCGGCTTTTTGCCGGGAAACAATCTTTAGTGTGGATTACTCAACGATCGCGAAGATTTCTTCTTCACGTACAACAACCAACTCTTCGCCGTCGATTTTCACGCTTTGCGCGTATTTGCCGAGCAAGACTTTATCGCCGACTTTGACAGTTAGTGCTTGAACTGAGCCGTTTTCCAGTACTTTGCCGGCACCAACTGCAATCACTTCACCCATGTCTGGTTTTTCAGCCGCGCTGCCAGCTAGCAAAATGCCAGATGCAGTTTTTTCTTCGGCTTCAACGCGCTTGATCACAACACGGTCATGCAATGGACGGATTTTCATGGTGTTAAAACTCCTGAGTACAAGTTCGTTAATTCAGAATTTGATTGGCGCAGATGGCATTTTTAGCACTCTCTGCGCTTGAGTGCTAAATAGTAGGGGCGAGTGCGGGGCTTTTCAAGAGGCTGACGCTAAAAATCATCGGCTTTTTGCCGGGCAGCTGCTTTGCTTGGTTAAAAGTGGTGGCGGCTGGTGCAGGTAATATTTATTTCTTTCGCAGGCAAGGTGCCAGCAGGCGCTGCTGCCGGATTTTTTGCTTGGAGTATACGCCTGAAAGCTAGGGGCAGATTGCTCTGCAGGGCAATACCCTGGGGGAATAAAAAATGCCCTGAGCAAGCTCAGGGCATTTTAGAATTTTTGGCGGAAGCGCAGAGATTCGAACTCTGGGGGGACTCGCATCCCCGACGGTTTTCAAGACCGCTGCCTTAAACCACTCAGCCACGCTTCCGTTCTTGAAGAGGCCGAACTATAGCAAGCATTTCCGGGCTTGTCTCGCTTTTTTATAGTACTTTGGATAATTTTTCGATAAATATCTGTTCCGCAAACACAAAAAATCAGCCTTGTTACAGGGCTTGCAATATATAGAAGCAACTTCACTTTGCGGAACGTTGGAGTGGGGCATTGATAGTGTAGTGAGGGTCAAGGGGACGTGGAATAAATGTGGCGGATTTTTGCCACGTTTTATGCCGCGAAAGCCCCTTGATGCTCAAGCAACGACCTCAAGCTTCAGGTGGAGTGAGGGGAGGGTTTTATCCCCTGACTCCGCCGCCTCGCAAGCTAGAGCGGGTTTGGGCGGAGCCCATGGGTTTATGCCGTTCCGGAATCTGGTCACGTGATTAGTGTGGCAGAGACCACATTCGTTGATTTACGGCTGATTGCGGCAGCACATCGACTTCTGCTGTTCGGACATAGCTGGCACTTATGTGTAGCAACGGACACAATAATCAACTTACTTTTGCGTCAGATTTTAAGAGGGGTGAGAATCAGTCGAGTTCTGGTTAACCACTTCCACTTGCGTTCAATATGAAAAAATCCGCATTCATTATTTCGGCTGTAATTGGCACTGTTACGCTACTATCAGGCTGTCTGATCCCTGAGCGATTTACCGCGAAAATTGATTTTCAGCCAGATGCCAACTATACGTTTCACTATTCTGGCACTGCCGTTCACGCACTTGCTGCCGCCGAGATCAAGAAGAAAGGCTCCCTTTCAGAGAAAGATGAGAATGGTCTTAAATCAGACGCGGAAAAACTCTCGAAAAAACCGGATATTCAAAAGGCGATTTATAAAGGCAATGGACGGTATGAACTTGAGATTGAAAGTGCAAAGAAGGCTGGTCAGCCCCTGCGTGCGCTCGACATCTTTTCTGTGAAAACAGGGAAAGATGGTGTGGTAACAATCTCTTCCAACGAAATAAAAGATAAAGACAAGCGCGAATTGGAGCAATTAGGAATCGCCATTAACGGAGTTCTTGAGGTGCGCCTTCCGAAAAATGCAAATGTTATATCGCATAATGCAACAACAACACCAACTCTTGGGATCGGTTCATATTCTTGGAAAATCGGACGTATCGATCAAAGACCAATGATGAAAGTCCAATTTAATCCATAACGCAATGTGCAAAAAGTGCACATTGGCTCAAAAGCTAAACGTTTGAATATCCTTCGCTACGCTCCGCCGTGTTTAGTTTAAACATGAGCCGTAACTTGAAACGTGAAAGGCCGCAAACCATTAGGTAGCGGCCTTCTTTATTTTTATATCCCGAGCTATTTGGCTACAACGAACTTTCGCAGCGATCTATTTGAATGACCATTTTGCGTAGCTTGTCGCATCTGCCGACATCCTCGACCCCAACACCCCAGATGCACTGAACATTCAGCAATCGGGAAGATCGCCCGACTGTTGCATTGCCTTCGCAAAGCTACTAAATGCCAAATCCCATTGCTGCCGCATGCGAGTGTTCCAGTCTAGGATTGACTGTTTATTTGTTGGGTCTACCTGGCCATCACCTGTCGTAGCACCTCTGATAATCCATTCAATAAAATGCGGGCGATACTCACCAACTACTGCAACCATTTCTGCACTTGGTGGTTGTGCATGCACAATGACTTGTTTCCATTCATCTGCCGAAATTTTCATATTTGACTTTCCTTCAAGGTAGCTAAATAGCTGATCCCCTGATGGTGACGCCCATTCAAAAATAACCCATGTCAACCGTTCGGAAATCGTTCGGTTTGCTCTTTCTTTAAGCATGGGAACCGAGCCGAATGGCGCTTCCCCGCCTGCTCTTTCTAGTACACCGTGTAGTATAAATTCGCTTTCATCATGAAATTTGCTACACCAAAAGTCGACCATTTCAACAGCTGCATCTGTCCTTCCATAGAAGAAGTTTTTCCATCTACTCGCACTAATACTGCTTATTTCTTCTAACTCCCTGAACCTGCCTCGTTGTGGGAATCTCTTTTCAATCCGCGTTCTGAGGCGGTGACTCAACTCTTTTTCTTGCTGTGTCTTGGCCATTTGACCCCCTCCTTTGTTGATGTGCCATTCAAAGCTAGCATATTTTTTGCACGATAATATTGCACGGTGTAGTTTAATGGTGTAATTTGTTCGCGGTGAGTGGTTCTATTAGTGCAGATTGTAGAGATTTTATCTTTTTTCTGCACTGTAGAGGGCTCTATCGTGCTTCAGCGCGAGGGTTGCCGCCCGCCCGCAGCCTGCGAGGACGGACGGCAAGGCGAAGCGATGAACACTGAAAGCCTGAATTACGAACGTAGCCCCCATACTTTTACAAGGAACACGAAAATGAGTACTGCCCAAGAAAATCAAAAGTTGTCACTGAAACCAAACCAAGCCCTGCTCTTTGGACGTATCCATTCGGTTCGCCGCGCAGACGACTTCACCTACACCGAAGTAACACTTCCCGCCGTTGACCAATACACTCCACCAAATTCTGTAGAAATCCGCTCGAAAAAGCGCTTGGGTCAATCAGGTGACACCGTTGAAGTGCTTGTGACTTGCGGCGGCTATCGCGCCAAAAGCTTTCAATATCTCGACAAACAGACTGGCGAAAAAGTAACCCGCCGCCCGACCGTCAACGTTTATTCAGCTGTCGAGGAATAAACGATGAATTCGATGCCAATCCCGCGCCTGCTGGAATCGCTCGAAATGGCCTCAGAGGTGTATATCGAGTTCGTTACAGCGCCTCACCCATCATCACGTTTGCTTGCAGATCGCGCTTTTGTTTCAACACTGATCGGCTCAATCACGCCTGATTTTATTGAGTTGAAAACAGAAGAGCAGGCGCGTTTCAAGGCCATCGCTAAAGTCGTTGGCCTGCCTGACCCCCTTGTTCCTTACCGTGTGAAGCAGGGGGCTTAACGTGCAACTTCGTTCTGCCGTCGAATACCGTCAACGCTATTACCAGCAAGACAAGTGGTTTGTAGATAAATGTCTGGCAAAAGTGCCTCCAGCATTTGCCCGCGTTATTCGTCGGAAGCATAACGACATTGTTTTCAAAACGGAAGGTAGTGATACCCGCGCCGCTGCTGCCGGGAATATTCTGGTTCGTGAGTATCGCGACCATATTGAATCAGTAACCGGGAAATTTAATCTTGCGGCCAATGATGAAGAAATTCGCATTCAGGCCAAAAAAGTGGCTAATGAGATCATTTCTCAACTCAAATTCCCGCCTTTGACTAATGATGCAAAAGAGCTGTTGTCTCGCGCACTTGAGTTTTCCAAGCAATTTGACGTTGAGTCTTCTGATCTGCCTGCAATTGGCAAGAATGGCGTAACTGAAGAAACATTGCTTCAGCGCCTCACTGATGAATATTACTGGCGGCGTGTATTACGCCGTGGCACCGCCCGTAGATTGGAGACCGAAGCAATCCGTTTGGGTCTAGTCAACATTCAGGCGGGCGCTTACGCCAGCGACGAAAGTGTTTATCGTTTCCGTGCTCAACGGAAGCGCAATAAAACGCTATTGCAAAATCTACAGGCGACCAACGAAGCTGGTGACACGTTTTCATTGCAAGACCTAGCGGATACCAGTGTTTCAAATCCGGCTATTCGCCGCTCCGAATTAATGACACGCATTGCTGGACAAGAACGTATTGCACGTGACCTTGGCCATGTCGGTGTTTTTATTACTGCAACGTGTCCGAGCCGTTTTCATGCGTTCAAGCGTCTAGGCAAAAAGAAAGCCACACCAAATCCAAATTTTGATGGTTCTACACCTCATGATGGTCAGGTGTACTTATCTCTAGTGTTTGCACGTGTTCGTGCAGCACTTCATCGACGTGGAATCAAACCGTTTGGGTTCCGTGTGGCAGAGCCACACCACGACGGTTGCCCGCACTGGCATCTACTTTTGTTTGTTGAACCCGAGCATGTGAAGACCATGCAGGAAATATTTCGCCGCTACTTCACCTCGGAAGATCAGCAAGAGTTGATCAATAGCGTCAGCGGCAAAATCAAATGGCAGCGTCGCATCAAGTTTATTCAAATTGATTGGAAACGTGGTAGCGCAGCTGGCTACATCGCTAAATACATTTCAAAAAACATCGACGGCAAGCAAACGGACGGTGAAAGCATCGGTGTTACTCACGATGGTTTTGAAGCCATTACGGCAGCGGAACGTGTGCAGGCATGGGCGTCAATCTGGAGCATTCGCCAATTTCAACCAATTGGCGTTGCACCTGTAACTCTGTGGCGGGAACTTCGCCGCATTGCTCGTCAAGACCCGTCAGTTGATTCTGACATTCTGGAGCGTGCTTCTGTTGCTGCAGAACAGGGCGATTGGGCTGAATACGTTCGAATACTTGGCGGCACAGGTTTGAAGCTGTGTGATTTGCCGCTAGGTCTCGTGCGCGACACCAATTTGCTTAATAAATATGGCGAAGCCAGCACATCAAAAATTACAGGTGTTGTTGATCGAGTTGACGGTGATTTCGTGCGCTCACGGATTCATGAATGGACGGTTGAGTTTACGCCCATGGGCGAGCGAAGCGAGCTTAGTTCGACTCGTATCAATAACTATACGGTCGGCCAGATCGGCGGAACGCCGAGCCACCGCGAACTAGATGTTTTTGCCTTTAAAGAAAATCAGATTTTTATTCCACGGTTTGAGCAGAGCGCTGCAGGTCGAAGTGCTGCTCAAGCAATAAGGCTGGATGGATAAAGGATGGCTCTCGGACAAGTAGTCAATGTGATCGTGTGCATGCCGGGTACGCCGACTCGTGTTCCCTGCCCTGCAGGGCAAACCACGAAGGTTGTGCAGGCTTATGTGATTGATCCAGCAAATGCAGCTCAATTTGAGGCTGAAAACGAAGCGTTTTCGACTGCAACGGCAGGCCAGTATTTTTCGTTTGGCCTTTCCACCGTTCTGTTTGTCTGGCTTCTCGGGATTGGCATGGGATCAATTGTCAGTCTGGTGAAAAGAGCGTAACGGGCGCTTTCCCGTTTTTTAACTAGGAGTATGACCATGAACTTTTTGAAAAAAATTGCAGGTGTTTCTGTTGCAGCACTTTCTTCTGCTGCCGCTTTTGCAGGTGCAGCGCCAATTACTGATGTAAATGGCCTCGTCGCAGCGGTGAACTTCGATGATGTTAAGACCGGGCTGTTGTCCGTATCAGCCGTGATTCTTGGCGTGTACCTCGCGATCAAGGCGGCTGAATTCATCTTGAAGAAAGTCAAAGGCGCTTAATCGTTTTGGGCGGGTTTCCCGCCCGTTTTCTCTTGGGTGAAGTAATTTTCCCAATAGAAAACGGGTTGGACTTATGGGGGTTGTATGGCTGCAGAGTTTTGGTATCTAGCAATGTTTTGTTTTGGTGCGCTATGCGGCTGGGCTTTTATTCGTGGGTTTGAATCGTGAAGAATTTGATGCTGGTTTTATTGCTACTGATGTTCAGTATCCGGGTAATGGCCGCAGCCGTTCCTGCCTACAACCCCAATATGGGGCGGGCGGTTGGTGAAATAGTCGCTCAAAAAGCCACCAAGCGAATTACCCCGGGTCGCGCAGCGAATGATCCAAATTACAACTATGTAGCCGCAAATGATCCGCGCTATGGCGCAACAGTAAATGGTGTCAGTGCGGCTGTCGTTACCATCGCCGGGGGGGTAGTTGCCGGAGCAACATGGCCTGTGATTTTGGCTGCCGCTGGAATTTCAGTAGTTGCTAGCGTTGCATTGCCATTTTTGATCGACAAAGCAATTTCATGGTTCTGGAAACCTGATGGCACGATTGAAGTCGGCTCAATGACTGAGTTTGTGCCAATCGATAATTCAACAGGCTTACCTTTGAATGGACCGTACTGGCGAGCTTATACGCAAATCGGTCCTGCAGTGCTTGGCGCTGATCCCGAAGCTGTTGGTCAGCAGGCAATTTCAATCCGCTTTTCACCTGAAAATAATCAGGCATACAAAGGCTACCGCAATGTTGCTTGCACAAAAACCAGCAACATCATCTACAAATGCAATTTTGATGCGGTGTATCGCCAGCCAAGCCAAACCGGAGAGGAGTTATTTACGGCTTCAAGCGTGACTGTTGAATATGTTGCCAGTCCGCCTGCGCATACGGCTTGCCCGAAAGGGAAATGGCTGCGCGATAAAGAATGTGTGGCCTATGATTTTAAGCCGCTGCCAACAGTCCCCGGTACAGGGATTGGACTCACGCCAGTTGATGCCATCAATAAATTGCCAGAGGCCGCTTTAGATGCCCAAGTTCATCCACTGCAATTGGCTGCAGCAGCAAATGCGCTTTGGCGAAATGCAGCGTTACAACCTGACTATCGTGGTTTGCCTTACGACGCAGCTGATCCAATTACCGAGGGTGATGTTGAAAACTGGCGCGTAAACAATCCAACTTCATATCCAAAAGTACGCGATTTTGTATCGCCTGCAATTAACCCGAACTCAACATCGCAAGTCCCGATTCCACCTGTAACTACAGCAACGAATCCCGGTACTCAACCCATTAATGCACCGCAAGGCGCAACGCAAATTGATTTGGGGCCTGATCCGGTAATCGGCTCGCCAGAACTGGAACAAACGCCAACTGGCAAAGAAATTTTTGCACCAATCAATGATGCACTTGCGCCATTGAAGGGATTTCAAGTTCCGGGTCACAGTGCGCAATGCCCGACGGGTGAGTTCAATTTTTCGCTTATGGGCCACCCATTTTCAGGCGCATTTGACGCGCATTGCCAACTGTTCGAGCAACACAAAGAAGTTATGTCATCGGCAGCGCTGTTGATGTGGGCTTTGGCTGCGCTTTTCATCATTTTGGCGGCGTGAGGTAAATCATGTTTGGCATTTTGCTCTCGGCATTCAACGCCGTTATTGGCTGGGTCTTTCGCACGCTGATTGTGAAGTTTGTCGTCGCGTTTGCAGTGTTCTTTCTGGTGCAACTGATGGCTGAAAACCTCATTGAATTGCTGCCAGGCATAGATGGTTTGAATTCTGCATTTGGCGGCGTAGCGCCAACAGTGTGGTGGTATCTGGATGCGTTTGAAATTGCTGCCGGCATTCAAATGGTGATTGCTGCGTATGTCACTCGCTTTTTAATTCGTCGTATTCCAGTCATCGGGTAAGCCATGCCAATTAATGCATACACTGGCTTGATGGGGTCGGGTAAATCCTACGAATGCGTGAGTAGCGTCATTCTTGAAGCGGTACGCCGTGGTAGGCGCGTGATTACCAACGTGGCCGACATTGATAGCGATGCAATTCGCGCCTACCTGCATGACAAGCACGGCGATGAACTGGAAAAGCTGGGGCACGTTGTTCACGTTTCAAATGATACGGTCGCAAGCCCGGAGTTTTTCTGCCACGGCACAGAGGCCGAAACCACGGTTCAACCGGGCGATTTAGTGTGCATTGACGAGGCTTGGCGCTTTTGGGGTTGCGACTGCAAGATCGCCCAAGAGCATAAAATTTTCTTCCGCGAGCATCGTCATTACGTCAGCCCAATCACTAAGGTGTGCTGTGACTTGGTGCTGATGGTTCAGGACATCACCGACCTGCACCGTATTTTGCGGGTGGTCGTTGAAATGACCTTTCGCACGGTAAAACTCAAATCGCTCGGTTTGAGTAAAGCCTATCGGGTCGAGGTCTATGAGGGCTACAAGCTCAACGCTAAAACTCGCGTAAACACATTCCCCAAAAAATACGACAAAGCTATTTTCCCGCTGTATTCGTCATACACCGGAGGAACAGGTAAAGAGCATCAAATTGATGATCGACAGAACTTGCTCAAAGACTGGCGGCTGTGGGCGTTGGTCGTCGGCACGATCATAGTTTTCGGCGTTGGCTTTTACAACATGTGGAAATTCTTTCACCCGACGCCCGTGGCAACAGAGACAGAGAAATCAGCCAAGGTTCTACCTGTAGTGAATCACCAAAATCAAAGCATCGGCGGGAAGGTACAAAACCAAACCGAGGGAATGTCGCGCTGGCGCTTGACGGGCTATTTGCAAAAACAGGATGGCACGTTGCTGGTCAGCCTGCACGACGGAAAACATTATCGGACGGTTAAAGCGACCAGCTTTGCGATTGATGGCCTAACCACATCAGGTTATATCGATGGCGAAATGGTGGCCTTCTGGTCTGGTAGCGAACTTGAGGTAGTGCCATTTGGTGCGGCATTGCCGACCGCCACGGAGTCCAAACAATGAAACGCCTTACATTGATTTTTCTGTTTCTCACATCGTTGGCCATGGCAGCAGATCAGCAGCCCAAATCACGGCTGTTTTTTGATGCGCTGCCTGTGCTTGAGTTTGCCAAGCTGTATTACACCGAAATTGAACGCAAGAATTTCGTCATTGATCCCAAGGCACAGCAAATTACCGACAAAGTGACGATCTCGTTTGATGCGAAAGAGCCGAAGCAATACCGTACCTTGTTCCTCAGTGTATTGGCCATGTCAGGTCTTGAAGTCGAAACTCAGAATGGCACGGATTATTTGCGCTTGAATACGAAAGCGAGCACACCTGCAGAACCGAATGAAATCTTTGTGTACCGCCCCAAATTTCGTGACATCACTTATTTTTCTGATTTGCTGTCCAGCCTGTTTCCGAAAGGTCGATTTACTTTCCAACGTGCTGTGCAAGCATCGATTGCGGCCACGCCGGGTCAAGCGCCGATTCAGGATGGTGGCAATTCGGCGTACTCGCAAATCAATAAACATCACGACCTGTTAATTTTTAGCGGCCCTGCGCAAGAAGTCAGCCAATTGCGCGGCCTGATTCAGCAAATTGATTTACCAGAAAAACAAGTTCAAATTTCAGCCGTGGTCTACGAATTTTCTACAGTAGATACCAACTCATGGGGCGTTGGTGCTTTGCTCAAGCTGTTTGATGGCAAGCTGAAAGTATCATTGGGAATGTCGCCAGCTTCGGCCACAGGCAATGTGTTGACCTTAGCAACGGGCAGTTTGGATTTAGTGGCTTCACTGGTATCCACCGATACTCGATTTAGAGTGATTTCCCGCCCACATGTGCGCGTTAAAGATGCAGCCGCAGCCCGCTTTATGAGTGGTGATGATGTCCCTGTGCTCGGTGCTGCCGTAATTGATAAAAACGGGAATCCTGTTCAATCCGTTGAATATAAATCCTCGGGCGTCATTTTGGATGTTGCGCCAAATATTCGCGATGAAATTGTTGACTTGGCGATTACACAGCAAATCTCAAACTTTGCGGCAACCAAAACTGGCGTCAGTGCATCACCCACGCTGATTAAACGCGAAATCAAAACCAACCTGCTGGCCAAGCCCGGCGAAGTATATGTAATCGGCGGCTTAACTAGCGCCAAGTCCACAGAAGAAAAGTCACATTTACCATTTTTTAGTCTGCCGCTAGGCGAAGGCAAAGACTTAAATCAAACCGAAATACTTGTGCTGTTACAAGTTGACCGAGTTTGAAACCGATTATTTAGAGGAGAAAACACCATGAAGAAAATGACAATTTCGCAATTTCACCGCTGGTTTTTGTTTGATGGATCGCTTGGCGGATTGAGCGGCGTGGCACTGTATGCGATGGCTTGCCAGCTTTTAAGTGCTCCAATTTCATGGTCAGCAATATCGTGGTTTTTTGTCCTGTGTGGTGGCTTGTACCTGATTGCGCAGCTTGCCATCGATGAATTGAATTTTCGCAATATTGACTCGGAGTAATACGAAATGGCGATGGATCATATTGAAGAATTTGACGTTCCCTTTGGTACTTCGGCAATGGATGCGCTTGATGTGCCACCGTTTCGTGATGGGCGGCCAATGAAAAAGGTAGTGCTGGTTTGCCCTGCGTGCGGTGAAAAAGGCATCTGGATCGAACCGCCAGATACCACGCTGAAATTTGGCGATGCGGCTTCTGAGTGTGATGTATGTGGCTATGGATTGGATTATTTTTAAGGTGCTGGCATGAGTGCGCTATTTTTGACTCGTGATGAGTTGATTGAATTAACCGGCGTTAAAACGGGGCAGGGCGGTAAGCCACGCGAGGTTTTGCAAAGCCAATGGTTGCGAAGCGTCGGAATTCCCTATTGGGTGAATGCCAGAGGCGCACCCATTGTTGCTCGTGTTGCAATTGAAGGTTCTAAGCATGGTGCTGCAATAGCGGCTGCCCCTGCGTGGTCACCGCGTGTCATTTCTGGTGGAGCGCAGTAAACACGATGGGTAGAGTACCAACAAGAAATAAAAACCTGCCGCCCCGAATGCGTGCGCGTCATCGGGGTGAAAAGGTCTGGTATTACTACGATGCTGGCGGAAAGCCGCGCCGTGAAGTTCCGCTGGGCGATGATTACGTGATTGCCGTCCTGAAATGGGCGGAACTGGAGAAGGCTGAGCGTACCGAAGTTATCGTGATTACCTTTCGCCATGCTGCGGAACGCTATATTCGTGACGTTCTTCCAGAAAAAGCACCGAGAACTCAAAAAGACAATTTAACGCAGCTCGCAAAGCTGCTCGCCTTTTTTGATGATCCACCTGCTCCGCTGGATCAAATTGAGCCAATTAATATTCGGCAATTTCTTGATTGGCGCGTAGCCGAAACGAAAGAGCGGTTAAAGCGGGCAGGCAAAGAAGATGCAGCAGGGGATGGCCGGGTTCGCGCCAATCGTGAGAAAGCGTTGTTCTCACATATTTGGAATTTTGCCCGGTCATGGGGCTATACCAATAAGCCGAATCCATGCCAAGGAATTGCTGGCTATCGTGAACACGCTCGTGATGTGTATGTTGATGATGCCGCTTACAATGCGGTTTATCAGCAAGCGGATATCGTGTTGCGTGATGCAATGGATTTGGCGTGGCTGACTGGTCAGCGTCCGGCGGATATTCTGAAAATGTCAGAAGCTGATGTGAAAGACGGCGTGTTGTGGGTGAAGCAAAACAAAACGGGCGCCAAACTTCGAATTTCAGTTGTAGGTCAGTTGGCCGAAGTGATTGAGCGCATCATGACGCGCAAGCAGGCCTATAAAGTGCATAGTTTAAAGCTGCTGATTGATGAGGTTGGCAAACCGCTAACCGAATCAATGCTCCGCCATAAATTCGATCATGCGCGCGAGTTAAGCGGCCAAACTTGGCAATTCCGCGATCTGCGAGCTAAGGCCGGAACAGAAAAGGAAATGGATTCCGGTATGAGCGCCGCGCAAGATTTGCTCGCTCATACCACGCAAAATATGACTAGCGTTTATGTCCGGAATCGTGTTGGAAAGTTGGTTACCCCGACTCGCTAACTTACCGCCAATAAGCGACGAAGACTTGCTGCAACATTGTAGACATGAATGTTTCCACCAAGATATTTGACAAGATTGACATGACCTCTAGATTCTAAAGTAGTCAGAATGTGATTAATCAAGGTGATTGGTTGAGCTGTTTTTGTTTGTAGATCTAAGTTGCTGTTCATTTGATTATTAACAACTTCAGAAATAACGTTAGCCACTATGCCTGAATAGTTTGCAATATATGCTGCAGCATATGTTTCAAACCCATATTCAGTGATTTGATAGCGGCAACCATATCCTTCGAGTCCTCCTCCAATAAAATGTGAAACGGTTATATAGCCGTGCTGCTCTAGTATTTCTATGCAGTCTTTTATTTCCGAACGCTTGAAGCCCAATGTGTTTACATCGGGAAATAGCTGTTCTGGATCGATGAAGAAGTCTTCACTCTGGAGGCAATATTCACACGACTCCTTGAGAACTAAGTTGTCTGCCTTAGTTATACCGCCGATTTCATTGTAAATGCTTATCGTGTGAGCTGGTGCAGAGCCAAGAGGGGGCTTGTCGGTCGCGCCAAAAATAGAGGATAAAATCCGGCTAAAATTGCCCTCGTAAGTAATCACGCATAACTAATTTTAAATTTCGAACCGAAGCCGGATAAAAGGGTGTGGACTTCTTCGACCAATTTATCCTTGCTCCACGACTTGAAGCTACGCCAAAAATGCTTGGCGTGTTTCCACACGATCTCGATCAAATTGAGCTCAGGGCTATACGCTGGCAAGTACATCACCACAAAACGATGATCCACCAACCAACGATTGACCACCTCTTCATCAAAATGGTGATGCACTGTCGCGTTAT